>NZ_JOIU01000008.1 GCF_000720135.1 Streptomyces sp. NRRL S-1022 | reverse complement strand
TGGTACTGCAGGGGGGACCCTGTGGGAGAGTAGGACACCGCCGAACAATTTTTGAGGAAACCCCCGCACTTCGGTGCGGGGGTTTTCTGCGTTTAGGGTTGTTCCATGACCGCACCGACCGGGAACGACTACGTCGTCCGCGCGATACGCCCCGCCGACTGGGAAAAGGTGAAGCAGCTGCGGCTCGACGCGCTGCGGGACCCGATCGCGCACCTCGCCTTTCTGGAGACCTACGACAACGCGGCCGCCCAGCCGGACTCCTTCTGGCAGGACCGGGCCGTCGGCTCCGGCGAAGGGTCCACCACCGCCCTGCAGTTCATCGCCGAGGCACCCGACGGGACCTGGGCCGGCTCGGTCACCGTACTGATGGAGGAGGCCGGGACGCAGGACTGGGCCGGATACCCGGTCGAGCGGCGGCAGGGGCACGCGGTGGGGGTGTTCGTCCGGCCCGAGCACCGCGGGAACGGGCTCGTCCAGGCGCTGTTCGAGGCCGGCACGGCCTGGGCGTGGGAGCAGCGGGCCGAGCGGGTGAGGCTGTTCGTCCACGAGGAGAACGCGCGGGCGCAGGCGGCGTACCGCAAGCTCGGCTTCGAGCCGAGCGGGCGGGTCGTGTCGTTCACGAAGGACGAGGCCGAGAACGAGCTGGAGTTCGTCCTGGAGCCGCCTGCCTAGACCGGGAGTTCCTGGTGCGGCCAGCGTGAGCGGGCCTGTTCACGGGAGCGGAGCAGGGCGAGCGCCGGCAGACCCTGGTCCGCTCCGGTGGCGAGCAGGGCGGGCAGCTCGGGGAACGGGGCCACTGCCGCGACGTCGTCCAGGACCAGGGTGAGTGGTGGGTCGAGCCGACCGGAGGATGACCGTTCGGCCATGCGCCGGCCGCGCTCGACCACGCTGGAGACGAGGGCCGTCAGGAGCGGCATCGCGCCGGGCCTGCTCCGCGGGTCCTCGATGGATTCACCGACCACATAGAGCGTGCCCCCTTCATGGAGGAAGGAATCCAGGACCAGCGCGTCAGTTCGGTTCGGGGTGCAGGCCTCACGGACGTTGACCGTGGACAGGGCCGACAGGGCCCGGCTGGTCAGTTCCTGGGCGATGTCACGGCGTTCGGGATGGGCGGTGAGCGCCGCCTCCAGTTCGCCCGCCGCTCCTGGGGCCGCTTTGGGGTGGGTGCGCAGGGTGCGGACGGCGTCCTGCACCTGGGTGCCCTGGGACCAGCGGTGGACGTGGCGGATCGTGCGGCTGTCCAGGGCGGCTGCGTGCAGGTAGCTGCGCAGGAGGGTGGTCGCCGTGTCCGCCACCGCCTGGTCGATCTTGGCGGTGGGCTGTACGGGGGCGAGCAGGGCGGTCGCCCTGTGCAGGGCCGTCTGCTTGTCCTCGCAGCCGACGGTGGGGGACCAGTGCAGACGGGCCGGGGTGTCGCAGAGGTGTGTGGGGTCGTAGAGGAGGACGGGGCCGAGTTTGGCGCGGGTGTCCTTCGTCTCCGTCCACAGGGCGGGGTTGGAGGTGACGAGGAGGACGGGGCCTTCCGCGTCGCGTACCGCCCGGGCGGCGGCGGCCTGGCGGCTTTCCCTGGGGGCGATGAGGAGCTTCTCCCATCCGCCCGTCCGTTCCTCCCCGGCCGGCCGGGGGTCCGGTGGCGGCGGCGCGGGCTCGCTGCGCGGTGCCGGGACCTCATGCGGTGGCGCGGGAACCACGGGCACCGGCGCAGGGCTGAGGACCTCGGGGGCGGCACTCGCCGCCACCGCGGGCGCGGCACCCGCCGGTGCCGCCTCCTCGGCCGTGGCAGCGGTCCGCCGTGCCTTGTTCGCACGCCAGCGGGCCACCGTTCCCAGGACGAACATGACGAGGACGAAGAGGATCATCAGCTGGCCGATGAACAGGCCCCAGAACAGGCCCCAGCCGGACAGCCGGGCCGGTGGGGTGTCGGGCCAGGCGCCGGTGATGTCGTGCGGCCGGCCGATGAGGTGGCGCATGGCCAGGGGGGTGCGGGTGAAGGTGACGCCGCTGGGCCAGGCGCCCTGGGCGAACCAGGCGGCCAGGCCCGTGGCCGTCCACACCAGCACGGTCATGCCGAGCAGGAACGCGAGCATGCCGATCAGCAGGCCGTCGGGGATGCCGCCCCGGCCCTCCCGGAGACGGTCACGGCGGTCGTCCGGTCTCACCCTGTACTCCCCTGCGTCCCCTGCTGCCCCTGCTTCTCCTACGCCACCGTTCTGACGCCACCGCTCCTTAAGCCACCGTCGACTCCGAGTCGCCCAGGTGCTGCTCCACGAAGGCCGCGGCCCGCTGCTCCGCCTCCAGTTCGGCGGCGCGCAGGGCGTCGTCGGCCGCGAGGTCGCTGGAGGACTCGGTCATCGCGCGGTCGGTGAAGACCAGTGGCCGTTCCGTCTCCGTGATCAGGTGTTTGACCACCTGGACGTTGCCGTTGACGTCCCAGACCGCGATGCCGGGGGTGAGGGTCGGGATGATCTCCACCGCCCAGCGGGGCAGGCCCAGGACCCGGCCGGTCGCCCTGGCCTCGTCGGCCTTCTGGGCGTAAATCGTCCTGGTCGACGCCATCTTCAGGATGGCCGCCGCCTCCTTCGCGGCGGCGCCGTCGACCACGTCGGACAGGTGGTGGACGACCGCGACGAAGGACAGGCCGAGCCGGCGCCCGAACTTCAGCAGCCGCTGGAACAGCTGGGCCACGAAGGGGCTGTTGATGATGTGCCAGGCCTCCTCGACCAGGAAGATGCGCTTCTTCCGGTCGGGGCGGATCCAGGTGTGCTCCAGCCACACGCCGACGATGGCCATGAGGATCGGCATGGCGATGGAGTTGCGGTCGATGTGGGACAGGTCGAACACGATGAGCGGTGCGTCCAGGTCGATGCCGACGGTCGTCGGGCCGTCGAACATGCCCCTGAGGTCACCGTCGACCAGGCGGTCCAGGACCAGTGCCACGTCGAGGCCCCAGGCGCGTACGTCGTCTATGGCGACGTTCATCGCCTCGGCCGACTCCGGCTCGGGGTGCCGTAGCTGCTCCACGATGTCGGTGAGGACCGGCTGGCGGTCGGTGATCGTCTCGTTGACGTAGGCGTGCGCGACCTTCAGGGCGAAGCCGGAGCGTTCGTCCAGGCCGTGGCCCATCGCCACCTCGATGATCGTGCGCAGCAGCGCCAGCTGGCCCGTGGTGGTGATCGACGGGTCCAGGGGGTTCAGCCGGATCCCGTGGTTCAGGGCGGCCGCCGGGTCGAGCCGGATGGGGGTTATCCCCAGCTCCTGGGCGATGAGGTTCCACTCGCCGACCCCGTCCTCGCCCTGGGCGTCCAGGACGACGACCTGGCGGTCCTTGAAGCGGAGCTGGCGCAGGACGTACGTCTTCTCCAGCGCCGACTTGCCGTTGCCGGACTCGCCGAGGACGAGCCAGTGCGGGGCTGGCAGCTGCTGGCCGTACAGCTGGAACGGGTCGTAGATGTAGCCCTTCCCGGAGTACACCTCGCGGCCGATGATGACGCCGGAGTCGCCGAGGCCGGGCGCGGCCGTGGGCAGGTAGACGGCCTGGGCCTGGCCCGTGGAGGTGCGCACCGGCAGCCGGGTCGTCTCCACCTTCCCGAAGAGGAAGGAGGTGAAGGCCTCGGTGAGGACGGACAGCGGATCCCGCATCGGCGACAGCCCCTACCTTCGGATGCCGGTGGCGAAGGGAAGTGTGTTCACGAAGGCGCGGTGGTGCTCCCGGTCGCACCACTCCAGCTTGAGGTACGACTTGCCGGCGGAGGCCCTTATCGTCCGCTTGTCGCGGGCGAGGGCCTCCGGGGAACGGGAGGAGACGGTGATGTAGCCGACCAGGTTGACGCCGGCGGCGCCGCTGGCGAGGTCCTCGCCGCGCTGGTCGAGGCGGTTGTGGGCGGCGATGTCCCGGGGGTCGACGGTCCGGTTCATCTTGGCGGCGCGGGACGCCTCGGCCTCGTCGTTGGTCTTCTCGGTCAGCATGCGCTCGATGGCGATCTCGGTGGGTTCGAGGTCCATGGTCACGGCGACCGTGCGGATGACGTCCGGGGTGTGGACGAGGAGCGGGGCCAGGAAGTTGACGCCGACGGGTGTCATCGGCCACTCCTTCACCCATGCGGTGGCGTGGCACCAGGGCGCGCGGGTGCTGGACTCCCGGGTCTTGGCCTGGAGATAGGTGGGCTCCACGGCGTCCAGCTCGGCCGGCCAGGCGTTGCGCTGGGTCATCGCCTGGATGTGGTCGATGGGGTGGTCGGGGTCGTACATGGAGTGGATGAGGGAGGCCAGCCGGCCCTGACCGAGCGGCTGGCGCACCCGGATGTCGGCCTCCTGGAGGCGCGAGCAGATGTCGGTCAGCTCGCGGGCCATGACGACGGCGAGGCCGGCGTCGCGGTCGACCTTGCCGCCGTGGGCGCGGGCGGCGCGGGCCATGGCGTGGGCCTCGGCGGCCAGTTCGCGGCTGTAGTGCATGCAGGCGACGAGGTAGGCGCGGTGCTGCTCGCTGCTGGTGGACACCATGGACTGGAGCTGGTCGTAGGACTGCTGGAGCCAGCCGGGGGCGCGGGTGTCGCCGCGCTGGGCGACGTCCTTGGCGTGGGCGTCGGGGTCGGCGGGCAGGGTCCGGGCGAGCATCTGCAGCCGGGTGACGAAGCCGTCCCCGTTGGCGACGTGCTTGAGCAGGGTGCCGAAGCGGTCGACCAGGGCCTCCTGGTCCTCGGAGTCGCGCAGGCCGACGCCGGGGCCCTCGATCTCGATGGCGGCGGTGACGGTCTTGCGGTCGGCGTGCAGGAGTACGGCGATCTCGTCGGGCCCGAAGGGGGCGGCGAGCCAGGTGATGCGGCCGATGCCGGGCGGCGGGCCGACCTCGATCTCGCGGCCGTCGAGCCGGGTGCCGGCCTCCATGGCGGTGGAGCGGTAGGCGGCGCCGCGCTTGACGGTGCGCTTGAAGGAGCGGTTGATCTCGAACCACTTGTAGAAGGTGCGGCGCTTGTACGGCACGTAGACGGCGGCGAGCGCGAGCAGCGGGAAGCCGGTCAGCAGCACGATGCGCAGGGCCAGGACGGGGACGAGGAGGCCGCACATCATGCCGAGGAAGGCACCGACGACGATCAGGGCGATCTCGCCCGACTCGCGGTTCCGGCCGATGATCGCGTTCGGCCGGGCGCGGCCGATGAGATACGTACGGCGGGGCGTGACCGGATGGGACAGGTGGGACTCGGTCGTCAACGCCCTTCACCTCCCGAGCGGTTGTTGCGGGTGTTGCTGGCGTGCGGGGTGTTGACCGGGCTGGACGCGCGGGGCGCGGGCGCGGCGGAGGGGACGGCTCCGCCGGTGCCCCCGGCCGGGGTACGGCTGCTGTGGGCGGCGACGCCGCCGGTGGCGGGGTTGGCCGGGCGGGGCGTGCTGCCGCCCGCTCCCGCGGTGTTGTCGGCGCGGGTGCTGTGGGTCTTGATGCCCTGCGCGACGAGGGTGGCGGGGGAGCTGATGACGGCGGCGGCCTTGCTCTCGGCGCCCTGCATGATGCGGTTGTTGCGGGAGCCGGCGAGTTCGTCGCCGAAGCCGGGGACGAAGCGGTAGATCATCGCGCTGGCGAAGATGGCGAGCAGGATGATGGCGAGGCCGGAGACGACGGCGGAGAAGGCGTCGGGGCCGCTGTCGCCGGAGAGGGCGCCGGCGAGGCCGAGCACGATCACGATGACCGGCTTCACGAGGATGACGGCGATCATGATGCCGGCCCAGCGGCGGACGTGGCCCCACAGGTTCTTGTCGACCAGGCCGGCGTAGACGACGGTGCCGAGGAGGGCGCCGACGTAGAGCAGGGCGGCGCGGATGACCAGCTCCAGCCAGAGGACGCCGGCGGCGAGGATGCTGACCAGGGACACGACGATCAGCATGATGGGGCCGCCGCCGATGTCGTTGCCCTTCTTCAGGGCGCCGGAGAAGGTGCCGAAGAACGTGTCGGCCTGGTCGCCGGTGGCCTTCGCGAGGACGTCCGTGACGCCGTCGGTCGCCGATACGACGGTGTACAGGATGAGGGGGGTGAAGGCGGAGGCCAGCACGGTGAGCCAGAGGAAGCCGACGGCTTCGGAGATGGCGGTGGTGAGGGGGACGCCGCGGACGGCTCGCTTGGCGACGGCCAGCAGCCACAGCAGGAGCGTGAGGATGGTGGAGGCGGCGAAGACGACGGCGTACTGCTTGAGGAACGCCTGATTGGTGAAGTCGACGGTGGCGGTCTCCTTCACGGCGTCGCTGAGCTTCCCGATGGTCCACGACGCGGCGTCCGCGCATCCCTTGGCCAGGGAGGCGAGGGGGTCGAGCGTCTCGGTGAGGGGGTTGCCGGGGGTTCCGCCGGAGGATCCACCGGAGCCGTTGTCGTTTTCGCAGAACTTCCGGGCCGCACCATGGACCAGGTCGCAGGTGTCGCTGCTTCTCGTGGCGGTGGGCGTAGGGGTGGGCGAAGGCGAGGACGGGGGTGTGGGGTCGGCGAAGGCACGCGTGGCCATGAGGATCGCGGCCGTCTGGACGGCGGTGACCGCGCCGGTCAACGAGAGTACGCGGCGGTTAGCGGGCATAGGTGAACCCTCCGTACTCATCGACGGCCTTTGACATCTCGCCGGCACTGGAGGCCCTGTCGTCGCCGGGAACAGGCGCAGGGCCGTCCTTCTGGGAGTGGGTGATGATCTTCCAGTCGCCGTCGACCCACTCCAGCTTCATCGTGATGGTGAACCAGCTGTTGGTGACCGGGTTCGTGGAATTCTCGCCCGCGAGACCGAGCAGACCGCTGCACCAGACCTCGACCGTGGCCGTGTCGCCGGTGGACTCGGTGACCTTCGTGCCAATGGGACTGGTGCGGGAGACGAACGTATAGCCCTTCGGGGCGGTGCCGTCGTCGTTCAGGCCGAGGCTCTTGCTGAGGGCGGGGGTGTACGCCTTGTCGAACGCCGCCTCGGAACTCATCACCCCGGAAGGAGTCATGACGGCCTGCAGGATGGCATCGCGACCGGCCTTGGTGAACATGTCGGCCGATCCCAACGCCACCGCGTAGTTCGCCGCTGCGCTCTGGGCTCCCTGGTCCGTGTGCGGGAAGCCGTTGGGGATGCTGCCGGTTTTCGTGTCGACCGGCTTGGCCCCGCTGGCCGCGGTCGAGGCCGCTCGCGGCTGGGCGCCCTTGGCGGTCGTGTCGTCCCCGGCCGAATCGTCCCCTCTGTTGGCGAAGGCGATGGCGGCGATGAGGAGGACTACTACGCCTACCACCGTGACCAGGCTGCGGGAGGAGGTGCGGTGGGGGCGGCGGGGGGCGCCGCCGTAGGGGTCGGGGTCGGGGAGGCGGGTGCGGGTGTGGCCCGTCTCGGGGTAGTCGGTGTAGGCCTGTTCGTCTCCGGGACTCATGCCGTCTGCGCTCCCTCACCCTCGTAGGCGTACGACGGTAGCCGTGCTGGTTCCCGCGGGGGCGCGGTGTGGTGACTCGACATCAGGGAAACGCAACCTCAGCCGGTGGGCACGACGGGTGGGTGGGGTGGAGGGGACGGGCTAGACCGCCATGCCGTACACGATGGTGAACAGCGTGCCGAGGGACCCGATGATGAACACCCCGGTGAGGCCGGCGATGATGAGGCCCTTGCCCTGTTCCGCGCTGAAGGTGTCCCGGAGGGCCGTGGCGCCGATGCGCTGCTTCGCCGCGCCCCACACCGCGATGCCGAGGCAGAGGAGGATGGCCACGGCCATGACCACCTCGATCATCACCTTGGCCTCGTTGCCCAGGCTGCCGAAGGGGCCCCAGTCCGGAGCGATCCCGCCGATGATGGTGTTGATGTCTCCCTTGTCGGCCGCAAAGAGCATGTAAGTCACCGCCCCTGGTGGGTAGTTCCGTGTGTGCCCCTGCGGTGTGCAGAGGTCAGGCCTCATTGTCGCCGACAACGCCGCCAACGTATGTCGACTTGACGTCATTGACTGGCGGGTTTCGTACGAATAGCCCGTGCGGTCACTCTGTGTATCACGGCAGGTCACGCCGGGCAACGATGACCTTCTTTTCGGCCCGGCACGGTTTCTGACGGCTGGTCGGGTGAGGCGTCGCGTCGATGTTCTCACGCAACGACGGGAAGGCGGGTCGTGGCCCGTCTTCCCGTGTGCCCGCTGGCGTGCGGGTCAGCGTGGGCGCAGGCCGTGCAGCAGCAGGTGGACGTGTTCCTCCAGGCCGGCCAGGGCCTCCGCCGCGTCGAGGGCGCAGCCGGCGATCAGGGCGGCCAGGCCGTGCATGCTCGCGGCGGCGACGGTGGTGATGCGCTCGGGGTCGCCCTGGACTATCTCGCCCCGCTCCTGGGCGTCCGCGATCAGCCGGGTGAAGGTGCCCAGGGAGCGGTCCACGGCCGCCGCGAGCTGGGCGGTCCGGTCGGGCTCGTGCTTGCGCGCGAACATCAGCTCCAGCAGTACGGGGTTCTCGACGGCGAAGCCCAGGTAGGCGCGGGCGAGGGCGGTCAGCCGCTGTTCGAGGGACGCGTCCGCGCGGTCGGCGGCGGTGGTCAGGGCCTGGTTGAGGCGTTCGTACCCGTCCAGGGCCAGGGCGTCGAGCAGGGTCTGCTTGTCCTTGAAGTGCCGGCCGGGGGCGGCGTGGCTGACGCCGAGGTCCCGGGCGAGTTCGCGCAGCGAGAGCGCGCCGGTCCCCTTCTCGCGCAGCGTGCGCTCGGCGCTCCTGAGCAGGGCGGCGCGCAGGTCTCCGTGGTGGTAGGGGCGGCTCGCGGGCATGTACGTCATCGTATCCCGATGTTGTCGTTGACAGCATTGTTGTCACTGCCTACATTGAGGCCATGACGGATACGACCGGCTCGCGCGGCAAGCGCGGCAAGTGGAACGCGACCCTCCTCCCCGACCTGACCGGCCGCACGGCCCTGGTCACCGGTGCCAACAGCGGCATCGGCCTCGTCACCGCCCGGGCGCTGGCCGGGGCCGGGGCGCACGTGGTGTTCGCGGTACGGGACCTCGCCCGGGGCGGCGCCGCCGCGGCGCGGGTGCACGGCAGCACCGAGGTGCGCCGGCTGGACCTGGCGGACCTCGACTCTGTGCGCGAGTTCGCCGCCGGCTGGGACCGCCCGCTGGATGTGCTGATCAACAACGCCGGCGTGATGATGCTGCCCGAGCGGCGCACCGAGCAGGGCTTCGAGATGCAGTTCGGCACCAACCACCTGGGGCACTTCGCGCTGACCGGCCTGCTGCTGCCGCACGTGACCGACCGGGTGGTGACCGTGTCCTCCGGCGCGCACCGCTGGGGCGACAACGTGATCCACTTCGAGGACGTCAACCTGCGCGGGAACTACAGCCCCACCCGCGCCTACGCCCAGTCCAAGCTGGCGAACCTGCTGTTCACCCTGGAACTCCAGCGGCGCCTGACCGAGGCCGGGTCCGCCGTACGGGCCCTGGCGGCCCACCCCGGCTGGGCGGCCACCAACCTCCAGAGCCACGCCGCGAACCCCGTGACGAGGGCGGTCATGGTGGTCGGCAACAAGTTCCTCGCCCAGGACGACACGGCCGGCGCCCTCCCCACCCTCTACGCCGCCACCCAGGACCTGCCCGGCGCGGCCTACGTCGGTCCCGACGGCCCCGCCGAGATGCGCGGCGCCCCGGCCCTGGTCGGCCGCAGCGCCGCGGCGAGCGACCCGGCGGCGGCCAGGCGGCTGTGGACGCTGTCCGAGGAGCTGACGGGCGTGCGGTGGCCGCTGACGGCGACGGCACGGTGACGGCGGGGCCGCTGCCGGCGGTCCCACGTCAGGAGACGGCGGACCCGGACCGCCCACCGCGCCGTCCCGCCGACCGCACCGGCCCGCGGGAGGGCGAGGGCTGACCGGCACCGGCCCCTTGAGCTTCCGCTGACCGGCACCGGCCCTTTGGGCTTCCGGCTGACCGGCCGTACCGCCGTGGTGACCGGCTCGGTGCGGGGACCCGGGCCGGAGATGGCACGCGGGCCAGACGCGGCCGGGGCGCACGTCGTGCTGGACGGCCGTCACCCGGTCACGCTCGCGCGGGCCGCGGCGCGGCTGTGGGTCGAGGGCGGCCACGACGGCACGGCCGCCGCCTTCGACGTCACCGACCGGGACGCGGCCGAGCAGGCGCCGGCGGGACCGGACGGTGTCGGCATCCTCGTCGGCGACGTCGGCGACCGCGACCGGCGGGCCCGGCCGAGCCCGCGCCCGAGCTGACCGCGCTGCTCGGCACCCATCCGGCGACGACGACGTTCCGAGGGCCGCGGACCGGGGGCGGCCGGTCCGGTTTCGTACTGGTTTTCGGCACTCCGGCGGCGGTGTGCCGGAGGTTCACAGGAAAATCTCAGCGAAGTCGGGGCAGGTTTCTCACCTTCCTGGGCAAGAGTGTGAACTGATGAAGCGCATCTCACGCATCTCGGTCACCTCTGTGGTGGTACTCGCGCTGACCTCGGCCTCCGTGGCTGCCGCGGACGACGGGCCGGGCCCGTTCGGGGTCACCGCGGACACCGTCGTGAACCGGCGCAGCGCGCGCGTGGGCGCGCTGTTCGGCGCGGACCGGGCGGGCCGGCCGGCCGGTGGCCACTTCTGCACCGCGTCGGTGGCGCACAGCCCGCACGGCGACCTGATCGTCACCGCCGCGCACTGTGTGGACGGAGCCGACGGCGACCTGGTGTTCGTGCCGGGCTACCGGAACGGGCGGGCGCCGTTCGGCGTGTGGCGGGTGACGCGGCGGTTCCTGCCGGACGGTTGGGCCAAGGGCCAGGACGAGGACAGCGATCTCGCCTTCGCCACCGTCGCCGGACCCGGCGGCAGGCGACTGGAGGACGTGGTCGGGGCCAACCGGTTCGCGACCGGGGTGGCCACCGGTGCCACCGCGGTGACCGTCACCGGCTACCCCTCCTCCCGCGAGACGCCCATCAGCTGCACCAACAAGCCGACCGCGCACAGCCGTACCCAACAGCGCATCGACTGCCCCGCCTTCACCGGAGGCACCAGCGGCAGCCCCTGGGTCAACGGCGACGCGCAGATCGTCGGCGTCCTCGGCGGCCACGAACAGGGCGGCGCCACGGCCGACACCTCCTACAGCGTGGTGCTGAGCCGCGAGGCGGCGGAGCTGTACCGGGACGCGACGGCGGGCGCCGGAGCGGGCTGAGGAGTCGTCACCCCGGCCCGTCCAGCGGCCCGTTCAACAGTGAAATGACGCCACTTCGCGCTCAAATGGCCTTGAACGGCGCCCGCATGGGGGAAAGTTGAACCGTGCGGAAGGTATGGGTGATCGGTGGCGC
Source organism: Streptomyces sp. NRRL S-1022 (assembly GCF_000720135.1). Taxonomy (GTDB): domain Bacteria; phylum Actinomycetota; class Actinomycetes; order Streptomycetales; family Streptomycetaceae; genus Streptomyces. Next base: position 561,799 of record NZ_JOIU01000008.1, on the reverse strand, counting down.
GGCCGTCGCGCTCGGCATGGGCTTCGTCATGCTGCTCGTCGTCGGTGTCTACCTCGTGGCCGGGAACCTGCTGGGCGGGGTGGCGTCGGGGAGCCGCGGGCTGGCCAAGGGGGCCGTGCCGGCCGCCTACACCTCGCTGGTGCAGAAGTGGGGGAACCTGTGCCCCGCGCTCAGTCCGGCGCTGCTCGCCGCCCAGCTGTACCAGGAGAGCGGGTGGAACCCGACCGTCGTCAGCCCGGCCGACGCGCGCGGCATCGCCCAGTTCATCCCGAGCACGTGGGCGACGCACGGCATCGACGGCAACGGCGACGGCAAGCGGGACATCTGGGATCCGGACGACGCGATCCCGTCGGCGGCCTCGTACGACTGCGAACTCGCCAAGTACGTGAAGGACGTGCCGGGCAACGTCTCGGACAACATGCTCGCCGCCTACAACGCGGGCGCCTACCGGGTGATCCGGTCCGGCGGGGTGCCGGCGATCAGCGAGACGCGCAACTACGTGCAGCGGATCCGCAGCCTGGAGAAGAGCTTCGCCGCGCCGGTCACCCGGATCGACCCCACCCGGCAGGCCGCCGGTGCCATCGCCTTCGCGCAGAGCCGGCTCGGCACGCCGTACCTGTGGGGCGGCGAGGGCACCGCCGAGCAGGGCGGGCGGTTCGACTGCTCGGGCCTGACCAAGGCGGCGTACGAGAAGGTCGGGATCGGACTGCCGCGGGTGGCCAACGACCAGTACAACGCGGGGCCGCATCCCTCGCGGGACCAGCTGCTCCCCGGTGACCTGGTGTTCTTCTCCGACGACCTGACCGACTCCCGGGCCATCCGGCACGTCGGGATCTACGTCGGCGGGGGCTACATGATCGACGCCCCGCGTACGGGCGCCGTGATCCGCTTCGACCCGATCGACACCCCCGACTACTTCGGCGCGACCCGGGTGACCGAAGATGGCGCAAAAGCGCTCCCCACGAGCGTGTGACGTGGTGTTAACCAACCCCCTGAGCTGCGGTGATGAGTCTCTCTTCGATAACGTCTGCGTGATCATTCAGTGGAGAGTGGAACGTATGGAGGGTGGCTGTGCGTTCCTGTTGACGTAGCCGAGCGGACGTCAGTGCGGCAGTGCAGCGGAAGCGGATCTACGTACCACCGGGGGGCAGGCGCGACGCACACGAGGTGCGTCCGGGAAGACGACGAAGGGGCCGCAGCACCATGGCTGTACTCGCCGAATCCGGATCGAACCCCGACGTCGACCTGCTCTACGACATCAACGGCCTGGCCAAGGACGCACCGCACTGGTTCGACCGGGTCATGGAGTTCGTCGGTGAGTACGGACTGCTGCTCGCCATGGTCCTGCTGGTCCTGTGGTGCTGGTGGTCGGTGCGGCGCCGGGGCGGGGAGGACGCGGCACCCTCGGTGGCCGCGCTCGTGTGGGCGCCGCTCGCGGCCGGCCTCGCCGTCCTCGTGAACGTGCCGATACGCGGTTTCGTGGAGCGCCCCCGCCCCTTCGTGGACCACCAGGGCCTGGACGTCCTCGTCGGCGGCAAGACCGACTTCTCCTTCGTCAGCGACCACGCGACGATCACGATGGCGCTCGGCGTGGGGCTCTTCGTCGCCCACCGCCGCTTCGGCCTGGCCGGTATCGGGCTGGCCCTGCTGGAGGGCTTCTGCCGGGTCTACATGGGCGTGCACTACCCGACGGACGTCATCGGCGGTTTCGCGCTGGGCACGGCGGTCGTCCTGCTGCTGTCCCCGCCGGCCACGGCCCTGCTCACCCCGCTGATGCGGGCCGTGGAGCGCTCGCCGCGCGCCGGATGGCTGGTGCGGCGCCGCCCGGCGGCGGAGGCCGGCCGGGACGCCCTGCTGCCCGGCGCCCGGACGTCCCTGGAGACCGAGGAACGCGACCTGGCGGCCTAGGGCCTGCCCTCCGGAGCATGCCCGGCTTCCCCGTCCCGGCCCCGGGCGGGCCGGGACGGGGAGCCGGGAAACCCGGGAGCGTGGCCGGGCCGGCGGCCCGTACCCTGCCGCGCATGAGCAAGTTCTTCGCCACGGTGTGCCTGCCGCCCACCCCGCCCCACCGGGTGCCGGGCGCCATAGCCGTGGCCCTGGCTCCGTACGACATGAACGCCACGGACGACTGGAACCCGGTCGGCGAGTGGGACGGGTGGTTCATCTCGGTGCCCGGCGCGAGCCCGTACCTCGTCCGGCCCGAGCACGACGGCGACCCCCGCCTCCTGACATCCGCCACCGTCCCCGGGGCCGGCCTCGCCCCGCTCGGCCCGCTGGAGTGCTACGGCGGTCCCCGCGGCCTGCTCGACTTCGACGCCATGCGGCAGCGGACGGTGCAGGGGTACGACGACCTGCGTGCCGCCTGGGAGGAGCTGGTCGCGGCGCACCCGCCGGCCCGCCCGCTCGCCGAGTTCGTCGCCCGGCACGAGGTCGACCCGGAGGGCTTTCCGCTGGACCGGGCCGAGGCGGAGCACCTGCTCCAGCCCTTGGTGCAGGAGGCGGCCCGGCGGGCGGTGGCCGGCGATCCGCACTTCGGCGCGTTCCTGACCACCGACCCGGTCGCCTGGTTCGCCCGGGACCACGCGGCGGCCCGCGAGCGTGCGCTGCGCACCGCCCTCGCGCGGTACGCCCTGGTCACGCCGGACGGCCGCTGGCGGGACGACGACGGCGAGGGCTACCGGGAGTGGGCCGACGAGCAGCTGGAGCACCTCGACCCGGAGACCGTCGTGGTCGACGTGCTCTGCCACTGCTGACGGCGGCGGCTCCCGCCCGCTACAGCCCCTGCGCGTAGGAGAAGAACCGCTGCGGGTCGTACTGCTGCTTGACCTTGCCCAGCCGGGCCGCCGCGTCCCCGAAGTACGCCTTCTTCCAGTCCTTCAGCGTCGGGTCGGTGTAGTTCTGGTAGGCGGCGCCCGAGGCGTACGGCTTCATCGCGGCGTGGGCGGAGGTCAGCCAGGACTGGGCCGTGCTGCCGGAGGACCCCGCGCCCCAGGAGGCGATGTACTGGGCCAGCATCCGCGAACGGCGGTGGACGAAGGCCGTGGCCGTCGGCGAGACCCGGTTGACCGCGCCGCCGAGCGCGGTGAACGCGATGCTGCCCCCGCCGCCGCGCACCGAGCCGATCTGCTTCAGCACGGTCTGGATGCCGGCCGCGGACAGCGAGCGGTCGAAGAAGTCGGAGCGGGCCGCGTACGTCTCCCGGCCCAGCTTGCCCTGCGGGGAGCGGCCCGGGGTGGAGCCGGGCAGGTGGCACTGGGCGTCGGTGGAGAAGGAGGAGCAGCCGGCGTAGATCTCCATCGCGTCCTCGTAGCCCCGGCGGCGCAGGGAGACGGAGGCGGCGTCGGCGCCGGCCTGGTGAGCCAGGCGGTCCACGGCGTTCTGCAGTTCGCCGTAGGTGCCCAGGGAGAAGCAGGCCACGGAGATGGTCGGGGTGCGGCCCGGGGAGCACGCCAGGTGCAGGGAGGACCAGATCTCGTCGGGCTGGCCCGGGCCCCACTCCTGCCAGGCCTTGAGCACCTTGGCGGCCTTGGACCAGGGCCAGGTCAGGTAGGCGGTGACGGCCTGCGGTGCGGCATGGGTCCTGAAGTGCAGCTCGGTGACGACGCCGAAGTTGCCGTTGCCGGCGCCGCGCAGCGCCCAGAACAGGTCGGAGTGGTGCGTGGCGTCGGCGGTGACCTGGGTGCCGTCCGCCGTGATCAGGGTGGCCTGGGTGAGGCTGTCGCAGGTCAGGCCGTAGGCGCGGGAGGCGACGCCGTGTCCGCCGCCGAGCACCAGGCCGGAGACGCCGACGGTGGGGCAGGAGCCCGCCGGTATGGTCACGCCCTTCGCGGCCAGCCCGCGGTAGACGTCGATCAGCTTGGCGCCGGCGCCGACGACGGCCTGGCCGCCGCCGGCCCGGACCCGGTTCAGCCTGGACACGTCGACGATCAGCCGGTTGTCGCCGGAGGAGTAGCCGGCGTAGGAGTGGCCGCCGTTGCGGATCGACACCTTGAGGTGGTGGGCGCGGGCGTAGGCGAGGGTCGTACGGATGTCGGCGGGGTGCGCCGCATAGGCCACCGCGGCCGGTTTCAGCCCGTCGAACCGCGTGTTGTACAGCTGGTGGGCGGTCTTCCAGGACGCGTCGCCGGGCCGTACCAGGGTGCCGTCGAGGTCCCGGGCGAGGGCCGCCCAGTTGGCGGCGGCGCTCGCGCTGGTGGTCCTCAGGGAGGCGAGCGAGGACGAGCGCGACGGGGTGCCGCTGTGTGCCGCGGCGGCGGAGGAGTCTCCGCCCGCACCGCACGCGGTCAGTGCGGTCGTCGCCAGGGCGGCCGCCCCGCCCGAGATGAACGTACGCCGTTCCATGTCCGTCGCCTTTCCTCGGCTGTCGTGGAACGAGACGACACACCGCGGCGCGGGGTTCCCCCGGCCGGGCGATGAGCGTCGAACGCAGGTGCGTGCAACCCGATCATCGGAACCTCCACGTGCTCTCCCCGTGAGCATTCCGTGACCTCACCGGGCTGACGGCAGGGGTTCACCCCCCGTTCACTTCCGGCCATTGGTGGCTTCACCTGTTCTGCCTAATTTCGGCCGTACCGGGTGCTGAGTGCGGCCTTGAAGGCGCTCAGGGCACCGCTATTACCTCGCGCGCCGCCGACAGCGGCGGCTCCTGGAAGGAACTCCCGAAAGTGAAGCTTCAGCGCAAGAACCGGCTGCGCGCCCTTTCGCTCGGTGCTGTCGCCGTCACCGGCGCCCTGGCCCTGACGGCGTGCGGCTCCGACGACAACGGCAACGGCTCGGGCAACCCGTCGACCTCGGCCAAGGCCGGCTCCGTCAAGTGCGACGACGCCAAGGGTCAGCTGCTCGCAGACGGCTCCTCCGCGCAGAAGAACGCGATCGACGCCTGGGTGAAGAACTTCTCCCAGGCCTGCGGTGTGCAGATCAACTACAAGGGCGGCGGCTCCGGTGCCGGTGTCACCGCGTTCACGCAGGGCCAGGTCGCCTTCGCCGGTTCCGACTCGGCGCTGAAGCCCGAAGAGGTCACCGCCTCCAAGAGCGTCTGCAAGGGCGGCCAGGGCATCGACCTGCCGATGGTCGGCGGCCCGATCGCCCTCGGCTACAACGTCCCGGGCGTGGACAACCTGGTCCTGGACGCCCAGACCATCGCCAAGATCTTCGACAGCAAGATCACCAAGTGGAACGACCCGGCGATCGCCGCCCTGAACAAGGGCGTGAAGCTGCCCGACCTCAAGATCCAGGCGTTCCACCGCTCGGACGAGTCCGGCACCACGGACAACTTCACCAAGTACCTGATCGCCACCACCCCGGACAACTGGAAGTACTCCGGCGGCAAGGCCTGGCAGGCCAAGGGCGGCCAGTCCGCCCCGCAGTCCGCGGGTGTGGCCCAGCAGGTGAAGCAGACCTCCGGCGCCATCGGCTACTTCGAGCTGTCCTACGTCAAGGACGGCATCAAGGCCGTCTCCATCGACACCGGCGCCAGCAAGCCGGTCGCGCCGAGCTCCGAGAGCGCCACCGCCGACATCGCCGCCGCGCAGGTCGTCGGCACCGGCAAGGACCTCTCCCTGAAGCTCGACTACAAGACCAAGGCCGAGGGCGCCTACCCGATCACCCTGGTCACCTACGAGATCGTCTGTGACAAGGGCAACAAGGCCGACACCCTGTCCGCCACCAAGGCCTTCCTGCGCTACATCGCGAGCGAGGACGGCCAGAAGATCCTCCCGAGCATCGGCTACGCGCCGGTGCCCGCCGAGATCATCGCCAAGGTCCGCACCACCGTCGAGGGCCTGAGCTGACCTGATCCGTGAGTGCGGCCCGGTACCCGACAGGGCCGGGCCGCACCGTCCGGTGCACCGCCGCCACGAGCCGGCGCCCCGTCGGGGCCCGGCTCCGCAGACCGGAGAACCCGATGGACATATCGACGAAAACCGACGCACCTCCGCCCGCCGCCCAGCGCCCGGCCGCCGAGCAGAAGCGCGCGGCCCGTGGCGCCACCCGCCCCGGTGACCGCATCTTCCTCGGCCTGTCCCGCGGCTCCGGCATCCTGCTGCTGGTGATCATGGCCGCGATCGCGGCCTTCCTCACCTACCGCGCCTCCCTCGCGATCAGCAAGGACCACGGCAACTTCCTGACCACCTTCGAGTGGAACACCAACCTCCAGCCGGCGACCTTCGGCATCGCCGTGCTGGCCTTCGGCACGATCGTCTCCTCGGTCATCGCCATGGCGCTCGCGGTCCCGGTCGCGGTCGCCATCGCGCTGTTCATCACGCACTACGCCCCGCGCCGTATGTCCGGCCCGGTCGCCTACGTGATCGACCTGCTCGCCGCCGTACCGTCCATCGTGTACGGCCTGTGGGGCGCCCTCGTGCTCGTCCCGCACATGAACGGCCTGTACGGCTGGCTCGACGACTTCTTCGGCTGGACCGGCGTCTTCTCCTGGGACGAGGGCGCGCCGCGCTCGATGCTCACCGTCGGCATCCTGCTCGCGATCATGATCCTGCCGATCATCACCAACGTCAGCCGCGAGGTCTTCCGCCAGGTCCCGCGGATGCACGAGGAGGCCGCCCTGGCCCTCGGCGCCACCCGCTGGGAGGTCGTGCGGATGGCCGTGCTGCCCTTCGGCCGCTCCGGCGTGATCTCCGCCTCCATGCTCGGCCTCGGCCGCGCGCTCGGCGAGACGATGGCCGTGGCCACGGTGCTCTCCCCGTCCTTCGACATCCAGGCCAGCCTGCTCAACCCGGGCGGCGGCACCTTCGCCCAGAACATCGCCAGCAAGTTCAGTGAGGCGAACGAGTTCGGCCGGGACGCGCTCATCGCCTCCGGCCTCGTCCTGTTCGTCATCACGCTGCTGGTCAACGGCGCGGCCCGGCTGATCATCGCCCGCCGCGCGGAGTACTCGGGGGCCAACGCATGAGCACCGCAGCCGTCAGCGACAAGCGGCCCAGCACGCTGCGCGCCGCCAGCCTGCCCGGGTGGACGCCCTGGGCCATCGCCGCGGGCTCGCTCGCCCTGGGCATCGGCATCAGCGCGGCCGCCGGCCTGGACAGCCAGATCCAGTGGGGTCTGATCGCCGCCGTCCTCTTCGTCCTCGGCACCTACGCCGTCGCCGCGCGCGTCGAGGGCCGCCGCCAGGCCAGGGACCGCGTCGCGACCAGCCTCGTCTGGGTCGCCTTCCTGGTCGCCGTGGTGCCGCTGGTCTCCCTGATCTGGGTGACCGTCGCACGCGGCGCCAAGGTGCTCGACGTCTACTTCCTGACCCACTCGATGGGCGTCGTCGCCGACACCGAGCCCGGCGGCGGCATCTACCACGCCCTCATCGGCAGCCTGGAGCAGGTCGGCCTCGCCACCCTCATCGGCGCCCCGGTCGGCGTGCTCACCGCGATCTACCTGGTGGAGTACGGCCGCGGCCGGCTCGCCAAGGCGGTGACGTTCTTCGTCGACGTCATGACGGGCATCCCGTCGATCGTCGCGGGCCTGTTCATCCTCAGCCTGATGCTCATCTTCGAGATGCAGCCGTTCGGCTTCGCCGGTTCGCTGGCCCTGGCCATCCTGATGATGCCGGTCGTCGTCCGCTCCACCGAGGAGATGCTCAAGCTCGTCCCGAACGAGCTGCGCGAGGCGTCCCTGGCGCTGGGTGTGCCGAAGTGGCGGACCATCCTCAAGGTGGTCCTGCCCACCTCCATCGGCGGCATCACCACCGGCGTCATGCTGGCGGTCGCCCGGATCGCCGGCGAGACCGCCCCGGTGCTGCTGCTGGTGTTCGGCAACCCGTTCATCAACAACAACCCCTTCGAGGGCGCGCAGGCGTCGCTGCCGCTGTACATCTACCAGCAGTTCGCCAACAGCGCGGGCTCCGGTGCGGCGTACGACCGCGCGTGGGCGGCGTCGCTGACGCTGATCGCCTTCGTGATGATCCTCAACCTGGTGGCCCGCGGGATCGCCCGCTGGAAGGCCCCGAAGACCGGTCGCTGAGCGCGGCCATCCAGCGACCGAGCTTGAAACCCTGGAAGTGAAGCAGACATGGCCAAGCGCATCGACGTAAGCGGACTCACCGCCTACTACGGCTCCCACAAGGCGATCGAGGACATCTCGATGACCGTCGAACCGCGGTCGGTGACGGCGTTCATCGGCCCCTCCGGCTGCGGCAAGTCGACGTTCCTGCGCACCCTGAACCGCATGCACGAGGTCACGCCCGGTGGCCGCGTCGAGGGCAAGGTGATGCTGGACGACGAGGACCTGTACGGCACCGGGATCGACCCGGTGTCCGTCCGCCGCGAGGTCGGCATGGTCTTCCAGCGGCCGAACCCGTTCCCCACGATGTCGATCTTCGAGAACGTGGCGGCGGGCCTGCGGCTGAACGGCAACTACAAGAAGTCGGAACTGGGCGACGTCGTCGAGAGGTCGCTCAAGGGCGCGAACCTCTGGAACGAGGTGAAGGACCGCCTGAACAAGCCGGGCTCCGGGCTGTCCGGCGGTCAGCAGCAGCGGCTGTGCATCGCCCGGGCGATCGCCGTCGAGCCCGACGTGCTGCTGATGGACGAGCCCTGCTCCGCCCTCGACCCGATCTCCACCCTCGCCATCGAGGACCTGATCGGTGAGCTGAAGGAGCGGTTCACGATCGTCATCGTGACGCACAACATGCAGCAGGCGGCGCGCGTCTCGGACCGTACCGCGTTCTTCAACCTGGCGGCGGTCGGACAGCCCGGCCGGCTGATCGAGATCGACGACACCGAGCGGATCTTCTCCAACCCGTCCGTCCAGGCCACGGAGGACTACATCTCCGGCCGCTTCGGCTGATCCCACGATCCCCTCGCGGTGCTGCATGGCGGTGCCACCGCGAGGACGCAAAGGGCCCGCCCCCGGCTCCCGGGGGCGGGCCCACTGCGTTCGCCCGAGGGCGGCCGGGCGGCGGCTGCTACAGCGCCACCAGCTTGACCAGGCCGAAGGCCAGGGCGGCCACCAGGGCCGCTGCCGGCATGGTGATGAACCAGCCCAGGACGATGTTCTTGGCCACGCCCCAGCGGACGGCGTTGACACGCTTGGTGGCGCCGACGCCCATGATGGCCGAGGTGATGACGTGCGTCGTGGAGATGGGGGCCTTGAAGAGGAACGCCGTGGTGAACATGATCGAGGCGCCCGTGGTCTCCGCGGCGAAACCCTGCGGCGGGTCCAGCTCGATGATCTTGCGGCCCAGGGTGCGCATGATGCGCCAGCCGCCGGCGTAGGTGCCGAGGGACAGCATCATCGCGCAGACGATCTTCACCCACACCGGGATCGGATCGCCGAACGTCTCGTGGCCGGAGATCACCAGAGCCAGCACCACGACACCCATGGTCTTCTGGGCGTCCTGGAGGCCGTGGCCGAGCGCCATGGCGGCCGCGGAGACGGTCTGCGCGATGCGGAAGCCCCGTTTGGCCTTGTGCGGGTTGGACCGGCGGAACAGCCACATGATCGCCGTCATCATCAGATAGCCGACGATCAGGCCGACGAACGGCGACACGAACATCGGAATGACGACCTTGTCGAGCACGCCGTTCCAGAGGACGTCCGTACCGCCCGCCAGCGCCGCGCCCACCATGCCGCCGAACAGGGCGTGCGAGGAGGAGGACGGCAGGCCGAAGTACCAGGTGACCAGGTTCCAGACGATGGCGCCCACCAGGGCCGCGAAGAGGATCCCCATGCCGGTCGAGCCCCGGGGGGTCTCGATGAGGCCCTCGCTGACCGTCTTGGCGACACCGGAGCCCAGGAAGGCACCGGCCAGGTTCATCACGGCGGCCATGGCGAGCGCCGCCCGCGGGGTCAGCGCCCGCGTCGACACCGACGTCGCGATCGCGTTCGCCGAGTCGTGGAAACCGTTCGTGTACGTGAAGAAGAGCGCGACCGCGACGGTCACGATCAGGGCGATGGTGTCCATCGACGCCTCAGGACTCCTTGACGGCGATGGTCTCCACCGTGTTCGCCACGTGCTCGAAAGCGTCCGCCGCCTCTTCCAGGACGTCCACGATCTGCTTGAGCTTCAGCACCTCGATCGCGTCGTACTTGCCGTTGAAGAGGTGGGCGAGCAGCTTGCGGTGGATCTGGTCGGCCTGGTTCTCCAGCCGGTTGACCTCGATCCAGTACTCGGTGAGGTTGTCCATGGTGCGGAGGTTCGGCATGGCCTCCGCCGTCAGCTCGGCCGCCCGGGCCAGGACCTCGATCTGCTGCTCGACGCCCTTCGGCAGCTCCTCGACGTTGTACAGGACGACGAGGTCGACGGCCTCCTCCATGAAGTCCATGATGTCGTCCAGGGAGCCGGCGAGGGCGTAGATGTCCTCGCGGTCGAAGGGCGTGATGAAGGAGGAGTTCAGCTGGTGGAAGATCGCGTGCGTGGCGTCGTCACCTGCGTGTTCCGCGGCCCGCATACGCTCTGCGATCTCGGCCCGGGCGGAGGAGTCCGCCCCGAGCAGTTCCATCAGGAGTTTCGAGCCGGTGACGATGTTGTCCGCGGATGCGGCGAACATGTCGTAGAAGCTCGTCTCCCTGGGGGTCAGACGAAAGCGCACGTGGGTGTCCTCGGGGTGCTTCGGTTTCGGTCAGGCTGATGCTAGGCGCATCATCCGGCCACGGCTATCGGGCCGCATCCCAGTGTCGCCCATCGGGCAGAGTGGTCGGCACGGGGGCGGACGAAGGGCCCTCTACCCCGGAAAGTTCGTTACGATATACCCAGTAGGGGTATCTATCCCCTTTGTGTCCGGAGCTCGGCCCGAGACGGAGGCCCGCGATGACGACGACGACCGAGGCCGGCGCCACGCACGGCTACCACCACCAGAAGGACGAGCACCTCAAGCGGCTGCGCCGGATCGAGGGGCAGATCCGGGGCCTGCAGCGGATGGTGGAGGAGGACACGTACTGCATCGACATACTCACCCAGGTCTCCGCGTCCACCAAGGCCCTGCAGTCCTTCGCGCTGCAACTGCTGGAGGAGCACCTGCGGCACTGCGTCGCGGACGCGGCCCTCAAGGGCGGTGACGAGATCGACGCGAAGGTGGAGGAGGCCACGAAGGCGATCGGCCGGCTGCTGCGCAGCTGAGCCGCCCCGAGGTCCGGATCCCGGCCGGTCCGATCCCGGTCAGTCCGGATTTCGCTCCTCGGCCACGCGCAGGACCGCGTCGATGCTCTCCAGGCTGAGCCGGTCCTCGGCGGCCGAGGCCGCGATGATCAGCTCTCCGCACAGCTCGATCTCGGCGAGGGCCACGTGGTCCTGAACCGCCGTGCCGCCGACCGGAGCCACCCGCCTCACCTCTCCTCTGCCGTCACCGCTCCCTAGAGTAGGCAGCGGTCTACACACCGCGCATGGCACGGACGGGCTACTTACGGGGTGGCGTCCCGGACTAGTGACTGGCCGGTTTCAGGCCCCGCCGCCGCCGCCCTCCTCGGCGATCCGCCCCGCGAAGATGTCCGCCGCGGGCGGCAGCGTCACATCGGCGGGGGTGCCGAAGCCGTACAGCAGCAGCGTGGAGGCGACCGCCACGGAGGTCTTCGCGCGGCCGTTGACGAAGCTGAAGCGCTGTCGCAGCTTGCGGATGCGGCCCTGGTCGTCCAGATAGGCGTCGAACGGCACCTCGGCCTCGGCGAACCCCTTCGCCGCCGCCGCCAGGGCCGCCCTGTCACCGGCGGTCGCGTACCGGGACGCGCGGCGCAGGTCGGCGGTGCCCCGGTAGTGCCGTACCGGCGTGCCGGCGACCTCGGTGCGGCCGACGAAGGCGGCCTCCCGCGTCCCGCGCAGCACCTCGGCCGCCGCGTACGGGTCGGTCGCGCCGCCGGTGACCAGATTGCCGTCGGACAGCGTCGCCGTGTCCACCCGGACCCACTTGTCGGCGGGCACGCCCGCGCCCCGGTTCTTCATGAACAGGGCGCCAGGGGTGAGCAGTTCGGTGATGGGCCGGTGCTCGGCGGACCCCGTGGGGTCCTCGGGGAGCATCACGGTGAGCCGGCCGAGGCGGCGCCGGTAGTCGTAGACGCCCCTGCCGCGGATGGTGACCCGGGTGCCGCCGGTGGCCATCTCCATCGAGGTGGCGGCCTTCGAGCTGCCCGCCGCGCGCAGCGCGTCGGCGGCCCGGTGCAGGGCCCCGACGGGGTCGCCCCCTCCCTTGACGTCCTCGGCCGCGGCCCCGCTGCCGGAACAGCCCGTGGCGGCCGCCCCGAGGCCGAGGAGGATGCCCACCGCGACGGCCGTCCCGCCCGTGCGTCTGTGCTGCCGCCGATCCATCGCCTGCCTACCCCCAGCCGGTGTGCTCCGTCACGGCCCCCCTGTTGTCCGGTTAACGACGGGTAGGGGGCGCCGTCACGCGCCCGCGGGGCCGGCGGATCCGGGCGAATCCATTCCGCGCGGGCTGGGTACCGTGGTCGGCGTGGCAGTCACCGCGGTACCGCAGGACGGGCCGGAACGTGCCCGGCCGGGACAGGAACACCTCACGACGACGAGTGAACAGGGCCGCTTCTGTGTGGCCCGGTGCAGTTGCGGCTGGCGCGGCCCCGCCCGCCGGGCCCGCAGCCAGGCCCGCACGGACGCGGAGGGGCACCGGGAGGGCTGCTAGCCGTCCCGTGGGTCCCCGGCCCCCTCCAGGTGCTCCAGGGCCCGCAGGAGCGCGTCCACCAGGTCGCCGTCGCGGGGCTGGGTGAGCCGGGAGCGGGCCGCGGCCGGGGAGAGCCACAGGATGCGGTCCACCTCGGAGTTCGGCGTGAACCGGCCGGAAACCGCCTCCGCCGCCCAGTACCGCACCCGCTTCATACGGCCGCCCGTCGAGTAGTGCACGTCCGGCAGCTCGCCGCCGGGCTCGGCCGTGTACCCGGTCTCCTCCGCGACCTCGCGCAGGGCACCGGCGAGCGGGTCCTCACCCCGGCCGAGCTTGCCCTTGGGGTGGGACCAGTCGTCGTACTTCGGCCGGTGCACCAGGCAGATCTCCAGGCCGCCGGAGACCGGCGAGCGGCGCCACAGCACACAGCCGGCCGCTTGGACCACGGTGTCGTCCATACCGCCTCCTCGTGGGGTCAGGGCGCGTCGACGGTCTGCTTCTGCCACGCCTGCTGGAACGCGAACCGGGCCGCCTCCACCTCGTGCCGCTGGTCGGCGTGGAGCACGCCGAGCGCGTAGGCCGTCGCCGGGGTGATCCGGGGGGTGCGGGCCGCCTGGGCCGCCGCCGCGGCCGCCTCGGAGGCGTCCCGGTGCCGGTTCAGCGCCTGGCCCGCCGTCAGCAGCCGTACGTCCGCGGTGGCGTGGGCGCCGAGCAGCACCTCACGGGCGTACCGGTGCAGGCGCAGCAGCAGCCGGACCTGGTGCCAGGGGCTGTCCTGGGGGTGCGGGGACGGATCCGGGGACAGGCCGTGGACCAGGGCCTCGGCGTTGTAGGGGTGGCCGGCGGTGATCAGCGGGAGCGCGGCGACGGCGTCCGTGAGCCGCTCCTCGGCCGCGGCGGCCAGGGGGTGCAGGCCGGTGGCGGGGGCGGCGGGGGTGAGCGGGACCTCGCTGGCGAGTACGGCGACCTTGTCGGCCACGGCGTGGAAGCGGGCGGAGCCGAGGGCCTGGAGCGCCGTGGAGTGGGCCCTCGTCCGGGCCAGGGTGAGCTGGCGCTCCAGCAGGGCGCCGGCCTTCGCCGCGCCCACGGTGAGGCTGCCGCGCTCCGTCGTCGCCGTCGCGCCGGCCGGGCCGCCGCCGGGACCCGTCGCCTTCCTCGGGCCGGGCGTCGCACCGGCGGCACGACGGCCCGCGGCCACGGCGGCCGGCTCCGGGAAGACGACGGCGCCCGACAGCCGGTGCAGCGCCAGCAACAGCCGTTCCAGGCGCGCCTCGTACGCGTGCTCCAGGCCCAGGGTGCCGGACAGCCAGGCCAGTTCCGGGCGGATCTCCTCGGACCAGCCGGGGTCGAGGAGCGGGCGGAAGGTGTGCAGGCTGCCGCTGATGCGGCGGGCCGAGCGGCGCAGTGCGCGGGCCGCGTCGACGGACCCCTCCGCGCCCCCCTCCCGGTGCAGGCGCAGGGCGCGGAGGAACTCCGTGGCCCGGGCGCGCAGGTAGTCCGCGAGGGCGTCGCCGGTCACCGGCTCGGCCGTGGGGTCCGTCGGGTCAAGGTGTTGCTGTGCCACGCCGGCGCCTCCGGGCGTCTATGAGCATCTCCTGGACGTTGCGCAGGGGCTGGCCGTCCGTGTCGGTCGCGTGCCGTGTCCATTCGCCGTCCGGGCCGAGGTGCCAGGAGGCGGTGCCGTCGGACATGCCGGTGTCCAGCAGCCGGTTGAGGGCCGCGCGGTGGCCGGGGTCGACGACCCGGACCAGGGCCTCTATCCGGCGGTCGAGGTTGCGGTGCATCATGTCGGCGCTGCCGAACCACACCTCGGGTTCGCCGCCGTTGCCGAAGGCGAAGACCCGGGAGTGCTCCAGGAAGCGGCCGAGGATGGAGCGGACCCGGATGTTCTCCGACAGGCCCGTGACGCCCGGGCGCACGGCGCAGATGCCCCGCACCCAGACGTCGACCGGCACGCCCGCCTGGGAGGCCCGGTAGAGCGCGTCGATGACCGCCTCGTCCACCATCGAGTTGACCTTGATGCGGACGAAGGCCGGACGGCCCGCGCGGTGGTGCTGGACCTCTTTGTCGATCCGCGCGATCAGGCCGTCGCGCAGCGACTTGGGGGCCACCAGCAGGCGGCGGTAGGTCTCCCGGCGGGAGTAGCCGGACAGCCGGTTGAACAGGTCGGAGAGGTCCGCGCCGACCTGCGGGTCGGCGGTGAGCAGGCCGAGGTCCTCGTACAGGCGGGCCGTCTTCGGGTGGTAGTTGCCGGTGCCGACGTGGCTGTAGCGGCGCAGGGTCTCGCCCTCCTGGCGGACCACCAGGGACAGCTTGCAGTGCGTCTTCAGGCCGACCAGGCCGTAGACGACGTGGCAGCCGGCCTCCTCCAGCTTGCGGGCCCACTTGATGTTGGCGTGCTCGTCGAAGCGGGCCTTGATCTCGACCAGGACGAGGACCTGCTTGCCGGACTCGGCGGCGTCGATGAGCGCGTCGACTATGGGGGAGTCGCCGGAGGTGCGGTACAGGGTCTGCTTGATGGCGAGGACGTCGGGGTCGGCCGCCGCCTGCTCCAGGAAGGCCTGCACGGAGGTGGAGAAGCTGTCGTACGGGTGGTGCAGGAGCACGTCCCGGGCGCGCAGGGCCGCGAAGATGTCGGGCGGGGAGGCCGACTCGACCTCGGCGAGGTCGCGGTGGGTTCCGGCGATGAACTTCGGGTACTTCAGCTCCGGCCGGTCCAGGCCGTGGATGCGGAAGAGGCCGGTGAGGTCGAGCGGGCCGGGCAGCGGGTAGACCTCGGCCTCGGAGATCTTCAGCTCGCGGACCAGCAGGTCCAGCACCTCCCGGTCGATGGACTCCTCGACCTCCAGGCGCACGGGCGGGCCGAAGCGGCGCCGCATGAGTTCCTTCTCCAGGGCCTGCAGGAGGTTCTCGGTGTCGTCCTCCTCGACCTCCAGGTCCTCGTTGCGGGTGATCCGGAAGGCGTGGTGCTCCAGGATCTCCATGCCCGGGAACAGCTCTTCCAGGTGGTTGGGGGCCGCGATGACGTCCTCGATGGGCACGTAGCGGCCCGGGGATGCCTCCAGGAAGCGGGTCAGCAGCGGCGGCACCTTCACGCGCGCGAAGTGCTTGTGGCCGCTGACCGGGTTGCGCACCACGACGGCCAGGTTCAGGGACAGGCCGGAGATGTACGGGAAGGGGTGCGCGGGGTCGACGGCCAGCGGGGTGAGCACCGGGAAGATCTGGTGCCGGAACAGCGTGAAGAGGCGGGCCTGCTCCTTCTCGGTCAGCTCCGACCAGCGGACCAGGTGGATGCCCTCGTCGGCGAGTGCGGGGGCGACGTCCTCGTGGTAGCAGGCGGCGTGCCGGGCCATCAGCTCGCGGGAGCGGGCCCAGATCATCTCCAGCACCTCGCGCGGCTGGAGGCCGGAGGCGGAGCGGGTGGCGACGCCGGTGGCGATGCGCCGCTTCAGGCCGGCCACCCGGACCATGAAGAACTCGTCCAGGTTGCTGGCGAAGATCGCGAGGAAGTTCGCGCGTTCCAGCAGCGGGGTGTTCGGGTCCTCGGCCAGCTCCAGGACGCGCTCGTTGAAGGCGAGCCAGCTGCGCTCCCGGTCGAGGAAGCGGCCCTGGGGCAGGGGGGCGCCTTCGGCCTGGGCCTCCTCGTACGCGTCGAGATCCGCGTCGATGTCGGGTTCCAGGTCGGACACGGCGGCGGCCACGGCGCGCTGGCGGTGCGCGGCGAGGGAGCCCACGGACGGCTGGGGGTTTGGATTGTCGCTGCGGCCCGCAGGGCCTCCGCCGAGGGCGGTGGCGGGTGACGGGTGGGCATCTGCCTGGGTGTCTTGCTGCCTCATGAACCCATTCTTCCGCGCGACGGGCGACACAGGCGCGTCGGATCGTGCGGGCGGGAGCGTCACGGCCCCGTTCCCCGCGGACCCCTCGGGGGGCGGCGAAGGCTCTGGCACGGCGGGCTTCATTCGCCGAGCGTCGCAAGCCAGGCTGAATCAATGGTTACGGCGACATGACGTGCGGGATATGGCGGGGCGGCCCACGGGCGTCCGGCGCGCCGCCACCGTTCGCCCCTCCCCCCGTGGAGGGGCGGACGGCGGCAGGGGTCAGGCCGTGCGCCGGCGCACCAGCGCGAAGGCGGCGGCGGTGGCGAGCGCGGCGGCGGCCAGCACGATGCCGGTCTCCGACAGGTGCAGCGGCCAGAAATGGGACGGCGGGTGGTAGGCGGCCCGGTAACCGCCGTCGGCGGTCCTGCCCTGTGCCACCTGCCAGGCGCTGTCGTCCAGCTCGAACGCGTGCGGTTCGGTCCGGGTGAGCCTCGGCCACAGGTACGGGCGGACGCGGGCCAGCACGAGGTGGAGCAGCCCCGTCGCGCCCAGGGACACCGCCAGCGCGGGCAGCGCGCGGCGCAGCAGGAGCGCGGTGAGCGCGCCGACCGCCAGGGCGCACAGGGCGTACGCCGGTGTGGCCGGGCCGCGGGCCAGGAAGATGCCGCCGAAGGACCAGTCGTCACCGGGGCGCAGGTCGCGGTGGGGCGACCAGGCCCAGCGGAAGGCGGCCACCAGGACGCCGTCGCCGGCCGTGAGCGCCAGCGCGGGCACGGCGAGCTTGGCGGCCAGCCAGCGGGTGGGCGTCACCCCTTGCGTCCAGGCCAGCTGGGCCGTGCCGGTCTCCATCTCGCGGCCGATCAGCGCGCCGCCGGCGTAGGCGGCGACGGCGAGGAAGCCGTAGCCGATCACCGAGGCGACGTTGTCGAGGCGTTCGCCGTAGACCCAGCCGACGTAGGGGATGTTGCACAGGTTGTCCACGGGGGTGCAGGTCGCCTCCAGGTGCCGGATGTGCGGGGCGCTGATCCCGCCCAGCCATCCCAGCCCGCCGAGTACGGCCGTGACGAACAGTGCCCAGCAGGCCAGGGCGGTGCGGTGCAGGCGCAGCACCGTGCGGTGCAGGGCCGGTGCGGCGCCGCTCATACGGCGGCCCCCTCGTGGCCGGTGCCGGTGCCGCCGGTCGTGGTCCGGCGGTGCAGCAGCAGGAGCGCGGCCAGGGCCAGCAGGACCGCGAGGGCGAGGAGCGCGCCGGTCGCGGCCAGCTGGAGGGGCCAGCGGTGGGAGTAGGGGTGGTAGTCGATGTAGAAGCCGGCCGTGCCCCGCCGGTCGTTGAGGGCCCGGCACTCCGGGCTGAGGTCGACGGTGCAGGTGGAGACGGGCCGGTGCGCACCGCCCGGGGTGACGATGCCCTCCGCGACCTTGATGCCCGAGTACGAGGGGAAGCCCCGGCGCCCGCTGACGCTGGTGGCGACCGGCCACAGGTGCGGCAGGGCCGTGTGGACGCCGATCCACAGCACGGCCGTGGAGAGCGCGGAGACGCACAGCGCGACCAGCGAGCGGCCGGTGAGCAGTCCGACGAGGGCGCCGATGAGCAGGCCGGCCAGCGCGAGACCGGCGATCAGCGGGCCGCCCGTGTAGAAGGTGGGCACGTCGTCCCAGGGCTTGGCGGTGTCGATCCGGCCGTGCCCCGCCGCCCAGGCCGTCTGGTGCAGCATCCCGAGCACGGCGGCGCCGGCGGTGATCAGGAGGGCCGGGACGGTGAGCCGGGCGGCGAGCCAGCGGAGCGGGGAGACGCCCTGGGTCCAGCCGAGCCGTGCCGTGCCGGTCTCCACCTCGCGGCCGGTCAGGGCGGCGCCGGCCCAGGCGGCGGCCAGGAACGGGATCAGGAGGAGGGCGGTGGTCGTGTACTGGTACACGTCCTTGTAGCGCAGGATCGCGGCCTGGTCGTACCGGCACGGGAGGTCGCGTGCGCAGGTGGCGTCGTAGTCGTGCCAGGCGGTCGCGGCGGCGTCGGTCAGCGGGCCCCCCAGCCACAGCAGCGCGCCGGCCAGGCCGGCGACGAGGACGGCCCAGGTGGCCAGGGCGGGGCGGTGCAGGCGCAGCAGCCAGCGGACCTGGCGCGGGGCGGGGCGTGCCGGGGCGGGGGCGCTCAGGGCGGCGGTCACGCGGCGTGCTCCTCGTTCTCCGCGGTCCCGGCGGGGGTCAGGGCGGGGGCCGCGGGGTTGCGCAGGTGGGCGAGGACCAGTTCCTCCAGGGAGGGCGTGGCGGTGCGCCAGTCGTCGCCGAGCGCTCCGGCGGGGCGGATCAGCGCGGTGAGCTGGCGGCCGGTGACCCGGGACTCGACCACGGTGTGCGCGTCCAGCCGGGCCGGTTCGCCGGCGCCGGTCACCCTCAGGTGGGCGGCGAGCAGGTCGTCGATCTCGCCGGCCAGCCGGATCCGGCCGCCGCCGACGAGCAGCAGGTGGTCGCAGGAGTCCTCCAGCTCGGCGACGACGTGCGAGGACATCACGATGGTGGTGCCGTACTGGGCGGCCTGCGCCATCAGCGTGCCCATCAGCTCGTGCCGGGCCAGCGGGTCCAGGTCGGCCATCGGCTCGTCCAGGAGCAGCAGTCCGGGCCGCTTGCCGAGGGCGAGGGCGAGCGCGACCCGGGTGCGCTGGCCGCCGGAGAGGGAGCGGACGCGGGCCTTGGGGTCGAGGTCGCCGCCCGCGACGACCCGCTCGGCGCCGGCCGCGTCCCAGCGCCCGGGGTTGAGGTCGGCGCCCATGCGCAGCGTCTCGGCGATGGTGAGCTGCGGGTACAGCGGCTTGTCCTGGGCGATGTAGCCGACCCGGGGGCGGGCGGCGGCCGGGGTGGTGCCGAGGACGGTCACGCTGCCCTCGGTGGGGACGGTGAGCCCGGCGGCCAGGGCCAGCAGGGTGGACTTGCCGGCGCCGTTGGGGCCGACGACCGCGCACACCCGTCCGGTGGGCAGCCGGAACGAGCAGTCCCGCAGGGCCCAGCCGCCCCGCAGGCCGAATCGTTTCCCCAGAGCCTCGGCCCTCAACGCCGTGTCGCTGCTCATGTCGGGTCTCCCTGGAAGTGCTTGTCGAGTACGGCAGTGAAGAGTGCGGCCACGTCCTCGCGCTCCAGGCCGGCGGCGCGGGCGCGCTCCGCCCAGGCCTCCAGCTCCGTGCGCAGCGGCGAGTCGGCGGGGGCGGTGCCCAGGGACCGCCGGACGAAGGTGCCGAGGCCGCGGCGGGCCTCCACCAGGCCCTCGCGTTCCAGTTCGCGGTACGCCTTCAGGACGGTGTTGGGGTTGATGGCGGTGGCCTCCACGACCTCGCGTGCGGTGGGCAGCCGGTCACCCGGCCGCAGCAGGCCCATGCGCAGGGCCTGCTTCGTCTGCTGGACGATCTGCACATAGGTGGCCACGCCGCTGTGCCGGTCGATGCGGTACTCGACCATCGGGTCCACCCTTTCACTAATTGAGTAGTGAAAGGGTGGTGCAAAAGAGGGGCGGTCGTCAAGGCGACCGCCCCTCGCGCCCCCCGCACATGGGGGAGATGTCAGGTTTCGGTGCGGTACATCAGGTCCGTCTCGTGGACCGTGAAGCCCAGGCGCTCGTACACCGACACCGCCGCCTTGTTGTCGGCGTCGACGTAGAGCATCGCGGTCGGCAGCTGCTGGGCGGCCAGGTGGCGCAGGCCGACGGTGGTCAGGGCCTTGCCGAGGCCGCCGCCCTGCTCGCCGGGCCGCACCCCGAGGACGTACACCTCGCCGAGCCCCTCCTCGGCGTGCACCTTGGTCCAGTGGAAGCCGACCAGCTCACCGCGCCGCTCGGCGAGGAAGAAACCGGCCGGGTCGAACCAGGGCTGGGCCTTGCGGTCGTCCAGGTCGCGCTGGGTCAGCGAGCCCTGCTCGGGGTGGTGGGCGAAGGCGGCGGCGTTCACCGCGAGCCAGGCCGTGTCGTCCTTGCCGGGCACGAAGGCCCGTACCGTCACGCCCTCCGGCAGCACCGGATCGGGCAGCTCCAGCCCGGTCAACGGCAGCCGCATCTGGCGCAGTTCGCGGAACAGGGTCAGACCGAGCACCTGGGCGAGGTGCCGGGCGGCCGGGTGCCCGCCGTGCGCCCACACCCGCAGCCGCTTGCCGGAGGCGGCGAGCAGGGCCGCGCCGAGCGCCCGCCCGTGCCCGTGCCCGCGGTGCCCGGGGTGCACGACCAGCTCGGCGGCCGGCGCCTCCACCGGGTCGGTGTCCTCCAGCTGGGCGTAGCCGACGAGTTCGCCGTCGACGGACAGCAGCAGGTGCGAGACGCCCTCGCGGGCCCCGCCGCGCAGCTGCAGCCGGCCCTGCTCGGACACCGGCTGCTGACCGTCGACCCGGGCGGCCTCGCCGATCAGGCTCAGGACGGCCTCGGCCCGGTCCGGGGTGAGCGCCGAAATGGTCTCGATGGAGCGGGCGGGGAAGCCCGGTACGGTGTCGTCGCTGCTCATGCGTACGAGACTACGGGGCGGCCGGGGCGAAGTCCCGGCACACCGGCCGCAAGGAACCGGCAAAGGAAGCCCCGGGGAACAGGCAAAGGGAAACCAGGATGTAACCACGAACCCCCTGTCGTGCTACGCGCGTTGACCTTAGGCTGCGCCGAGCCACCACAGCCGACCCACAGGGGGGTCCCATGTCAGCCGCGCCCCGGCGCACCAGACGCCGCACGTACGCGCTCCTCGCGAGCGCGGCCGGTCTCGCCACGGCGGCCGCGCTGACCGCCGCCCTCCCGGCGGACGCGCACGAGAGCCACCACCGTCCGGGCCGCTACCAGGACGTCCAGCTGCTCTCCTTCAACGACCTGCACGGCAACCTGGAACCCCCGTCCGGCTCCTCCGGCCGGGTCACCGAACTCCAGCCGGACGGCACGGCGAAGACGATCGACGCGGGCGGTGTCGAGTACCTCGCGACCCATCTGCGCCAGGCCCGCCGGGGCCACCCGTACTCGGTCACCGCGGCCGGCGGCGACCTGGTCGGCGCCTCCCCGCTGCTGTCGGGCCTGTTCCACGACGAGCCCACCGTCGAGGCGCTGAACAAGCTGGACCTGGACGTCACCTCGGTCGGCAACCACGAGTTCGACGAGGGCGCGACGGAGCTGGGCCGCCTGCAGAACGGCGGCTGCCACCCGAAGGACGGCTGCTACACGGACCGGAGGTTCGAGGGCGCCGACTTCCCGTACCTGGCCGCGAACGTCCTGGACGAGAAGACCGGCAAGCCGATCCTGAAGCCGTACTGGATCTGGAAGAAGAAGGACGTCCGGATCGGCTTCATCGGGGTCACGCTGGAGGGCACCCCGGACATCGTCTCCGCCGACGGCGTCAAGGGCCTGAGCTTCAAGGACGAGACCGAGACCATCAACAAGTACGCCAGGGTGCTCCAGCGCCAGGGCGTGCAGTCGATCGTGGCCCTGATCCACGAGGGCGGCTACCCGGCCTCCGGCTCCTACAACTACGACTGCGACTCCCCGGGCGCCGGCGACGGCATCTCCGGCCCGATCGTGGACATCGCCAAGCACGTGACCCCGGCGGTGGACGCCCTGGTCACCGGCCACACCCACCAGGCGTACGTCTGCACGGTCCCCGACCCCTCGGGCCGCCCCCGCATGGTCACCTCGGCCTCCTCCTTCGGCCGGCTCTACACCGACACCACGCTGACGTACGACCGCCGCACCGGCGACATCGCGCGCACGGCGGTGAGGTCCGCGAACCACGTGGTCACCCGGGACGTCCCCAAGGCGGCGGACATGACCGACCTGATCTCGCGCTGGAACACCCTGGCCGCGCCGATCGGCAACCGCGCCATCGGTCACATCTCCGCCGACATCGGCAACACCGGCACCGAGTCCCCGATGGGCGACCTCATCGCCGACGCGCAGCTCGCCTACGGCCGTGAACTGGACCCGCGGACGAGCCTGGCCCTGATGAACCCCGGCGGGGTCCGCGCGGGCCTCACCTACGCGGCCAAGGGCGCCGAGGGCGACGGCGTGGTCACCTACGCCGAGGGCTTCACGGTGCAGCCGTTCGCCAACACGGTGAACCTCCAGGACTTCACCGGCGCCCAGCTGGTCCAGGTGCTCAAGGAGCAGGTGAGCGGCCCCAACGCGGCGGCCCCGAAGATCCTCCAGCCGTCCGCCGGGCTCACCTACACCCTGGACCTCACCCGGTCCGGCGCGGACCGCGTGGTCACCGGCTCCATCCGCCTGAACGGGGCCCCGATCGACCCCGCGGCCACCTACCGGGTCGCCACCAACAGCTTCCTCGCGGGCGGCGGCGACGGCTTCCCGACCCTCGGGCAGGGCACGGGCGACCTGGTCGGCGCGGACGACCTGACCGCCCTGGAGAAGTACCTGACGGCGAACTCGTCGGCCGCGTCGCCGATCGCACCGCCCAAGACCGACCGCATCACGGTCGTGCAGTAGCAGTAGCAGTAGCAGCAGTAGTAGGAGCAGGAACGGGGGGTGCGGGTACCGCGGACTCGTGCCCGCACCCCCCGTCCCGGGGTTCCGGCCGCCCTCAGGAGGCGGTGGGCTTCCAGTCGCCCAGCCAGTCGGCGATCTCCTGGTCCGCCGCCTGGGCGTCGCTCAGCTGGGGGCGGTCGCCGCTCGCCGCGCCGGCGCCCGCGCCGGTGTTCCGGTACTCGGCGAAGCGGTCGTCCTTCCAGGAGAAGCCGCTCATGTCGGTCCAGGGCGCGGACTTGACGGCGGCGCTCAGGGCGGTGTTGCGGACGGTGGTCTGCGGGTCGAGGGTGGCGTCGCCGCCCGCGTGCCAGGGCCGGCCCAGGTAGAAGCTGCGGTCGGAGACGCTGCCGGTCACGGACGAGTTGGCGATCAGGATGCCCTTGCGGCCGGCCGCGGTGCTGGGGGCCGTGACATAGCCGGCCGAGCTGCCGTCCCAGCGCTTCTTCAGGGTGATGACCGACTTGTCGAGCACGGCGGTGGCCCGCCCGAAGACGAAGTCGACGTTCCCGATGACGTAGGAGTTGGCCATGTAGACCCGGCCGAGCCGGTCCTTGGCCGCGGTGTCGAGGAGCAGCGTGTCCTGGTCGCCGCTGACGATGACCCCGTCCAGGAACACCTTGTCGGCGGCCGTGCGCAGGGCCACGGCCTGCTGGGCCATGTCCTGGTGGGCGCCCTCGTCGAAGTCGTTGGAGATGCTGAGGTTGCGGGCCTGGAAGTCGTCGGCCTCCACGGCGACGGTGGCGCTGCCGCCGGTGCCGTAGGTCCCGGACCCGTCGGGCTTCTTCGTGCCGGCCGCGTTGTCGTAGACGATTACCGTGTCCTTGCGGCCGGCCCCCGTGCCCTGGATGGTGACGTGCGGCTTGTTCGCCGGGACCTTCACGGTCTCCCGGTACGTGCCCGGCTGCACGGCGATGACGACCCGGGAGGGGTTGTTCGCGGGGACGGCGTTCACGGCGGCCTGCACGGTCGTGTACTGCCCCGAGCCGTCCTTGGCGACGGTGAGGGTGGTGGCGGCGGCCCTCACGGTCGCGGTCGTGCCCAGTGAACCGCGCGGCCCGGCACCGGACTTGACGGCCGACGGCACGTCGGCGGTCTTGTCGAGGGTGTAGCCGTAGTAGCTCCCCGGGTCCCAGGCGGCGCCCGGGCCGCCGCTCTCGTTGCGGCCGGCGGTGCCGGAGAAGACGTTGCCGCGCTGCACGAGGGTGGCGGTGGCGTCCCTGATCACCGGGTTGTTCAGGCCCTGGAAGAAGGAGTTCTCCAGCAGCATGTTCGTCCTGCCGCGTGAGTAGTTGCCGTAGGAGGACGTGATGGTGGTGCCCGGCTCGTCCTCCAGGTAGTTGTTGTACAGGTGGGCGTGGGCCACGTTGTCCGTGGACGGGTTGCGCTGCTCGGTCTCGCGGATCCAGTTGTGGTGGATCGTGATGTCCGCGGTGACGTTGTCGGTCCAGCCGATGCCGAAGGCCTTGTTCTCCTGGCCGAGCCTGTTCCAGGAGACGGTCAGGTAGGTCGTGTCCTTGCGGCTGTCGATGAGGCCGTCGGCCATGTGCCGGATGTCGTTGTGGTCGATCCAGACGTGGTGGGCGCCGTCCATCTGGATGCCGTCGTAGTCGTGCTCCTTGTCGTTCCAGACGCCCTGGTACGCGTCCCGGATGGTGAGGTTCCGGATGATCACGTTGTGGACGCCCTGGCCGAGGAAGAAGCCGCCGCCGACGATCTGCCCCGAGGTGCCGGAGCCGATGATGGTCTTGTCCGAGCGGACCTTGATCTCCTTGCCGACGGGGTCCATCGTGATGGCCGCCGCGACGACGATGACGTACGGCTTCTCGGCGGTCGCGTACTTCTCCAGGTCGGCGAGCGTCTTCACGGTGACGATCTCGCCGCCCCGGCCGCCGTACGTGCCGTTCTGCCCGAGCGCGTTCACCGAGGCGAACCCGTCGGCGGTGGCCGTGGCCCAGGCCGGGACGGCGGCGGTCGCGGCGGAGGCCCGCGACTGGGCGCCGGGGCCGAGGAGGCCGTAGCCGAGGGCACCGCCGGCGGCGAGCGCGAGCGGCAGCCCGGCCGCGAGCGCGGTACGGCTCCTGCGGTGCCGGGCGCGGGGACTGCGGGGGACGTGGGGGGTCATGGCGACTCCAGTCGGTGTCCGGGTGGGGTGCTGGACGGGAGTCGCCGCGGGGCGCGGGAAGGTTGCCGTGGTGTCCGGCGGCTACCGGCCCAGCAGGGCCGGCCAGTCCTGGCCGTGCGCCCAGTCCGCGAAGGTGTGCCAGCCGACCTCGGGGTGGGCGCGGCGCAGGCCGGCCACGTCGACGTCGAGACCGTGGTCGGTGAAGTAGGCGAACATCGCCGCGAGGTCGGTTGAGTGGGTGCGGACCTGGGCCAGGGGCACCTGCCGGTGGGCGACCGGGCGGCCCAGGGCGGTGGTGAGGGTGGCCGCGATCTGCGCGGGGGTCAGCGCGTCGGAGGCGATGTCGATGCGGTGGCCCGCGAAGTCGTCCCGGCGCCCGAGGACCAGCGCGGCGAACGCGCCGATGTCGGCGGCGGGGATGAGGGTGAGCGGCCGGCCGGCCGGCATGGGCCAGGCGAAGACGCCGGTGCGCAGTCCGTCGAGGGTCCAGCCGCTCGCGTAGTTGTCCATGAACGCGGCCGGGGCGATCACCGTCCAGGGCAGGCCGGAGGCGCGCAGGTGCTGTTCGACCGCCCGCTTGCTCTCGTAGTGCGGGACGCCGGTGCCGCGGTCGGCGTGGGCGGCGGAGGTCAGCACGACATGGCCGAGCCGGGCCCCGGCCGCGGCGTCCACGAGGGCCGTGCCCTGCCGGACCTCCGTGCCGGTGCCGGTGCCGAACGGGGTGGTCACCGCGAACAGCGCGTCGGCGCCGGCCAGCGCGGCGTCCAGGGAGGCGGGGTCGTCGAAGTCGGCGGGGTGGATCTCGGCGCCGAGGCCGCGCAGGGCCGTGGCGGCGGCCGCGCCGGGCCGGCGGGTCAGGGCGCGGACGCGGTGGCCGGCGGCCAGGGCGGCGCGGGCGGCGGCCCCGCCCTGGGCGCCGGTGGCGCCGGTGACGGCGATGGTGAGCATGGGGGTCCCCCGGGTCGATAGCATTGCTGTGTGACGCATTTGCTGCGCCGCGCAGTAGATTAGGGCAGTTCGCTGCACCGCGCAGTGATTTTTTGGGAAGGAGTCCTGCCGTGACCGACCCCGACCGGACCCGCCTCTACGAGGAACTGGCCCTGGAGTCCCGGCGCTACCTGGCCGCGTACGTCCTGTTCAACCAGGCTGTCGCCGACCACCTCGGGCTGCACCCAACCGACGTGCAGTGCCTGAGCCTGCTGACCGCCGAGCCGGAACCGCTCACCGTCCGGCAGATCGCCGACCGGACCGGCCTCACGACCGGCTCGGCCACCCGCCTCGTGGACCGCCTCGAACGCGGCGGCTACGTCACCCGCACCCCCGACCGGCACGACCGCCGCCGCGTCCTGGTCACCCCGGTCCCCGAGCGCCTCGCCCGGGTCACCGCGCTGTGGGACGACCTCGGCCGGACCTGGCAGACCCTGCTGGACGACCACAGCGAGGACGAGCTGAGGGCGATCACCCGGCACATGCGCCGGGCGCACGACCTCAGCCAGACTCAGATCGAGCGCCTGCGCACCCTGCCCAAGCAGGACCAGGCCCGGCCCGGCCCACACGAAGGGCCCTGACCCCGCCTCAGCCGGCCGGCGCCTCCACCGGCCCGGGCGGCTCCGGTGCCTCGGGCGGCGGGACCGGTGCGCCCGGCAGCCGTACCGTCGCCACCGTGCCGCCGCCCTCCGCGCGGGCCAGCGCCACCGCGCCGCCCGCCTGCCGGACCGTACGGGCCACGATGGACAGGCCGAGGCCGGAGCCCGGCAGGGCGCGGGCGCTGGGGGAGCGCCAGAAGCGGTCGAATACGTGCGGGAGTTCGTCCTCGGCGATGCCGGGACCGTGGTCGCGGACCATCAGCACACCGCCGCTCAGCCGTACCTCGACCGTGGCGCCCTCCGGGCTGAACTTGACCGCGTTGTCCAGGATGTTGACGACCGCCCGCTCCAGCGCGGACGGCTCCGCCCGGACGAACCAGGGCTCCAGGTCCGCGATGATCGACAGCTCCGGGCCGCGCAGCCGGGCCCGGCGCAGGGCCGCCTCGACGGTGTCCTGCAAGGAGACCACCTGGACCCGCTCACCGCGCTGCCCCTCCGAGCGGGACAGCTCCTGCAGGTCGCCGATCAGCGCGGCCAGCTCGGTCACCTGCGCCTTCACCGAGGCGAGCAGCGCCTTGCGGTCCTC
This sequence comes from Streptomyces sp. NRRL S-1022, assembly GCF_000720135.1. Taxonomy (GTDB): domain Bacteria; phylum Actinomycetota; class Actinomycetes; order Streptomycetales; family Streptomycetaceae; genus Streptomyces. The sequence continues at coordinate 534,658 of NZ_JOIU01000008.1, read as the reverse complement.
CGGCGGGATCGGCCGGCCCGTCTCCTCGCTGCGGGTGAGCAGTTCGATGTTCGTCCTGAGCGAGGTCAGGGGCGTACGGAGTTCATGGCCGGCGTCCGCGATCAGCTGCTGCTGGAGGTCACGTGAGCTGGCCAGCGAGGCGGTCATCGAGTTGAACGACCGGGACAGCCGGGCCACCTCGTCCTCGCTGACGTCCTCGACGGGGATGCGGACGGTCAGGTCCTCGGTGCGGGCCACGCGCTCCACGGCCTCGGTGAGCCTGTCCACGGGCCGCAGCCCGGCCCGGGCGACCGCGAGGCCCGCGGCCCCGGCGCCGACGACACCGACGGCGGACACCAGGAGCAGGATCAGCGCGAGGTCGTTGAGGGTCTTCTGCGTGGTCTTCAGCGGTGCGGCGACGAGCACGCCCACGTTGGGCCCGCGCCCGCCGGTCACGGTCGCGGTGGCGCCGATGGGCTTGGTGAGCACCCGCAGTTCGTTGCCCTCGTCGTCCGTGCCGTTGCGGAAGTACAAGACGTTGTTGTCGGGGTCGAGGTCCTTGATCTCCGTCTTGTCGGTCTGGAGGACCTTGATCTTCCCGGAGGCGCCCCCGAAGAGGCAGACCTTGCCGTCCTCCATGACCAGCTGCGAGTACCGGTCCCGGAAGAAGCCGTTGGCCTGCGGGGTGTCCGTGCAGTGGTCGAGGGTGAACTGCAACTGGTCCATCTGGGTGCTGTTGCGCAGGGACTTCTGCAGATCCAGGTCGAGCTGGTTGTACAGCTTGCGCTCCACGATGAACCAGCACGTCACCGAGACCGCCGCCACCGCGAACGCCACCGCCGCCGCGACCAGCATGGCCAGCCGTGCCCGCAGCGGCAGGGCCCGGTACCGGCGGGCCAGCCGGTTCACTCGGCGCCGCCCTGCCGCAGGACGTAGCCCACCCCGCGGACGGTGTGCACCAGCCGGGGCTCGCCGCCGGCCTCGGTCTTGCGGCGCAGGTACATCACGTAGACGTCGAGCGAGTTGGAGGAGGGTTCGAAGTCGAAGCCCCACACCGCCTTCAGGATCTGCTCACGGGTGAGCACCTGGCGCGGGTGAGCCATGAACATCTCCAGCAGGGTGAACTCGGTGCGGGTCAGCTCGACCGGCCGGCCGCCGCGCGTCACCTCCCGGGTCGCGAGGTCCATGCGCAGGTCGCCGTAGGTGAGCGCCTCGTCCTCCTGGGCCTGGGCGGACACCGCCACCGCGTACGAACTGCGGCGCAGCAGGGCCCGGATACGGGCGAACAGCTCGTCCAGTTCGAAGGGCTTGACCAGGTAGTCGTCGGCGCCCGCGTCCAGGCCGGTGACCCGGTCGCCGACCGTGTCGCGGGCGGTGAGCATCAGGATCGGGGTAGTGTCGCCCGCCCCCCGGATGCGGCGGGCCGCCGTCAGGCCGTCCATGCGGGGCATCTGGATGTCCAGCACGACCAGGTCCGGCCGGTAGGCCGTGGCCTTCTCCAGGGCGTCCGCGCCGTCCACGGCGACCTCGGTGCCGTACCCCTCGAAGGCGAGGCTGCGCTGGAGGGCCTCGCGCACGGCCGGCTCGTCGTCGACGATCAGGATGCGCTGGGGGTCGCGGTCGCCTTCGGCGGGACTCATCGCTCGGGGATCCTCGGGGTGCGGTGGACGAAACGGTCAGTGTCCCTCAGCCTCCCATGTACGGGGGCCGGGGACACGTCCGCCGGTCAGGCGGTGACCGTGGTCAGGCGGTGACCGTGGTCAGGCGGCGACCATGGTCAGGCGGTGCAGCGGGACCTTGCGGCGGTGCGGGCGGGCGGCGGAGGTGCGCAGGCCCATCAGCTGGGGCACCGGCGTCACGGCCGCCACCTCGGGGGCGCGGGGGGCCGGAACGGGCACGTGCAGTTCGGACACGATGGACAGGGCCAGGGTGAGGCCCGCGGGACCGCGTTCGGCGAACCGGTGGGGAATGTGCTTGATCATGACCTGCTCCTTGCACTCGTGTTGCTAACTGCCGGAGCCCGCACGCAGCTTGGCGAGGTCGGACCTGACAGTGTCGATGGGGATCGCGAAGCCGAGGCCGATGCTGCCCGCGTCCGAGGACGAGGAGGCCTGCGCGCTGGAGTACATCGCGGAGTTGATGCCGATGACGTGACCGCTCGCGTCGATCAGGGCGCCGCCGGAGTTGCCGGGGTTGAGGGACGCGTCGGTCTGGATGGCCTTGTAGGTGGTGGTCGACGAGCCGGTGTCGCCGTTGAACTGACGGCCGCCGAACTGGAACGGCCACTGTCCGTCGCCGCCCTGTCCCTGGCCCTGGTTCTCGTCGGTGGAGACGGTGACGTCCCGGTCGAGGGCGGAGACGATGCCGCTGGTGACGGTGCCGGTCAGGCCCTCGGGGGAGCCGATCGCGACGACCGTGTCGCCCACCTGGACACCGCTGGAGTCGCCGAGCGCGGCCGGCTTCAGACCGGAGGCGCCCCGCAGCTTGATCAGCGCCAGGTCCTTGGAGCTGTCGGTGCCGACCACCTCGGCGGTGTAGCTCTTGCCCTCGCTGGTGCGCACCTTGATCGAGGAGGCGCCGGAGACGACGTGGTTGTTGGTGACGATCTCGCCGCCCGATGTGATGATCACGCCGGAGCCGGTGGAGGAGCCGTCCGCGAGGGACGCGTTGATCTCGACCACGCTGGGGCTGACCGCGGCGGCTATGGCGGCGACGTCACCGCGCTTGCCGGCCGGCACCACGGTGGTGCTGCTCCCGGCGGTGGCGACCGTGTCCTTGCCGGTCAGCTCCTGGAAGGCGTAGGCGGTGCCGCCGCCGACCGCCGCCGCGACGATCGCGACCGCCGCGAGCAGGCCCACCGGGCCCCGCGTCCGCTTCTTCCGGTGCGGAGCGGGTTCCGTTCCCGGCTGGTACGGCGGCGGGGGCGGCCACTCGGGGTGCACGGGGGCGGAGAAGGAGTGCGGCTGCTCGTGGGTGCCCTGGCTCTCGGTCATGAGTAGAGAGTCCCCCGCGACCATGAGAGCTGCCTGAGTGCTCCCTGAGAAGCCCGGCAGAACCTCGTTTGCCCGATATAAAGGCGCGCCCTCGGGGGCGCGCCCCCAGGTCAGGTACAGCCGCAGCTGGTGCGCAGCACCAGCCGGGACGGGAACGTCTTCAGCCGCTCGCGCCGGGACCCGGCGACCCGCAGCCCGTCGTCCAGCACCAGGTCGACCGCCGCCCGGGCCATCGCCGAGCGGTCGGAGGCGACCGTGGTCAGCGGCGGGTCGGCGAGCGCGGCCTCCTTGATGTCGTCGAACCCGGCCACCCCCAGCTGCCCGGGCACGTCGATGCGCAGTTCGCGCGCGGCCCGCAGCAGGCCGATGGCCTGGTCGTCGGTGGAGCAGAAGATCGCGGGCGGCCGGTGGGGCCCGGACAGGACCTCCAGGGCCACGCGGTAGGCGTCGTACCGGTTGTACGGCGCCTCGAACAGCCGGCCCTCGGTGGGCAGGCCCGCCTCGGCCATGGCCCGCTTCCAGCCCTCCACGTGGTCGGAGACCGGGTCGCCGACGGCCGGCGTCTGCGCGGTGCCGCCCATGCAGGCGACGTAGTCGTACCCGTGCTCCAGCAGGTGGCGCACGGCCAGCTGGGCGCCGCCGAGGTCGTCGGTCACCACGGCGACGTCGTCGATGGCCTCCGGACGCTCGTGCAGCAGCACCACCCGGGCGTCCCAGGCGTCGATCTCGGCGGCGGCGAGGTCGTTCAGGGCGTGGGAGACGAGGATCAGGCCCGAGACGCGCATGCCGAGGAAGGCGCGCAGATAGTGCACCTCGCGCTCGCCGATGTAGTCGGTGTTGCCGACCAGGACCATCTTCCCGCGCTCGGAGGCGGCCTGTTCGACCGCGTGCGCCATCTCGCCGAAGAAGGGCTGGCGGGCGTCGGGGATGATGAGGCCTATGAGGTCGGTGCGCCGGGAGGCCATCGCCTGGGCGACCCGGTCGGGCCGGTACCCCAGTTCCTTGATCGCCGCGAGGACACGCTCGCGCGTGGCCGGGGCGACCGGCCGGGGTCCGTTGTTGATGACATAACTGACGACGGCGGTGGAGGTACCAGCCAGCCGTGCCACGTCATCCCGAGTCACCTTCGCCACGCGCGGAGTCTACGCGGATTGACCCGCCCCGGGCAGGGCGTATCACATGGCGGCTGTGCGGGACGATGCCCGTCCGGACACCGCCCGTGCGTCGGCGTGTCCGCTCAGGCCTCGACGTGCAGCTCGGTGCCGTCCAGGACGGCGGTTGTGTCCGCATCCTCCGGCTTTGCCCGGCCGGCCTTGGCCTTGGCGTCCTCGGCGGAGCGGTCGGGCTTCTCGGGCGTCACGAATCGATAACCGACGTTCCGGACGGTTCCGATCAGCGACTCGTGCTCGGGGCCGAGCTTGGCGCGCAGCCGTCGTACGTGCACGTCGACCGTGCGGGTGCCGCCGAAGTAGTCGTAGCCCCACACCTCCTGGAGCAGCTGGGCGCGGGTGAAGACCCGGCCCGGGTGCTGGGCGAGGTATTTGAGCAGCTCGAACTCCTTGAAGGTCAGGTCCAGGACCCGGCCCTTCAGCTTCGCGCTGTACGTCGCCTCGTCCACCGAGAGGTCACCGTTGCGGATCTCCATGGGCGAGTCGTCGTTGACGATCTGCTGGCGGCCCATGGCGAGCCGCAGCCGCGCCTCCACCTCGGCGGGGCCGGCGGTGTCCAGCAGCACGTCGTCGATGCCCCAGTCGGCGGTGACGGCGGCGAGGCCGCCCTCGGTGACGACGAGGAGCAGCGGACAGCCGGGGCCGGTGGAGCGCAGCAGCTGGCACAGGCTGCGGACCTGCGGAAGGTCGCGGCGGCCGTCGACGAGGATGACGTCGGCGCCGGGGGTGTCGACCAGGGCGGGCCCCTCCGCGGGGGCCACCCGCACGTTGTGCAGGAGCAGGCCGAGGGCCGGGAGCACCTCCGTCGACGGCTGGAGGGCGTTGGTCAGGAGCAGCAGAGAACTCATACGTCTGGTTCCTCCTCGGTCCCTGCGAGGACTGTGCGGACGGGTACTGCCCTGCGATCCCGAAGGCCCCGTACACCGGCGGTCACCTGAGGTTTCCCGCTTCGTATACAACGCTTCCGAAAGCACAAAAGGACCCGGGGGCTACGCTGCCCGAGTCCTCTGCCCAGCAGAATAGCCCACATGAGCAACCGTTCGGCAGGTCGTGAGGCACGTTCCACCGTCCGTCCGGATGACGAGACAGGCAGACGGGGCCTTATCCGGACGTTCCTGCGCACGGCCGACGGAATTGCGATCGATTCCGTATACGATCCCGGGTCCGCCGTATACGATCCCGGGTCCGCGGCACACGGAGCACGGTCCGACGCCTCCCGGCCGCCCTCCCGTGACCTGGTGTTCGTGATCGCCCACGGCTTCACCGGGGACGTGGACCGCCCGCACGTGCGCCGGGTGGCGGCCGTGCTGCGCGACCTCGGCGCGGTCGTCACCTTCTCCTTCCGCGGCCACGGCCGCTCCGGCGGCCGCTCCACGGTCGGTGACAAGGAGGTGCTGGACCTGGCCGCCGCCGTCGACTGGGCCCGCGGCCTCGGGCACCGGCGCGTGGTGACCGTCGGCTTCTCCATGGGCGGCTCGGTGGTCCTGCGGCACGCTGCCCTGTACGGCGGCACGGACGCCGTCGTCTCCGTCAGCGCACCCGCCCGCTGGTACTACCGGGGCACGGCCCCCATGCGCCGCCTGCACTGGCTGGTCACCCGCCCCGAAGGCCGCCTGGTCGGCCGCTACGGCCTGCGCACCCGCATCCACCACCGCGACTGGGACCCCGTCCCGCTCTCCCCGGTGCAGGCCGTCCCGCGGATCGCCCCGACGCCCCTGCTCATCGTGCACGGCGACCGGGACGGCTACTTCCCGCTGGACCATCCCCGGATGCTCGCCGAGGCGGCCGGCGGCCGCGCCGCTCTCTGGGTCGAACCGGGCATGGGCCACGCCGAGAACGCGGCCGACGACGCCCTGATGGCCCGGATCGGGGGCTGGGCGGTGTCGGCGGCGGGCTAGCCTGCCTCACACTGTCTTTAGTCGTTTTTCTTGTTTGCCGTCGATTGAGGATTCAGATGCCCAAGGTCACGGTGCGCTACTGGGCCGCAGCCAAGGCCGCGGCCGGGGTCGCCGAGGAGCCGCACGAGGCGGACACACTGGCCGGCGCGCTGGCCGACGTGCGCGCGCTCCACCCCGGTGAGCTGACGCGCGTGCTCCAGCGATGCTCCTTCCTCGTCGACGGCGACCCCGTCGGGACCCGCGCGCATGAGACGGTACGGCTGGCCGAGGGCGGCACGGTCGAGGTGCTCCCGCCGTTCGCAGGAGGGTGAGCGATGACCGACCAGCCTTACCAGGGCGGCCCCTACGAGGGCCACGACCCCTACCGGCAGCAGTGGCCCGCGCAGGACGCGCACCACGGCGGGCCCGGCCACGACCCGGAACAGACCCAGCAGTGGCAGGGCCAGACCTGGGAGACGCAGACGCACGCGCCGGTGCAGGCGGAGACGGCGTACCTGCCGGGACAGCAACAGCAGCAGGGGTACCAGCAGCAGTACGCCCAGCAGTACGACCAGTCGTACGAGCAGCCGTACCAGCAGCAGTACGAGCCGCCGTACCAGCAGCCCCAGTCCCAGCAGTCTCAGCAGTACCCGGACCCGTACCCCGGAACGTACGCACCGGCGCCCGCCCCCGCCCCTGCCCCGGCACCCGTCGCGGCGGCGGCTGAACCGGAGGAGGGCGAGCCCTCCTATGGTCCCGCCACGCTCGCCGGCAACGCGCGGGTCACCGACGCCCAGCGGGCCCGCCTGGAGGGCCGCTCCCCGATCATCGAGCCCGGCATGCAGCCGGCGCTGCTCACCGCCGTCCTGGGCCTGCTGCTGGCCGCGACGGCCCCCATCGCCTCGTACGCCCTCGTCGTACCGCTCGTGCTGCTCCAGGCGGTGACGGCCGCGGGCTGGTTCCGGCTGAACGGCATGTGGCCCGCCCGGCAGGGCATCGCCCTCGCCTTCGCGGGCGCGCTGACGGCCGACGTGGCGGTCCTCGCCGCCGGCCGGGACCACGCCCTGGTGGCCATCCTCGGCCCGCTCGGCCTCTGGGTCCTGCTCTCCCTCGTCCTCCAGCTGCGCTCCCACGCCTCGCCGGACGAGCGGATGTACGGCCTGATGGCCACGGTCACCTCGGCGGCGCTCTCGGTGCTGGCCACGGGCTACCTGGCCGCCGGCCCGCACGAGGTCTCCGTCGGCGCTGCGGCGGTGGCGGTCGCCGTCCTGGCCCGCGCCCTGCCCCTGCCCACCCCGGCCTCGGTCGTCGTCGCCCTGCTGGCGGCGGCGGGCGCGGGCATCGCGGCGGGCGACATGACCGGCTTCGGCACGAAGGGCGCGCTGCTGGGCGCCGCCGCCGGGGCGTGCGCCCTGATCGGACACCGGGTCGCCGCCTACGACTACCCGTCCCGCTTCGTCCACTTCACGGCGGGCGTGGCCCTGCCGCTGTCGGCGGCGGCACCGGTGGTCTGGGCCCTGGGCCGCACCCTGGGCTAGCGATCCCGGCGGCAGAAGACGCCGAAGCGCTTGTACCGAGCCGAAGGGCCGCACCCCCGCCGGTGTCCAACCCAGGGGGTGCGGCCCTCAGCCGTCACAGAGTCCGCTCAGACCGCGATGGCGACCTCCGCCAGACCGCCCTCCTGGGCGACGACCGTGCGGTCGGCCGTCGCGCCGGGCACCAGCGCGCGGACCGTCCACGTGCCCTCGGCCGCGTAGAAGCGGAACTGACCGGTCGCGGAGGTGGGGACCTCCGCGGTGAACTCGCCGGTCGAGTCCAGCAGCCGGACGTAGCCGACCACCGGTTCTCCGTCGCGGGTCACCTGGCCCTGGATCGTGGTCTCACCGGGCTTGATCGTCGATGCGTCGGGGCCACCGGCCTTCGCTCCGCACATGTGCAACTCCTAGGGAAAAGGTCGGTCGGGACTTACTTGCCGGCGCCGAGCTCGATCGGCACGCCGACGAGGGAGCCGTACTCGGTCCAGGAGCCGTCGTAGTTCTTGACGTTCTCCACGCCGAGCAGCTCGTGCAGCACGAACCAGGTCAGGGCCGAGCGCTCACCGATGCGGCAGTAGGCGATCGTGTCCTTGGCGAGGTCGACGTCCTCCGCGGCGTAGAGCTCCTTCAGCTCCTCGTCCGACTTGAAGGTGCCGTCGTCGTTGGCGTTCTTCGACCACGGGATGTTCTTCGCGGACGGCACGTGGCCCGGACGCTGCGACTGCTCCTGCGGCAGGTGGGCCGGGGCGAGCAGCTTGCCGGAGAACTCGTCGGGCGAGCGGACGTCGACCAGGTTCTGCGAGCCGATGGCCTCGACCACGTCGTCGCGGAAGGCGCGGATCGTCGTGTCCTGCGGCTTGGCCCGGTACTCGGTCTTCGCGCGCTCGGGCACCTCGTCGCCGGCGACCAGCTCGCGGGCGTCCAGCTCCCACTTCTTGCGGCCGCCGTCGAGCAGCTTGACGCTGTCGTGGCCGTACAGCTTGAAGTACCAGTAGGCGTACGACGCGAACCAGTTGTTGTTGCCGCCGTAGAGGACGACGGTGTGGTCGTTGGCGATGCCCTTCTCCGACAGGAGCTTCTCGAAGCCCTCCTGGTCGATGAAGTCACGGCGGACCGGGTCCTGGAGGTCCTTGGTCCAGTCGATGCGGATCGCGTTCTTGATGTGGTTCTTCTCGTAGGCGGACGTGTCCTCGTCCACCTCGACGATGGCGATGGTCGGGTCGTCCAGGTGCTCCTGGAGCCAGTCGGCGTCGACCAGGACGTCGCTGCGGCTCATGCTCTTTCTCCTCCGGGGCAGTCGCGGCGGGGCGTGCGAGTAGAGAGGGGTGCGCGCTCGGGGCTCGGGCGGCGCACGGATGCCCTGGCAGCAGGGCGGGGTGAGACGCGGGAGCCGGGGCTTCCGCTCAGAAGGGGCGACAGAGCATGGCGGCAACGCGGCACAGGTCCACTGCCCGCCGCTTCGTGAGATCCGCCTGTCGCTTCATGCGGTCGATCGTAGGGACGTCCGGGCGGGCATGTCACCGGCGTGTCACATGTCGAGATGCGATCGTCCGAATGGCGGAACGAGCGAGCGCCCGCGAAGCCGGGTGACGGCCTCCGGGCGCTCGCTCGGGTCCTCGTATCTGCGGTACGGACGTGATCGTCTCGCCAGTCGGACGATCGTCGTCCGCCGGCCGTGCTCCTACCCCGCCAGCCTGACGTCCGAACCCTTCACGCTGATGTCCACGCCGTCCTTCGCGGCCTGCACCTTGTCCAGCTTGATGCCGCCGGGCAGCTGGTCGATGGCCTGCCGGAAGTCGGTGATCTCGCGGATCCGGTCCTCCGCGATCGCGGCCGCGCCCAGCCGGGGCAGCGAGTCCGCATGCACCTCGACCCTGTTGTTCACCACGCTCACCGAGCTGAGCACGGACACGGTCTGCTTGAGCCCGAGGGACGAGACGGTCCCCTCCACCGCGACCTTGATCTTCCCGTTGCCGCCGTCGGAGAGGCCGACGATCCGGGCGGTGACGCCGGGCGCCACCTCGGTCGGCTCGGACTTGGCGGTCTTCAGCAGTTCGGCGTAGGAGACCGTCGCGGTGCCGGTCGCGGTGGACGCGGTGGCCGAGCTGTAGTCGCCGGAGAACTCCACGCCCTTCATGTCGGCCTTCAGATCGTCGATCCGGATCGTCCGGCCGGCCTTGCCGGTGGCCGCCCGGTAGTCCTTGATGCTCACCTCGACGTCGTCCAGGGAGCCGCCCGCGACCTGGGTGAGGAACGGGAAGCCCTTGATGTTCACGTCCGGGGTCGAGGCCAGGTTCTCGTTGGCCTTCAGCTTGTCCGCGGCCTCGCCCTCGGCGAAGTGCACGGCGACCCGGTCCACGATCACGAAGAGTCCGCCCAGGATCACGACGATGATCAGCAGTATTCGCAGGGCGCGCATGTGGTTGGTTCCCCCGGGTCGGCGTCGGTGTTCGTAAATCCGGTACGGATACGCCACGGTAACCCCGCCGGGGCCGGCCGGTACGGATTTGTGGATCAGTTGTGACAGGGCCCGCCGGTCCTACCCTGGACTCATGTACGCCCGGCGCCGGCACATCTACTTCGCCATGATGGGGACCTGCATCGGACTCTTCGTCCTGGCGTGGGGAGTCGTGCGCCTGTGGTCCGTGCCGGCGGCCGTCGGCATGTGCGTCGTGGCCATGGTCATCCCGCCGGTCGCCGCGATGATCGCCAACCGCCGGGGCCCGGAGGACCGCTGGTGGGACGCCCCCTCCGGCGACCCGAAGTCCGACGAGTGGTGGGACGAACTGGACGGCAGGAAGCGCCCCGGGCCGTAGGTCAGTAGACGAGGGCCTGGGTGTCGTCCGCCAGGGACTCCTGCACGAACACCTGGGCGCCCGCGATCCGCACGCCCTCGATGACGTCCTTCTCGGTGATCTCCCGGCGGGCGGCGCACTGCGTGCACAGCGTGATGCGCCCGGCGGCGAGGACGGAGTCGATCAGGTCGGGCAGCGGCGCGGCGTGCGGCAGCTCGAACCCGGCGGCCCGGCCCGGCAGCGCGAACCAGGACGACTCCCCGGTCAGCCACAGCGAGACCTCGACCCCGCTGGCCACGGCCACCGCGGCCACCGTGAACGCCTGCGAACACCGCTCAGGGGCATCCGCCCCGGCCGTCACCTTGATCACGAGCTTCTTCGCCATGCGGGAAGCGTAGTCCCCGGCGGCGCCGCCGCCCGTGAGGAGAGCCGCCGCCCCTCGCACGGAGTGCCCGGTCGGGGCCGCGTAAGCTGGGCTGCGGCTCTGTCGTTCGCTCACCCTCGCTCAAGGAGCACCCGTGGAGATCTTCTTCGAAACCCTGCTGGTCCTGGTCTGCGTCGGCGTGCTCGCCTTCGCGTACCTGACCGTGAAGAAGCTGTACCAGGGCCAGCGCTGACCCACCCCTCAGGAAAGCTGTCGCTCATGATCGAGATCCCGTCCGACCTCCACAAGGACCTCGTCCCGCTCGCCTTTCTGCTCGGCAACTGGGCCGGCGCGGGCGTGCACGACTTCCCTGGCTCGGAGAAGTGCAACTTCGGGCAGGAGGTCAGCTTCACCCACGACGGCCGGGACTTCCTGGAGTACCACTCCCACACCTGGGTGCTCGACAAGGACGGCAACAAGGTCCGCCCGCTGGAGTCGGAGTCCGGCTTCTGGCGGATCCACGCCGACCGCAAGGTCGAGGTGACGCTGACCCGCGACGACGGCGTCATCGAGATCTGGTACGGCGAGATGGCCGACAAGAAGCCGCAGATCGACCTGGTGACGGACGCCGTCGCCCGCATCCCCGGCTCGCGGCCGTACAGCGGCGGCAAGCGGCTGTACGGCTACGTGAAGAGCGACCTGATGTGGGTCGGCGAGAAGCAGACCCCCGAGGTCGCGCTGCGCCCGTACATGTCGGCCCAGCTGAAGAAGGTCGTCACCCCCGAGGACGTCGAGCGCTGGGCGAAGGCCCTCCCCGACGACCTCCCGGACGACGGCATCGCCTTCTTCAAGTAGGCCCCACCCGTCTCCCATGGGTTCGCCGCCCGGGGGCTCTAGACTTTCCGGTGTGGTGAGCACCGACTGGAAGAGCGACCTCAGGCAGCGCGGCTACCGGCTGACGCCGCAGCGGCAGCTTGTCCTCGAAGCCGTGGACACCCTTGAGCACGCGACCCCCGACGACATCCTCGTGGAAGTGAGGAAGACGGCGTCGGGGGTCAACATTTCCACCGTCTACCGGACGCTGGAGCTGCTGGAGGAGCTGGGCCTGGTCAGCCACGCCCACCTCGGGCACGGTGCCCCGACCTACCACCTCGCCGACCGCCACCACCACCTGCACCTGGTGTGCCGGGACTGCCAGAACGTGATCGAGGCGGACGTCGAGGTGGCCGCGGAGTTCACGGCCAAGCTGCGGCAGCAGTTCGGGTTCGACACCGACATGAAGCATTTCGCGATCTTCGGCCGGTGCCAGGACTGCTCCCTGAAGAGTTCAACTACCACGACGTAGGCTTGCGGTATGAAGAGCCCCTTGCTGTCCCTGCCCGGCGCCGTCCCCGCCGAGGGTGTGGACGAAGGCGTCGCCGCCCACTACGGCGACCTGTTCCGCGAGCAGCGCGCCCTCGCCGACGGCACCGGATTCGTCGACCTGTCCCACCGCGGTGTCCTCACCGTCACCGGGGACGACCGGCTGAGCTGGCTGCACCTCCTGCTCACCCAGCACGTCAGCGAACTGCCCCCGGGCGAGGCCACCGAGGCCCTGATCCTCTCCGCGCACGGACACATCGAGCACGCGCTGTACCTGGTGGACGACGGTACGACCGTCTGGGCGCACGTGGAGCCCGGCACCCAGGAAGCGCTGCTCGCCTACCTGGAGTCGATGAAGTTCTTCTACCGGGTCGAGGTCGCCGACCGCACCGCTGACGTCGCCCTGGTCCACCTGCCCGCCGGCTCCATCGCCGACGTCCCGGACGGGGTCGTCGTACGCGAGACGGCGTACGGCCGTGACCTGTTCCTGCCGCGCGAGCGGCTGGAGGAGTTCGCCGCCGGGCACGGGCCCGCCGCGGGGCTCCTCGCCTACGAGGCGCTGCGCGTCGAGCAGCACCGGCCCCGGCTCGGCTTCGAGACCGACCACCGCACCATCCCGCACGAGCTGGGCTGGATCGGCTCGGCCGTGCACCTCCAGAAGGGCTGCTACCGGGGGCAGGAGACCGTGGCCCGGGTGCAGAACCTGGGCAAGCCGCCGCGCCGGCTGGTCTTCCTGCACCTGGACGGCAGCGAGGTCCACCTGCCGGTGCCGGGTACCGGGATCCGCCTCGCCGACGAGGGCCCCGAGGGCCGCAGGATCGGCTTCGTGACGACGTCGGTACGGCACCACGAGCTGGGCCCGGTGGCCCTGGCCCTGGTGAAGCGGAACGTCCCGGTCGACGCGCGGCTGCTGGCCGGGGAGACGGCGGCGGCCCAGGAGACGGTGGTCGAGCCGTAGCCGTGGGCGAGCGGCCGGGGCCGTGCGGCCGCGCCTAGATCTCCAGCAGTACCGTGAACGGCCCGTCGTTCGTCAGTGACACCCTCATCCGCGCGCCGAAGCGGCCCGTCGCCACCGTCGCCCCCAAGGCGCGCAGCTGGGCCACGACCTCGTCGACCAGGGGTTCGGCGACGTCACCGGGGGCCGCCGCGTTCCAGGTGGGGCGACGGCCCTTGCGGGCGTCGCCGTAGAGGGTGAACTGGCTGATCACCAGGAGCGGGGCGGCGGTGTCGCTGCACGACTTCTCGTCGTGCAGCATGCGGACCGTCCACAGCTTGCGGGCCAGCTGGGCCGCCTTCTCCTTGGTGTCCGCGTGGGTGACCCCGACCAGGACGCACAGGCCCTCGCCCTCGATCGCGCCCACCGTCTCGCCGTCCACGACGACGCTCGCGCCGTCCACTCTCTGCACCACCGCACGCATGCGGACCATCATGCCCGGTGCCCCGCACGCACCCGCACGGGGTCCAATATGGATCCGTTACTTCCCATCTAGGGCCGTTCGGGGGCACTCGGTCACATTGCGGCCGGTTGGGGTGGCACGATGCTTGCACACGCCGGTCGAGGGGACGGTCAGAAGCAGATGAGCACACCGAGTACCAGCGGGCGGCTGGGGACGCAGGGGACGTACCGGCCGCCCGCACAGCGCGCCGACGGCTCCGCGGACCCGGCGCCGCCCGCCGAGCCTCCCGAGCCCGACCTGGCCCGGCTCAGCCTGCCCGAGCTGCGCGTGCTGCGCCGCGACGCGCAGCGGGACGAGGCGGACCTCAGCTATGTGCGGCGGTTGCTCCAGGGGCGGATCGACATCCTGCGCGCGGAACTGGGCCGGCGCGGCCGGGCGTCGGTGCCTGCGCCGGCGGACGGCTCCGTGGTCGACCGGCTCCCGGAGATCCTGCAGGACGCCCCGGCCCGGCAGCGTTCCTCGGCCCGCCATGTCACGCTCGGCACCCCGCACAACGAGGAGTACCGGCGGCTGGCCGCCGAGATGCTCGGCGAGGTGGAGCTGTCCGACCTGACGGCCCGTACGGACCTGGAACTGAACACCGCCATGGGGCGGTTGGTGCGCTACGAGCAGCAGGTCTCGCGGTGCCGCCAGCGGCTGCAGCGGACGGCGGACGACTGCAGCGGGGAGATCGCGCGCCGGTACCGCGAGGGCGAGGCGCAGGTGGACGACCTGCTGATGTGACAGGGGCCGTAAGACGTGAAAAGGCGCCGCCTCTTCGGAGGCGGCGCCCGGTCGTTCCCTTGAGCGTGCTGTTCATCCGTAGCGTGCTGTTCAGTTGTGGCTGTGCGATGTCGGTATTCAGATGTCGCTGTTCAGTTGTGACTGTGCGCTCCGGTGGCCGCCCCCTGTCCGGGCTCCCGGCTCCCCTCCGGAAGGGAACCCGTTCGGCCAACCACTGGGAAGCTCGACCATGTCGGCCAAGTTGGCTGCCAACTTCACTGTACTTATCTCCGCCGGGATGCGGCTTATAACCGGCTGCCGCGGAACTGCCTTAAGTTGGCGGGAAGTTGTAGGGTTTCTTCGTGGACCCGGAGCACGCCTCCGCCAGTGGGCGGGCGAAGCCCCAGCGGCACCGTTCGTCCCACCGCGAGATCGCCGACGCACTGCGCAGCCGGATCAGGTCCGGTGAGCTGCGCCCGGGCGAGCGCATGCCCACCCAGGCGAAGCTGGCCCGCGAGTTCGGGGTCGAACGCGGCGCGGTGCGGCAGGCCTTGCGCATCCTGCAGTCGGAGCATCTGCTCACCGACGTTTCCAAGGGCAGCCCCGCCACCGTGGCCGCCCTGCCGGGGCCCGGGCGTCCCCCGGCGGGACCGCCGGCGCCGCCGCAGCCCACGATGGTGGGCCTCGCCCCGCGCATCGCCGCCGCCTTCTCCGTGCCGCACGTGCGCATCGACGCGCTCTGCCTGACCTCCGTCTCGCTCACCCTGGCCGTCGGCGAGCCGCTGCGGCAGATCTACGCGGGGCGGCTGGAACCGGCCAAGATCGACGTCCGGCTGCTGCTGCCCAGCCGGGACATCGACCTCGCCTTCCCGACCCCGGTGGGCGCCGGCGACGGCGGTCTGCTGCACCGGCGCTGGCTCTCCCAGCGCAACGCCCAGGGCCTGGTGCTGCGGCAGAACCTGCTGGCGCTGCGCACCACGCACGGCGTCGACGTGCAGGTCTCCTTCCGTGCGCTGCCCTTCACCCCGCCGGTGAAGCTGTACCTGCTCAACGGATCCGAGGCGCTGTTCGCGTACTACACGCTGGGCCGCCGGGAGCGGGAGATCGGGCACGAGCACGTGGAGCTGTACGACGCCGACGGCACCCGGTCGATGCTGTTCGCCTTCGACGGGCGGGCCGGGCGGCGGGACGCGGCGTTCGTGGAGCAGTCGCAGATGTGGTTCGACGCCCTCTGGGAGACCATCACCACGGACCTGGTGCTGACACCGTAGCGAGGGCCGGCCAAGGCGGGAAGTTGGCAGCCAACTCCGCTCAACTTGCACCCACTTGGCCGACACCACAAACAACTTTTCAACAACTCCCCCTAGATGGATCAGGGTTGTAGCGTTTGGTCGTGACCCAGGAGAACATGGCAGGGCCCGCGGCGGTGAACGGCAGCAGAAGGCTCACGCCCCGGCAGATCGCCGACACCCTGCGCCGGCGCATCCGGACCGGTGTCCTCCGCGCCGGCGACCGGCTGCCCACCCAGGCCGAGCTGGCCGAGGAGTTCGGCGTGGAGCGGGGCACCGTACGCCAGGCCCTGCGGGCGTTGCAGGAGGACGGTCTGCTCAGCGACGTCAGCAAGGGCAGCCCGCCCCGGGTCGCCGAGCCGGTCCCCGCGCGCGAGGAGCCGCAGCCGACCATGGTGGCCCTCGCCCCCCGGCTGATCCAGGCCTTCTCCGTGCCGCACGTGCGCATCGACGCCGTCTGCCTGACCGCGCAGAGCCTGATCCCGGCCCTCGGCGAGCCGCTGCGCCTGATCCACGACGGCCGGCTGCGGCCCGGGCGGATCGACGTCCGCGTCCTGCTGCCGTCCCGGGACATCAACCTCGCCTTCCCGGTCTCGGTCGACGCCGGCAGCGACGACGACGCCGTCCACCAGCGCTGGCTGGCGATGCGCAACGCCCAGGGGCAGGTGCTCCAGTACAACCTCCAGGCGCTGCGCGGCACCCACGGCATCGACGTCCACGTCACCTTCCGGGCCCTGCCGTTCACCCCGCCGGCCAAGCTGTACCTGCTCAACGGCACGGAGGCGCTGTACGCCTACTACATGATCACGCGCCGCGCCGAGCCCACCGAGAGCGGAACGCTGGAGATGTACGACACCCTCGGCTCCGAATCCCTGCTCTTCTCGTTCGAGAAGCGGGCCGGTCAGCGGGACACGGCCTTCGTGGAGCAGTCGCAGATGTGGTTCGACGCCCTCTGGGAAACCATCACCACGGACCTGACACTCTCCTAGTGACCTCTGATGCGACTTCTGCTGCGACCTCTGATGCAGGCGAGAACGAAAAGCTTCGGGAACTGATCACAACCGCCCGGTTCGTGCTGTGGGACTTCGACGGGCCGATCTGCCGGCTGTTCGCCCGGCACCGGGCCGAGCGGGTGGCCGCCGACCTGGTGGACTGGCTGGAGCGGCAGGGCCTGCGCGGGCTGCTCACCGAGTCCGAACGCGAGACCCTGGACCCCCAGGTCGTCCTGCGCGCCGTGGGCCGCCGGCGGCCGGGCAGCGACCTCGTCACCGGTCTGGAGGAACGGCTCACCCAGGAGGAGCTGCGGGCCGCCGCCTCCGCGCTGCCCACCGCCTACGCCGACCCGCTCATCCGCACCTGGACCGCCGTCGGCGCCCGCCTGGCCGTCACCACCAACAACTCGCCCCGCGCCGCCCGCAGCTACCTCGAATCCCGCGGCACCGCCGGCTGCTTCGCCCCTCACCTGTACGGCCGTACCGAGCACCTGCACCACCTCAAGCCGCACCCGCACTGCCTCAACCGTGCCCTCAACGCCATGGGCGCCGCCCCCGCCGCCGCTCTGATGATCGGCGACTCCCTCGCGGACCTGACGGCCGCCCGTGAGGCCGGGGTGCCGTTCCTGGGCTACGCGCGCAGCGAGGGCAAGGAGAAACACCTGCGCGCGGCCGGCGCCGGCCACGTCGTACGGTCCCTGGAACCGCTGCTGCGGCTGCTCCGGCGGGGGCGTCCGGTCGGCTAGCATTCCGCTCGTCCGAGTCATCACCCGGAGCACGCGTTCCTCTACGGCGCGTGCGCATCCCCGTGCGCAGGGAGCGGCGACGAGCCGTCCTCGGGCGCCCGCCCGGCACAGACGAGTGGCGGGCCACCCGCACGGCTGCTCGACTGGCCTCCCGACCCGTCCCTTTCGCGCGATCGACCCCGGAGCGGCCAGTGGGCGCACCGCCTGTTCCCCGTGCCGGCCGGACGGACGCCGTCCTCCGGGAGTTCGTGGCCCGTGCCGCCGTCGCGGGCCGGGCGCACGGGGGTTTCCACCACCGCAACCACGTCGTGCCGCTCACCGAACCGCTGGCCGGGCTGCTGGGCCGGGAGCCGGGCACCCTGGTGACCGTGCGGGTGCCGCGCCCGGACGCGGTGCCGGTGGTGATCCGGACCTGGGCCGGCGAGCCGGAGATCCTGCGGGCGGTGCGCAGGGTGCTGCCGCAGGTCCCGGAGTGCCTGGCCGAGGGCCCCGGGTACGCCGTCCACAGCTATGTGGACGGCGCCGTCCTGGCGGACGTCTGCGGTCCCGGCGAACCGGTCGACGGGCCCCTGCTGAAGGACCTGGCGGAGCTGCTCGCCGCCATCGCGCAGGTGCGCGGCGGCGCCCTGCCGCCGCTGCCCGCCCGCCGGCCCCGCGACCACACCGACTCCCAGGGCTTCCTGCGCACCCTGGCCCACCTCGCCGACGAGCAGATCCGGCGCCCCAACCGGCACCGCTACGGCGGCCTGTTCACCGCCCTCGGCGTGCCCGAGGACGCCCTCGCGCGGTTCGCCGACCGGGTCCCGGCGATGACCCGGCGGCCGTACGGGCTGCTCCACGGCGACCTGCACCGCGGCAACCTGGTCCTGCCCGCCGCGGCAACCGCGCCGCTGCACTGCGTGGACTGGGAACTGGCCGGGTACGGCGACCCGTTGCACGACCTCGCCGTCCACCTGGTGCGCATGCGCTACCCCGAGCACCAGCGGCGCGAGGTGATCGACGCCTGGGCCGCGGCCGTCCAGCGGGTGCGGCCGGCCGCCACCGCCGGCCTGCACCGGGACCTCCGGCACTACCTGGCCTTCGAACACGCCCGGTCCCTGTACGCGGACGTGGTCCGGGCCGCGCGGTCGCTGGAGGAGTCCTTCGGCCGGGAACGCCTGGAGCGCGCCACCGCCACGGTCCGCGACGCCCTGCGGGCCGCCGCCGCGCCGCTGCGGCTGGGCCGGGTGCCCGAGCCGGACGAGATCGAGCGGATCCTGTTCCGGCGCGGGGCGTCGGGCAGCCCGCGCAGGCGGCTCATCGGCTGGAGACCGGACCCGCGGGTCCCCGAGCACCCCGACTTCCCCCGTTCCGCCGTCGCCGACGCGCTGTTCCTGGAGGGCGCCGCCCCGGCCGGCCGGGTGTTCAAGGGGGCCGCGCACCTGAACACGGTGCTCCGGGTGCCCGGCACCCCGTACCCGGTCGTCGTCCGCCGGGAGGCGGCCCTCGTGCTGCGGCGCGAGACCGGCTTCCTGAGCGAGCACGCCGTCCTGCGGGCGATCGAGCGGTCGGGGGTGCCGGTGGCCGCGCCCCGGGTGCTGGCGCTGGGGGAGAGCCACGCGACCGACCCCGGCCTGCGCCGCCGCGGGGACCGCTTCGCCGTCCACACCTACGAGGGCGCCGCCGACCTCGGCCGCCGCCCCGAGCACCCGGTCGACGGGCTCCGGCCGCACGAGGCCGACTGCCTGGTCGACCAGCTGGCCGCGCTGACCCTGGTGGACCACGCCCCGCTCGCCCCGCCCGGCCCGCCCGGCGGCCCGACCGGCTTCTACCACCGGCTGAGCGACCAGCTGGTGGCCCTGGTCGCCGGCCTGCCCGCGGAGTCCCAGCGGCTGGCCCGCTTCCTCGGGCTGCCCGACGCGCCCCGGCTGCGCGAGATCCTGGCCCGGCACCGGGTCACCTCCCGCGACCCCGCCCTGCTGCACGGCGACCTCAACCCGTGGAACCTGGTGCGCCGCGACGACGGCCCGCCGCTCACCCTGATCGACTGGGAGATGGCGCTGGTCGGCGACCCGCTGTACGACCTGGTCCGGCACATGCACCTCACCCCGACCCGCCCGGAGATCCGCGACCGCATGTTCCGCCGCTGGGAGGCCCGGCTGGCCCCGCGCTTCACCCAGGGCTGGCAGCGGGACTGGCGGGTGTACCGCTGGACCGAGCTGGTCCGCTCGGCCTACGTCGACCTCGACCGCCTGGTCACCGGGGCCGCCCTGGACGCGCCCAACGTGCGGCGCGCGGTGGAGTCGTACGCCATGACCCTGGCCGCCGCCACCGCCTCGCTGGGCCTGTCCTCCCGGTGGTACGGCGGCCCGCACCCGGGCCGCGTCCCGGCCTGGCCGCCCGTGCCGGGCACCCGCTCCGGGCCGGGGGAGGGCGGGGCTGCGTAGGCTCGCCCCATGGGTGAGATGGGTCTGCGCGAGCGCAAGAAGCAGCGGATGTACCAGGACGTGTCGGACATCGCCGTACGGCTGTTCCTGGAGCGGGGCTTCGACGCGGTGCCCGTGGCGGAGGTCGCCGCCGCGGCCGGCATCTCCAAGCCGACCCTCTTCCGGTACTTCCCGGCCAAGGAGGACCTGGTCCTGCACCGGATCGCGGACCACGAGACGGAGGCCGCGCGGGTGGCGGCCGGGGCGGCCGACCCGGTGGACGCGCTGCGCCGCGCCTTCCTCGCCGGCCTGGAGCGGCGCGACCCGGTCACCGGCCTGAACGACCACCCGGACGTGCTCTCCTTCCACCGGCTGCTCTACGGCACCCCGGCCCTGGTGGCCCGGGCGTACGCCCATGTCGAGCGGTCGGAGGAGGCCCTCGCCGAGGCGCTCGGGGGCGGTCTCGACGCCCGGCTGGCGGCCGGGCAGATCATCGCCGTGCAGCGGATCCTCGCGCAGGAGAACTGGCGGCGGATCGCGGCGGGCGAGTCCGTGGCGGCCGTGGCGCCGGAGGCGGTACGGGCGGCCGACCGGGCGTTCCGGCGGCTGGCGGAGGGACTGCCGGAGCTCGGGAGGGCGTGAAAACCCCACTTCGTGAGACTTGGTTAAAAACTTAACTCGGTTACATGTCTGCCGTACGCTGGCGGCATGACGTCACCCGATTCCGCCCTCACGGACGCCCTGCACACCGAGCGCGCCTACCACGACACCTGCCGTACGGCCCTCGCCGCCATGGTCGAGGACGCCGCCGGGCAGGTCGTCACCGGCGAGGACGTCTCCGCCTCCGGGGCCGACGCCGAAGTCCTCGGCTTCCGGCTGCGCAGCCAGGCCAAGGCCCTGCGTGAACTCCCGCCCGGCCCGCTGTTCTTCGGCCGGCTCGACTTCGCCGACGGCGACCCCGGGCACGGCGGCCAGAGCTACCACGTCGGCCGCGTGCGGATCACCGAGGACCCGGCCGCCCCGCCGCTCGTCGTCGACTGGCGGGCCCCCGTCTCCCGCGCCTTCTACCAGGCGAGCGCGCGCGAGCCGCAGGGCGTGGCGGTCCGGCGCCGGTTCGGCTGGGCGCCCGGCAGCCGGGGCGACTCCGCCGGCCTCACCGGCCTGGAGGACGAGCACCTGGCCCGGGGCGAGTCCCGGACCAGCGACATCGTGGCCCGCGAGATCGAGCGGCCCCGCGTCGGGCCCATGCGGGACATCGCCGCCACCATCCAGCCCGAGCAGGACGACCTCGTACGGGCCGCCCTCGCCGACTCCGTGTGCGTGCAGGGCGCCCCCGGCACCGGCAAGACCGCCGTCGGGCTGCACCGGGCCGCCTACCTGCTGTACACCCACCCCAAGCGGCTCCAGCGCTCCGGCCTGCTGATCCTCGGCCCGAACCGCACCTTCCTCTCCTACATCGCCGAGGTGCTGCCCTCCCTCGGGGAGACGGGCGTCCGGCAGTCGACGCTGCTGGACGAGATCGCCCGCCACCCGGCCACCGGCACCGACCCGGTGCGGACCGCGGTGGTCAAGCACGATGCGCGCATGGCCGAGGTGCTGCGCCGGGCGCTGTACGCGCGCGTGAGCACCGCGGGCGCCGGCGACCTCGCCGTACCCGACGGGTCGTACCGCTGGCGGGTGCCCGCCGGCGAACTCGCCGGGATCGTCGCGGAGGTACGCGCCGAGGAGCCGCCGTACGCCGTCGGGAGGGAGCGGGTGCGCACCCGGGTGGTGCGGCGGCTGCGGGACCGCGCCGAGCGGCGCTCCGGGGTGCTGCCGGCCTCCTGGGTGCGCCGCGTCGAGCGCTGCCGGCCGCTGACCGCACAGCTCGACGCGGTGTGGCCGAAGGCGCGCCCGGAGGAGATCCTCGCCGGGCTCCTCACCGACGCCGGGACGCTGGCCCGCGCGGCCGACGGCCTGCTGGACCCCGACGAGCAGGCGGCGCTGCTGTGGCCGCGCCCGCCGCGCTCGTACAAGTCGGCCCGCTGGTCGGCCGCCGACCTGGTCCTGCTGGACGAACTCGCCGGGCTCGTCGAACATCCCGAGGGCTACGGCCACCTCGTCGTGGACGAGGCGCAGGACCTCTCGCCGATGGAGTGCCGGGCCATCGCCCGCCGGGCCGAGTTCGGCTCGCTGACCGTCCTCGGCGACCTCGCCCAGGGCACCACCCCGTGGGCCGCCCGCGACTGGCCCGGGCAGCTGCGCCACCTCGGCCGGCCGGACGCGGCCGTGGTGGCGCTGACCACCGGGTTCCGGGTGCCGGCGGCCGTACTGGAGTTCGCGGGCCGGCTGCTCGCCCGCCTCGACGTCGCCGTACCCGCCGCCACCTCCCTGCGCACCGACGGCGAGCTGACCCTCCGGCCCACCGACGACCTGCTCGCCGCCACCGTGACCGCCGCCCGCGACGCCCTCGCCCGGGAGGGCTCCGTCGGCGTGGTCACGGCCGACGCGGACACCGGCCGGGTCCGGGCGGCGCTCACCGGGGCCGGCCTCGAACCGGCCGGCCCCGACGCGCCCGGCGCCCGGCTGGCCCTCGTCCCGGCGAGCGTGGTCAAGGGCCTGGAGTACGACCACGTCATCGCCGTGGAACCGGCCGCCGTGGCCGAGGCGGAGCCCCGCGGCCCGCACCGCCTGTACGTGGTGCTGACCCGCGCGGTGTCCCGCCTGGACGTGGTGCACACCCGGCCGCTGCCGTTCTGACGGACCCCGCGCGCTCCCGGGAGGGCGCGGCTCAGCCCCCGACGTACTCCGCGAGGTGCTCGCCCGTCACGGTGGACCGGCCCGCGACCAGCTCGGCCGGTGTGCCCTCGAAGACCACGCGGCCGCCGTCGTGGCCGGCGCCGGGGCCGAGGTCGATGATCCAGTCGGCGTGCGCCATGACGGCCTGGTGGTGCTCGATGACGATCACCGACTTGCCGGCGTCGACCAGCCGGTCGAGCAGGCCCAGCAACTGCTCGACGTCGGCGAGGTGGAGACCGGTGGTCGGCTCGTCCAGGACGTAGACCCCGCCCTTGTCGGCCATGTGCGTGGCCAGCTTCAGCCGCTGCCGCTCACCGCCGGACAGCGTGGTGAGCGGCTGGCCCAGGGTGAGGTAGCCGAGCCCCACGTCGGCCATGTTGCGCAGGATCCGGTGGGCGGCCGGCGTACGGGCCTCGCCGTCGCCGAAGAACTCCTCGGCCTGCGACACCGGCATCGCCAGTACCTCGCTGATGTCCCGGCCGCCGAGCCGGTACTCCAGCACCGAGGAGTCGAACCGCCGGCCCTCGCAGTCCTCGCAGGTCGTGGCGACCCCGGCCATCATCGCCAGGTCGGTGTAGACGACCCCGGCGCCGTTGCAGGTGGGACAGGCGCCCTCGGAGTTGGCGCTGAACAGCGCCGGCTTCACGCCGTTGGCCTTGGCGAACGCCTTGCGTATCGGGTCGAGCAGTCCGGTGTACGTCGCCGGGTTGCTGCGCCGCGAGCCGCGGATCGGCGCCTGGTCGACCGAGACCACCTCCTCGCCGGCCGGGATCGACCCGTGCATCAGCGAGCTCTTGCCGGAGCCGGCGACCCCGGTGACGACCACCAGCACGCCGAGCGGGATGTCGACGTCGACGCCCTGGAGGTTGTGCGCCCGCGCGTCGCGGATCTCCAGCGCGCCGGTGGGCTTGCGGACCGTCTCCTTCAGCGCCGCCCGGTCGTCCAGGTGCCGCCCGGTGAGCGTGCCGCCGGCCCGCAGCCCCTCGACGGTGCCCTCGAAGCAGACGGTGCCGCCCGCCGTACCGGCGCCCGGGCCGAGGTCCACCACGTGGTCGGCGATCGCGATGACCTCCGGCTTGTGCTCCACGACGAGCACCGTGTTGCCCTTGTCCCGCAGGCGCAGCAGCAGGCCGTTCATCCGCTGGATGTCGTGCGGGTGCAGGCCCGCGGTCGGCTCGTCGAAGACGTACGTGACGTCGGTGAGCGAGGAACCGAGGTGGCGGATCATCTTGACGCGCTGTGCCTCGCCGCCCGACAGCGTGCCCGCGGGCCGGTCGAGCGAGAGGTAGCCGAGGCCGATCTCCACGAACGAGTCGAGGCTCTGCTGCAGCGAGGTGAGCAGCGGTGCCACCGACGGCTCGTCCAGGGCGCGCACCCAGTCGGCCAGGTCCCTGATCTCCATCCGGCAGGCGTCCGCGATGGAGACGTCCCCGATCTTCGCGGTGCGGGCGTGCTCGGCGAGCCGGGTGCCGTCGCAGTCGGGGCAGGTGGCGAAGGTGACCGCACGCTCCACGAACGCCCGGATGTGCGGCTGCATCGCCTCCTTGTCCTTGGACAGCATCGACTTCTGGATGCGCGGGATCAGGCCCTCGTAGGTCATGTTGATGCCCGCGATCTTCATCCGGGTCGGCTCGCGGTGCAGGAGGTCGTGCAGCTCCTTCTTCGTGAACGAGCGGATCGGCTTGTCCGGGTCGAAGAAGCCGGACTCCGCGTACAGCCGGGTGTTCCAGCCGCCGCCGGTGTAGCCGGGGATGGTGAAGGCGCCCTCGCTGATCGACTTGCTGTCGTCGTAGAGCTGGGTCAGGTCGAGGTCGGAGACCGAGCCGCGGCCCTCACAGCGCGGGCACATGCCGCCGACCTTGTTGAAGGTGACCTTCTCCGCCTTCTTGGCGCCGCGCTCCACCTTGATCGCGCCGGACGCCGAGACCGACGGCACGTTGAAGGCGAACGCGCCGGGCGGGCCGACGTAGGGCCTGCCGAGGCGGCTGAACAGGATCCGCAGCATCGCGTTGGCGTCGGTGGCGGTGCCGACCGTGGAGCGCGGGTCGGCGCCCATCCGCTGCTGGTCGACGCTGATGACGGTGGTCAGGCCGTCGAGGACGTCGACCTCGGGCCGCGACAGGCTGGGCATGAAGCCCTGGACGAACGCGCTGTACGTCTCGTTGATCAGCCGCTGCGACTCGGCGGCGATGGTGTCGAACACCAGCGAGCTCTTGCCCGAGCCGGAGACCCCGGTGAACACCGTCAGCCGGCGCTTGGGGATCTCGACGCTGACGTCCTTGAGGTTGTTCTCGCGTGCCCCGTGCACACGGATCAGGTCGTGACGGTCGGCGGCGTGCTGAGTGATGGCGTCGTCCATGCCGGTCACCGTAGCGGCGCCCCCGGCGTGGCCGCTTCTCCATTCCTGACACTTCCCGCACGCTGTTCCCCCCGACCCTTCCCGGCCGGCGACACACTCTTGCAAGCGAGATGCTTGCAATTGTTAGCGCGACTGGGGCATGGTGGAGACATGGCATCGCTGAACGTCGGCAATCTCGGTGAGTACCTGCGCGAACAGCGGCGCAGTGCCCAGCTGTCGCTGCGGCAGCTCGCCGACGCCGCCGGGGTGTCCAACCCGTACCTGAGCCAGATCGAGCGCGGGCTGCGCAAGCCCAGCGCGGAGGTGCTCCAGCAGGTCGCCAAGGCCCTGCGCATCTCCGCCGAGACGCTGTACGTCCGCGCCGGCATCCTCGACGCCGAGCGGGACCGGGACGAGGTGGAGACCCGGGCGGTCATCCTCGCCGACCCGTCCCTCAACGAGCGGCAGAAGCAGGTACTGCTCCAGATCTACGACTCCTTCCGCAAGGAGAACGGGTTCCGGGGCGGCACCGAGGACGGGGACGGGACCGCGGACCAGGGGCCCGGCGACGGCGGCCACGCGGCCGGCGCGGGCGATGCCGCAGGAAGTGACACGGACGCCGGTCGGCGGCGGACGGCCGGATAAGCCGGACCAGGGCTCGGGACGCCCGCCGCGGACCACACCAACCCAGCCGAACGCGAATCCGATCCGGGAGGACCCCCACCATGGCCATCACCGACGACCTGCGCAAGACCCTCAGCGACCCGACTCCGCTCTACTTCGCCGCCGGTACCGCCAATCTGGCGCTCCAGCAGGCCAAGAAGGTGCCGGCCCTGGTCGAGCAGCTGCGCGCCGAGGCGCCGGCCCGCATCGAGGCCGTGCGCAACACCGACCCCAAGGCCGTGCAGGAGAAGGCCACCGCCCGCGCCAAGGAGGCGCAGGAGACCCTCCAGGCCAAGGTCAACGAGTTCATCGGCACCCTCGACGTCGACCTGAAGAAGTTCGGCGAGACCGCCCAGGACCTCGCCCTGCGCAGCGTCGGCGTCGCCGCCGAGTACGCCGTCAAGGCCCGCGAGACCTACGAGCGGGTCGCCGAGCATGGCGAGCAGGCCGTGAAGACCTGGCGCGGCGAGGCCGCCGAGGAGATCGAGGAACTGGCGATCGTCGTCGAGGGCAAGCCCGAGCCGGTCCAGGACGACGAGCCGAAGCCGGCCGAGGCCACGGCCGGGCCGGACGCGGACAGCAAGCCCGCGGCGAAGAAGGCGCCGGCCCCGCGCAAGACCACCACCGCGAAGAAGACCGTCCCGCCGGCCCAGTGACCATGGCCGACGATACGGGTCCGGGCCGGGCACCTTTGGGGTGTCCGGCCCGTTCTATGGGTACGGTGGCGACGTAGCAGGACCGGCGATCAACGGGCGGTGGACAGCATGCTGATGTTGGGCTTCGCGGGATTCTTGGGCATCCTGAAGATCATTCTGATGGCTCTGGCCGCGTTCGGGCTGTTCGACGCCGCCTTCCGGCGCGAGGACGCCTTCCGCGCGGCCGACAAGCAGAACAAGGTCTTCTGGCTGATCATCCTCGGCATCGCGCTCGTCGTCAGCTACCTGTTCTCGCTCCTGTCGATCCTGCCCATCGCCGGCGCGGTCGCGAGCATCGTCTACATCGTCGACGTCCGCCCGGCCCTCCAGCAGGTGGGCGGCGGCCGCGGCTGGGGCCGCCGCCGGGGGAGCAGCAGCGACGGTCCGTACGGCCCGTACAACGGGGGCCGCTAGCGGCGCACGCGGGGCGCGTGCGCCTCAGGGGGCGCGGGGAACCGCGCGACCGGCCTACCGCGTCCGGTCCAGCAGCACCACCGCGACGTCGTCGGTCAGCTCACCGCCGTTGAGGTCCCGCACCTCGCTCACCGCGGCCCGCAGCAGCTCCTCGCCCCGCAGTCCCGCGGCAAGCTGCCGGCGGATCATCTCCAGCATGCCGTCCTGACCGAGCCGCTCCCCGCCCGCACCGACGCGGCCCTCGATCAGGCCGTCGGTGTAGAGCATCAGGCTCCACTCGGGGCCCAGCTCCACCTGCATCCGCGGCCAGCGGGCGCCGGGCAGCAGCCCGAGCGCGGGGCCGTTGTTGTCGTACGGCAGCAACCGCGCCGGCCGGCCCGGGCGGGCGATCAGCGGGGCCGGGTGGCCGGCCAGGCACAGGCCCGCGCGGCGGCCGTCGGGCGCGATGTCCACCGTGCACAGCGTCGCGAAGATCTCCTCGTCGGCACGCTCGTGCTCCAGCACCTGCTGCATGGTGTTCAGCAGCTCGTCCCCGCACAGCCCGGCCAGGGTCAGCGCCCGCCAGGCGATGCGCAGCTCCACCCCGAGCGCGGCCTCGTCCGGGCCGTGCCCGCAGACGTCGCCGATCATGGCGTGCACGGTGCCGTCGGGGGTGCGGACGGCGTCGTAGAAGTCGCCGCCGAGCAGCGCCCGGGAGCGGCCCGGGCGGTAGCGCGCGGCGAAGCGCAGCGAGGAACCCTCCAGCAGCGGGGTCGGCAGCAGACCGCGCTCCAGGCGGCGGTTCTCCTGCGCGCGCAGCCTGCCCTCGGCGAGCCGGCGCTCGGCCGTGTCGGACCGCTTGCGCTCCACCGCGTACCGGATGGCACGGCTGAGCAGCCGGCCGTCCAGCTCGTCCCGGAAGAGGTAGTCCTGGGCGCCCACGCGCACGGCCTCGGCGCCGCGCTCCGCGTCGCCGGAGGCGGTCAGCGCGAGCACGGCGTGCCGGGGCGCGAGCTGGAGGACGTGCTTGAGCACGGCCAGCTCGTCGTCAGCGTCGCTGCCGCCCGGCGCCGGGAGCGCCAGGTCGAGCAGGATGCAGTGGACGTCGTCGGTGAGCAGCCGCTCGGCCTCGGTGAGGTTGCGGGCGGTGCGCACGCGGATCGGCTTGCCGGCCGGGTCCAGCAGGTCGGGCACGATCGGCGAGCCGGCCGGATCGTCCTCGATCAGCAGCAGGGTGAGAGTGGCGCCGGTGCCGTTCACGGGCGTGGCGTCGCGGTGGGCCTCTTCCTTGAGGGGGCCGCCGACTGCGCGGGCGGCCTGCGCCTGACCACTCTCCACGGCCGGGATCGCTCTCTGCCGCGGTACGGGTACGGGCATCGTCCTGGGTTCCTTCCCTCCCCCCGAGGGCACGGCGGCGTCGAGGGGTCTCGACCCACCGACCGGGACCATAGCGGCTGGGACCGCCCCGATGGAATGGTGTGAGCCGCGTCGCTCCGGGCTCCGCCGCTGCCATATGCCGCGTTTTGTACCGCAGTTGGACACGGTGACGGCCCGGACGGGATGACGAAGCTCACGTCCGGCGTGCGTTTGGGCGGGGGTTGGCCGTGCGGTGGGTCACATGACGCCCGTCACGGGGTCCACGGTGCGCCCCACACCGGGCACATGGCGCGACGGGCACCGGGCGCACGGCCGGCCGGCCGCCCCCGGCGCGCTCACGCGTCCGGTCGTACGACGCCCAGGATCGGCATCGAGCCGGCGCCCGCGATCGTCACCGTGCGCCCGGGGCGCGGGGCGTGGATGATCGCGCCGTCGCCGATGTACATCCCGACATGGCTGGCGTCGGAGAAGTAGATGACGAGGTCGCCGGGGCGCATGTCCTTCACGTCGACGTGCCGCAGCTGCTTCCACTGCTCCTGCGAGGTGCGCGGGACGGGATGCCCGGCCGCCGCCCAGGCCTGGGAGGTCAGACCCGAGCAGTCGAAGGAGTCCGGGCCCTCGGCGCCCCAGACGTACGGCTTGCCGAGCTGGAGGGTGGCGTACCGCACGGCCTTCTCGCCCTGCTCGGATGCCTTGCCGTGGACGTCCTTGAGGGCGCCGGTGTCCAGCCAGGCGGTCTGCGCCTTGTCGGCCGCCTCCTGCTCCAGCCGGGCGAGCCGTTCCTTCTCCTTCTTCTCCAGCCGGGACTGGAGCTCCTCGGCCGCGTCGATCTGCTTCTCGATCTTCTTCTTGGCGGCGGCCTTGGCCTTGCGGTTGGCC
This sequence comes from Streptomyces sp. NRRL S-1022, assembly GCF_000720135.1. GTDB lineage: Bacteria > Actinomycetota > Actinomycetes > Streptomycetales > Streptomycetaceae > Streptomyces. The sequence continues at coordinate 505,870 of NZ_JOIU01000008.1, read as the reverse complement.
TCCAGCTGCTGCCAGCGGTCGGCGGCGTCGTCGGCGTACCGCTGCAAGTCCCGCTGGGTACGGGTCTTTTCGTCCATCAGCGTCTTCGCCGCGTGCTGGCCCTGGAGGACCCGTCCGGCACCGTCGAGGAACTGGCCCGGGTCGTCGCTCAGCAGGAACTGGGCGCTGGAGGACAGGCCGCCGGTGCGGTACTGGTCGCGGGCCGCGGCGCCCGCCTGGTCCTTGAGCTTCTCCAGCTTCTGCCGGCCCTCGACGATCTTCTTCGCCAGCGCCACGATCTCGGCGGACTGCTTCTTCGTCTTCTCCTCGGCCGCGTTGTAGGCGTCGGTGGCCACGGCGGCGTCGTGGTAGAGCCGGTCGAGCTTCTTGCGGACCTGCTCAAGGTCCCTGTCCGGCACGGGAGTCGGCGTCGGCGCGGGGGTCGCCTTCTGGGTGGGGGCGGGCGCCGCCGACGCGAACGCCGTGCCGGGCGCCGAGAGGACGGTCACCGCGCAGAGCACGGTCAGGGCGGCCGTGAGCAGGCCGCGCTTGCCCGAACGCATACCTCTTCCCCCAAACTGATTTACCGTCAGTAACTTAGGTCGCCTGAGGGATCGTGCCACGGCCGCGTGCAAAGCGACAGAGGTCGTCGGAAACCGGATTTCCCCCGCTCACCGCCGGATACGACGATCTCCTCGCCGGTGTGACGAACGACGCACCGGGATCGTTCCGTCCCGGCGCCCCGAGCGGGCGGTGCGTGAACGGGTGAAGTGCGGACGAGGGATGTGCGGACGGGCGATGTGCGGACGGGCGGTGCGCGGACGGGCGGTGCGCGGACGGGCGGTGCGCGGACGGGCGGTGGGGCCCGGCCCCGCGTCAGCTCGGACCCGGGCCGCCCCGGGGGGCCAACGCACCCCAGGCCACCGTCACTTCGCCCTGCCGCCGGCGGGCCGGGGAGTCCGTCACCGGCCAGTCGGCCGTCAGGTCCCGTACCGCGCGCAGCCAGCGCTGCCGGGCGCCGTAGGCCGCGTACGGCGCGGCGGCGGCCCAGGCGCGGTCGAAGTCGCGGAGGAAGGCGTGCACCGGCTCACCCGGCACGTTGCGGTGGATCAGCGCCTTCGGCAGGCGCTCGGCGAGGTCGGAGGGGCGGTCCAGGGAGCCGAGCCGGGTGGCGAAGGTGACCGTGCGCGGACCCTCGGGGCCGAGCGCCACCCACACGTGCCGCCGCCCGATCTCGTCGCACGTGCCCTCGACCAGCAGCCCGCCCGGCGCGAGCCGGGCACACAGCTGCCGCCAGACCGCGGCGACCTCGTCCTCGTCGTACTGCCGCAGCACGTTCGCCGCGCGGATCAGCAGCGGCCGCTCGGGAACCGGCACCTCGAAGCCGCCGTGCCGGAACACCAGGCCCTCGCGCTCGTACGGCCGGGCCGCGGCGACCCGGGCGGGCTCGATCTCGATGCCGACCACCCGCGTGCGGGGCGCCGCCGCGCGCAGCCGGGTCAGCAGTTCCACGGCCGTCCAGGGCGCGGCGCCGTACCCCAGGTCGACGGCCACCGGATCGTTCGCGCGCCGGAGCGCGGCGCCGTGCACCGCGGCGATCCAGCGGTCCATGCGGCGCAGCCGGTTGGGGTTGGTCGTCCCGCGCGTCACCGTTCCCACGACGGAGGCTCCCTTGCCCGGGCGGGGCCGGGAGTGGGGGAGGGACGTCGCGCGGGCTGCCATGCGTACGAGGGTAAGCGGCTCTCGGGGTGCCCCGCCGAAGCGATCCGCGGGCGGGCGCCGACGTGATCCACAGCGAATGCCGATGCGATCCACATTCGAACGGTTGACCGATCGAAGGTAATAATTCGGCAAATCCGGTTGTGCGGGAAATGGCCGGGCACCCGCTCGCTGTTGGACCCCCTTGGAGGGCGCGGAGGGCCCTCGGGAGGCCTGCCCGCACGCAAGGAGGAACGCCACGTGAGCCAGTACGTCAGCAGGCTCGGGCGGCGTTCCCCGTCGGCCGGCGCACGGCTCCGGCTGTACCGCAGGCCCCGCCGGGTGGCCATGCTCTCCGTGCACACCTCCCCGCTCCACCAGCCCGGCACCGGCGACGCCGGCGGCATGAACGTCTACATCGTGGAGCTGGCCCAGCGGCTGGCCGCGATCAACATCGAGGTCGAGATCTTCACCCGGGCCACGGCCGGCGGCCTGCCCCCCTCGGTCGAGCTCGCCCCCGGCGTCCTCGTCCGGCACGTCGACGCGGGCCCCTACGAGGGCCTGGCCAAGGAAGACCTCCCCGCCCAGCTGTGCGCCTTCACGCACGGCGTCATGCAGGCCTGGGCCGGTCACCGCCCCGGCCACTACGACCTCGTCCACTCGCACTACTGGCTCTCCGGTCACGTCGGCTGGCTCGCCGCCCAGCGCTGGGGCGTGCCCCTGGTGCACGCCATGCACACCATGGCCAAGGTCAAGAACGCCAATCTGGCCGACGGCGACACCCCCGAGCCCGCCGCCCGCGTCATCGGGGAGACCCAGATCGTGGCCGCCGCCGACCGGCTCGTCGCCAACACCGCCGAGGAGGCCGGCGAGCTGGTACGGCACTACGCGGCCGACCCCGCCAAGGTCGCCGTGGTCCACCCCGGCGTCAACCTCGACCGCTTCCGCACCGCCGACGGCCGGGCCGCCGCCCGCGCCCGCCTCGGCCTCCCGCAGGACGCCCTGATCCCGCTCTTCGCCGGCCGCATACAGCCCCTCAAGGCACCCGACGTCCTGCTGCGCGCCGTGGCCGCCTTGCTGGACGAGCGCCCCGACCTGCGCTCCCGCCTCCTCGTCCCGGTCGTCGGCGGCCCGAGCGGCAGCGGGCTCGCCAAGCCGGAGGGCCTGCAGAAGCTCGCGGCCCGGCTGGGCATCGCGGACGTCGTACGGTTCCACCCGCCGGTCGGCCAGGACCAGCTGGCGGACTGGTTCCGGGCCGCGTCCGTGCTGGTCATGCCGTCGTACAGCGAGTCCTTCGGCCTGGTCGCCGTCGAGGCGCAGGCGGCCGGCACCCCCGTCCTCGCGGCCTCCGTCGGCGGCCTGCCGGTCGCCGTGCGCGACGGCGAGACCGGCTTCCTCGTCGACGGCCACGACCCGGCCGACTACGCGCGCGTGCTGTGCCGCTTCGCCGACCAGCCGGACCTCACCCCGCGCATGGGCGAGGCCGCCGCCCGGCACGCCCAGTCCTTCGGCTGGGACACGGCCGCCGCCGCCACCGCCGACGTCTACACGGCCGCGACCCAGTCCCACCGCCGTCGCGTACGCTCCCACCATGGGTGACGTGGAGAAGGCCGGTCAGGTCCTGGAGGGCGTCTTCAAGGACGCGGAGCTGGAGTGGGAGAACCCCGAGCCCGGGAACTACGTGGTCAAGCTCCCCGGCAGCCGGAAACTGTCCACCACGGTGTCCTTCCTCGTCGGCCGCCACTCCCTGTCGCTCAACGCCTTCGTCATCCGCCACCCCGACGAGAACGAGGCCGGCGTCCACCGCTGGCTGCTGGAGCGCAACCTCAAGCTCTACGGCGTGAGTTACGCCGTCGACCGCCTCGGCGACGTCTACGTCACCTCCCGGCTGCCCCTCGCCTCCGTCACCCCGGACGAGATCGACCGCCTCCTCGGCCAGGTCCTGGAAGCGGCCGACGGCGCCTTCAACACCCTCCTGGAACTGGGCTTCGCCTCCTCGATCCGCAAGGAGTACGCCTGGCGCGTCTCCCGCGGCGAGTCCACGCGGAACCTGGAGGCCTTCATGCACCTGATCGACCGCCCGGCGGACTGAGCCCGGGCGAGCGGTCGGTCGGGACGGGTCCGGCCCGGGCGCTTCGCGGCCGCCGTGGTCCGGCGCGTCGGCGAACGCCCGCAGCGCGTTGGTGAACGCCCGCAGCGGGGCGGCGAGTTCCCGCTCGGCCGGCAGCCGGCCGAACGTGGTCACCGGGCGGGAGCCGATCACCGGGTGAGGGCCTTCCGCACAGGAGCCTCCCGTACGAGGTTCAGCGTCCGCCGCTCCGGTAGAGCCCTGGCGTCACCCCGACCAGCTTCTTGAAGTGCCGGGTGAGATGGGCCTGGTCGTAGAACCCGGCCACCGGGGCCACCGCGCCCGGCGGCAGCCCGTCGAGCAGCAGCCGCCGGGCCCGTCCGACCCGCCGGGACATCAGGTACTGGTGCGGGGCGATGCCGTACGCACCGCTGAACGCCCGTACCAGATGCGCCGGATGGGCGTGCAGCAGCCGGCCGGCGTCCTCCAGCGAGATCCCCTCGACGACCCGGGCGTCCAGCAACTCCCTTAGCTCACGGGCGAGTACGGGGTCCGCGAGCCGTCCCTGCCGGGGCCGCCGGCGCAGATGGTCCCGCAGCCGCTCTGCGACGAGGGCCAGCCGGCTCTCCGCCTCCAGCTCGTCGCCGGGCCGGGCGAGGGCGGAGTGCAACTGCCCGACCCGCCGCCGGAGTACGGGGTCCCGCAGATCGGGGGAGTCCACCGCCGGCCCGATGAACTCCTCCCCGAGCCGGCTGCCGTCCAGGTAGACCACCCGCTTGCGGAAGCCCCCCGGCGTGGCCGGCGACCCGTTGTGCGGCACGTGCGGCGGCAGCAGCGACACGGTGTCGTGCGGGGTGCCGTGCTCGTGCCGGTCCAGGTCGTACCGTACGGCCCCGTCGTCCACGATCAGCAGCGTCCAGGCGTCGTGGACGTGCATCGGATAGGCGTACTCGGTGAAGCGGGCGTGGAAGACCTCGGTGACGCCCGGGACCCGGGGGCGCCACGCGGTGACTTCCTGCCCGGCGGCCATGCAAGGAACGTACAAGACGCGGGCGCGCTCCAGCGGCGAGTCTCACTCCATGAACACCGCGCCGAACACCACACAGGCCACCGCGCCGAACACCACACAGGCCACCACGCCGATCGCCGCGCCCGGCACCAAGCCGATCGCCGCGCCCGACACCAAGCCGATCGCCGCACCGGGCACCGGTCCGGACGCCGGCCCCGGCGCCGCGCCCGTTCGCTTCGACACGAAGATCGCCGTTCTGCTGCGCGACGACCTGGAGACCTGGCGGCGGCTGAACGTCACCGCGTTCCTGGTCAGCGGCCTGGGCGCCACGGTCCCCGAGGTGATCGGCGCCCCGTACGAGGACGCGGACGGAGTGCCGTACCTGCCCATGTTCCGCCAGCCGGTGCTGGTCTTCGAGGGCGCGAAGGAGACCCTGACGGCGGCCCACGGCAGGGCACTGGCCCGCGCCCTGCCCTGTGCGGTGTTCACGGCGGACCTGTTCGCCACGGGTCACGACGGCGCCAACCGCGCGGCGGTCCGCGCCGTCCCGACGGCCGGCCTGGACCTGGTGGGGCTGGCGGTGTACGGCCCCCGGAACGGCGTGGACAAGGTCCTGAAGGGCGCGAGGATGCACCCGTGACGGCGTACCGGCGTGACGGTGTGCCGGTGTGCCGGTGGCCGGCGTGGCCGGGGGCCGGCGTGCGGGCCGGTCTCAGCCGAACATGCCGGGCACGTAGTCGCCGGCGGGCTGCTGGACGATGACGTTCGCCCGGTTGTAGGCGTTGATCAGCGCGATGAGGGCGATCAGCGCGGCGAGCTGGTCCTCGTCGTAGTGCTTGGCGGCGTTCGCCCAGACCTCGTCCGGGACCCCGCCGGCCGCGTCGGCGATCCGGGTCCCCTGCTCCGCCAGCTCCAGCGCGGCCCGCTCGGCGTCGCTGAACACGGTGGCCTCGCGCCAGGCCGCGACCAGGTTCAGCCGGGTCTGCGTCTCCCCGTGGTGCAGGGCGTCCTTGGTGTGCATGTCGGTGCAGAACCCGCACCCGTTGATCTGACTGGCCCGGAGCTTCACCAGCTCCTGCGTGGCAGCGGGCAGCGTGGACTCCGCGATCACCTTGCCGGCGGCGTTGAAGTGCTTGAACAGCTTGCCGGCGACGGGGTTGGCGTGGAGGTCGAGCCGAGCGTCCATGGTGTGCTCCTCGGTGGTTGCGGCTGCTTGCACCTCATTGACGGCGGGCGCGCCGAGGATGTGACACCGCCGCGTGTGACCCGCGTCACCGCCGCTGCTGCTGCATTGGCACCACGCCCGTCACCGGGACGTGGGACCGGCCCCCCGCCCGCCAGGACGGACGCCGGGAGGCGTGTGAGGCTCACGTCAGGCCCCACCTGCCAGGAGGACCCCTTGACGAACCGCACCGCACACCGCCTGCTCGGCGCTGCCGCAGCGCTGGCCGCAGGCGTCACCGCACTGCTCGGTACCGGCGCCGGCACCGCCGCCGCGTCCGGGAAGGCCCACTGCGACCGCGCCGAACGCCCGATATGGAGCGAGGGCCCCAGCCGCAACGTCACCGCCCGCGGCTGCGACATCCCGGACCAGCGGCACCGCTGGTACGTCATCGACGTCGACACCCTGATCCAGCCGCGCCACAGGAACGACTACCTGGACGAATCCATCGACGGCACCAGCACCCTGCACGACAAGACCATGCGATGCCTGGGCTACACGAAGGACGGCCGCGTGGTGAACTGGTTCGGCTGCGTCCCGGACCTGTCCTGACCGCCTTCACCCCGTTCACGAGTGCTTGAAGTGGCCCTTGGCCCCCTCTTTCGCACCCCGCAGTTTGCCCCGCGCTTCGAGGGCGGCACCCTTCACCGCGAGATCGTTTTTGTGCACTGCGTGAGCCAGCGTCCGCACGGCCCGTCCGACAACCTGCTCGGCCTTCGCCTTGGCCTTTTCTCCGGCACTCATCTCGGTACCTCCCCACACTCACCGGCCGAGTGCCCCTGAAAGAGGAGAGGCATGTCACGCACCGGGAGCGCGGAAGGCCACCTGCCGACGGGTGGCCTCGTCGATCTCCTCCGGCGTGAGAAGGGGAGTGGCCCGGGTGGACAGGGCACCGCTGGCCTTCACGGTGAGGGCGACGGCGGCCATCGACACCGGGTCGGGGAGGTCGACGATGCACACGAGGTCGTCCTCACCGAACGCGAAGTACATGGCCTCGACCGTCCCGCCGAGGTCGCCGATGACCCGGTCGACGGCCTCCCGGCGACCGCTGGCACCCTCCTTGAGCAGCCCTTTCGTGCCCTCCGGCGTGTAGGTGGCCTGGATGAGGAACTTCGGCATGGGGCTGCTCCCTGTCCGCTGCTTGCCCGACAGCACCATGGCCTACCCGCTGCCACGCCGGTCGCCGCTCGCCGCACAGCGCTGTCACCCGAATGGCGCAACATGACGTGCCACCCACATGGGTGAAGATCAAGCTGACAAGGTGCCCCAATCGAGGCAATCCGTGAAAGGGGAAACCACATGCGCATCCGACGAACCCTCGCCGCCGTCATCGCCACGGCAGCCCTGGCCGGCCTTGGCCTCACAGGCGCCGCGACCGCCACTGCCGCCACACACGGCGCCAAGTCCTACGTCACCCCCTCCGAGTGCCGGCAGGGCGGCGGAACCCCCGCGATCAACGAGGCAGGCAACTACTGCAAGGGCGGCACGCACGACGGCGAAATGGTCGACTGACCCCACCAGGCCGCGCCCCGCAGCCAAGCGCCGCGGGGCGCTCCCATCGCGTCGTCTCATCGAGCGCGACCGCCTCTGACTCGGGACTTCACTCACGCCGAACTGCCGGCTGGAGGGCCATAGACGCTTGCTGGTCTGGTCAATCGGCCGTAGACGGCTGCGGAGCTTCCGCTGCGGTCGTCGGTGTCGCTGTCCTTCGCTGCTGTACCGCAGGCCACCCGCCAGGCGATTGTCAGTGCGCCTTGTTAGCTTGCCTGGTGGAGAGAGACCGGTCAGAGAACCTTCGAGGTCCGCGGTCAAGGGGGGTGGGCATAAAGGTCCCCGGGAGCCACCTCGGGACTATGTTGCAGGCCCCAGAACCCACCCCCCTCACCACCCGGCCAACACTTACGCCGCCCAGGCCATGCCGGAGCACGTGCAGCGTCAGATCAGCGATGAGCAGTTCCAGGACGCGACGCTGATCTGGCCGAAATGTCACGGCTGTCGGCTACTGGTCAGTGACCTGCCGGGGAAATGGCCGAGGTCGGCGACGACGGCAGTTGTCCGGCTGGCAGCTTGCCTGACCTGCTGCAACGCGCCAGCTACGGGGAAAGTGGGGCAAGTTTTCGTCGCTGCGCCGACTTGGTCCGGATATCTGACACAGGCTGAGGGTACCCGCCTCGCAGCATGGCCCATGGCCGATTCCGGTACGCGGTGACAGCAACGGAGAACCAGATGCAGGCCCGCCGATCAGCAGCCCCGCCGACGCCAGCGCCGGTTCCAGCGGATGAGCAGCCCGCCGACGTCCTCTCCGGTCGCTACCGGTTGGGCGCGAAAATAGGATCGGGAGGCATGGCCGACGTGTACGAGGGCGTTGACACGCGCCTTCGGCGGTCCGTGGCCGTCAAGGTGTTCCGGCCCGGCCCGGACCCGCAGACGGAGGACCGTCTCACCGCGGAGGCCGTCCTTCTGGCCCGCCTGCAGCACCAGGGACTGGTCACTGTCTACGACGCCGGCCGCCACGACGACCGCGCCTACCTCGTCATGCAACTGATCAAAGGTCCCACGCTGCGCAGCCTTCTGACGGGTGGAGCGCTGCCTGAACGGCGTGTGGTGGAGGTGGGCGCCGCCCTCGCGCGGGTGCTGGCCTATGTCCACAGGGCCGGCGTCGTGCACCGGGACATCAAACCGTCGAACATCCTCCTCGACGCGGCCGGTGCTCCTCACCTGGCTGATTTCGGAATCGCGCGCCTGGCCAATGCCACCCGCCATACGGCACCGGACGTACTGATAGGCACCGCCGCCTATCTGGCACCGGAGCAGGTTGAGGGCAGGCGGATCGGGCCGGCCGCCGACGTCTACGCGCTCGGCCTGGTCCTGCTGGAGTGCTTGAAAGGCGAACTGGAGTACCAGGGCACCCCGTTGGAAGCGACAGTCGCCCGCCTGCACCGCCCACCCGAAGTCCCCACCTGGCTCGCCTCGGAACTCGCGGCCCTGCTGCGGGCCATGACCGCCCAGGACCCCGAGGCCCGCCCGGACGCCGAGCAGTGCGCGCAAGCCCTCGCCTCCCGGCACGCCGGGTCTGATCCATACCCCCTGCCGCTCTCGGCGCCCTCCGAGGCGTGCCTTCCGACGCCGCCGGCCACTCACCCCGGAGCGAAGGAGCACATGCGCCCTCAGGAGGCGGCAGTCACCCGGCGCAAATTCCCCGGCGGCATTCGCCACAGCCGTCGCCTGGCAGCGGGTACGGCCCTGGCCCTCTCCTTGGCCTTGGGTGCGACTCTTGCCGTCACATCGAGCACCAGCGGAAGCGACGACCGGGAAGCAGCGACGCCCGCCGAAACGCCCGCGCACCCGTCCGACGGTACGGCGACTGCCAAGAGCGGGCCCGGTGCCCTCCCACCCACCCGATCTCACGGCGCTCAGCCCTCCTCCAGGGCATTCGGTGCGTCCCACCCTGCGGCTGCGGCAACCGGCTCTCATGCCCAGCCCGTCTCCAGGACACTCGGCACTTCTTATCCGGCGGCTGCCCCGAGCTCGAGCCGCAGCACCTCTGTACCGCCCGTGAACTCCAGGCAGCCCGGATCGGCGTCACCGCCGCCACGATCCGTGCCGACCACAGCCCGGACCGCCGGCCAGAGCCGGACGACACCTGCGGCGCCGCCAACCGATGGCACGGCGTCCCCACCACCAAGGCCCTCGAAGAGCGGCGCCGCTACCAGCGCACCGCCCAGCCCAAGCCCGACACCGTAGAGGCCGAGGACCGAACCCGCCGTGCCGTTACATGCTCGACTTCCAGAGGTGCACCGGCGGACATGGCGGCGGCATCAAGGTCACGGACGGACCGAACCGTTCATCGATGGTCACTGTGGTTGCGGTACTTCGCTGGTGCACTGCCGGCGGGGAGGAAGAACCAATCCCGCAAGAACCTCAGGGGGCGCATGCAATGGTCGACGCTTGTGGTGACAGCTGGTTGCTGATCACGTCCGGTGGTGGCGCGACCGGACGGAGCGGGATCGCGACACGATGCGCACCGCCTTCACGGAGTACCTCGCAGCCCTTTCCACCGCCAGGGATGCATTCGCCCGGACAGCAACAACTGGAACCGGTGGCCCAACGGACGCTCGTCGACAAGGCGGGCCGCGCCACCCTCAGCGTGCTCGATTTCCATGACACGGTGGTTGCTGGACACGCCCAGAAAGGCACGGCTAACTGGAGAAGAACGCGGTCAGAGAGGCGAGGAGGGCGAGCGCGGGCTGCGCGATGTCGGCGCTGGAGCTCAACAGCGCCCGGAGCCGTTCCAGCCGGGTGCCGGCGGCCGCCGTATCCGGTTCCGGACCGGCGCCGATCCGGGCGAGGTCGTGGATCGTGACGGCGGCCTCCTCCCGGTCGGCAGCGGTCATGTCGCCGCTCGACAGGACCAGGCGCAGCAGCCGCGTCAGATCGTTGGCTCCGACGGCCGTGCCGTGTGCGTTCTGAAAGTCCTGGATCACGGTGTCCTGCGGCCGGTTGATGAACGTGGTGTTCTCACCCTGGAAATAGAAGTTCTCCGACATCACGGCTCCCGCGGTTTCGAGGACGACCTGACTATTGCTGATGGCGATTCCTGTCGGCGGAGGGGCGGCCGCCCGCATGGCCGATCTGATAGTGGGCTGGGCCTCACGGAGGGCTTCGAATGCGGTCGCGTCGGTGGTACGGGCGGAGGACAGCAGGGCGCGCAGAGCCTTATCAGCACCCTGGCCCCTCCTGATCTTCCCGCTCTCCGGTGGAAACCCGACGTCCCCGAAAGTACGGCCTCGTCGCCGGCGTGCGCGGCTGCCGTCACCGCCATCCAGCGCTTGTGCGTGGGCGGGCAGCGTGCGCAAGGCTGCCGCAATCCCCCCGAAAAGGGCACGGAAGTACGCCGTCGAGGTGTACTCGATCCGGAAGACAAGCTTGTCGCCCTCGTGCAGTGGGCCCTGCCTGGAGTGAAAGAAGACCAGGCAGGGCAGCTCCTCAGGGCCGAGACCGAGCATGGAGGCAATCTCGTAGGCGCCCTGCGGGTCGTATGGCGTCCACCATAGCCAGTGCATCACCGACATCACCCGGTACAGCTCGGGTTCCATGTGGCGGCGCCAATACTTTCTGGCGGTCGACCAGTCCTGGCGCCGCTCCATGACGAAGACGCGGGTGGCTGGGCCGGTCAGGACGTTGAGGTCGTCGAAGTGGGTGCGGACGTATGTCGCGAGTTCGACGTCGGCTTGGGTGTAGAGCAGCACACCCCACAACCGGGGGCCCGCCGCCGGGGCGGTGGTGTTCTCCGCTAACTGAAGCCAGTGCAACAGCTCCGCCGGGTTTCTTGGCGGCGCCAACGAGTAAAGGGCCTGGAGCGGGAGCTCGATGTACAGGACCAGCAGGTCGCCATCGGTCAGTTCCAGGTCGGACAGCCGGCGGTGATCATTCAGGCGCTTGTCCAGCACTGGGTCGGAGAGCCAGTAGTCGATGACGGGGTCGTCGTTCTCCGAGGGCTCGGGGTTGGCCGCTCCGACCCGGCGGGCCTCGGCCAGGCACAGCTTCTTCAATTCGCCGACGGTCATGCTGCGCAGGTCGGCATCAGGGACGTCGACCTCGAAGAACTTCTTGCTCACCCGACGACCGAGTTCGCTCCAGCGCTGGATGCCATCTGAGGGGCCGAACGTGCCCTCATCCAGCATGTTGTCCAGCTTCCAGGAGAAGTAGGCTCCGTAGTCGCCGTGCGAGATGATCACCCCGTCCGCCTCGTACACATCAATCGTCAGCCTCATTCCCCGACCCTTTGTGAGGCACCAGAGCCTGTTGCGATTATGGACGGGGAATCGGGCGCGCGATGTAGGACCGCCGTATCAAGTGCCCCGTGCCGCCGACCTGTTGAGCCTTCCTGCAGCACTGATCGGTGCGGAGGACATTCGCGGGGCCTTCGCCGAAGCTTCACGCCGTCGAGCCGGGAGCGGACCCGGAGGGTAGACGGCCCCGGCACAGCAACAAGCCCCCTACCCGCGAGAAACCGCAGGTAGGGGGCTTACAGCCACGGGCTTACTTCTTCTTGCCCTGGGTCTTGCCGGGGATCTTGGTGACCTGCGTTTTCGCTGCTCAGGAGCGGTGGGTCCGTGCGCCTGGTGGTCGTCGTTGGTCGTCATTGGCTGCTGTTGAGCGCCCTCGGACGGCCCAGAGACGGCCCAGCTTCAGCGGGCTCGGCTGACGGCCAGCACCCTCGATGCGCCCTAGCTGAACCTCAGCCGGCGACAGTCAGCCACGACGACCGGTCAGCCTCCCGTGCAGGCACGCGTGTGCCTCGCTCTGCCCCCGCCAGCCTGAGCCACGCTGTCGGCCGTCGACCAGCGCAAGCCGCTACGACGGAAGCGGATACGTGGCACCTTGCGTGATGACCTCTTCGTCCCGAAGCAACTTGGGTAAGCGGTTGACCTTGGGTCGGTGTGCCTCTCACCTGCCGTGACTGTCCACGGACGTCCGCGGTTGTCCGCCGCTGTGCGTCGGCGTTGTCACGCAGTTAGACACGCAGACGAGTCCGGTGCTAGCGGGCGTTGCGCCTACGTTGGCCGCTCGCTGACCTCACACTTTCTGGCGCTTGAGAACACTTGTGGCTAGGTCGTCGACAGACCGACGGAGCTCTCGGTCCGACAGTGAATCCTTGGGGCCGAACCGCTCAACGTAGAGCGTTCCTCCATCACCTACGTCAACGGTGAGCTGAGCTTTCCAGGCGTCGCCGTACAGGACTTGACGGGCAGCGGCACGCCCTTCGATCAGCAACGGCTCTGCCTTCTCTGGGATTACGTCTGTACCATCTACCGTCTGCTGCAAGGACTCTGTGGTGGGGTAGAAGGCGACCACGAACCCGGCTGGTTCAGCCGCGTCGTCCTGTGTCATCAGCAGATAGCAGGAGGCGCCACCCTTCTCCTCAGCCATAGGAGATGCCTCTCTGATGCTGAACTGCTGTTGCATCGCATCGTTCACGAGCTTGCAGACGGTCTTCTTGCTGACCCCGGCAATGATCGGAGCGTCTCCAGGCGCCGAGGCGCTTGTAGACCCAGATGAGTGCGCGATGGCGTAGCCGAGGCCGGCGCCGACAGCAAGAGAGAGCACTGCGGTGAGGATCAGCATGCTCTTTGCAGGGTTACGACGGCGCTTCGTGAGAGCTGTCGTAGCTTCCTTTGGGGAGTCCACGGCTGAGCCACTGTCGTGAGTTGAGGTGTCCTCGCTGGCCATGTCGAGATCATCACAGCGGTGCCGTGGCCGCTGTCGCGATGATGCTTGATCGTTACGGGGCGAACGGCGAGCCATCCTCACGGGAGGCTCGCGTCTTCTGTCGAAAGTTGATCGACTGACCCGCGGTGGGCCGGCGTCAGAGCCTGGCCGCACCCGTTGTTAGTCCCCGCTGGTCCCCGTGATTCCCCGCTGGTTTGGGATGGTTTGGCACGACCGCTTGCCGCGACTGTCCGGCGGTTAGGGACGGGGGCCGTGCTGCTCTCGGTAAAAATGCCCACGGTCTCGTCTGGGAGTCCTTCATGATGACCGGCATGCACCCTCGGGACGCAGAGATATGGCAGGCGATCGACCACGGCCTCCGGGCGATTGACTGGGAGGCGTGGTTCGGTTGCCCGGAGGGCGCCGACTACCTCTCCCCTGCAGGTCACGAGGTGACCGCACGCGCGGTGGCTGGGCTCACCGCGTTCTTCGACAGCCGCTGGTTGCCCAAGGCTGTGACCCCCTCACCGGCCTTGGGCCGCGCCAGCGACACCTTCGTTGGTCTTGGCCGGGCTGCCCCGGTACTCCAGATCATGAACGGAGCCGAGCGGGGAGCATGGGTGGAGGCGATTCGGTGGTGGGCCGCGTACGCCTACCTGGAGGAAGCCGGGGTGCCCGGCATTGCCTCGGTCAAGCGAGACGCCCGCCGCGACGTCACCCTGTCCCGGTTCCTGCACACCCAGACGCAGGCTCGGCTCGCACTCATGGGGGCAGCCCGCGGACTCCCGGTCGAGCTGGAGCCAGCGAAAGCCAGCGGCGGCCCCGGCGATGTCCGTATCGGTCCAGTCTTTATCGAGGTCGTCACCTTCGCCGAGGACCAGAAGCTCCAGGACTACGAGAAGTTTCGCCAGAACTGCCGGGTCCACCTCCTCGCCCTAGACAGGGACCGCGACATCTACTGGGAAGGCGACATCCCCGAACTCCTCAACCACGACGAACTTGAGACCTGGAAGAAGCGGACCGAGGAAGCCGCCCAGCAGTGCGCGGCCTCCGAAGCCGCAGTCAGCGTCTACAGCAGCGCCGGGAGGCGGCTGACCGTCCACCCCGGAACGCCTCCCCAGGGCACCACACTGGCCGGGGACACCATAGAGAGCGACCAGGGCAGGCGGCTCATGGACAAGGTGCGCGGCAAGTGCGCCAAGACGCAGGGAGCGGGCACCGCGTGGATCTGGGTGGAGGACCACAGCGGCCTCTTCCACTTCCCAACGCCCTTCGCCGAGATGTCGCTCGCAGCCAAGACCGACGCGCTCGCAGAACTACTCGGGCCACTCATAGGGGAATACGTCCACGTCGCCGGGATCATTGTTTCGAACGCGGCCCGCCGACGCCTGCCTCTCCCGCCGAACGAGGACGCGCCGCGCCCCGCCGCGCAGGGCTTCCGAAGGGGACTGCCCCTCGATCGGGTCCGCGAGACGATCGTGATCCCCCGGCGAATCCTTCTGCCTGAACAGACCAGCCTGATAGCCAGAATGTGCGACGTTGAAGCGACTACGCTCGACTGGGCTCTGGGCAAGCTCGGTGTTCCCGGGGGTGTGACATCGCTGCTGGCCGACTCGTTCACGCCGCACCGGGTTTCTCCGCTGTGGACGCCGTAAGTCGACCTCGGCTGTAAGGGCGTGGAGCTTCGCCTCGCTGGCGATGCTCCACTCGCTCGCGGCGGCATCACAAGACTCGATCCGAGCGCGAACGCCGACCGCGCGGCGCGTCATAGGGCCACGGCCGGGTTCTGTGCGCCGCTGATCGAGCAGTCGGCCATCGGCGTTGGTCGAACCGGTTCCCGACGTCCCTAGCGGTTCCCCGTACGACCTGGGCCTCGCAGCGTTGCGATCCGGATGCGCCTGAGAGTAGGAATGTTGCGCAAGGAACTACCCATCGATGCAACCGTGGTCCAGTATGAACAGGGCGAAGGTCGCAGCTCCCCCACCTGCGGTCTGCTCGTATGCGGTGAACGCAACAAACTGCACCTTAATGTGCACCAAGTAATCGGGGGGCTGCGTGCCACTGGTTTTTCATTTCCTCAACGTAGGCCACGGCGACTGCACCTTCATTGAGTTCCCCAGCGGGCGCCTCATGATGGTGGATATCAATAACAGCAAGTCGCTACCAGAAAGCGATGTTGAGGCGCTTGCTGAAAACAAGGGGCTGTCTACCTACGCTTTCAAGCATTCCTCTTCTGTGGGGTACCGCTCGTGGGAGCAGCACTATCAGTCACTCTTGGTTGACCCATACGACTACTATCAGGCTAACTTTCCTGGCCAATCAATCTTTCGCTATGTGCAAACCCATCCGGACATGGATCACATGAGTGGTCTTCATCGGTTCTTCTGGCAAGAGCGTGTGGACCTCGTTAATTTCTGGGATACATCACACACCAAGGAATTGGACGAGGGAAGCTTCGATCACGGAAAGTATGCCTACGTAGACTGGGCTGTTTATAACTGTCTGCGACTCGGCGTTGGACCGGAAAAGGCAAGCGGCGAAAATGGAAAACATAAGGTTATCAAGGCGGGGCGAGGTCATAGCGCTCTTTATTGGAATCAAGATGGAATTGAAGTCCTTTCTCCCACTCCAGAATTGATCTCTGCATGTAATGAGTGTGGGCAGTATAACGACTGCTCCTACGTCTTGAAATTCACCCACGCTGGCAGAAGCGTCATACTTCCGGGTGACGCCGAGGGGGCAGCATGGAATTCGATTTTGGCTCATTACGGCAAGGAATATCTGTCCTGTGATGTTCTGAAGGCTTCCCATCACGGCCGGATGAGCGGGTATCACGAGGAGGCCGTCAGTGCGATGCGGCCTGACACTGTCATATGCTCTGTAGGAAAAAAGCCATCGACGGACGCGTCGGACGAGTATGCTCGCGTGGCGAATCGAGTGTTGTCGACCCGCTACAATGGCTCAATAAAGGTTAAAATTTGGGATGATGGGGATATTTGGATCTACGATCACTCCGGAAGTCGCATTGCGACTATCGAAGGCTAAGGGTTCAACTTGTCCGCATCGGGGCTCGGTCTTGGTAATCTGTTCGATGGTTACAGTCGTCGCGCGCGTATAGCTCCTGCATTCATAGCGACTCTCCCGGTCACCCTGGTGTGCATGGTCTTGATACCGTCGCTTGCGCGTTGGAATAAGCTATGGCTCCTGGCAACCGCAAGCGGTATGATGATTCTTATTGATCAGCTAGTGCGGGACAAGGGCCGAGCCATACAACCGGCACTTTGGCGAGAGTGGGGCGGACCACCCACGACTCAGGGTTTGCGACACAGAGGTTCGCAAAATACAGCCCTGCTCGCTCGGCAGCACAAAAAGCTTTCGCTCCTGCTGGGTGAGCCAATGCCAAGCAAGAGGCAAGAATTGCGGAATCCGCAGAAGGCGGATGAAGCATACGAGACAGCCGTAAAGTATCTGATATCGCGAACGCGCGACACCACCGCATTCCGACTAATATTTCTTGAGAACTGCCACTACGGGTTCAGGCGAAACATGCTTGGAATTCGAAATATTGGCCTTGGTGTGTCAATGACTGTGCTCTTGGGGACCCTTGGAGCCGTGTTTGTATCTCTGCACGGTCTAGTTGTTTGGAGAGCAGGCTTTGCTCTCGTTGCCGTGGTCAGCCTGTTGCTTGGAGTCTTCTGGTGGAGAGTCGTCGATTCCGACTGGGTTAGGTCCGCGGCTACCAATTACGCGGAACGCCTTCTTGATTCGCTAGAAGTCCTGCTGCCTGTTGCTTCAGAGCACTGTGGACCTGCCCGGTAAAGCACGACGTTGGGGCCATGATCTTCGAGGCTCGCGCCAAAGTGGCTGCCTAAAGCCGTGGAGCCGGAGGCAGGAGCGCAGGCCCGGCCGGGGGCCGGGCCGCGCGCGGTGAGCGGAGCGAGCCGCCTGAACCCGTAGAGAAAGTTGTAACTCAGTCTGTCGGGCAGGGCTGTCCGGTCCCGGTAGATGCTTGACGGTTCGGTCCCAGCTGATGGTTGACAGTGGCCGTGTTCGGCTTTTCTGTGCGCGTCGTTGCGGTGCGTGTGGGGAGGCCGGGATTGGCGCTGGTGGAGTTGTCGGTTGTCGAGCAGAGATACCGGGCTGTCCTGGCCGTGCTGGCGGGTGCGACGGTGACCGAGGTCGCTGCGTCGCTGGGGGTGTCCCGGCAGACGGTCAGCGGCTGGAAGTCGAGATATGAGACTTCGGGTCTGGCGGGGTTGGCTGATCGGTCGCGTAGGCCGGCGTCGTGTCCGCATCAGGCTTCTGCCGAGGTGGAGGCGACGGTGTGTGAGCTGCGGCGCAAGCACCCGAAGTGGGGTCCGCGGCGGATCGCTCATGTGCTGCAGCGGTCCGGGACAGTGAGCCCGGTGCCGTCGCGGATGACCGTGTATCGGATCTTGGTCCGTCATGGTCTGGTGGAGCCGGGGGTGCGGCGTCGGAAGCGGTCTGATTACAAGCGCTGGCAGCGGGACCGTCCGATGCAGCTGTGGCAGATGGACATCGTCGGCGGCGTGATGCTGGTCGACCCGGTCACCGGCGAGCTGACCGAGGCGAAGGTCGTGACCGGTGTGGATGACCATTCCCGGTACTGCGTGATCGCGTCGGTGGTCGAACGGGCGACCGGGCGGGCGGTCTGCGCGGCCTTTGTCCGGGCCTTGCAGGCGTTCGGGGTGCCGGAAGAGGTGCTGACCGACAACGGCAAGCAGTTCACCGACCGGTTCGGGCAGGGCGGTGAGGTGTTGTTCGACCGGATCTGCCGGGAGAACGGGATCGCGCACCGCCTCACCCAGCCGGCGTCGCCGACCACGACGGGCAAGGTCGAGCGGTTCCATCAGACGCTGCGGCGTGAACTCCTTGATGACTGCGGGGCTTTCGAGAGCATCGAGGCGGCTCAGGCGACGCTGGATGCGTGGGTGGAGGAATACAACTCCTCCCGTCCGCATCAGGCGCTGGACATGCAGTCTCCGGGCGACCGGTTCTCCCCGGTTGCGGAGCAGGAGCGGGACGTACTGGGCCTGAAGATCCCTGGAGTGCTGGCGCTGGTGCCGCAGCAGCGGACACCTCCAGAAGATCCGGAGCCGGCTCCGACCGAAGCCTGCGAGGTTCCTGCCGCCTTGCCTGAGGTGCCGGTGGTGGTGCCGGTGGAGCCCGGTGGGCCGGTGGAGTTCGAGCGGGTGGTGCCTGCGAGTGGGAATCTGCAGGTCGCGGGCAAGCAGTTCTGGCTGGGACCGGCCCGCTCAGGGCTGACGGTGACCTTCTGGGCCGACACCTCGGTGATCCATCTGCTGATCGCCGGGGCGCGGATCAAGACCGTGCGGTCGCACCTGTCGGTGACGGATCTGGGACGGCTGGCCGCCCGGGGCGGACGTGCTGCCGGGCCGGCGCCGCTTCCGGCCGGCGACGGGGCGGCGTTCGAGGTGGACCGGGTCGTGAACAACAGCGGCCTGGTGGGCCTGGGCGGGCACCAGGTTCTGGCGGCAGAGATCCTCGGAGGCCGCCAGGTGGGCATCCGGATCGACGACGAGACGCTGTCGTTCTTCGACCTGTCCTCGCGGGAACTGCTGCGGGTGCGGCCCAACCCGCTGACCGGTGAGGAAGTCCGCAGGCTGCGGGGCCTGCGTCCGGCCGGACCGCCACCACGGCCCGGCGTCGAGCCCGTGCGGGTGCAGCGGCGGGTCAGCGCGGTCGGCACCGTCATGGTCTGCCGCCAGGTCGTCTCCCTCGGCCGCCCCTATGCGGGGCAGACCGTGACCGTCCACGTGTCCGACACGACGATCAGCGTTGAGCTGGACGGCCAGGTCCGGGTGATCCGCCGCACGACCGACGTCCCGGTCCGTAACGTGAAAGCGAACAAGCCCCGCGGGGCTCCCTACGCTGTCTAGGCCCATCGTCAAGCATCACCCGGGACAGAAACGTCAGGCATCAGCTGGGATCCGACACGGTCGCGTGGGCCTTGAATCGGTATGCGCACGCCGGTAGTTCGGTGTCCTGACGGCAAGCCAGCGGCAGGAAGAGCACCGGTCGGATCGTCCACGTGATCCTGGTCCTGGCGTGGGTGACAGACACCTTGCACGGCTCCGCCCGCAACAGGGCTCGGCGGGTTTCGATGCGGCCCTCGTACAGCCACTCCCATGCCTCGTCGGAGGCGTCCGCGTCCAGGGCCGGAGAGATCGTGCGGAGTGCGACCGCTACCCAACGGTCCGCCTGGGACGCCGAGTACGCGTCGAACGATGCCAGCAGCGCCCGCCCCCGCTGCTCGGTCAGGTCCTCGGTCCAGCACTCGCACCAATAGCCGTACCGCACCGCCTGCCTCGGCGGCTGTTGCCCGTCTTCAGTGAGCGTCGAGGTGCCGCTCTTCACGGAGCGAATCACCGGGGATCCGCCTCCGAGGAGCGGCAGTCCGGGCACCCGCACGGCGGGAAGGCGGAGGTGAACGGTGGCGGCCCTGCGAGGGGCGCGACGCTTACCGTGCCGTACTCGCGGGTGACGGTGCCGTAGCGGTTCACCCGGTAGATCCTGAGGGTCATCTTGGTGGTCGGCGGGTCGTCCTGGGGCGGGGATGTAGCGTTCGCCATGTCGACGCTCCTTCGCAGCGTTGGCCGGCCCCGGGGTCGTTGGCGCGGCCGCCGGGGCGCATCTCGCCTCGTCGCCTTCGCAGGGCGTGACGACGGGTGAGTAAAGGGTGACAAGCTGCGAGAGGAGGAACGCTCACAGTTTTGTGAGCGCTCTGAGAGCGGCTAGAAGCCGACCCAGGCCGCCATGTGGTTGAGCGTCTCGGGGGTGCGGCGGGACTGGTGCACCAGGCCGGTGATCGTCTCCCGGGCAGCGGGGTGGTAGCGGGTCTGCTCGGGGGCCAGGCGGCGAGCTTCCACGAGGGATTTCAACGCGGCGTCGGTGTGCCCGGTCTCCATCTCGGCGCGGGCCCGTTCGATGAGGAAGTGGGCACGGCGGGACGTAGGGAGCCGGGAAGGCAGGCTGATGATCCGGGCCTGCTTCAGGGCGTCGTCGTACTGGCACATCTCGACGGCGGCGGACATCGTGTGCAGGGCGACGTTGGCTGGGCCGAAGCTGAGCCAGTGCACCTCGGAGGCGTCGCCGATGTGCTGCGCGATCCGGTGCGCCTCGGCGATGTGCTGCCCGACGGACGACTGCTGCTCGGCGCGGGCGGCGATGACGGCACCGCCGAGGTGCAACTGTCCGGCGACGGCGAGCGCTTCCCGCGAGGAATCGTGCTGCGCGATCACATCATGTCCGGCGGCGAGGAGGCGTTGCCCGATCCGGTACTCGCCCTCGCGGAAGTAGACCAGGGCGCGCATGTACTGGCGCACGGCGGCCAGACATGGGTCGGAAGCACGGTGCGCCGCCCAGTCCATCCGGTCCAGAGCGACCGTGGACAGGTCGTAGTAGCCGAGTTTCACGCTGATGTCGTGCGCCGTGCGGTAAGCGGAGGACAGCGCCTGCCACAGTTCCGTGGACGGGGCCGTCCATGCCGTGTGGGTCAGCTCGGCGATGAGCCCCGGGAGGTCGCGGGCCGCGCTGCGCAGGCGGGTGGCCCGTACCTCGGCGCAGAGGCGGTCGGCCCCGGCGATGAGCTGTTGTGCCGGCCGGGGAGTCAGATCAGGGACGGGGCCGAGGTCGTATAGGTCCAGAGACTCGCGGATGGGCCGGACCAGCTCCGCGAGGCGGTCGCGCCGCAGTTCCGTCACGTACGGCTGTCCGGTCAGAACGGTCACGTCGATGTGGAGGGCTCTGGCGCAGGCGGCGACGAAGGCGGCCGTGGCCGGACGGGCCCCGCATTCGACCTGGTTCAAGTAGCTGTAGGAGTAGGGGAGGCGCTCGGCCAGCTGCCGTTGGGTGAGCCTGGCCAGTCTGCGTTGCTCCTTGATGCGTGCGCCCGTGTGGTCGTCGTCCCGAGTCGGCATGCCGGTCTCCGTTCTGAGAACCCGGTGGAACGGTACCCGCTGACCTGTAGGCGTACGTGGCTTCCGCCCACAGGGCCCAGCGATCCGATGGTGACGTGTGATCGGATGGGCGCATGACGACATCGCGTCCCGTCCTCTACCTGTTCGGTTCCGCCGCCCCGCCGGTGTTTGGCATGGCGGCGGTCGTCGAGGATGCGCAGGGCCGGGGGTTTGACGTGTGTCTCGGGCTGACTCCGACCGCGGCGCGCTGGCTGGAGCCGCAGAGGCCGGAGTTGGAGCGGATCACCGGGCACCCCGTGCGCAGTGCCTACAAGCTGCCGGGCGAGCCGGACGTGTGGCCCAAGGCGGACGTGATCGCGGTGGCGCCGGCGACCTTCAACACGGTCAACGCGTGGGCCCTCGGCATCACCCGGGACTTCGTGGTCGGCGTCGTCGCCGAGGGCATCGGCAAGGGCATCCCCATGGTCGCGATGCCCTGCGTGAACGCGGCCTACGTGCGGCACCGGCAGTTCGCGCGGAGTATCGCCGAGCTACGTGAGATGGGTGTGCGCGTTCTCTACGGGGACGACGGCTTCGTTCCGAACCAGCCGGGGCAGGGCAGGCCGGCCGAGTATCCGTGGCACCTGGTGCTCGGTGCGGTCGACGAGATCGTCTCGGCCCGCCGGGGAGGGTGAGCCGGCGTCACGCGGGGCGGCCCCGTCAGTACGGACCGGCCCGGGCGCGGGCCGACGGCGGCAGAGTGGTTGCCGGCCCAGGGGGTGGCCTCACAGCGACAGCAAGCCCCTTGCCCGCGACGAAACCGCAGGCAAGGGGCTTGCTCGATACAGGCTTACTTCTTCTTGCCCTGGTTCTTGACCGCCTCGATCGCGGCTGCTGCCGCTTCCGGGTCGAGGTACTTGCCGCCCGGGGTCAGCGGCTTGAAGTCGGCGTCCAGCTCGTAGTAGAGGGGGATGCCGGTCGGGATGTTCAGGCCCGCGATGTCGGCGTCGGAGATGCCGTCCAGGTGCTTGACCAGGGCGCGCAGGCTGTTGCCGTGGGCGGCGACGAGGACCGTGCGGCCGGTGAGCAGGTCGGGGACGATCGCGTCGTACCAGTAGGGGAGCATCCGGATGACGACGTCCTTCAGGCACTCCGTGCGCGGGCGCAGCTCCGGCGGGATGGAGGCGTAGCGGGCGTCGTTCGCCTGGGAGAACTCGGAGTCGTCCGGCAGCGGCGGGGGCGGGGTGTCGTACGAGCGGCGCCAGAGCATGAACTGCTCCTCGCCGAACTCGGCCAGCGTCGCCGCCTTGTCCTTGCCCTGGAGGGCGCCGTAGTGGCGCTCGTTCAGGCGCCACGAGCGGTGGACGGGGATCCAGTGGCGGTCCGCGGCTTCCAGGGCCAGCTGGGCCGTGCGGATCGCGCGCTTCTGGAGGGACGTGTGGACCACGTCGGGCAGGAGGTCGGCGTCCTTCAGGAGTTCGCCACCGCGGACTGCCTCCTTCTCGCCCTTCTCGTTGAGGTTGACGTCCACCCAGCCGGTGAACAGGTTCTTCGCGTTCCACTCGCTCTCGCCGTGGCGGAGGAGGATCAGCTTGTACGGTGCGTCGGCCATGGCGTCGAGCCTACCTAAGGGGTTCCCGGGAGGGGACGCGTGCGGGCGTCGCCGCAAGGCCAGGACACGGCCGGGGGGCGGCAGGGGCATGGCCAGGGGACCGCCGGGGCGCGGCGATGGCCCGGCCATAGCACGGCCGCTCAAGAGCCGGCTTCGAGCCCGCTCCGCACCTCGCTAAGTTTGGGTTAATTCTCGTACAACCATTCGCCACATTCGCGTGTCTCATTGTCGCCAGGAAGGTCGAGGGGTCAGGAAGAGGAGCACAGAACGTGACCGTGCGTTCCTTTGCGCGGCGGATGCGACCGCGAGTCGAGCGGAAGGCCGCCGAGCGGGTGTGGCAGCTCCGTACCATGCGACGGCGCCGCAAGGCCGCGGTCACGGATCCGGTGCTGCGCCCGGTCGCGGTGCGCGGCCAGCAGTTCTACGGCCGGGTCGTGGACCGGTTCACCGCCGCCGAGGCGGCCGCGTCGAACCTGGACCTGGTGGTCGGCGCCCTGGAGCAGGAGGGGATCTCCTACTTCCTGGTGTCGTCCAGGGCCC
This sequence comes from Streptomyces sp. NRRL S-1022, assembly GCF_000720135.1. Classification (GTDB taxonomy): domain Bacteria; phylum Actinomycetota; class Actinomycetes; order Streptomycetales; family Streptomycetaceae; genus Streptomyces. The sequence goes on along the minus strand of NZ_JOIU01000008.1, from coordinate 482,590 downwards.
GCTACACGGTCGGCGTGAACGCCGTGGACCGGGAGCGGCTGCTCACCGCCCTGGAGACGCGGCACGCGGGGACGGCCGTGTTCATCGGCCGGCCGCTGCCCGGCGGCCAGCTCAAGCACCCGGCCCTGTTCCTGGACGGCGTGCTGCCCGCCGCCCTGCGCACCGCCCCGGTGCTGCGCGTCGGCGAGAACCACCTCGGTCCCGCCGGCCAGCTTCTCGCCGGGCCGGAGCTGGCCTGTGACGTGGAGTTCTGGGAGGACGGCGGGGCACTGCTCGCCTCCGCCGACGGGCCCCGGCGGCTGGCCAAGGTGCAGCCGCAGGCGTCCGAGGACATCTTCGCCGAGTCGCTCGTCACGCCCCGTAACAACGGGATCACGGACGTGCTGCCGGCGGCCGAGCAGAAGCCGGTCACCGTGCCGGTCGGCGAGCGGGAGCTGCCGAGCTTCGCCCCGCTGACGCTGCCCACCGTGAACCAGGTGACCTTCCCGGTCGACGTCGTCTACACCTGGGTGGACGGCGAGGAGCCGGCGATGCGGGCCAAGCGGGCCCGGTACCAGGAGCACGGCATCGCCGAGATCCTGGACAAGGAGACCAACGCCTCCCGCTACACCAGCCACGACGAGCTGAAGTACTCGCTGCGCTCGCTCGCGATGTACGCCGACTTCATCCGGCACATCTACATCGTGACCGACGGCCAGAAGCCGCACTGGCTGGACGACACCGCCCCCGGGATCACGGTCGTGGACCACCGCGACATCTTCCCGGCGGACGCGCTGCCCGTGTTCAACTCGCACGCCATCGAGACCCGGCTGCACCACATACCGGGCCTGTCCGAGCACTACCTGTACTTCAACGACGACGTCTTCGTCGGCCGCCGGGTCACCCCGGAGCACTTCTTCTTCGGCAGCGGTCTGATGAAGATCCCTGTGTCGCCGCTGAAGATCGGTATCGGCAAGCCGCACGCCGAGGAGACCGCCACCAACTCCGCCAGCAAGAACGTGCGGCGGCTGCTGCTGGAGAAGTTCGGGCGGCTGACCACGAACAACTTCATGCACACACCGCTGCCGCAGCAGCGCGGCACCCTGGTGGCGCTGGAGGAGCTGTTCCCGGAGGACATCCGGCGCACCACCGCGTCCCGGTTCCGCTCGCCGCAGGACATCGCCATGACCGCGCCGCTGCTCTACCAGTACGCGCTGATGACCGGCCAGGGCGTGCCCGGAAAGTTCAGCTTCCGCTACGTGAACATCAGCCGGCCGGACGCCGAGCGCCGCCTGAACGACCTGCGCCGCAACCGCCGCTTCGACTTCTTCTGCCTGAACGACGTCGACGTGCCGCCGGAGGAGCGGGAGCAGGTCAGCGTGCGGATGCACGAGTTCCTGGAGAACTACTTCCCCTTCCCGAGCCCCTTCGAGAAGCAGAGCTGACGGGCCGCGGCCATGGCCATCGACCTCCGTCACCGTCTCGCGGCGCCGACTCCGGGACTGCGGGCCGTCCGGGACCTCCTGGTGCGCCTGCGGCTGTGGCTGTGGGCCCGCCTCTGGGTGCTGCGCGCCGCCCCGGCCCGCCGCCGGCTGCGCGCCGCGGTCCCGGGGCTGCGCCGGGTCGCCTGCGGACCGGTACGGCTGTACGGGCGTGCGGTCGCCGGGTACACCGCGGCGGAGGCCGCCGCCGCCGACCTTGAGCAGGTGCGCGCCCTGCTGGAGTCGGCGGGCGTGCCGTACTTCCTGGTCCCCGCCGAGCAGGGGCCCGGGGTGCCGCGGCCGGTGGTCGGGGTGGCGGAGTCGTACCGCCAGGCGGTCCTCGCCCAGGCGGGGCGGCACTTCGCGCACAGCGCCGCGTACGTCGGTGCGGTGGCGCCGGACGGTGCGGTGACGAGCGCGGTGCTGTGGGCCGACGGCCGGCTGCCGCGGGCGCTGCGCGGGGCGCCGGTGCTGCGGGCCGGGCTGGTGCGGCTGGGGCCCGGCGGGCAGGTGCTCGGCGGGCTGGAGGCGGGCTGTGACATCGAGTTCTGGCGGTACGGGCGGGAGCTGGGCGCGGACCCGGCGCACCTGACGGTGCCGGGGACCCGGTTGCAGGACGACTTCGGCCCGGCGCTGGTCGCTCCGCGCCGCAACGCCGTGTCCGAGGTGCTGCCGGCGGACTCCTGGCAGCCGGCCGCGGAGTCCGGGCGGACGGCCGTGGTCGCAGGGCAGGACCCGGGTACGGCGCCGGAGCAGCCGCTGGTCGCGATGCCGGAGCAGAGCACGGCGGCGGAGGCGGGACGGATGCCGGCCGGAGCCGGTGGGCCCTGGTCCGCCGGGCCGACGTTCGCGGCGTTCGCGGGGCCGGGGATCGACCAGGTCTGCTTCCCGGTCGACGCCGTGTACACCTGGGTCGACGGCGACGACCCGGTGATGGCCGTGAAGCGCCGGGCCCACCAGGCGCTGTCCGACAACGTGATCGCGCCACGCGAGACCGGTGCCTCCCGCTACACCAGCCACGACGAGCTGAAGTACGCGCTGCGGTCCCTGGAGATGTACGCCGGTTTCATCCGGAACATCTATCTCGTGACCGACTCGCAGGTGCCGTCCTGGCTGGACCCGGACGCGGCGGGCCTGACCGTGGTGGACCACCGGGACATCCTCCCGGCGGACGCGCTGCCCGTCTTCAACTCGCACGCGATCGAGAGCCGGCTGCACCACATCCCCGGCCTGTCGGAGCAGTACCTCTACTTCAACGACGACGTCTTCATCAACCGCCCGGTGCGTGCCGAGAACTTCTTCCACGGCAACGGCATCGCCCGCATCCCGCTGTCCCCGCTCAAGCTGGGCGTCGGCGCCCCGCACCCGCTGGAGCCGGCGCCGAACTCGGCAGGGAAGAACGCCCGCGAGGTGATCCGGCGGTTCCACGGCAGGTACGTCACGCACAAGTCGCTGCACACCCCGCACCCCCAGCTGCTGTCGGTCATGCGGGAGATGGAGAGCCTCGGGATCGAGGAGCTGCAGCGGACGTCGTACTCGCGGTTCCGGTCCACCACCGATGTCGCGCCGGCGTCCACGCTGCACCACCACTGGGCGATCGCGACGGGCCGGGCGGTGCCGGCGGAGTACAGCTTCCGGTACGTCCAGCTGGGCACGCCGGACATGCGGCGCCGGCTGGCGCGGCTCGCGGCCGGTGAGGACGTGGACTTCTTCTGCCTCAACGACGTGGACACCGCCCCGGCGGACCGGGCGGCGGCGCAGACGGCCATCCGCACCTTCCTGGAGCGGAAGTACCCGTTCCCGAGCCGCTTCGAGCGGGCGGCCCGGACTCCGTCGTACCCGGCCGCGGGACGGGAGGCGCCCGTGCGGCGCCGCCGCCCGTCGCGCCGTACGTCCGCCCGCGGCCCGATGGACGCCGTCCGCTAATTGAGTGGTGCCGCCGAGGCCCCCGTTTGTAAGTTGTGATCTCGATCAGAGCTGCTTACAGAGGTGGGGGATCCTCGATGTCACCAGCCCGTGCGAGACGCGCCGTCCGCGAATCCGTCTCGGGGCTGCCCCCGGCGTTCTGGTGGCTGTGGACCAGCACCCTCGTCAACCGGCTGGGCGCGTTCGTGGCCACGTTCATGGCCCTGTACCTGACCCTCGACCGCGGGTACTCGGCCTCGTACGCCGGTCTGGTCGCCTCCCTGCACGGGCTCGGCGGGGTCGTCTCCTCGCTGGGCGGCGGGGTGATGGCCGACCGGCTCGGCCGACGGCCCACGCTGCTCGTCGCGCAGACCGCCACGGCCGCCTCCGTCGCGCTGCTCGGCTTCATGACCGATCCGGTCGCCATCGCCGGCGTCGCCTTCCTCGTCGGCATGGCCTCCAACGCCTCCCGGCCGGCCGTGCAGGCGATGATGGCCGACATCGTCCGCCCGGAGGACCGGGTGCGGGCCTTCTCCCTCAACTACTGGGCGATCAACCTCGGCTTCGCGGTCTCCTCCATGGCCGCCGGGTTCATCGCCGAGGTCAGCTATCGCGCCGGCTTCCTGATCGAGGCGGGGATGACCCTGGCCTGCGCGGCCGTCGTCTTCGCGAAGCTGCCCGAGTCGCGGCCGGCGCCCACGGCCCGGCAGGCGGAGGCGGAGGTCGGCCTCGGCACGGTGCTGCGGGACGGGCGGTACATGGCCGTCGTCGGACTGTCCTTCCTCGTCGCGCTGATCTTCCAGCAGGGCTCGGTCGGGCTGCCGGTGGCCATGGGGCGGGCCGGGTTCTCGGCCGCCGACTACGGCCTGGCCATCGCCGTCAACGGCATTCTGATCGTCGCCCTGCAGATCCCCGTCACCCGGTTCATCGAGCACCGCGACCCGCGCACCCTGCTGGTCGCCTCCTCGCTCCTCGCGGGGTACGGCTTCGGGCTGACCGCCTTCGCCGGCTCGGTCGGCGTCTTCATGGTCACCGTGTGCGTGTGGACCCTCGCCGAGATCGTCAGCGCCCCGACCCAGACGGGCCTGGTCGTCCGCCTCTCCCCGCTGCACGGCCGCGGCCGGTACCAGGGCATGTACACGCTCTCCTGGTCCGTCGCCGCGCTCGTCGCCCCGCTGATGTCGGGCGCGGTCATCGACCACCTCGGCGCGGGCTGGCTGTGGGCCATGTGCGCGGGCGTCGGGACGGCGGCGGGGCTCGGCTACGGCGTCCTCATGCGCCGCCTGCCGCAGGAGCACGCGGCGCCGGGCCGGGCGGAGACGGAGCCGGAGCAGGGGGCGGCGGTCCGCACGGCGTAGGCGACCGGCGCCGGCGACGCGGTCAGGAGGAGAACCCCGCCCAGTACTCGGCACGGCCGCACACGAAATCGTCCGGCCGTTCCTCGCGCAGCACCTCGTACCTGTCGGTGAAGGCCCTCAGGGCGTCGTGGATCTGTTCGTCGGCGATGCCGTCTGCGGTGCCATCGGTCATGGTCGTGATGGAAGGCGGTCGGGGGGCGTCCCCGCGACGGGTTTTCGCCCCAGGACCATCGGTTACTTCCCTGGTCCTGGGAACCCGGTACGAGGACGTAAGTGGATCATCCGGTGACGAACTGTGCTGCGGCTGGGGTGATGATCATGCCGCCCGAGAGGTACGGGCCGTCGGCCGGCGGCGGCGGGCCGCCCGAGGCCGAGGTACGGCTGCGGGTCCGGGAGACGCTGGACGCCGCCGCCCGGGACACCGACGGCCCCCGGGCGGTGCCCGCCGCGCTGTGCACCGCGTGCGTGCGGCTGCTGCCGGTCGCCGGCTCCTCGGTGTCGATCTCCGGCGGCGCCGGCATCCGTGTGACGTGGTGTGCCAGCGACCGGGTGGCCGCCCGGCTGGCGGAATTGCAGTACACCCTGGGGGACGGCCCCTGTCAGGACGCCCTCGACCGGGGTGTCCCGGTCCTCGCGGCCGACCTCACCCAGGGTCCCGACGCCCGCCGCTGGCCGGTCTTCGCGCTTGAGGCGGTGGGGCTCGGCGCCCGCGCGGTGTTCTCCCTGCCGCTCGGCGTCACCGGCGCCGCCATCGGCACGCTCGACCTGTACAGCGAGCAGGCCGGCGGGCTCGCCCCGCCCGACCTGCGGGTCGCGCGGTGGGTGGGCGACGCCGTCACCTTCGCGCTGGCGGGCCTCCGGGCGGCCGGTCACGGCGGCCCCGACGAGGACCCGGGGGACGCGATGGCGTCCTGGGTGGCGGCCTCCGAGGCCGACCACACCGAGGTCCACCAGGCCGTCGGCATGGTGATGGTGCAGCTGGACGTCGACTCCGCGCAGGCCCTGGACCGCCTGCGCGCCCGCGCCTACGCCGACGGCCGCACGGTCAGTCAGGCGGCCCGGGAGGTGCTCTGCCGCCGTCTGAGCTTCCGCCCGGAACCGTACGGCGGCGACCCCGCCTGGCCGTGAGCCTCGGGCCTCATGCCTCCAGCGGTATCGGATGCACCTCGTCCGCGCGGTGGCCGGCGCGTTCGTGGACGCGCTGGACCGCCTCGGCCGAGGGGGCCTCGGAGAGGCAGTAGACGGTGCCGGACTCCGGGTCCGCCCACGCGTGCTCGAAGTGCACGGACTCGTCCCCCTCGATGGCGAGGTCGGCCCGGTGCGCCTCCAGCAGCTGGTCGGCCGTGATGCCCTGCATGCCGCGGTGTACGTCCATGAACCTGCCCATGGCCCGACACCTCCCGTTCTCGCCGGTCCTTTTCCCACCCGCTCACGTCCATGCTGCGCCCGGCGGTCGGGAGGGGCATCCGGGACGGCGGAGGACCGGTGTGAACGGGGTTCACACCGGCCCGGTGCCGTTCAGCCGCACTGGCACGGATTGCCCGACTGGCAGCCGCAGCCGCATCCGGAGCCGCAGCCGCACGCGCCGAACAACGGGAGGCTCCTGATCTCGGCGGGCTGGTCGGTCTCGCGCTCCTGCGTGGGATCGGGCGTGACGGGGGATTCGGCCATGGGACCCTCCTGGACCTTGGGCAGGGATGCCCTCGCCCATTCCATGCCCGTTCCGCCGGGCGCATCAACGGCGCACGGAGGCGTTCACGCGCCGCGCCCGGCCCTCCGCGGCGGGACTACGCGCCGTCGGTGCCGGTCACCGGCTGGATGTCCTGCTGGAGCTCGTCCGCGTGCTCACCGGTCACCAGGTAGACGACCCGCTTGGCGACGGCCACGGCGTGGTCGGCGTACCGCTCGTAGTAGCGGCCCAGCAGGGTGACGTCCACGGCCGTCTCGATGCCGTGCTTCCAGCGGTCGTCGATCAGGTGCTGGAAGAGGGTGCGGTGCAGCAGGTCCATCTCGTCGTCGTCCTGCTCCAGCTGGAGCGCGAGGTCGACGTCCTTGGTGATGATGACCTCGGCGGCCTTCGCCATCAGGCGCTGCGCGAGCTGGCCCATCTCCAGGATCGTGGCGTGCAGGTCGTGCGGGACCGCCCGGTCCGGGAAGCGCAGCCGCGCCAGCTTCGCCACGTGCTGGGCGAGGTCGCCGGAACGCTCCAGGTCGGCGGACATCCGCAGCGACGTCACGACGATCCGCAGGTCCGTCGCCACCGGCTGCTGCCGGGCCAGCAGTGCTATCGCCCGGGCCTCCAGGTCGTGCTGGAGCTGGTCGACCTTCTGGTCGGCCTCGATCACGCTCTCCGCCAGCTTCAGGTCGGCGTCCAGCATGGCGGTCGTGGCGCGCCCGATGGCCGAGCCGACCAGCCGGGCCATCTCCACCAGTCCGTCGCCGATCGAGTCCAGTTCCTCGTGGTACGCGTCCCGCATCAGGGTTCCCTCTCATAGGCGTGCTTGGTCCCCACGCTCCCACGTTCCGTCCCGCACGCGTCCTTTTCCGCCATCCCGAATGAACCGGTACTGGCTGCAAGGTGAACTCTGGGCGACGAGTGTTCGAGGTGGGACCTCGACGGCTGTGGTCATGTCGTAGCCCATGCCTAACCTGGAGACATGGACGTGAACGCGGCGGTCGCCGCAGCGGCAGCGATCGCCGGGGTGCTCACCGGTGTCATCGCCGTCCTGGCGTTCCGCTGGAGCGAACGCGACCAGAAGCGACCGACCAGGACTTCCTTGCACACAGATCCCGTACTCCCGCCCGGCGTGGACACCGTGCTGTCGGTGCTGCGCTCCTCCGCCGTCGTCCTCGACGAGGCCGACGCCGTGGTCAAGGCCAGCTCCGCCGCGTACGCCCTCGGGCTGGTCCGCGGCGGCAAGCTCGCCGTCGAGCCCATGCTCCAGATGGCCCGGGACACCAGACGGGACGGGGAGATACGGCAGGTCGAGCTGGACCTGCCCCGGCGCGGCACCGGACGCGGCGAGGCGCTCGCCGTCTCCGCGCGCGTGGCCCCGCTCGGCTCCCGCCTGGTCCTGCTGCTGGTCGAGGACCTGACGGAGGCCCGCCGCATCGAGGCGGTACGGCGCGACTTCGTGGCGAACGTCAGCCATGAGCTGAAGACGCCCGTCGGCGCGCTCTCCCTGCTGTCGGAGGCCGTCATGGACGCCTCCGACGACCCCGAGGCCGTAGAGCGCTTCGCGGGCCGCATGCAGATCGAGGCGACCCGGCTGACCAACCTGGTCCAGGAGCTGATCGACCTCTCCCGGGTGCAGAACGACGACCCGCTGGAGGACGCCGAGCCGGTCCGGGTGGACGAGCTGGTCGCCGAGGCCATCGACCGCTGCCGGCACCAGGCGGGCACCAAGCAGATCACCATCGCCGCCGGAGGCACGGCCGACCTGCACGTCTGGGGCAACCGGGGGCAGCTGGCCGCCGCCCTCGGCAACCTGGTCGAGAACGCCGTCAACTACTCCCCGGCCCGCACCCGCGTCGGCATAGCCGCCCGCCGGGTGGCCGCGCCGGGCGGTGACATGATCGAGCTGGCCGTGACCGACCAGGGCATCGGCATCTCCGACAAGGACAAGGAGCGGATCTTCGAGCGCTTCTACCGCGTCGACCCGGCCCGCTCGCGGGCCACCGGCGGCACCGGTCTGGGTCTCGCGATCGTCAAGCACGTGGTCGCCTCGCACGGCGGGGAGGTCACGGTCTGGAGCGCCGAAGGCCAGGGCTCCACTTTCACCCTCAGGCTGCCGGAGGCGGGCGCGGCCCGCGACCGCGCACAGCAGCACCCGGACCTCGAAGACGAGGCCGGTACCGACGCATCCCCGTACGAACCGCTTCCCGCCCCGGAGGTCCTTCCGTGACCCGAGTGCTCGTCGTCGAGGACGAGGAGTCCTTCTCCGACGCCCTGTCGTACATGCTTCGCAAGGAGGGCTTCGAGGTCGCCGTCGCGGCGACCGGCCCCGACGGCCTGGACGAGTTCGAGCGCAACGGCGCCGACCTGGTCCTCCTCGACCTGATGCTGCCGGGGCTGCCCGGCACGGAGGTCTGCCGCCAGCTGCGCGGCCGCTCAAACGTCCCCGTGATCATGGTGACGGCCAAGGACAGCGAGATCGACAAGGTCGTCGGTCTCGAAATAGGAGCCGACGACTACGTCACCAAGCCGTTCTCCTCGCGCGAGCTGGTCGCCCGCATCCGCGCGGTGCTGCGCCGGCGCGGCGAACCCGAGGAGGTCACCCCGGCCGCGCTGGAGGCCGGCCCGGTCCGCATGGACGTCGACCGGCACGTGGTCACCGTCGCCGGCTCCAAGGTGGACCTGCCGCTGAAGGAGTTCGACCTGCTGGAGATGCTGCTGCGCAACGCGGGCCGGGTGCTCACCCGTATGCAGCTCATCGACCGCGTCTGGGGCGCGGACTACGTCGGCGACACCAAAACCCTCGACGTCCACGTCAAGCGGCTGCGCGCCAAGATCGAGCCGGACCCGGGCGCGCCGCGCTACCTGGTGACGGTGCGGGGGCTCGGCTACAAGTTCGAGCCGTAGGCCGTACCGGGCGGACACGACCGAGGGCGGCACCCCGCACGGGGTGCCGCCCTCGGTCGTGTCCGGCGCGTGCCGCCGTCGGTCAGTGGCCGGCGGCCGACTGGGAGGCCGAGTCGCTCGGGGTGACCTCGCTCGACGAGGAGGAGGTGGCCGACGGGCTGGTCTCGTGGCCCTTGCGCGGCTTGCCGCTGCCGGAGGCACTGCCCGAGGGGGTCGCGCCCGGGGCACCGGTTGCGGACGCCGAGGGCGACGGGATCTGGGACGGGCCCCACTGGTCGAAGTAGCTGGTGGCCGGGACCACGAAGGCGGCCAGGCTCACCTTGCCGGTCTTGCTCAGGGTGAAGGTGATCTTCTGGGCGTTGCCGTTCTGGACGGCCTCGCGGCCGCTGGGCAGCGTCGCGGAGGCGTTGCCCTTGCCGCCGAGGACGAGCGAGCCGCCCGCCGGGACGGTCAGGCTCTGGCCCTTGGCCGGCTTCAGCTCGGCGGACGTGCCGCCCTCCACGGTGACCGACTGGAGCGTCTGGTCGGTGCGGCCGCCGTTGAACAGCGTCGCGGAGATCACCGCGGGACCGTTCGCCTGGGGGTCGGGCTGGGTGATCACCAGAGCGTTCTGGATCTTGATGTCGCCCACACTGGTCGCCGCGTTGTCCGGCTTGATCTCCAGGGTCTGCGAGTCGTTACCGGCGCCGCAGGCGGCGAGCGAGGCGATCGAGAAGACGAGGGCGGAGGCGGCGAGGGCGCCGCGTCGAAGGCTGCTGCTCACGGCGGCGGCAACTCCTTGAACGCGCGGGCGGCTCCTCTTGTAAAGCCACCCTAAGTGTCTGTCAGCGGCCTTAGGTTACCGAGCCGTTCCCGGGCGCTCGCACCCGACCCTCCCCGAGCCCCCTGCTTCCCTCCAGGTGGGGGTACCCGGAGCGGCCCCGGTGACTCCGGGAGGCATTGCGGATCCGCTCGTCCGTCATTCACATAACGCGACCGTGACCGCTCTCAACACGCCTGTGGAGCACCTCGCGAAATTTCCGTGCAGGAATGCGCGGCCTTCCCGATATTGATCACGGCGCACCCGCCCGGCGGCCGTTGATCAATTCTGGAAACGGCTCACATCCGCCTCCGGTCACCGAACGGAGTAGCGGAAGTCGTACGCTTGAGACCGGACATATCGGGATGTTCCGCCACTTGGAACGGTCTCCGGAGGTGTGTAACGTACGCGTTTCACCCCGCCCGGAGAGCCCCTCCCACCTGCGAATACCCGCTTCCGAGGAGTCCCCGCAGCACGTTCCGGTTGCTGTTGTCAAGCCCCGAGATATGCCCTGACCTGCGAAAACGCCATTCAGAAGACGCCGTATCCGTGTTACCCTGGATAGCCACGGAAGGGGTACCTGTCACATGACGTTCAAGGTTGGCGACACCGTGGTCTATCCCCATCACGGGGCCGCGCTGATCGAGGCCATCGAAACTCGCCAGATCAAAGGCGTGGACAAGACCTACTTGGTGCTGAAGGTCGCCCAGGGTGACCTCACGGTGCGTGTGCCAGCGGACAATGCGGAGTTCGTCGGCGTGCGTGATGTGGTCGGTCAGGACGGGCTCGACCGGGTCTTCGAGGTGCTGCGCGCGCCGTACGCCGAGGAGCCCACGAACTGGTCCCGTCGCTACAAGGCAAACCTGGAGAAGCTCGCCTCCGGCGATGTCATCAAGGTCGCCGAGGTCGTGCGCGACCTGTGGCGTCGCGAGCGCGAGCGCGGACTGTCCGCCGGTGAGAAGCGCATGCTCGCCAAGGCCCGCCAGATCCTGGTGAGCGAACTGGCTCTCGCGGAGAACACGAACGAGGACAAGGCCGAGGCCCTGCTCGACGAGGTGCTCGCCTCCTGACGCGCAGCGGCAGCGAACCTTCGCTTCCGGCACGCTCAGCACAGTGAAATGCCGCGGTGCCCGATGACACTGATCCTGTCGCCGGGCGCTGCGGCATGTTCGTCCCCGCAGCGGGTGCTCTTCGGGAAAGCCTGCGGTACGCCCCCCGATACTTGAGCTGCCGGGCCCGGGCGGATGGCTCGACCAGGGTCACGGAAAGGGTCCGGTCAAGGCGTCGCGCCCGGCGCTCCTCCAGGCCATACCCACGTAGGTCGAGCACACAAACCTGACAGGATCCGATGTCTGACGAATCACGTCCTACGCCCGCGCAGACCCCCGTCGCCGCCGTGATTCCCGCCGCCGGCCGGGGCGTGCGGCTCGGTCCGGGGGCCCCCAAGGCACTCCGCGCGCTCAACGGCACCCCCATGCTGATCCACGCGATCCGCGCCCTCGCCGCGTCCCGGCACGTCTCGCTGGTGATCGTCGTCGCCCCGCCGGAGGGCGCCGCCGACGTCAAGTCGCTGCTCGACGCGCACGCGCTGCCCGAGCGGACCGACTTCCTGGTCGTCCCCGGCGGGGAGTCCCGCCAGGAGTCGGTCCGGCTCGGCCTGGAGGCGCTGCCGCCGCGCTACGGGATCGTGCTGGTCCACGACGCGGCCCGGCCGCTCGTCCCGGTCGACACGGTCGACGCGGTCATCGAGGCCGTACGCGACGGCGCCCCCGCCGTGGTGCCCGCGCTGCCCCTGGCCGACACGGTCAAGGAGGTCGCGCCCGCGGCCGTGGCCGGCGACCCCGAGCCGGTCCTCGCCACCCCCGAGCGGTCCCGGCTGCGTGCCGTGCAGACCCCGCAGGGCTTCGACCGGGCGACGCTGGTGCGCGCCCACGAGAGCGTCACCGAAAACGTCACGGACGACGCGAGCATGGCGGAGCAGCTGGGGGTGCCGGTGGTGGCCGTCCCCGGTCACGAGGAGGCCTTCAAGGTCACCCGCCCCCTGGACCTGGTCCTCGCCGAGGCGGTGCTGGCGCGCAGGAGGCTCAACGATGGCTTCTGAGGCGAACCTCGTGCTGCCGCGGGTCGGGATCGGCACCGACATCCACGCCTTCGAGGAGGGCCGCGAGCTGTGGTGCGCGGGCCTGAAGTGGGAGGGCGAGGGGCCCGGGCTGGCCGGCCACTCGGACGCCGACGTGGTCGCGCACGCCGCCTGCAACGCCCTCTTCTCCGCCGCCGGACTCGGTGACCTGGGGCAGCACTTCGGCACCGGCCGGCCCGAGTGGTCGGGGGCGTCCGGGACCACCCTGCTCACCGAGGCGGCCCGGATCGTCCGCGCGGCGGGCTTCACCATCGGCAACGTCGCCGTCCAGGTGGTCGGCCCCCGCCCGAAGATCGGCAAGCGGCGGGACGAGGCCCAGAAGATCCTCTCCGAGGCGGCCGGCGCGCCCGTCTCCGTCTCCGGCGCCACGACCGACGGTCTCGGCTTCCCGGGCCGCGAGGAGGGGCTGATGGCGGTGGCGACGGCACTCGTGGTGCAGGTGAGCTGACGGCGTGCGAGGGTACCCACACGACCACCAGTGATCCCTGGACTCCGGAGGGTACCCATGTCCGCCGTACTGTCCGACCGCCTGAAGTCCGTGCTCGACGGCAAGGTGTTCATCGTCGTCGGCACCGTCCAGCCCGACGGCAGCCCGCAGCTGTCCCCGGTCTGGGTGATGCGCGACGGCGACGACATCCTCTTCTCCACCACGGTCGACCGCCGCAAGTACCTCAACCTGGACCGCGACCCCCGGGTGGCCGTCGCCGTCCTCAACCCCGACGAGCCGTACGAGTACGCCGAGATCCGCGGCACCGCCGAGGTGACGACGGACGGCGGCCCGGAACTCATCGACCGCCTCAGCCGCAAGTACACCGGCAAGGACTACGCCGACTTCAACCCGGCGTCGGCCCAGGACGCCCAGCGGGTTGTGGTCCGGATCCGGCCGCGGAAGGTCGTCGGGAGGTTGTGAGGCGGGGGCCGTCGGGGGTGCGGGTCGTCGGGCGGGCCGTGTCGGCCGGGACTGCGCCGCCCGCGGGCGGCGCCCGCTGTCGGGTGCGGTAACCCGGCGTCGGCCCAGGATGCCCAGCGGGTGGTGGTCCGGATCCGGCCGCGGAAGGTCGTCGGGAGGTTGTGAGGCGGGGGCCGTCGGTGGTGCGGGTCGTCGGGCGGGCCGTGCCGGTGGGGACTGCGCCGGCCGCGGAAGGTCGTCGGGAGGCTGTGAGGCGGGGCCGTCGGCGGTGAGGACGCGGGTTCGCGGCGGTAAGGGGCGTGGCACTGCCCGGGGCCCACTACTCTGGAGTGGTGACGATTCGCCTGTACGACACCAGCGCCCGGCAGATCCGTGACTTCACCCCGCTCAAGCCGGGCTGTGTCTCGATCTACCTGTGTGGCGCGACCGTGCAGGCCGCCCCCCATATCGGGCACATCCGGTCGGGCCTGAACTTCGACATCATGCGCCGCTGGTTCGAGTACCGCGGCTACCAGGTGACGTTCATCCGCAACGTCACCGACATCGACGACAAGATCATCGCCAAGAGCCGCGAGCAGAACCGCCCGTGGTGGTCGATCGGGTACGACAACGAGCGTGCCTTCAACGAGGGCTACGCCGCCCTCGGCTGCCTCCCGCCGACCTACGAGCCCCGCGCCACCGGCCACATCACCGAGATGGTCGAGATGATGCAGGGCCTCATCGAGCGCGGGCACGCCTACGCGGCCGACGGCAACGTCTACTTCGACGTACGGTCCTTCCCGCGCTACCTCGAACTGTCCCGGCAGGAGCTGGACAACCTGCTCCAGCCGTCCGGCGAGGGCGAGACCGGCAAGCGGGACCCGCGGGACTTCGCCCTGTGGAAGGCCGCCAAGCCCGGCGAGCCGACCTGGCCGACCCCCTGGGGGCCGGGGCGCCCCGGCTGGCACCTGGAGTGCTCCGCCATGGCGCACAAGTACCTGGGCACCGCCTTCGACATCCACGGCGGCGGACTCGACCTGATCTTCCCGCACCACGAGAACGAGATCGCCCAGGCCAAGGCCTACGGCGACGACTTCGCCCAGTACTGGGTGCACAACGCGTGGGTCACCATGGCCGGCGACAAGATGTCCAAGTCGCTCGGCAACAGTGTGCTGGTCAGCGAGATGGTCAAGCAGTGGCGCCCGGTCGTGCTGCGCTACTACCTGGGCACCCCGCACTATCGCTCGATGATCGAGTACAGCAAGGAGTCCCTGCGCGAGGCCGAGTCCGCCTTCGCGCGGATCGAGGGCTTCGTCCAGCGGGTCACCGAGCTGGTCGGCAAGACCGTCGAGCCGGCTGCCGAGGTCCCGCCGGCCTTCGCCGAGGCGATGGACGACGACCTGGGCGTCCCGCAGGCCCTCGCCGTCGTGCACACCACCGTCCGGCAGGGCAACAGCGCGCTGGCCGCCGACGACAAGGAAGCCGCCGTGGCCCGGCTCGCCGAGGTGCGGGCCATGCTCGGCGTCCTCGGTCTCGACCCGCTCGACCCGCACTGGGCCGGCGAGTCCGGCGACCGCAGCGAGGACCTGAACGGCGTGGTCGACAGCCTCGTACGCCTCGTCCTCGACCAGCGCGAGTCCGCCCGGGCCCGCAAGGACTGGGCCACCGCCGACGCCATCCGCGACCAGCTCAAGCAGTCCGGGCTGGCCGTCGAGGACGGCCCGCAGGGCCCGCGCTGGAGCCTGGGCCAGCGCTGATCCCGTTTCGATCCGTTGATCGATTGTGCCGCCCGGCCCCCCGGGCGGCACACTGCATAGACGTACGTATCCGCACGCATCACGAAGACAGGTAGGTCATGGCCGCGAACAACCGTCGCATGTCCGGCAAGAAGGGCGCGCAGGTCGGCAGTGGCGGCCAGCGGCGCAAGGGACTGGAGGGCCGCGGGCCGACCCCGCCGGCCGAGATGCGCAAGGGCCACAAGAAGAACCGCATCGCCAACGCCAAGGCGAAGCAGACCGTGCGCCGCCCCGTGGCCCGGGGCCGCGGCGGCAAGTCCGCCTCCGAGCTGGTCGTCGGCCGCAACCCGGTCGTGGAGGCGCTGCGCGAGGGCGTGCCCGCCTCGACGCTCTACGTCCAGCAGTTCATCGACAACGACGAGCGCGTCCGCGAGGCCCTCCAGCTCGCCGCCGAGCGCGGCGGGATCAACCTCATGGAGGCCCCGCGCCCCGAGCTGGACCGCATGACCAACGGCCTGAACCACCAGGGCCTGGTCCTCCAGGTCCCGCCGTACGAGTACGCGCACCCGGAGGACCTGCTCGACGCCGCCGCCGACGAGGGCGAGGACCCGCTGGTCGTCGCCCTGGACGGGGTCACCGACCCGCGCAACCTCGGCGCCGTCGTCCGCTCGGTCTCCGCGTTCGGCGGCCACGGCGTGGTCGTACCCGAGCGCCGCTCGGCCGGCATGACCGCCGGCGCCTGGAAGACCTCCGCCGGTACGGCCGCCCGTACGCCGGTCGCCCGTGCCACCAACCTCACCCGTGCCCTGGAGGCCTACAAGAAGGCCGGCCTCACCGTGGTCGGTCTGGCGGCGGACGGCGAGGCCGAGCTGGGTGACCTGGAGGCCCTGCAGGGTCCGGTCGTCATCGTCGTCGGCAGCGAGGGCAAGGGCCTGTCCCGCCTGGTCGGCGAGACCTGCGACCACCGCGTGCGCATCCCGATGCCGGGCGGTGCGGAGTCCCTGAACGCCGGTGTGGCCGCGGGCATCGTGCTGTACGAGGCCGCGCGCCGGCGCAGCTGACCGAGGGTCCGGACGGGCCGAACACCCGTCCGGAACTCCACCCTTGCGGGGGAATTCGTGCGTCCATGTGGCGTTCGAGGCCGCTTTGACGGGGTCCGGACACATCCGCCCCGTCAAAGCAGTGTCCTAACGCCACGTCACTCGGTTAGATGAGTGTGGACACCAGAACACCCCGCACACCCACGGGGGACCGCTCGTCGGGATTCGACGACGCTCCCGCGCTGAGCATGGTGAAGGTGCCGAGCGATCCGGCGCAGGTCATCGTCAATCACGCCAGCTTCCGCGTTCAGCTGGGCGCGGCGGCCAGGCGCACCCAATCCCCGCGGATCGCACGGCACCTGAACGCCGGCCAGGACGCCGCCCGGATGCCCGTCGTGGGCACGGCGGGCCGGCCCGGCGCCACCGGCCGCCGCCGCCCCGTCGTGTGGAGCGGCAAGTCCGCCCCCGACGACACCGGCGCCCACCGGCTCCTCCAGGCCGTGCGGGGCAGCAGCGTCCGCCACGCCGACGAGTCCGTGGCCGGCGCCACCCAGGTCATCCCGCGGGTCCAGACCGGCTACGCCGACACCTACGACGCGCTCGACCAGACCGTCGAGACCCCCGTCGTCGGCCATCAGCGCACCGCCCCGGACGCCGACGGCACCCGCCTCCTGCCCCACATGCGCACGGTCACCGGCGCCTACGACGACGAGCCCTACGCCGGTCACGAGCCGTACGACAGCTACGCCGAACCGGCCGGCCCCGGCCCCGACGGCCCGCGCATCACCCGGCGCCAGGGCGACGACCCGGCCCGGCACGCCTACTACCCCGGCCGCCGCCTCAACCTCGGCGTCGTCATCCTCCCGCTGCGCATCTTCCTCGGCTTCATCTCCATCTACGCCGGCATGGGCAAGCTGTGCGACCCCGTCTACTTCGACGGCGGCAAGCGCGGCTCCATGGTCAAGTGGCTCAACACCCTGCACCCCTGGGACGTGGCCGAGCCGCTGCGCCAGTTCGCCCTGCACCACCCGGTCGGCTCCGGCCTGGTCATCGCCTTCCTCCAGGTCGTCGTCGGCGTCCTGACGATCCTGGGCTGCTGGCAGCGCGTCACCGCGGTCGTCGGCGCCCTGCTCTCCGCCGCGCTGATCGTCACCGTCAGCTGGAAGACCGTCCCGGCCTACGACGCCCCGGACATCATCTACCTCGCCGCCTGGTCCCCGCTGGTCATCGCCGGTGCCCCCGTCTACTCCGTGGACGGCCGCCTCGCGGGCAGCGCCTGGCGCCGGCTCGGCCCCCGCGCCGACATCTGGGAGCTGCGCCGCTTCGTCCTGCGCCGCGGGGCGCTGATCACGGCCGTCACGATCGGCCTGACCCTGCTGATCGGCTCCCTGCTGGGCGGCGCGGTCCGCGACTCCAGCCGCGTGGTCGTCCCCGGTCCCGGCGAGGCGCCCCGCAACCACCTCCCCGGCTCCCCGCTCCCGCAGGAGCCCGGCGAACGGCACAAGAAGAACCCGGCGGCCTCCACCTCCCCGACGGACGGCGCCACGGCCGGCGCGAGCCCCTCCGGGGCGGCGACGACTCCGGGCGCGGGCCGCAGCGCCACGGGCACCACCCCCACGGCCCCCACCCGGACGCAGGGCACCACGGGCCAGGTCCCGCCCCGCCGCACCGCCCCGACGGGCGGCGGCGCCCCGAGCACGACGGCCGGCCCGACGACCACCGGCGGCGGCAGCACCGGCGGCTCGGCCACCGGCGGCGGCACGTCCACCTCCGGCGGCGGCAGCACGGCCACCGGCCAGCCCGGCCTGGTGGGCGGTCTGCTGGGCTGACGCGCCCACCGGCACGACAACGGCAGCGGGCCCCGTACCGAGAAAGGTACGGGGCCCTTTTCCCTGCGCGCGTTTCCCTGCGTGCTTTCCTGCGTGCTTTCCCTACGGGCGTTTCCCTTTGCGCGGGGCTGCCGGCCGAAAGCCCCAGGCGGGAGCTAACGCGCCAGGCCCGCCAATTCCTTGGCCGCCTCCGTCAGGTCCTTCGCCGTGTCGATGGCCCGCCAATAAGCGCCCTGCGGAATCGGGAAGCCGGCCAGTTTCTTCTCCCGGGCCAGCCGGGGGAACGTGGTCCGCTCGTGATCCCCCCGCTCGGGCAGCAGGGAGGCGAACTCCGGCGAGAACACGTACACACCGGCATTGATCTCGAACGTCGACGGCGGCGCCTCGATGAAGTCGGTGATGTGCCCGAACCCGTCGGTCTTCACGGCGCCCCACGGGATGCGCGGCCGGGCCAGCGCCAGCGTGGCCACGGCGTCCCGCTCGGTGTGGAAGTCGGCCATGTCCCGCAGCGAGAACCGCGTCCAGATGTCCCCGTTGGTGGCGTACCAGGGCCGGTCGGGGTGCGGCAGACGTGCCGCGGCGTACCGCAGACCGCCTCCGCGGCCCAGGGGCTCGCTCTCCACGACGGTGGTGACGGAGACGGGCAGGTCGGCCGAGTCCAGCCACTTCTGCAGGACGTCGGCGAGGTGGCCGCAGGAGACCACCACGTCCGTCACGCCCTCCTCGGCGAGCCAGGTGAGCTGGTGGCCGATGATCGGAGTTCCCGTGCCGGGGATCTCGACCATCGGCTTGGGCCGGTCGTCGGTGTACGGACGCAGCCGTGAGCCCTGGCCACCGGCCAGGACCACGGCTTGAGTGGGGCGCGACGCGGCGTTCGGATGGGTCATGACCGCACTGTACGTGGCGCCCCTCGGCCGTGCGGAGACGGCAAGGCCCTCCTCGCGCGGCCTTACCGAGTTCCCACCGGGACTCAGCTGTGCGCGGCCAGGACGCCGGAGGCGAAGGCCGTGTCGCACACCGGGCGGGCGTACGACTGGGCGCGCGAGGCGCCGTAGATGCGCACCGCGGCCTCGCCGAGCGCGCGGGCGATGGACGAGCAGTGCCGGGCCAGCGACGGGCGGCCGTTGACGGCCTGCTGGAGATGGGTCAGGACCACCCCCGGGTTCTTGTTCTGCAGCTCGGTCATCAGCTGGTCGCGGAGCACGTCCTGCGGGGCGCGGGTGACCTTCTTGGCGGAGATCTCCGCCGCCGAGATGTCGGAGGCGGCCAGCACCGAGCTGGAGGGGCTCCCCGTCCAGTTGACCCGGGTGACCGCGAGGGTCCCGGAGAGCACCAGGACGACGGGCAGGACGAGGGCGAGAGTGCGGCCGATCCGGCGGGCAGGGCCGCCCCGGTGGCCGCTTCGCGTCTGAGGGGTGGTGGAGTGCTTCACGCGTGTGAGGGTAGCGCCCGGTAATGACGCGAAGACATTCAGTCACTCTTATGGGGGATGAGAACGCGCCGCTTTGTGGGTAATGGGTTGACGTCCGCCGCCCGGAGTGATCGTTGTGCGGGGTGCCGGCGCCGGCCGGCGGGGCCCACGGGAAGGGCCCCGCACGCCGAGCGCGCGGGGCCCTTCCGGGTGCCGTGGGCGGGTCAGTCGGTGAGCCGCTCGCCGGTGGAGGTGGAGAAGACGTGGATCTCGCCCGGCCGCGGGACCACGTGCAGGGTGGAGCCCTTCTCCGGCACCTGACGGCCATTGACGCGGACCACCAGGTCCTTCACCTCGCCGCCGACCTCGGCGGTGCCGTAGACGTAGCCGTCGGCGCCCAGCTCCTCGACGACGTTCACGGAGACGGCGAGACCGGCCGGCGCGTCAGCGGCGTCCTTGGACAGGGAGGCGGCGACGGAGCCGCCCAGTTCGACCACGTCGAAGTGCTCGGGGCGGACGCCGACGGTCACCGTGCGGTCACCCTTGTCGGCGGCGGCCTTCAGGGCCTCCCGGTTGACGGGGACGACGCTGTTGCCGAACTTCACGCCGCCGTCGGTGATCGGCACCTCGACCAGGTTCATGGCGGGGGAGCCGATGAAGCCGGCGACGAACAGGTTCGCGGGCTTGTCGTACATGTTCCGCGGCGAGTCCACCTGCTGGAGGAGGCCGTCCTTGAGCACGGCCACCCGGTCGCCCATCGTCATGGCCTCGACCTGGTCGTGGGTGACGTAGACGGTGGTGATGCCGAGCCGGCGCTGGAGCGACGCGATCTGCGTACGGGTCGAGACACGCAGCTTGGCGTCCAGGTTGGACAGCGGCTCGTCCATGAGGAAGACCTGCGGCTCACGCACGATCGCGCGGCCCATGGCGACACGCTGGCGCTGACCGCCGGAGAGCGCCTTCGGCTTGCGGTCCAGGTACTCGGTGAGGTCGAGGATCTTCGCGGCCTCCTCGACCTTCTGCCGGATCTCCGCCTTGTTGACGCCGGCGATCTTGAGCGCGAAGCCCATGTTGTCGGCGACCGTCATGTGCGGGTAGAGGGCGTAGTTCTGGAACACCATGGCGATGTCCCGGTCCTTCGGCGGCAGGTGCGTGACGTCGCGGTCACCGATGCGGATCGCGCCGCCGTTGACGTCCTCCAGGCCCGCGAGCATCCGCAGCGAGGTGGACTTCCCGCAACCCGACGGGCCGACCAGGACGAGGAACTCGCCGTCCGCGATGTCGATCTCAAGGGCGTCGACGGCGGGCTTGGTGGAACCCGGGTAGATCCGGGTCGCCTTGTCGAACGTGACTGTGGCCATGGTGATGGGCCCCCTTCTACCGGCAGGAACGTGCCGGACGATCCGTTGTAGGAAGGTGGTTGGTGTAGTCCACCGGGGTGAACTGGGTCAGGACGGTACCTGGCGTTCACTGACTCTGTCAGTACTTCGACCCCGGTGAACTTCGCGGAAATATTCGACGGGACGGCCCCCGGACGTGGGTACACTGCACGGGCACCCAGGTGCACGCCTCCTTAGCTCAGCTGGTCAGAGCGCCGCTCTTGTAAAGCGAAGGTCGTCGGTTCGAATCCGACAGGGGGCTCGTGCGGCCCAGGTGGGACGTCGTCCCACCTGGGCTTTCCTGCGTCCTCGTCGGCGCACCGGATGTCGATCACCAGGCGGGCGTCACCGGCGTGCGTGAATCGGCTCATGCGAATCTTCCGGGGCCCGAGCGGGGCGTGGGCGTACGTCCGCAGTGCTCCCGGCGCGTACGTGTGGCTGGGGGTCCTGTTCGTGACGACCGTCGCGCTGCACCTCATGCCGCCGGGGTTCGAGGAACACTTCCTGCAGCGGCGGTCCACGAACATCCACGAGTTGTCCCGCAATCCGGTGCGGGTGCTGGTGGCCAGCGCGATGTGGATCGAGAGCGGGCACTGGGTGCCGTACGCGCTGCTGTACACGGTGTTCCACGCGCAGGCCGAACGCTGGCTGGGGACGGCCCGCTGGCTGGCGGTGTGCGCGCTGGCGCACGTGCTGGCCTCGCTGATCAGCGAGGGGGCGCTGCTGGAGGCGATCCGCCGGGGCGTGGCCCCGTACTCGGCGGTGAACACCCTGGACATCGGGGTGAGTTACGCGCTGGCCGGCGTGATCGCGGTGCTCACCTACCGGATCGCGCCGCCCTGGCGGTACGGGTACCTGCCGGCGGTGCTGGCCGTGTTCGGACTGCCGCTGAGCGCCGGACCGACGTTCACGGACGTCGGTCACGCCGTCGCGGTGCTGATCGGTCTCGCCTGCTATCCGCTGGTCAGGGGCCGGGGAAAAGCATGGAATCCGAAGGAGACACTGGCCGGGCCCAGGGGTTAACGTCCCGGCCATGAGCAGCTCGGTGAGCAGTGTCGTGAACGGTGGCATCTCCTTCTGGTACGCGGACGACGGTCTTCCGGCGGTGCGGGAGCCGCTGTCCGGGGACGCGTCCGCCGACGTCGTGATCGTGGGCGGCGGGTACACGGGCCTGTGGACGGCGTACTACCTGAAGAAGGCCGCCCCTTTCCTGCGGATCACCGTGCTGGAGCAGAAGTTCTGCGGGTACGGGGCCTCGGGGCGCAACGGCGGCTGGCTGTACAACGGGATCGCGGGCCGGGACCGGTACGCGAAGCTGCACGGTCACGAGGCCGCCGTACGGCTCCAGCGGGCGATGAACGACACCGTGGCCGAGGTGGTCGCGGTCGCCGAGGCGGAGGGCATCGACGCGGACGTGCACCGGGGCGGGGTGCTGGAGGTGGCGACGACTCCGGCGCAGCTGGCCCGGCTGAAGGCGTTCCACGCGCACGAGCTGTCGTACGGCGAGAAGGACCGGGAGCTGTACGGCGCCCGGGAGACGGCCGAGCGGATCCGGATCGCGGACGCGGTCGGGTCCGCCTGGACCCCGCACGGGGCCCGGCTGCACCCGGTGAAGCTGGTGAAGGGGCTCGCGGCGGCCGTGGAGGCGCTGGGCGTGACCATCCACGAGTCGACGCCGGTGACGGAGATCCGGCCCAAGCACGCGGTCACCCCCTACGGCACGGTCCGCGCGCCGTACGTGCTGCGCTGCACCGAGGGCTTCACGGCCTCCCTCAGCGGGCAGCGGCGGACCTGGCTGCCGATGAACTCCTCGATGATCGCGACCGAGCCGCTGACCGGGGAGCAGTGGGCGGCGATCGGCTGGGCGGGTCGGGAGACCCTCGGCGACATGGCGCACGCCTATATGTACGCGCAGCGCACGGCGGACGGCCGGATCGCGCTGGGCGGGCGGGGGGTGCCGTACCGCTTCGGTTCGCGTACCGACAACGACGGCCGGACGCAGGCGGCGACCGTGGAGGACCTGCGGGAGATCCTGACGCGTTTCTTCCCGTCGCTGGCCGGGGTGCGGATCGCGCATGCCTGGTCGGGGGTGCTCGGGGTGCCGCGCGACTGGTGCGCCACGGTGACGCTGGACCGTTCCACGGGGCTCGGCTGGGCGGGCGGTTACGTCGGCTCCGGGGTGGCGACCGCCAATCTGGCCGCCCGGACCCTGCGGGATCTGGTGCAGCGGGACTCCGGGCAGGGCGGCCGGACGGAGCTGACGGACCTGCCCTGGGTGAACCACAAGGTCCGCAAGTGGGAGCCGGAGCCTTTGCGCTGGCTGGGCGTGCAGGGCATGTACGCCACCTATCGGGCCGCCGACCAGCGGGAACGTCTGCGGCCCGGCGTGCGGTCCTCGCGGCTGGCGAAGGCGGCCGACCGGGTGGCGGGACGGCACTGAGGCCCGGGGCGCGGACCGGTTACCCTCGCCGCATGATTCGTAGCGCCACCCCTGACGACGTCCCTGTCATCCACACCCTGATCCGTGAGCTGGCCGAGTACGAGAAGGCGGCCGAGGAGGCCCGGGCGAGCGAGGAGCAGTTGCGGGAGGCGTTGTTCGGGGAGCGGCCGGCCGCGTTCGCGCACCTGGCGGTGGACGAGGAGAGCGGCGAGCCGGTCGGGTTCGCGCTGTGGTTCCTCAGCTTCTCCACGTGGCGCGGGGTGCACGGCATCTACCTGGAGGACCTGTACGTGCGGCCCGAGGCGCGCGGCGGCGGGCACGGGCGGGCGCTGCTGGCGGAGCTGGCGCGCATCTGCGGGGAGCGTGGGTACGAGCGGCTGGAGTGGTCGGTGCTGAACTGGAACCGGCCGGCGATCGGCTTCTACGAGGCGCTGGGCGCGCGCCCGCAGGACGAGTGGACGGTGTACCGCCTCACGGACGACGCGTTGAAGGCACTGGGCGCCGCCGGCTGACGGTCCGCCGGCGGGGGCGGTGGTCCGGCGGCCCCGGGGCGTCGGCGGCCGGTCGCGCGGTGGTGCGGAGCCCTGTCCCTGCCCATGTGCCTCACCGGCCCCGGCCGGGGTCCCTCACGGTTCCAGTACCACCTTGCCGATCGTGGTCCGGCCCTCCAGCGCCCGGTGGGCGGTGGCGGCCCCGGCGAGGGGGAAGCGGGTGACGGCCGGGCGCAGGCGGCCCTGGGCGGCCTCGGCGAGGGCGCGCAGTTCCAGGGCGCGCAGGCCGCCGGCCTTCCGGAGCATCGCCGGGCCGAGCACGGACTCCGAGAGGCCCTCGACGGCGTACCCCCGGCCGTCGGCGATGCCCTCCGCCGACCAGCCGAAGACCAGGTGCCGGCCGCCGGGGCCGAGCAGGGCGACGGCCTCCCGGGCGACCTGGCCGCCGACGCCGTCGTAGACGAGGGTGGCGGGCCGGCCCCCGAGGTGGGCGCGGACCTCGGCCGGCCAGCCGGGGTCGGTGTAGTCGACGGCGAGGCCGGCGCCGTTCGCGCGGACGCGGGCGGTCTTCTCCGGGCCGCCGGCGAGGCCGATCACGGTGGCTCCGGCGTTCCCGGCGTGCTGGACGAGCAGGGTGCCGATACCGCCGGCCGCGGCCGGTACGACCACGACGTCGTCCGGTCCCGGCTCGGCGAACTGCGCGATGCCCAGCGCCGTACGGCCGGTGCCGATCATGGCGACGGCCGCGGCGGGGTCCAGGTTCTCCGGGATGTCGTGGAGGCGTTCGACCTCGGTGACGGCCAGCTCGGCGTAGCCGCCGGGCACGAGGCCCAGGTGGGCCACCACCCGGCGGCCGAGCCACAGCGCGTCCACGCCGTCGCCGAGCGCGTCCACGACGCCCGCGACCTCGCGGCCGGGCACGGTCGGCAGGGCGGGCAGCTCGGGCAGCGGGCCCCGGTGTCCCTCCCGCAGGGCCGCGTCGAGCAGGTGCACCCCGGCCGCAGCGACCGCGATCCGCACCTGGCCGGGGCCGGGGACCGGGTCCGGCACCTCCTCGTGGATCAGGTTCTCGGCCGGGCCGAAGGCGTGCAGACGGACGGCGTGCATGGGACCCCCCGGGGGAGACGACGTGGTGCCCCCACCCTCCGACCTCGAGCGCGCTTGAGGTCAAGGGCGGACCGGCCGGCGCCCCGCCGTGGCTGACATTCCGGTGTTTCCCCAGGTCAGGTGGATTGTCAGTGGCGGGGTGCAGCATGGGTGCATGGTGAGGCGAGCGACGGGGAGCCGGCCGGCGGGCCGGGGGGCGGTGCGGGGTGCGCGGCGGCCGGAGGTGCGGCTGCCGCCGTTGGAGCCGTGGGCCGGAGGGGAGCTGGAGCCGGACGGCGACTACGACGGGCTGGAGTTCCGTGAGCTGGACGTGGGCGGGCAGGACGGTGCGGGGGCCCGGTTCATGGACTGCGCGCTGACGGGCTGCGCGCTGGACGGGACGGCGCTGGGCCGGGCCCGGGTGCTGGACTCGGTGCTGACGGGACTGCGGGGTGTGGGCACGCAGTTCGCCGAGTCCACGTTCCGGGACGTGGAGCTGGTCGACGCGCGCCTGGGCGGCACGCAGATGCACGGCGCGGTGCTGGAGCGGGTGGTGATCCGGGGCGGCAAGATCGACTACCTGAACCTCCGCGAGGCCCGCCTGAAGGACGTCGTCTTCGACTCCTGCGTCCTGGTGGAGCCGGACTTCGCGGGCGCGCGCCTGGAGCGGGTGGAGTTCACCGACTGCGCCCTGAGGGAGGCCGACTTCGGCGGTGCGACCCTGACGGACGTGGACCTGCGCGGGGCGGCGCCGCTGGAGGTCGCCCGGGGTCTGGACCGGCTCTCCGGCGCGGTGATCAGCACCGGGCAGCTGCTGGACCTGGCGCCGGCGCTGGCGGCGGCGATGGGCATCCGGGTCGAGTAACGGGCGGCCGGGTGGCGGGCGCGGTCGCGGGTGCCGGGCCGCCCGCGGGGCGGGGTGTGACGTTCCACGCCCCAACTGCGCTTACTCGTCCGGTGTCGCCAACCACTTCTTCCACCTGCTGTCCGGGGGCAGCGGCGCGAAGGCGGTCAACGGGGTGTCCTACAACTCCCCTTACGCGGGCACCCGCACCGGCACCCTCCAGGCGGCGGCCGGCCTGTACGGCCCGGGCGGCGCGGAGTACGGGGCGGTGGCGGCGGCCTGGACGGGGCCGTGAACGTCAAGTAGCCGCCCCCGTACGGCAGCCGGCCGGCCGGACCGCCCGTTCTCACGGGTGGGCCGGCCGGCCTTCCCCGTACAGCCAGTCCTTCCAGATCCCGCCGAAATCCCGGTGCGGGGCCTTCTTCTCGACGTACGCGG
This sequence comes from Streptomyces sp. NRRL S-1022, assembly GCF_000720135.1. Taxonomy (GTDB): domain Bacteria; phylum Actinomycetota; class Actinomycetes; order Streptomycetales; family Streptomycetaceae; genus Streptomyces. The sequence goes on along the minus strand of NZ_JOIU01000008.1, from coordinate 456,763 downwards.
TGAAGTCGGCGGTGCTCGCCGTGCCGTGGCGGCGGGCGGCGGCCCAGCCCTGGATGATGGCGTAGAAGGTGTCGTCGCCGACCTTCTGCCGGATCTTCTGCAGGACCATCGCGCCCCGCTCGTAGACCGGGGTGTCGGAGATGTGCGCGGCGCCGGAGGGCTTGGCGGGCGGGAAGGCCCAGACGGCCTCGTCGTCCTCCTCGTACACCTCGGTGAACCGCTCCTGGGCGCTCTTGCCGCCGTGGTCCTCGTCGTAAAGCCACTCGGCGTAGGTCGCGAAGCCCTCGTTGAGCCACATGTCGCGCCAGCTCGCGGGGGTGACCGAGTCGCCGTACCACTGGTGGGCGAGCTCGTGCACGAGGATCGGGGTGGTGAGCTGGTCGGCGGGGAACACGGGCCGGGTCTGGGTCTCCAGCGCGTACCCGGCGTCGCCCCGCCGGTCGACGATCGCACCGGCCGAGGAGAACGGGTACGGCCCGAAGTTGTACTCCTCCCAGTCGAGGATCTCCGGGATCTTCGCCAGGACCTTCCTGCTCGCCGCGGCCTGGGTCCGATCGACGGCGGTGACGACGGGCAGGCCGTGCGGGCCGGTGGTGCGCGTGATGGCGTAGTGCCCGATGGCGACGGTGGCGAGATAGCTCGCCATGGGCTGCGCGGAGTGCCAGTGGTAGGTGGTGCGGCCGTCCTGCGTGCGCTGGTCGGCCAACTCGCCGTTGGAGACGGCCTGGAGACCCTTCGGGACGGTGACCGTGATGTCGTAGGACGCCTTGTCGGAGGGGTGGTGGCTGCCGGGGAACCAGGCCATGGAGCCGACCGGTTCGCCGAGCGCCAGGGCGCCGTCGGCGGTGGGCAGCCAGCCCTCCTCGGAGCCGTCGGGGTCGGTGAGGGTGCGCGGGGTGCCCGAGTAGCGGACGGTCGTGCGGAACGCCTCGCCCTTGCTCAGGTCGTCGTGCGGGCGGACGGTGAGTTCCTGGCCGGCACGGTTCCAGCGGGCGTCCTTGCCCTCGACGGTGACCGAGTCGACGCGCAGCCCGGCGAGGTCCAGGTCGAAGGCCGACAGGTCCCGGGTGGCCCGGGCGGTGACGACCGCCGTGCCGGTGAGCCGGCGGGTGGCCGGGGTGTAGTCCAGGGTCAGGGCGTAGTGCCCGACGTCGTAGCCGCCGTTGCCGGCCTTCGGGAAGTACGGGTCGCGGACGCCGGAGCCGCCCGGGGTGCCCCGCACCCCGCCGTCGCACGCGGTGCCCGTGAGCGCGAGGGCGAGCAGGGCGGCGAACGCCTGGACAAGGCGTAAGGATCTGGACATGTCAGTGATCCTAGGCGGGCGGGGTGCACCGCGGACAGGAGCCGCCGGACCGGCGTGACACCATCTCCCCCGTGCTCGACATCGGCTACGCCCTCTCCAACCGGTTCCCGGACCCCCCGCAGACCGACTACCGCCGCGCGGACGTCCACGCGCTGCGCCACGACCTGTTCTGCGGGGACGTCTATCTCGCGGACACCGAGACCGACCGGGAACTGTCCACAGCCTGGGGATGGGTGCCGGTGCTGGACTTCGCGTGGGCGCTGTGCGACATCGCGGAACGGCTGGACCGGGACCCGATGGGCTCCCGCGCCGCCCGGCCGCAGCGCGCCGAGCTGGACTTCACCGAGTCCACCGACCGGATGCTCTTCGAGCGCCGCTTCGGCTGGGTGGACATCAGCGCCGACTGGGTGCCGGCCGAGGAGTCCCCGCTGAGCTTCTCCCACACGGAGCTGCGCCGCGAGGCCCGCGACTTCCTGCACGACCTGCTCGCGGACCTCACCGACCTGCACGAGGACCTGGCGGAGAACCCGGCCGTCTGGACCCTTCAGGCCCGCTTCCCGCGGATGCCGTGACCCCGCCTGTGGAAGAGGTCCCCCCGGCGGGCGCCGGGGGGACCTTCGCGCCCGGCCCGGTGCTCAGACGTTGACGCCGAAGTCCTGGGCGATGCCGACCAGGCCCGAGGCGTAGCCCTGGCCCACCGCGCGGAACTTCCACTCCGCGCCGTTGCGGTACAGCTCGCCGAAGATCATGGCCGTCTCGGTGGCCGCGTCCTCCGACAGGTCGTAGCGCGCGATCTCGGCGCCGCCGGCCTGGTTGACGATGCGGATGTAGGCGTTGCGGACCTGGCCGAAGTTCTGGCCGCGGTTCTCGGCGTCGTAGATGGAGACCGGGAAGACGACCTTGTCGATGTCGGCCGGCAGCGCGGCCAGGTTGACGTTGATCGCCTCGTCGTCGCCGGCGCCCTCGCCCGTGCGGTTGTCGCCCGTGTGGACGATCGAGTTGTCCGGGCTCTGCTTGTTGTTGAAGAAGACGAAGTGGCCGTCCGAGTAGACCCTGCCCTGTCCGTTCACCGCGATGGCGGAGGCGTCCAGGTCGAAGTCCGTGCCGGTGGTGGTGCGGACGTCCCAGCCGAGGCCCACGGTGACGGCGGTCAGGCCCGGAGCCTCCTTGGTGAGCGAGACGTTGCCACCCTTGGACAGGCTTACAGCCATGTTGGGAGTCCCTTCCTTAGATACCCGTGCATATCCGTGCACTCTGCGCGCACTCTGTGCCGACGAAGCTACCGTCACCCGGGACAACGTCGAGGGGGGTCCCCGTGGTTCCGGATGCCTTTACCTTTTTTACCGAACCGGAAATCCAGGTGACGTGCGCCGGGCCGGACCGGGAACATGGAGGGCATGTCCGGGCCCTATTTCATCCGTGGCTCCGTCTCGCTTCCCGAGGCCGAGCTGATGTGGCGTTTCTCCAGGTCGTCCGGGCCCGGCGGACAGCACGTCAACACCAGCGACTCGCAGGTCGAGCTGCGCTTCGACCTCGCCCGCACCGAGGCACTGCCCCCGGTGTGGAAGGAGCGGGCGCTGCGGCGGCTGGCCGGCCGCCTCGTCGACGGGGTCGTCTCCGTACGGGCCTCGGAGCACCGCTCCCAGTGGCGCAACCGGGAGGCCGCCGCCGTACGCCTCGCCGCGCTCCTCGCGGAGGCCAGCGCGCCGCCGCCGAAGCCCCGCAAGCCGACCCGCATCCCGCGCGGCATCAACGAACGCCGGCTGCGGGAGAAGAAGCAGCGCGCGGACACCAAGCGCGGCCGCTCGGGACGGGACTGGGGCTAGCCGAGGTCCTGTCACATCCGCCCGCCGCCACTCGTCACAGGGGTGCGGCAGCGGCCGCGGACGACGACGGAGAGGCCGGGCCCCATGACCGACAACGACTTTCTCGCCGAGCGGTTCGAGTCCTACCGGGAGCACCTGCGGGCCGTCGCCTATCGGATGCTCGGCTCCGCCGCCGAGGCCGAGGACGCCGTCCAGGAGGCGTGGTTCCGGCTGAGCCGGTCCGACACGCGGGAGGTGGAGAACCTCGGCGGCTGGCTGACCACCGTCGTCGGCCGGGTCTGCCTCGACATGCTGCGCTCGCGCCGCACCCGGGGCGAGGAGCCGCTGGACGGCGGGCGGCACGCGCCGTCCGCCGGGCCGGACCCCGCCGAGGACGCCCTGCTCGCCGACTCGGTCGGGCTCGCCCTCCTCGTCGTCCTCGACACCCTCTCGCCGGCCGAGCGGCTGGCCTTCGTGCTGCACGACCTGTTCGGGGTGCCCTTCGGGGAGGTCGGCGGCGTCCTCGGGCGCAACGCGGCCGCGGCGCGGCAGCTCGCCAGCCGGGCCCGGCGCCGGGTGCGGGGCGTGGCGGTGCCGGGAGCCGACCTGGCCCGGCAGCGGCGGGTGGTCGACGCGTTCCTGGCCGCCGCGCGGGACGGCGACTTCGAGGCGCTGCTCGCGGTGCTCGACCCGGACGTGGTGGCCCGCACGGAGGCCGGCGTGACCGGCGGCGCGGCCCGGGTCGCCGCCGGCGCGGCGGGCTTCGCCCGCCTGGCCCGTGTGGCGCGTCCGGTCCTGGTCGACGGCGCGACCGGCCTCGCGGTCTTCGCCGACGGCCGCCCGGAGCGGGTCCTGGCCTTCACCTTCGCCGCCGACCGCATCACGGGGATCGACATCGTCACCGCCCCGTCGCAGCTGGCGGAGCTGACCGTGGAGGAGGCCCAGGAGCTCCCGCCGGCCCCCGGGCCGGGGAGTCTCCGGCTCAGCCCAGCCGGCGGTACCGGCCGCGGAAGTACAGCAGCGGGCCGCCCTCGGCGCTCGGTACGCGGGCGGTGAGGACGCGGCCGATGACCAGGGTGTGGTCGCCGGCGGTCACCCGCTGCTCGGTGCGGCACTCCAGGGTGGCCAGCGCGCCGCCGACGAGCGGGGCGCCGGTGGCCTCGCCGCGGACGTAGGGGATGTCCTCGAAGAGCAGCCGGTCGCTGATGCGGCCCTTCATGGCGAACCGGCCCGCGATGTGCCGCTGGCTCTCGGCGAGGACCGACACCGCCCACAGCGGCTGCTCGTCGAGCAGGTCGTCCATGCGGGCGCCGGTGCGCAGGCTGACCATGACCAGCGGCGGGTCGAGGGAGACCGACAGGAAGGCGGTGGCGGTCATGCCGACGTCCTCCACGCCCGGCGCCCCGGGGTCGTCCGGGTCCAGCGGCGGTTCCTGCGCGGTGACCAGGACCACGCCCGCGGCCAGCCGGGACATCGCGGCCCGGAACTCGTCGTTGCTCACCCCCTCAGCATGCCCGGAAGCCAGGGGGGTGGTGGGGGAGGGAGTCTTCAGCACGCCGGAAACGCTAGTCTCCGCCGGACGCGGGCCGCATCGGCCCTCCGCCCGAACCGGGTCCTAGGACCAGCGGCGCACGCGGACGCCCCCGAGCGTGCAATATGTGTGCACGTCCGCACGCCGCGTGTTCAGGAACCGCACAGGCAAAACGCAGAAACTCCACTCAATTGTTCACGTTCTCCTGTGACTTGAGTCACAAGGGGCAGGAATTGTTGACCCTGTGTACCGAGTGGGCAGCGCGCTGTGATTCAGTGGCGGGACAACCCTTCAATCGCTGCGAGGCCTCGGGGGGAGGGAGAGCATGGAGACCGAGTCGGAGCCCTACGTCCGTCTTGCGTCCCTGCGACAGCTGCACCAGGTCATGGCCGACATGAACACGGCACGCAGCCTGGCGGACACACTGCAGACGGTCGCCGACGGCGCCGTGCACGCCCTCGGCTACGAGATGGCGGCCGTCAACCTGGTCCGCCAGGACGGTGATCTCGTGGTCGCCGCCTTCTCCGGCAACTCCGCCGCGGAGGCCCTGATCACCGGCCGGGTCGGCTCCCGCGAGTCCTGGGACCGCCGGCTGAGCATGGGCGAACACTGGGGCGACCTCGTCTTCATACCGCACACCGAGGGCTGGGTCCTCGACGACGACGACGTCCCCCAGTGGTACACCGACGGGCCCGCGCCCCGCTTCGAGGACGAGTGGCACCCCTCCGACCGGCTCTTCGCGCCGATGTACACGCCCGGTGTGCCGGGCGGCAACTGCGGCGAACTGCTCGGCGTCATATCCGTCGACCGGCCGCGCAACGGCCGCCGCCCCGGCGCCTGGGGCCGCGAGGCCCTCCAGATGTACGCCTTCCAGGCCGCCATCGCGATCAGCAACGCCCGCCTGCGCGCCAACATGCAGCGCGCCCTCGTCCGTCTGGAGCGCGAGCAGCAGGCGCTGCGCGCCAGCGAGGAATCCTTCCGGCAGGCCTTCGAGTACGCCCCCTCCGGCATGGCCATCGCCGAGATGGGCGGCGACCAGCACGGCCGCATCCTGCGCACCAACGACGCCCTGTGCCGACTGCTCGGCCGCCCCGCCTCCGCGATGCGCCGCTACTCCTTCGCCGACCTCGTCCACCCCGAGGACGTCGGCACCCTGCTGCGCACCTCGGCCGAGGGCGGGCGCGCGGAGCTGCGGCTCGGCCGCCGGGACGGCACGTACGTATGGGTGTCGCTGCGCAACAGCGTCGTCGCGGACGCCGCCGACGGACCCCGCTTCCTGCTCACCCACGTCGAGGACATAGAGGAGCGCAAGCGGCGCGAGCTGCAGCTCGCCCACCGGGCCTCCCACGACTCGCTGACCGGCCTGCCGAACTCGGCCGAGCTGCGCTCGCGCCTGTCGGCCCGGCTCTGTCAGCGCCCCGCGCACGCCGGGGCCCTCGAATCCCTGGACGCGGCCTACGGCCACCCCGCCTTCGACATCCCCGCCGGCCACGGCTTCGACTTCGCGCCGGGCACGGACGGCCTCGACGCCTACGACCACCATGTGCACACCGTCGCCCCCGAGGAGGGCCGCGACGACGGCACCAAGGGCCTCGCGGTGCTCTTCTGCGACCTCGACGGCTTCAAGTCGATCAACGACCGGTTCGGGCACAACGCGGGCGACGCCGTCCTCATCGAGGTCGCCCGGCGGCTGAGCAACGGCGTCCGGGACGGCGACACGGTCGCCCGGCTCGGCGGCGACGAGTTCGTGATCCTCGCCGACGGCCTCGGCCGGGCCGACGCCCAGGACCTCGCCGTACGGCTGCGCAACGAGATCATCCAGCCGATCCGCGCCGAGGGCCGGGCGGTCCGGGTGGGCGCGAGCTTCGGCATCGGCTGGGCGCACTGCGGCATGACGGCGGACGAGGTGCTGAAGTCCGCTGACGAGCGGATGTACGTAGAGAAACGATCTCGTCCCAAACAGCACCGCCGTGCCGGATGAGCCGCAGGTCAGCGAGGTGAAGCGGTCCGAGGCCCCCGTTTGGGCCAGGGAGAACGGGTAGGCTCGCCATTCCAACCCGTACCGCATCCGCCCGCACCTGTTGAGGAGTACCAAGGGATGACGCCCGGCGACAACGGCGCGAGCACGCCCGAGGACGACGACCCGTTCGGCTACCTGTACGCAGACGGCCAGGCCCGGGGAGCCCAGCCGCCGTCCGGCGGCGGTTACGGCTACCCGAACTCGGTCAGCAGAGTGCGTGCGGTCGGCGAGCGTTCCTACGGCGCACAGCAGGCCCCGTACGGCCAGAGCGTCCCCCAGCAGGGGGCCTACGGCCAGCCGAACGCCCACTACCAGGCCCCCGAGACGCTGCCCGGCGGCGCCCCGGCCGGCCGCCGGACCGCGTCCCCCGCGTCCGGCCGCCGCGGCCCCAACACCAAGGGCCTGCTGATCGGCGCGATCGCGGTGGTCGCCGCGGTCGTCATCGGTATCGGCATCGCGATGATCAACGGCAACACGGACGACGACAAGTCCGGCAACCAGGCCGGCTCCACCCCGACCCACTCCCAGACCAGCAGCCCGAGCCCCTCGGGCAGCGGCTCCGCGGCGCCGGGCGAGCTGCCGAAGACGGACGCCAACGCCCTCCAGCTGCTCGGCGGCGCGACCAAGGCGACGGACGTCCCGGGCGCGAAGGCGGCCGGCGGTGTCTACGTGGGCGGCCTGAACACGGTGGGCGCCTCGGTGACCTGGACCGTGAACGTCCCCGAGGAGGGCGCCTACACTCTCCTCGCGCGTTACGACAACCCTGGTGAGGACCAGTCGATGACCCTCACCGTCAATGGTCAGAAGTACGGCAGCGGCTTCAACTTCGCCAACTGGACGCACTTGTCCGACCCGACGAAGGCATGGACCGAGAGCTACGCCTACCCGACCCTGAAGAAGGGCTCCAACACGCTCGCGCTCTCTTGCCAGGCCGGTGACAAGTGCGACGTCCTCTTGGACCAGCTCTGGCTGAAGAAGGGCAAGGTCGGCCGGGGCTGAGGGGCTGCTCCGCCCCTTGGAACGCAGCCATACGGCTTCAGCGGTGGCCGCCGGGGGAATGAGTGCCGACGGCCACCGGGGTGTCTTAACCTATGCGGCCCACGTCAACGCACATGGCGGCCACCCATCCGGTTTTCTGACCCCACCTCACCTTGAACCAGTCGTTGTCGTGCGGTCCGCCCGACCAGCAGGTGTACGAACCCCCGTTGTTCTCGCGAGTGCAGGGGGCATCATGGGTGGTGCACGGAACGTTCACGCTCGGATTGCTGATGACGGTGATCACCGATGCGGAAGTACTCGGCTTGGTTCGAATGGTGAAGGAGTGTCCCTCCTTCATTGAGACACCTCCTTGCTCGGCTGATGCAGGAGTGCCCAGCGAGATTACGAGTCCCAGTGAGGCCACAGAAAGCGGTAAGAGTCGCTTGATGGTCGCCTGATTGAGCATGAAGGTGGTTTCGCGTCAAGTCAGGCTCCACTCCTCACCGGTTACCGACACCTGTCCCCGCAGCTCCTCGTACACGGAGGGGTCGAACTCGCCCGCTGTGGGCGCTCGTACCGTTGCCACCGACAGGGCGACCGCGCGGGTGAGGCGGTCCGGCCAGGGGAGTTGGTCGAGCAGGCCGGAGAGGAGGCCGGCGACGGCCGAGTCGCCGGCGCCGGTGGGGTTGCCGAGTTCGCGGGCCGGCGGGACCGCGCGCCACTGGCCCTCCGGGGTGCCGGCGAGGAGGCCGGCCGGGCCCAGGGAGGCGACCACCGCGTGGGCGCCGCGGCGGCGGGCGTCCTGGGTGGCGCGCAACGGCTCGTGCGAGCCGGTGAGTTCGGCCAGTTCGTCGGCGTTCGGCTTGATGATGTCCGGGCGGGCGGCGACCCCGCGGCGCAGCGGCTCGCCGCTGGTGTCCAGCAGCACCGGGACGCCGGCCGAGCGGGCCGTGCGGACCAGGTTCGCGTACGCCCCCACCGGCACCCCGGGCGGCAGGCTGCCGCACAGTGCCACCGCCGAGGCGCCGGCCAGCAGTTCCCCGTACCGGTCGAGGAAGGCGCCCCACTCGCCCGGTGTGATCTGCGGCCCGGGCTCGTTCAGCTGGGTCGTGTCACCCGACAGGCCGTCCACCACGGCTATCGTGCGCCGGCTCGCCCCGGCGACCGGCACCAGCGCGTCGGTCAGACCGGGTGTGCCGGCCAGCCGCTCGTGTATCTCCCGGCCGGTGGCGCCGCCCGCGAACCCGGTGAGCGTCACCTCGTGCCCGAGGGCGGCCAGCACCCGGGCCACGTTCACGCCCTTGCCGCCGGGCCGCTCGGTGACCTCGGTGACGCGGTGCGAGGCGTGCGGGCGCAGTGACCGTACGTGATAGGTGATGTCGAGAGCGGTGTTCAGCGTGACCGTGAGGATCACCCGGGCCGACCTCCCTCGAAGTCCGTGCGCCTGTCTCGGTTCCGGGGCCTCGATCATGCCAAAGAGACGGCGGCCGGCCCAGTGCGCGGGTCGGCCACCGTCTCCCCGACAGCGGTACGGATCAGGGCAGTTGGGGCGCTATCACCCATTCGCCCTGCCGCATCACGCCCTTCAGGGCGAAGTCCGCGTCCAGCAGGACCAGGTCGGCGTCCTTGCCGGGCTCCAGGGAGCCGATGCGGTCGGCCAGGCCCAGCAGGCGGGCCGGGTTGGCCGACAGGGCGGTCACGGCGTCCTCCACCGACAGCTTGTCGACGGTCACCGCCCGCTGGAACGCGCGGTCCAGGGTGAGCGTGGAGCCCGCGATCGAACCGCCCTCGACCAGCCGGGCCACGCCCTCGCTGACCTCGACCTCCAGCGGGCCGAGCATGTAGCGGCCGTCGCCGGTGCCGGCCGCGTCCATCGCGTCGGTGATGAACGCCACCCGGTTCGCGCCGGCGTGCCGGAACGCCAGCTCCAGCGCGGCCGGGTGCAGGTGGACGCCGTCGTTGATCAGCTCGACCGTGACCCGCTCGTCCTCCAGCAGTGCGGCGATCGGGCCGGGCGCGCGGTGGTTCAGGGCGGGCATGGCGTTGAAGAGGTGGGTGGCGACCGTGGCGCCCGCGTCGATCGCCTCGGCCGTCTGCTCGTAGCTGGCGTCCGTGTGTCCGATCGCCGCGATGACACCGTGCTCGGCGAGCAGCCGTACGGAGTCGATGCCGCCCGGCAGTTCGGCGGCGAGGGTGACCATCCTGGCCTTGCCGCGCGCCGCGTCGATCAGCTTGCGGACCTCGGCCGGGTCCGGGTCGCGCAGCAGCCCCTCGGAGTGCGCGCCCTTGCGGCACGGGGAGATGAACGGCCCCTCGAAGTGGATGCCGGCGATCTCCCCCTGCTCGGCCAGCTCGCTCAGCAGGCCGGCCTGGCGGACCAGCAGGTCCATCTCGTCGGTGACGGTGGAGGCGACGAGGGTGGTGGTGCCGTGGGCGCGGTGCGTGCGGATGGCCGTGAGGATGTCGTCCGGCGTGCCGGAGAAGGAGGCTCCGCCCCCACCGTGGTTGTGGATGTCCACGAAGCCGGGCACCAGCCAGTGGCCGGTGACGTCGAGGACCCGGGCGCCGGCCGGGGCGGCCGCGGCGATGCGCCGGCCGTCCACGACCACGCGGCCGTTCTTCTCCGTTCCGGTGGGGAGCACCACGTTCGCGCCGGTGAGCAGCAGGGTTTCCCGCTCGGTTGCCATCAGGTGCTTACCTCCGGAGTCGTGGGAGTGGCGGTGATCAGGTCGTGCGCGAGCAGCCCCGCACCCAGGCAGCCGGCGATGTCGCCCAGCGCGGCCGGGACGATCGCGGGCGGTTTCTGGAAGGTGATCCGCTGCCGGACGGCGTCCCGCAGGGGCCGGAACAACACGTGCCCCGCCTCGGCCAGCCCGCCGCCGATGATCAGCGTGCGGGGGTCCAGCAGGGTGAGGGCGGTGACCAGTCCGTCGGCGAGCGCGTCGACCGCCTCCTGCCAGACCCGGACGGCGTTCGGGTCGCCGGACGCGACGGCCCGCGCGCAGTCCGCGGCGTCCGCGTCCGGGTCACCGCAGGCCGCGGCCCAGGCCGCGGTGACGGCGGACGCGGAGGCGTACCGCTCCAGACAGCCGCGCTGTCCGCAGGGGCAGGGCTCCCCGCCGGGCCGTACGACGATGTGGCCGATCTCGCCCGCGAAGCCGTGCGCGCCGGCCTCCACGCGCCCGTCGATGCCGATGGCGCCGGCGATGCCGGTGCCCAGCGGCACGAACAGGAACCGGTCCGTGCCCCGGCCGGCGCCGATCCGGCCCTCGGCGAGGCCGCCGGTGCGCACGTCGTGGCCGAGGGCGACGGGCATCCGGAGCCGCTCGGCGAGCAGGGTGCGCAGGGGTACGTCCCGCCAGCCCAGGTTGGCCGCGTAGACGGCGGTGCCGGTCGACTCGTCGACGATGCCGGGGACCGCTATGCCGGCCGCGCCGGCGGGTTCGCCGTACTGCTCGACGCCGTGGGCGCGCAGCTCGGCGGCGAAGTCGAGGATGCCCGCGAGCACGGCCTCGGGACCGCGCTCGCGGCCGGTGGCGCGGCGGGCGCGGTGCAGGGTCGCGCCGTCGTCGCCGACGAGGGCGGCCTTCATCCCGGTACCGCCCACGTCCAGGGCGATGACATGTCTCACCACGTGGCCTAGTGTGACCCTCCCACCCGCGAGAGGTCTAGTCCACTCACGTGGTGTAGACCTTATGTGTCCATATGTTGAACGGTCAGACAGCAGGGTTGGGGCTTTGAGGGTGCGTCGGCTTACGGCAGGAACGATCGCGGTGGTGTCCGCACTGGGCATGACGGCGGTGCTCGGCGGCTGCGGGAGTACGGGGTCCTCCGACGTCACCCTGAGACTCGTCGCCGCCGACTACGGCGACTCCGCCGCCAACAGCTCCAAGAAGTACTGGGACGCCCTGGCCGGGGAGTACGAGAAGCAGCACTCCGGGGTGAAGATCGAGGTCAGCGTCTACTCCTGGAACGACGTCGACCGCAAGGTCAAGGAGATGGTCGACGCCGGCCACGCCCCCGACCTGGCCCAGATCGGCGCCTACGCCGACTACGCCGCCGCGGGCAAGCTCTACCCGGCCTCGGACCTGCTCTCCATCCGCACCCAGGCCGACTTCCTGTCCCAGCTCGCCGACGCCGGCGAGTGGAAGCACACGCAGTACGGCATCCCGTTCGCCGCGTCCACGCGCGTGCTCTTCTACAACAAGTCCCTGTTCGCCAAGGCCAGCCTCACGCCGCCCACCACCTGGGCCGAGCTGGCCGCCGACGCCAAGGCGCTCAAGGCGCAGGGCGTGAAGTTCCCGTACGCGCTGCCGCTCGGGCCCGAGGAGGCCCAGGCCGAGACCATGCAGTGGCTGCTGAGCGGCGGCAACGGCGGCAGCGGCTACACCGACGACGTCGGCACCTACACCATCGACTCCGCCGCGAACGTCGGCACCTTCACCTGGCTCAAGGACGAGCTGGTCGGCAAGGACCTGACCGGTCCGGTCGCGCCCGGCAAGCTCAACCGCGCGGACGCGTTCGCCGCGTTCGCCGACGGCCAGGTCGGCATGCTCAACGGACATCCCACGCTGATCCAGCAGGCCGGGAAGAAGGGCGTGCAGTTCGGCATGGTGCCCATGCCGGGCCGCACCGGCAAGGCCAGGGCGTCCATGGGCGTCGCCGACTGGATGATGGCCTTCAAGCAGAACGGGCACGCCGACCAGATCGGCGACTTCCTCGACTTCGTATACGACGAGAAGAACGTCCTCGACTTCTCCCGGAAGTACGGGCTGCTGCCGGTCACCGGGTCCGCCTCCAACGCCATGGCCGCCTCTGACGCGCCCGCCGACAAGGCCCTGCGCCCCTTCCTTGAGCAGCTGCCCACCTCCGAGCTGTACCCGGTGGGCAAGACCTCCTGGGCGGCGGTCAGCGCGGCCGTGAAGCAGAACATCGGCCAGGCCGTCGCCCCCGGCGGCAGCCCCGCCGGCGTCCTGACCCGCCTGCAGTCCACGGCCACGGCGGCCGACAGCAGCAACGCCGGCTGAGCCCGTTGTCGGTGCCCGCCGCTACGGTGGCGGGCATGGAACTGGGCAGCCGAGAGAAAGCCATCCTCGCCCTGGAGCGCCGCGCCTTCCCCGGCCCCGGCGCGAAGGAGCGGGCGATCCGCGAGGAGCTCGACCTCTCCCCGGTCCGCTACTACCAGCTCCTCAACGCCCTGCTGGACGACCAGCGGGCCCTGGCCCACGACCCGGTCACGGTCAACCGGCTGCGCCGGGTGCGGGAGGCGCGCCGCGCGGAGCGCTGAGCCGATGGGGCCGTCCAGGCGTGAGCGGGCCGGGGGCGGATACTGTCGCGGTATGGATCCTCTGCCCATCCCGCAGACCCAGCCCGGCCGGGACGGCCTCGCCGCCCTGCTCGCGCGGCCCCACACCGCGCTGATCGGCCTGGACTTCGACGGCACGCTGGCCCCCATCGTCGCCGACCCCGAGCAGGCCCGCGCCCACCCCGACGCCGTGCCCGCACTGGCCGCGCTCGCCCCGCGGGTGGCCTCCGTCGCCGTGATCACCGGCCGCCCGCCGGAGGTCGCGGTCCGCTACGGCGGCTTCGCCGGCGTCCCCGGCCTGGAGCACCTCACCGTCCTCGGTCACTACGGCGCCGAACGCTGGGACGCGGCCACCGGCACGGTCACCGCCCCGCCCCCGCACCCCGGCGTGGCCGCCGCCCGCACCGAGCTGCCCCGCCTGCTGGAGCGCGCCGGCGCCGGCGAGGGCACCTGGATCGAGGAGAAGGGCCGGGCCCTCGCGGTGCACACCCGCCGCGCCGCCGACCCGCAGGCCGCCTTCGAGTCCCTGCGCGGCCCCCTCGCCGACCTCGCCGGCCGGCACGGCCTGATCGTCGAGCCCGGCCGCCTGGTCCTGGAACTGCGCCCCCCGGGCATGGACAAGGGCGTGGCCCTCCTGGACCACGCCCGTGCCATCGGCGCCGGATGCGTCGTCTACGCCGGCGACGACCTCGGCGACCTCCCGGCCTTCGCCGCCGTCGACAAGCTCCGCACCGACGGCATCCCCGGCCTGCTCGTCTGCAGCGGCAGCACCGAGGTCACCGAACTGGCGGAACGCGCCGACCTGGTGGTGAACGGCCCGGAGGGCGTCGTGGACCTGCTCAGGACGCTCGCCGCTCAGCTCGGCTGACCGGCCGGCCGGCCGGTCAGCGCGTCCAGCTGGTCCAGGAACCACCGGGCCGGCGGCAGCGCGGTCGCGGCGGCGGCCAGCCGCTCGGAGCGCTCCGCGCGCTCCGCCGCCGGCAGGGCCAGCGCCTCGTGCAGGGCCCGGGCCGTGCCCGCGATGTCGTACGGGTTCACCACGAACGCGTCCCCGCCGAGCTCCTCGTACGCCCCGGCCTCCCGCGACAGCACCAGTGCGCAGCCCTGGTCGGAGACGACCGGGACCTCCTTGGCGACGAGGTTCATGCCGTCCCGGATGGGGTTCACGAGGGCCACGTCGGCCAGCCGGTACGCGGCCAGGGAGCGCGCGAAGTCGTCCTTCACGTGCAGCACGACGGGGGTCCAGCCCGCCGTGCCGAACCGCTCGTTGATCTCCGCCGCGACCCGCTCCACCTCGGCCGTGTACTCCCGGTACACGGCGAGGTCCTGCCGGGACGGGTAGGCGAACGCCACGTGGACGACCTTCTCCCGCCACTCGGGATGGTCCGCCAGCAACTGCTCGTACGCCAGCAGGCCGCGCACGATGTTCTTGGACAGCTCGGTGCGGTCCACCCGGACGATCGCCCTGCGGTCCGGCCCGATCTCCTCCCGCAGCGCCGCCATCCGCTCGTCCACGTCCGGCTCGTGCGCCCGCTTGCGCAGGAAGTCCGCGTCCGCGCCCAGCCCGTGCACCCCGATCTCGGTGCCGGACGGGATGCCGGGCCCGAGCACCGCGTGGCAGCAGTCGGTGAACGCGTCCGCCCACCGCCGGGTCAGGAACGCCGCCCGGTCCGCGCCCAGGATGCCGCCGAGCAGCTCGGCCGCGATGTCGTCGGGAAGCAGCCGGAAGTAGTCCGGCGGCGCCCACGGGGTGTGCGAGAAGTGACCGATGCGCAGGTCGGGACGGAGCTGGCGGAGCATGCGGGGGGCGAGGGCCAGGTGGTAGTCCTGGATCAGCACCGCCGCGCCCTCGGCCGCCTCCTCGGCCAGCGCCTCGGCGAACGCCCGGTTGTATGCCTCGTAGGAGCCCCACTGCCGACGGAACTCCGCGTCGAAGACCGGCTCCAGCGGGGTCTGGTACAGCATGTGGTGGACGAACCAGAGCACCGAGTTGGCGATGCCGTTGTACGCCTCGGCGTGCACGCTCGCGTCGATGTCCAGCATCCGCACCCGCTGCCCGCCGGTCTCCTCGGCCGGCAGCAGCCCGCCGTCCGCGCGCCGCACGGCCGCCCGGTCGCCGTCGCCGAGCGCGGCGCACACCCACACCGAGCCCGCGTCCGAACCGATGGCGGACAGTCCCGAGACCAGCCCGCCACCGCCCCGTCTGGCGTGCAGCGAGCCGTCCTCGCCCACCTGGTAGGAGACCGGTCCGCGATTCGACGCGACCAGCACCCGGGCCTTTTCAGCAGCAGCACGCGTGGAAGCCATACGCCTCAACCTAGCCCGGCCCGTAAACACTCAAACGTGCGCTCCGCCCGGCGGGGGCCGGGGCGGGGAACCGTATACGCAGTGTTCACGCCACCTTCCGCTCGGCGTACTCCGCGATCTCCACCATGGGCGGCCGCTCCTCGGTGTCCACCGAGTAGGTGCGCGGCTCGAACCCGTCCTCGCCCCGCACGAACTGCGTGAGCGAGGGCCGGACGAGGTGGCCGCGCGCGAGCCGCAGCTGCGCCGTGCGGTAGATCGCCGCCGCCATCCGGCCGAGGGCCTGCCCGTCCTGGTGCCGGTGCTTGCGCACCCCGAGGTCCACCTGGGCCAGCGCGTCCAGGCCGGCCAGGTGCAGCGCGTCGACCAGCATGCCCAGCTCCACGCCGTAGCCCACGGGGAACGGCAGCTGTTCCAGCAGGGAGCGGCGGGCCGCGTACTCGCCGCCCAGCGGCTGCACGAACCCGGCCAGCTGCGGCCAGTGCATGTTCAGCAGCGGACGGGCCATCAGTTCGGTGACCCGGCCGCCCTGCCCGGAGGCACCGGCGAGCGGGCGGTCGTACATGCCCTTGACCAGGTCGACGTCCGGTTCGGTGAGCAGCGGGCCGATGATCCCGGTGACGAAGTCGGAGGAGAACTCCCTGAGGTCCGCGTCGACGAAGCAGACGATGTCCCCACCGGTCACCAGCAGCGAGCGCCACAGCACCTCGCCCTTGCCGGGGACGGGCGGGATGCGGGGCAGGATCTCGTCGCGGTGGACGACCCGGGCGCCGGCGCGCGCGGCGACCTCGGAGGTGCGGTCGGTGGAGCCGGAGTCGACGACGACGATCTCGTCCACGAGCGGCACCTGTTCCACGAGGTCGTGCCGGATCACCGCGACGATGTCGCCGACCGTCTCCTGCTCGTTGAGCGCGGGCAGTACGACGCTGATCGTCTGGCCCGTGCGTTGCTTGGCCGCCATGACCTGGTGCAGCGGTCGGTCGGCCACGGACCAGGAGCGGGTGCTCAGCCAGCGCTCGACTTCTTCCAGCACGGTCGGCGGCTCCTCACTGTCACGACCACACGTCACCGTGTGATCCATCTCGCGCTTCGGACGACTATCTCAACTGTCCTGGCCTTCGGTTACAGTCTTGAACAACGCCGATGACCATCGCATGTCGGGGGTCGCGGGCGTCCACAACCGAATACCGCTCATCCAGAGGGGCAGAGGGACACGGCCCGATGAAGCCCCGGCAACCCTCCAGTCGGCTCTCGTCCTCACAGCGAGGCTCCCGGCTAGGGAAGGTGCCAAATCCGTCTCACGGCGAGATGCGTCGTGAGGAAGATGAGGAGAAAGGGCCTCGCCTCCATGGCTGTGCAGACAGTTGCCACCTCCAGCGAAACCACCGTCGACCTCGGCCCCGCCGCCGCCTTGAGCTGTCGCGAGTGCGGTCACCGCGTCCCGCTCGGTCCGGTCTTCGCCTGTGAGGAGTGCTTCGGCCCGCTCGAAATCGCCTACGACTTCTCCGGCTACGACACCGAGGAACTGCGCCGGCGCATCGAGGCCGGCCCCGCGAACATCTGGCGGTACGCCCCGCTGCTGCCCGTCCCGGCGGACGTCACCGACAAGCCCAACCTCAACCCCGGCTGGACCAAGCTCGTCAAGGCCGACAACCTGGCGCGCGAGCTGGGCGTGACCGGCGGCCTGTACGTGAAGGACGACTCCGGGAACCCGACCCACTCCTTCAAGGACCGGGTCGTCGCCCAGGCCCTGGAGGCCGCCCGCGCCTTCGGCTTCACCACGCTCTCCTGCTCCTCCACCGGCAACCTGGCCGGTGCCGTCGGCGCCGCCGCCGCCCGGGCCGGCTTCCGCTCCTGCGTGTTCATCCCGCACGACCTGGAGCAGGGCAAGGTCGTCATGGCCGCGGTCTACGGCGGTGAGCTGGTCGGCATCGAGGGCAACTACGACGACGTGAACCGCTTCTGCTCGGAGCTGATCGGCGACCCGGCCGGCGAGGGCTGGGGCTTCGTCAACGTCAACCTGCGGCCGTACTACGCGGAGGGCTCCAAGACCCTGGCGTACGAGATCTGCGAGCAGCTCGGCTGGCGGCTGCCCGACCAGATCGTGGTCCCGATCGCCTCCGGCTCCCAGCTCACGAAGATCGACAAGGGTCTCCAGGAGCTGATCAAGCTGGGTCTGGTGGAGGACCGGCCGTACAAGATCTTCGGTGCGCAGGCCGAGGGCTGCTCGCCGGTGTCCACCGCCTTCAAGGCCGGTCACGACGTGGTCCGCCCGCAGAAGCCGAACACCATCGCCAAGTCCCTGGCCATCGGCAACCCGGCCGACGGGCCGTACGTCCTGGACATCGCGCGCCGCACCGGCGGTGCGGTGGAGGACGTGACGGACGCGGAGGTCGTGGACGCCATCAAGCTGCTCGCCCGCACGGAGGGCATCTTCGCGGAGACCGCCGGCGGGGTGACCGTGGGCGTGACGCGCAAGCTGATCGAGAGCGGACAGCTGGACCCGGCCCTCACCACCGTCGTGCTCAACACGGGCGACGGCCTCAAGACCCTGGACGCGGTGGCCGGGACCGGCCTCACCGCCACCATCCGCCCGACCCTGGACTCCTTCCGAGAGGCTGGCCTCGCATGAGCGTGACCGTTCGCATCCCCACCATCCTGCGCACCTACACCGGCGGGCAGGCCGAGGTCGCCGCCGAGGGGGCGACGCTCGGCGAGGTCATCGCCGATCTGGAGAAGAACCACACCGGGATCGCCGCCCGGGTCCTGGACGACCAGGGCAAGCTGCGCCGGTTCGTCAACGTGTACGTCAACGACGACGACGTCCGTTTCGAGCAGGGCCTGGACACGGCGACCCCGGAGGGCGCCGGCGTCTCGATCATCCCGGCGGTCGCGGGCGGCTGAGCGGCACGCACATTACCTTCGGTAACCGTGGTTACCGATTGTTCATCGGATTGCCCCCTCCGTAAGAGAAGCGGAGGGGGCAATTCAGTGTGATTGAGCGCGGTAGAGTTGGGGAACACGGCCCCGGCGCCCGGGCCGAAAGCCCTGGGATCATGCCGGGCGGCCCGACAAGAAGTAGCCAAAGTGTGCGGGTCGTCTGAGGCTTTTGCGGCTTTTATGGGGCCCGACTTGCCCTGAATTCGGGCGAATTCTCACCACATTCCGGACCGTTCGCGTCCAGAATTCTCGTCCGATTGACCTGTTGCAGACGGCAGTTGGACAGATACATTCAGCCGCGGTCGACGCGTTCCGGCGCACGCCCCCGGCCAATGGGGGGTGAGGTCTGACCCGGGTCCGCGAAGTGTGGATCTGTGCAAGGGCCAGTAATAGGGGAGTTAGGCATGGCTCAGGGCACCGTCAAGTGGTTCAACGCGGAGAAGGGGTACGGCTTCATCGCGGTCGACGGTGGTGCGGACGTCTTCGTCCACTACAGCGCGATTCAGATGGACGGCTACCGCACCCTGGAAGAGGGCCAGCGGGTCGAGTTCGAGATCTCGCAGGGCCAGAAGGGCCCGCAGGCCGACATGGTTCGCGTCACCGCCTGAACGTTTCTTGTCCGAAGGGCCCGCACCTCGCGAGGGGTGCGGGCCCTTCGTCGTGCCCGGGTTCCGGTGTTCGCGTGCGGCTGACGGGGGGCCCGTACCGGTCCAGGCGCTTGCACTCGACCATGCCGAGTGCTAATCATTGGCGTTAGCACTCTGAAGGTGAGAGTGACAGTGAAGGACCGGGTCGGTGAGGCCCGCAGGCCGGGTGGGGCAAGGAACCACGAGGCCGGCGAGCCGTCCGTCGCGGGCGCGGGCGCGGTCCGAAGGAATCACCCCCAGTCCTGGAGGGACCACTTCACATGGCCAAGATCATCGCGTTCGACGAGGAGGCGCGGCGCGGCCTCGAGCGCGGCATGAACCAGCTCGCGGACGCCGTGAAGGTGACGCTCGGCCCCAAGGGCCGCAACGTCGTCCTCGAGAAGAAGTGGGGCGCCCCCACGATCACCAACGATGGTGTCTCCATCGCCAAGGAGATCGAGCTCGAGGACCCGTACGAGAAGATCGGCGCCGAGCTGGTCAAGGAAGTCGCCAAGAAGACGGACGACGTAGCCGGTGACGGTACGACCACCGCGACCGTGCTCGCCCAGGCGCTGGTCAAGGAAGGCCTGCGCAACGTCGCCGCCGGTGCCAACCCGATGGCTCTGAAGCGCGGTATCGAGAAGGCCGTCGAGGCCGTCTCCGCCGCCCTGCTGGAGCAGGCGAAGGACGTGGAGACCAAGGAGCAGATCGCCTCCACCGCGTCCATCTCCGCCGCCGACACCCAGATCGGCGAGCTGATCGCCGAGGCCATGGACAAGGTCGGCAAGGAAGGCGTCATCACGGTCGAGGAGAGCAACACCTTCGGTCTGGAGCTGGAGCTCACCGAGGGCATGCGCTTCGACAAGGGCTACATCTCCGCCTACTTCGCCACCGACATGGAGCGCATGGAGGCGTCGCTGGAGGACCCGTACATCCTCATCGCGAACTCCAAGATCAGCTCCGTCAAGGACCTGCTCCCGCTGCTGGAGAAGGTCATGCAGTCGGGCAAGCCGCTGCTGATCATCGCCGAGGACGTCGAGGGCGAGGCCCTGTCGACCCTGGTCGTCAACAAGATCCGCGGCACCTTCAAGTCCGTCGCCGTCAAGGCCCCGGGCTTCGGTGACCGCCGCAAGGCCATGCTCGGCGACATCGCCATCCTCACCGGTGGCGAGGTCATCTCCGAGGAGGTCGGCCTCAAGCTGGAGAACGCGACCCTGGACCTCCTGGGCCGCGCCCGCAAGGTCGTCGTCACCAAGGACGAGACCACCATCGTGGACGGTGCCGGCTCCTCGGAGCAGGTGCAGGGCCGCGTGAACCAGATCCGCGCCGAGATCGAGAACAGCGACTCCGACTACGACCGCGAGAAGCTCCAGGAGCGCCTGGCGAAGCTCGCGGGCGGCGTGGCCGTCATCAAGGCCGGTGCCGCCACCGAGGTGGAGCTCAAGGAGCGCAAGCACCGCATCGAGGACGCCGTCCGCAACGCGAAGGCCGCCGTCGAGGAGGGCATCGTCGCCGGTGGTGGCGTGGCCCTGCTGCAGGCCTCCCAGGTCTTCGAGAAGCTGGAGCTCGAGGGTGACGAGGCGACCGGCGCCAACGCCGTGCGCATCGCCCTGGAGGCCCCGCTGAAGCAGATCGCCGTCAACGCCGGCCTCGAAGGCGGTGTCGTGGTGGAGAAGGTGCGCAACCTGACCCCGGGCCACGGCCTGAACGCCGCGACCGGCGAGTACGTCGACCTGGTCGCCGAGGGCATCATCGACCCGGCGAAGGTGACCCGCTCCGCGCTGCAGAACGCCGCCTCCATCGCGGCGCTGTTCCTCACCACCGAGGCCGTCATCGCCGACAAGCCGGAGAAGGCCGCCGCGCCGGCCGGCGGCGGCATGCCGGGCGGTGACATGGACTTCTGATCGACCCGAGGGTTGATCGACCGTCCTTGATCCGAGGGCGGCTCCCCCAGCTTCGGCCGGGGGAGCCGCCCTCGGGCGTTTTCCGGGGCCGGGGAAGTGTCCGGTATCACGCGGGGAGTCGGGGCCCGAGCGGAACAGGGGCCGGTGCGGGGTGTTTACTTAAGGTACTGCAACGATGCGTATGCACATACCAGCCGGTAACCCGGCCATCCCCGCCGCACGAGGAGTCTCCACGTGACCGACACGACCACCCCCGCTTCCCGCGCCGCCCGCGTCCTGTCCCGGCCGATCACGCTGAACGGCCTCACCGTGCCGAACCGGATCGTGATGGCACCGATGACCCGCATGTTCTCCCCGGGCGGCGTCCCCGGTGCGGACGTGCGCTCGTACTACGCCCGCCGTGCCGCCGCCGGTGTCGGCCTCATCGTCACCGAAGGCACCTACGTCGGCCACGAGTCGGCCGGCAACAGCTCGCGCGTTCCCCGCTTCCACGGCGAGGAGCAGCTCGCGGGCTGGGCGAAGGTCGCCGAGGACGTGCACGCGGCGGGCGGCACCATCGTGCCCCAGCTGTGGCACATCGGCATGGTGCGCGAGCAGGGCCAGGACCCCTTCCCGGACGCCCCCGCCATGGGCCCCTCCGGCCTGGTCACCGCCGGCGCTGAACCCACCGGCAAGGCCATGACGCAGGCCGACCTGGACGACGTCGTCGCCGCCTTCGCCCAGGCCGCCGCCGACGCCGAGCGGATCGGCTTCGACGGCGTGGAGATCCACGGCGCCCACGGCTACCTCCTGGACCAGTTCCTGTGGGCCGGCACCAACCGCCGTACGGACGCCTACGGCGGCGACCTGGTGGCCCGCACCAAGTTCTCCGCCGAGATCGTGGCCGCCGTGCGCGCGGCGGTCTCGCCCGAGTTCCCGGTCATCTTCCGCTACTCGCAGTGGAAGCAGCAGGACTACACCGCCCGGCTCGCCGAGACCCCCGAGGAGCTGGAGGCCCTCCTCACCCCGCTCGCCGCGGCCGGTGTCGACGTCTTCCACGCCTCCACCCGCCGCTACTGGCTGCCCGAGTTCGACGGCTCCGACCTGAATCTGGCCGGCTGGACGAAGAAGCTCACCGGCAAGCCGGTCATCACCGTCGGCTCGGTCGGCCTCGACGGCGACTTCGTCAACGCGTTCCAGGGCGAGGGCTCCCCGGTCAAGGGCATCGACAACCTGCTGGACCGGCTGGAGTCCGACGAGTTCGACATGGTGGCCGTCGGCCGCGCGCTGCTCCAGGACCCCGAGTGGGCGGCCAAGGTGCTCGCCGACCGCTTCGACCAGCTCCAGCCGTACGACGCGGCGGCCGTGAAGACCCTGAGCTGACCCGCTCTCAGAGGTTGCCCATGGGCTCGATGTCGACCCGGATCGGCGTCCCCCACACCCGCAGCACCTCGTAGTCGGTGAACTCGTGCACGAGCCGGTAGGCCATCGCGGGCCGCGACCCGCGCCGCTGGGCCGCCAGATAGGCCTCCGCCTCGTGCCGGTCCCGCCGCGGTGTGCCGCACAGCTGCCACTCCTGCCCGTTCCACAGCTCGGGCAGCCACCGCTGCTGCGGCTGCGGCCGGTCGCCGCGCACGCCGTACCGGGAGGTGGCGGTGCGGGCCGGCTCGCCCGGCCGGGGCCTGTTGCCCTGGAACTCCGAGCGGCGGGCGGCCCGGCGCCGGGTCTCGCACAGCAGACACAGGTCGGGCGCGCTCTCGTCCACCGGACCCTGCGGGTGCTCGGGGCACCGGGTGGCGGGCGCGCCGGCGGCGACGGTGTCGTCCAGCAGGTCCAGGGCCCGCCGCAGATCGTCCCTGATCTCGTGCAGCCGGGCGTCCGGCGTGTCGCCGGTCAGGGCCTCCCCGTGCTCCCCGAGCAGCCGGAGAGCCCGTCCGAGGGCGGTGAGCTGGGCGTGATTCATATCGGTGGGTGCCTCCTCCCCTCCATGGTGCCTGGCCCGGGAACCGGTGACGGCTCGGGGAGGCCCGTGGTGGGGTGGGAGCCATGACGACGACCCCCGCGGCCGGCCCCGCCGGAGCCCTGGGCCGCTTCAACGCCGCCCACCCCTGGGACCACAACGCCCACTACCACTCGTGGCTGGCACGGCAGTTGCCCCGCCGTTTCGGCACCGCGCTGGACGTGGGGTGCGGCAGCGGTGATCTGGTACGGCTGCTCGCCCGGCGGGCCCGGGAGGTGCACGGGGTGGACGCCGACGCAGGAATCCTCGCCCGGGCGCGGGAGCTGACGCCCGCCTCCGCTCCCGTGACCTACGCCGTCGCCGACGCCTCCCGCGCGCTCCCCGCCGGTCCCTACGACGTCATCACCTGCGTCGCCGTGCTCCACCACCTCCCTCTCGCCGAGACCCTCACGGGGCTCCGGGACCGGCTCGCGCCCGGCGGCACGCTGGTCGTCGTCGGCTGCGCGCGGGCGTCGGGGGTCCTCGATCACGCGCTCGGGCTGGTGTCCGTACCGCTCAACCTGCTGGTGGGGTGGGTGAAGAACCGGGGCCGGCCGGCCCCGCGACGGCCTGTGTCCATGACGGCCCGCACCCGGGACCCGCGGGAGACCTGCACCGAGATCTCCCGCACGGCCCGCCGCCTGCTGCCCGGCGCCCGGCTGCGGCGCCGGCTGTTCTGGCGGTACACGCTGGTGTGGCGGGCGCCCGCGCCCTGAGGCCGGCGCGGGTCAGTGGGGGTCGTCGGGCAGGGCGGTGCGCAGGTGGCCGCCGGACTTCTCCAGGAGGCGGGCGGCCGTGGGGCCGTCGACGCCGGCGAGCAGGACGAGGATCGCGTGCTTCACCTCGCCGCCGGTCTCGGTGAGCGCCTTCTCGATCTCGGCGTCGCCCGCGCCCGTGGCCAGGGAGACGATCCGGTGCGAGCGGGCGCGGAGCTTGTCGTTGGAGGCGCGCACGTCGACCATCAGATTGCCGTACGTCTTGCCCAGCCGGATCATCGTGATCGTCGACAGCATGTTCAGCACCAGCTTCTGGGCCGTGCCCGCCTTCAGCCGGGTGGAGCCGGCGATCAGCTCCGGCCCCACGACGACCTCGATGCCGTGCTCGGCGGCGGCGGCCAGCGCGCTGTGCGCGTTGCAGGACAGGCCCACGGTCAGCGCGCCGAGCGCCCGGGCGTGCTCGACGGCCCCGACCGCGTAGGGCGTACGGCCGGACGCCGAGACGCCGACCACGCTGTCGTCCGGGGTGAGTTTGAGGGCGTCCAGGTCCCGGCGGGCCAGCTCCCCGGAGTCCTCGGCGCCTTCCACGGAGGTGACCATGGCCGCGGGGCCGCCCGCGATCAGCCCGACGACCTGGTCGGGGTCGGTGTTGAAGGTGGGCGGGCACTCGGAGGCGTCGAGGACGCCCAGCCGGCCGGCGGTGCCCGCGCCGGCGTACACGAGCCGTCCGCCGCGGCTCATGCGCTCGGCCACGGCGTCGATGGCGGCGGCGATCCGCGGCAACTGCCGTGCCACGGCGCCGGGCACGCCCGCGTCCTCGCCGTTCATCAGCCGGGCGATGTCGAGGGTGGGCAGCCGGTCGATCCCGGCCAGCTCGGGCCGGAAGGCCTCCGTGGTCAGGGAAGCCAGCTGACTGCGCAGGTCAGAAGAGGTCATGGGGGGTGGCCTTCTCCAGTACGGGGACGTGCTTTTCCCTACGGTCTATCGCGAAGCGCTCCGGTGCCGGTGGGCCAGCGCCTCGTACGACGCGGCGAGCGCCGGCGCCGCGGTCTCGTACGTCCGCTGCGCCACCCCCACGAACAGGCAGTCCACCACCAGCAGCTGACTGGTCCGGGAGGACATCGCGGCGGGCCGCAGCTCGCTCTCCCGCGAGGTGGACGTGGTCAGCACCAGGTCGGCGTACTGGGTGACCGCGGAGTCGGGCCGCCCGGTGATGGCCACCGTCGTCGCCCCGTGCTCGAAGGCGGTCCTCAGCGGCTCGATGACGTCCCCCGTGGACCCGGAGTGCGTGATCGCGATCGCCACGTCACCCGTACGGAGCTGCACGGCGTTGGTCACCGCGAGGTGCGGGTCGCTGTGCGCGTGGGCTATGAGCCCTATGCGCAGCAGCTTCTGGGTGAGGTCCTGGGCGACGAGCCCGGACGCCCCTATGCCGTACACATCGGTGCGGCGGGCGCTCGCGAGCGCGGCGACGGCCGCGCCGAGCTGGGCGGTGTCGAGTCCGGCGGCGGTGTCGGCGAGGGTCTGCTGCTCCTCGTAGGCCAGCTTGGCGACGACGTCGGCCAGGGGGTCGTCCACCGCGATGTCCGTGGTGATCGCGGGCGCGCGGCCGGACTGCTGCTGGGCGGCGAGCCCGGCGAGGGCCAGCCGCAGATCGCGGTAGCCCGGGTAGCCGAGCAGCCGGGCGGTGCGCACGACCGTCGCCTCGCTGGTGCCGGTGAGTTCGGCGAGGCCCGTGACCGTGAGGGCGGCGCAGCCGGCCGGATCGCCGGCGACGGCCTCGGCGACGCGCTGCATGGACCGGGTCATGGACGGGGCGAGCGTGCGCACCTTGGCGGCGAGGGAGCCGACCGGACTGCCGAAACTTTCCTTCACGTCCTGGGTCACGATTGAAAGATATTTTCGGTTCGGTGTCGCGGTCAAGAGTGCGCACAATGGGGTGCATGGACCCCATCAGCCCCCTGGAGCAGGCGTTGCACGCCGCCCGCGCCCTGGTACTCGCGGACCTGGTCGCCGGGCAGGTCGCGGAGGCGGACGTCGTCTCGCTGGTGGAGGAGTCCGTCGCCCAGCGGCGCTGGTGGGTCGAGCAGTGGCCGGACGGCGTGACCTTCGTCGCCGGGCTGGTCGCCCAGGACGTGCAGGACGCGCTGCTGGAGCGGTACGGCCGCTGGCCGCTGTGCCCGGTGTGCGGCTCCGGCGACCCGCACGCGCTGGACGTGGAGCCCGAACTGGGCCCCGACCCGCACTGGGTGTGCCACAAGGCCGGCGTGAGGGTCGCCTCGGTGGGCTCCCTCGGCTCGGCCACCGGCGGGATGACGTCCTCGTGAGGCGCCGGTGACCCTCTACATCGACCCGCCCACCTGGCCCGGCCACGGGCGCCTGTGGTCGCACCTGGTGAGCGACGTCTCGTACGACGAACTGCACCTCTTCGCCGCCGGGTTGGGCGTGCCCCGGCGGGCCTTCGACAGCGACCACTACGACCTTCCGTCCCACCGGTACGCGGACGCGGTGGCGGCGGGGGCGGTGGAGGTCGGTTCCAAGGAACTGGTCCGCAGGCTCACCCAGGCGGGGCTGCGACGCCCGAAGGGGCGGCCGGCGCGCTCGCCCCGTCAGTGAACCAGCCCTCCGCTTCATGGCGTATCCCCAGCTCCGTGGCCATCAGGGCGGCGGTGCGCAGGGAGGTCCCGGCCCGCATGGCGGCCATCGCGAGGGTGACGAGGGAGACGGTGGGGCCGCCGGGGCCGAGGGGCATGGGGTGCTGGCCGGGGAGGCCGAGCTTCTCGACCAAGAGGTCCTCGGTGCGGCGTTCCTGGAGCCACTCTTCCGTGGGGGGTACGACGTCGAAGCCCAGGGCGGAGAGGGAGGAGGCCGTCGCGCTGTACTCCTGGCGGGTGTGGTGGGCGACGGCGCGGATGGTGTCGGGGGGGATGGGGCCGAGCTCCTCGACGTACGGAACGGCGCCGTAGTAGAGGCAGTCGACGTCATGCTGCTTCAGCGGTCGGACCGCCTCGGGCGCGAAGGCGAGACTGTGTCCCAGGCGTACCACTTGGGCGACTGCTTCCATCAGGGAGATCCTGGCCTCGTGCGCGATGCGGACGACGCGCATCAAGTCCACCGGAGCGCCGATGTGTGTGATGCCCGGGTCGACGCGGAGCATGGCGGCCTGCTCCCTGGAGGGCGCAGCTTCCCCCTCCGGTACGTCGGCCACTGTGTATCCGAGCTCCCGGAGCCTGGCGGCGAGGGAGGGTGCCGGGCGGTTCAGATGGCGGGCCACGGCGGTCACGTATCCCAGCGGCACCTCCCGGTCCACCTTCAGTTCGTAGCTGTGGGAAAGGAGGGCCTTGTCGTCGTCGGTCAGTTCGGGCAGAGACGCGGTGTGCGGAGGCAGGCCGAAGCCCACCTGGGCGAGGAATTCGGAGACGAATCGCACCGAGAGGTCCGTCGCGCGGGCCACCGCCGTCAGTTGAGCGGCGGAAACGTGCCCGGCTCCCTCGAGTGAGGGAGGATCGGCGTAGGCGGACCACAGGCTGTCGACGACCTTCAGTTCCTCCTCGTTCCAGCGCTCCCGCACGGGAAAGCCGGCAGGAATCCGGAAGCCCAGCTCTTCCAGGCGTCGTGCGGCCTGTGGCGTCCCGCGGCGGGCCCGCGCCGCGCTGACGCAGACCTGCCATGCCGCCAACGTGGCGCCCGGGGGCAGCCAGCCGTGCTGTTTGTCGAACGGCCGCAACAGCGGCAGGTCGGACACCTGTGCTTCGGCGCAGCCCAGGAGTGGGTCCACGCGGTAGCCCAGTGCGGTCAGCCGCTCCGCGATCTCGACCGGCGGGCGCCGCGTCACCTTGCTCAGCTGGAGCACGGCCGCCGTGCCGACGGGCTGGGACGGATCGCGCCAGAGGCACAGCCCCCCGAGGCTCGTCAGGCCGGTCGCGATGAGCTCTTCGGACGGCACGTCACCGGCGATCCGGGCCGTCGCCCACGGTCCCCTCAGCCAGAGCGTGCGCAAGGAAGGCCAGCGCGGGTAGACGGTTCGGCTCGCCACCAGGGTGAGATCCGAGGGGCGGGCGCAGGCGACGTCCGTGTCCTGTGAGGGTGGCAGCGACACCTCGCCGTCGAGCCCCGCGCCGTACAGCGCGTGCAGGCGCCACCGCAGAACGGGCAGCGGCATGGTGATGAGGAAGGTGGCGACACTCATCCTGTCGGGCTCCGGGTACCGTCCGTTCAACAGGGGCAACAGGTCGGCGTCCGGCGGGAAGAAGCCCACCTCGGCGAAGGGGGCGGTGACGTCGTTGCCGAGAGGCCAGTCGAGACCGGCCTCGGACGCCTGTTCGGCGACCCGGTCGGCGAAGGGCAGATCCCAATCGCTGGCCTCCTCCAGCCACGCGGGGTCGAGCAGCCCCGTCTCGGGCCTGCTCAGACTCGCGATGGCGGACGTCATGAGCTCCAGCGCGTGCTGCTTGTCGTAGTTGCGCGCTCGTTTGCGATCGACGGTGAGACGCGGGGCGTGATCGCCCGTCAGGTTGACCACGGCGCCGTACAACCGTTTGCCGTATTCGGTCTCCGTGAAGAGACCGTCCGCGAGCAGAATGCCGTGGCCGTCCAGCCACCACACGTTCGGGTTGTCGGACGGCACGCGGACGGTGCTGTTCCCCCGCCTGTACGACATGGGAGCGGCCTCCAGGCTCTCCATGGACAGTTCCCCCGGCGCCCACTCCCGCTGCCTGGCCCCATGACTGGCCGACGTCCGGTACGGCGCCACCCACAGCACCTTGTTCAGGGCGTTCACGCAGGAGACCCGCCTGCGCTCCTTGCTGAGCAGCAGCTGCACCGTGGTGCCCGCGTCCTCCCCCTCCCCCAGGTCCTCCACCCGGAAGAAGTTGCCCGGTCCCGCGATCGTGACCTGGAGCAGCCGGCCGGGGCGGCCGTCGCGGCCCATGCGGCAGGTGCGTACGACGATCTCGTCGGCGAGCATGAAGTAGCTGAGCACGCCGATGCCGAACCGTGAGTTGGGGTGCAGCTCCGGCTTCGGGTCCGGCAGCTGGGCCCAGGCCGCCTGTTCCTCGACGTACTCGGGCAGGTCGACGAAGCGTGCGCCGCCCTGCGAGAAGACGGTGCTCAGCTCGGTGAGGCCCATGCCGATGCCGTTGTCGCGGCACTCCAGGTAGGGGCGGCCGTCCGGGCGGACGCCCTGGACGAACTCGATCCCGCCCTCCCACGGCGCGACCGTCCGTCCCGTGCGCCGCAGGTACTGCGTGCGGCAGTCGCGGTAGCGCAGGGCGTCGAGCGCGTTCTGGTACAGCTCGCGCACGGCGAGGTCGCTGTCGCCGTACAGCTCCTCGCCCATGAGGAGTTCCTGGACGCGGTCCTCGGCCAGCTGGAAGCGGATGCCGTCGGAGAGCTGGTCGGGGGTGTTGCCGTCGAGGCGGACCCGGCTGCCGTCCGCGTAGGGCGGGAGGGTGTGCAGCGGGGCGAGGGCGGGGAGGTCACCGCGGTTGATGTCGCGCAGCAGCCCGTCGACGCGGGCCGCGTGCTCGCGCAGCGCCACCTGGACGGCCGGGTGGGTGCACATGGTGTTCAGGGACCGGCCGAGACCGGAGACGAGCCAGTTGGAGCGGCGCACGGTGGTCCGCAGGGCCGCGAGATCGACGCTGTCGTGGACGCCGATGTGCTCCACGACGATCTCGGGCAGGTCGAGCGGGTCGACGGCCATCGCGTAGGCCGCCTTCACCAGGGCGTTGATCAGCGGCGTGCGCACCTCGTGCTCGTCGCCGGTGCTGGCGGCGATGACGTCGTGGTCGTCGTCGTGGCGGTGGGGCGCCCGGGATCCGGGAGCGGTGGTGGTGCGGCGCATGGTGAAGGGCGCGGTCCGGTGCTCGCGCAGGAGCCGTGCCAGGCGCTCCGCGGAGACGGCGTCCGCGGCCCAGACCGGGTACTCCGGGTCCGCGGGCGCGTCTCCGAGGAGCGACTTCAGCCGCTCCGCCGTGTACAGCTCGGGCTGCTGGATGAGCCAGCGGTGGAAGAGCCACCACCGGATGTGCGGCGCCGAGTCGCCGGTGGCGCCGCGGTGCTTCAGGGTGCGCAACCGTCGCTTGAGGCGGGGGAAGCCCTGGCCGAACTTGTCGAAGCCGTGCCGGTCCGGTCCGGCGGAGGCCGCGTCACCGGTCAGTACGCCCTTGCGCTGAGCCGCCTCTTGCGCCCAGAACGTCTGGGTGACCAGGGGGAAGAGGACGGCGAGCGCGGCCTCGGTCGGGGACAGCCGTACGCCGTCCGCCAGGCGGCCCACGAGGAACCCCAGCCGGTCGTGGCACCGTCCGGCCAGTTCGCCGTCGTGCCAGGGGTCGTCGGCCAGGGCCCTCACCGCCGTCGCGTGGGCGGTGGCCAGCCGGGCCGCCAGCGTGCCGCAGATCTGCCGGAGCGCGTCCCGCGCGGTCCCCTCGGGGGTGTACTGCCAGATGGTGTGCCGTTCGACGCCGCGCACCCACGGGTGGGTCCCGGTCTGCCGGTCGGGCCCGGGCAGCAGCGGGAAGTCGTCGCCGTCGGACGCGCCGGCCTCGAACGCCAGCTTGATCTGCTGCGGGGCGATCGGCTTGTCGTAGCCGCGGTGCAGCTGGTCGACGCGCTCCTGCACCTGCCGGAAGAACTCGCGCAGCCCGAGGGCGTGCGGATCGCCGGCGATGACGTCGGCCATGGCGCGGGAGAAGATGCTGAAGGACTCCCCGGCCTGGGTGCCCAGGTCGACGCCGGGCCGTACGGTGTCCGTCTCGCGGACGAAGTAGGAGACGCTGGTCTGGGCGCAGCCGTACACGTACGCGACCTTCCGGCGCAGCGCCGCGATGATCTTGCGGGGCTGCCACGGCCTGGTTCCGGGCGGAGCCTTGGTGTCCAGCTCCATCCCCTCACGGCAGGCGTCGACCAGGAAGACGACGCGGCTCGCCGGGGACTCCTCCACCTCCTCGTCCCAGTCGATCGGGATGCAGCTGTCCGCGAAGGGTTCCGTCTCGTAGGTGGCGTCCTCGGGGACCAGGTAGTCCTGGCCCTTGAAGTGGATGCCGTGCCCGCTGAGCAGGATGAGGAGGGTGTCACCGGTGTCGGCCTCGCGCAGGAACCTGCGCACGGGGCCGCGCACGGTGTTCTGCGTGATGCCCCGCTTGTTCTCCAGGACGTCGGCCTGCGCGAAGCCGCGGCCGATCAGGCACTCGCGCAGCCGCTGCAGGTCGTCCCGGACGAACGGCAGATCTGTGATCCGCGGGTCGTCGTAGTCGCTTGCTCCGATGAGCAGTGCCTTGTGCCGGGCCATGGGCGGCGCGCGGTCAGAGGGGTCGCTTGAACGTGAGCGTCAGGCCGCGCGTGCCCTGCATCTGTCCGGTGCCGATCAGCTGGACGCCGCCGCTCGCGGTCACCTGGAAGGAGAGCTGGGCCTCGGCGAGGGGGAGCGGGCCACCGCGGTCGGCGACCTCCTGGAAGATCCGCTGGAGGGCGTCGACCGTGTCGGCCAGGTTCTTGCGCAGC
The DNA here is from genome assembly GCF_000720135.1 of Streptomyces sp. NRRL S-1022. GTDB lineage: Bacteria > Actinomycetota > Actinomycetes > Streptomycetales > Streptomycetaceae > Streptomyces. Next base: position 425,850 of record NZ_JOIU01000008.1, on the reverse strand, counting down.
GGGCCGAGCGGTACCGACCGCAGCACCGCCTCACCGTCCCGGCTGAACAGGCCCATGGTGTCGTCGCCCCGGGCGGCCTGGGCGAGGTCCTCCTCGGAGGCCGTCACCCAGAAGGCCAGGGACTCCCCGTCGACGTCGGCCCGGATCCCGGCGCCGTCCACGGCCTGCTCACCCATGTCGTCCCCCCGCCCCCGGCCGTGCCCACCGCGGCACGCCTCGAATAGGTAGAGGACAACTCTAGTGGGGAGGAAGGGGGTTGTGCCGCCTTCTCACGGTCGGCGCACGTAGAGCAGGAGTTGCTCGTCCCCGGCGTGGCCGTGGTCGGTGGCGGGCTCCTCCTCGACCGTGGCCCGGGTGAAGCCGGCGCGGGTGACCACGCGCTGGGAGGGGAGGTTGTCCGGTTCGACGGTGGCGATGACGGTGCCGACGTCGTCGCGGGCCAGGGCCCACTCGGTCAGGGCGCGCAGCGCCTCGGTCGCGTAGCCCTGGCCGCGGGCGCCGGTGACGAGGTCGTAGCCGATCTCCACGCGGCGGTCCTCGTCCGGGGCGCCGTGGAAGCCGATGCCGCCGACCGCGCGGCCGTCCTCGGGCCGTACGAGGGCGAAGACGCCGAACTCGGGGCGGTGCACGCCGGCTTCGTACGCCTTCACCAGGTACGTGCAGGCTTCCCGGGTGCCCTCGTACGGGCCGTCGTCCAGCCAGTCGAAGCCGCCGTCGCCGCCGAGGGCGAGATCGCGGGCGGCGGCCGGTCGGATGCCGGTGAGGGTGACCCGGCCGGCCGGGATGACCAGGTTGTTGTACCAGGTCCAGTCGGTGACCGGGGCGCGGCCGGGCAGCTCGCCGCGGCCGGTCGCCCACAGCAGGGTCGGCCACGGCTCGGGGCCGGGCTGGACGTGCGGGAAGAGCCGGCCGAGGACGGATTCGGCGAGGCCGGCGGGCGGCTCGTAGACGAGGCCGAGACCGCGGGCGATGTCGTGGGTGTGCAGCAGGGTCTCGGCGACGCCCATCGCGGCGAAGCCCTCGCGGTCGGCGCTGCCGAAGGGGTAGGGGTGGAAGGCGCGCACGCCCGGCGGTGCGGTGCGGACCGCGGCGGCGAGCAGGGCGCCGGTCGCCTCGATCACCTGGAGGATTCCGGCGTTGTCCGTGCCCTCGGGGAGGGTGATGTGCAGTGGGAGACGGTGCCGGGCGCGGGCGGCGAGCCGGCTGGCGTACCCGGCGAAGTCCTCGGCGATGTGGAACGCGGTGGTGCGGCAACTCCATTCCAGGCCGGCCGCGTTCACCGCCTCCCAGTCGCGGTCAGCCGCCGCGCGCAGAGTCGCCGTGCAGCTCGCGACGGCCGCCTCCACCTGGTCCCCGCTCATCGTCCGCATGCGGGCACAGTACGGCGGCGGCGTCCTCAGGTCGACAGCATTTCCAGCTCGCCGGTGAGGTTGTAGCGCGCGGTGGCCTCCCAGTGCTCCCGGCCGTACGGGGTGTGGAACAGCCTGGGCAGGGCGAGCAGTTGGCGCAGTACCTCGCAACGGCCGTGTCGGAAGGCCTCGTTGGGCACGAAGTGGTACTCCTCGCGGACCTCGGCGGTGTAGGCGGCGTACGCCGACGGGGGCGTGGCCAGGATCGCGAGGTCGGCGTCGCACAGCACCTGGCCGTCGGGGTCGTCGCCGGCGGGGTCGTGGGTGACGGTGAGCCGGACCAGCCGGGCGACCTCGGCCGTCTTCGGGTCCGGTACACCGGCCTCCGGCAGGGCGCGCTCGGCCAGCCGCGCGGACCGCTCCTCGTTCTCGGAGCGCTCGGGGTGGTAGACGGCGTCGTGGAACCAGGCGGCCAGGCGGACCACGTCCGCGTCGGCCGCGTACGTCTCCAGGGTGTCGACGTGGTCGAGTACCGCGGTGAGGTGGGCCACCGTGTGGTACCGGCGCTGCGGCTCCTGCCAGCGGTCGAGCAGGTTGGCGGCGTACGGGCCGGGGTCGGGGCCGCCGCCCGGGGCGCGGGCTGCTTCCAGGGCGCGGGCGAAGCGGAGGCGCAGGGCATCGAGGTCGGCCATGTCCCCCATTCTCCCGTGACGCCGCCGGGTGGCGCCCCTGGCGTGGCCGTCATGGCCGACGTCGTCGATGTGCGTGACCCCGAACTGCCCGGGCGGCTGGACCTTCTCGCCCTGGGGGAGTGGGTGCACGCGGGGGACGTGCGCGAGGTCCTCGGGGAGCCGGGGGCGTACGCGGGCGCGGGGTTGCCGGACGCGCTGACCCTGCCGGCGCGGGCCACCCGGGAGAAGAGCGCCTGCCGCTGCACGCCGACCTCGACGACGTGGACGAGCCGCTGCGGTTCGGCGTACGGGTCGCGCACGGCCCGCCGGCCCGGTACATCGGCGACGCCGCCGCGCTGGTCCGGCTGTGCGCGGGGTGGCCGGTGAAACGGGGGCGGCCTACGAGCCGGCGGGGGCGCGGGAGGCGGAGCTGAACGTCTTCGGCCGAGCGGGCACCGTGGCGCTCCGGTCCCGGCGTACTCTTGAATTGGACTAGACCTGTAGAGCCCGTACTCGTAGACGCCGATGAATGGGGTGCCATGAGCAAGCGTGCAGTCCTGGAGGTGATCGCCCTCGACGTCGAGGACGCGGTCGCCGCCCAGGCCGGGGGCGCGGACCGGCTGGAGCTGGTCACCGAGATGGCGGCCGACGGACTCACTCCCGAGCCCGCCACCGTCGCCGCGATCCGCGCCGCCGTCGACATCGAGCTGCGGGTGATGCTCCGGCTCGCGGACGGGTTCGCCGCCGGTGACGTGGACCGGCTGGTCGGCGTGGCCGGCGAGCTGCGGGAGGCGGGCGCCGACCAGTTCGTCCTCGGTTTCCTCGCCGAGGACGGCGGCGTCGACCTCGCCGCGGTGGAGCGGGTGGTCGACGCGCTCGCCGGCTGCCGGTGGACCTTCCACCGGGCGATCGACCGGGCCGCCGACCGCGACGCCCTGCGCAAACAGCTCGCCGACCTGCCCGGCCTGGACACCTACCTCACCGCCGGCTCCGCCGCGGGCGTGGACGACGGCCTGCCCACGCTGCTCGCGGAGGCGGCCCACGACGGCGAGCCCGGGTACGAGCAGCAGATCCTGGTCGGCGGCGGGCTGCGCCTGGAGCACGTGCCCCGGCTCCGGACCGCCGGCATCCGGGCCTTCCACATCGGCGGCGCGGCCCGCCCGGCCGGCTGGCAGGGCCCGGTCTCGGCGGACGCGGTCGCCCGGTGGCGCACGACGCTGGACGGTGACGCCGGTTAGTTCTTCACCGGGTGCAGGCACAGTGAGAGGTCGCCGTTCCTGCTGTACTGCGGGTACGCGTCGTAGTCGCCGGGCCCGCAGGAGGGGCCGTCCGGCCAGTAGACGCGGAGCTCCGCCTCCGGTGAGCCGCAGTCCGCGGGACGCAGATCCTGCTCGGGCCAGTCGGCGTCGTTGCGGGCGCACGAGCCGGGCGTCAGGGTGGCGTGGCCCTTCCCGCCGGAGTCGACCGCCACGCCGATGAGGAGGAGCACCGGGATGGCGAGGACCAGTCCGGCGAGGGCGAGCAGCGGGACGAGCGCGACCAGGCCCGCGGGCCGCCTCAGCAGCGGGCGGCCGGGGTCCAGCGGCGGGCGCCAGGCGGCCGTGGCCGGCGGCGGGAGCTTACGGATGCGGGACAGCTCACCGAGGTTGAGCAGCAGGACGAACGGGGTGATGAACATCGACAGCGGACCCCACCAGCCCTGGACGAGGGTGTCCGCCTGCATCTTCCGGGCGACGGCCAGTCCGCAGGTGCGGCACAGCACGCCCTGGCGCCGCAGGAACCGCATGACCACCACCATCCCCTGGTGGCCGCGCACCGTCACCGGCGCGGCGGGCATCGCCCCGCACACCTCGCACCCGGGGCCGGGCGGCTGCTGGTACGGGTACGGCCCCTGCTGCGGGTACGGGTACGGGTACGGCTGCGGCGGGTACGGCGTGCTCAACGGGGGCCTCTCCACGGGGACATGGCGGAACGGCACAGCACCCTACTCGGCGAGCTGCGGCGGCAGGGCTGCCGTGTGCGTCACGATCAGGCCCGACACCGCCCGGGTCAGCGCCACGTACAGCCGGCGCAGGCCCGTGCGCTCGTCCGGTTCGCCGTCCACCACCGCCCGCGGCTCGTCCAGGACCACGTAGTCGTACTCCAGGCCCTTGGCGAGGGAGGCCGGGACCAGGGTCAGGCGGGTCTCGCGGGTGGTCTCCTCGCCGGGGGCCAGGTACGGGATGCCGGCCGCCGTGAGCGCCTCGGCGAGGGCGGGCACGCGGGCGTCGGCGGCGATCAGGCCGGTCGAGCCCTCGTTGCGCAGCAGCTCGGCGCACGCGGTGACGACGTCGGCCGGCCCGGTGGCCGTACGGACCTCGAAGAAGCCGGGGTTCTCCCGGACCGAGGCGACCGGGGTGAGACCGGGCGCGATGTGCGGCAGCAGCCGGGAGGCGTACGCGATGACGTCCGTCGGCACGCGGAACCCGGCCGTCAGCTCCTCGACGACCCCCTCCCGCTTGCCGAGGTGGGCCAGCGCCTCGTCCCAGCTCCGGGTCGCCCACGGGGTCGTGCCCTGCGCGAGGTCGCCCAGGACGGTCGCGCTGCCGGTGGTGCAGCGGCGGCCGACGGCCCGGTACTGCATGGGGGAGAGGTCCTGCGCCTCGTCCAGCACGACGTGGCCGAGCGAGTGCGTGCGCCGGATCAGGTCGGCGGCCTCGTCGATCAGCACCGCGTCCGCCGCCGACCACTTGGCCGACTTCACGCTGCGCACCGGCCTGTCCCACAGGACGGTCTTCTGCTCGTCCTCGTCCAGCAGCCCGTCCGCGTGTGCGGCGAGGAACTCCGCGTCGGTCAGCAGCCGCAGCACCAGCCGGGCCGGGTCGACGGCCGGCCAGACCGCCTTCACGGCCGCCTTCACCGCGCTGTTGCGGGCCACCGCGTCCTGCACCCGGTCGTCCGGCGCCTCCCCGGCCCGCTCCATCTGCACCAGCACCGCGTGCGCGATGCGCTGCGGCAGGGCCTCGCGGGCGGCGCCGTAGCGGATGTCCCGGGCCAGCAACTCCCGGACGATCTCCTCCAGTTCGTACGCCGGGACCCGCCAGCGCCGGGAGCCGCGCACGACCACGACCGGCTCGCCGGGCATGCTCACGTGGGAGTACAGGGCACGCCTGAGGACCTCGGCCATGCGGGCGTCGCCCTTGACGATCGCGGCGGCGGCCTCGTCCGTGCCGCGCACCTCGACCTGCGCGACCAGGTCGTCCACGGTGGCCTGCTGCACGCTCAGCTCGCCGAGCGCGGGCAGCACCTGCTCGATGTAGTGCAGGAAGGACCGGTTCGGCCCGATGACCAGGGTGCCGGTGCGGGCCAGCCGCTCCCGGTGGGCGTAGAGGAGGTAGGCGACCCGGTGCAGGCCGACGGCGGTCTTCCCGGTGCCCGGGCCGCCCTGTACGCAGACCGTGCCGCCGAGCCCGCTGCGGACGATCTCGTCCTGCTCGGGCTGGATGGTGGCGACGATGTCCCGCATCGGGCCGACGCGGGGGCGTTCGATCTCCTGCTGGAGCAGCTTGCTGGTCGTGCCGGCCCCCGGCACATCGGCCGGGTCGGACAGGTGCTCGTCCTCGTACGCCGTGAGGTCGCCGCCGGTGTAGCCGAAGCGGCGGCGCAGCCCGATGTCCATCGGGTCCTTCCGGGACGCCCGGTAGAAGGGCTGCGAGACCGGTGCGCGCCAGTCGATGACCATGGGGTCGCCGTCCGCGTCGTGGACGTGCCGCCGCCCGATGTAGAACCGCTCCCCCTCGGCCCCCTCGGCCTGCTGCGCGCCCGGCGCGTGCAGGTAGTCGAGCCGGCCGAAGAACAGCGGGGTGCCGCTCAGGTCGGCCAGCGCCTTGATGCGCTCGTCGATCTGGCGGGCGAGCACCTCGGCGTTGACCCAGTTCGCGGTGACGTCCTTGATGTCCAGGGCCTCCACGTCCTCCCGCATGGCGCGCAGGGCGGCGCGGGAGGCGGCGAGGTGGGAGCGCTCTCGGGCGAGCGGGTCGTCGAGCGGGGCGTGGGCGGGCGTGGACAAGGGGGTGCCTCCGGTGGGCCTGCTGCGTGGGCGACGACGGTGCCGTCCGGTTTCCGGCCGGACGGCGGCACTCCGTGAGGGAGGCGGGCAAGGGCGGAGATTTTAGGCGGGGCCGCGGTGCCGGTCCAATGGATTTCCGCCCCGGAGCCGTTCCACCATGGAGGTATGAGCGCATCAGCCATCACTCCGGCGCCGATGCGGCCCCCCTCCGGCGCCACCGCCGTCGAGGGCACCCATCACCACCGCCTGGGCAGTGCCCTGCGGGCCGTGAAGGTGTTCGCGGAGGCGGCCTTCCGCGTCCTGATCCTCGGCGAGTACGGCGAGGAAGCGGGCACACGCCGCAAGTAGCGACATAGGGTCACGTGCGTGCGAAAACGGACGGTGACGCCCTGCCTGCCTGCCCTGCTCCTGCTCGCCCTCTCCCTCGCCTCGTTCACCGCGCTGTGCGTCCTGCGCGGCGCGCCCATGGCCGACCTCCTCGTCTACCGGGCCGAGGGCGCGGCCGTCGCCCACGGCACCGACCTGTACGGCTTCACCGTCACCCGGTGGCGGCTCCCGGCGACCTACCCGCCCTTCGCGGCGCTCCTGTTCCTCCCGGCCGCCTGGCTCCCGGTACCGGCCCTGAAAGCGGCCGTCGTGGCGGGCAACGTCCTGCTGCTCGCCACCCTCGTCGCCGTCTCCGCCCGCCTGGTGTCCCGCCCGCCGACCCCGGCCCTGCTCTGCACGGCCACCGCGCTCGCCCTCTGGCTCGAACCGGTCTTCCAGACGCTGCTGTACGGCCAGATCAACCTGGCCGTCACCTGCCTGACCCTGTGGGACCTGACCCGGCCCCCGGGCGCCCGCGCCAAGGGCCTCGCCCTCGGGATCGCGGCCGGCATCAAGCTCACCCCGGCCGTGTTCGTGGCCTACCTGCTCCTGCGGGGCCGCGGCCGGCAGGCGGCGACGGCCGCGGCGGCCTGCGCGGGGTCGGTCGCGCTCGGTGCCGTGCTGCTCCCGTCGGCGAGCGCCGACTTCTGGACCCGGCGGCTGTGGGAGACCGGCCGGGTGGGCAAGGTGTGGATCGTGGACAACCAGTCCCTGCGGGGGCTGGTCGCCCGGATCCTGGGCGACCCCGCACCGGGCCTCGCCTGGGCGCTGCCGGCGGCCGCGGTCACGGTGGCGGGCCTGGCACTGGCGGCCCGCACCCGGCGGGACAGCCACGGGGTGCTGCTGACCGCGTTCACCGCCCTGCTGGTCTGCCCGATCAGCTGGACCCACCACTGGGTGTGGTGCGTGCCGCTGCTCGCCGTGCTGCTGGCGGAGGGACGCGCCCGTACGGCCGCGCTGACGGCCCTGGTCTTCACCGCCCGCACGATGTGGCTGGTGCCCCACGAGGGCGACCGGGACCTGGAACTGTCCTGGTGGCAGCAGCCGTTGGCAGCCGCTTACCCCGTCCTGGTGCTCGGGCTGCTCATCTCGTATGACAGCATGATCAGCCGTTGTCCAACCCTTTCGAACGAGCAAACGGGGACTCTGACATGGCTTTCTCGAAGCTTCCGCTCCGCAAGGCGCTGAGCGGCCTGACCGCCGCCACCGCCCTCGCCCTCGGCGCCACCCTCATGGCCGCGCCCGGCGCCTCGGCCGTCGGCTCCTCCGCCTGCACCAAGAACATCAAGGACCGCACGCTCCAGGTCGTCCAGTGGGACCACGCCGACATGTACACCAGCCCCAGCTTCAGGTCCAAGGTGAAGAAGTCCGTCTTCGCGGGCAGCAGCGTGCGCGTCTACTGCACCGCCAAGGGCGGCGACTGGTACTACGGCAAGTCCGGCAAGACCACGGGCTGGATGGAGTACCACGCGTTCTTCTAGGCCGGACTCTCCCGCGCACCCCGGCTGCGCGGGACACCGCCGTCCGGACGGCCGCCGCCCTCGCCGGCGATGACGACGACCTCGTCGCCGGCGTCCCAGCGCCGGCGGGCGGACTTGGGCGGGTTGACCCGCAGCCCGTAGCCGGGGGCGTGGCCGGCCTCGGCGTGGCCGCGGTACCCGATGGCGCACTCGCCCCGGCCGCGGGCCGCGGCGACGACCGTGGCGAAGGACGCCTCGTGGCCGGTCAGGACGTAGTCGGCGGCCGGCCGCAGGTGGATCTGGGTGCCGCCGGCCGAGAACAGCTCGTCGAACACCGCCGCCAGGTGGCGGTTCTGCGAGATCTGCGCCATCAGCAGCCCGATGAGCTTGCCGCTGATGATCACGTCGGCTCCGGGGCCGAGCGGTGCGAGGGGCCGGTTGCCGTCGTCGGTCAGTTCGGTGACCACCGGCAGCTCCCGGCCGGTCCGCCGTTCGAGGTGGCGCAGCACGAGCAGGGTGACGAGCGTGCGGGTGTCCGGTTCCTCCGGGGGCTCGCCGGGCCGTGACTCCCGGCCGAGCACGATGACGCTGTCGTAGCAGGCGAGGTCCAGGCCGGACAGGGTCTCCGGCCGGGTGGTGTCGCCCCGGCGCGGCACACAGCTCCAGCCGGCGCCGCCGGTGCCGGCCGCGGCCCGCACCGTGGCCTCGTCCTCGTCCGCCACCACGTCGGCGACGGAACCGGGGGGTGCGTTGCGGCCCCATTCGCGCAGCACGAGCGGCGCCCGGCGGTTCCAGCCCAGCAGCAGTACGCGCTCCGGCCGGATCTCCGGCGGCCGGGGGCTCGCGACGAGCCGCTCCTCGACGAACGGAGTGCAGTCGGCGAGCTCGGCGGTGTCGTCGTCGGCGGCGATGACGATGAGCCGGTCGTCCGGCCCGATTACCGTCCGCGCCGGAGGGTTCAGCCACGGCGCGCCGTCCCGGATCAGGCCGACCGCGCTCGCGTTGCCGTAGGCGAGCAGCGCGTCACCGAAGGCGCGGCCCACCAGCGACGGGTGTGAGGCCGGGTAGAACTCGTCCCCGGCGAAGTCGAGCAGCTCGCGGTGGACGAGGGACAGCCCCGGGCGGCGCGCGGCCTGGGCGATGAGCCGGGCGGTGACCGTGTCGCTCTCCAGCACGATGCCGCGGGCTCCCGCGGCCAGGCGGGCCGCGAGCAGGTAGCTGCTGTCGCGGACCGCGGCCACGACGGGCGCGCCGGCCTCGTCCCCGCGAGCGGTGGCCCGCAGGGCGAGCAGGGCCTTGACCACGTCCGCGTCGCTGCGCGACTCGTCGGGCGGCAGCACGATCACCGAGTCGGCGGTGGCCGGGCTGGTCAGCGCCAGGACGGCCGGATCGGCCGACGGACCGCTGCGGCAGATCAGCCGGGTCCGGCCGGTGGGGCCCACCTTGCTGTACAGGGCCTCCTCCATGGCCGTCTTGTCCCGGTCGGCCAGCACCGCCACGGCCGGGCCCCGCTGGTTGGCGCCCGCCGCGACCAGCTCGCTCACCACCGTGAACACCTGCTCCGACCAGCCCAGCACCACCACGTGGCCGCGCTCGACCAGGGTGGAGCGCCCGCGCCGCAGGGCGATGAGCCGCTCGGTCAGCCCGGTCGTGATGAGGCCGACGAGGGTCGAGACGTACACCAGGGCGACCAGGGCCAGCAGCACCGACAGCACCACCCGCACCGGGGTGCCGGTGGCGCCGCCCAGCCGCAGCGTCTCCCCGGTCAGCCGCCAGACCGCCGCCAGCTTCCCGGGGAAGGTGGCGGGGGCGTGCCCGCTCGTCCACACCAGCGCCGCGCTCGCGGGGACGACGACGGCCAGGCAGACCACCACCAGCCAGCCGACCAGGGCCGAGGTCCCGCGCGCCAGGGTCGTGTCGAACCAGTACCGCGCTCGGGCACCCGCCCCGGGACCGCGCTGTTCCACCTTGTTCCCCCTCCGCGGTTCCTCCGCCCGCGGTTCCTCCGCGACGCAGGCCTGTCGGGGGCAGTGTCCTGACCCGGCACCCCGCGCCGCGCGGCACGGCGCGTGATTCATCCCTTCGCCGTAACCGGATGCAGCGGTCCGCCCCGCCGTGCCCCCGCGCACCCGGCCGCAGGAGTTTGGACGGCGGCCTTCCCCCGTCCGTGGCAATCCGCCCCAACCGGGCACGCACCGGCTCGGCGGACCAGTAGAAGTGCGCCATGACCGAAGATCACCAGACGGACGCCGGCGACGGCTGCCTGACCAGGCGTACGCTCACGACCGCCGCGGGCACGGCCGCCGCGGCCACCTTCCTCGGCGCCGGCGGCGCGGCGGCCCTGCCCGCCCGGGCGCCTGCCCGGGCCCCCGCCCCGGCGGCGGCCCCCTCCGGGGCGCGCGGCGCGGACTTCGACCGCTGCCTCGCCGCCGCCCGGGCCCTGCTCGTCGTGGACTCCGGCGACCGGCCCCTCGTCCCCGGCTATCAGCGGGTGCTCGGGGACGGTCTGCCGCGGGCCCGCGCGGGCGGGCCCAAGAGCGTCCTCGTCATCGGCGCGGGCCCGGCCGGCCTCGTCACGGCATGGCTGCTGCGGCGGGCCGGACACCGCGTGACCGTCCTGGAGGCCAACGGCAACCGGGCGGGCGGACGCATCAAGACGTTCCGCCACGGCGGCCACGAGAAGGCGGCGCAGCCCTTCGCCGACCCCCGCCAGTACGCCGAGGCCGGCGCGATGCGGCTGCCCGGCAGCCACCCGCTGGTGATGGACCTCATCCGTCAGCTGGGCCTGAAGAAGCGGCCGTTCTACTACGTCGACGTCGACGCGGACGGCCGTCCCGCCGCCCACACCTGGATCCACGTCAACGGCATCCGCGTGCGACGCGCCGACTACGCCCGCGCGCCCCGGCGGATCAACCGCTCCTTCGGCGTTCCGCGCGCCCACTGGGACACCCCGGCCGCGGCCATCCTGCGCTCGGTGCTCGATCCGGTGCGCGACGAGTTCAGCACGCTCGGTCCCGACGGCAGGCGGACCGACAAGCCGCTGCCGGAACGCGTCCGCGGCTGGGCCAGGGTGATCCAGCGCTTCGGGGACTGGTCGATGTTCCGCTTCCTGACCGAGCACGCGGGCCTGGACGAGCGGACGGTCGACCTGATCGGCACCATCGAGAACCTCACCTCACGGCTGCCGCTGTCCTTCGTCCACAGCTTCATCGGCTCCTCCCTGATCAGCCCGGACACCGCGTTCTGGGAGCTGGAGGGCGGTACGGCCGTACTGCCGGACGCCCTGCTGGCCAAGGTCCGCGACGCCGTGCGGTTCGACCGGCGGGTCACGCGGATCGAGTACTACGACCCCGACCGGGCCGGCGGCGACACGCGGCACGTGCACGCCAAGGGGCCCCACGTGTGGGTGGACACCGTCTCGGAGGGGCGGGACGGCCCGGTCGTGCGGGAGCAGTTCACCGCCGACGCGGCCGTGGTGACCGTGCCCTTCTCCGGCCTGCGCCACGTGCAGGTCAGCCCGCCGATGTCGTACGCCAAGCGCCGGGCGATCACCGAACTGCACTACGACTGCGCGACCAAGGTGCTGCTGGAGTTCAGCCGCCGCTGGTGGGAGTTCGACGAGTCCGACTGGAAACGGGAGCTGCACCGCATCGACCCCGGTCTCCACGACGCCTACCGCACCGGACGGACCCCCGACGACGGCCGCCTGCTCGGCGCCCACCCGTCCGTCCCGTCCGGCCGCATCAGCCCCGGCCAGCGCGTCCACTACGCCGCCAACCGGGCCGCCGCCCGCGACCAGCCGGAGGCGGCCGGTGTCATCGGCGGCGGCTCGGTGTCGGACAACGCCAACCGCTTCATGTACCACCCGTCCCACCCGGTCCCCGGCAGCGAGGGCGGGGTGGTCCTGGCCTCCTACAGCTGGGCGGACGACGCCCTGCGCTGGGACTCCCTCGACGAGGACGCCCGCTATCCGCACGCCCTGTGCGGCCTGCAGGAGGTCTACGGCCAGCGGATCGAGGTCTTCTACACGGGCGCGGGCCGCACCCAGAGCTGGCTGCGCGACCCCTACGCCTACGGCGAGGCGTCCGTCCTCCTGCCCGGCCAGCACACGGAACTGCTCCCGTCCATCCCGACGCCCGAGGGGCCCCTGCACTTCGCGGGCGACCACACCTCCGTCAAGCCGGCGTGGATCGAGGGCGCGCTGGAGTCCGCGGTGCGCGCCGCCCTGGAGGTCCACACGGCGTGACGGGCCGGGGCCCGGGACCAGGGCCCTAGCTGTCGGCCAGGAGTTCGTCCGCGTCGACGATCCGGTAGGCGTACCCCTGCTCGGCCAGGAAGCGCTGCCGGTGGGCGGCGAAGTCCTGGTCGATGGTGTCGCGGGCGACGACCGAATAGAAGTGGGCCTGGTGGCCGTCGGCCTTGGGGCGCAGGACCCGGCCGAGCCGCTGGGCCTCCTCCTGGCGGGAGCCGAAGGTGCCGGAGACCTGGACGGCGACCGTGGCCTCGGGCAGGTCGATGGAGAAGTTGGCGACCTTCGACACCACCAGCACGTTGATCTCGCCCTCGCGGAACGCGTCGAAGAGCTTCTCGCGCTGCGCGTTGGAGGTCTCGCCCTTGATCACCGGGGCGTTCAGGTGCTCGCCCAGCTCGTCCAGCTGGTCGATGTACTGGCCGATGACGAGGATCTGCTGCCCGGCGAACCGGCGGACGATCGCCTCGGTGACCTTCCGCTTGGTCTCCGTCGTCGCGCAGAAGCGGTACTTCTCCTCCGTCTCGGCGGTGGCGTACGCCAGCCGCTCGGCGTCGGTGAGGTTCACCCGGACCTCGACGCAGTCGGCGGGCGCGATGTAGCCCTGCGCCTCGATCTCCTTCCAGGGCGCGTCGAACCGCTTGGGCCCGATGAGGGAGAACACGTCGGACTCGCGGCCGTCCTCGCGCACGAGGGTGGCCGTGAGCCCGAGCCGCCGCCGCGCCTGGAGGTCGGCGGTGAACTTGAACACCGGAGCGGGCAGCAGGTGCACCTCGTCGTAGACGATCAGCCCCCAGTCCCGGGAGTCGAACAGCTCCAGGTGCGGGTAGACGCCCTTCCGCTTGGTCGTCAGCACCTGGTAGGTGGCGATGGTGACCGGGCGGATCTCCTTCTTCGTGCCGCTGTACTCGCCGATCTCGTCCTCGGTCAGCGTGGTCCGCTTCACCAGCTCGTGCTTCCACTGCCGGGCGGAGACGGTGTTGGTGACCAGGATCAGCGTGGTCGACTTCGCCTGGGCCATGGACCCGGCGCCGACCAGCGTCTTGCCGGCGCCGCAGGGCAGCACGACGACCCCGCTGCCGCCGTGCCAGAAGTTCTCCACGGCCTGCTTCTGGTACGGCCGGAGCGTCCAGCCGTCCTCCAGCAGCTCGATCGGGTGCGCCTCACCGTCGACGTACCCGGCGAGGTCCTCGGCCGGCCAGCCCAGCTTCAGCAGCGTCTGCTTGATCTGCCCCCGCTCGGAGGGGTGCACGGCCACGGTGTCCGGGTCGATCCGGGTGCCGACCAGCGGGGCGATCCGCTTGGACTTCAGCACCTCCTCCAGCACCGGCCGGTCGGTGCTGGTGAGGACCAGTCCGTGCGCGGGGTGCTTGGACAGGGTGAGGCGGCCGTAGCGGTCCATGGTCTCGGCGATGTCCACGAGCAGCGCGTGCGGCACGGGGTAGCGGCTGTACTCCACGAGGGCGTCCACGACCTGCTCGGCGTCGTGCCCGGCGGCGCGCGCGTTCCACAGGCCGAGCGGGGTGACGCGGTAGGTGTGGATGTGCTCGGGTGCCCGCTCCAGTTCGGCGAAGGGCGCGATGGCCCGCCGGCAATCGTCGGCCCGCTCGTGGTCGACTTCGAGGAGCAGGGTCTTGTCGGACTGGACGATCAGCGGACCATTCACGCGCGGCACACCCTTCCATGACGGCCAAACCTCCAGTGTGCCTCATCCGGCCGGTGTGCTCCACGGCCGCACGATCGACAGCGGTGCCGGACCCGTGTGCAACCCCCTCGGGCCGCCGGGAGTCCTGACACACGGAAGGCGGCGCGGACGCGCGGCCGGGTGAGGAGTTCAGGGATGTCGGCACGCAGGTGGTCCGTCGGCACCGGAGCGGTGGTGGTACTGGTGGCCACCGGCACCTGGGCGATGCGGCCGGGGAGCGTCGACACGCGGCTGTGGGACGAGATACGGCCGGTCGTCGAGGCCCGGCTCGCGGCGGACAGCCGCGGCAGCGGCTACGGCGGGGACGTGCCCGCCCTGCACGCGCGCTGGTTCTGCCAGGCCGAGGCGCTCGACCTGGCGGAGCGCGGCGACGAGGTGCGCGCGGGCGTCGACACGCTGTGCCTGGAGTACGGGGTGCGCGACGGCGGCCTGGTGGAGTGCGGCGGCGGACACGGCCCGCAGGTGGTGCGGCTGGAGCGGGACCCGCACGGCGCCTACCGGGTGGTCTCGCGCGAGACCCCGCCGGACGGCGCCGGGAACGCGCGGTGGACGCACGCCCACTTCGGCTTCGTCGCCCGGGCCGCCCTGGACGACACGATGCCCTCGGACGCGCTGGAGAGCGCCGCCCGGGCCCACTTCGGCCTGCCCGCGGACGCACCGGTCAGGGACTGCTAGCGCCTTGAGCCGGCTCAGTCGTCCGCCAGCTCCGCGACCCCGGTGATCCGGTGCAGCGGGTAGGTGCGCACCTCGTCCGCCGTGTGGTCGTAGGCCGTCACGAAGCCGCCCTCCACCCGGACCGGGGCGATGACCCGCTGGCTGGCGGCGCCGTCGGCGTTGACGTAGCCGATCCACACCGAATCGCCGGTCAGGACGGCGGCCTGCATGGTGGCCAGGGTGTCGGCGGCGGAGGTCCGGGGCAGCTCGCCGCTCGCCAGGTGCTCGCCGACGGGCTTGCGCGGGGCGGTGGCGGCCAGGTCACCGGCCCGGATGGCGCGGATCGCCGCCGTGAGCAGCGTGCCGTCGGGCGGCGGCGGGCCGTCCGGCACCGGCTCGGGCGCGGTGCGCGGCGGGGTGCGGTGGGCGTGCGCCCGGGTGATCAGGACGTCGCCCTCGGCGGACTCGGCGGCGGGCGCGTATCCCATCGCGCGCAGCCCCTCCAGCAGGGCCGCCGGGTCGGACTGGGTGGCCAGCACGGTCGGCGCGAGGCGGCGCAGGCGCAGGGCGGCGGCCCGCTTGTCGGCGAGGATCTCGTTCAGCAGCGCGTCGTCGTCGCACCGGACGTACGCCGAGGCCGCGCCGACCCGCAGGTGCCCGTGCCGGCGGGCCACGTCGTCGATCAGGTAGGCGAGCGGCTGCGGGACCGGGGTGCGGGAGTGCTCGGCGAGGAAGGCGTGCAGGTCGGCGGCGGTCCGGCCGGCGTCCAGGGCGCGGCGGACGGAGGCCGGCGTGAACCGGTACACGGTCGCGCCGCCCTTGGACTCCACGTCCGCCAGCACCCCCAGCATGTCCGCGAGCGGCCGCCGCAGCGGGCCGGGCGCGACCGCCGTGAGGTCGGCCTGGAGCAGGACGTGGTCCAGCGGTTCGGGCAGCAGCGGCGCGAGCAGCCGGGCCGCGGCGGCGGCCGCGAGGGCCTGCTCGGCGGCCGGGAGGGGCGCGAGCCGGTCGGGCACCCGGTGGTGGTGCACCGGGAGCTTGTCCCCGGGACCGGCGGGCTCGGCCGGGCCGGCCGCCGGGCCGCCGCGCGGCGCGGTGGCGGGTTCGGCGGTACGGGCGGCGGGTTCGCCGGTAAGGGCGGCGCCGCCGCTCCTCCCGGCCGTCCCCCCGGCGGGCGGTGCCCCCAGCAGCGCGCGGCCCTGCGCCGACAGCGCGCCCCGCCCGGTCACGCCCAGCAGCTCCGCCTCCGACAGCGTCCAGCGGGCGAGCCGGGTGCGCAGGTCGTCCTCGCCGCTGTCGCGCTGGGCACCGCGCAGCGGGCGCTCCCAGCGCAGCCGGGCCAGCACCGACTCGGCGTCCGGGGCCGCGCCCCGCGGCAGACCGGCCAGCAGGGCCAGCACCCGGTGCCGTACCTCGGGCGCGGCGGACCGGTCGAGGCCCGGGCCGAGCGCCGACAGCGTCCGGTCCTTGGCGTCCCGCCCGCCGACCAGCCCCGGCGTCCGGGTGGCCGGCAGCCAGGCCTGGGCGAGCCGGGCCCAGCGCTCGGCGGGCGGCAGCTCCAGCCACTCGTCGTAGGCGGGGGTGGCCGCGTACCGCTCGTCGGCCTCGCCGTCGGAGGCGATCAGGCCGGCCGCGTAGGCCAGCTCGGTCCAGAAGGCGGCGACCGGCTCCGACACGTCCAGGGCGACGGCGGTCCGCTTCAGGTCGCGCACGCTCAGCCCGCCCGCCCGCAGCACCGCCGGGCCGCCCTCGTCCCAGTCCTTCAGCAGCTCCTCGACGGTGGCCAGCGCGGTGTACGCCTGCCCGGCCGCGGTGGCGTCCACCACCTGGGGGCTGTGCGTCGTGGCCGGCGCCACGGCGGGCGGCAGCGGCTCGGGCGCCCGGTGGGCGCGGCCCTCCCGCAGGTGCAGGGCGACCTCGCGGGGCAGGACGACCGTCCCGGGCGCGGTCGGCAGCAGCAGACCGCGGTCCAGCAGCCAGCGCAGGTGCGCGGCCGGCTCCGCGGTGACCTGCCCGTACGGCGGCCCCCACACCAGCCGGGTCAGCACCTCGCGCGCCGCCTCCGGGGCCCCGGCGAGCAGCTTCGCCATCTTCTTGCGGTGGGTGAACAGCCCGGTCAGCGCGGTCACGGCGGACACCGAGTCGTGCGTCGACGGCAGCCCGGCCGCCGTCACGATCTCCTGGATCCGCCCCGGCGACATGCCCGAGGTGGCCTCCTGCACGGTCGGCCCGAGACCGGTCGGCGACGGGTGCTGGGGGGACGGCGCGAGCAGTTCGCGGGCGGTCCGCACCAGCCGCAGCCGGTCGTCCCCGCCCCACACCAGGGCCTGTTCGCGCAGGGTGGCGAGGGCCCGCGGCAACGCGCCGGCCACCGTCTCGTCCCCGCCGTCCCCGGCCATCAGCCCGAGCAGGGTGCCGTACGACGCCGGGTCCGGGGCCACGGCCAGCGCCTCCGCCGTCTGCAGCGCGAACCGGTCCAGCCGTTCCAGCGCGCGCAGCACCGAGGCTCGGGTACCGGCGCGGGTGGCGAGCTGGGTGAGATCGGTGGGGACGGGGGTGATGAGGTCGGGACGGCTGCGCAGCAGCGCGGCCAGGGACGTGTCGTCCCGCGCGCGGAGCGCCTCCGCGAGGGACCGAGGGGCTGAGTGGGCCTCGGGGCTCATCCGGCCAACGTTAGCGGACTTCCCCATGCCGGGGGCGTCCGCGGGAAGCGGTACCGTCCTCACCGGGTATCAGTCGGCGCACCCCGGAGGGGTTCCGTGGGGATCGAGAGCGACCAGGTCGTCTACGAGTATCTGAGCCGCGTCGGAGACATCGCTCAGCAGCGGCAGCTGCCGTCCGCGACCCGGATGCGGCTCGTGTCGGAACTGCGCAACGAGATCGACCGGCACCGGGCGCAGACCACGGTGGACTCGCCCGCCGCCGTCCGCCGCATCCTGGACCGTCTGGGCACCCCGGACGAGGTGGTCTCGGCGGCCGGCGGCACCGGCGGCGGCCCGCAGCCGCCCCCCGCCGCCGTACCGGCCCAGCCGTCCTCCCGGGAGGCGGCGCCGGAACCGGCGCGGGAGCAGCGGCCCAAGGGGCTGCGCCGGGTCGTGCCGCGCCCGCGCCCCGCCGAGCCGGCACCGCCCGCCCCGCGCGACACCGCGGCCCCGCCGCACCTCGCTCCCGCGCACGAGCTGGGGGACGGCACGGCGGCGCCGGACTGGTGGCGGACCGGCAGCCCCCTGGGCGACACCGACCCGGTGCCGGGGTTCGTCGGCGGCGTGGAGATCCCGGAACTGCTCAAGCGCCCCCCGCAGGCGGCCCCCGCCGAGCGGACCGAGCCCGCGGCGCAAGCCCCGCCGGAAGCCGTGCCGGAAGCCGTGCCGGAGGGCGCGCCCGCCCGGCGCCGCCGTCTCCTTCCGCTCCCCGCCGCCGGCTGGTCCAACCCCCTGCTGCTCCTGGCCGCCGCCGCGCTGGTCGCCGGGGCCGTGCTCGGCAACTGGTTCGCGCTGCTCCTGGGCTGGGCGATCGCCTACGGCTCGCGCCGGCTGACGGCCGCGGAGACCAAGTGGGCCGTGATGGTCCTGCCCGGCACGGCGGTCGCGGCGGGGCTGGTGTGGCTGTGGGGCCGGGGTGAGGGCCGCTGGGGCGATCCGATCGCCCAGGGCCACATGAACGACGCGGTCGGCGAGACCTGGCCGTGGGTGGTCAGGGGCGCGGCCCTGGCCTCGGCGGCCTACCTGGTCTGGCGCTCCCAGCGGAAGGCCGGCTAGCCGCCGCGGGGGTGGCGGCGGTGGTCCGGTTGCGGGCGCGTGGTCGGCTGGTCGCGCAGTTCCCCGCGCCCCTCGGGTGGGCGAGCGGCAGCTGGGTCAGGGGCGCGGGGAACTGCGCGAACGGCCACGACGCGCCCGCACCCGAAATGCCACGGCCACCTCCACGGCCCGATCCGGCCGAAACCGCCGGAGGCACCCGGCACAATGTCCCCCATGGCCTCCTCGCTGACCGTCGGGTTCGATCTCGACATGACCCTCATCGACTCCCGGCCCGGCATCCGTGCGTGCTACACGGCGCTGGCCGAGCGGACGGGGACGTTCATCGACGCCGACCTGGCGGTGACCCGGCTGGGTCCCCCGCTCGCGGAGGAGCTGATCAACTGGTTCCCGGCCGAGGACGTGCCGGCGATGGCCGATCTGTACCGGGAGATGTACCCCTCCATAGCCATCGCCGCGACGCCCGCGATGGCCGGCGCCCGGGAGGCGATCGACGCGGTGCGGGCGGCCGGCGGCCGGACGATGGTGGTGACGGCGAAGTACGAGCCGAACGCCCGGCTGCACCTGGCACACCTCGGCATCGAGCCGGACGTGGTCGTCGGCGACCTGTGGGCCGAGCAGAAGGCGGCGGCGCTGCGCGAACACGGCGCCGGCGTGTACGTCGGCGATCACGTCGGGGACGTCCGCGGAGCCCGCGCGGCAGGTGCGTTTTCGGTCGCCGTGGGGACCGGCCCGTGCCCGGCCGGCGAGCTGCGGGAGGCCGGCGCGGACGTCGTGCTGGGCGACCTGTCCGACTTCCCGGAGTGGCTCACCGGCTACCGCGAGGCACCCGGCGCCGTCTCCCTCGTCTGACGCCGTCCGGCGGCGACGGACCGCAGGACACCGGCGCCGGCCACCAGGAATCCGACGGCCATGAGCATGCTCAGACCGAACATGTAGGTCGGAAAGGGTTTCGCTCCGAGGAACAGCGGGGCCACCGTGACGAGGGTGGCCACGGCACCGATGAAGAACACGACGGCACCGGCGCGGATCAGCCGGTCGCCGGGTGCGGCGGAATTCGTTTGGGTTTTGTCACGCACCCGACCAGGGTAGTTCCCTGCGCGAGAGAACAACCAGGGAACGTCTTGTCACCCGCCCGAAGACCATTAGCCTTGTAGCGCTTGGTGGCGGCGGGTCATGGTCGACCCGCCCCAGTGCTATCAAGAGCCGTTTCCGAAGTAGTTTTCCCGACGAGTACGAGGACGAGGACAGACGTGCCTACCGGCAAGGTCAAGTGGTTCAACAGTGAGAAGGGCTTCGGCTTTCTCTCCCGCGACGACGGCGGTGACGTCTTCGTCCATTCCTCGGTTCTCCCCGCCGGAGTCGAAGCGCTCAAGCCGGGACAGCGCGTGGAGTTCGGTGTCGTCGCCGGTCAACGCGGTGACCAGGCTCTTTCGGTGATCGTGCTCGACCCGACCCCGTCGGTCGCCGCCGCCACCCGCAAGAAGCCGGACGAGCTGGCCTCGATCGTGCAGGATTTGACGACCCTTCTTGAGAACATCACGCCGATGCTGGAGAAGGGCCGTTACCCGGAGAAGGCGTCCGGCAAGAAGATCGCCGGCCTGCTCCGCGCGGTCGCCGACCAGTTGGACGTCTAGCACCCGTCAGGGAAAAGCGAGCGCATCCGGGCCGAGGGGCGGTACGAGTCCCTCGGCCCGCCGCGCGCGTGAGCAGCCCGCGCACGGCGGCGGCGTTTCTTTCCGCCGTCCGTGCGCCGCTTCGCGGGCGGTGGACGGCTGTGCCGGACTCCGTCCGGCGTGGTGCGGCCGGGGTGGCTGTCAGGGGAAGGCGAGCGCCTCGGGGCCCAGTGCGGGTACGAGTCCCTCGGCCGCCGCGCGCGTGAGCAGCCCGCGCACGGCCGCGTAGCCGTCCTCGCCGAGGTCGGCCGTGAACTCGTTCACGTACAGCCCGATGTGCTGGTCGGCGACGGCCGGGTCCATCTCCTGGGCGTGCGCCATGACGTACGGCCGGGAGGCCTCCGGGTCGTCCCAGGCGGCCCGTACGGAGGCCCGGACGGACTCGGCGAGCCGGCCGAGCGTCCCGGCGCCCAGCGACCGCTTGGCGATGATCGCGCCCAGCGGGATCGGCAGCCCGGTGGTCATCTCCCAGTGCTCGCCCATGTCGGCGAGCTTGTGCAGCCCGTAGTTCCGGTAGGTGAACCGGGCCTCGTGGATGACCAGGCCGGCGTCCACCTTGCCGTCCCGCACAGCCGGCATGATCTCGTGGAACGGCATGACCACGATCTCGCCGACGCCGCCCGCCCGTCTCCCGCCACCGCCCTCAACCGAGGGCCCTGCGGGCCCGCCCCTCTCGATTCCAAGGGTGTCGGCGGCCCACAGCCGGAACAGCAGGTAGGCGGTCGACTTCTCGCTCGGCACCGCGACCGTACGGCCCGTCAAGTCGGCGTCCGCCTCCCTGGTGAGCACCAGCGGCCCGCAGCCCCGGCCCAGCGCACCGCCGCACGGCAGCAGCGCGTACTCGTCGAGGACGTACGGCAGGACGGCGTACGACACCTTCAGCACGTCGTGCTCGCCGCGCTCGGCCATGCCGTTGGTGAGGTCGATGTCGGCGAAGGTCACGTCCAGCGCGGGGGCGCCGGGTACGCGGCCGTGCGCGAGGGCGTCGAAGACGAACGTGTCGTTCGGACAGGGGGAGTAGGCGATCCGCAGGGACTGCTGCTCACTGGTCATGCGTGTTCCAACTCTCCAATGCGGGCGCGAGCTTCCCGAAGCCCTCGGCGAGGGCGGCGAGGGCGTCCCCGATGCGCCAGGCGGCGCGGTCCCGGGGACCCACCGGGTTGGAGACCGCGCGGATCTCCAGCACGGGCACCCCGTGCGCGGCGGCGGCCTCCGCCACCCCGAAGCCCTCCATGCCCTCGGCGAGCGCGCCGGGGTGCCGGGCGCCCAGGGCGGCGGCGCGGGCGGCGGTTCCGGTCACCGTGGAGACGGTCAGGATCGTGCCGGTACGGGCGCCGGTGGCCTCGGACACGACTCGTACGAGTGATTCCGGCGGGCGGTGGGTGACGGTCCCGAAGCCGAGTTCGGTGACCGGGAGGAAGCCGTCGGCGGTCTCCGCGCCCAGGTCGGCCACGGTGATCGCGTCGGCGACGACGAGGGAGCCGACGGGCGCCCCCGGCAGGAAGCCGCCGCCGATCCCGGCCGAGACGACCAGGCGGTAGGGGCGGCCGGCCAGCGCGGCGGCGGTGAGGGCGCCGGCGGTGGTGGCGGCGGCGAGCGCCGGGCCGACACCGGCGGCGAGCAGGTCGAGGCCGGCGGCCGT
The DNA here is from genome assembly GCF_000720135.1 of Streptomyces sp. NRRL S-1022. Taxonomy (GTDB): domain Bacteria; phylum Actinomycetota; class Actinomycetes; order Streptomycetales; family Streptomycetaceae; genus Streptomyces. The sequence goes on along the minus strand of NZ_JOIU01000008.1, from coordinate 404,275 downwards.
ACGGCGCAGGGATCCGCCCGGCAGCCGTATCTCCTCGGCCGCCCCGGGCAGCACCCCCGCCACCGCGTCCCGTTCGACGGGGACCGCGGTGGCGACGAGGACCGGAAAGGGGGTCGTGCTCAGGCCTTCTTCAGCTTGAAGGTCCACAGGCCCTTCCTGGACTTGTCCTCGCCCATCTGGACCGCGAGCGTGTTCGTCTCGCCCTGCGTGCCGTACTGGGCGTTGAAGAACACGCTGCTCGGGATGGTGCGGTACGTCTCCTTGCTGAAGTCGCCGGCCGGGCGGCCGTTGACCAGCAGGACCCAGCCCGCGTCCGCGATCTTGGGGTCGACGCCGATCCGGACGGTCTGGTCCTGGCCGACCTTGATCGACTTGGCGTCGCCGGCCTTCTTGGAGCACTTCTTGAGCGACTCGGCGTCCAGCGGCTTGCCGTCGTTGTAGCAGAGGGCCTCGGAATTGACCGAGTCCCTGCCGACGGTGATCGTCGCGACGGGCGTCGGCTTGTCACAGGCCGACAGGACGAGCAGTCCGGCGGAAACGGCGCCGGCAACGGCGACGGCGCGGCGGCGTCGCACAACGGATTGCAGCGTGGTCATGGCCGAAGGCTATCGGGCCCCCGCTGCCCTCCGCCCACGTGGGGTGCGGCGTGCCCGGTTCGTTACGCCGGCCGACGTCACCGCCGGCCTCACGCGGGCTGCGGCCGGGCCCGGCCGCCGTGCTTGGCGGAGGCGAGCAGCCCCTTCAGCGTGCCCAGCCAGCCGACGGCCACGAACGCGGCGCCGACCAGCAGCCCGACCGTGCCGTTGAGCGGCATCACGATGCCGACCGCGCCGCCGAACACCCACGCCATCTGCAGCAACGTCTCCGAGCGGGCGAACGCCGAGGTGCGCACCGATTCCGGCACGTCCCGCTGGATCAGGGCGTCCAGCGCCAGCTTGGCCAGCGCCTGCGCGAACCCGGCGACCGCGGCCAGACAGGCCACCAGGAACGCCCCGAAGAACACGGCGGCGACGATCGCCGCGCCCAGCACGACCACGACGACGGCCACGATGATGATCTCCGGGGCGCGGGACCGCAGCCAGGCCCCCACCGCCGTGCCCAGGGCATTGCCCGCGCCCGCCGACACCCCGACTATCCCGAGCGACACCGCCGCGCTCTCCCCGGTCAGCGGGTGCTCGCGCAGCAGGAAGGCGAGGAAGAAGATCAGGAAGCCGGACAGGCAGCGCAGGGCGGCGTTGGCGCCCAGCGCGTGCGTGACGGCCGGCCCGACCGTCCGCAGCCCCGGCCGCTTCGCCTGCTCCCGGCACGGCCCGCGCAGGTGCTGCTCGTCGGCCGCGAGCAGCGCGACGTCCTCGCCCTTCGCCGAGTCCACCGCGGGCGGCAGGGAGAACGACAGAAACGTCCCGGCAGCGAAGATCACGAAGGCCCCGTACAGCGGCCACGGATCGCCGAGCGCGTGCAGGCCCGCCCCGACCGGCGCGGCGGCACCGGTGGCCAGCAGCCCGGCGAGCGTGACCCGGGAGTTGGCCTTCACCAGCGAGAACCCCGGCGGCAGCAGCCGCGGTACGACGGCACTGCGCACCACGCCGTACGCCTTCGACGCCACCAGCACTCCCAGCGCGGCCGGGTACAGCTCCAGGCTGCCGCTCGCCACCGCCCCCGAGATCACCAGCGCGAGCAGCGCCCGCGCCAGCATCGCCCCGGCCATCGCGGCCCGCCGCCCGTGCGGCAGCCGGTCCAGCAGGGGGCCGATGACGGGGGCGAGGACCGTGAACGGGGCCATGGTGATGGCGAGGTACAGGGCGACCCGCCCGCGCGCCTCGTCCGTCGGCACCGAGAAGAACACCGTGGACGCCAGCGCCACCGTGACCATGACGTCCCCGGCGCCGTTCACCGCGTGCAGCTCGATCAGCTTGCCCAGGCCCGACTCGCCCGCCCCGTGCGCGTGCGTCACCCTGCGGACGATCCGTGCCGGGCCGGTGAACGGGCGGTGCAGGGCACGGCCGACCGCGCGGACGGCACCGCCCACCCGGCCCGAACCGCCGCCCCGACCACTCGCCCTGTCCGCGGCTGCCACGACGTTCATAGTGCCCCGAGATGCCGCCGGATAGCGCGGACACGGCGCGCGTGGCCGCGTACGGCCCCGGTCGGCCCAGGCAGGGGGCGGGTGGGAAAATCCACGAATCCCGTCCGGTGTAGCGTGCCTATCTCAGCCATAACGCAGAATGGATGGCAGAGGTGCGCCCAGGCGCGCGGATGCAGACGTCGATGCGGTCCCCAGGTCCGCTCCGTCGGCGAAACCGCCGGAGGCAGCCGCACTCGACGAGACGGCGTAGGAGAGAAGCGATACCTGTGAGCGCAGCGACCACGCGAAGCCGCACCCCCGACCGCTTGTGCGCCGAGGCCGTCGACCTCGCCCGCGCCGCCGCCGAGGAGGCCGCCGCGCCCGGCGTGGTCGGCGAGCACGCCGGCCTGGTGTCCGAGGGCGACCGCGTGGTCACGCACTTCTTCGAGTGCGGGGAACTGGGCTACCGGGGCTGGCGCTGGGCCGTGACGGTGGCCCGCGCCTCCCGCGCCAAGCTCGTCACCCTGGACGAGGTCGTGCTGCTGCCCGGCCCCGACGCCCTGCTCGCCCCCGAGTGGGTCCCGTGGAGCGAGCGCCTGCGCCCCGGCGACCTCGGCCCCGGCGACCTGCTCCCCACCGACCAGGAGGACCTGCGCCTGGAGCCCGGCTACACGGGCGAGGAGGAGCCGCCGCCGAACTCGGCCGTCTCCGAGGAGATCCGGGAACTGGCGGAGGCCGAGGACGCGGACGTCACCCCGGGCACGCCCGCCGTCCAGCCGACCCCCTTGCGCGGCTCCCTCACGTCCCTGGCCGAGGAACTCGGCATGCGCCGCGCGCGCGTCCTGTCCCGCTACGGCCTGCGCGCCGCCGCGGACCGCTGGGAGGAGGCCTTCGGCCCGAAGACCCCCATGGCCCAGGCGGCCCCCGCCCCCTGCGTGAGCTGCGGCTTCCTCGTGCCCATCGGCGGCTCCCTCGGCCAGGCCTTCGGCGTCTGCGCCAACGAGTTCTCGCCGGCGGACGGCCACGTGGTCTCGCTGGCCTACGGCTGCGGCGGCCACTCGGAGGCGGCGGTCATGCCCAAGCCCCCGCAGCCCGCCTCGCCGGTCATCGACGAGACCCGCGTCGACCCCTTCCCGCTCCGCCCGGCCCGCGACTCCGGCTCGGTCCCGGAGACCGACGACGAGACGGCGGAGCTCGGCCACTCCTGAGCCTTCACGCGCACCTCGGCCCACACCGTCTTGCGCGGTGCGGGCCCGGGCGCCGTACCCCAGCGCTCCGCCAGCGCGTCCACGAGCCACAGCCCCCGTCCGCCGTCGGCGTCCGGCGCGGGCCGCCGGGCCTCCGGAAGGCGGTCACCACGCGTGTCCGTCACCTCGATGCGGAGCAGGTCCCCGACGGCATACATCATCAGCCGGAAGTCCCGCCCGGCCACACGGCCGTGCGTGGCCGCGTTCGCCGCCAGCTCGGCCACGATCAGCTCCGCCGGTTCCAGGGGGAGGCCCCAGGAGCGGAGTTGCTCCCTGGCGAGCAGCCGGGCCAGCCGGGCCCCCCGGGGTGTGGGGGAGAGACGGAGCGCGAGGTGCGGGACGGGGGTGGAGATGTGGGTGGAGATTTCCTGGTTCACATCACTCAGAGTGGCGGAGACTGCTACCTGTGAACAGTGACGGAGAGGTGGCGTAGGGTCACTGTCCGTCGCTCGTCCTGTGATGTCCGGTCCTGTCGACCAGGGGGTGCGGTGTGAGTGAGGAAGAGGAGCCGGGGTGGGAGGTCGAACCGGATGACGAGTGGGGCGTCGCCGTCATCGCCACGGTGGGTCGCCAGCTGAGGCTGCGCCGCGAGGCGCTGGGTATGCGCGCGGCCGAGTTCGCCAGGACGGTCGGGTACAGCGAGGACATGGTCTACAAGATCGAGTCCGGCAAGCGGATCCCGCGACCGGAGTACCTCGACAAGGCGGACAAGCTCCTGGACGCGGGTGGGTTGCTCGCCGCGATGAAGGAGGACGTGGAGAAGGTCCGGTATCCGAAGAAGGTTCGGGCGCTGGCGGAGCGGGAGGCGGTGGCTGTGGAGATTCAGCTCTACGATCCGCTCAGCATCCATGGGTTGTTGCAGACGCCGGAGTACGCGCGTGCCCTCCTGATGATGCGGCGCCCGGCGTACAGCGACACCGAGATCGAGCGGTACGTGACGGCACGCATGGCTCGCAAGTCCGTCTTCAAGCGGGACCCTGCCCCCGAAATCAGCTTCGTCGTGGAAGAGTGGACCCTGCGGCGGCCTCTGGGTGGGCGGGAGGCGTTGCGTAGCCAGCTGGAACACCTGCTGGAAGCCGCTAAGTTGCGGAATGTCGAGCTTCAGGTCATGCCGATGGACCGCCAGGAGCATGCCGGAGTGGACGGGAGCATCGAGATGCTGAAGTTCGCCGACGGATCAGCCGTAGGACGGTCGCCCGCATTGGCCAACGGCCGACCGGTCGAGGAACCCAAGCACCTCCGTATCCTTGAGCTGCGCTACGGCATCATCCGGGCTCAGGCGCTCACTCCGCGTGAGTCGACGTCCTTTATCGAGCAACTGCTGGGGGCAACATGATCCGTTGGTTCAAGAGCAGCTACAGCAGCGGCAGTGAAGGCGACTCCTGCGTCGAAGTCGGCCTGACCTGGTTCAAGAGCAGCTACAGCGACGGCCCCGACGGTGACTCCTGCGTCGAAGTGGGCCTGGACTGGGCCCTCGCCCCCACCCCCGCCACCATCCACATCCGTGACTCCAAGCAGGACGACGGGCCCCTCCTCACCGTCGCCCCCTCCACCTGGACGGAGTTCGTGTCGTACGCCGCCCGGCGCTAGCCGGTGAGGCTGCTCTCGTGGACCGTGTGGAGGCGCGGCTCCTCGTCGGTGACCTCCAGGCGCAGGTGGGCCGAACGGCCCCGCAGCGTCAGCGTCATCAGCTGGTTGCCGAACCACGGCCCGCCCCGCTTGCGCCACCGCACCGGCAGCCGCGCGCAGCGCCCGTGCCGGGCGAGCAGGCGGCCCAGGACGCGGGCCGGCGCGCTCCAGCCGACGCGGAATCCGATCCGCATGGCCGCCGGCACGGAGTTGTGCACGGGTGAGCAGGTGAGCTGGACGACGGGTATGCCGAGGTCGCCGGAGCGCCAGGTCGCCTCGGCGACGTAACCGTGGTGCACGTCCCCGGACAGCACGCACACGCTGGCCGGGGCGCCCGGCGCCGCCGCGACGTCGGCGATGAGGCCCGCGAGGCCGGCGAAGGAGCGGGGGAAGGCCGCCCAGTGCTCCAGGTCGGCCCCGCGGCGCAGCCACTCGCCGAAGCGGGCCCAGCGGTCGCCGCGCTCCCCGGCGCACAGGGCGGCGTCCCAGCTCTCGGTGTCGTGCACCAGGTGCGGCAGCAGCCAGGGCAGGGAGGTGCCGATGAGGAGGTGGTCGTAGGCCCCCTCGTCGGCGAGGACCTGCCGGCGCAGCCAGGCGGCCTCGCCCGCGTCCAGCATGGAGCGGTGGCCCTCCTCCAGGACCCGTGCGGCCCGGGAGTCGACCATCACCACCCGGACCCGGCCGAAGTCGCGCCGGTAGCTGAAGCGGACCGACGCGGAGTCGGCGTCGGCCTGTTCGGCCAGGGCGCGCAGCGCCTTCGTACCGTCCGGGGTGGCGCGGACGGCGGCCCAGGTCGGGTCGTCGGCGAGTTCGGCGGGGGAGAGGTTGCCGAGGTGCTGGTGGACCCAGTACGACATCAGGCCGCTCAGCAGCCGTTCCTGCCACCAGTCGGTGGTGCGCATGTCGGCGAGCCAGGAGGCGGAGGTGTTCCAGTCGTCCACGATGTCGTGATCGTCGAAGATCATGAAACTGGGCACGGTGGACAGCAGCCAGCGCACCTCCGGGTCGAGCCAGGACTCGTAGTAGAGGTGGCAGTACTCCTCGTAGTCGGTGACCTGCGCGCCGGGCGGCCGGTCGAGGTCGCGGCGGGCGGCCAGCCAGCGCCGGGTCTCCTCGGAGGTCTCGTCGGCGTACACCTGGTCGCCCAGGAGCAGCAGGACGTCGGGGCGCTCGGCGCCGGGGTCGGCCGCAAGGCGGGTGGCGAGGGTGTCGAGGGCGTCGGGGCCGACCGGGTCCGTGCCGTCCGCCGGGGGCGCGGCCCAGCGGCACGAGCCGAAGGTGACGCGGACGGCGTCGCCGGCGCCGGGGGTGCGGATGACGGAGGGCGGGAAGCGGGAGTCGGGCAGGGGCCACACCGCGGTGTCGTCCAGGAACACCTCGTAGGAGGGCGAGGTGCCCGGTTCCAGTCCGGTGACCGTGACGAGCGCGTAGTGGTGCCCGGACACCTGGAAGGTGGGGGCCGTGCCGGCCGCGCCGTCGGAGCAGCGCACCTCGACCGTGCAGGGCCGGCTCGTCTCCACCCACACGGTCGCGCGGGCGCCGTCGGTGTACCTGAGCAGTGGTCCCAGGCGCAGTTCGGGCATGTGATCGCCTTCCTGTCTCGCGCGGTACGGAGGAACGACCCCAGCGACGGTACAGGCGTCTGGGACCCGGCTGGGCGGGCACGTGTGAGGAGACCGGGGTGCGCCCGGCCCCGGGCGAGGCGAGGCGGAGAGGCAGTGGCGTGGCCGAGCACGAGCAGGCGACGGAGGCGGAGCGGACCCGCGGCACGGTGCGCGAGGACGACCTGCTGCGGGGGTTCGAGGTGGACGACCGGCAGCCGGAGCGGCCGGTGCTGCTGGACGCCGGCGGCCGGCCGGTCGGGACCTGGCGGGAGAACCACCCCTACGACCACCGGGTCGGCCGGCGCGAGTACGAGCGGACCAAGCGGATCCTGCAGATCGAGCTGCTCAAGCTCCAGCGCTGGGTGCGGGAGACGGGGCAGCGGATCGTCGTGGTCTGCGAGGGGCGGGACGCGGCCGGCAAGGGCGGCACCATAAAACGGTTCACCGAGCGGCTGAACCCCCGCGGGGCCCGCGTGGTGGCGCTGGACAAGCCGACCGAGCGGGAGGCGGGGCAGTGGTACTTCCAGCGGTACGTGACGCACCTGCCGGCCCGCGGCGAGATGGTCTTCTTCGACCGGTCCTGGTACAACCGGGCCGGGGTCGAGCGGGTCATGGGCTTCTGCTCGGAGGCCGAGTACCGGCAGTTCCTGCGGCAGGCGCCGCTGTTCGAGCGGCTGCTCACCGACGACGGCGTCCTGCTGGTTAAGTTCTGGTTCTCGGTGTCCCGCGCCGAGCAGCGGACCCGGTTCGCGATCCGGCAGGTCGACCCGGTGCGCCGCTGGAAGCTGTCCCCCACCGACCTGGACTCCCTCGACCGCTGGGACGACTACACCGCGGCCAAGGTCGACATGTTCCGGGCGACCGACACCGCCCACGCCCCCTGGACGGTCGTGAAGAACAACGACAAGCGGCGGGGCCGGCTGGAGGCGATGCGCAGCCTCCTGGACCGCTTCGACTACCCGGCCAAGGACCCCGAGGCGGTCGGCACCCCCGACCCGCTGATCGTCGGGGCGGCGGACACCCTGCTCGAACCGGGTGAGGAACCCACGGCCCTCTCCCCGACCCCGCTGGCGGGACCGGGCGGCGGCCCCGGCAACCACCCGGACCCCGCGCCGTCGGCCGGCCGCGGCCACGGGTGAGGAGGGACCCCGGACATGGGCACGGTGGTGCACGTCCCGCAGACCCGGGACATGACCGGGGACGAGCAGATCGTGCCGGGCATGGTGCCCTGACCGGCGTCGCCCTGTTCCTGGGCATCGCGTTCGCCGCGCAGCTGGAGGCGGCCCGGGCGGGCCTCGGCCGTGCCGTGCGGCCGGACCCCGGGCCGGGCCCGTGAGAGCCCGGCCCCGGAGCGCGGGTCAGGAGGACTCCACGATGCGGCGCACGTTGTCGAGGGAGCCGCAGCCGGACTTCAGCCGGCGCTCACGCTCCTCCCAGAACGCCGCGCCCAGCTCCGCGCGCCGCTCCGCCGCCACGTTCTCGCGGGCACCGTTGAGGATGGTGCGCTCCTCCTCGTCGGCGTGGTGGGTGACCGCCTCCACCAGCGCCTCCAGCTTCTCGTCCCATTCCTCGGAGCCGACCTCCTGCACCTGGAGGAGGTCCAGGAGGGCCTGATTGCCCTCGTCGTGCTCGTGCTCGCCGTGCTCGACCTCTTCGTCGTCGATGTTCTTGTACCGCTTGAGGGCGGGATAGACCTTGGCCTCCTCGGCCAGCGCGTGCGCGACCAGCAGATCGGCGAACTCCTCCAGGGCGGCGGTCCGGTCCTCTTCCACGCTGCGCATCAGCCGGAAAAGGTCCTCCATACGCCGGTGGTCCTGGAGGATCAGCTCGACGACGTCCTGTGTCTCGGGCATGGGAGGGCACCACTTTCGTGCGACGGCATCTTCGTGCCAACGGATGGTCACTACCGCATACCCTCCCGGTCCGCGTTGATTGCCCCCCGGCTCCGCGCTGTACCTTCGGTCTCACGTCGTAGAGGAGAGTCAACGTGAGCAAGTTCGTGCGGCCGGCGGCCGAGGGCGCCGACCCCTTCGGCACCGCCCGTCTGCGTCGCGGGGTGCTCGACGCCTGGGCGACCAGCCCCGCCCGGTTCCGGGAGGACGCCAACGCCGAGGAGGACCTCGTGCTCGGCGGGTACCGGGACCGCCTCGTCGTGGAGCTCGCCCAGAACGCCGCCGACGCCGCCGCCCGCGCGGGCGTGCCGGGCCGCCTGCGGCTCACCCTCCGCGACGGCGTCCTCGTGGCCGCGAACACCGGCGCCCCGCTCGACGCGGCCGGTGTCGAGTCGCTGTCCACCCTGCGGGCCTCCGCCAAGCGGGACGCGGAGGCCACCCACAGCGCCGTCGGCCGGTTCGGCGTCGGCTTCGCCGCCGTCCTCGCCGTCACCGACGAACCGGCGATCGTGGGACGGCACGGGGGCGTGCGCTGGTCGCTGGCCGAGGCCCGGGAGCTGGCCTCCGACGTGGCCCGGCACAGCCCCGGGCTGGGGGACGAGGTGCGGCGCCGGGACGGCCACGTGCCCCTGCTGCGGCTGCCGTTCGCCGCCGAGGGCACCGCCCCGGAGCCGTACGACACCGCCGTCATCCTGCCCCTGCGCGACGCCGCCGCCGCCGACCTCGCCGAGCGGCTGCTCTCCGGCATCGACGACGCCCTGCTGCTGGCCCTGCCGGGGCTGGCGGAGGTCGTCGTGGAGATCGGCGAGGAGGCCCCCCGCACGCTCGGCCGGCGTACCGACGGCGCCTTCACGGTCGTGGAGGACTCCCGCGACGGCATCACCAACTGGCGCACCGCGTCCGCCCACGGGCCGCTCACCCCCGACCTCCTCGCCGACCGCCCGGTCGAGGAACGGCTGCGCCCGCACTGGTCGGTGACCTGGGCCGTACCCGTCGACGCCTACGGCGCCCCGGCCAGGCCCCGCACCACCCCGGTCCTGCACGCCCCCACCCCGAGCGACGAACCGCTCGGCATGCCCGCGCTGCTCATCGCCTCGTTCCCGCTGGACACCACCCGCCGGCACGCGGCCCCCGGCCCGCTCACCGACTTCCTGGTGCAGCGCGCGGCCGACGCCTACGCCGAACTGCTCGCCGCCTGGCGGCCGGTGGGCGAGGGCGTCATCGACCTCGTCCCCGGGCCGCTGGGCAAGGCGGAGCTGGACGGGGCGCTGCGCCAGGCCGTGCTGGAGCGGCTGCCGCGCACCGCCTTCCTGCCCCCGGCCGCCGAGGGCACGGACGACGACGAGCTGCCCCAGGCACTGCGGCCCCGGGACGCCGAGGTCGTGGAGGGCGCCGGGGCCGGCACCGTCCGGGTGCTCGCCGAGGTGCTGCCCACCCTGCTCCCGGCCGGACTTGAGCGGCGCGTGGAGCTGCGCACCCTCGGGGTCGCCCGGCTGCCCCTCGCCGACGCCGTCGACCGGCTCGCCGGACTGGAGAAGGAGCCGCAGTGGTGGTGGCGGCTGTACGACAGCCTCGCCGGGGTCGACCCCGAGCGGCTGTCGGGCCTGCCGGTGCCACTCGCCGGGGGCACCTCCCAGGCTTTCGGATCCGGGGGAGGCCGGACGACGATCGGGCCCCGGCAGGTGCTGCTGCCCGCCCCGGACGCCGCCCGCATCGACCCGGGCGTACTGGGCCGGCTCGGGCTGAAGGTGGCCCACGCGGACGCCGCGCACCCGCTGCTGGAGAAGCTCGGCGCACTGCCCGCCACCCCGCGTGCGGTGCTGACCACCCCGCAGGTGCGGGCCGCCGTGGCCGCCTCCCTGGAGGACGACGGCGGCCTCGCCTGGGAGGAGGACGCGCCCGACGCCGAGGAGCTGGCCGACACGGTCCTCGGGCTCGTGCGGGACGCCGGCCTGGAACCGGGGGAGGAGCCCTGGCTGGGCGCGCTCGCGCTGCCCGACGAGGACGGGGAACTCGCCCCCGCCGGTGAGCTGGTGTTCCCCGGCAGTCCCTTCGCCCGGGTCATCCGGGAGGGTGAACTCGCCGCCGTGGACGCCGAGCTGGCGGAGAAGTGGGGCGAGCAGCCGCTCGCCGCGTGCGGGGTGCTCGCCGACTTCGCGCTGGTCCGCGCCACCGATGTCGTCCTCGACCCGGACGAACTGGAGCCGCGGGACGGCGACTACGCCGAACCGGACGACGCCGGCCTGCTGGACGCCGTCGACGTGTGGTGCGAGGACATCCTCGACCGGTTCCCGGACAGCCCGGTACCGCCGGTCGCCACCGAACTCGTCGCCGTGCGCGACCTGGACCTGGTGGACGACGACCACTGGCCCGAGGTGCTCGCCCTGCTGGCCCGGCCGCCGCTGCGGGACGCCCTCACCCAGCCCGTGCGGATCCTGCTCCCCGACGGCACCCACGAGGTCGTACGGCCGTACACCGCGTGGTGGCTGCGCGGGCACCCGGTGCTCGACGGGCGGCGCCCGGCCGGACTGCTGGCCGCCGGCGGCGATCCGCTGCTGCACGGCCTGTACGACGAGGCCGACGCCACCGGGTTCGAGGACGAGCAGGTGCTGCGGGCGCTCGGCGTGCGCACCTCGGTCGGCGCGCTGCTGGACGAGCCCGGCGGGGCCGCCGAGCTGCTGGACCGGCTCGCGGACCCGGACCGCCCGGTGACGCCCGCCCAACTGCACGGGCTGTACAGCGCGCTGGCGGAGCTGGACCCCGAGCAGGTGACCCTGCCGGACGAGCTGCGGGCCGTGGTCGACGGGCGGGTGGAGGTCGTGGACGCCGGTGCGGCGGTCGTGGTCGACTCGCCGGACCTGCTGCCGTTCACCTCCGGTGTGCCGCTGCTGCCGGTCAGGCCCGCGCGGGCCGCCGAGCTGGCCGAGCTGTTCCAGGTGCGGCGGCTGAGCGAGTCCGTCACCGGCGAGGTGCACTCCGAGGGGGCCGAGCACGGCGTACCGGACGCGGTGCGGGTGCTGCTCGGGCCGCGGACGCCCGGGACGTACGTCGAGCACGAGGAACTGGTCGTGGACGGCGTGGAGATCGACTGGCGGCTGACCGACGACGGGGTGCTGCACGCGGCCACCCTGGAGGGCGTCGCCGCCGGCCTGGCCTGGGCGGCGGGGCAGTGGCCGCGCCGGTTCGAGGTGGCCGCGCTCCTGGAGGACCCGTCCCGGACGGCGGAACTGGCCCGGGACCGCTGGTTCGACTGAGGTGACGTTCCGCACAGCCGGGAAAAGGTGAAGATCCCGTACAACCTCTGGTGTGTGCCGTTGATCTGATCATGCGAAATCAGCTTCATGATCACGGGGAGACACACCCATGCGTATGCGAGTCGCCGGCACGGCCGTCCTCGGCGCCCTGGCGCTGTCCGTTCTGGCCGTTCCGGCCGCGCACGCGGCGGACGCCCACCGCGGTGACACCAAGATCTCGAACGTCGTGGTCAACGGCGGCAAGCCCGTCGTGGTCAGCGCGTCCGGGACCAAGACCATCACGGTGTCCTTCACCGCCACCGACGACTCGGGCATCGCCTGGGCCCAGGCGATCCTGTACCACGGCAAGGACATCGAGCACTCCGACAGCGGTGCCGTCGCCAACACCTCCGACAAGCGCTCCGTCTGCACCGAGGTCAGCGCCACCAAGGCGGACTGCAAGGCGACGTACACCCTGTCGGCCGGTAAGAACCTCATCAACGAGGTGGCCGGCAGCTGGAAGGTCTGGGCGATCGCCCAGGGCAACGACACCAACTACGTCAAGAAGGAGAACGCCAAGACCTTCCAGGCGCAGCGGCTGGCCAAGCTGACGGCCGACGCCTCCCCCGAGCCGGTGAAGAAGGGGAAGACCCTCACCGTCACGGGCGCCCTCACCCGCGCCAACTGGAACGGCGGCACGTACTCCGGCTACACCGGCCAGTCCGTGAAGCTCCAGTTCCGCAAGAGCGGCTCGAACACGTACACCACGCTGAAGACCGTCAAGACGGACTCCAGGGGCCGCCTGAAGACCACGGTCAAGGCCACCGCGGACGGGTACTACCGGTACTCCTTCGCGGGCACCTCGACCACCTCCGCGGTCAGCGCCGCCGGTGACTTCGTCGACGTGAAGTAAGCGGCAGCAGACCACCCCCCTTCCCCTCAAGGGCAAGCTGAAGACCACCGCCACGGCCGACGGTCACCACCGCTTCTCCTTCGCGGGCAACTCCGCCACCTCCGCGGTCAGCGCCGCCGGCGACCACGTCGACGTGCAGTGACCGGCCGCACCCCGGCACCACTTCCACTCAGGGACAACACATGCGTCTTCGCGCCACCGTGGCCGCCGTCTCCGGCGCCCTGGCCCTCTCCGCCTTCGTCGTGCCGGCCGCACAGGCCGCCGACGGCGGTGCGTCCGCCCACCGCGCGGACCTCGCCAAGGTCCTCCTGCAGCACGCCGCGTCCGGCAAGGCCGGCGTCGCCGCCTCCCCGGCGGAGGGCGACCTGGACGTCACCTTCTCCCACTTCAAGATCGCCAAGGCGATCAAGGTCGGGACCACCAACAAGGTCGCCGTCCCGGTCAGTTACACCCTGACCCACGGCGCCGACGTCGACATCGACGCGGACGGGTTCCTCAGCGTCCCGCTCATCTACCACGGCTCGTCCGTCACCCCGGACAACGCCGCCGGCGGCGACGCGCCCGGCGTCTGCGTGGCCACCACGAAGACGACCGCCGACTGCAAGGGCACGATCGTGCTCGACCCGCGGGAGACCGACGCGGACCTGAAGCTGCGCAACACGCAGGCCGGGACCTGGCACGGTGCGGGCGTCGCGCTCGACATCGACTCCGAGAAGGAGGTCGTGCAGGTCGACGGCCTCGGCACCACCCTGGTCCAGCGCAACTCCACGCTGACGGTCAACGCCGCCCCGGAGCCGGTGAAGAAGGGCAAGACCCTCACCGTCACGGGCAAGCTCTCCCGCGCCAACTGGGAGGACCACAAGTACCACGGCTACACCGGCCAGTCCGTGAAGCTCCAGTTCCGCAAGAAGGGCTCCAGCACCTACACCACGCTGAAGACCGTCAAGTCGGACTCCACGGGTGCCCTGAAGACGACGGCCAAGGCCACGGTCGACGGCTACTACCGCTTCTCCTTCGCGGGCACCACGACCACCCCGGCGGTCAGCGCCGCGGGTGACTTCGTCGACGTGAAGTAAGCGTCCGTGAAGTGAGCCACACCGGGCCGGCCCCGGGAGCGGATGCCGCTCCCGGGGCCGGAACGTTTCTTCTCACTTGTGCCATGCACGGGTAATCGACGTCCCAAATCCGGCCGGAAAGCGGTCTTGCGGTACAACCCCCGGCGTGCTTCGCGGATCTGATCACGCGAGTCGACCGACTCGACGATCACTCCTCCCTCTTGGGGAACGCACATGCGCATACGTGCCACCGTGGCCGCCGTCTCCGGCGCCCTGGCCCTCTCCGCCCTCGCAGTCCCGGCCGCTCACGCCACCGGTGACTCGGGCACCCCGTACACGCTGAACGCCAGCTTCTCGAACGTCACGATCGCCAAGGCGATCAAGGTCGGCACCACCAACGAGGTCAGCGCCAGCTACTCGTACACGCTGACGCACGGTTCCGACGTGAACATCGCCGCGAGCGACTTCTACAGCGACGCCTACCTCTACAAGGGCTCGTACGACACCCCGACCGCCGAGCTGTACGGCGACAACCCGGCGACCTGCACCGCCACCTCCGCGACGACGGCCACCTGCAAGGGCACCGTCGACATCTACCCGGCCGACGGGGACCTGAAGAACGCCTGGGCCGGTTCCTGGGGCGTGGCCGCCGAGGCGGTCGCCTTCAACGGCCAGAACCAGGACAACCCCGCCGACATGAGCAAGGTCGGCTACAAGGACCAGAGCGGCCTCGGCAGCACCCTGGTGCAGCGCTACTCCCAGCTCACGGTCAACGCCGGCCCCGAGCCGGTCGGCAAGGGCAAGACCCTCACGGTGACCGGCAAGCTGTCCCGCGCCAACTGGGAGGACCACGCGTACCACGGCTACGCGAGCCAGCCGGTCAAGCTCCAGTTCCGCAAGTCGGGTACGACCACCTACACCACGGTCAAGACGGTGTCCACCGACTCGTACGGCAACCTGAAGACCACCACCACCGCGAACTACGACGGTTACTGGCGCTTCTCCTTCGCGGGCACCTCGACCACCCCGTCGGTCAGCGCCGCGGGTGACTACGTCGACGTGCAGTAACGCCTAGTCCGGGAAGCGGCGGCCGACCCACCTCCACAGGTACTCCAGGACGGCCGCCGCCACCACCGCCACGCCGACCGCCGTCCACGGCATCGCGATCCCGACCAGCCGCAGCGCGAAGAAGTGCTGCAGGGCCGGGACGACGAGGACGAACAGGAAGGCCACGGCCATCGCGGCCACCAGGGCCACCCGCCACCAGGTGTAGGGGCGGGCGATGATCGCCAGTACCCACATGGAGATCAGGAACAGGGTCAGGGTGGCCGCGCTCGTCTCCGCCTCCAGCGCGCCGGACCCGCTGTAGTGGTGGCGGGCGAGCAGGTACGTGACGAAGGTCGCCAGGCCCGCCAGCACGCCCCCGGGGATCGCGTACCGCATCACCCGGCGGACGAAGTGCGGTCTGGCCCGCTCCGTGTTCGGCGCCAGGGCCAGGAAGAAGGCCGGGATGCCGATCGTGAGCGTGGAGAGCATGGTCAGGTGCCGCGGCAGGAACGGGTACTCGACCTGCCAGCACACCACCAGCAGCGCCAGCAGCACCGAGTAGACCGTCTTCACCAGGAACAGGGTCGCCACGCGCGTGATGTTGCCGATCACCCGGCGGCCCTCGGCGACCACCGAGGGCAGTGTCGCGAAGCTGTTGTCCAGCAGCACGATCTGGGCCACCGCCCGGGTGGCCTCCGAACCGGAGCCCATGGCGACCCCGATGTCCGCGTCCTTCAGGGCGAGGACGTCGTTCACCCCGTCCCCGGTCATCGCGACCGTGTGCCCGCGCGACTGGAGCGCGCCGACCATGTCCCGCTTCTGCTGCGGGGTGACCCGCCCGAAGACGGTGCCCGTGTCGAGGGCCCGCGCCAGCTCCGGCCCGTCGGCGGGCAGCCGCCGCGCGTCCACCGCCGTACCGTCCAGCCCCAGCTTCCCGGCGACCGCGCCGACCGACACCGCGTTGTCTCCGGAGACGACCTTGGCCCGGACGTCCTGCTCGGCGAAGTAGCGCAGGGTCTCGGCCGCGTCGGACCGCAGCCGCTGCTCCAGGACGACCAGGGCGGTGGGGCGGGCGCCCCGGGCCGGCTCGGAGTCGTCCAGGTCGCGGTGCGCGCGGGCCAGCAGCAGCACGCGCAGCCCCTGCTCGTTCAGCTGCTCGGTCTCGGCCAGGGCCGGGTCGCCGGGGGCGAGCAGCACGTCGGGGGCACCCAGCAGCCAGGTACTGGTCTCGCCGTCGCCCTCGCTGAACGCGGCCCCGCTGTACTTGCGGGCGGAGGAGAACGGGAGCGACTCGACGCAGCGCCAGTCCTCGCTGTCCGGATAGGCGTCGATGATCGCCTGGAGTGAGGGGTTGGGGTGCGGGTCGGACTCGCCGAGCGCGCCGAGCACCTTGCGCAGGTACGACTCGTCGGCCCCGTCGAGCGGCCGCAGCTCGCCGACGTCCATCCCGCCCTCGGTGAGCGTGCCGGTCTTGTCCAGGCAGACGGTGTCGACGCGGGCCAGGCCCTCGATGGCGGGCAGCTCCTGCACCAGGCACTGCTTGCGGCCGAGCCGGATGACGCCGATCGCGAAGGCGACCGAGGTGAGCAGCACCAGCCCCTCGGGGACCATCGGCACGATCCCGCCGACCGTGCGGCCCACTGCGTCCTTCAGGTCGTCGTTCTTGACGACGAGCTGGGTGATGACGAGCCCGACGGCCGCCGGGACCATCATCCAGGTGACGTACTTGAGGATGGTGGAGACGCCGGTGCGCAGCTCGGAGTGGACGAGCGTGAAGCGGGAGGCCTCCTCGGCGAGCCGGGCGGCGTAGGCCTCGCGGCCGACCTTGGCGGCCGTGAAGGCGCCGCCGCCCGCGACCACGAAGCTGCCGGACAGCACCTGGTCGCCTGGGCGTTTGACGACGGGGTCGGCCTCGCCGGTGAGCAGCGACTCGTCGATCTCCAGCCCGTCCGCCTCCGCGCACACGCCGTCGACGACGATCTTGTCCCCGGGGCCGATCTCGATGAGGTCGTCCAGGACGATCTCATGGGTGGCCACCTGGGTCGCCACCCCGTCCCGGCGGACCGTCGGCCGGGCCTCCCCGACCACCGCGAGGGCGTCCAGGGTCTGCTTGGCCCGCCACTCCTGGACGATGCCGATACCGGTGTTGGCGAGGATCACGAAGCCGAAGAGGCTGTCCTGGATCGGCGCGACGACCAGCATGACCAGCCAGAGCACACCGATGATCGCATTGAACCGGGTGAAGACGTTCGCCCGGACGATCTGCCCCAGCGTGCGGCTGCTGCGCACGGGCACGTCGTTGACCTGGCCACGCGAGCGCCGCTGTGCCACTTCCGCGCCGGTCAGCCCTGACGGCCGGGTCGCCGGCAGGGCCACGGGATGGACGGGGTCGAGTTCGGCGCCCGCGTCTATATGGCTCATGCACTCGACGTTACGTGCGATTTCGCCCACCTGCCCACCGGCTCGCCCGGCCGGAGAGCGCGTGCGGGGGCGGCTATTCGGCGGACGCCGCCCGCACCCCGGCCGACCGTTTGATCGCCGCGTCCCGCCTGCGCACGTACCAGACGCCGATCAGCCCCAGCCCGCCCCCGGCCAGGCACGTCCACAGCCACCACAGGTGTCCGTGGTCCTCGAACCAGCCGTAGAAGGGGAGCTGGACCAGGAAGAGGACGAACCACACGAGGGTGCCGCCGGTGATGGTGGCGACCACGGGCCCCTCCAGGGGCTCCGGCGCCTCGTGCTCGGGGGTCCACTTAGCCATGGGCACAGCTTATGCGCCGCCACTGTCTACGCGCGGAGATAGCGATCTCTCCCTCATACCTTCATACTGAAACCGTTTGTCTCTGACCGCTTCTGATCGTAGGAAACTCCAACGGGGCTCGGGGGAACCTCGCTGGGGATGAGGTCCTCCATGTCCACCTCGGCCCAGGCCAAGGTCCCCACCCCCGAAAAGCCGGGGGGCGCGCCGGCCAGCGGCGCCCTCGACCGCTACTTCAGGATCTCCGAGCGCGGCAGCAGCGTCGCCCGCGAGGTCCGTGGCGGTTTCGCCACCTTTTTCGCGATGGCGTACATCATCGTGCTGAACCCGATCATCCTCGGCAGCGCGAAGGACATGTACGGGCACCACCTGGACAACGGTCAGCTGGTGACGGCCACCGCGCTGACGGCCGCCTTCAGCACGCTGCTGATGGGTGTCATTGGCAACGTGCCGATCGCGCTCGCCGCCGGCCTCGGTGTGAACTCCGTCGTCGCCCTCCAGCTCGCGCCGCGCATGTCCTGGCCGGACGCCATGGGCATGGTCGTCCTCGCCGGTTTCGTGGTCATGCTGCTGGTCGCCACCGGCCTGCGCGAGCGCGTGATGAACGCCGTGCCGTTCGGCCTGCGCAAGGCGATCTCGATCGGTATCGGCCTGTTCATCATGCTGATCGGCCTGGTCGACTCCGGCTTCGTCACCCGGATGCCGGACGTCGCCCAGACCACCGTCCCGGTCCAGCTGGGCACCGGCGGCCACCTCACCGGCTGGCCGGTGCTGGTCTTCATCCTCGGCGCGCTGCTCACCTTCGCGCTGATCGTCCGCAAGGTGCCGGGCGCGATCCTCATCTCCATCGTCGGCATGACCGTCCTCGCCGTGATCGTCAACGCGGTCGCCACGATCCCCTCCTGGGGCCTGACGGTGCCGAAGTGGCCGGGCAACCCGGTCGCCAGCCCCGACTTCGGCCTGGTCGGCAAGGTCAGCCTGTTCGGCGGCTTCTCCAAGGTCGGCGTGCTGACCGGCATCCTGTTCGTCTTCACGGTCCTGCTGTCGTGCTTCTTCGACGCGATGGGCACGATCATGGGCATCAGCGACGAGGCCAAGCTGACCGACGCCGAGGGCTACATGCCGGGCATCAACAAGGTCCTCTTCGTCGACGGCCTCGCGGTCGCGGCGGGCGGTGCCAGCTCCTCCTCGGCCACCACCGCCTTCGTGGAGTCCACGGCCGGTGTGGGTGAGGGCGCCAGGACCGGCCTCGCGAACGTCGTCACGGGCGGCCTCTTCGCCGTCGCGCTGTTCCTCACCCCGATCGCCACGATGGTCCCGTCCCAGGCGGCCACCCCGGCGCTGGTCGCGGTCGGCTTCCTGATCCTGTCGAACTCCATCAAGGAGATCGACTGGGCGGACTACACCATCGCGATCCCGGCCTTCGTGACGATGCTGATGATGCCGTTCACCTACTCGATCACGAACGGCATCGGCATGGGCTTCATCACCTTCACCCTGCTGCGCCTGGCCGCCGGCCGGGGCCGGGAGATCCCGGTCCCGATGTACATCGTCTCGGCCGTCTTCGCCTTCTACTACCTGATGCCGGCCCTGGGCCTCACCTGAGCCCGCGCGGGAGCCGTCAGGTGACCCCGTAGAACCTCTCCGTCTCCTCGACGGCGGTCTGGAACCGCTCGTCGAAGTCATCCCGAATGAGCGTCCGGACGACATAGTCCTGGACGCTCATTCCTCTTTTCGCCGCGTGGTGCCGGAGCCGTTCGAGCAGCTCCTCGTCTATCCGCAGGCTGAGCACACTGGTCCCCATGTGTACGAGGGTCGCCACAGCGGGGCCTTCGATGCGTCACTTTCCGGAACCGGCTCACTCGTACGGGTGATCTTGCGGTTCAGTGGCGGGTGTCACGGGCAACGCGGGCGCGCGCGACTGGTCCTTAGCGAGAGTAATGAGTTACTCTAAGGAACATGCCGGACCTTTCCCATGGCGACGACGCTGCCGCCGTGAACGCTCTCCGCTCCGCCGTGATGCGGCTGTCCCGTCGCCTCAAGCACCAGCGGGTCGACGAGTCGCTCAGCCCCACCGAGATGTCGGTGCTCGGCACCCTCGCCCGCTGCGGCAGTGCCACCCCGGGCGAACTCGCCCGCAAGGAGCACGTCCAGCCGCCGTCGATGACCCGCATCGTCGCGCTGCTCGAAGCCAAGGGCCTGGTCCGGCTGGAGCCGCACCCCGAGGACCGGCGCCAGAAGGTCGTCACCCAGACCGAGCAGGCCGAGGCCATGCTGGAGGAGAGCCGCCGCAAGCGGAACGCCTTCCTGGCGACCCTGGCCGAGGGCCTCGACGAGGACGAGTGGGCCGCCCTGCGCGCCGCCGCCCCCGTACTGGAGAAGCTCGCACACCTGTAAGCACCACCGAAGGAGGCGACCCGTTTGAGTACGGGACCCGGAACACCTTCCGCCCCCGCACCGGCCCCTACCACCCCTGTCGTGCCCCGTAGGTCCTCGATGTTCAGCTCGCTGAAGATCCGGAACTACCGCCTCTTCTTCCTCGGCCAGGTCGTCTCCAACACCGGCACCTGGATGCAGCGCATCGCCCAGGACTGGCTGGTCCTCGGCCTCACCGGCTCCTCCGCGGCCGTCGGCATCACGACGGCCCTGCAGTTCCTGCCGATGCTGCTGTTCGGCCTGTACGGCGGTGTCCTCGTGGACCGCCTGCCCAAGCGGCCCACGCTGCTGTTCACGCAGTCCGCGATGGCCGTCACCGGTCTCGCGCTCGCCGCGCTGACCCTCTCCGGCCAGGTCCAGGTCTGGCACGTCTACGTCGCCGCGTTCGCCGTCGGCCTCGCCACGGTGGTCGACAACCCCGCCCGGCAGTCCTTCGTCTCCGAGATGGTCGGCCCCGAGCAGCTGCAGAACGCGGTCAGCCTGAACTCCGCGAACTTCCAGTCCGCCCGGCTGGTCGGCCCCGCCGTGGCCGGCCTCATGATCACCGGGGTGGGCACCGGCTGGGCGTTCCTCGCCAACGGCCTGTCCTTCGCCGCGCCCATCGCCGGCCTGCTGCTGATGCGGGCCCGCGAGCTGCACGTGGTCGAGCGCGCGCCGCGCGGCAAGGGCCAGCTGCGCGAGGGCCTGCGCTACGTCGCCGGGCGGCCGGAGCTGATCTGGCCGATCGTCCTGGTCGGCTTCATCGGCACCTTCGGCTTCAACTTCCCGGTGTGGCTGTCCGCCTACGCCGACGACGTCTTCGACGCCGGTGCCGGCGCCTACAGCCTCTTCAACACCCTGATGGCCGTCGGCTCCCTGGTCGGCGCCCTGCTGGCCGCCCGGCGCGGCACGGCCCGGCTGCGCGTCCTGATCGCCGCCGCGCTGGCCTTCGGCACGCTGGAGACCGTGGCCGCCGTGGCTCCGTCGTACTGGCTGTTCGCGCTGCTCATGGTGCCGATCGGCATGTTCGGCCTGACGGTGAACGTCACCGCCAACACGGCCGTGCAGATGGCCACCGACCCGGCCATGCGCGGCCGGGTGATGGCCCTGTTCATGATGGTCTTCATGGGCGGTACGCCGCTGGGCGCGCCGGTGGTCGGCTGGGTCACCGACACCTACGGTGCCCGGATCGGCTTCGCGGCCGGCGGTGTGATCTCGGCCGCGGCAGCCGCCACGGTCGGCCTGGTCCTGACCCGCATCGGCGGCCTGCGCCTGTCGGTGGGCTGGCACCACGGCCACCCCCGGGTCCGCTTCGTGCCACGCGAACGAGAGCAGCTGGCCACGGCGGCATAGGCGCCACGGCGGACTCGGGGGCACGCGCCTCGGCCCCGGTGGCACGCGCCTCGGCCCCGGGGGGCCCGGCCCGGTGGGGGTGTCTCGGCCCGGTGAGGTGCCTTAGCCCGGAGGGGGTCCCCCGGCCCGGTGGGGGTGTCTCGGTCCGGTGGGGGTGCCTCGGCCCAGAAGGGGGCTGCCCCGGCCCGGAAGGGGTGCCCCGGCCCGGAAGGGGTGCCCCGGCCCGGAAGGGGTGCCCCGGCCCGGAAGGGGTGCCCCGGCCCGGATGGGGTTCCTCGGCCCCGGAGGCGGTGCCTTAGCCCGGAAGGGGGTCCCCGGCCCGGAAGGGGTGCCCCGGCCCGGATGGGGTCCCTCGGCCCCGGAGGCGGTGCCTTAGCCCGGAAGGGGTCCCCCGGCCCGGAGGCGGTGCCTTAGCCCGGAGGGGGTGCCCCGGCCCGGAGGGGGTCCCCAGCGCGGAGGGGGTCCCCGGCCCGGAGGGGGTCCCCGGCCCGGAAGGAGTGCCTCGGCCCCGGAGGCGGTGCCTTAGCCCGGAAGGGGTCCCCCGGCCCGGAGGCGGTGCCTTAGCCCGGAAGGGGGTCCCCGGCCCGGAGGGGGTCCCCCGGCCCGGAGGGGATTCCCAAGGCCCGGAAGGGGTGCCCCGGCCCGGAGGGCGCCCCGGCCCGGTGGGGGCTAGTCGAGCCTTCGGGCCAGTACCTGGCCCGGCCAGTCGTCCGGGCCGTGGGTGTAGGTGTGGGTCGGGGTGAAGCCGTTGGCCTCGTAGTAGGCGACGAGCCTGCGGTCACCGCCCGCGTAGCAATCCACGCGCAGCAGTCCCACGCCGGCCCGCCGGGTCACCTCGGCGGCGTGCGCGAGCAGGGCGCTGCCCGCGCCCAGGCCCTTGAAGCGGCGGTCGGAGGCGAGCCAGTGGACGTACCGCTCGGGCTCGCCGGGCGGCGGCAGGTGGGACAGGTAGGAGCCGGGCGCGTCGGTGAGGGTCAGCGTGGCGGCCGGGACGCCGTCCACCTCGGCGATGTACGTGGTGCCCTCGCCCATGGCCTTCGCCACCGCCCGTACCGTCCCCTCGTGCCGCGACAGCGGTTCGGTGCCCCACTGCACGGTCCGCCCCTGTGAGACCAGCCACTCCACACTGCTGTCGAGCATGCCGAGTATCGCGGGGAGGTCGTCCGGGCCGCCTTCTCGAATGGTGATCGTCATGACCCCATCATGTCGCCCGGGGTCTGCGATCGTGAGGCCATGAGACTCTTCGCCGCCGTACTGCCCCCGCAGGACATCGCCGACGAGCTCGCCGCCGAGGTGGCCCGGTTGCGGGAGCTCCCGGACGCCGGCCGGCTGCGCTGGACCGAGCGCCCCGGCTGGCACTTCACCCTCGCCTTCTACGGCGAGGTCCCCGACGACGTCGTCCCCGCCCTCTCGGACCGGCTGGCCCGCGCGGCCCGCCGTTCGGCGCCCTTCTCGCTCGCCGTCGCCGGCGGCGGCCAGTTCGGCCGGGGCCGCGCGCTGTGGACGGGCGCCCGGGGCGACGTGGAGGAGCTGCGGCTGCTGGCCGACCGGGCGGAGGCGGCGGCGCGCAAGGCGGGCGTGGAGATGGGGGAGCACCGGCGGTACAAGGCCCACCTGACGCTGGCCCGCAGCCGGGACACGGTCGACGTACGGCCGTATGTGCGGCTGCTCGCCGAGTTCGCCGGGCGGAGCTGGACCGTGGCCGACGTGGCGCTCGTGCGCAGCCGGCTGCCGACGTCCGGGGTACCGGGGGAACAGCCCCGGTACGAGGTGGTCGAGCGCTGGGCTCTGGGCGGGGCCGGTTAGTCTCGCATACGTGGACCCGAAAACCCGGAACCGGATCATGGCCGGTGCGCTTGTGTTGTTGTTCGTGGTGGTGGCCTTGGCGTCGGCCGTCAGGTAGCGGTACGTCCGGCCGCCGACGCGGCGGAGCCGCATGCCGCATGCAGCCCCGCCGCCCCTTCCGGCGTCACCAGGCGAAGGCCTCCGGGGACGGGCCCGGGCCCGGGAAGATCTCGTCCAGGCTCTTCAGCAGGTCCTCGCCCAGCTCCAGCTCCACCGCCCTGAGCGCCGACTCCAGCTGTCCGGCGGTGCGCGGACCGACGATCGGGCCGGTCACGCCGGGGCGGGTGAGCAGCCAGGCCAGGGCGACCTCGCCGGGCTCCAGGCCGTGCTTGTCGAGCAGGTCCTCGTAGGCCTGGATCTGCGCGCGGGCCGAGGGGTCGCCCAGCGTCTCGGCGGCCCGGCCGGAGGCGCGGCGGCCGCCCTGGACCTCCTTCTTGATGACCCCGCCCAGCAGCCCGCCGTGCAGCGGCGACCACGGGATGACACCGAGGCCGTAGTCCTGCGCGGCCGGGATGACCTCCATCTCGGCGCGGCGCTCGGCGAGGTTGTACAGGCACTGCTCGCTGACCAGGCCGATGGTGCCGCCGCGCCGGGCGGCGGTCTCGTTGGCCTGGGCGATCTTGTAGCCGGGGAAGTTGCTGGAGCCGACGTAGAGGATCTTGCCCTGCTGGACGAGGACGTCGATCGCCTGCCAGATCTCCTCGAACGGGGTGTTCCGGTCGATGTGGTGGAACTGGTAGAGGTCGATGTAGTCGGTCTGCAGCCGCTTCAGGCTGGCGTCCACCGCGCGCCGGATGTTCAGCGCGGAGAGCTTGTCGTGGTTGGGCCAGACGGTCGCGCCGTCCGTGTCCATGTTGCCGTACACCTTGGTGGCGATGACGGTCTTCTCGCGCCGTCCGCCGCCCTGGGCGAACCAGTTGCCGATGATCGACTCGGTCCGGCCCTTGTTCTCGCCCCAGCCGTACACGTTGGCGGTGTCGAAGAAGTTGATGCCCGCGTCCAGCGCCGCGTCCATGATGGCGTGGCTGTCGGCTTCGTCGGTCTGCGGACCGAAGTTCATCGTCCCGAGGACGAGTCGGCTGACCTTGAGTCCCGTGCGTCCGAGCTGCGTGTACTCCATGGTCCACCAGCCAACGGCTTGGAGTGCGCTCTATGCAAGGGCTTTCGGCCGATGCGGGGCCGTGGCGGTCAGTCGCGGGGGAACTCGGTGGTTCTGAGGGCGAGTCGGAGCGGGGTTGTGGTGAGGTCGACGTCGGTGCCGTAATCGACGCGCAGCTCGCAGGTGTACTCGCCCTTCTTGGGCTCCGTGTACACATGGCACCTGCCCTGGTACGGGTCGGCGATGAGGTACACGGGGACTCCTGCGCGAGCGTAGGCGGTCTTCTTGGGCCCGTAGTCGTTGTGGGCCGTCCCCTTCGAGACCACCTCGGCGACGAACTCCACGTCTTCGTGACGCCAGCGTCCGTCGTCGTCCTTCGCCGCACCTTCGCGGAGCTTGGCCACGTCGGGGCAGAAGCCGTTCCCGTTGCCGGGGAAGTCGATGCGGACGTCCGAGAACACGCGCGCCGAGCGCCTCCCGAAGCGATCTTCGAGCGCCCACAGGATCTCGCGGATGGTTTGCCAGCGGACATCCCGCTGCGGCGTCATGAAGACATCGCCCCCCACGACCTCGACCTTGTATCCGTCGGGGACGGGCATCCGCTCAAGCCGCTCGAACCACTCGTCCAAGCGCCTGGTGTTGGCATCGGCCATCTTGATCTCGATCCTGTCTTCCAGGACGGTCATCGTGGCGCTCCTCCCCGGCCGCTCCCCGGAAGAGTGCGGCCGCGCGGTACAACGATACGTACCCCGGCCGGGACGCGCCGGAATCCGGTCGAACCGATCAGGCCACGTACGCCCCGCCGACCCCCCACGCCTCCCGCATCGCCCCCGCGAACGCCTCCGCGATCCGCTGCTCACCGCGGCCGTTGGGGTGCGTGCCGTCGTAGGTGTCGGTGTGGATGTCGTACCCCTCCGGCGGCGAGGCGAGCAGGAGTGTCGAGCGGGGCTCGTCCAGGTCGGCCACCGTCTTGGCGAGCAGCACGTTGAACCGGTCCACCTGCTCGGCGAAGAGCGGGTCCGCCGCCGCCCGGATGTTCGGGATGACGGGCAGCAGCACCATCCGGATGCGCGGGTCCGCCTCGCGCGCGCCCGCGACGAACGCCCGTACGTTCTCCGCCGTCTGCTCGGCGTTCGTGTAGAAGCCCAGGTCGATCAGGCCGAGGGAGACCAGCAGGACGTCGGGGCGGTGGGTGCGCACCGCCTCGCCGATCAGCGGGGCCATGTGCAGCCAGCCCTCGCCCCAGCCCGCGAGGTGGGCGCGCGGGAAGCCGGGGTCGGCGTAGGCGAGGGACGTCGGGGCGCCGGCCTGCTGGTCGTACAGCGTCTCGCGCGGGCCGACGAAGGTGAACGGGCCGCCGTACGCCCCGCACAGGTGCTGCCACAGCCGGTAACGCCATGTGTGGTCGCTCGCGCTCCCGATCGTCATGGAGTCGCCCACGGGCATGAACCTAAGCATTCGCTCATCATGGACGATGCCGGTGACGCATGGGATCCGTGGTGGTTGTGAGGCGGACCACGTCCACCCGGCCCCGGCCGGCCCGCCGCCTGAACCCCCGCCGGGAGTGGCAGGCTTGGGGCATGCGTCGACCGTTCGCCGTTCTCGCCGGGGTGCTGCTCACCGGCGCCTGCGCGCTGCCCGCCACCGCCGCCGACGGATCCGCCGAGGGGGCGGGGGACCAGGGGTTCACCCTCAAGGACCCGCGGATCACCGAGTCCAGCGGGCTCGCCGCCTCCCGGCAGCACCCCGGCGTCTACTGGACGCACAACGACAGCGACGACGGGCCGTACCTCTACGCCGTGGACAGCGCCACCGGGAAGACCGTCGCCCGGATCACCCTGCGCGGCATCGGCTCCCCGCGGGACGTCGAGGCCATCTCCATCGGGCCGCACGACGAGATCTACGTCGGCGACATCGGCGACAACTTCGGCGGCAGGTGGCCGTACGTGTGGATCTACCGGCTGCCCGAGCCGAAGAAGCTGACCGACCAGACCGTCACGGCCACGCAGTACGTCGTGAAGTACTCCGACGGGCCGCGTGACGCCGAGTCGCTGCTCGTCCACCCCCGGACCGGCCGCGTCTACATCATCGACAAGAAGGAGGACGGCGGGCACCTGTACGAGGGCCCGGCCACCCTCTCCACCTCGGGCGCGAACGTGTTCAAGCCCGTCGCCGCCGTCGACCTGTGGGCCACCGACGCCGCCTTCTCCCCGGACGGCCGGCACCTCGCCGTCCGCGGCTACTTCGGCGGCATCTCCTACGACTGGAACGGCGGCCGGATCCAGCGCAAGGGGCGGCTGGACGTCCCGTTGCAGGGGCAGGGCGAGTCCGTGTCGTACTCCGCCGACGGCAGCAAACTGATGTACGGCAGCGAGGGCGCGAACAGTGCCGTACAGGCCGTGGACGCCCCTGACCGGCCCGCCGCGAAGTCACCTTCCGGGGACGGTGGTTCAGGGTCCGCGGCGGACAAGGGCGGTTCCGGGCTGAAGGTCGGCGCCGTGATCGTCGTGGCCGGCGCGGCGGTCCTGTTCGGTCTGCGCCGGCTGCGGCGCCGCTGAACCGGGGGGGGGCGGAGGGAAAACAGCCCGTTCGGGTTCTCCTCCCCAAGTCCCTTTCCGTGTCCACCGGGAGGTGGAGCAAGACCGGCCCCCAGATGGATCCGTACACCCCGGTGGACACGAAACCCTCTTTCCGTCCCTCAAGTTGACGGAAAGGAACGTCCATCGTGCGGATAGGACGCTTGGCGCCCTTGCTCGCCGCGGGGGTCACGGCGACCCTCGTCCCCGCCCTCGCCCCGGCGCAGGCATCCGCGGCCGAACCGCTGGGGAGGTTCACCGCCCAGAAGCCCGCGTGGCACAGATGCGACGCGTCGCAGCCCGCCGCGTTCCAGTGCGCCACGATCAAGGTCCCGCTCGACTACGGCCGCCCCGGCGGCAAGACGATCAAGCTGGCCGTCTCCCGGCTGAAGACCAGCGTCCCCGGCAAGCGGCACGGCGCGCTCCTCTTCAACCCCGGCGGCCCGGGGGGCGAGGGCCTGGACATGCCCGCCGAGATGAAGGACGTGCTGCCCAAGAAGGTCCGCGAGCGGTACGACCTCATCGGCTTCGACCCGCGCGGCGTCGGCCGCAGCACCCCGGTCACCTGCGGCCTCACCGAGGCGGAGCAGAACTTCCAGCACCCCTACAAGGCCGAGACGTTCAGCCGGGACGTCAAGTGGGCCCGGACCGTCGCCGACAAGTGCCGTACCAGGAACGGCGACACGCTCCGGTACATCACCACCCGCAACACCGCCCGTGACATGGACGTCATCCGCGCGGTCCTGGGCGAGAAGAAGCTCTCCTACCTGGGCTACTCCTACGGCACCTATCTCGGCGCCGTCTACGCGCAGATGTTCCCGCAGCGCACCGACCGCTTCGTGCTGGACAGCTCCGTCGACCCGGCCCGGATCTGGCGCGGCATGATCCAGGTCTGGGCGTCGGGCACCGAGCCGGCGTTCACCCGCTGGACGAAGTGGACCGCGCAGCGCCACCGCACCTACAAGCTCGGCAGCACCCCGGCCCAGGTGCGCAAGACGTTCTGGGACCTGGTCGCCCGGGCCGACCGCACCCCCATCGACGACGGCGGCCAGAAGTTCACCGGTGACGACATCCGCGCCGGCCTGCGCCCCGTGTTCTTCTCCCCCAAGTACGCGGCCGAGGCGGTGACCGAACTCAAGAAGGCCGCGGCCGGCCACGGTTCCTCCCGCCACTCCCTCCTGCCGCCCGGCGTCCGGCAGGCACCCCGCTGGACCTCCGCGCCGACGGGGTCCGCGGCCGCGCGGATTCCGGCGGACAACGGCTCCGCCGCCTTCTGGACGGTGCTCTGCGGTGACACCGCGGCCTGGTCGCACGACCCGGAGCAGTACCGTCGGGACGCCGTCCGGGACAAGGCCAGGTACCCGCTCTACGGCGACTTCGCCTCCAACATCATGCCCTGCGCCTTCTGGGGCACGCCGGCCGGGCCCGTCACCGAGGTCGGCAACAAGGTCCGTCTGATGACCGTCCAGAACCAGTGGGACTCCCAGACGCCCCTGGCCAGCGGCCTTGGCATGCACCGCGCCCTGAAGGGCTCCCGCATGGTGTACGTCAAGGGCGGCGAGGGCCACGGTGTCTACTCCGGTGACCCGCGCGCCTGCGCCGACCGCGCCGTCGACGCCTACCTGAGCACCGGGAAGCTCCCGGCCCGGGACGTCACCTGCACCCCGCCCGCCGGGCGGGGCGCGAAGCCGTCACTGCTACCCCGCTTCTGACGCACACGCACCTCCCACACCCCGAAGGGCGCCCGGTGTTCGTTCACCGGGCGCCCTTGCTGACGGTTGGGGGAGCAGGTGACCAGCGCCAGTGAGAGGTCGGCCGTCTCCCGCAGGGGAGCCGTCGGCGCGGGCGACGCCTGCCGGCACTCCTCGTCGCGTGGGAACGGAAGCCGGCAGCCGGCCGCGCGAGCGCGTCCGGCCCAACGGCGCCAACGGGCCTCGTAGGGGCCCGGTTCACGTACGGTCCAGGACGCGCGTCCACCGGCGCGAGTCCGCGTCCGCCTTCCTCGTCCGGGCCGGGGTGGGGCCGCGGGAGCCGGTTCCGGGCCGGGCCGGAGACCTCGGACCGCACGCGAAGGGCGCCCGGTGAGGAACACCGGGCGCCCTTCGTCGTCGTACGCGAGCGGTCAGAGCTTCTCGATCACGTAGTCGACGCACTTCGTCAGCGCCTCGACGTCCGCCGGGTCGATCGCCGGGAACATGGCGATGCGCAGCTGGTTGCGGCCCAGCTTGCGGTACGGCTCGGTGTCCACGATGCCGTTGGCGCGCAGCACCTTTGCGACGGCGGCGGCGTCGATCTCGTCCGAGAAGTCGATCGTGCCGATGACCTGCGAACGCTTGGCCGGGTCCGTGACGAACGGGGTGGCGTACTTGGCCTCCTCCGCCCAGCCGTACAGCCGGGTCGAGGAGTCCTTCGTGCGGGCCGTGGACCAGGCGAGGCCGCCCTGGCCGTTGAGCCACTCCAGCTGCTCGTTGAGCAGGAAGAGTGTGGCCAGGGCAGGGGTGTTGTACGTCTGGTTCTTGCGCGAGTTGTCGATCGCCGTGGGGAGCGAGAAGAACTCCGGGACGTGCCGGCCGGAGGCGTGGACCCGCTCGGCGCGCTCGATCGCGGCCGGGGAGAAGACGCCGATCCACAGGCCGCCGTCGGAGGCGAAGGACTTCTGCGGGGCGAAGTAGTAGACGTCGGTCTCGGCGATGTCGACCGGGAGGCCGCCCGCGCCGGAGGTGGCGTCCACGAGGACGAGCGCGCCCTCGTCGGCGCCGGCCACGCGCTTGATCGGCATGGCGACACCGGTGGAGGTCTCGTTGTGGGTGAAGGCGTAGACGTCGACACCGGCCTCGGCCTGCGGCTCCGGGTGGGTGCCGGGGTCGGAGGCGATCACGGTGGGCTCGGCCAGCCAGGGCGCGAGCTTGGCGGCCTTGGCGAACTTGGACGAGAACTCGCCGAAGTTCAGGTGCTGCGACTTGTTCTCGATCAGGCCGTGCGTGGCGATGTCCCAGAAGGCGGTGGAGCCGCCGTTGCCGAGGACGACCTCGTAGCCCTCCGGGAGGGAGAACAGCTCGGAGATGCCCTCGCGGACCTTGCCGACCAGGTTCTTCACCGGCGCCTGCCGGTGGGAGGTGCCCAGCAGGGAGGTACCGGTGGCGGCGAGGGCGTCCAGCGCCTCGGTGCGCACCTTGGAGGGGCCAGCGCCGAAACGTCCGTCGGCGGGCTTGATGTCAGCGGGAATCTGGATGTCGGCCACGGGACGAGGTTAGCCGGTGGCGAAGAGCGAGGTGGAGACCTGTCCGTTCGATGAGACGAGATCGCCGGGACTCGGACTTGTGAGGTTGTACGACGATAGGGGCGGGGTTGTGGACAACTCTCGGTGACTGTCCGTGATCGGATGCATCCTGGACGCATGACGGATCACTTGGGACTCGAAGCGGAGCTGCGCGCGGCCGTGCGGGGCGAGGTCGGGTTCGACGCCACCGCCCGGGCACTGGTCACCATGGACGCCTCCAACTACCGGCGGGTCCCGCTGGGCGTCGTGGCCCCCCGGGACGCCGACGACGTGGCCGCCGTGCTGGAGGTGTGCCGGGCGCGCGGGGTGCCGGTGGTGGCGCGCGGCGGCGGCACGTCGATCGCCGGCCAGGCGACCGGGACCGGCGTGGTGCTGGACTTCACCCGGCACATGACCGCTCTGCTGGAGCTGGACCCGGGCAGCGGGACGGCCGTCGTGCAGCCGGGGCTCGTCCTGGACCGCCTCCAGGAGGCCGCCGCCCCGCACGGCCTCCGCTTCGGCCCCGATCCCTCCACGCACAGCAGGTGCACGCTCGGCGGCATGATCGCCAACAACTCCTGCGGCTCCCACTCGGTCGCCTGGGGCACCACCGCGGACAGCGTCCGCGAGCTGTCGGTCGTCACCGCGCGCGGGCAGCGGCTGCGGCTCGGCCCGCACTGGGCGGGCGCCCCGGCCGGGCTGCGCGAACTGGCCGAGGGCGAACTGGCCCGGCTGCGCACGGGCTTCCCGGACCTGCCCCGCCGCATCTCCGGGTACGCCCTGGACGCGCTGCTGCCCGAGAAGGGCGCCGACGTCGCCCGCTCCTTCTGCGGCTCCGAGGGCACCCTCGGCATCCTCACCGAGGCCGTGGTCCGCCTGGTCGAGGCCCCCCGGGCGCGCGCCCTGGCCGTGCTGGCGTACGCCGACGAGAGCGCGGCCGCCGAGGCCGCCGCCGGCCTGCTGCCGCTGCGGCCCCTCACGGTGGAGGGCATGGCCGCCGACCTGGTGCCGCCCGGGTCCGGGCTGCCCGGCGGGGGCGCCTGGCTGTTCGTGGAGACCGGCGGGGACACGGCGGCCGGGGCCCGCGCGCGGGCCGAGGAGATGGTGCGCGCCGCCGACGTCGTGACCGCGCTGGTCGTCACCGAACCGGCGGCCCAGCGGGCCCTGTGGCGGATCCGCGAGGACGCGGCCGGCACCGCCACCCGGATGCCGGACGGCACGGAGGCCTGGCCCGGCTGGGAGGACTGCGCGGTACCGCCCGCCCGGCTCGGCGCCTACCTGCGCGACTTCCGCGCCCTGCTGTCGGCCCACGGCCTGCGCGGCGCGCCCTACGGCCACTTCGGCGACGGCTGCATCCACGTCCGCATCGACTTCGACCTGCTCACCGAGGCCGGCGTCGGCCGCTTCCGCCGCTTCTCCGAGGAACTGGCCGACCTGGTCGTGGCGCACGGCGGCTCCCTGTCCGGGGAGCACGGCGACGGCCAGGCCCGCGCGGAACTGCTGCCGCGGATGTACGGCGAGGAGACGGTCGCGCTGTTCGAGCGGGCCAAGGCCGTCTGGGACCCGGACGACCTGCTCAACCCCGGCATCCTGGTCCGCCCGGCGCGGCTGGACGAGAACCTCCGCTTCGCCGTCCTGCCGGGCCGCCCGGTCGACGTGGCCTTCGGCTACCCGGCGGACGGCGGCGACTTCGCCGCGGCCGTCCGCCGCTGCGTCGGCGTCGCCAAGTGCCGTACGGCCACGCCGGCCGGCCCCGCCGTCATGTGCCCCTCCTTCCGCGTCACCGGCGACGAGCAGCACTCCACGCGCGGCCGGGCCCGGCTGCTGCACGAGATGCTCGCGGGCGAGGTGGTCACCGACGGCTGGCGGTCCACGGAGGTCCGGGACGCCCTCGACCTGTGCCTGTCCTGCAAGGGCTGCCGCTCGGACTGCCCGGTCGGCGTCGACATGGCCACGTACAAGGCGGAGTTGGCGGGGGCCGAGCGGGGGCGCGGGGGGCCGGCCGACCGCGTACCCGGCGGGCGCTGCCGCGGACTCCGCCGGTGTGGGGGAGGCGCCCGCTCAGGACGGCGGCGACCTGGTCGTCCTCTGGCCGGACACCTTCACCGAGCACCTGGCTCCCTCCGTCGGGCGGGCCGCCGTACGCGTGCTGGAGGCGGCCGGGCTGCGGGTGGCCCTCCCGCCCACGCGGGTGCCGGGCCGCGGGGCGATCGGGGACGGCAGGACCAGGGCGGTGACCGCGCTGCTCACGGCCCGCCGGGCCCGGGTCTGCTGCGGGCTCACCTACCTCTCGACCGGCCAGCTGGACCGCGCCCGTACGGTCCTGCGGCGCACCCTGGACCTGATGGAACCGGTGCTGCGGGCCCGGGTCCCGGTCGTCGTCCTGGAACCGAGCTGCGCCGCGGCCCTCCGCGGCGACCTCCCGGAACTCCTGCCCGACGATCCGCGAGCGGCCCGGCTGTCCGCCGCGGTGCTCACCTTCGCCGAAACGCTGGAGCGCCACGCCCCGCACTGGACCCCGCCCGCCGTCGACCGCCCGGTGGCCGGCCAGACCCACTGCCACCAGCACGCGGTGCTCGGCGACACCCCGGACCGCCGGCTGCGGGCCGCCGCCGGCCTCACCGGCGAACTGAGCGGGGGCTGCTGCGGCCTGGCGGGGAACTTCGGCTTCGAGAAGGGCCACTTCGAGGTCTCCCGGGCCTGCGCGGAGGAACAGCTCCTGCCCGCCGTCCGCCAGGCACCCGCCGGCACGCTGATCCTGGCGGACGGCTTCTCCTGCCGCACCCAGCTCGACCAGCTCGCCGGGATCCGGGGGCGCCACCTGGCGGAGGTGCTGGCACAGGCACTGGACGCGTCCTCATAAGCGAATTTTCACAGCACACCCTTGCCGAATTCGCCGTTCCGGCTCCCGGTCGGCGTGTGATCACGCACGACCTCAACCTCGCCCCCGACGCCGACCGCATCGTCGTCGTGGAGCGGGGCGGGGCGTACGCCCGGCTGCACCGCTCGCAGAACAGCACGCCATGGACACCGGCGAGCTGCGCATGCCGCTGTGGGAGGAACACCGGCCACCGGCCGTACGGACCCGGCCAGGCGTACGGGCAGGGGCAGGGACACGGCTACGGCTACGGATCCGAGGCGGGCGGCCCCGCGTACGGGAGCGCCGGTCACGTGCCGTCGGCGCTGCCGGACGGCCGTCCCCTGTTCCGTAACGAGGAGGTCTGGCCGGGCAGTTGAGCCCGGTATCCGGGACAGTCCCAAAAAGAGTTCACGCACCTGTCGAAGTCCATTACCCTGGACCTGGTAGTACATCGTGATGCACGTACCCGATCAAGCCACCAGGACCGCCCGTGACCGCCGCATCCAGCACCGCATCGCCGTCCCAGACCGCCCCCGCCCCCACCGGCGGCGCCGGCGGCTCCGGTTCCCTCGGCTCGCTCGCGCCGGTCGGGCTGGTGCTGGCCGGCGGCATCTCGGTGCAGTTCGGCGGCGCGCTGGCGGTCACCCTGATGCCCCGGGCCGGTGCGCCGGGCGTGGTGACCCTGCGCCTCGTCGCGGCGGCGATCGTCCTCCTGCTGTTCTGCCGGCCCCGGCTGCGCGGCCACTCCCGCACCGACTGGGGCACGGTGGTCGTCTTCGGTATCGCCATGGGCGCGATGAACGGCCTGTTCTACGAGGCGGTGGCCCGCATCCCGCTGGGCCCGGCGGTCACCCTGGAGGTGCTGGGCCCGCTGACGCTCTCCGTGCTGGCCTCCCGCCGCGGGATCAACGCCCTGTGGGCCTGCCTGGCCCTCGGGGGAGTGTTCCTGCTCGGCGGCGGAGGCTTCAGCAACCTGGACCCCACAGGTGTCGCCTTCGCCCTGGGGGCCGGCGCCATGTGGGCGGCCTACATCATCTTCAGCGCCCGTACGGGCCGCCGCTTCCCGCAGGCCGACGGTCTGGCACTGGCGATGGCCGTCGCCGCCCTGCTCTTCCTCCCCATCGGCATCACCGACGCGGGCACGCGCCTGCTCGATCCCACCACCGCCGCCCTCGGCTCGGCGGTGGCCCTGCTCTCCTCGGTCCTGCCGTACACCCTCGAACTGCTGGCCCTGCGCCGCCTGCCGGCCTCCACCTTCGCCATCCTCATGAGCCTGGAGCCCGCCCTCGCGGCCACGGCCGGCTTCCTCATCCTCGGCCAGTCCCTGTCCGCGACCGAGGCCGCCGCGATCGCCCTGGTCATCGTGGCGAGCATCGGCGCGGTCCGGACCCAGGTGGGCCGGGGCAAGACCGCCGCGGCCCCCGTCAGCCCCTGACCGCCGCCCCACCCGAGAAGACGCAACCACCGCCCACCCCCTCACCGGCCCCGTCGCCACCTCCACCCCCGGCCCTGGACCGCCTCCGGCCGCTCCGGACCCGTCGCCCCCTCTCCGTCCTCTCCGGCCCGCGCCGCCTCCGACCGCTCCCGCCCTCCGTTGCCGCCTCTGTTTTGGTCCCGGGTGCCTCCGGTCCCGGGCTGCCACCGCTCCCGCCCCCGCGCCACCTCCCACTCCCGGGTCGCCTCCCACCCCCGCCGCCTCCCGCCGCTCCCGCGGCGACGGCGACGCGTCGGGCCCCCGGGCGCGGCCCCGCGTACGCACCGCCTCCCCTCGGTGAGAGTGGAATGCAGTCGCAGCCGGGTTTGTGGAAACCCGGTCTGCCGACGGAAAGGCGGATCCCATGACCGATGCCCGTGAGACCACACCCGAGCCGCTGAGGATCGCCGCGCGCGGGCGGGCCGTGCTCGCCGACCCCCGGACCAACCGGGGTACGGCGTTCACCGAGGAGGAGCGGCGGGCCCTCGACCTCGTCGGGCTCATCCCGCCCCGCGTGCTCACGCAGGACGAACAGGCCGAACGCGCCTACGGCCAGTTCCGGGAGCAACCCAGCGACCTGGCCAAGAGCGTCCACCTGACCGCCCTGCACGACCGCAACGAGGCCCTGTTCTACCGGTTGGTCGGCGATCACCTCGAAGAGATGCTGCCCATCGTCTACACCCCCACCGTGGGCACGGCGATCCGCCGCTACAGCACCGAGTACCGCCGCCCGCGCGGCGTCTACCTCTCCGTGGACGCCCCCGACGACATCGAGCGCTCACTGCGCGCGAGCGGCCTGGGCGCCGACGACGTCGACCTGATCGTGGCCACGGACGGCGAGGGCATCCTCGGGATCGGCGACTGGGGTGTGGGCGGTATCGACATCGCGGTCGGCAAACTGGCCGTCTACACGGCCGCCGCCGGCATCGACCCGCGCCGCACCCTGCCCGTCATGCTCGACGTCGGCACCAACCGCAAGGAACTCCTCGACAACCCCCTCTACCTCGGCAACCGGCACCCGCGCGCCGACCGCGAGGACTACGACGCCTTCATCGACGCCTACGTCACCGCGGCCACCCGGCTCTTCCCGAACGCCTTGCTGCACTGGGAGGACTTCGGCACCGCCAACGCCCACCGCGTCCTCGACCGCTACCGCGACCGGGTGTGCACCTTCAACGACGACATCCAGGGCACCGGCGCCGTCAACCTCGCCGCCGTCCTGTCCGGCGTCCGCGCCACCGGCACGCCCCTGCCCGAGCACCGGATCGTCGTCTTCGGCGCGGGCACCGCCGGGATCGGGGTGGCCGACCAGCTGCGCGACGCCCTGATCGCCGAGGGCCTGTCCGAGGACGAGGCGCGGGCCCGCTTCTGGTGCGTCGACCGGTACGGCCTGCTCACCGACGACCAGGGCGACGAGCTCCGGGACGTGCAGAGGCCGTACGCCCACCCGGCCGGCGAGGCCGACGGCTGGCGCCGGGACGAGAGCCTGCCCGGCATCCCGCTGGACGAGGTGGTCCGCAGGGCCCGCCCGACCATCCTGATCGGCACCTCCGGCCAGGGCGGCGCGTTCACCGAGGACCTCGTCCGCGCGATGGCCGAGCACACCGAGCGGCCGATCATCCTGCCCATGTCCAACCCGACCGACCTCGCCGAGGCCACCCCCGCCGACCTGCTCGACTGGACGGGCGGCAAGGCGCTGGTGGCCACCGGCAGCCCGTTCGCGCCGGTGGAGCGGGACGGTACGACGTACGAGATCGGGCAGGCCAACAA
This sequence comes from Streptomyces sp. NRRL S-1022, assembly GCF_000720135.1. GTDB lineage: Bacteria > Actinomycetota > Actinomycetes > Streptomycetales > Streptomycetaceae > Streptomyces. The sequence goes on along the minus strand of NZ_JOIU01000008.1, from coordinate 368,181 downwards.
CGCGCTGGTCTTCCCCGGGCTCGGCCTCGGCGCGATCGTCGCCCGGGCCTCCCGGATCACCGACCGCATGCTGCGCGCGGCGGCCGACGCGGTGGCCCGCCGCACCGGTGACACCGAGGTCGCGCGTGCCGACGCGCCGGTCCTCCCGCCGATCCGCGACCTGCGCGCCACCTCGGAGGCGGTCGCCGTGGCCGTGGCCCGGGCCGCGGTGGACGAGGGGGTCGCCCGGGCGGCGGTGGACGACGTCGAGGCGGCGGTGCGGGCGGCCCGGTGGGAGCCGGTGTACCCGCCCGTGGAAGCGGTGTGACCGTCCAGAAATTAATGCAAGCACGCTTGATTGTTTCTGGGTCCGCTGCCATGCTCCCCCCATGGCCGACCCGACGCCCGTCATCGACGACCTGCGTGCCGAGAGCGAGGAACTCGACCTGCTCGTCGCCGAGTTGACCGCTCACCAGTGGAACCTGCCCACCCCCGCGCCCGGCTGGACCGTCGCCCACCAGATCGCCCACCTCGCCTGGACCGACCACTCGGCCCTGCTCGCCGTCACCGACGCCGGTGCCTTCCAGGCGCTGGTGGAGAAGGCGCTCGCCGCCCCCGGTTCGTTCGTGGACGAGGGGGCGGCGGAGGGCGCCGCGCTCCCGCCCGCCGACCTGCTGGCGGCCTGGCGTGCCGGGCGCACCGCCCTGGACGAGGCCCTGCGCGGCGCACCGCCCGGCGCCCGCTTCCCCTGGTACGGCCCGCCCATGTCCGCCGCCTCCATGGCCACCGCCCGCCTCATGGAGACGTGGGCCCACGCGCTGGACGTCGCCGACGCCCTGAATGTGGTGCGCCCACCCACCGACCGGCTCCGGCATGTGGCCCGACTCGGGGTGCGGACCCGTGACTTCGCCTTCGGGGTGCACGGACTCACCCCGCCGGCCGGGGAGTTCCGGGTGGAACTCACCGCACCGTCCGGCGAGGTGTGGGCGTACGGCCCGGAGGACGCCCCGCAACGCGTCACCGGCCCCGCCCTCGACTTCTGCCTCCTGGTCACCCAGCGCGCCCACCGCGGCGACCTCGCCCTGACGGCCGCGGGCCCGGACGCCGACCGCTGGCTCGGCATCGCCCAGGCCTTCGCGGGCCCGCCCGGCACCGGCCGCCCGCCGCAGGGGGCCGGCCGGTGAGGCCGCTGCGCATCGGCAACTTCTCCGGTTTCTACGGCGACCGCTCCGACGCCCTGCGCGAGATGCTCACCGGCGGCGAGGTGGACGTCCTCACCGGTGACTACCTCGCCGAACTCACCATGCTCATCCTCGGCCGCGACCGGCTGAAGGACCCGTCCGCCGGGTACGCCCGCACCTTCCTGCGCCAGCTGGAGGACTGCCTCGGCCTCGCCCGTGAGCGCGGGGTGCGGATCGTCGCCAACGCGGGCGGCCTCAACCCGGCCGGACTCGCCGACCGAGTACGGGAGCTGGCGGACCGGCTCGGCGTCCCGGTGCGGGTCGCGCACGTCGAGGGCGACGATCTGGCCGCCGCCCGTCCCGGCACCCTCGCCGCCCACGCCTACCTCGGCGGCTTTGGCATCGCCGCGTGCCTGCGGGCCGGCGCCGATGTCGTGATCACCGGCCGGGTGACCGACGCGGCCCTGGTCACCGGGCCCGCCGCGGCGCACTTCGGCTGGACGCCCGCGGACCACGACCGGCTCGCCGGCGCCGTCGTGGCCGGGCACGTGCTGGAGTGCGGGACCCAGGCGACCGGCGGGAACTACGCGTTCTTCGGCGAGGGGGACGTACGCCGCCCCGGCTTCCCGCTCGCCGAGATCCACGCCGACGGCGGCTGCGTGATCACCAAGCACCCCGGCACCGGCGGTTTCGTGGACACGGGCACGGTCACCGCCCAGCTGCTCTACGAGACCGGCGGCGCCCGGTACGCCGGACCCGACGTGACCGCCCGGCTGGACACCGTGACGCTGCGCCAGGAGGGACCGGACCGGGTGCGGATCGAGGGGGTGCGCGGGGAGGCGCCGCCGCCCACCCTCAAGGTGGGGCTCAACCGCCTCGGCGGCTTCCGCAACGAGGTCGTCTTCGTCCTCACCGGACTCGACATCGAGGCCAAGGCGGCCCTGGTGCGGGAGCAGCTCGACGCCGCCCTCGCCAAGTCGCCGCCGCAGGAGGCCCGGTGGGACCTGGTGCGGACCGACCGGGCCGACGCGGACACCGAGGAGACGGCCAGCGCGCTGCTGCGGCTCGTGGTCCGCGACCCGGACCAGCAGGCCGTGGGGCGCGCGCTGAGCGGGGCCGCCGTGGAACTGGCACTCGCCAGCTACCCGGGCTTCCATGTGCTGTCCCCACCGGGAAAGGGCGCCCCCTATGGGGTGTTCGAGGATGTGTACGTGCCCCATGGGGACGTGGAACACAGAGCCGTCCTCCACGACGGACGCCGTATCCCTGTGCCGGCGCCCCAGGAGACGCGGCCCCTGGACGCCGTACCGCCTCCGCCCCTCCCCGCACCCCTGCCGCCCGGCCCGGTCCGGCGGGCGCCACTCGGGCTGGTCGCCGGGGCGCGCAGCGGGGACAAGGGCGGCAACGCCAACGTCGGGGTGTGGGCGCGGACGGACGAGGCCTGGCGATGGCTCGCGCACACGCTGACCACCGACAGGTTCCGGCAGCTGCTGCCCGAGACCCGCGAGCTGCCCGTCACCCGCCACCCGCTGCCGAACCTGCGCGCCCTCAACTTCGTCGTCGAGGGCATCCTCGGCGCCGGCGTCGCCGCGCAGACGCGCTTCGACCCGCAGGCCAAGGCCCTCGGCGAATGGCTGCGCTCCCGCCACCTGGACATCCCGGAGACCCTGCTGTGACGGTTCTGCAGACCGCTCTCGACCCCACCGGACCCGACTACCAGGCCCACCGCGCAGCCATGCTCGGCAAACTCGCCGAGCTGGAGGCCGAACACGCCAAGGCCCTCGCGGGCGGCGGCGAGAAGTACGTCCAACGGCACCGGGGGCGCGGCAAACTGCTCGCCCGCGAACGCATCGAACTGCTGCTGGACCCCGACACCCCGTTCCTGGAACTGTCCCCGCTGGCCGCCTGGGGCAGCGACCACCCCGTCGGCGCCTCGCTCGTCACCGGGATCGGCGTGGTCGAGGGCGTGGAATGCCTGATCACCGCCAACGACCCGACCGTACGCGGCGGCGCCAGCAACCCCTGGAGCCTGAAGAAGGCCCTGCGCGCCAACGACATCGCGCTCGCCAACCGGCTGCCCTGCATCAGCCTGGTGGAGTCGGGAGGCGCCGACCTGCCGTCCCAGAAGGAGATCTTCATCCCCGGCGGCGCGATCTTCCGCGACCTGACCCGGCTCTCCGCCGCCGGCATCCCGACGATCGCCGTCGTCTTCGGCAACTCCACCGCCGGCGGCGCCTACGTCCCCGGCATGTCCGACCACGTGATCATGGTCAAGGAGCGGGCGAAGGTGTTCCTCGGCGGGCCGCCCCTGGTCAGGATGGCCACCGGTGAGGAGAGCGACGACGAGTCCCTCGGCGGCGCCGAGATGCACGCGCGCGTGTCCGGCCTCGCCGACCACTTCGCCGTGGACGAGCCCGACGCGCTGCGCCAGGCCCGCCGCGTCGTGGCCCGCCTCAACCACCGCAAGGCCCATCCGGACCCCGGCCCCGCCGAGCCGCCCGCGTACGACCCCGAGGAACTGCTCGGCATCGTCCCGGGCGACCTGAAGATCCCGTTCGATCCGCGCGAGGTCATCGCCCGGATCGTGGACGGCTCCGACTTCGACGAGTTCAAACCGCTGTACGGCACGAGCCTGGTGACCGGCTGGGCCGCCCTGCACGGCTACCCGGTCGGAGTGCTGGCCAACGCCCAGGGGGTCCTCTTCAGCGCGGAGTCGCAGAAGGCCGCCCAGTTCATCCAGCTCGCCAACCAGCGCGACATCCCGCTGCTCTTCCTGCACAACACCACCGGCTACATGGTCGGCAAGGAGTACGAGCAGGGCGGGATCATCAAACACGGCGCCATGATGATCAACGCGGTCAGCAACAGCCGGGTCCCGCACCTGTCGGTCCTCATGGGCGCGTCCTACGGCGCCGGGCACTACGGCATGTGCGGCCGGGCCTACGACCCCCGCTTCCTGTTCGCCTGGCCCAGCGCCAAGTCCGCCGTCATGGGCCCGCAGCAGCTCGCCGGCGTGCTGTCGATCGTCGCCCGGCAGTCGGCGGCGGCCAAGGGACAGCCCTACGACGAGGACGCGGACGCGGCCCTGCGCGCCATGGTGGAGCAGCAGATCGAGTCCGAGTCGCTGCCCATGTTCCTGTCCGGGCGGCTGTACGACGACGGCGTCATCGACCCGCGCGACACCCGCACCGTCCTCGGCCTGTGCCTCTCCGCCCTGCACACCGCGCCCTACGAGGGCACGCGCGGCGGCTTCGGCGTCTTCCGGATGTGAGGGACCACATGATCTCCAGCGTGCTCGTCGCCAACCGGGGCGAGATCGCCTGCCGCGTCTTCCGCACCTGCGCCGGCCTCGGCATCCGCACGGTCGCCGTGCACTCCGACGCCGACGGCAACGCGCTCCACACGCGCCTGGCCGACACGGCGGTACGGCTGCCGGGCGCGGCACCCGCGGAGACCTACCTGCGCGGCGACCTCATCGTGAAGGCGGCCCTCGCCGCCGGCGCCGACGCCGTCCACCCCGGGTACGGCTTCCTCTCCGAGAACCCCGGCTTCGCCCGCGCCGTCCTCGACGCCGGCCTGGTCTGGATCGGCCCGCCCCCGCGGGCCATCGAGGCCATGGCGTCCAAGACCCGCGCCAAGAAGCTGCTGGGCATCGAGCCCCTGCACGAGGTGACCGAGGCCGACCTGCCGGTGCTGGTGAAGGCGGCGGCGGGCGGCGGCGGGCGCGGGATGCGGATCGTGCGCCGCCTGGCGGAGCTGCCGGCCGCGCTGGAGGGCGCGCGCGCCGAGGCCGCGAGCGCCTTCGGCGACGGCGAGGTGTTCGTGGAGCCGTACCTCGAACACGGCCGCCACGTCGAGGTGCAGATCCTCGCCGACACCCACGGCACCGTCTGGCCGCTCGGCACCCGCGACTGCTCCCTCCAGCGCCGCCACCAGAAGGTGATCGAGGAGGCGCCGGCGCCCGGACTCACCCCGGCGCTCGCGGACGAGCTGCGCACGCTGGCCGTACGCGCCGCCCGCGCTGTCTCCTACACCGGCGCCGGCACCGTCGAGTTCCTCGTCGCCGACGGCCGCGCCCACTTCCTGGAGATGAACACCCGCCTCCAGGTGGAACACCCCGTCACCGAGGCGGTGTTCGGCCTCGACCTGGTCGCGGAACAGATCCGGATCGCCGAGGGCCACGCCCTCGGGACCGAGCCCCCGCACGCGCGGGGCCACGCGGTCGAGGCCCGGCTCTACGCCGAGGACCCCGCCCGCGACTGGGCCCCCCAGACCGGCACCCTGCACCGCCTCGCCGTACCGGCGGGCGTCCGCCTGGACACCGGCTACGCCGACGGCGACACCATCGGCGTCCACTACGACCCGATGCTCGCCAAGGTCGTCGCGCACGCCCCCACGCGCGCGGAGGCGATCCGCAGGCTCGCCGGCGCCCTGGAGTCCGCCGCGGTCCACGGCCCGGTCACCAACCGCGACCTGCTGGTGCGCTCCCTGCGGCACCCGGAGTTCACGGCCGCCCGCACGGACACCGGCTTCTACGACCGCCACCTCGGCGAACTCACCGAGCCCGCCCACGACCCCCACGCACCCCTGGCCGCCGCCCTCGCCGACGCCCACGGCCGCTCCCGCTTCGGCGGCTGGCGCAACGTCCCCGCACAGCCGCAGGTGAAGCGGTACGAGATGGCGGGGGAGGAGCACGAGGTCCGCTACCGGCACACCCGGGACGGCCTCGCGGCGGACGGGGTCCGGGTCGTCCACGCCGACGCGCGTCTCGTCGTCCTCGAAGTCGACGGCGTGCAGCGCAGGTACGAGGTGGCCCGGTACGGCGACCAGGTCCACGTGGGCGCCACCCGCCTCACCGCCCTGCCCCGCTTCCCCGACCCCGCCGCCCAGCTCGCCCCGGGATCCCTGCTCGCGCCGATGCCCGGCACGGTCGTACGCGTCGCCGAGGGGCTGACCGAAGGGGCAACGGTTCAGGCCGGTCAGGGACTCGTCTGGCTGGAGGCGATGAAGATGCAGCACGTGATCTCGGCGCCGACGACCGGAACGCTCACCGCCCTGCACGCCGAACCGGGCGGGCAGGTGGAGCCCGGCGCGTTGCTGGCAGTAGTGCAGGAAACCTCTTCCTAGGAGCCCCATGACCGCCGTCATCGAATCCGAAGAGCACAAGGCCCTGCGTTCCGCGGTAGCCGCCCTCGGCAGGCGCTACGGCCGCGCGTACCTCACCCGTACCGTCGCCGAGGGCAGGCCCCCCGCCGAACTCTGGTCGGAGGCGGGGAAACTCGGCTACCTCGGCGTCAGCCTCCCCGAGGAGCACGGGGGCGGCGGCGGAGGCATAGCGGATCTCGCCATCGTGCTCGAAGAACTGGGCGCCGCGGGCTCCCCCCTGCTCATGCTGGTCGTCTCCCCGGCCATCTGCGGCACCGTGATCTCCCGCTTCGGCACGGAGGACCAGAAGCGGACCTGGCTCCCCGGAATCGCCGACGGAACCCGGCTCATGGCCTTCGGCATCACCGAACCCGACGCCGGCTCCAACAGCCACCGCATCACCACCACCGCCCGCCGGGACGGCACCGACTGGCTGCTCACCGGCCGCAAGGTGTTCATCTCCGGGGTCGACATGGCCGACGCCGTCCTGATCGTCGGCCGCACCGAGGACGCCCGCACCGGCAGCCTCAAACCCTGCCTGTTCATCGTGCCGACGGACGCCGAAGGCTTCCTCAAGCGGCCCATCGACATGGAACTGAGCGCCGCGGAGAAACAGTTCGAACTGGTCCTGGACGACGTACGGCTCCCCGCCGACGCGCTGGTGGGCGACGAGGACGCGGGACTGCTCCAGCTGTTCGCCGGACTGAACCCCGAGCGGATCATGACGGCCGCGTTCGCGATCGGCATGGGCCGGTACGCTCTGTCCAAGGCCGTCGAGTACGCCCGCGACCGCACGGTGTGGAAGGCCCCCATCGGCGCCCACCAGGCCATCGCCCACCCCCTCGCGCAGGCCCACATCGACCTGGAACTGGCCCGGCTGATGACCCAGAAGGCGGCGCACCTCTACGACTCCGGTGACGACATCGGCGCGGGCGAGGCCGCCAACATGGCCAAGTACGCGGCCGCGGAGGCCTGCGTGAAGGCCGTCGACCAGGCCGTGCACACCCTCGGCGGCAACGGGCTCACCCGGGAATTCGGGCTCGCCTCGCTGATAACGGCCGCGCGCGTGGCTCGTATCGCCCCGGTGAGCCGGGAGATGATTCTCAACTACGTCTCCCACCAGACCCTGGGCCTGCCCAAGTCCTACTGAGACGGCCCGCGCGAGGAGGAACCGTGTTCCGCAGCGAGTACGCAGACGTTCCGCCCGTAGAACTCCCCATCCACGAGGCCGTCCTGGGCCACGCCGCCGCCTTCGGCGACCGGCCCGCCCTCATCGACGGCACGGACGGCACCACCCTCACGTACGAGCAGGTGGACCGGTTCCACCGGCGCCTGGCCGCCGCCCTCGCCGACACCGGCGTCCGCAAGGGCGACGTCCTCGCCCTGCACAGCCCCAACACGATCGCCTTCCCGACCGCCTTCTACGCGGCCACGCGCGCGGGCGCCGCCGTCACCACCGTGCACCCGCTCGCCACCGCCGAGGAGTTCGCCAGACAGCTCGGCGACAGCGGCGCGCGCTGGATCGTCACCGTCTCCCCGCTGCTGGCCACCGCCCGCCGGGCCGCCGGCATCGCGGGCGGCGTACGGGAGATCCTCGTCTGCGACAGCGCGCCCGGCCACCGCTCGCTGACCGACCTGCTCGCCACCACCGCCCCCGAACCGGAGCCCGGCATCGACCCGGCCGAGGACATCGCGGCGCTGCCGTACTCCTCCGGCACCACCGGCACCCCCAAGGGCGTCATGCTCACCCACCGGCAGATCGCCACCAACCTCGCCCAGCTGGAACCCGCCGTCCCCGCCGGACCCGGCGACCGCATCCTCGCCGTCCTGCCCTTCTTCCACATCTACGGCCTCACCGCCCTGATGAACGCCCCCCTGCGCAAGGGCGCCACCGTCGTCGTCCTGCCGCGCTTCGATCTGGAGACCTTCCTCGCCGCGATCGAGAAGCACCGCATCACCGGCCTGTACGTCGCCCCGCCGATCGTCCTCGCCCTCGCCAAGCACCCGGCGGTCAGCCGCTACGACCTCTCCTCGCTGCGGTACGTCATCAGCGCCGCCGCCCCGCTGGACGCCCGGCTCGCCCTCGCCTGTGCCGCACGCCTCGGCCTGCCCCCGATCGGCCAGGCCTACGGCATGACCGAACTGTCCCCCGGCACCCACGTCGTCCCCCTGGACCGGCTCCACGACGCCCCCGCCGGCACGGTCGGCCGGCTCATCGCCGGCACCGAGATGCGGATCGTCTCCCTCGACGACCCCGGCAAGGACCTCGGCACCGGCGAACCCGGCGAGATCCTCATCCGCGGCCCCCAGGTGATGAAGGGCTACCTCGGCCGCCCCGACGCCACCGCCGCCCTGATCGACGCCGACGGCTGGCTGCACACCGGGGACGTCGGACACGTCGACGCCGACGGCTGGCTGTTCGTCGTCGACCGCGTCAAGGAACTGATCAAGTACAAGGGCTTCCAGGTGGCCCCCGCCGAACTGGAGGCCCTCCTGCTCACCCACCCCGGCATCGCCGACGCCGCCGTCATCGGCGCCCGCGACGACGACGGCAACGAGATCCCGCACGCCCACGTCGTCCGCCACCCCACCGCCGGCGACCTCACCGAGAACGACATCCTGCTCTACGTCGCCGAACGCGTCGCCCCCTACAAACGCGTCCGCCGGATCACCTTCACCGACACCGTCCCGCGCGCCGCCTCCGGGAAGATCCTGCGCCGGCAGCTCAGGGAGCACCCATGACCGACCCGGCCCCGCTGATCGGCCGCACGCACACCCGTGCCGTCCACACCCTCAGCCTCGACGCCACCGGCACCCGCAACGCCCTGTCCGCGGCACTCGTCACCGAACTCGCCGACGCCCTCACCGACTGCGGCAAGGACCCGGACGTACGGGCCGTGGTCCTCACCCACACCGGTACGACGTTCTGCGCCGGCGCCGACCTGCGCGACCCGCCCCAGCCCGACGCCCTGGTGGCCCTGCTCCGGCAGATCGTCGAGCTGCCCAGACCGGTCCTCGCCCGGGTCACCGGCCACGTCCGCGCCGGCGGCCTCGGCCTGCTCGCCGCCTGCGACATCGCCGCCGCCTCCACCGACGCCACCTTCGCCTTCACCGAGGTACGCATCGGCGTCGCGCCCGCCGTGATCTCCCTGCCGGTGATCCCGCGCGCCGACCCCCGCGCCCTGGCCCGCTACTACCTCACCGGCGAACGCTTCGGCCCCGCCGAGGCCGTGACCCTGGGCCTGCTGACGACGGCCGCGGACGACGTCGACACCGCCCTCGCCCCCGTCCTCGACGGCCTGCGCCGCTCCGCCCCCCAGGCCCTGGCCGAGACGAAACGGCTGCTCACGGCTAGGGTGCTGGAGACATTCGACCGGGACGCGGCCGAGCTGACCGCGCTCTCGGCCCGGCTGTTCGCCTCCCCCCAGGCCCGGGAGGGGATGACGGCCTTCCTGGAAAGACGTGATGCGGCATGGGTGGTGTGAGTACGACCGAACGCGACCGCGTTCCCAAGCAGGACCGCAGCCGGGCCACCCGGCAGCGGCTCCTGGAGGCCGCCGTGGCCTGCCTCGCCGAACACGGCTGGGCCGGCTCCACGGTCGCCGCCGTCGCCGAACGCGCCGGCGTCTCCCGGGGCGCCGCCCAGCACCACTTCCCGACCCGCGAGGACCTCTTCACCGCCGCCGTCGAGTACGTCTCCGAGGAACGCTCCCGCGCCCTGCGCGCCCTCTTCCCGGACGGCCCCGCCGACCGCCGCGCCGTCGTCGCGGCCCTGGTCGACCTCTACACCGGCCCCCTCTTCCGCGCCGCCCTGCACCTGTGGGTCGCCGCCTGTGACGAGGACCAGCTGCGCCCGCGCGTCACCGAGCTGGAGGCCCGCGTCGGCCGCGAGACCCACCGCATCGCCGTCGAACTCCTCGGCGCCGACGAGTCCCGCCCCGGCGTCCGCGAAACCGTCCAGGGCCTCCTCGACATGGCCCGCGGTCTCGGCCTCGCCAACCTGCTCACCGACGACACCGCCCGCCGCACACGCGTCGTCGGCCAGTGGGCGGCCCTGCTCGACGCATCACTGGGCTGAGGGAGCAGTCCCGGGGGCGCGTTACCCTTGGCCCATGCTTCCGATGCTCGTCCGCCGCCGCCACGTGGACTACGTGCGCGTCACGAGCATGGGCTGTCGTCACCTCTCCGCCTGACCAGCCCCCCGCAGCACCCTTCTTCTTCCTTTTTCCGGCACCCGGGGGCCCGCCCTACCCCCGGCGGCCACCCGTGCCCCGTACACCCGCGGACGCATCATGACCACGCACACAGCGACGTCGTACCACCAGCTCCCGATCATCGACCTGTCGGCCGCCGACCGCGGCCCCCAGGCCCGGTCCCTGCTCCACGCGCAGCTGCACAGCGCCGCCCACGACGTGGGCTTCTTCCAGCTCGTCGGCCACGGCGTCACCCCGGCCGAGACCGACGCGCTGCTCACCGCCATGCGTGCCTTCTTCGCCCTCCCCGAGACCGACCGGCTCGCCCTCGACAACGTCGGCTCCCCGCACTTCCGCGGCTACACCCGCACCGGTGACGAGCGCACCGGCGGCACCCGCGACTGGCGCGACCAGCTCGACATCGGCGCCGAACGCCCCGCCCGGACCCCCGGCCCCGGCGAACCCCCCTACTGGTGGCTCCAGGGCCCCAACCAGTGGCCGGCCGCCCTCCCCGAACTCCGCACGGCCGCCCTCGCCTGGATCGACCGGCTGAGCCAGGTCGCCCACCGCCTCCTGCACGAACTCCTGACCGCCATCGGCGCCCCCGCCGACTTCTACGACCCGGTCTTCGGCCCGCACGCCCACCCGCACCTCAAGCTCGTCCGCTACCCCGGCAGCGCGGCCGACGGCACCGGCCAGGGCGTCGGCGCCCACAAGGACTACGGCTTCCTGACCCTGCTCCTGCAGGACACGGTCGGCGGCCTCCAGGTCCAGCGCGAGGACGGCCGCTTCCACGACGTACCGCCCATCGAGGGCGCGTTCGTCGTCAACCTCGGCGAACTCCTGGAGGTGGCGACCAACGGCTACCTGCTCGCCACCAACCACCGCGTGGTCAGCCCGCCCGGCGCGACCGAACGCTTCTCGGTCCCGTTCTTCTACAACCCCCGCCTCGACGCGAGGATCGCTCCGCTCCCCTTCCCGCACGCGTCGGCCGCCCCCGGCATCACCACGGACCCGACGAACCCCCTGTACGCCGAGTACGGTTACAACGAACTCAAGGGCAAACTCAGGGCCCACCCGCTGGTGGCGCGGCGGCACCACGGGAGCCTTCTGACACCGGCGTGAGCAGCCGGCCCGAAGGGGCGCGGGGCCGTACCCCCATGCGGCTCCGCCGCGCGGGCGCGGCCGGCCCGGCCACAACCGGCCCGCGGCCGCCCGCGCTCCTGAGCCACCCCTCTCAGTGGGCGGCCTCCCCGTACCCCTCGATGTCCTGAGGCCGCCGCGGCCCCGGCCCCACATACCGCGCCGACGGCCGCACGAGCCGCCCCGTCCGCTTCTGCTCAAGGATGTGCGCCGACCACCCTGCGGTCCTCGCGCACGTGAACATCGACGTGAACATGTGCGCCGGCACCTCGGCGAAGTCGAGCATGATCGCCGCCCAGAACTCCACGTTCGTGGCCAGCACCCGGTCCGGCCGCCGGTTGTGCAGCTCCTCCAGCGCGGCCTTCTCCAGCGCCTCGGCCACCTCGAACCGCGGAGCACCCAGCTCCCGCGCCGTACGCCGCAGCACCCGCGCCCGCGGGTCCTCCGCCCGGTACACCCGGTGCCCGAAGCCCATCAGCCGCTCACCGCGGTCCAGGGTCTGCTTCACGTACGCCTCCGCGTCCCCCGTGCGCTCGATCTCCTCGATCATCCCGAGCACCCGCGACGGCGCACCGCCGTGCAGCGGTCCGGACATCGCGCCCACCGCGCCCGACAGCGCGGCGGCCACGTCCGCACCCGTGGACGCGATGACCCGCGCGGTGAACGTGGAGGCGTTCATGCCGTGTTCGGCGGCGGAGGTCCAGTAGGCGTCCACGGCCGCGACGTGCTTGGGATCCGGCTCCCCGCGCCACCGGATCATGAACCGCTCCACCACCGAGCCCGCCTTGTCGATCTCCCGCTGCGGCACCATGGGCAGCCCCTGCCCGCGCGCGGACTGGGCGACGTACGACAGGGCCATCACGGCGGCGCGCGCCAGGTCCGCGCGGGCCTGCCGCTCGTCGATGTCGAGCAGCGGGCGCAGGCCCCAGACGGGCGCCAGCATGGCGAGCGCCGACTGCACGTCCACGCGGATGTCACCGGAGTGCACGGGGATCGGGAACGGCTCCGCGGGCGGCAGGCCGGGGTTGAAGGCGCCGTCGACCAGCAGCCCCCACACGTTCCCGAACGAGACGTGCCCGACCAGGTCCTCGATGTCGACGCCCCGGTAGCGCAGGGCGCCGCCCTCCTTGTCCGGTTCGGCGATCTCCGTCTCGAACGCGACGACTCCTTCGAGCCCGGGTACGAAATCGGACATCAGGCGGCTCCTCGTGATGTGTGGGCGGCGGTCACCCCGGTGATGCCCCGATCTGCCGGTGGTCACCCGTGGTCAACCCGACCGCAAAGGGAGCTGAACGATAACCCCCGGTGCCATGGTTGGGGAGACCACACGACACCCGGTGCCATACCCGTTCGATACGGCAGGATGACCGCGTGACCGACTGCGACCCGCTTCTGGATCCCGTCCTCGACCCCGCCGCCATGCGCAAGCAGTACCGGGCCGACGGCCTCGCCGAAGAGGACCTCGCCACCCATCCCATGGACCAGTTCGCCCGCTGGTTCGAGGATGCCGCCCGGGCGGCCCTGCACGGCACGCTCTACGAACCCAACGCGATGATCGTCTCCACGGCGGACGCCACCGGCCGCCCCAGCTCCCGCACGGTGCTGATGAAGCAGTACGACACCGAGGGCTTCGTCTTCTTCACCAACTACGACTCCCGCAAGGGCCGCGACCTCGCGGAGAACCCGCACGTCTCGCTGCTCTTCCCGTGGCACCCGCTGGCCCGCCAGGTCATCGTCACCGGCACCGCCCGGCGCACCGGCCGCGACGAGACCGCCGCCTACTTCCGCACCCGCCCGCACGGCTCCCAGCTGGGCGCCTGGGCCAGCGCCCAGTCCACGGTGATCGCCTCCCGCAGCGAACTAGACACGTCCTACGCCGAACTCGCCGCCCGCTACCCCGAGGGCGAGCAGGTCCCGGTCCCGCCGCACTGGGGCGGCTTCCGCATCACCCCGGAGACCATCGAGTTCTGGCAGGGCCGCGAGAACCGTCTCCACGACCGTCTGCGCTACGTCGCCCGCCCCGACGGCACCTGGCGGGCCGAACGTCTCAGCCCCTGAACACGCAGACGACCCGCGGGCTGGGTTCCTCAAGGAGGAGCCGGCCGGACGTACCGGCAGCCCGCGGGTCGGGTGACTGCTTGGGATTGGCCGGCTGCACGCATCTGTCGCGTGCTGGTCCGGCACCGCACATGGTGTGGGGACGGGCCGCTAGCCCGCAGCCACCTCACGCGTCCGGTATTCACACATCTGCCGAACCACCTCCCTTCTCGTGTACCCGACACCTTAGGAAGCCGGCGGGGAGGGCTCAACTGTTTTTCTTGCGGGAACAGTATGTGGGGTGGGTCACGTTCCAGTTGAATGAGGACCAGTGAGCGAACCGAGCGCAGCGCGTGCGCGGACGCGGCTTCCAGGGGGTCCAGGTGAGTGCTTCGCGGCGGAGTGGGACCACGGACGAGCTGGGGCCGGACGAGCCCGGTGAGCCCGGTGGATCCGACCTGCTCGCCGCGCTGCTGGACGGCATGGACGCGGCCCTGTGCGCCTTCGACGCCGACGGGGTCGTGACCCACTGGAACCGGGAGGCGGAGCGGATCCTGGGGTGGACGGCCGCCGAGGCCGTCGGGCGGCACGGGTTCGCCGGCTGGGCGGTGCGCAGCGCCGACGCCGAGGACGTGCAGGCCCGTCTGATGTCGGCGATGCACGCGCCGGGCCGGCAGGTGCACGAGTTCGCGCTGGTCACCAAGGACGGCGGGCGGGTGCTCGTACGGACCCAGTCGGCCGCCGTGCGGGGACCCGACGGGAAGCCCGCCGGGGTGTACTGCGCGTTCAGCGAGGTGCACGCGCAGATCGATCTGGAGCGGTCGATCGCGCTGAGCGAGGCGCTGTTCGAGGACGCGTCCTGGGGGGTCGTCCTGGTCGACGCCGATCTGCGGCCCGCCCTGGTGAACGCGCACGCGGCCCGGGCGCTGGGAGTGGGCCGTACGTCCGTGCTGGGGCGTCCGCTGGGCGAGCTGCTCGCCCAGGGGGTGGAGGAGCTGGAGGCCGCGCTGACCCACGTCCTCGGCGAGGGCGCGCCGCCCGCGCCCGCCGAGATGTGGGTGACCGTCCGCGGCCCGGAGGGCGAGCGGCGGCGCTGCTGGCGCAGCGGGTTCCTGCGGCTGGCCTCGCCGCTGGCCGAGGAGCCGGTGCCGCTCGGGGTGGGCTGGGTGTTCGAGGACGTCACCGAGGCCAAGCAGGGTGAGCAGGAGGCGGCCCTGCTGCGGTTCCGGACGAGCCAGCTGCACCGCGCGGCCCGGGCCGCGGCCGAGTGCGAGGACCCGGCGGAGGCGGCCACCGTCCACCTGGACTTCGCCCTCGCCGGCTTCGCCGACCACGCCCTGGTCGACCGGGTGGCGGGCGGCCCGCGCGCGGAGGGCGAGGGCGCCCCGGGCCCGGTCCGGCTGGTCCGGCTCGCCGCCACGCCGGCCGGGGCACCGGGGCCGAGCCTGCTCACGGGCGCGGCCGGGCTGCCCGTGCGCTACCCGGAGGGGCATCCGGCGCTGCGGTGCGTGGAGCGGGCCGGGTCGGTGCGCGCGGACGCGGGGCCGGTGCCGGCCGAGCGGGCGCGGGAGTGGGCGCTGGAGCGGCAGTGGCCCGACGACGCGGTGCACGCGCTGTGCGCGGTGCTGCGCAGCCGGGGGCGCACGCTGGGGGTGGTGACCTTCCTGCGCGCCGCCGGCCGCAGCCGCTTCGAGCGTGCCGACACGGCCTACGCCGAGGACGTGGCCGTACGGATCGCGACGGCGCTGGACCTGGCGGAGGCGGTGCGGGGCCGGTAGTGCCCCGGCGGTGCGTCAGCGGCGGTAGAAGATCCGGTCGCCGTACTCGGTCATCACCCGGGTGTTCCACTCGTGGCCGCCGTCGACGTTGCCGGAGCGCAGCAGCGGGGGTTCGATGCCGCGGTCGGCGAGGGTGGCGGCGGTGGTCGCCAGGACGGCCTGCATCAGGGCGGTGGTGACGACGGTGGAGGCGGGGGCGAACGGTGCCGGGATGGTGTCGAGGGTGAGTTCGGCGTCGCCGACGGCGATCTTCGAGTCGAGGACGATGTCGCAGTGGTCCTTGAGGAAGGTGCCGGAGTCGTGCCGGGAGGTGGTCCCGGTGGCGTACGCCACCGAGGTCACGCCGACGACCCGCACGCCGCGGGCGCGCGCTCCCCGGGCCATTTCCACGGGCAGGGCGTTGCGGCCGGAGAGCGAGATGATCACGAGGGCGTCGCCGGCGCGGACCGGGGAGGTGTCCAGGACGGCGCTCGCGAGGCCGTCGACGCGTTCGAGGGCGGAGCCGAGCGTGGCCGGGGTGACGTCGACGCCGACGACGCCGGGCACGGCGAGCAGGTTCATCAGCGCGAGGCCGCCCGCGCGGTAGACGACGTCCTGGGCGGCCAGCGAGGAGTGCCCGGCGCCGAAGGCGAACAGGCGGCCGCCGGCGGCGACGGTGTCGGCGAGCAGGGTGCCGGCCGCGGTGATCGCCTCGGCCTCCTCGTCGCGGACCCGTTGCAGCAGGCCGATGGCGGCGTCGAAGAACAGGTCGGCAGGCGTGCCGTCGCTCATGCGGTGCCCCTTCGCAGCGTCTGTGTCGCGGATCACGGTGCGGTCTGGACCATCGCGGTGTCAATACGGCCGGGAGCCGGCAGACGCCTCGTGGGCGTGCCCGCGCCTCCGCGGCCGGGAGCGGTGCCGCTTCCCCGGCCGGGGCCCCGTTTCCCCGGTACCGCCCGCTTGTCAGTGGGATCCGGCAGAATTGATGCCAGGGCCAGCGCACGCGGCCGGCGGCCGGCAGAGGTAATCGAGGGGCACGTATGTCCGGACTGATCGACACCACGGAGATGTATCTCCGCACCATCCTCGAACTCGAAGAGGAAGGCGTCGTGCCCATGCGCGCCCGCATCGCGGAGCGGCTGGACCAGAGTGGGCCGACGGTGAGCCAGACGGTGGCGCGGATGGAGCGCGACGGCCTGGTCTCCGTGGCCAGCGACCGGCACCTGGAGCTGACCGACGAGGGCCGCCGGCTGGCGACGCGCGTGATGCGCAAGCACCGCCTGGCGGAGTGTCTGCTGGTGGACGTGATCGGGCTGGAGTGGGAGCAGGTGCACGCGGAGGCGTGCCGCTGGGAGCACGTGATGAGCGAGGCCGTCGAGCGCCGCGTGCTGGAGCTGCTGCGGCACCCCACCGAGTCGCCGTACGGCAACCCGATCCCGGGCCTGGAGGAGCTGGGCGAGAAGGACGGGGCGGACCCGTTCCTGGACGAGAGCATGGTGTCGCTGGCCGACCTGGATCCGGGCTCGGACGGCAAGACGGTCGTCGTCCGCCGCATCGGCGAGCCCATCCAGACGGACGCGCAGCTGATGTACACGCTGCGGCGGGCGGGTGTGCAGCCCGGTTCCGTGGTGAGCGTGACGGAGTCGCCCGGTGGTGTGCTGGTGGGCAGCGGTGGCGAGGCGGCCGAGCTGGAGGCGGACATCGCCTCCCATGTGTTCGTCGCCAAGCGCTGACAGGGAGAGGGCCCCGGCGCCGAGCGGCGCCGGGGCCTGTCCTCCCCTGTGCTGACCCGGAGCCCCGAGCTCTCAAGGTCATCCCCTCGGACCGGCTTTTCCCCGAGCGGTCCGCCTCCTGCCAGAAAGATCCCCTCGGCTGCGGCGATCATTCCTCGGCAGGTGTCACTCGAATGAGGGGTGTTGTCCACGGAGACGCAATTTTCGAATAGGCATTCGATAGCCTGAAGCAGCTGGACGACGAGGCAGGACGAGGCAGGCGGAGCACTGGGGGGTGCCAGGCCGATGGCACGGCGTATCGATGTGACGGGAACGGGCGGGGTGCGCCTGGCCGCCTGGGAGTTCGCCGACCCTCCGAAACCGGAGGCGGAGGCGGAGCCGGACGGTGCGGCGGGGGCGGAGTCCGGCGCCCCGGGAGTGCTGTTACTCCACGGCCTGATGGGCCGCGCCTCGCACTGGGCGTCCACCGCCCGCTGGCTCGCCGGCCGCCACCGGGCCGTGGCGCTCGACCAGCGCGGCCACGGCCGGAGCGACAAGCCTCCCGAGGCCGCCTACACCCGTGAGGCCTACGTAGAGGACGCCGAGGCCGCCGTGGAACAGCTCGGCCTCGCCCCCGTCGTCCTCATCGGCCACGCGATGGGCGCGCTGACCGCCTGGCAGCTCGCCGCCAAGCGCCCCGACCTGGTCCGCGGCCTGGTCATCTGCGACATGCGGGCCTCCGCGCTCGGCGCGGCCTCGCAGCGCGAGTGGGCCGACTGGTTCCGGTCCTGGCCCGTCCCGTTCGCCAGCCTCGCCGACGTCCGCAAGTGGTTCGGCGAGGACGACCCCTGGGTGGAGCGGCCCAGCCCCTCGCGTGGCGCGTTCTACGCCGAGGTGATGCACGAGTGCGAGGACGGCTGGCGCCCGGTCTTCGAGCCGCAGCACATGCTCAGCTCCCGGGAGACGTGGGTCTACGACGCCCACTGGGAGGAGCTGACCCAGGTGCGGTGTCCGGCCCTGGTGGTGCGGGGTGTGGACGGCGAGCTGGGCCGGGCGGAGGCCCAGGAGATGGTGCGGGTGCTGCCGCGCGGGGAGTACGCGGAGGTGCCGGACGCGGGGCACCTCGCCCACTACGACCTGCCGGAGGCTTGGCGGGGGGCCGTGTCGCCGTTCCTTGACGGCCTGCTCGGGGATTGAGTGCCCACTCGTCCGCCGGGTGCTCTTCGTCGGCGTCTGCGGGCACGCGGTGGGTTCCTCGCGCAGTTCCCCGCGCCCCTTGAGCCGGCACACTGCAACGCCCTGAGGGGCGCGGGGGACTGCGCGACCGGCCACGGCGAAGCGGCAGTCGCCGAGGAGACGGAACCCGGCAGACGGGTGGGCGACCGGCTAACGGTCCCGCCCGCACGCATAGGCCAGCGGGGAGATCAGTTCCTCCGCGTCCGGCAGCCAGCGGTTCGCGGGCGTCGGCCGGCAGGCCCACTGCACGGCCCCGCGCGACCCGAACCGCGTGGGCGGCACGGCCACGTACGCGCCCTCGCCCTGGGCCACCAGATCCAGTGACGACAGCGACCACCCGATCTTGCGCACCAGCTCCGGCACCTTCGCACAGGCGCCGGGCAGGACGAAGAAGTGCATCCGCCGGTCCGGGGTCAGGGTGACCGGACCGAGCGTCAGCTCCATCCGCTCCATCCGGGCGAGCGCCAGGAACCCAGCGCTCTCCGGGACGGACAGCGCGTCGAAGGTCCGCCCGGTCGGCAGCAGGATCGACGCCGTCGGCTGCTTCTGCCACATCCGGCGGGCGACGGTCGCGCTGCCGGTCGCCTGGGTCGCCCAGTCGGGGCGCGCGGGGTGCGCACCCGGCGCAGGGCAGGAGGCGTCACCGCACGAGCAGCGCTGCATCCCGTCGACGACATCCAGCCAGGTGCCCGGGAACACGTCCCAGTGCCGCTCCTCGGCGTACCGTACGGCGGTCTCCAACAGCGATTCCCCGCGCTGCTGCGGAATGTGACCGGCCATCTGACTGTCCTGGGCGCCCGCGATCGTCTCTTCCACGCCCCACTCAACTCCCGCACCCACCCTGAGTTACGGCTGTACCGCGCGCGGGGGAGGAGCATCGATTCGGCAGTCGGGGCGCATGGGTGCACGTCCGGGGGCGCGCGGGAGGAGACGGGGCGTGAGACGGGTAGCCAGGGGTGGGGTGGCATTCGTTGTTACCCCGGCAAACCGCACATGTCGCGCATTGACGGTATGTCAGTTGGGCAGTGATCTTCCCGAACGGATCGAACCGGCCGGATCCTCCCGACCGGAATTCCACGCTCCAGGGGATCGCAACGCAGGGGGTAAGCACATGGCCGCAAGGCCTCTCGTGGCGAGGCAGCCGAACGAACGGCTGCAGGCACTCATCCAGGAAGCGGGGTGCTCGAACGCCGGGCTGGCCCGGCGGGTCAACATGTGCGGCGCCGAGCACGGTCTCGACCTGCGCTACGACAAGACGTCCGTGGCCCGCTGGCTCCGCGGGCAGCAGCCACGGGGCCGGGCACCGGCGATCATCGCCGAGGCGCTCGGGCGCAAGCTCGGCCGCACGGTCACGATCGACGAGATCGGCATGGCCAACGGCAAGAACCTCGCCTCGGGCGTGGGTCTCCAGTTCTCGCCGACGGTACTGGGGGCCATCGAGCAGGTCTGCGAGCTGTGGCGCAGCGACGTGGGGCGCCGGGACTTCCTGTCCGGCTCCTCCGTCGCCGCCTCCGCGCTGGTCGAGCCCAGCCGCGACTGGCTGATCTCGGCACCGGACGCCCAGGTGGCCCGGCAGGCGGGCCCGCGCGTGGGCCAGTCCGACGTGGCCGCCGTACGGTCCATGACGCAGGCGCTGGTGGACCTCGACCACCAGTACGGCAGCGGTCACGTGCGCCCGGTCGTCGTGCACTACCTCAACAGCGTCGTCTCCGGACTGCTGGCGGGGTCGTACCGGGAGGCGGTGGGCCGGGAACTCTTCGCGGCGGTCGCGCGGTTGACGGAGCTGGCCGGGTACATGGCCGTCGACACCGGCCAACCGGGCCTCGCCCAGCGGTACTACATCCAGTCGCTGCGGCTCGCGCAGGCCGCCGGGGACCGCGGCTACGGCGGCTACGTCCTCGCCGCCTCCATGAGCCACCTCGCCGCGCAGCTCGGGAACCCGCGGGAGATCGCCCAGTTGGCGCGGGCGGCGCAGGAGGGCGCGCGCGGGCATGTGACCCCGCGCGTGGAGGCGATGTTCCACGCCGCCGAGGCGCGCGGGCACGCCCTGCTCGGCGATGCGCGCGCCGCGCAGGCGGCCGGCGGGCGGGCGGCCGAGGCGATGGGACGGGCGGACGGCGCCGCCGGGAACGACCCGGTGTGGATCAGGCACTTCGACGAGGCCTACCTGGCCGACGAGCTGGCGCACTGCCACCGCGACCTCGGACAGGCCGACCAGGCGGCGCAGTACGCCGAGGAGGCGCTGGCCCGGCACCCGGAGTCCCGGGTCCGCCGGCGCGCCATCGGCTACGTGCTGCTCGCCACGGCCCAGGTGCAGCAGCGGGAGGTCGAGCAGGCCTGCAACACCGGCATGAAGGCCGTGGAGTTGCTGGAGACGCTGCGCTCCAACCGGGGCGCCGAGTACCTGGACGACCTCCAGCAGCGCCTGGAGCCCTTCCGGGACGAGGCGGTGGTGCGGGAGTTCGGCGCGCGCCTCGATCTCCAGCAGGCGGCGTGAACACCGGCCCCGCGGGGGCGTGAACGGGAGGCGAACGGCACCCGGAGTGCGCCGGGTGCCGTGAACAGCGCGTCGCGGGGTGGCCGTGTTACCGCTGTCACAGGGAAGGAGGTCGCGTTCCGAGCTGCGTGGCACGCGGCTCGGGGGACCCGGTAGCGTGAGCCGACGATTCACAAGGTCCCCCATTAGTAGGAGTCCCGGTGACGCAGAGTGGACAGGGCGAGGAGCCCTCGGCGCGGCCCGCGCGCGAAGGCATCGTGCTGCCTTCCGACGGAGGCGAGCCCCTGCTGCCGGGCATGACCGCGACGCCCGCCGGCCCGGCCGGCGGGCAGACCTGGGGTGCCTCCTGGGGCCCCGGGCAGCAGACGCCCCGGCAGGACCAGGACCAGGGCTGGGCCCCGGCCCCGCAGTGGGGCGGCCAGGAGCAGCCCCCGCCCGCCGCGAACCCGGGCCCGCTGCCCCCCGAGGGCGCCCCGGCCTACGGCGGCCAGGCCCCGGCCTACGGCGGCCAGGAGGGCGCGTACGGCGGCCAGGAGGGCGCGTACGGCGGCTACGGCGCCGCCCAGCAGCCGGGCTTCGGCACGCCCGACGCCTACCAGCAGCAGGCCCCGCAGCACCAGCACCAGCACCAGCAGCAGGCGCCGCTGCCGCCCGCCTACCCGGGCGCGGGGGCCCCGCTGCCCCCGACGGCGGACGGCGCCACCCAGTACCTCCCGCCGGTCCCGGCCGGTCCCGCGGACGAGGGCGCCACCCAGTACCTCCCGCCCGTGCAGGCCGCGCCGGCCGACGGCGCCACCCAGTACATCCCCCCGGTCCCGGCCGGCCCCGGCGGCGAGGCGGCCACCCAGTACATACCGCCCGTCGCGGCCGGTGCGCTGCCGCCGGAGTCGGGCGGCGAGGAGACGCGCTACCTCGGCCAGGTGCCCCGGCAGGCCGCGCCCGCGCCCTCCGACGCGGAGGCCACCCAGTACATCCCGCCCTACGCGGCCCAGACGCAGACCCAGCCCCAGGTCCAGGCCCAGGGGGCCGACCGGCAGCCGCCCGCCGAGTTCGACAACCTCTTCCGCGGCGGCCCGGGGGGCGACGGCCCGGCCGGGTCCACCCAGCAGCTCCCGCGCGTGCAGCAGCCGGACGCCTACCCCGGTCCGGCGCAGGCGTCGTACCGCCCGGCGCAGCCGTCGTACGACGCGGGCCCGGACGACGACGGCGGCGGCCGGCGCGGGGGCCGGTCGCGGGTGCCGCTGCTCGTGGCGGCCGGCGTGGGCATCGTCGTGATCGGCGTGGGCGCCGGCGCGCTGCTGAGCGGCGGGGGCGGCAAGGACAAGGGCGGTGCCGACAAGACGGTCGCCGCCGCGTCCCCGGCCACCACCGAGGGCTCCGCCTCGCCGGCCGCCGACCCGGCCCGGCAGCAGGCGGTCGAGCTGGACAAGCTGCTCGCGGACAGCGGCAGCAGCCGGTCCTCGGTGATCCAGGCCGTCGCCGACGTCAAGCGGTGCGACAACCTCGACCAGGCCGCCGGCAACCTGCGGGACGCGGCCGGGCAGCGGGGCGAGCTGGTCACCCGGCTCGGCAAGCTGTCCGTGGACAAGCTGCCGGGCAACGCCGGGCTGACGGCCGCGCTGACCCGGGCCTGGCAGGCGTCGGCCGCGGCCGACAACCACTACGCGGCCTGGGCCGAGCAGGCCAAGAACCGCAAGGTCTGCCACAAGGGGCACGCCCGCACCACCGGGGAGACCCAGGCCGGCAACCGGGAGAGCGGCACCGCCAGCGCGCAGAAGACGAAGGCGGCGGCGCTGTGGAACACCATCGCGCAGAAGTACGGCCTGACCCGGCGCCAGCCCACCCAGCTCTGACCGGCCGGCCGGCAAGGACGGACCCCGCCCGCGGGGTCCGTCACGGCACGTCCGCGTTCTGCAGGGTCGCGGTCATGTCGGCGATGCCGTCGGCGCCGCCGATGCCCCGGCGGGCCGCGACCAGCTTGCCGTCCCGCACCACCTGGAGGGTGACGTCGGCGTTGACCAGCCGCGGGAAGCCGACGGCGGCGAGCCTGCCCTCGTAGGGCCAGCGCAGGGTCGGGGTGAGCCCGCCGGTGGAGACCCGCAGGCCGTCGTCGAGGGTGTGGCGCACGGTGTCGGCGCTCACCTCCCCGGCGCCGATCCTCTCCAGGACGGCCCTGAGCACGGTGTAGGCGATCCACGTGGTCTGCACACCGGCGTCCGCGGGGTCGATGCGGTTGTCGCCGAAGGCCTCCTCGTTGATCACCTTCTTCATCGCGTCCCACCGCGGGTCGGAGGCGACCGGGTACCAGCCGGTGATGTACGCCCCCTCGTACGGCCCCGTCGCCCCGCCCGTCGCGTTGATCACGGTCTGGTCGACGCTGCCGAGCACGGTGGCCGTGCGCACGTCGGGGAAGTTCGCCCGGGCCCGCCGGAAGGAGTCCATGAAGGTGTCCGTGCGGTCCCCGAGCGCGGGCACCACGCAGCCCTTCCTGGTCGCGTCCCCGGTGGCGTACCGCAGTGCCTGCTCGGCCTGGCCGCCGTACTCGGTGGCGTCCTCGGCGGCGAGCTGGTCGGCGGCGTCCGGGTGCCTGCCCGACTTCAGCCCCGAATCCAGCATCGCGGGCAGTTCGTCGCCGGCGATGCTGTCGGGGCGGACCAGGGCGACGTGGCCGCACTCGGCGGCGAGGGCCCTGCCGAGGCCGGCCAGCAGGGCGGGCTGGCCGCCGTTGACCGGGTAGGACATGGCGCCGGTGAACTCGTCGTTCGTGACGCCGTAACCGCCGATGTAGGGGATGCCGGCGCCTTCCAGCGGGGCGAGGTAGGAGTCGCCGAACTGGCTGTAGGAGCCGACGACCGCGACCACGTTCTCGGCCGCCGCGCGCCGGGCGCACTTGGCGGCGCCCACGCTGTCGTTGTGGTCGTTGCAGGTGAGCACCTCAAGCCTGCGGCCGTCGACGCCGCCGTGGGAGTTGACCCACTTCGCGTAGGCGCGGGCCATCGCGGGCATGCCCGGCTTGTTGGTCGCGTCGGTGTCCTGCGGCGCCCAGGTCATCACCTTGACCGGGTCGTCCCCGGAGCCCCCCGTGGCTCCGGGGACGACCCCGCAGGCGGCGGTGAGCGACGCACAGAGGGCCACCGCGCCCGCCGCGAGGGCGGTGGCTCTGACGGGGCGGGGAAGGGCGGGGAAGGGGGTACTGCGCGTGCGTCGCCTGCCGGTCATGCACACGCACGATTCCCTCACAGCACTAACCTGGAAGTGACCTTCGGTCGCCGGAAGGTGACGCAGAGGTGAATTACCGGGGCAGGTGATGCTTCCGCGGCGGGGAACGTACGATCGATGACCGTGCAAGGTTCGGAGAACACTTCCCGTCGCGGCCGTCGCTCCTCCACCATGGGCGGCATGCCCCTGAACGACATGCCGTGGTGGCGGTGGCGCAGCAACGTGCGCTCGGCGCTGCACATGCTCTCCGACCCGGTGTTCCAGCGGGACGTCTGGCTGGCCGGCGCGGACGGCTACGGCGACGTCACGGACGCCGTGTACCGGCTGGTGGAGGACACCTGGCTGGACAACTGGTCGGCCGAGAAGTACGTCGGCACCATATTCCGGGACTCGCAGGAGGCGGCGCTCGTCGACACCGCCGTGCTGCGGGTGCTGCGGATCATGCACCAGGTCGGCCCGGACGCGCCGGTCGCCGTGTACATGGAGCACCCCGGCTGGCCGGACGCGGTGCGGGCGGCGCGGGACGCGCACGTGCGCATGTCGGTGAGCGACGGGGAGGACCCGGACGCGGCGCCGAAGAGCCTGGAGGTGCTGCGGATCCTCACGAGGTCCGCGTAGCGGACGGCGGCCCGCGCGGGGGAACCGGTGTGGGACCCTGTGGTGCATGACCGATCAGTCCGCCACTTCCGCCGCCGCACCGGCCGACCAGTACGTCCTCACGCTCTCCTGCCCGGACAAAAAGGGCATCGTGCACGCCGTGTCCAGCTATCTGTTCATGACCGGCTGCAACATCGAGGACAGCCAGCAGTTCGGCGACCACGACACGGGACTGTTCTTCATGCGAGTCCACTTCTCGGCCGAGGCGCCGGTGACGGTGGACAAGCTGCGGGCGAGCTTCGCCGCGATCGGTGACTCCTTCCACATGGACTGGCAGATCCACCGGGCCGACCAGAAGATGCGCATCCTGCTCATGGTCAGCAAGTTCGGGCACTGCCTGAACGACCTGCTGTTCCGGGCGCGGATCGGCGCGCTGCCGGTGGAGATCGTGGCTGTGGTGTCAAACCACACCGACTTCGAGGAGCTCGTGGGCTCCTACAACATCCCCTTCCACCACATTCCGGTGACGAAGGACACCAAGGCGGAGTCCGAGGCCAGGCTGCTGGAGATCGTGCGCGAGGAGGGGGTCGAGCTGGTCGTGCTCGCCCGCTACATGCAGGTGCTCTCGGACGACCTGTGCAAGCAGCTGAGCGGCCGGATCATCAACATCCACCACTCGTTCCTGCCGAGCTTCAAGGGCGCGAAGCCGTACCACCAGGCGCACGCGCGGGGCGTGAAGCTGATCGGGGCGACGGCGCACTACGTCACCGCCGACCTCGACGAGGGGCCGATCATCGAGCAGGAGGTCGAGCGGGTCGGGCACGGTGTGACGCCGGACCAGCTGGTGGCCATCGGGCGCGACGTGGAGTGCCAGGCGCTGGCGCGGGCGGTGAAGTGGCATGCGGAGCGCCGCATCCTGCTCAACGGGCGCCGCACGGTGGTGTTCGCCTAGCAGCTCGGAGGGGCTCGGGCCGTCCGGCGGGCGCGGGCGCGTGAGGGTCGTCCGCTCGGTTCTCCGCGCCCCCTTCGGACGCCTGGCCCCGCCCCTCGCTCACATCCGGCTGAGCGAGGCGACCGCGAGCAGGACGTCCCCGATCGCCTCCCGGTCGCCGACCTGACCGGCCGCCGCCTCCGCCGGCGGCACATGGCCCGCCGCGAGCCGGCAGAACTCCACGCCGTCCAGCGCGACATGGGCCACCTCCAGGTCCGCGGAGCCGCGGGCCGCCGGTGAGTCCAGGGGGATCAGCCACTCGCCTCCGCCCGAGCCCTCGATCTCCAGACGCAGGCTGCGGCCGGGCGCGCCGGCCGGGACCAGGTGCGGGGTGTGGTGGCCCGGCGCGGACAGGCCCGCGCGGCGGCGCCCGGCCAGCACCGTCGGCAGCACCCGGACCGCGAGGTCGATCATCCGGTTCAGGTGCCGCGGCGCCGGCGGCTCGTACGGGTAGTCCACCGCGTCCGCGATGTCCTCGGCGTGCACCCAGCACTCGAAGGCGCGGTCCAGCATCGCGTCGTGCAGCGGCAGCGCGAAGTCGCCGTACGACACCTCGAGTCCGCCCGCCTGGCCGCCGGTGAAGGACACCGTGCGCACCAGGCTGTGGCTCTGCTCCCGCCACGGTCCCCGCACCGAGCGCGTCGGCGGGAAGTGCGAGGCCCGCCAGTAGGCCTCCGTCCGCCCGGCCGGCCCGGTGGCCCCCCGGTCCGCCGCGCCGGGGACGCCGGCCAGCGGATCCGCCAGGCCGAGCGCCGTGGCGACCATGCCGTCCACCGACAGCAGGTGCGCGATCACCCCGGCGACCGTCGTACGACGGCTGGTCGGCGCGTCAGCCTCGAACCAGCGCAGCCGCACGGGCGCATGCCATTCCGCATCCCCGAAGTCCTGGAGCAGTGCGTCCAGCCGCGCGGTCTCCGCGTCGTAGGGCGCCGCCCAGCCGGGCACCGGGATGCGCGGCGGCCGGCGGCTCAGGCAGCTCTCCAGGACGCGGGTGCGCAGCCCGGGATCGAGGTCCAGGCTCTCCGGCTGGTGCAGCAGGCCGACCGCCTCGCGCAGCCGGCGGGCCTCGTCGGCGCAGCTGCCGCAGTCGCCCAGGTGGTGTTCGACGGCCGCCGTCTCCGCCGTGGAGCAGGCGGCCAGCGCCCAGGCGCCGAGCAGCGACTTCAGGACGTCGTGCGAGAGGTCGAGCGGCACGGGTGCGAGGTCCCCCAGGTCGGCGAGGTCGGGCAGCGGGAGCCCGCTGTCCTCCACGGATGCGCGGGGCGTGGGTATGCGCGGGGCCGGTGCCGGGCCGGGGCCGCCGGCCCCGCGCGGGACGTCCCCCGCGCCGCCGCCGGTTCCGCCTGCCCCACGGCCGTCACGCCCGCCGTGTGCGCCGCGTCCGTCGTGTGAGCCGAACCGGTCCGCCCCGTTCACACCGCACCCCGGTATCCCGGCGGGGTGCCGGCGTCGTGGGCGGTGGACAGGAGCTGGAGGCCGAGGCGGAGCCGGCGGCGGGCCTCGTCCTCGGTGACGCCGAGGTCGGCCGCGGTCTGGCGGTAGTCGCGGCGCTGGAAGTAGGCCAGGTCCAGGGCGGCGCGCAGCGGGGCCGGCATGGAGTGGACGATGTAGTCGGCGCGGGCGGCGACGGAGGCGCGCCGGACCGTGCTCTCCCGTTCCTCGTGCCGTGGCTGCTCCCGTTCCTCCCGGTCCCGCAGCCGCTGTACGGCGACCTGGTGGGTGACGGCGGCGACCCAGGAGCGCAGCGTGCCCTGCTTGGGGTCGTAGATCTCGGGGTGTTCCCAGACGTGGGCGAAGACCTCGCGGGTGACGGCGTCGGCGGCCTGCTCGTCGCCGAGGACGCGGTGGGCGAGACTGTGCACCAGGGAGGCGAAGCGGTCGTACAGCTCGCCCAGCGCGGCTGCCTCGCCGCGGGCCAGCCGCTGCTGCATCTTGCGGTCCCAGCGGGGCGGTACGTCCTTCCCGGCCATGCGGTCCCCTCCCCTCACCCTGTCCGGTCCGTCCAGCCTGTCGGTCCTGCCCTCTCGAATGTAGTCGGCACGTCCGACGGTGCACGCCCCTTTGTGTCAATGTGCGCCCCCGGAAGGGCCGCAGGTGATAGTGCCCTCTTCACACAAGCTTCACACGAGGTGTGTCTATCCCTGATCGAACAGGATCGATAGTGACCGAAACAAGCCCCCTGACGATCACGTGCCGTTTGCCGCATCAAGTTTCAGGGAACGGCCGCTGGGCAGCCGCGCGGAAAGAAACGTAGGAACTGCTTCCGTTTCCGGGCGGTTCCGGGAGATCCGGCGAGCGGAGGGGCAGGGCCGTGGCATTCAACGTGACCGGCGTCGAACAGGGCGAGTGGGCCGTCCTCCGGGTGTCCGGGGAACTCGACCTGATGACCTCGCCGGTGCTGCGCCAGCGGGTGCACGACGTCGTGGCGGAGGGGCACCACAGCCTCGTGGTGGACCTCTCCGACGTGTTCTTCTGCGACTCCAGCGGGGTCGGCGTCCTCATCGCCGCCCGCCGGCTGATCCGCTCCTGCCAGGGCCGGCTGCGGCTGATCCTGCCGGACCGGGGCGCCGTCGACGGCTCGCACGTCAACCGTGTCCTCGGCGCGCTCGGCGTCCGCCGCCTCTTCGACGTCCGCCCCGACGTGGAGGCCGCCACCTCCGAGGACGCCGACCCGCTGTCGGCCTGAGCACGTTCCCCGGCCCGCCGCCACAGGGTTGTCCCGGAATTCCCCCGGTTTTGACACAATCGCCGCTTCACCGACACTTCACCGCCCCCGCGACGTACGCTCCCACCCGGATCAACCCCCACGTCAATGTAAGGCGGTCCGAAAGACATGGTCAGCACCGAGTACGAGCGCAGGATCGCCGCCCGGTTCGCCACCTTCGACCAGGACGGCAACGGCTACATCGACCGCGAGGACTTCAACGCCGCGGCCAAGGCCCTGCTCGCCGAGTTCGCCGTGCCCGCCCGCTCCGACAAGGGGCAGGCGCTCTACGCCGGCGCGGAGGCGTTCTGGCAGGGCATGGCCGGCATCGCCGACCGGGACGGCGACCAGCGCATCACCCGCGAGGAGTTCGTCACCGGCGCGGTCAAGCGGCTGCGCGACAACCCCGGCCGGTTCGCCGAGATCGCCCGCCCCTTCCTGCACGCGGCCCTCGCGGTGGCCGACACCGACGCCGACGGCCGCATCACGGTCACCGACACCGCCCGCGTCCTCCGGGTCCTGCACGTACCCGCCGACACGGCCCGGGCGGTGGCCGCCACGCTCGACGCCGACACCGACGGCCACATCACCGAGCCCGACCTCGTGCCGGCGTTCGCCCGCTACTTCACCGTCCCGGAGTAGCCGAGAACCGCTCCCGCAACCGGTACTTGAGCACCTTGCGCAGGGTGTCGTTCCGGGGCAGGGCGTCCACCACCTCCAGCCGTTCCGGCAGCTTGTGCACGGACAGCCCCCTCGCCCGCAGGTAGGAGACGGCCTCGCCGAGCGTCAGCCGGGGCGCGCCCGGCGGCTGTTCGAGGACCGCGCAGACCAGTTCGCCGCGGTCGGGGTCGGGGAGGCCGATGACGGCCGCTTCGGTGACCGAGGGGTGGGCGGCGAGCAGGTCCTCGATCTCCTTGGCGGAGATGTTCTCCCCCTTGCGGATGATCACGTCCTTGAGGCGGCCGGTGAGCACCAGGTGTCCGGACGGGGTGAGGTGCCCGAGGTCGCCGGTGCGCAGGAAGCCGTCGGCGTCGAAGGCCGCGGCCGTCTGGGCGGGGTCCAGGTAGCCCTGGCAGACGGCCTCACCGCGCAGCCGTACCTCGCCGTCGGCGATCCGGATCTCCATGCCCTCCGGGGGCCGCCCCTCGGTCGTCGCCAGGTTCTCGGGGGTGTCCTCGGGGTCGCCCATGGTGATCATCGGTACCTCGGTCATGCCGTAGCCGTGGGTGAGCTGGACGCCCATCTCGCGGACCACGGCGTGGTACAGCCCGGGCGGCTTGGGGGCGCCGCCGCCCGCGAGGAGCCGCAGGGAGGGGATCAGCCTCTCGTCCGGCCGCTTGCGCTGCTCGGCCAGGAACAGGGAGTAGAAGGCCGTGGAGCCGCCGGCCACCGTCACCCCGTGCCGCCGGTACTCCGCCAGCGCCTCCGGCAGCGCGAAGTGCTCGCACATCACCGCCGGGAAGCCGTACAGCAGGAGCATCACCGTGTAGTCGGGGCCGGCTATGTGGGCGTACGGGAAGGCCATGGAGCCGACGTCGGCCGCCGACAGGCGCAGGGCGTGGGCCAGGCAGGAGCCGCCCGCGATCAGGGAACGGTCCGTGTGCAGCACGCCCTTGGGGTCGGAGGTGGTGCCCGAGGTCCAGTAGATCCAGCGGACCGAGGTGCCCTCCGCGGGCGGCGGGGGCAGCACGGAGGGGTCGCCGTCGGGGAGGGTGCCGTACGCCTCGAAGACACCCCTGGCGCCGAGGCGGTGCGCCATCGCGGTGTGGTCGTGGCCGCGCCAGACGCCCGGTACGGCGAAGAACTCCGCCTTCGACGCGCGCAGCGCGAACCCGGCCTCCCGGTCCCGGTAGTAGGGGATCAACGGGGACTGCACGGCGCCCAGGCGGGCCAGCGCGAAGGACAGCAGGGCGGTCTCGATGCGGGTGGGCAGCTGCCAGGCGACCACCGTGCCGGGGCGCACCCCCATGCCGTACAGGCCCGCCGCGACCCGTTCGGCGCCGTCCCGCAGACCCCCGAAGGTGAGCGTCCGGCCGCCCTGGAGCAGCACCGGGCGGTCGGGGGTGAGCCGGGCCCGCCGGTCGGCCAGCTCCCACAGGGTGCGGGCGGAACTCAGGGTGTGCGGGGTCTCGTCCACGGGTGCCCCCTGCTTGGCTGACGACTCGTCAGCTGCCATGCTATCTGACGGACCATCAGATAAGTACCGTCCGGCGGAGGGGACCATGGCGACCGAACTGCCCCGCATCATCAGCGTCGACGACCACGTGATCGAGCCCGCGCACCTCTTCGGGACGTGGCTGCCCGCCAAGTACCGGGACCGGGGGCCGCGGCCGCTGACCGCCGGGATCGGCGAACTGGCCTACGTCGGCGGGAAGTACCAGATCACCATGGACCCGCAGGGCCAGCCCACCGACTGGTGGATCTACGAGGACCTGAAGTTCCCGTACAAGCGGAACATCGCCGCCGTCGGCTTCGACCGGGACGAGATGACCCTGGAGGGGATCACCCGGGAGCAGATGCGCCCCGGGTGCTGGGACCCGGCCGAGCGCCTCAAGGACATGGACCTCAACCACGTCGAGGCCTCCCTCTGCTTCCCGACCTTCCCGCGCTTCTGCGGGCAGACCTTCGCCGAGGCCCACGACAAGGAGGTCGCCCTCGCCTGCGTCCGCGCCTACAACGACTGGATGGTGGAGGAGTGGTGCGGGGACAGCGGCGGCCGGCTGATCCCGCTGTGCCTGATCCCGCTGTGGGACGTCGATCTGGCCGTCGCCGAGATCCGGCGCAACGCCGCGCGCGGGGTGCGGGCCGTCACCTTCTCCGAGATCCCCACCCATCTCGGGCTGCCCTCCATCCACTCCGGCCACTGGGACCCGTTCTTCGCCGTCTGCCAGGAGACCGGCACGGTCGTCAACATGCACATCGGCAGCAGCTCCCAGATGCCCGCCGCCTCCCCCGACGCACCGCCCGCCGTCCAGGCCTCCCTGAGCTTCAACAACGCCATGGCCTCGATGATGGACTACCTCTTCAGCGGGGTCCTGGTGCGCTTCCCGCGGCTCACCCTGGCCTACTCGGAGGGCCAGATGGGCTGGATCCCGTACGCCCTGGAACGCGCCGACGACGTGTGGGAGGAGCACCGCGCCTGGGGCGGGGTCCGGGACCTGATCCCCGAGCCGCCCTCGACGTACTACTACCGGCAGATCTACTGCTGCTTCTTCCGCGACAAGCACGGCGTCGCCTCGCTCGACGTGGTCGGCCGCGACAACGCCACCTTCGAGACCGACTACCCGCACGTCGACTCGACCTTCCCGCACACCAGGGAGGTCGCCCTCGACCATGTGCGGGGCCTCGACGACGAGACCGTGTACAAGCTGATGCGGGGCAACGCCATCCGCATGCTCGGCCTGGACCTGGACCGCTAGTGGACCTCTCCTGCACGCCCGAGGAGGAGGAGTTCCGGGCCCGGCTGCGCGAGTGGCTCGGCACGGTACTGCCCACCCTGCCGGCCGCACCCCCGCCCGGCGACTGGCCCGGCCGCCGCGCCTACGACCTCGGCTGGCAGCGGATGCTGTACGACGCCGGGTACGCCCACGTGCACTGGGACGCCTCCCCGACCCTCCGGCTGATCTTCCTGGAGGAGACCGAGCAGGCGGGCGCGCCCTACGTGGGCGCCAACTTCGTCGGACTGCTGCACGCCGGGCCGACGATCGCCGCCGAGGGCACCGCCGGGCAGCGGGCGCGCTGGCTGCCGCCGATCCTGCGCGGCGAGCAGGTGTGGTGCCAGGGATTCAGCGAACCGGACGCCGGTTCCGACCTCGCGTCGCTGCGCACGCGCGCGCGGAGGGACGGCGACGCCTACGTGGTGACCGGGGCCAAGATCTGGACCTCGCACGCCGAAGTCGCCGACTGGTGCGAGCTGCTGGTCCGCACCGACCCCGCCGCGCCCCGGCACCGGGGCCTCACCTGGCTGGCCCTGCCGATGGACGCCGAGGGCGTCACCGTGCGGCCGCTGCGCACCCTGGCCGGGTCGGCGGAGTTCGCCGAGGTGTTCCTGGACGAGGTGCGGGTGCCGGCCGCCAACCGGGTGGGGGAGGAGAACGACGGCTGGCGCGTCACCCTGGTCACCCTCTCCTTCGAACGCGGCACCGCGTTCGTCGGCGAGGTCGTCGCCTGCCGCCGCGTCCTCGCCGGACTCGCCCGCGCGGCACGCGACAACGGACGCTGGGGCGATCCCGCGCTGCGCCGCCGGCTGGGCCGGCTCGACGCGGAGTTCCGGGCGCTGTGGCGGCTGGTCCAGTGGAACGTGAGCGCGGCGGAGGCGAACGGCGGGGTGCCGGGCCCGGGCGGCTCGGTGTTCAAGCTCCGCTACTCGCACGCCCGGCAGGACCTGTACGACGCCGCCGCGGAGGTCCTCGGCCCGGACGGCCTGGACCTGGACCGCCCCTGGGTGCTCGACCGGCTGTCCTCGCTGGCGTACACGATCGCCGCCGGCACCTCGCAGATCCAGCGCACCATCGTGGCCGAGCGGATCCTCGGCCTGCCCAGGGGGAGGTGACCGTGCGCTTCCGGCTCACGGACGACCAGAACGCCCTGCGGGCGGGCACGCGGGAGCTGCTGGGGCGGTGCTTCGGCCGGGAGGCGCTGCGCGCCGCCGTCGACGCGCCCGGCCGGCTCGACCGGGCCCTGTGGCGGACCCTCGGCGAGGCCGGGTTCTTCGCCCTGCGGCTGCCCGAGGCGGACGGCGGGGTCGGACTGGGGCTGCCCGAGGCGGTGCTGGTGTTCGAGGAGGCGGGCCGGGCGCTGCTGCCCGGGCCGCTGGTCGCCACGCACCTCGCGGCCGCGGACGTGCCGGGCGCGGCGCGCGGAGAGACGGTCGTGGCCGCCGTCGACGGGGAGCTGGCGGAGTGGCTGGACGCGGCCGACGTGGTCCGCGGGGACGTCTCCGGTGCCGTACCGCTGCGGTCGGTGGACCCGCTGACCCCGCTGCACCGGGTGCCGGCCCCCGGTCCACCGGAACCCGTCGCCGTCCTGCTCACCGCCGCCGAACAGCTGGGCACGGCTGGACGGGTGTGCGAGCTGGCCGTGCAACACGCCCGGCGGCGCGAGCAGTTCGGACGGCCGATCGGTGCCTTCCAGGCCGTCCAGCACCTGTGCGCCGACCTGCTGGTGCGGGCCGAGACCGCCCGGGTCGCCGTCTACGCCGCCGCCGTCACCGCCGACCCCGCCGACATCGCCGCCGCCCGGCTGCTCGCCGACGAGGCCGCCGTGCAGGGGGCGCGCGACTGCCTCCAGGTGCACGGCGGCATGGGCTTCACCTGGGAGGCGGACGTGCACCTGCACCTGAAACGGGCCTGGGTGCGGGCCGGGCGCGCCGGGGGGAGCGCACAGGGCGCGGAGCTGCTCGCCGCCGCGCTGGCGGGCTGACCCGACGGTGGTGTCCCGGACCGCGGCACCGGAAAGCCTTGGCCTACGATGTCGCGGATCGTGGCGCACTGGAATCACGGAGCGTTGATACCGGGTTGTGTCCTGCTTGAGACTCGTCACGGCCTGGAGTCGGGCGGGTGCTCCGGTACCTTGTGTGGGATGCGAGTGGCTGCGCGTACGAGCCGGGCCGGCGGTCCCCCTGGGACGGTGCCGGACCGCGCGGTGCGCGCCGCTGTTCGCGGGGCGGTCGCGGCCGTGACCGCCGCTTGTTCGACTCCCCGGCACGAGCGTCGCACAGTATGCCTCAGGCGTACTCCTTCGCGCGGGAATATGCCCGAAGCGCTTGTTGGGGTGACTGTACGTCAACCATGCTGTCTCGCAAGGGAGTCACAGTCCGTGACCCCTGCTCTGGCCGTTGTTCTGGCCATGCAGAAAATGGCTACGATCGTGGCCCTCGTCGTGATCGTCGCCACGGCCGACGCCGTGGCACGCGGTCGGCGTGGGGTCATGTGTCCGCCGGTTCGGATGGTGTGAGCGGTGCAGGTGCTTCAAGTGCAGCTGGAGATCCGGCCCGACCCCGCGGAGGTGGGGCGAGCCAGAAGGTGGGCCCGCTCGCGGCTCGCCGGATCGGGGATAACGGCCGACGAGCCGCTGGCCGAGACCCTGATCCTGCTCGTCTCCGAGCTGGTGACCAACGCCGTGGTGCACACCGGCCGGCCGGCCGTGCTGCGGCTGTGCCTGCCGGGTCCGGCCGCCGAGGAGTGCGCGTCGGCCACGGTCCGCGTCGAGGTCGCGGACGGCAGTTCACGCGCCCCCGTGCCCCGTTGCGCCGGCAGTGAGGCCACCGGCGGGCGCGGCCTGGCCCTCGTGGACTGCCTGGCCGACCGCTGGGGCTGGAGCCCCGACGGCGCCGGCAAGAGCATCTGGTGCGAGCTGGACCGCTGTTCCTCGTCCCGGGAGAGCGCGGCGATGGCGTACGGGGGCGGTTCGTCCGCGTACGAGGGTCTCGCCTTCGAAGCCGTGTAGTCGCCGCAAGCGGCGATGCGCCGGGCAGTGCAACCGTGCGCGGGTCCCGCGAGCATGGTGTCGCAACACATCCCCGTACCGGCGTTGACGTCTTCTGAACGGCTGATCAGGCTGGGGGGCGACGATTCGCCGCGAGGGGACGGCGAGGGCCGCCCGGGGGATCGGTGGTCCTCGTCGAAGGTGGGTCGCGGCGGGTGGCGGCGCGCGCACGACGGTGGGGGAGGCGCGCCGCCAACCGCAAGCGTGCCGCCGTGGCCGCCGTGGCCGTCATCGCCCTCGCGCTTCAGAGGATCGCCACCGGTGCCACCGGTGTGCCCGTCGCGCCCACGAAGGGCTCGGGCGTCGCCGACAGCAGGAACGCGTACCGCCCCGCTTCTCCACAGGCTGTGGACAACTCTTCGAGATTCCAGTTCTGGCCCTGCAGCATCCCCATCTCCACCAGGTGCAGGGCGTGCACGGGCAGCCACAGGTCCTCGACCTCGGGCGGGAACACCTCGAAGGTGAGCGTGTCGTTCGCGACCGCCGCCACATCGCGCGCGTGGAACCACTCCGGGCAGCGCACCGACAGCCCCGGCGACGGATGGCCGTACCCGTGCCTGTCCCCGGCCAGATACAGCTGCACCTGCCCGGTCCGTACCAGCACGACGTCACCGGCACGCACGCGCGTACCGGCGAACTCCTCGGCCGCCTCCAGGTCCTCCGGCGACACCGCGTGGCCGCCCGCCAGCCGGTCCACCCCGCGCGCGCGTGCCACGTCCAGCAGGACCCCGCGCGAGACGAGGTGGCGCACCTTGTCGATGCCGGCGAACTCCGCGCCGCCGTGCGCGGTGACCGTGTGCGCCGGACGGCCGTTGTAGAGCTTCCCGGAGTGCGACACATGGGGCAGCGCGTCCCAGTGGGTGCCGGCCTGCAGGCCCATGGTGACCACGTCGTCGCTGCACGCCACCGTCCCCGGCCCGAACAGCTCCTGGTTGAGCTGCACCATCACGTGCAGCGGGTTGACCCGGCCCGGGATCACGCCCGTCTGCACGCCGTCCTGCCGGAGGGGGAGCGCGAGCGGCACGCGGCGGCCGGTGCGCACCTCGGCGGCGGCCGCGCGCACCACCTCGTCCGTGACCAGGTTCAGGGTGCCGGTCTCGTCGTCGGCGCCCCAGCGCCCCCAGTTGTTCACGCGCCCCGCGATCTCGTGGAACTCCTCCGCCAGTGCCATCCGGTGCCTCCCCGGGGCTTGTGCCCGTGCGTACGGCGGGCCATAAAATCTAACGGACCGTCAATCTAACGAACCGTCAGAAACTGCGGGAAGGGGCCGGACGTGGGGAACTTCTTGGCAGGCAGGGTCATCGCCGTGACGGGGGCCGGGCGCGGTATCGGACGGGCGGTGGCGCTGGCGGCGGCGGCCGAAGGGGCGAAGGTCGTCGTCAACGACTACGGCGTGGCGGTGGACGGCGCCTCACCCACCAGCGAGATCGCGCAGGCCGTCGTCAAGGAGATCGAGGCGGCGGGCGGGGAGGCCGTCGCGGTCGCCGACGACATCTCCACCATGGCCGGGGGGCAGCGGGTCGTGGACACGGCGGTGCGGGCCCACGGCCGGCTCGACGGTGTCGTGTGCGTGGCGGGCATCCTGCGCGAACGCATGCTGTTCAACATGACCGAGGAGGAGTGGGACCCGGTCGTCGCCACCCACCTGAAGGGCACCTTCACCGTGTTCCGGGCCGCCTCGGCCGTCATGCGCGCGCAACGGTCCGGCACCCTCATCGGCTTCACCAGCGGCAACCACCAGGGGTCCGTCTCGCAGGCCAACTACAGCGCGGCCAAGGGCGGCATCATCTCCCTGGTCCGCAGCGCGGCCCTGGGACTGCACAAGTACGGCGTGACCGCGAACGCGGTGGCGCCGGTGGCCCGCACCCGGATGTCGGCGAACGTGCCGATGGAACTCGCGGAGATCGGCGAGCCGGAGGACGTGGCCGCGCTGGTGGTGTACCTGCTGTCCGAACGGGCCGCCGCGCAGGGCATCACGGGGCAGGTGTACACGATCGCCGGGCCGAAGATCGCGGTGTGGGCACAGCCGAGGGAACTGCGTGCCGCGTACGCCTTCGACGGGTGGACGCCGGAGCGGATCGCCGAGGTGCTGCCGGGGTCGGTGGGGGTGGATCCGATGCGGATGCTCTCCGAGCTGGGGGCGATGGAGGAGGCGGCGCGGCGTGGGGGCAGGCCGAACGCCTGAGAGCCCGGGGCGCGTTGTGGTGCGGCGGTTGCGGGTGCGTGGTGGCCGGTCGCGCGGTTCCCCGCGCCCCTTGGCCGGCACCGGTGCTATGAGGAGGAACCCTGTGGACTTTGGATTCACCGCCGAGGACGAGGCGTTCCGGGCCGAGGTCCGGGGCTGGCTGGGGGAGCGTGCCGGTGCCACCGGGGCGCGGCGGGACTGGGAGCGGACCCTCGGTGCCGCCGGCTGGATCGGGCTCGGGTGGCCGGAGTCGGGGTACGGCAACCGCACCGGCACCCTCACCCAGCAGGTCGTGTGGGCCGAGGAGTACGCCCGGTCGGGGGCGCCCCCGCGCTCCGGGCACATCGGGGAGAACCTGCTGGCGCCCACCCTCCTCGCGCACGGCAGCGAGGAGCAGAAGAGCCGGTTCCTGCCTCCGGTCGCCGCCGGCGAGGAGCTGTGGTGCCAGGGGTACAGCGAACCCGGTGCCGGGTCCGATCTCGCCGGGGTGCGGACGGCGGCGGTGCGGGACGGCGACCGCTACCGGATCAGCGGGCAGAAGATCTGGACCTCGCTCGCCCATGAGGCCGACTGGTGTTTCGTGCTGGCCCGGACCGACCCGGCCGCCCGGCGGCACCACGGGCTGAGCTTCCTGCTCGTGCCGATGGACCAGCCCGGCCGGATCGACGTCCGGCCCATCCGGCAGCTGACCGGCACGAGCGACTTCAACGAGGTCTTCTTCGACGGGGCACACGCGCGCGCGGAGCACGTCGTCGGCGGGGAGGGGAACGGCTGGCGGGTGGCGATGAGCCTGCTCGGCTTCGAGCGCGGGGTGTCGACCCTGGCCCAGCAGATCGGCTTCGCCCGGGAGCTGGCGCAGGTCCTCGACGCCGCCGTGGCGAGCGGGGCCGTACACGACCCGGTGCTGCGCGCCCGGCTGGTACGCCAGTGGGCCGAGCTGCGGGTCATGCGCTGGAACGCCCTGCGCACCCTCGGCGGCCCGGCCGGCCCCGGCGCGCCCAGTGTGGCCAAGCTGCTGTGGTCCGCCTGGCACCAGCGGCTGGGCGAGCTGGCGGTCGAGGTCCGGGGCGCGGCGGCGGCCGTGGGGCCCGCGGACTGGTCGGCCGGGTCGCCGTACCCGCTGGACGCGGCCCAGCACCTGTTCCTGTTCTCCCGGGCCGACACCATCTACGGCGGCTCGGACCAGATCCAGCGCACGATCGTCGCCGAGCGCGTGCTCGGTCTGCCGGCCGAGCCGAAGGGGGCCGTGTGATGCGTGGTGTGGTGTTCGACGGCGGGCAGGTCCGGGTCGTCGACGACCTGGCGGTACGGGAGCCCGGGCCGGGGGAGGTGCTGGTCGCGATCGCGGCGGCCGGACTGTGCCACAGCGACCTGTCGGTGGTGGACGGCACCATCCCGTTCCCCGTACCGGTGGTGCTCGGCCATGAGGGTGCCGGGGTCGTGGAGGCCGTGGGCGCGGGCGTCACCCATGTCGCACCCGGTGACCACGTCGCCCTGTCCACGCTCGCCAACTGCGGTACCTGCGCGGAGTGCGACCGGGGGCGGCCGACCATGTGCCGGCGGGCGATCGGGCGTCCGGGGCAGCCGTTCACACGGGGTGCGGAGCCGGTGTACCAGTTCGCCGCGAACTCGGCCTTCGCGGAACGCACGGTCGTCAAGGCCGTGCAGGCGGTGCGGATCCCCGACGACATCCCGCTGACGTCCGCCGCGCTGATCGGGTGCGGGGTGCTCACCGGGGTCGGCGCGGTGCTGAACCGGGCCCGGGTGGACCGCGGGGACAGCGTGGTCGTCATCGGCACGGGCGGGATCGGGCTGAACGTCCTCCAGGGCGCGCGGCTCGCGGGCGCCCTGCGCATCGTGGCCGTGGACGCCAACCCGGCTAAGGAGGAGACGGCCCGGCGGTTCGGCGCCACCGACTTCCTGACGTCGGCGCAGGGGGTGCGGGACCTGCTGCCGACGGGGGCCGACCACGTCTTCGAGTGCGTGGGCCGGGTGGAGCTGATCCGCCGGGCCGTCGACCTGCTCGACCGGCACGGCCAGGCGGTGCTGCTCGGCGTGCCCCCGGCCACGGCCGAGGCGTCCTTCCTGGTCTCCTCCCTCTACCTGGACAAGTCGGTCCTGGGCTGCCGCTACGGCTCCTCGCGGCCCCAGCGGGACATCGCCCTGTACGCCGAGCTGTACCGGCAGGGGCGGCTCCTGCTGGACGAGCTGGTGACCGCCACGTATCCGGTGGAGGACTTCGAGAAGGCCCGGGCGGAGGCGGAGGCGGGCCGGGTGGCGCGGGCGGTGCTCACCTTCTGAGCCGCCGCAGGCCGGGGCCGCCCCGGCGTCTGAGCCTCCGTCAGGCGCGGTGGCCGGAAGTTGTCCACAGGCTCGGGAAAACGGGGCGGCGGTTGTCGGTACCGGCCCCTACCGTCGAGGCATGAGCTACCGCGATGTCGTTTCCCGGCGGGTCCTGACCTGGGCCCTGGTGGCCGTCGGCGCCCGGATGCCGGTGGCCATGGCCCCGCTGGCCCTGGTCTTCCTGGTCCGCGAACGCCCGGGCGGCTACTCCCTGGGCGCGGCCCTGGCCGCCGCGTACGTCGTGGGTGAGATCGTCGGCGCCCCCGTGCTCGGCATGCGCCTCGACGCCCGCCGGGCCCGGCCGCACCTGGCCGCCGGACTCGCCGCCGGCGCGGCCGGTTTCGCGGGCCTCGGCGCGTTCCCGGGCGCGCCCGGCGCGGTGCTCGCCGCGTTCGCGTTCCTCGCCGGGGCCGGTCCCGCCGCGGCGCCCGGCGGACTGCGCGCGCTGCTCACCTCCCTGGTGCCGGGGCACGCGGCGGCCCAGGCGCTGTCCGTGGAGTCGATGCTCACGTTCGGTGTCTGGGCCGTCTCCCCGGCCACCGTCACCGGCCTCGCCCTCGGGGCCGGCCCGCGGTTCCCGCTGCTGCTCGAAGCCGCCCTGATGGCCGCGTCCGTGGTGGGCCTGTGGCTCCTGCCGGCCGGCTGGGCGGCGGACGGGCAGGACGAGCAGGGGCGGCGGGACGGGACGGACACGTCGAGGCTGCGCGTACTGGCCCGGGCCTGGCCGGTGTACGTCACGGGCGCGGCCAGCCTGTCCCTGCTGGCCCTCGCCGAACTCGTGCTGCCCGCCCTGCTGGAACAGCGCGGTGTCGGCGTCGGCTGGGCGGGCCCGCTGCTGACGGTGATGTCGGTGGCCTCCGCCGTCGGCGCCTTCCTGTACGGCGTGCGGAGCTGGCCGGGGCGGCTCAGGACCCGCAGCGTGGTCCTGATGGCCGGGACGTCCGCCGCGGTGGCCGCCGTTGCCCTGATGCCCGGCGCGCCGGGCATCGCGGCGGCGCTCGGCGTGGCGGGGCTGCTCCAGTCCGGCGCGATGCTCACCCGCAACCTGTCCCTGCGCGAGGTGCTCCCGCCGGGAGCGCTGGCCGCCGGCTACTCGGTCATGTACGCGGCCGTCGGTGCCGGTTACGCGGCCACCGGCTCCCTCGCCGGCGCCCTGCTGCCGCTCGCGGCGCCCTCGACGGCGATCCTCGCCGGGGTGGCCCTCACCCTGCTGCTGACGGCGGTCGGCTGGTGGGGCGAGATACGCCTGGCCCGGTCAGCGCGGGGTGCCGGCGCCGCCGTGCCGCTCGGCGCCGCCGGTGCGGAAGGTGCGCCGGTAGGCGGTGGGCGTGACCCCGAGCGCCGCCTGTAGGTGCTGGCGCATCGACTGGGCCGTGCCGAAGCCCGACTCCCGGGCCACCTGGTCCATCGACAGGTCGGTGGTCTCCAGCAGGTGCCGGGCGCGCTCCACGCGCTGCTGGGTGAGCCACTGGCCGGGGCTGACGCCGACCTCCTCGCGGAAGCGGCGCGTGAAGGTGCGCACCGACATGGCCTCCCGCCCGGCCAGGTCGCGCAGCTGGATCGGCTCGTCCAGCCGGCCCAGCGCCCAGGCCCGGGCGGCGGTCGTCGTGGCCAGCTGGGGGTCGGGGACCGGACGGTGGATGTACTGGGCCTGGCCGCCGTCGCGGTGGGGCGGTACGACCGTGCGGCGGGCCACGTCGTTGGCGACGGCCGTGCCGAAGTCGCGGCGGACCATGTGCAGGCACAGGTCGATCCCGGCGGCCACGCCGGCCGAGGTCAGCACGTCACCGTCGTCGATGAACAGCACGTCCGGGTCCACCCTGATCTTCGGGAACATCCGCTGGAAGCGCTCGGCGTCGGCCCAGTGCGTGGTCGCCGGGCGGCCGTCCAGGCGGCCGGCGGCGGCGAGGACGTAGACGCCGGTGCAGATGGAGGCGAGCCGGGTGCCGGGGCGGATGCGGGCGAGGGCGGCGGCCAGGTCGTCGGTGAGCCGGCCCTCGTCGTAGAGCGGGCCGCGCTCGTACGACGCCGGGACGATCACCGTGTCGGCGGTGGCCAGCGTCTCGGGGCCGTGGGCGACGTGCACGGCGAAGTCGGCGTCCGTCTCGACCGGGCCGGGCGGCCGTACCGAGCAGGTCACGACCTCGTACAGGTGCCGGCCCCGCGCGTCCCGGGGGCGGCCGAAGATGCGGTGCGGGATGCCCAGCTCGAAGGGCAGCAGGCCGTCCAGGGCGAGGACGGCTATCCGGTGCGGCCGGGATTCCCCTGTGGTGGTCATGGCCCGATCGTAGCGAAGGCTGTCCGCCGGGCCACTCGATGCGCGGGCACGCGTACCGGAGTCTGGACGACGTGACTCAGACCCGACCCGCCGCCGTCCCCGTCCAGGCCCCGCCCGGCCGGCGCCACCGCGTGCACCGCGCCTGGTTCGTCGCCGCCGTCACGTTCGTCACGATCACCGGCGCGGCGGCCTTCCGCTCACTGCCCGGCCTGCTCCTCGACCCGCTGCACCAGGAGTTCGGCTGGTCGCGCGGTACGATCGGCGCGGCCGTCTCCGTCAACCTCGCGCTGTACGGCCTCACCGCGCCGTTCGCCGCCGCGCTGATGGACCGCTTCGGCATCCGCCGTGTGGTCGCCGCCGCGCTCACCGTGATCGCGATCGGCTCGGGTCTGACCGTGTGGATGACGGCGGCCTGGCAGCTGCTGCTCTGCTGGGGCCTGCTGGTGGGGCTCGGCACCGGGTCCATGGCGCTGGCCTTCGCGGCGACGGTCACCAACCGCTGGTTCACCGAGCGGCGCGGCCTGGTCAGCGGCATCCTCACCGCGGCCTCCGCCTCCGGCCAGCTGGTCTTCCTGCCGCTGCTGTCCTGGATCGTCGAGCGCCACGACTGGCGGCCCGCCGCGGTCACGGTCGCCCTGGCCGCGTTCGCCGTGGTCCCCTTCGTCTGGCTGCTGCTGCGCGACCACCCGGCCGACGTGGGCGTGGCCCCGTACGGCGCGCGGGAGTTCGTCCCCAAGCCGGCGCCCGTCCCCGGCGCCGCCCGCCGCACGCTCGGCGTGCTGTCCTCCTCGGTCCGCACGGGCACCTTCTGGCTGCTCGCCGGCACCTTCGCGATCTGCGGCGCGTCCACCAACGGCCTGGTGCAGACCCACTTCGTGCCCGCCGAGCACGACCACGGGATGCCCGTGACGACGGCGGCCTCGCTGCTGGCGGTGATCGGCGTGTTCGACGTCGTCGGGACCATCGCCTCCGGCTGGTTCACCGACCGCTTCGAACCGCGCCGCCTGCTCGCCGTCTACTACGCCCTGCGCGGGCTGTCCCTGCTCTTCCTGCCGATGCTGCTGGGCCCCGCCGTCCACCCGCCGATGCTCTTCTTCATCGTGTTCTACGGCCTGGACTGGGTGGCCACCGTGCCGCCCACGCTGGCCCTGTGCCGCGAGCAGTTCGGCGAGGACAGCGCCATCGTCTTCGGCTGGGTGCTCGCCGCCCACCAGATCGGCGCGGCCCTCGTCGCCTACCTCGGCGGGGCCGCCCGGGACGTCTTCGGCTCCTACGACGTCGTCTGGTACGCCTCCGGCACGCTGTGCGCGGCGGCGGCCCTGATGGCGCTGGTCATCCGGCGCGGCACGCCGGCCGTCCACGCCCTCGCCGTGTCCTGAACGCACCCACCGCGCAAGGCGCCGGGCGGCGGGCTCAGTGGTCCCGCAGCCGCGCGAACCGCCCCCGGTGGAAGAGCAGCGGCTCCGCCGCGGTGTCCGCGCCGAGGGCGGCCACCCGTCCCACGACGATGAGGTGGTCGCCCCCGGTGTGCACGGCGTGCACGGCGCAGTCGATCCAGGCGGCGGCACCGGCGAGCCGCGGCGACCCCGAGACGGGCGCCGGGTCGTACGCCACCCCTGCGAACTTGTCGGCGCCGCTCACCGCGAAGGCCCGGCACAGCTCGTCCTGGCCGGCGCTCAGCACGTTGACGCAGAAGGCACCGGCGCGGGCGATGCGCGGCCAGGTCGTGGAGGCGCGGCCCACCAGGAAGCACACGAGGGGCGGTTCGAGGGAGAGGGAGGAGAAGGACTGGCAGGCGAACCCGGCGGGGCCGCCCGTGTCCGGCGCGCCGGGCGCGGTGATCACGGTGACCCCGGTGGCGAAGCCGCCCAGCACCCGCCGGAACTCCGCCTGGCCCACGGGCGCCGGCTCGTCCTCCCGCACGCACCGCAGCTCCGGCCGGGGCAGCGCCTCGACGGGGCCGGCCCCCAGATACCGGACGGCGGCGGCCGCCGCCCCTGCGTGTCCCATCATGGGCTCATTGAAGCTGACGGAATGTCAGATAGGAACCCCGCGGGAGTCACCGGCCCCGGAACCGCGCGTCCCGGCGCTCCGCGAAGGCCCGCAGGCCCTCCCCGGCGTCCGCCGTCGTCATGTTGATCTCCTGGGCCCAGGCCTCCGCCGCGAGGGCGGAGGCGCGGTCGGTGTCCAGGGAGATGTTCAGGAGCTGCTTGGCCAGGGCCAGGGCCCTCGTCGGGCCGGCCGACAGACGGGTCGCCCACTCCAGGGTCGCCGCCGGCAGGCCCGGATCCGGGACGACCCGGTTGACCAGGCCCAGACGGTGCGCCTCCGGAGCCGGCACCGCGTCGCCGAAGAACATCAGCTCCTTCGCCCGCTGCGGGCCGATCAGCCGGGGCAGGAGGTAGGCGCCGGCCGCGTCCGGGACCAGGCCGCGGCGGACGAAGACCTCGACGAAGCGGGCCGACTCGGCGGCCAGCACCAGGTCGCAGGCGAAGGCCAGATGCGCGCCGAGGCCGGCCGCCGTGCCGTTCACCGCGGCCAGCACCGGCTTCTCGCAGTCCAGCACGGCACAGATCAGCCGCTGCGCCCCCAGCCGCAGCAGCCGTGCCACATCACCCGGGACCCGGTCGCCGGGACCGGCCCCGCCCCGCAGGTCCGCACCCGCGCAGAAGCCCCGCCCGGTACCCGTGAGGACCACCGCCCGGACGTCCGGGGCCGCGGACGCCTCCGCCAGCAGGTCGACGAGGCGGTCGCGCATGGCCGGGGTGAGGGCGTTCAGGGACTCCGGCCGGTTCAGGGTGAGGTACGCGACGCCGTCGCGGATCTCGTGGCGTACGGCCTCGCTCACCGGCACACCACCAGCGCGTCCAGCGCCAC
Source organism: Streptomyces sp. NRRL S-1022 (assembly GCF_000720135.1). GTDB lineage: Bacteria > Actinomycetota > Actinomycetes > Streptomycetales > Streptomycetaceae > Streptomyces. The sequence goes on along the minus strand of NZ_JOIU01000008.1, from coordinate 323,621 downwards.
CGCTCCCTGCCCCCGGGGCAGCACCATCAGCGGGTTGATGTCCAGCTCCGCGATCGAGTCACCGAGTTCCAGCGCCATGCGCTGCACCCGGAGGATCACCTCCACCAGCGCCTCCACGTCGGCCGGCGGGCGACCGCGGACGCCGGACAGCAGGGCCCGGCCGCGCAGTTCGCCGAGCATGGCGCGGGCCTGGTCCTCGCCGAAGGGCGGCACGCGCACCGCCGCGTCGCGCAGCACCTCCACCAGGATCCCGCCGAGCCCGACCGTCACCGTCGGCCCGAAGAGGTCGTCGTGGGTGACGCCGGCCATCATCTCCACGCCCTGCCCGACCATCTGGCACACCAGGACCCCGTCCAGACCGACCCCCTCGTACCGGGCGATGTCGGTCAGCTCGCGGTACGCGTCGCGGACCTGGCTCGCCGAGGTCAGGCCGATCTTCACCAGGCCCAGTTCGGTCTTGTGGGCGATCTGCGCGCCGGACGCCTTCATCACCACCGGGTAGCCCACCTGCCCGGCCGCCCGTACGGCCGCCGCCGCGCTGGTCACCAGCTGCTCGCGCGGCACCCGGATGCCGTACGCCCGCAGCAGCTGCTTGGCCGCGTGCTCGCTCAGCCGGTGACCGGGCTGCATCAGCGCCTCGGCCTTGCGGCAGGAGGGGGACGGGGTGCGCGGGGCCTCGTCGAAGGGGGAGCGGTAGTCGCTCACGAAGCGGTGGTGGTCCAGCCAGGCGCGGACCGCGGTGAGGCAGTTGCCCACCGTGCGGAAGGTGGCCACGCGCGACGAGCCGAGCAGCACCTCCCGGTACGCCGCCTCCGTGCCCACCGGCGAGCCCCACACCACGCACACCAGCTTGTCCGTCTCCTCGGCGGCGGCCACCAGGTCGCGTACGAGCCTGTCGCTCAGCGGCGGGAAGGGGCCGGTCACCGGGCAGACCAGGACGCCGACCGCGGGATCGGCCAGGATCGCGTCGATGATCTTCCGGCCGCGCGCGTCGCCGACCGGATGGCCGCCGTTGTCCACCGGGTTGGCCACGTGCAGGTACTCCGGTATCCACTGGTGCAGCTCGGCCTGCTTCTGCGGGGACAGCCGCGGCAGCCGCAGCCCCGCCCCGGCGGCCAGGTCGGCGACGTGCGCGCCGGTGCCGCCCGAGATGGAGTAGACGACCACGCCGTCCGCCAGGGGTGCCCGGGCCCGCGCCAGCAGGGCCGCGGTGTCCTGGAGTTCGTCCAGGGCGTCGACGCGGATCACGCCGTACTGCCGCAGGGCCGCGTCCACCACGTCGTCCGCGCCGGTGAGCTTGCCGGTGTGCGAGGCGGCCGTCCGGGCGCCCGTCTCGGTGCGGCCCACCTTCACGGCGACCACCGGAACCCCGCGGCGGGCGGCCCGGTCCGCGGCCAGCAGGAAGGCGCGCCCGTCCTTGAGCCCCTCCACGTAGCAGGCGATCGCCCCGACCTCGGGCTGCTCGGCGAACCAGGAGAGGAAGTCGGCGGTCTCCAGGTCGGCCTCGTTGCCGGTGGGCGCCCAGTGCGAGAGCCGGACGCCGAGTTCCTGCAGGGCGAAGACGGGCCGGCCCTGGTGTCCGGACTGGGTGATCAGCGCGACGGCCGGCCCGGACAGGTCCTCCCGGAACCGTTCGAAGGCGTTGAGGTTGGTGTTCGGCCCGAGCAGCCGCAGCCCCGAGCGCCGTACGGCCCCGGCCAGCCGCTCCTGCGCCGCGGCGCCGGCCTCCCCGGTCTCCGCGAACCCCGAGGCGAAGGCGACCGCGAACTTCACCTTCGCCTCGCCGAGTTCCCCGATCAGCGGGAGCGGGTCGGCCACCAGCAGGACGGCCAGGTCGACCTCTTCGGGCAGTTCGGCGATGCCGGGCACGCAGGGCAGCCCGAAGACCGACGGCCGGGTCGGGTGCACCGGATGCACCCGTGCCCCGACCCGCCCGGCCCAGTCCAGCAGCTGCCGGGTGATCCCGGTGTTCGGCCGGCCCTCGGCGTCCGACGCGCCGATCACGGCGACCGACTCCGGCCGGAAGAAGCGGCTCAGGTCGGGTACGTCCGCGTGGAGCGGGCGCCCGCTGACGTCGAGGTCCGCCACCCGGTCGTGGACGGCGGGGCCGGGCCGCTGCTCGCCGCAGGCGATGACGCGGGCCCGGCGGGAGTCGGTGGTGAGGGTGCCGTGTGTCGATCCGAGCATCGTTCCGCCCGCCTCCTGTGAGACAGCCATGACGGCCAGCTGTAGCTGACGCTTTGTCAGGTTACTGAACTGACGGACCGTCAGGAACAAGGTGGAACGGCAAAGTTACCGATGGGTGGGAAATCCCCTGGCGATCGCCCGCGCGATCTTCCCCGCGTCGATCGCGAGCTCCCGCAGCATCCCGCTGATGGGATTGGTGAACCCGGTGAAGTACAGGCCGGGCGCCTGCGCGGGCGTGCGGCCGCCGTGCACCACCGGCCGGCCGCGCCCGTCCAGCACCCCGAGGTGTCCGACGAGCCCCTCCAGCGCCCGCACGTACCCGGTCGCCGCGATCACCGCGTCGGGGGTGATCCGGCTGCCGTCGGCGAGGACCACCTTGCCGTCCTCGAACGCCTCCACCGCGGCCACGATCTCCACCTTCCCCTTGCGCACGGCGTCGATCAGGCCGACGTCCTGGACCGGGATCGCGCCCTGCCGCACCCTGCTGTACAGGCCGGTGTCCGGGCGGGGCAGCCCGTGCGCGGACAGGTCCGGGGTGCTCAGCCGCCCCACCGGCCCGGCCAGCCGGTCCACGAGCCGCACCGGCAGCCGCCGGACCAGCACACCCGTGTACTGCGAGGCCCACCCGAGGGTCGACCGGCGCAGGATGTGCGGCGGGGTGCGCACCGCCAGGCGGACCCGGGCGGCCCCGCCCTCCGCCAGGTCCACGGCGATCTCCGCGCCCGTGTTGCCGATCCCGACGACGAGCACGTCACGGCCCCGGTACGGCTCGGCGTCGCGGTACCCGCCGGCGTGCAGCAGCTCACCGCCGTACCCCTCCCGGCCCGGCCAGTCGGGCAGCCGGGGAGTGTGGTTGAAGCCGGTGGCGACGACCACCGCGCTGCCGGTCAGCTCCCGGCCGCCGGAGGCGTGCAGCAGCCAGCCGGTGCCGTCCCCGGTCCGCTCGACGCGGTGTACCTCCACGCCGGTGACGATCTCCAGCGCGTGGTGCTCGGCGTACTTCTCCAGGTAGCGCACCACGTCGTCCCGGGAGACCCAGCGGCCGAACCTGCGGGGTATGCCGAGGCCGGGCAGCGCGGACAGCCGCCGGGTGGTGTGCAGGTGCAACCGGTCGTAGTGCCGCCGCCAGGAGGCGCCGACCCGGTCGGACTTCTCCAGGACCACGGCCCGGACGCCCCGCGCCCGCAGCGCGTACGCGGCGGCGAGTCCGCCCGGACCGGCGCCGATGACGTAGACCGGGCGCTCGGCGGGGGTCGGCGAGAGGTGGACGGGTGAGGGACGGGAGACGGCCATGAGCGGGAGCGTAATCACACACCCGGTTGATGGGTCTCGGTCAAGACCGGAATTGGTTGCGGATTGATCACGGCTGCACGCGAAGGGTGATCCGGCCGCCTCCCGTCCCGCCGGCCGCCGGCCTCACGGGTGGGCATCCGCTCGCATCTGACGTACCGTCAGATCCATGGACTCGATATGGCTCGACGGCGCGCGATGGCTGGCGGCGCTGCGGATCGGTCTGGGCCTGTGGTGGCTGGAGAGCTGGCGGCACAAGGACAAGAAGGCCTGGTTCGAGCGGGGCAGCGGCATCGCCTGGGCGGCGGACGTGGCGGCGGGACACCGGTGGGCCCCGGTCCGGGCGGGCTTCGAGACGGTGGTCGCACCCCGCCCCCGCTTGATGGCGTACGTGGTCGCCTACGCCGAACTGTCCCTGGGACTCGGCCTGATCGCCGGCTTCCTGACCCCGGTCGCGCTGATCGGCGGCCTGCTCCTCAACGCCGTCTACTTCGTCCTCATGGTCCACGACTGGGCGGAGCAGGGCCAGAACTCGATGATGGCCCTGATCTCCCTGACCGGCTTCTTCGGCATGTCCTGGCAGACGTGGTCGCTGGACGCGGCGCTGGGGTGGTTCTGATGGACGGCCCGCGCCACGACCTCCCCGAGGCCGACGCCCTCACCCGCCCCTACTGGGAGGCGGCGGCCCGGGGCCGGCTGCTGATCCGCCGCTGCGGGGCCTGCCGCCGGGCCCACCACTACCCGCGGGAGTTCTGCCCGCACTGCTGGAGCGAGGAGGTGGCCTGGGAGGAGGCGAGCGGCCGGGCCGCGCTCTACACGTGGTCCGCGGTCCACCACAACGACCTCCCCCCGTTCACCGGCCGCGTCCCCTACCTGGCCGCGGTGGTCGACCTGGCCGAGGGCCCCCGGATGATGACGGAACTGGTGGACTGCCCGGCGGACACCGTGCGGGCCGGCATGCCGCTGGAGGTGGCGTTCCGGGACGGGATCCCGGTGTTCCGGGCGGCCCCGGGGGCCGTCAGTTCCACGGGTCGGTGAACGACCGGCCCGGCACCGGCTTGGCAACGAGCGCGACCGGGACGAAGAAGCCGACCTGGCCGATCGCGAACATCAGCGTGGCCAGCGCCTTGCCCTCGTAGTGCCCGGCCGCCCGCGCGTACAGCTCGTCGGAGACCCGCTCGCCGCCCGCGGACGGCTGGAGCACCGCCTCCACCAGGGCCAGCGCGGCCCGCTCGGCGGCCGTGAAGTACGGCGAGTCCCACCAGCACGCCACCGATGCGATCCGCTCCTCCGACTCCCCGGCCTTGCGCAGGAACCCGGTGTGCAGGACGGCCAGGTAGGTGCTGCCCACGATCTGCCCGGCCCGCAGCTGGACCAGGCCGATCGTGGAGCGCGGCACCGAACCGTTGCCGGTGACCCGGAACAGGGCCGCCGACACCTCCGCCAGCTCGGGCACCAGCTGTGCGGGGTCCTCGGGCATCCGGGGTGCCATCGGGACCTCCGCCGTGACCGGACGCTTCTCCATCGCCGTCTCCTCAGGACTCGTGTGGCGCTGTCACTGCCCTGACGGACGGCACGGGAGAAGTGTGACCGGCGGCGCGGAGGACTTGTGCGGGGCGGAACCTCCTACGGCCACAGCAGCGTCCTGCTCCAGCCGAACCCGGTGCTGCGGTACTCCAGGCGTACGTGCCGCCGCTGCGGGTCCCCCTGGAAGAACTCCACGCTCTCCGGGCGCAGCCGGTACAGCGTCCAGGTCGGCGACGGCTCCTCGGGATGGGCCCGGGCCCGCTCCCAGGCCGCCTCCGACACCCGCCGCAGCTCCTCCACCGAGGACAGCTCCTCGCTCTGCCGGCCGGTCAGCGCGGCGGCCAGCGCACCCGTGGACCGCGCGTGCAGGTCGGCCTGGCTCTCCTCGGACGGCGCCGAGGCGACCGGCCCCCGGACCCGCACCTGGCGGCCCAGCACCGGCCAGTAGAAGGCGAGGGCCGCGTACGGCCGGGCGCTCAGCGCGCGGCCCTTGCGGCTGGTGGCGTGCGTGGCGAAGGACCAGCCGTCCGGGTCGGCGCCGTGCAGCATCACGATCCGGACGTCCGGCCTGCCCTCCTCGTCCGCGGTCGCCAGCGACATGGTGTGCGGCTCCGGCTGCCCCGCGGCCACCGCCTCCGCGAACCAGCTCGTGAACAGGGCCAGCGGCGTGGGAGGGGCCGTGTCGGGGTCGAAGGGCGGCAGCCGGGTCGCCTCGGGGTCCCAGACCCGCAGCGAGCGGAGCAGTTCGTGGAGATCGTGCTGTTCCATGGGGCGAGTATCACCGCTGGCTCCCGGCTCAGTCCTTCCCCAGCACCACCGTCCCCGATGAGCAGAACCACCCCCCGGTCCCGGACGCCACCCCCAGCCGGGGCAACCCGCCGTCCCGGCGCCGCACCTGGCGCTCCCCGGCCTCACCGCGCAGCTGCCGGACCGCCTCCACCAGCAGGAACAGCCCGCGCATCCCCGGGTGCTGCGCCGACAGCCCGCCCCCGTCCGTGTTCACCGGCAGCTCCCCGCCCCGCACCAGCAGCCGGCCCTTCTCCACGAAGGCCCCGCCCTCGCCCTTGGCGCAGAAGCCCAGGTCCTCCAGGGTCACCAGGGTCATGTAGGTGAAGGCGTCGTAGATCTCCGCGAAGTCGACGTCCGCCGGGGCCACCCCCGCCCGGGCGAAGGCCAGCCGGCCGCTCACCGCCGCCGGGGAGACCGTGAAGTCCGGCCACTCGGACATCGCGGCGTGGGAGACGTGCTCGCCGGTGCCCAGGATCCAGACGGGGGCCGTACGGCAGTCCCGCACGTACTCCTCGGCCGCCAGCAGCACCGCCGCGCCGCCGTCCGAGCGCAGACAGCAGTGCAGCCTGGTGAAGGGGTCCGCGATCAGCGGCCCGGACAGCACGTCGTCGACGGTGACCGGGTCGCGGAACATCGCCTCCGGGTTCAGGGACGCGTTCGCCCGGGCCTGGACCGCCACCTGCGCCAGCTGCTCGACCGTCGTGCCGTACTCGATCATGTGCCGGCGGGCCGCCATCGCGTACTTCGCGATCAGCGTGTGGCCGTACGGTGCCTCGAACTGGAGGGGGCCGCGGGCGCCGAAGGACAGGGTGCCCGTGCGGCGGCCCGCCCGGATGTCCGCCCGGGCCGTGGAGCCGTACACCAGCAGCACGGCGTTCGCGTGGCCCGCCGCTATCGCGTCCGCCGCGTGCGCCGCCATGACCTCCCAGGTCGCGCCGCCGACCGAGGTGGAGTCCACCCAGGCGGGGCGCAGCCCCAGGTACTCGGCGACCTCCGCCGGGGCCAGTGTGCCGAGGCCTGCCGACGCGAAGCCGTCGACCACCGCGCGGTCCAGACCCGCGTCGGCGAGCGCCCTGCGGGCGGCCTGGGCGTGCAGGGCGTACGCCGTCGGGCCGGCCACCCGTCCGCAGTCGGACAGCGCCACGCCGACCACGGCGGTCTTCCTGGTCCCGCGCTTCATGAGCGGGCTCCTCCCTCTGGGCATCTGGTTCCGGCCTCCCTAATATGACGCTCCGTCAGATAGGGAGGAAGGCCATGGACACGCGCCTCACCGCCGAGCAGGACGAGATCCGCCGGACCCTGCGCGAGGTGCTGCGCAAACGCTGCGGCCCGGCGGAGCTGCGGGCCGCCGTCGACACCCCCGCCGGACACGACCCCCTGCTGTGGCCGGCCCTCGCCGAGCAGCTCGGCCTGCCCGGCCTCGCCCTGCCCGAGCGGTACGGCGGTGCCGGCTGCTCGGTCACCGAGCTGGCCCTCGCCTGCGAGGAGACCGGACGCGCCCTGGCCCCCTCACCCCTGCTCGCCACCTCCGTGCTCACCGCCCCGCTGCTCCTCGCCCTCGGCACCGGGGCGCAGCGCGCCGAGCTGCTGCCGCGCATCGCCGCCGGGTCGCTCACCGCCGCCCTCGCCGTCTCCGGGCCCGCGCTCACCACCGCCCTCGCCCTGACCGGCGCGAACGCCGGGTACAGCGCCGGCGGCGGACGGGCCGGCGGGGTGCAGGCCCGGCGCGCCGGAGACGGCTGGCGGCTGTACGGCGAGGTCGCGCAGGTGCTGGACGGGCACAGCGCGGGGCTGCTGCTCGTCGCCGCGCACACCGGGGGGTTCGCCCGGTCGCGGACCCTGCTGTTCCTGGTGGCGGGTGACGAGCCGGGGCTGGTACGGGCCCGGCAGTCCGCGCTGGACGCCACCCGGCCGCAGGGGCGCCTGCAACTGCGGGACGTGCCCGCCGAGGTGCTGGGCTCGCCGGACACGGACGTGCTGCCCGCCCTCGCCGCGGCCGGGGACGCCGTCGCCGCCGTGCTCGCGGCCGAGGCCGTGGGCGCGGCCGGCCGGGTGCTGGAGCGCACCGTGGAGTACGCCGGGCAGCGGGTGCAGTTCGGCAGGCCCATCGGCTCCTTCCAGGCCGTGAAGCACCGGCTGGCGGACGTGTACGTGGCGGTGCAGGCGGCGCGGTCGGCCGCCTGCTACGCCGCCTGGGCGGCCGGACGCGGCGAAGGCGCCGGCGCCCTGGCGCTGGCCCAGGCGCTGGAGGCGCTGCGCCGCGCCGCCGCCGAGGGCATCCAGCTGCACGGCGGGATCGGCTTCACCTGGGAGCACGACGCCCACCTGTACTTCAAGCGGGCGACCGGCGACGAGCTGCTGTTCGGCCCGGCGCACCGGCTGCGCGAGCGGGCCGCCGAGACGGCGGGGCTGTTCACGGGCGGGGAGGTGGCCGTCTGATGGGCGCGGCCGGAGCGGTGCGCGGGCGGGGCGGCGCCGGGCTGCTGCGTCTCGTGCAGAAGGTGTCCTCGACCCGGGCGTTCGCCAAGGCCGCCCCGCACGTGATCCCGGCCCTCGACCGGGCCGTGCACCGGTTCACCCGGGGCAGGGTGCTGCCGAGCGCCCTGCTGCTGCCCGGTGTGGTCCTCACCTCCACCGGCGCCCGCAGCGGCCGGCCCCGCCGGACCCCGCTGGCCTGCATGCCGGAGCGGGACGGCGGCGGCTGGATCCTGGTCGGCTCCAACTTCGGGCGCCCGGGCCATCCCGCCTGGACCCACAACCTCCTCGCCCACCCGGACGCCTCCATCAGCATGCAGGGGGAGGACATCCCGGTCACCGCCCGCCTCCTCACCGGCGGCGAACGGGCCGCCGTCTGGCGGGAACTGCTGGCGTTCTGGCCGCCGTACGCCGTGTACCAGGGGCGGGTGGCGCGGGAGATCAGGATCTTCCGGCTGACCCGCACGCCCGGCAGCGGCTAGGGGCTGTCTTCCGGTTCCGGAAGACAGCCCCTGCCCTTCGGGCACGGGTTCGGAGGGGCTTCAGCCGGGTGCGCGGCAGGCAGAACTCGTTGCCCTCCGGGTCGGCCAGGACGTGCCGGCTCCCGGTGCCGGTCTGGCCGGCGTCGGCGGGCCCGGCGCCGAGGGCGAGCAGCCGCTCCAGCTCCGCGTCCTGGTCGCGGTCGGTGGCGTTGACGTCGATGTGCAGGGGGAGCTTCCCGGCCCGCGGGTCGCTGCCGGGGCTGAGGACGAGGATGGGCTGCGGGCCGCCGAGGCCGGCGTCGGGCGGCCCGATCGCGATGCTCCCGTCCGGTTCCCGTTCGAGTTCGACGTAGCCGAGGACCTCGCTCCGGAACGTGGCGAGCCGTTGGCGCTCGCGCCCGGCCGTGTCAGAGCGTCGAGAGCCGTTCCGCCAGCAGGAGCGCGCCGATCCCGAGCATCGCCGCGCCCGAGGTGCGGGTCACCGCGCGGGCGGCCGCCGGACGGGCGGTGAGGAGGACGCGGGCGAGGGCGCCGACGGCGAGGTAGACGGCCGCGCAGCACGCCATGTGCAGCAGGCCGAGGGCCGCCGTCTGGGCGGGCACGGGGAGGTGGGCGCCGGTGAGGGTGAGGAACTGGGGGAGCACCGAGAGGTAGAGCAGCAGGCCCTTGGGGTTCAGGCCGCTGATCGTGGCGCCGCGCAGGAAGAGCCGGCCGTCGGGTGCCGCCGCGCCGTCCGCGTCCGGGACGGCCGGGCGGCGCAGCACGCCCCAGCCCAGCCACAGCAGATAGCCCGCGCCCGCCACCGTCAGCGCCGTCAGCAGCCGCGGCGAGCCCGCCACCAGCACCGCCAGCCCCGCCGTCGCCAGCACCGTGTGCAGGGCGTAGCCGCAGACCAGGCCCGCCACCGCGCGTGCCACCGAGCCGCCGCGCAGGGCGGTGGCGATGACGTACGCCCAGTCGGCGCCCGGTACGCACACCAGCAGCAGGTCCACGACGAGGAAGGAGAAGAGCAGTCCCGAGTCCATACGGGGGACATTAGGCGTGAATAGCCCGAAAGTGTTTCTGAAGTTTGCCCATGATCGCGTATGCTGAGCAAATATCTTCTTCATGGACGATGTGGACCGGAAAATCCTTGCCGAGCTCCAGCAGGACGGGCGGCTGACCGTGACCGAGCTGGCCGCCCGGGTGCGGCTGAGTGTCTCGCCCTGCCACCGGCGGCTGCGCGAGCTGGAGCGCTCCGGCGCCGTCCAGGGCTACCGCGCGGTGGTGGACCCGGCCGCGCTCGGCCTGAACTTCGAGGCGCTGGTCTTCGTGTCCATGCGCCAGGAGGACCGGGACACGGTCGCGGAGTTCGAGCGGGCGGTCGGCGAGCTGGAGCATGTGCTGGACGCCCAGCGGCTGTTCGGCGAGCCGGACTACCTGCTCCGGGTGGCCACCGCCGACCTGGCCGCCTTCCAGCGGCTCTACGACGAGCGGCTGGCGACCCTGCCGGGGGTGCAGCGGCTGACGTCGACCCTGGTGATGAAGCACGTGGTGCGGGACCGCCCGCTGCCCGCGTAGCACGGCAGGCGGCAGCTCACCTCGGTGAACTGCCGCCCGCCAGACAGGACTTCGGTGCGGGATCTCGGTGCGGGATTCGGGTGCGGAAAGAAAAAAATGGGGGCTACTTGCTCGGCTTCTTCCCGGTCACGCCCAGGTGCACCAACAGCGCCAGGTTCGGCTTGAGTTCGGCCTGCTTCACACCCCAGGAAGTGAAGCCCTTCTGGTGGGCCGCCACCGCCGCGAGCATCGCGACCAGCGAACCGGCCACCGCCGCCGGGTTCACGTCCTTGTCGACGCGGCCCTTGGACTGGAGTTCCGCGATCGAGTCCGCGAGGGAGTTGTTGACCGAGTTCAGGATCTTCATGCGGATCTTGTAGAACCGTTTGTCCCCCTCGGCCGCGCCGAGGTCCACCACCCGCAGAATCGCATCGTTCCTGCGCCAGAACTCCAGGAAGCCGTCCACGAGTTCCTGCGCCGTGGCCCAGCCGGACTTGCCGGCCCAGCTGCGCCCCTGGAGCAGTTCCGTCAACCCCGCACCCTCGGCCGCCATCCGCTCGGCGATCTCCAGGACGGCGCCCTCGACGTCGGGGAAGTACTGGTAGAAGGTCGCGGGCGAAGTGCCCGCCTTCCGGGCGACATCGATGACCTTGACGTCCCGGTACGGGGAGGAGCTGAGCATCTCGCTGAGGCAGTCGAGCAGCTTCTGCCGGGTCGCCTGCCCACGCCGGCCGGCCACGCGGCCGTCGACGGTACGCACTTGTCCTGTCATGTCGTCAGCTTACCGAGGGGTGATCGGAGCGCGATTCGGCCGACTGCAAATGGGGTGCAGGGGGCTTTCGGGGATGGTGTGCCTGGTCTGCGGGGTGCGCGCGGCCCGGTTACTTTGACGACATGGCCGAAAATAGGGCATCCGCGAACGAAGAGACATACGGGGAGGGCGTCCCCTGCTGGGTGGACGCCGAGCTGCCCGACGTCGAGGCGGGCAAGCGGTTCTACGGTGAGCTCTTCGGATGGACCTTCGAGGCGGCGTACGGCTCCTCGGTCTGGGCCCGGCTGGACGGCGACCTCGTCGCCTCGCTGGCGCCCAAGACGGACGGCCGTATGCCCACCGTCTGGACGGTGTCCTTCGCGACCGCCGACGCCGGGGCCCTCGGCCGGCGGATCACCGCCGCCGGCGGGCAGATGGTCATGGCCCCGTTCCCGGTCGGCGATCTCGGTACCGCCGCCCTGGCCGCCGACCCCGAGGGCGCCGTCTTCGGCCTGTGGCAGCCCGGCACCCACACCGGCTTCGGGCGGCGGCGCGAGCCGGGCACCTTCGTCTGGGCCGAGCTGTACACCCGGGACACCGCCGCCGCCAACGCCTTCTACGGCGGCCTCTTCCACGACGCCCTGTTCGGCACCGGCGCCGCGCCCGACTTCGGCCGCGCGGACGTCACCGACGTCTTCCCGGCCGAGATGCCCCCGCACTTCCTCGTCCACTTCCGGGTCGCGGACCTGGCGGACGCGCTGGGGACCGTACAGCGGCTCGACGGGCGCGTCCAGGCGCCACCCTTCGAGACGTCGTACGGACGAGTGGCCGTCGTCACCGACAATCAGGGGGCATCGTTCGCACTGCTGCAGCGCTGACGGGTCCGCTTTGGGTCACTACAGCATGAGACACCCCGATTGTCACCGGGTTCGCAACCAGCCGCCCGGCCAGGAAGAATCGGGGTGCGTACCGCCACGGCGGTGCGGTGGTGAGACGCTGCACTCCGGTCGCGTACATATGGAGAGTGGCGCGGCTCGTACGGGGAGGTGGCAGGCAAGTGGTGGATCAGCTGACGCAGCACGATCCGCGGCGGATCGGGCCGTTCGAGGTGCTGGGCCGGCTGGGGGCCGGCGGCATGGGGCTGGTCTATCTCGCGCGCTCGGCGTCCGGCCGGCGCGTGGCGATCAAGACGGTGCGCACCGAGCTGGCCGAGGACCAGCTCTTCCGCGTCCGCTTCACCCGCGAGGTGGAGGCGGCCCGCGCGGTCTCCGGCTTCTACACCGCGGCCGTGGTCGACGCCGACCCGCGCGCCGCCGTGCCCTGGCTGGCCACCGCCTACGTGCCCGCGCCCTCGCTGGAAGAGATAGTGAACGAGTGCGGGCCGCTCCCGGCCCAGGCCGTGCGCTGGCTCGCCGCGGGCGTCGCGGAGGCCCTCCAGTCCATCCACGGCGCCGGACTGGTCCACCGCGACCTCAAGCCCTCCAACGTGCTGGTGGTCGAGGACGGCCCCCGGGTGATCGACTTCGGTATCGCCTCCGGTGTCTCGAACACCCGCCTGACGATGACGAACGTCGCCGTCGGCACCCCCGCCTACATGTCCCCCGAGCAGGCCAAGGACTCCCGCAGCGTCACCGGCGCCAGTGACGTCTTCTCGCTCGGCTCCATGCTGGTCTTCGCGGCCACCGGCCACCCGCCCTTCCACGGCGCCAACCCGGTCGAGACCGTCTTCATGCTGCTCCGGGAGGGCCCGGACCTCACCGGCCTGCCCGACGAGCTGCGCCCGCTCATCGAGGTCTGCATGCAGATGGAGGCCACCGCCCGCCCCACCCCGGCCGACCTCCAGGCCCAGCTCGCCCCGCACCTGTTCGGCTCCGGCTCCGACGACAGCGGCACCGCCTCCGCCTGGCTGCCCGAGAAGGCCGTCGCGCTCATCGAGTCCCGCCGCGGCGGCCGTCCCGCCGCCAAGCCCGCCCCGGTCCCGACCGGCGGCCCGCGCAGCGGCGACCGGCAGGCCGCCGTGCCCCCGCCGCCGCCCTACGACCCGCCCGTCCCGGCCCCCGCACCCGTGCCCGTCCCGGTCGGCGCCCCCGACACCGGCCCGGTCCGGCTGGCCGGCGCCCAGGTGCCCATCGGCCCCGGCCCCCGGGTCGCCGACGCCCGCGCCGCCGCCGTCAAGGCACCCCCGCCCGAGGCCGGCCTGGTGGCCGGCTGGTCCCGGCCCCGCCCCGGCCTGGCCGGCGCCGACCCCGCGGTACCGCCCGTACCGCCGGCGCCTCCGGAGACGGCGAGCGGCTGGCGCCCCTGGCGGTTCCGCATGTCCAACGACGTCTGGGGCACCCCGTCCGTCGACGGCGACCTGGTCTACGTCACCTCCTTCGAGGTGCACGCCCTGGACGTGGGCACCGGCCGCCGCCGCTTCAAGACCCGGGACGTCGCCTGGTCCATGGCGGTGGCGGACGGCCGTATCCACGCCTCCGACGGCCCCACCCTGTTCGCCCTGGACGCCCGCGAGGGCACCGACCTGTGGCGGCTGTCCACGGACGCCTGGGTGTACTCCCTCCAGGCCGACCGCGGCACGGTCGTCACCGGCACCCGCGGCGGCGGCGTCCAGGCCTGGGAGGCCGTGGGCGGCCAGAAGCTGTGGGAGATCACCGGCTGCCAGACCGACTTCGAGTCCCCGGAGGCCGGCCCGGTCGTGCACGACGGCACGGTGTACGTCTGGCAGGACGCCCGGCTGCGCGCCCTGGAGGCCCGCACCGGCGAGGAGCGCTGGTCGTACCCCATCGGCGACGCGGCCTCCTGCGGCGGCGTCCCGGTGCGCCTCGCCCCGGCGCCCGACGGGCACGTCTACATCTCCGCCGGCACCCGCGTGCTCGCCGTCGAGGCGGTCAGCGGCCGGGTCCGCTGGCACTTCGAGGCCCCGGCGGTCTTCCTCAGCCCGCCCGCCTTCGCCCCGGGGCCGGCCGTCACCGGCGGCGGTGTCTACCTCGCCGACTACCTCGGCACGGTCTACGCCCTCGACGCCGCCGACGGCCGCGACCGCTGGCGCATCGCCACCGAGGCCCGCGCCTCCATCGAGCCGGTCCTGGTGGCCGCCGGGCACGTGCACGTCGGCAGCGGCAAGGGCCTGTACACCCTGGACGCGGTCACCGGCACCCCCAAGTGGCGGTTCCAGGCGGGCGGCGACGTCGTGGGCGCGCCCGCGGTGGCGGAGGGCCGTATCCACTTCGGCTCCACCGACCACCTCCTGTACACGCTGAAGGCCGACGACGGCCGGCTGCGCTGGAAGCTCGCCACCGGCGGCGAGATCACCGGCTCCCCGGTGGTCAAGGACGGCGTGGTGTACGCGTGCAGCAAGGACCGGTGCGTGTACGCGCTGGACGCGGAGAAGGGGACGGGGACCGCGCGGACCGCGTGAGTTCGCGCGACGGCCGTCGTACCGGGTCTGCACGGAAGGGCTCCAGACGGCGGCCGTCCACGGCTGACGCTACCCCTGGCGCCCGGTGGACGCCATGCGGTGCGCCCGGCGGCTAGGGTGCGGGCATGCACATGCCTACACGGACGCGCGCGCTCAGGTTCACGGCCGTACTGACCCTGGTGGTGCTCAGCCTGACCGGCTTCTCGTCCGGCCGGCACCACGGCAGCCGGGGGAGCGGCGGCGGGGGCGGGTGCAGCAGCTCGCACCAGGACCACGACGGTTCGTCGTCCACCTCGGGCGGCGGATCGTACGGCTCCTCGGGCGGCTCGGGCGGTTCCTCGGGCGGCTCGGGCGGTTCCTCGTACGGCTCGGACGACGACTACGGCAGCACCGGCAGCACGGGCGGCGGCTCCTACCGGCGCACCCACCGCCCCACCTCCACCCCGTCCGGCGGCGGCAGCGGCGCCCCGCTGAAGGAGGGGACGGCCAGGCTGATCGCCTGCGCGACCGCCGGGAAGCCGTACGCCACGGTCGAGGTCACCAACCCCAACAGCCGCAAGGCCGCCTTCACCGTCG
The DNA here is from genome assembly GCF_000720135.1 of Streptomyces sp. NRRL S-1022. Taxonomy (GTDB): domain Bacteria; phylum Actinomycetota; class Actinomycetes; order Streptomycetales; family Streptomycetaceae; genus Streptomyces. Next base: position 308,587 of record NZ_JOIU01000008.1, on the reverse strand, counting down.
AGGTGCTCTTCCTGCCGGAGAGCCCGCCCGCCATCGACTCGGGCCGCACGCAGGTCTCCGTCCCCGCCCACGGCACCAGGACGGTCCGGGTCCCCTTCACGCAGCAGGCCCACACCGACCTGCTCGACCACTGCGAGGTGGACGGGACGGCGCGCCTCGCGCACTGACCGCTAGCGCACCCGGAACTCCCGGCGGCGGGCGGCGAACAGCTCCGCCTGCCGCCCGGCCGGCAGACTGCCCAGCGTGATCAGGTGCGGCGCCTGGGCGAACGCCTGCGCCCGCGCCGCCTCCTTCGCCGCCCACAGCGCCCGCACCGTCCCCTGCACCGCCTGAGGCGGATACCCGGCGACGACCTGGGCGCAGCGCACGGCGGCCTCCACCGCCCGCCCCTCCTCCGCGATCTCGGACACCAGCCCGATCTCGTGCGCCCGCCGCGCCGACATCCGCTCGGCCGTCCCCATCAGCATCATCCGCGCGGCCTCCCCGAACGGCATCCGCTCGGCCATCAGCACCGACTCGTAGGCGCTGACCATGCCGTACGTGGTGTGCGGGTCGAAGAACACGGCCGTCGGGTCCGCGACGACGAACTCGCTCTCCCCCAGCAGGTAGAAGGCCCCGCCGCACGCCATCCCGCACACCGCGGCGATCACCGGCTTCCACAGGCCGTTCGCCTTCGGCCCGATGCCCAGCAGCGGATCGTCCTGCATGTACGGCGACGAGGGCTGCGGTACGACGGCGTCCCGGTCGATGCCCGTACAGAACGCCCGCTCCCCGCTCCCGGTGAGCACGACGGCCCGCACGGAGTCGTCGAACCGCAACTCCCGCCAGAGGTCCGACAGTTCCCGGACCATGGCGAGGTCGACGGCGTTGAGCCGCCCGGGCCGGTCCAGGGTGACCACGGCGACGCCGGCGCCCTCGCCCACGTCGAGGCGGACGGTGTTCACGCCGGCACCCACTGCGGCAGCCCGCCGGAGAAGACCGCCCGCACCCGGGCGCCGATCCTCAGCCGGGCCGGGTCGAGGGAGTTCAGCGGCGCCCCGGCGTGCGCGACCACGTTCCCCACGAGCCGTATCCGCGGGGCCTCCTCCAGCTCCACGACGACCACGTTGTACGGCGCCTGCTCCGCGTAACCGGGCAGCAGCGGCGGATGCGGCACGACGTACGACCACACCCGCCCGCGCCCCGACACCGCCCGCCACCCGGCCGCGAAGGACTGGCAGTGCGGGCAGCAGGGCCGGGGCGGGAAGCGGAGTTCCCCGCAGTCGCCGCACGCCTGGACCCGCAGCTCGCCGCGGGCCGCGTACTCCCAGAAGGGCGCGCCGTCGTTGTCGGTGACGGGATCGAGCATGACGGATCAGCTCCTGAGGAGGAGGGCGGAGGTGGGGACGCCTTCACCGGCCGTGACCAGGCAGGCCGCGGCGCCCGGAACCTGGGCGGTACTGGTCCCGCGAAGCTGCTTGACGCCCTCGTTGACGAGGTTGAAGCCGTGCACGTAGGCCTCGCTCAGCCCGCCGCCGCCGGTGTTGACCGGCAGCCGCCCGCCGGTCTCCAGGGCGCCCTGCTCGGTGAAGGCGCCGCCCTCGCCGCGCGCGCAGAAGCCGTAGCCCTCCAGGGACAGCGGGACCAGCGCGGTGAACGCGTCGTAGATCTGCGCCACGTCGACGTCCTCCGGCGTGAGGTCGGCGTGCTTCCACAGGTGCCGGGCGGCGGTCCAGGCGGGGCCGGTCAGCGGGTCGTCGTTCCAGTAGTTGACCATGCCGTGGTGCTGGGCGGGCAGGCCCTGCGCGGCGGCGTGGACGTACACGGGCCGCTGCCTGCAGTCCCGGGCGCGTTCGCTGCCCACCACCACACAGGCGAGCGCGCCGTCCGTCTCCAGGCAGTTGTCGTACAGGCACAGCGGCTCGCTGATCCAGCGGGAGGTCATGTACATCTCGCGGGTCAGCGGCCGTTCGTACATCACGGCGGCCGGGTTCTGGTTGGCCCGGTTGCGGCAGGCCAGCGCGACGTTGAAGAGGTGGTCCCGCGTCACGCCGTACTCGTGCATGTACCGCCGGGCCAGCATGGCGATCTCGTCGACGGGCCGGAGCAGCCCGAAGGGCCGGGTCCACTGTCCCGGTGTCGGCAGCTGCACGGCCGTGTCGGTCCACGGCCGGGGCCCGCTGCCCCGCTTCCTCGACCGCCACGCGACCCCCACCGTGGCCTGCCCGGAGGCGATGGCGGCGGCGAGGTGCGCGACGGTCGCACAGGAACCGCCGCCCCCGTACCCGACCTTGCCGAAGAAGGTCAGGTCCCCGAACCCGACGGCCTTCGCCAGCTCCACCTCGTCGGTCGCCTCCATCGTGTAGGAGGCGAGCGCGTCCACCTCGCCGGGTGCGATGCCCGCGTCGTCGAGCGCGGCGAGCACGGCCCGGCAGGCGAGCGTCCGCTCGTCCTCGGCCAAGTGCCGGGCGAACGCGGTCTGTCCGATCCCGACGATGGCGGTGGCGTCCTTGAGCCCTGCTCCTGCCATGTACGGCCCCCTCTCCTGACAGGCCGTCAGATTACCGCTAATCTGACGGTCAGTCAGCTACCTGTGCGGCGGGGGGAGGCCGGTCCGTGACGGCGTCGTGGGAGACCATCCCGGAACTGGTGCGGTGGGCGGCCGGACGGTTCGCGGACACCGAGGCCGTGGCCGACGGCCGTACGCGGATCACCTACGCCGAACTGGGCGCCCGGATCGAGCGGGCGGCCGCGGCCTGCCTGGCCCGCGGGGTGGAGGCGGGCGACCGGGTGGCCGTCTGGGCCCCCAACACCCTGGACTGGATCACCGCGTCCCTCGGCGCGGTGTCCGCGGGCGCGGTCCTGGTACCGCTCAACACCCGCTTCAAGGGCGCGGAGGCGGCGGACGTGCTGCGCCGCAGCGGGGCGAGGCTGCTGTTCGTGACGGGAACGTTCCTGGGCACCTCCTACGTGGCGTCGCTGCGGCGAGCGGCCGGCGCCGGAACACCGGCCGCGAGGCGACCCCTCCCCGCCCTGCCCGCCCTCGACCGGGTGGTGGTCCTCTCGGACGACGCCCCGCCCGACTTCGAGACGTGGAAGGACTTCCTGGCGGCGGGCGACGGCGTGCCGCCGGGGGACGTACGGGCCCGCGCCCGTGAAGTGACCGGCTCGGCCCTCTCGGACATCGTCTTCACATCCGGTACGACGGGCCGCCCCAAGGGCGCGATGATCACCCACGGCCAGACCCTGCGCGCCTACGCGACCTGGGCGGACCTGGCCGGTCTCCGGCCGTCCGACCGCTACCTGATCGTCAACCCCTTCTTCCACACCTTCGGCTACAAGGCCGGGGTGCTCGCCTGCCTGATGCGAGGGGCCACGATGATCCCGCAGCCGGTGTTCAACGTGGACACGGCCCTGGCCAACATCGCGGCGGAACGGATCTCCGTCCTCCCGGGCCCGCCCACCCTGCACCAGCAGCTCCTGGACCACCCCGCCCGGGACGCCCACGACCTGTCGACCCTCCGCCTGGTGGTGACGGGCGCCGCGGTGGTCCCCCTCCGTCTGGTGGAACGCCTGCGCGAGGAACTCGGCGTCGGCACCGTCCTGACCGCCTACGGACTCTCGGAGGCGGCCGGCATCGTCACGATGTGCCGCCGCGGCGACGACCCGGCACTGATCGCCTCCACGTCCGGCCGCGCGATCCCCGGCACGGAGGTGAGAGTGGCCGGCCCCACCGGCACCCCCGGGGAGGTGCTGGTCCGCGGCTTCAACGTCATGCGGGGCTACTACGACGACCCCGGGGCCACCTCCGAGGCGATCACCCCGGACGGCTGGCTGCGCACGGGCGACGTGGGCGTCCTGGACGCGGCGGGCAACCTGCGCATCACGGACCGCCTGAAGGACATGTTCATCGTCGGCGGCTTCAACGCGTACCCGGCGGAGATAGAGCAGCTCCTCCTCACCCACCCCGACGTCCTGGACGCGGCGGTCGTCGGCGTCCCCGACCCCCGCCTGGGCGAGGTGGCCAAGGCCTACGTCGTCCGCCGCCCCCACTCCCACCTCACCTCGGACGACCTCATCACCTGGTCCCGCCGCGAGATGGCGAACTACAAGGTGCCGAGGTCGGTGGAGTTCGTACGGTCCCTTCCGCGCAACGCCGGCGGAAAGGTACTGAAGGGGGAGCTGAGGGGGAGGGGATGACCGGGCCCGGCGCTTCGAAGTGACCGTTGGGCCGCCCGCTTCCCGGCCAGTGTCGGGCTTCCGCGAGGTGAGTCAAGGGCGCTCCCGTTCCGCTGCGCCTCGGAACCGGTGATTGGCGGATTCGGGTCACCCCCACGGGCCCTCCCGCCGGCAGGCCTCCCCACCTCTTGGCCCAACTCCGCCAACCACCGTGCGAAGGGCCCCACACCCCAGCCCTCGCACCGAAACGAGCAGGCCGGTTCCACCTCCCCACCGCACGGACGACGTGAGCCAAGGCAAGTGGAGCAGCGAAGCAGCGGCGAGACCCGCGACGACGTCCAGCAGCGGGACATCAACCCCTCAAGGGCTACGGTGATCACCGACCTGACGAGACTCATTACGGGGGATGAGCTGCTTGAGCGCAATTTTGTTCAACATAACGACCGCGGCACTGTTGGTGCTGATGTTCCGGACGGGCGTACTGCTCGTAGGCGAGAGGACGATCCGTCGTCGTCCTGTTCCCTGGGGTGCGGTCGTCCTCACCGCCCTGGCCGTCGGCGCGGTGCTCCTCCAGAAGGCCTGGCCGGGTGCGATGGACGCACTGGACAGCGATCCACGCAGGACCGGATGGTGGCGTGTGGTGACCTCGGTGTTCATGCAGAACGGCGGAATCTTCGGTGCCCTCTGGAACATCGCCACCCTGGCAGTGGTCTCAGCGCTGGCACAGTGGTTCTGGCGCTGGCCCCTGACGCTCACGCTGTTCGCCGCCGGCATCCTACTGCCCCAGCACATCGACGCTTTGTTCGGCGAAACCGCCCGCAGCACCGACCCCCGTAATTTTGCCGGCAGCTCGGGCGCGACGTACTTCCTCGCCGCCACCCTCGCAGCGGGCCTCGTACTGACCAGCACAGCCCCCCGAGAGCGGCTGCTCGCCGTGAGCGTTCCGGCGGCCGGCCTCGCGATGTGGCTGGCCCAAGACAACGGGCACGGTCTCGTGGCCGGTTACGGATTCGCCCTCGGCTTGGCCGTCCTGCCGGTCGCCCGCCGGCTGCCGCACCGGGTCGCCCCCGATTCATCGCTGTTGGCGGCGGAGCCGTCCCGGCCGAAAGTACGGCGTGGGCGGGTGACCGTGGACCGGTCATAGCCGATGCGCCCCACGGCACAGTCCGCAAACCGGCTGCGGAGGGCGGCAACGGGGGATCTGTGGCACCAGCGCTTCGGCCCGAGCACGTACTTCGTACGGCATGTTGCACGCTAAGACGTCGTTTCCTTGAAGGAAACGACGTCTTAGCCCACCCGGCGCGCATGCGAGGCGCGACCGCGCATTCCCCCCCACCGTTCGCCGCTCAGCTCACCCGGCGTGCGTGCGAGGTGCGTTCGCGCGGCCCTTGCCGACGGCGTGAACGCGGTCGGCCTGAGGGCCCGGTACCGGCTGGGGCCACTGCCTTTCCGGGCCGCTCGCTCGCTTCTTCGCCGGGCTGGAGCGGGCCGGGTCAAGGGTGGGCCGTAGGACCATCGCCGAAGGCGACGCGGAACGCGCCCTTGAGGCGGACCGCGGAAGCCCGACACTGGCCGAGAAGCGAGCGGCCCCACGGTCACTCGGAATCGCCGGTCAGGGAAACCAGCGTGGCCCTGATCTCCGCGATCATGTACGCGGGCCGCCGGAAGACGTCCTCGGCGCTGAAGCGGAGGAGGCCGCGGATCTCGGGGCAGCGGAGGAGCTGGTTGAAACGGTGGACGTCCCGGCGGTGGGCTTCACGGGTGCCGTGGTAGGCGTACCCCTCGATCTCCACCCCGAGCCCTGCCGCCCGGAAGAGGAAGTCGACGACGCGGCGACTGCCGTCCGGCGTGCGCAGCTCCGCCTGGCTCTCGGGGTGCAGACCGGCGTCGTACATGCGCAGTCGGGCAACCGTCTCGGCAGGGGAGCCGGCGAGCGGATCGGTCATCCGGAGCCACTCCCGGGCCCGGGCCGACCCCAGCGAAGCCTTCCCCAGCGCGGTGGCGATCTCCTCTTTCCGGACCAGCGGTGCGCGTCGGACCCGCCCGACCCTGCGGTACGTGAGGGCGGAGTCGACGGCGACGACCGCCTCGTCCCTGGGACCGCGGCGGAGGAGGTCGGCGCAGGTGCGGGTCGGGGTGGTGAGCCGTAGCCCCTGCCTCTCCACCACGTCACCTCCACCGAGCGTCATCCGGTGCACGCGCACGCCCCTGCCCAGCCGGTGCATGCTGAGGTGCGGGTCGATGAAGTCCAGCAGTGCCTGGCGGTCACCGCCGAGCAACTCGACCCGCCAGAGAGCAGCCGCCGAACCATGGCTCACGACGAGCTGCGGTACGCGGAGCTGGACGGCCCTGAGGTGGGTGAACAGGTCCGGATCGCGCCCCGGTTCGGCCCAGGCGCCGTGCCGGAGCTGCTTCCAGCCTTCCCCGCGCAGCACCCGCGTCAGGCTGCGCCTGGGCCAGCCGGCCTCGACGGCACGTGAGGTGAGGAGGACGCCTCTGTCCGCCAGCGCCCTCAAGTCGGTCCGCTCCACACGGGCAAGATCGCAGAGATCGTCCCCCGCCGCTTGCCCTGTGGATAACCGGGCGGGGTGGGACGGGGCCGGACTTCCACGGGGATCTGGTCCCGAACACACCTCGGCCGCGACGGCTCCCCCTCCGCGCCGCCGCGGCCGATCCCCCGTCGGGGCGGTGGCTTACTTGTTGCCCAGGTCCAGGGCCGGCGGGACGGGCGCGTGGTTCTCCAGGGTGGTGATCTGCTCGTCGGCCGACGGTGCGGGCTTCTGGGTGCTCGGCTTCGGGTCCTCCTGGAGAGCCGGCGGAACGGGAGCGTGGTTCTCCATCGTGGTGACGTCCGTCGTCTGCTTCTCGGTGTTGCTCATGTTCAGGCTCCCCCTGGGAGTGGTGATCACGTGAGTCAGGCGCCTCTGTCCGGCGATTCCCCCGAGTATCGCCGGACAGAAGCACTCGGTTGGAGCCCTCCCCCCGGTGGGCTCGGTCCGACCCGGTCGTCCCCCGACGCGATGGGCCGTTGCATCGACACTGCCAGGTCGTCATAAACGTTCGATGAACGTCGACGACAGCCGGCTCAGGGAGCCTCCAGCGGCGCCAGCAGTCCTCGCACCTCGGCGGCCTCCGGCGCCCCCGATTGTTCCAGTAGGAGGAGGGCCTCCTGCCAGCAGGTCCGTGCCCTGTCCGACTGGCCCAGAGCGTGAAGGCTCTTGCCGAGCGTGCTCAACACGCCTCCGCGAATCAGATCACCGCCGATGAAACCGATGGCCAGAGCCTGTTCGGCGTGCTGCGCCGCCTGAGCCGGGCGGTCGGCAGTCAGATGCAACTGTGCGATACGGAAGTGCGTCGTTCCTTCCCACAGCCGCTGCCTGTTGGTGCCGAACATGACCAGCGCTTCCGACAGTTGTTCCAGTCCCTCGGCATGCCGGCCGGCCCGGATCAGTGCGACCCCCAGCGCATAACGGCCGTTGGCGAGGCGCAGGGTCATGCCGAGTTGCTGAAAGATGTCGACACCCTGCTGGGCCAGGCTCACGGCCTCGGAGGTGCGGTTCATGCGCTCGTAGAGCCGCGACAGGTTGCATAGCGAGTTGGCCTCACCGGGCCGGTTGCCGTCGGCTCGGTAACCGTTCTTGGCGGTGGTGAGGAACTTCTCGGCTTCTTCGTAGCGGCCCTGACTGAGCGCGATGATCCCCCGGTCGGTGGAGGCCCAGCTGATGGGGGCCGCATCTCCCGCCGCGGAGGCGAGCGCGACGGCGTGCCGAGCCTCCTCGTCAGCCTCGGAGTACCGTCCGGCTGCCAGGTGGACGTTGGAAAGGGCCGTTCTGGCCCGGCTTTCGGCACGTACGTCGGCGTCCTTCTGCGCGGCGTCCCGCAGAGTCCTGGCCGCGATTTCGTACTGCTTGGCGTTCGCTCCCGATTCCGCCAGGTCCTTGGCGGCCCACAACAGATCGACGGCTCGGCCGAGCCCGCTTCCGGTGCTTTGCTGACTCGCACAAGCCAACAGGCACTGTGCCTCCGCGAAGAGCCAGTCGAGCGCCTCGGGCCGTGCGGTGAAGGAAAGGCCCTTGTACGACGTCGGCGTCAAGTGGGCGACAGTCCGGTCACCCGGTCGCTCAATGGCATAAACCCGCGCCGCCGTAGCCAGATAGAAGTCCAGCAACCGCGACATCGCCGCCTCCCGGTCGCTCGGCGGCCACTCGTCCCTCTCCGCGCAGGCTCGGGCGTACAGGCGGACCAGGTCGTGGAAGCGGTAGCGGCCGGGGGCCGCCGATTCGAGCAGCGACGTGTCGACCAGGGACTCCAGCAGGTCCTCGGTGTCCTCCGGGGGGAGGTCCAGGACCGCTGCCGCGGCGGCCAGGGAGATGTCGGGGCCGTCGGCCAGGCCGAGGAGGCGGAAGGCGCGGGCCTGGGCGGGTTCCAGCTGGCCGTAGCCCAGTTCGAAGGTGGCCTTGACCGCCAGGTCGCCGGCCTGGAGTTCGTCCAGGCGGCGGCGTTCGTCGGCCAGCTTGGCCGCCAGGACCGAGACCGTCCAGGTGCGGCGCGCCGCCAGGCGGGACGCCGCGATGCGGATGGCCAGGGGGAGGAAGCCGCAGGCGGCCACCACGTCCAGGGCCGCCTCGCGTTCCGCCGCCACCCGTTCCTCGCCCACGATCCTGGTGAACAGGGACAGGGCCTCGTCCGGGGACATGACGTCGAGGTCGACCAGGTGGGCGCCGGCGAGGTCGAGCATGCGGACGCGGGAGGTGACGAGGGCGGCGCAGCCCTCCGTGCCGGGCAGCAGCGGCCGTACCTGGGCCGCGTCCTTCGCGTTGTCCAGCAGGAGCAGGACCCGGCGGCCGTCCAGCACCGAGCGGTAGAGGGCCGAGCGTTCCTCCAGGGAGTCGGGGATGGCCGTGTCCGGCGTGCCCAGGGCTCGCAGGAAGGAGCCCAGGACGGTCTCCGGTTCCGCCGGGCGGGGGCCGGTGCCCTGGAGGTCGACGTACAGCTGGCCGTCCGGGAACGCGCCCCGCGCCCGGTGGGCGACGTGCACCGCCAGGGTGGTCTTGCCCACGCCGCCGATGCCGGCCAGGGCCGAGACCGCCATCACCCGGCCCTCCGCCTCGGACGCCGAGGACAGCACCTCGCTCAGTTCCGACACGAAGGAGGAGCGGCCGGTGAAGTCGGGGACGGAGGCGGGCAGCTGTGCCGGGCGGACCGGGTTCGCGGTGGGCTCCGTCGCCGGGGCCGGGGGTTCCGCCAGGGCCGGGTCCGCCTGGAGGATGCGCTGCTGGAGCTCGCTCAGGCCGGGGCGCGGGTCCACGCCCAGTTCCTCGGCGAGCAGGCGGCGCGTGTCGGCGTACACCGCCAGGGCCTCCGCCTGGCGGCCGCTGCGGTACAGGGCCAGCATCAGCAGTTCGCGGAGCCGTTCCCGGAGGGGGTGCGCCGCCGTCAGGGCGGTCAGCTCGGAGACCGCCTCGGCGTGGCCGCCCTGTTCCAGATCCAGGTCCAGGCGGGTCTCCAGCAGGCCGAGGCGCCACTCCTCCAGGCGGGCCCGCTGGGCCTCGGCGTAGGGGCCGGGGACGCCGGCCAGGGTCTCGCCGTCCCAGCGCGCCAGGGCCTGGTTCAGCAGGCCACGGGCCCGGCCCAGGTCACCGGTCCCGCGGGACTTCTCCGCCTCGGCCGCCAGGTCCTGCGCGACCGCCAGGTCCAGGGCGCCCTCGCCCAAGCCGCGGACGGCGTAGCCGCCGGACTCGCTGGCCAGGACGCCGGGGTCGAGGATCTTGCGGAGCCGGGAGGCGTAGGTGCGGACCGCCGCGAGGGCCTGGGACGGCGGTTCGGATCCCCACAGCGCGTCGATCAGCTCGGCCGCCGTGGCCGTACGGCCCTCCCGCAGCAGCAGTGCGGCCAGCAGGGCGCGCTGCTGCGGGGAGCCCGTGGGGAGCGCCTCCTCGCCGCGCCAGGCCCGCACCGGTCCGAGCACGCCGAAGCGCAGCGGGCCGGGCTCCGCGACGGGACCGGACCCGGCACGCCGCTGCTCGGGTACTCGCGGCCCACCGTCCATGCGTTCGCCCCCCTCGGCATCACGAACAACCCCGTCAGTTTGCCTTGTAACGGGCGGTTGCGTCAGCCGTGGGAGACGCCGATCACAGAGGGCCGCACCTGGGTGCACGAAGCCCTCACAACCTCTCCGCATGCCGGCCGCCGGACACCGATAGCTGACGGACCGTCAGATCGGCGCTACGGTGCACGCTATGGAGACCACACAGTTCCCGCTGATCATCTCCGTCGACGACCACACCGTCGAGCCCGCCGGCGTGTGGCAGGACCGCCTGCCGAGGAAGTACCGGGAGGCCGGCCCCCGGATCGTGCGCGCCCCGCTGAAGGAGATGAGCTTCCTGGGCGGGCGGTTCAAGCCCGTCATGGGCACCCCGGGCTCCGACGAGGGGCCGCTCGGCGACTGGTGGGTGTACGAGGACCTGCACCGGCCGCTCACCCGCCTGGACACCGCCGTCGGGTGCGCCAGGGACGAGGTCAGGCTGGAGGTGATCACGTACGAGCAGATGCGGCCGGGATCGTACGACGTGCCCGCCCGGCTCGCCGACATGGACGTCAACCACGTGCAGTCCGCCGTCTGCTTCCCCACCTTCCCCCGCTTCTGCGGGCAGACCTTCACCGAGGCCGCCGACAAGGAGCTGGCCCTGCTGTGCGTGCGCGCCTACAACGACTGGATGGTGGAGGAGTGGTGCGGGCCCGGGGCGCACGGGCGGCTGGTGCCGCTCACGCTCGTCCCCCTGTGGGACGCGGAACTGGCCGCGCGGGAGGTGCGGCGCAACGCCGCACGGGGCGTCCGGGCCGTCGCCTTCTCCGAGATACCCCCGCACCTGGGCCTGCCGTCCGTGCACACCGACGACTGGGACCCCTTCCTCGCCGCCTGCGACGAGACCGGCACCGTCGTCGCCATGCACATCGGCTCGTCGAGCCGGATGCCGTCCACCTCCGCCGACGCGCCGCCCGCCGTCGGGTCCACGATCACCTTCGCCAACTGCTGCTTCTCGATGGTCGACTGGCTGATGAGCGGCAAGTTCGAGCGCTTCCCGAACCTCCGGGTCATGTACGCGGAGGGGCAGATCGGCTGGATCCCGTACATCCTTGAGCGCGCCGACGTGGTCTGGGAGGAGAACCGCGGGTGGGGCGGGGTCGCCGACAAGGTGCGCCGGCCGCCGTCCGAGCTGTTCGCCGGGCACGTGTTCGGCTGCTTCTTCGACGACGCGTTCGGGCTGAGGAACCTCGACGCCATCGGGGTCGGCAACGTCCTGTACGAGACGGACTACCCGCACTCCGACTCGACCTGGCCGAAGTCCCGCGAGGTCGGCGAGGCCCAGATGGGACATCTGCCGGCCGGCGTGGTCGAGCGGATCGTCCGGGGCAACGCCATCGAGCTGCTCGGGCTCACCCCGGAGGGGCTGTGGCGGGGGTGAGTGCCCTGGCGTACGGCATCCAGCTGCCCGTGCAGTCGCAGAGCACCCTCTACACCGAGCCGTGGGAGACCGCGGCCGGGCCGCAGGACCTGGTCGCCGTGGCGCGGGCGGCCGACGCGGCGGGGTTCGCGTACGTCGCCTGCTGCGACCACGTGGCCGTCCCGCGCCGCCTCGCCCCGGCCATGAGCACCGTCTGGTACGACCCCGTGGCCACCCTCGCCCACCTCGCCGCCGTCACCGAGCGGGTGCGGCTGCTCAGCCACGTGGCCGTCGTCGGGCTCCGGCACCCGCTCCTGACCGCCAAGCAGTACGCCACCCTCGACCACCTCTCCGGCGGGCGGCTGCTCCTCGGGGTCGGGGCCGGGCACGTACGGGAGGAGTTCGAGGCCCTCCGGGTGGACTTCGAGCGGCGCGGGGCCGTGCTGGACGAGGCGATGGACGCGCTGCGCGCCGCCCTGGGGCCCGACGAGTTCCCCGAGCACCACGGAAAGCACTACGACTTCGCCGGCCTGGGGCAGCGGCCCCGGCCCGCCCAGCCGCACGTGCCGTTCTGGGTCGGCGGCTCCTCGCCGGCCGCCGTCCGCCGGGCCGCGCTGAAGGGCGACGGCTGGCTCCCGCAGGGGGACCCGCGCGACCGGCTGCCGGGGCGGATCGCCCGGATCCGGCGGCTGCGCGAGGAGGCCGGGCTCGCCGGGCCGTACACCGTCGGCGCCCTCACCGAACCGCTGTACGTCGGCCGGCCCGGCTGGGACGTGGGGCGGCGCACGCTCGCCGGGGCACCGGAGGAGATCGCCGCGTCGCTGCGGGCGTACCGCGCGATGGGCGTGGACCAGATCCAGGTGCGGTTCCGCAGCCGGAGCCGGGCCGAACTCATCGAGCAGATCCGCTGTTTCGGGGCGGAGGTCGCGCCCCGGCTGGACTGAGGAGACGGTATGGGCAAGCTGGACGGGCGGGTCGTCCTCGTCACCGGGGCGGCGCGCGGTCAGGGCGAGCAGGAGGCGCGGCTGTTCCGGGCGGAGGGCGCGCGGGTGGCCGTCACCGATGTGCTGGACGACCGCGGGGAGGCGCTCGCCAAGGAGATAGGGGCGCTGTACGTCCACCTGGACGTGGGCACGGAGGACGGCTGGCGGGAGGCCGTCGGGGCCGTCAAGGAGGCGTACGGGCGGATCGACGGGCTGGTCAACAACGCGGGCATCCTGCGCTTCAACGCCCTGGTGGACACCCCGCTGGACGAGTTCATGCAGGTCGTGCAGGTCAACCAGGTCGGCTGCTTCCTGGGGATGAAGGCGGTGGCACCGGAGATGGCCGACGGGGGCACGATCGTGAACACCGCCTCCTACACGGCCCTGACCGGCATGGCGGCGGTGGGCACGTACGCCGCCACCAAGCACGCGGTGCTCGGGCTGACCCGGGTGGCCGCGCTGGAGCTGGCGGGCCGGCGGATCCGGGTCAACGCCATCTGTCCGGGCGCCGTCGACACCGCGATGGCGAACCCGGCCCGGCTGGACCCGGACGCCGACCCCGAGGAGATGAGCCGGGCCCTGGACGAGCTGTACCGCAGGCTCGTGCCGCTCGGCCGGATCGGCCGGCCGGAGGAGGTGGCGCGGCTCGCCCTCTTCCTCACCTCGGACGACTCCTCGTACATCACCGGGCAGCCGTTCGTGATCGACGGCGGCTGGCTGGCGGGCGTCGGCGTCATCTGACGGTCCGTCGGCTATTGACGGTCGCGGCGGCCGGTGCGACAGTCGGCCGACACACACAACTGACGGATCGTCAGATACGGTGAGGACGGTGAACCGCCGTGGAATTCGGGCTCTTCGTACAGGGATACGTGGGCAAGCGCGCCGAGACCGACCCGCTGGCCGAGCACAAGGCGCTGATGGAGGAGACCGAGTACGTCATCCAGGCGGACAAGTCAGGCTTCAAGTACGCCTGGGCCTCCGAGCACCACTTCCTGGAGGAGTACTCGCACCTGTCCGCCAACGACGTGTTCCTGGGCTATCTGGCGCACGCCACCGAGCGCATCCACCTCGGCTCCGGGATCTTCAACCCGCTCGCCCAGGTCAACCACCCGGTGAAGGTCGCCGAGAAGGTCGCCATGCTCGACCACCTCAGCGAGGGCCGCTTCGAGTTCGGCAGCGGACGCGGCGCCGGCTCGCACGAGATCCTCGGGTTCATACCGGGAGTCACCGACATGAACTTCACGAAGGAGATCTGGGAGGAGACCATCGCCGAGTTCCCCAAGATGTGGCTCCAGGACGAGTACGCCGGCTTCCAGGGCAAGCACTGGCAGCTGCCGCCGCGCAAGGTCCTGCCGAAGCCGTACGGCGCCTCGCACCCGGCGATGTGGTACGCGGCCGGGTCCCCGCCGTCGTACGCCATGGCCGCGAAGAAGGGCCTCGGCGTGCTCGGCTTCAGCATCCAGAAGGTCTCCGACATGGAATGGGTGCTGGAGCAGTACAAGACGGCGATCGTGGACGCGGAGCCGGTGGGGGACTTCGTCAACGACAACGTGATGGTCACGACGACCGCCATCTGCGCGCCCACCCACGCGGAGGCGATCGAGACCGCCGTGCGCGGCGGCCTGCACTACCTGCCCTCCCTCGTCTTCCGGTACCACGACACCTTCCCGCGCCCCGAGGGCTTCCCGGTGTGGCCCGAGACGCTGCCCCCGTACACCCCCGAGTTCGTGGAGCTGCTGATCGAGGAGGAGCTGCTGATCTGCGGGGACCCGGACGAGGTGCTGCGCCAGTGCAAGCGGTGGGAGCAGGCCGGGGCCGACCAGCTGAGCTTCGGGCTGCCGGTGGGGGTGCCGAAGGAGGAGACGCTGCGGACGATCCGGCTCATCGGCGAGCACGTGATCCCGAAGATCGACACGGACCCGGTGCACCGGACCACCCGGTTCCGGCAGGCTGTGTAAGGGGGGCCCGGCATGCTGGACCACCTCGTCAAGGGCGCCACCGTCGTGGACGGCACCGGTGCGCCCGCCCGCACCGCCGACGTCGGCATCCGTGACGGCCGTATCGCCGCCGTCGGAAGGATCACGGACGCGGCCCGCACCACCGAGGACGCCACCGGGCTGGTCCTCACCCCCGGCTTCGTCGATCCGCACACCCACTACGACGCCCAGCTCTTCTGGGACCCGTACGCCACGCCCTCCCTCGGCCACGGGGTGACCACCGTGGCCGCCGGGAACTGCGGGTTCACCCTGGCCCCGCTGCACCCGGACCGCCCCGAGGACGCCGACTACACCCGGCGGATGATGTCCAAGGTGGAGGGGATGTCCCTGGTGGCGCTGGAGGAGGGGGCGCCCTGGACCTGGCACGCCTTCGGGGAGTACCTGGACGCCCTGGAGGGGCGGATCGCCGTGAACGCCGGGTTCATGGTGGGGCACTGCGCGCTGCGGCGGTACGTGATGGGACCGGAGGCGATCGGCGGCCAGCCGACGGCCGGACAGCTCGACGCGATGGTCCGGCTGTTGCACGAGGCCATGGACGCCGGTGCCTGGGGGCTGTCCACCACCCAGTCCGGTACGCACTCCGACGGCGACGGGCAGCCGGTCGCCTCCCGGCACGCGGGGCCGGCCGAGCTGCTGGCCCTCTCCCGCGCCGTCGGCGAGCACGAGGGCACCCAGATCGAGGCGATCGTCGCCGGCTGCCTGGACCGGTTCGACGACGACGAGATCGACCTGCTGGTGGAGATGAGCGCGGCGGCCGGCCGGCCGCTGAACTGGAACGTGCTCACCATCGACGCGGCCGTGCCGGACCGCGTGCCGAGGCAGCTGAGCGCGAGCGAGCGGGCCCGGAAGGCCGGCGGCCGGGTGGTCGCGCTCACCATGCCGATCCTGACCCCGATGAACATGTCGCTGGGCACCTTCTGCGCCCTCAACCTCATCCCGGGCTGGGGGCCGGTCCTGGGGCTGCCCGTGCCCGAGCGCATCGCCCGCCTGCGGGACCCGGCCGTCCGGGAGGAACTGCTGCGCCGGGCCCGGTCGAAGGAGGCCGGTGTCTTCCGGCGGCTCACGGACTTCGGCCGGTACGTCATCGGGGACACCTACAGCGCGGCCAACCGGGGCCTGACCGGGCGGGTCGTGCGGGACATCGCCGCGGAGCGCGGGCAGGACCCGTTCGCCTGCCTGGTGGAGATCTGCGCCCAGGACGGCCTGCGGACCGTGCTGTGGCCCATGCCGAGCGACAACGACCCGGCCTCCTGGGCGCTGCGCGCCGAGACCTGGCAGCACGAGGACGTCCTGCTCGGCGGCTCGGACGCGGGCGCCCACCTGGACCGGATGTGCGGGGCGCCGTACACCACCCGGTTCCTCGGGGACTGTCTGCGCGGCCGGCAACTGGTCGGCCTGGAGCAGGCGGTGCGGATGCTGACCGACGACCCGGCGCGGCTGTTCGGGCTGCGGGAGCGCGGACGGGTGCAGGAGGGCTGGCACGCCGACCTGGTGCTGTTCGACCCGGAGCGGATCGACGCCGGCCCGGCCCGGCTGGTGCACGACCTGCCGGGGGACAGTCCCCGGCTGGACTCCCGGGCGCTCGGGGTGCGGGCCGTGTGGGTCAACGGGGTGGCGGCGATCCGCGACGACGTGGTGACCGGGGCCGTACCGGGCAGGGTGCTGCGGTCCGGGCGGGACACGCGGACGGTGGGCACCCGGTGAGCGAGGGGCAGCCGCTGTTCGTCGGCGGACGGTGGGTGGCGCCGGACGGCGGGCACTACCCGGTGACCGACCCGGCCACCGAGGAGACCGTCGGCTGGGCGCCGGAGGCCTCGCCGGAGCAGGCCCGGGCGGCCTGCGCGGCGGCCCGGGAGGCGTTCGGGACGTGGTCGCGGACCCTGCCCGAGGAGCGGGCGGCGGTGCTCGGGCGGGCCGCGGGGATCATCCGGGAGCGGCTGGTGCCGTACGCCGACCTGGCCCGGGCCGAGACCGGCGCGACCACCGGGACGGCCCGCGCGATGCAGGTCGGGGTGGCCGCGGCCCGCTTCCGCCGGTACGCGCGCGTGGAGCCCGCCGAGTGGGCGATCGCCCCGCAGGTCAGCGAGGCCGGCCCGATGGGCCGGGCCGCCGTGCTGGGGGCGCTGGCGGTACGGCAGCCCGTCGGGGTCGTCACCTGCGTGACCTCGTACAACAATCCGTGGGCCAACCCGGCCGGCAAGATCGCGCCTGCGCTGGCCATGGGCAACACGGTGGTGGTGAAGCCCGCCCCGCAGGATCCGCTGTCCGTGTACCGGATGGCCGAGGCGCTTCAGGCGGCCGGGGTGCCGCCGGGCGTGGTGAACGTCGTCTCCGGGCGGGATGTCGCGGTGGGCGAGGCCGTGGTCGCCTCCGGTGACGTCGACATGGTGAGCTTCACCGGGTCCACGGCGGTCGGGCGGCGCATCGCCGAGGTGTGCGGGCGGGACATGAAACGCCAGCTGATGGAGCTGGGCGGCAAGGGGGCCGCGCTCGTCTTCGACGACGCCGACCTGGACTCGGCCGTCGCGGGCATCGGCACCACCTTCTCCTTCTACAGCGGGCAGATCTGCACGGCACCGACCCGGGTGCTGGCCCAGCGCGGGGTGTACGAGCGACTGGTCGAGCAACTCGCCCGGTACGCGCGCCGGCTGAAGGTGGGGGACCCGCGGGAGCCGGACACGGTGGTGGGGCCGGTGATCTCCGCCGAGCACCGGGCGCGCGTGGAGTCGTATGTCGAACTCGGGCGCAAGGAGGGCGCGGTGGTCGTGACGGGCGGTGGCCGGCCGCCGCTGGAGCGGGGGTTCTTCGTCGCGCCCACCCTGCTCGCCGACGGTACGAACGACATGCGGGTGGCCCGGGAGGAGATCTTCGGGCCCGTGGTGACGGTGATCCCGTTCGAAGAGGAGGACGAGGCGGTGGCCCTCGCCGGCGACTGCGAGTACGGGCTCGTCGACTACGTCTGGTCCGGCGACGTCGCCCGGGCCTTCCGGGTGGCGCGGCGGCTGCGGGCCGGGGGCGTCGGCGTCAACACGGTCGGCCGCAACATGGAGGCCCCGTTCGGCGGGTTCCGCAGGAGCGGGGTCGGCCGGGACGTCGGGGTGTACGCCCTGCACGCCTACAGCGAGGTGCAGTCGATCGTGTGGCCGGGGTGAACCGTCACTCCTCCAGGTCGACGCGCACCGTCAGCAGGCCGGTGCCGAATGCCCGTACCGCCATGCTGTTGAACCGGGGCAGGCCGCGCAGGCGGGCCACGGGGTCGTCGTCGGGCAGGAGGCGGGCGGTGCCGCGGTGCCAGCGCCCCGCGATGCGGACCCGCACCCGTGGGTCGGCCTGGATGTTGCGGACGTACTGCGACCGGTAGCCGAACTCCGAGACGAGCCAGAAGGAGTCGCCGACCCGGCGTCCGCCCACCGGGGTCGTCCGGGGCAGGCCGGAGGTGCGGCCGGTCGTCTCCAGGAGGGTCTGGAACGGCAGGCGCCGGTTGACCGGATTGGCGAGGTGGCGCTGGAAGCGGGTCATGATGCGCTGCTTGCGGTCGCTGCTGCCTGACATGTCGTCCCTCCCGGTGCCGAGGCCATCATGCCTCCTGCGCGGACCGCCCGTCGCCAGCCCGCCCCAGGAACACCGGGTTGGTGAACGCGGCCATCGCCCCCGGCACCGGTCCCAGCGCCGTCTCGTGCCGTACCTCGGCCCGGACGTAGGCGGCGCGGGCCGGGCTCGTCCGCCACTCCACGGTCCCCGCTCCGGACACCGGCAGCGGACCGCCGGTGAACAGCACGCCCTGGTCGGTGACGAACCGGACCGAGCAGCGCGGCACACCGGACGCCTCCAGCCGGACCGTCACCGGGGTGTCCGGCCCGGCCGCCAACCGCTCCCCGATGCCGGCCCGTTCACCCCCGTCGGCGGTCACGGTGAACGCCAGCGACACCTGTCGCGACTCGGCCACGTACGACCGTCCGGCGCGCAGCCCCTCCTGGATCGCCTCCCTGGTCAGGGCGTCGGCGAGGACGACGGTCTGGGGCAGTCCGACCACGTCCGGATCCCGGTGGGCGTCGCTGTCGCCCATCGCGGGCAGCCACCCCCGCCCGTCCCGCACCGCCGCGGCCAGCCGGGCGTCCCAGGCCGCCAGGGCCATCTCGTCGTCCGGCGTCCAGGCTCCGTTCCACACCTCCACGGCGTCCGCCTCCGCGAACCCGAACCGCCAGCCGCAGCCCACGCAGTCGGCGTGCGGATGGGCCGGTACGACCAGGCCGCCGGCCCGGCGGATCTCCCGGGCGAAGTGGGCCCAGCGGCCGTCCCGGGCCCGGTAGCGCCAGTCGACGAAGGTGCCCGGCGCGGTGCCGAGCGCCAGGACGTGCCCGTTGCGGGTGGTGATCTCCTCGCCGAGCAGCACCAGCAGGTCGTCACCGGCCGCGTCGGCCCAGTGGGCGTGCGAGGCGTTCGTGTTGTGGTCGGAGCTGTTGACGAAGTCCAGCCCGGCCGCCCGGGCCAGCGCCGCGATCTGCGCCGGGGTGCGGCGCCCGTCGGAGTGCCAGGAGTGCAGGTGGCAGTCGCCCCGGTACCAGTCCCGGCCGCGCCCGGAGGCCCGGTCCGGCGGATACACCGCCCGGGGCGTCTCCCCGGCCGGCCCCCGGGTCAGCGTGACGGTCACCTCGTACGACAGCCCCTGCGGTGCCACGGTGTAGGGGCCGAGGGCGATGTACCAGGTGCCGGGCGTCAGCGGCCCCGGCAGATAGCCCGGCGTGGCCTCGTCGCCCCGCACGAAGAACTCGCTCCTCGCGCCCCCCGACCACCCGCGGAACCCCCGCCCGCCCGGCTCGGTGCCGCGCGGGTCGAAGAGCCCGATGTCGAGGGCGTTGCCCGGGGTGCCGGGCGGGACGGAGGGTCTGTCGTAGGTGTAGGAGACCCGCAGTTCGGCGATTCCGTGCGGAACGTCGAAAGGGAGGTACGCGAAGTCCGGGGAGCCCGGTGCGAAGGTGCCGCGCAAGGTCGTCACACGGGCCACGGTAGGCGCCACCGAGGGGCGCGGGGAACGGCGGGACAAGCCACGACGGACCCGCGCACGCCCCCTGGCGGGCGACCAACCAGTCGGTACGATGGCCCATGCGCATCTCCGTCACGATCTTCCTGACCGACGAGACGACCACCCCCACCCACCTGGCCCGTGAACTGGAACAACGCGGCTTCCACGGCCTCTACCTCCCGGAACACACGCACATCCCGGTGGACCGCGCGACCCCCTACCCCGCCGGCGGCGACCTGCCCCCCGAGTACGGCCGCACCCTCGACCCCTTCGTCGCCCTGGCCCAGGCCGCCGCCGTGACCGAGCGGCTGGCGCTCGGCACCGGGATCACCCTGGTCGCCCAGCACGACCCCATCGACCTGGCCAAGCGGATCGCCACGCTGGACCACCTCTCCGGCGGCCGGTTCACGCTCGGCGTCGGTTACGGCTGGAACGTGGAGGAGGCCGCCGACCACGGCGTGACCTGGCGGACCCGGCGGGAACTGGTCCGGGACCGGATGGCGCTGATGCGCGCGCTGTGGAGCGAGGAGCCGACGGAGTACACGGGGCGCTTCGGCGGCGTCCGGGCCAGCCTCGCCCATCCCAAGCCCGTGCAGAAACCGCGCGGCCGGATCGTCGGCCCCCGCACGCTCGTCGGCGGGGCGGCGGGGCCCGGGCTGTTCGCGCACATCGCCGAGTTCGCCGACGGCTGGCTGCCGATCGGCGGCCGTGGGCTCACCGAGGCGCTGCCCGCGCTGCGTGCGGTGTGGGCGGACGCGGGCCGCGACCCGGCCGCCCTCCAGGTCGTCCCGTACGCGGTCCGGCCCACCCCCGGAAAGCTCGCCCACTACGCCGAACTCGGCATCGAGGAGGTCGTGGTGCAGCTGCCGCCGGCCGGCGGTACGGAGGTGCTGCGCGCCCTCGACGACTACACCGCCCTGCTGCCCGGCGGTACGGCGCAAGCGTGATCAACGCGAACGTATGCTCAAGGAATGACGACTTCCGCGACCTCCGGAACCGGACCGACCGAGAACTCCATGCGTCGCGCGCTCAAACGCGCCCGGGACGGCGTCGCCCTAGACGTCACCGAGGCGGCGGTGCTGCTCCAGGCGCGCGGTGAGGACCTGACCGACCTCGCCGCCTCCGCCGCCCGGGTGCGGGACGCGGGCCTGGAGGCGGCGGGCAGGCCCGGCGTCATCACGTACTCGAAGAGCGTCTTCGTCCCGCTGACCCGGCTGTGCCGGGACAAGTGCCACTACTGCACCTTCGCCACCGTGCCCGGCAAGCTGCGGCGCGCCGGGCACGGGATGTTCATGTCCCCCGACGAGGTGCTGGACATCGCCCGCAAGGGTGCCGCCCTCGGCTGCAAGGAAGCCCTCATCACCCTCGGCGACAAGCCGGAGGACCGCTGGCCGGAAGCGCGCGAGTGGCTCGACGCGCACGGCTACGACGACACCATCGCCTACGTCCGCGCGATCTCCATCCGCATCCTGGAGGAGACGGGCCTGCTGCCCCACCTCAACCCGGGTGTCATGACGTGGACGGACTTCCAGCGGCTGAAGCCGGTCGCGCCGAGCATGGGCATGATGCTGGAGACGACCGCGGAGCGGCTGTGGTCGGAGCCGGGCGGCCCGCACCACGGCTCCCCGGAC
Source organism: Streptomyces sp. NRRL S-1022 (assembly GCF_000720135.1). Classification (GTDB taxonomy): domain Bacteria; phylum Actinomycetota; class Actinomycetes; order Streptomycetales; family Streptomycetaceae; genus Streptomyces. The sequence goes on along the minus strand of NZ_JOIU01000008.1, from coordinate 287,350 downwards.
AAGGAGCCGGCCGTCCGGCTGCGGGTGCTGGAGGACGCCGGCCGCTCCTCCGTGCCGTTCACCTCCGGCCTGCTCATCGGCATCGGCGAGACGTACGAGGAGCGCGCGGAGTCGCTGTTCGCGCTCCGGAAGATCTCCCGGGCCTACCACGGCATCCAGGAGCTGATCATCCAGAACTTCCGCGCCAAGCCGGACACGGCGATGCGCGGCATGCCGGACGCCGAACTGGACGACTTGGTCGCCACGGTGGCCGTCGCCCGGCACATCATGGGCCCGGGGGCCTGCCTCCAGGCCCCGCCGAACCTGGTCGACGCCGAGTACGAGCGGCTGATCGGCGCCGGCATCGACGACTGGGGCGGGGTCTCCCCGCTGACCATCGACCACGTCAACCCCGAGCGCCCCTGGCCGCAGATCGAGGAACTCACCGAGCGGTCCCGCGCGGCCGGTTTCGAGCTGCGCGAACGCCTCTGCGTATACCCGGAGTTCGTGCGCCGGGGCGAGCCCTGGCTGGACCCGCGGCTGCGCCCGCACGTGTCGGCCCTGGCCGACCCGGAGACCGGCCTCGCCCGTGCGGACGCGGTCGTGGCGGGCCTGCCCTGGCAGGAGCCGGAGGAGGTGTTCACCGCCACCGGCCGCACCGACCTGCACACCGCCGTCGACACCGAGGGCCGCACGGGCGACCGGCGCGCCGACTTCGACGAGGTGTACGGCGACTGGGACGCGCTGCGCGAGGCGGCGGCCCCCGGGATGGTGCCGGAGCGCATCGACGCCGACGTCCGCGAGGCGCTGCGCGCGGCCGCCGACGACCCGACCCGGCTGACCGACGCCGAGGCCCTCGCCCTGCTGCACGCGGACGGGCCGGCGCTGGACGCGCTGTGCCGGGTCGCGGACGACGTGCGCAGGTCGGCGGTCGGTGACGACGTGACGTACATCGTCACCCGGAATATCAACTTCACCAACGTCTGCTACACCGGCTGCCGGTTCTGCGCCTTCGCGCAGCGCCGCACGGACGCCGACGCGTACACGCTCTCGCTGGAGCAGGTGGCGGACCGCGCGCAGCAGGCGTGGGACGTGGGCGCGGTCGAGGTGTGCATGCAGGGCGGCATCCACCCGGACCTGCCGGGGACGGCGTACTTCGACATCGCGAAGGCGGTGAAGGAGCGCGTCCCGGGCATGCACGTGCACGCCTTCTCCCCGATGGAGGTGGTGAACGGCGCGACCCGGACCGGCATGTCCGTCCGCGAGTGGCTCTCCGCCGCCAAGGAGGCGGGCCTGGACTCCGTCCCCGGTACGGCGGCGGAGATCCTCGACGACGAGGTCCGCTGGGTGCTGACCAAGGGCAAGCTGCCCGCGGCCACCTGGATCGAGGTGGTCACGACCGCGCACGAGCTGGGCATCCGCTCGTCGTCCACGATGATGTACGGGCACGTGGACCAGCCCCGGCACTGGCTCGGCCACCTGCGCACGCTGGCCCGGATCCAGCGGGAGACGGGCGGCTTCACCGAGTTCGTGACGCTGCCGTTCATCCACACGAACGCGCCGGTGTACCTGGCCGGCATCGCGCGCCCCGGCCCGACGATGCGGGACAACCGGGCGGTCACGGCGATGGCCCGCCTGCTCCTGCACCCCTGGATCCCCAACATCCAGACGAGCTGGGTCAAACTGGGCACCGAGGGGGCGGCGGAGATGCTCCGCTCCGGCGCCAACGACCTGGGCGGGACGCTCATGGAGGAGACGATCTCCCGCATGGCGGGGTCCTCCTACGGCTCGTACAAGTCGGTCCGCGACCTGATCGCGGTGGCGGAGGCGGCCGGCCGGCCCGCGAAGCCGCGCACCACGCTGTACGGCGAGGTCCCCGAGGAGCGGCGGCGGGCGGCCGAGGCGTCCGACGGTCACCTGCCGGAACTGCTGCCGGTCCTGGACTGAGCCCTCTCCCCGGACCGAACCGTCTCCGCGAACTGAGTACGATGATCCGACCCCTGTGCCGAGAAGGGGGACCCGTACCGGAGGAGATGCGTCCCGTGGCTGCCCGACTGCCCTCGTGGGCCTGGGTCACCGGTCTGACGGCGGGGGCGACCGCGGTCGTCGTCGTCCTCGCCGTACAGGCGAACCACGCGCCGCATCCCACGGCCGCCGTGGCCAGGCCCGGCGCGTCGGCGTCCGCGAGCCCGCACGCGACGCTGAGCCCGCGGGCCCCGTCGGCGCCCGCCCTGCCGGACGGGTCCGGCGAGGGCCGGCGGATCGTGTACTCGCTCGCCGAGAAGCGGGTCTGGCTGGTCGACGCGACCGGCCGGGCGACCCGCACGTTCACGGTCTGGCCGGGCACGGTGAGCCCGCGGCCCGGCCGCTACTCGGTCACCCTGCGCACCCAGTCGCTCAAGGGCTCGGACGGCGTGGAGATCGAACACGTCATGTACTTCACCAAGGTGGACGGCGTGAACGTGGCCTTCTCCAACGCCCTGGACGGCGCCTCGCCCCCGCCCGCGAACGGCCAGAAACTGGGCGGCATCCGCCTGCACAAGGAGGACGGGGCCGCGCTGTGGGCCTTCGGCGACCAGGGCACCCGGGTCGCGGTCGTCGGCTAGCCGATCCCCTCGCCGCCGCGCCCGTACCGGCCGGACGGCAGCAGGTTGACGATCAGGGCGACCCCGCTCAGCAGGAACACCCGGGTCGCCGCGTCCAGCCCGTTCCACGTCTTCGACTGCCACATCGCGAACCACTCGCCGCCGATCGCGATGAACCCGGCACCGAAGAGCAGCAGCAGCATCAGCAGCCCGTACGTCGACCAGCGCCGGGCGAGGTCGTCCCGGCCCCGCGCCCAGAGGAACGTCCCCCACACCAGCACCGCGGCCGCCACGGTCTCCCAGACGATGATGAGGACGTACGCCGTGTCCTCCAGGGTGGTACTGGTCACGGCCCGCCACATCAGGTCGTCGTCCTTGAACGTCGTGTCCATCGCCAGCACGTGCCGGACGAACTGCTGGTTGGTCCCGAAGTCGGTGATGTTCCCGAGCGCGACCAGGGCGATGTAGAGGGCGAGTATGCCGGTGAGCACTCCGGCGGCGAGCCTGAGCCCGGTGGGGTGGGTGGGGGTGGTGGTCATGGCTGGATTCTCCCCGATCAACACCGGCTTCTCCCACGGGCATTGAGCCAGAATCCGGCAGGGCACGACTGAACGGACCGTTCCCGGTCGATTACAGTGCTGGGCGTCGTACAGGCGGACGGTGCCGCGGGGAGGTCTGGTGGGCGTGACATCCGGTGCCGTCTGGGGCCGTGCCGAGCAGCAGGACTTCCGCAGCCGGGTGCGCGGCACCCTGCTCGGGGCCGCCGTCGGCGACGCCCTGGGCGGGCCGGCCGACCCGCTGTCCCTGGAGGAGATCCGGGCCGCGTACGGCGGCGAGGGGCTGCTCGACCTGGCCTTCGGGCACGGGCGGCGCGGCACGGTCACCCACCACACCCAGCTGACCCTGTTCACCGTGGACGGGCTGATACGCGCCCAGGTGCGCCGGGACACCGGCGCCTGGCACCCGCCGACCGATCTGCACCGGGCCTACCTGCGCTGGGCGGCCACCCAGCGGGACTGGGGCCCCGACGAGCGCCGCAAGGACGACGGCTGGCTGGCCCGCGAGGAGTGGCTGTACGCCCGCCGGGACCCGACCCGCGCGCTGCTCATCGGCTTCGGCGACGAGACGATGGGCACGCTGGAGTCCCCGAAGAACCCGGGGGAGCTGGGCCCGGAGGCGGTCGCCCGCTCGGCACCCTTCGGCCTGCTCGTCGGCTGGGAGCCCCAACTGGTCGTCCAGCTGGCCGTGGAGTGCGCGGCCCAGACCCACGGCCACCCCATCGCCTACCTGTCGGCGGGCGCGTACGCCGTCGTCGTGCACGCCCTGGCCCGCGGCGACAGTCTCGACGGCGCCGTGCAGCGGGCCCTCGCCCTGCTCGCGGTCCGCCCCGGCCACCAGCCCGTCTCCGACGCCCTCCAGCACGCCCTCGGCGCCGTACGCCAGGGCATGCCCACCCCGGCGCGGGTGGAGGAGCTGGCCGGCGACGGCACGGCGGACGGGCTGCTGGCCGCGTCCGTGTACTGCGCGCTGGTCGGGGAGGACGTACGGCACGGGCTGTGCCTGGCGGTGAACCAGAGCGGCCCCTCCGCCGCCGCGGGCGCCCTCACCGGCGGCCTCCTCGGCGCCCTGCACGGCGAAACGGCCCTCCCGCCGGCCTGGCTGGCCGAACTGGAGGGCCGCCCCACGATCCTGGAACTGGCCGACGACTTCGCCATGGAGATGACCCAGGGCCCGGCACTGCACGGCCCGGCCGGTTCGTCACCGGGTTGGCTGGCGAGGTACCCGCGGGCCTGAGGGGGGAGCTACGGCGCTCCCACCACGTCGTCCCCGGCCCCCGCGGGAACCGGCACGGCCGCGGCGGCGCCCTCGTCGCCGTCGGTGTTGACCCGCTCGATGACGGCCAGGCGGGCCGGGGTGTCCTCCGGCTTGAGGTAGCCGATGAGGACGTAGAGGACCAGGGAGACCGCGAGCGGGATCGAGACCTGGTACTGGAGCGGGACGCCGCCGTCGACGTTCCAGTTGACGGGGTAGTTGACCAGCCAGAAGGCCAGCAGGCCCGCCGCCCAGCTGGTGAGCGCCGCCGTCGGGCCGGAGCGGCGGAACGGGCGGAGCAGGCCGAGCATCATCGGGATCGCGATCGGGCCCATGAGACCGGCCACCCACTTGATGACGACGGTGATGATGTCCTTGAAGGCGGGGGAGTTGACCTGGGTCGCGACCGCCATGGACAGGCCGAGGAAGACGACCGTCGTGACGCGGGCCGCGATCAGTCCCGACCGGTCGTTCCAGCCCCGGGCGCCGGCCGACAGCACCGGCGCCACGTCCCGGGTGAACACGGCGGCGATCGCGTTCGCGTCGGAGGAGCACATGGCCATGGTGTGCGAGAAGAAGCCGACGATGACCAGGCCCAGCAGGCCGTGCGGCAGCAGCTGTTCGGTCATCAGGGCGTAGGAGTCGGAGCCGTCCGGCTTCTGCGCGTGCACCAGCAGCGGGGACATCCACATCGGGAAGAACAGGACCACCGGCCAGACCAGCCAGAGGATCGCGGACAGCCGGGCCGAGCGCTCGGCCTGGCGGGCGCTGCCGGTGGCCATGTACCGCTGGGCCTGGTTGAGCATGCCGCCGTTGTACTCGAAGAGCTTGATGAACAGGAACGCCAGCAGGAACACCGTGCCGTAGGGGCCGACCAGCGGCTTGCCGTGGCCGTGCAGCGCGGGCTCGTCCCAGGCGCCGAGGAAGCCGATGTTCTTGTCGTCCAGCTTCAGCACGACCGCGACGAACATCGAGATGCCGGCCAGCAACTGGATGACGAACTGGCCGAGTTCGGTCAGCGCGTCCGCCCACAGGCCGCCGATCGTGCAGTACACGGCCGTGATGGCGCCGGTGATGAGGATGCCCTGGTTCAGCGAGATCCCGGTGAACACCGACAACAGGGTGGCGATCGCCGCCCACTTGGCGCCCACGTCCACGATCTTCAGCAGCATGCCCGACCAGGCGAGCGCCTGCTGGGTGGGCAGGTTGTAGCGGTTCTTCAGGTACTCCAGCGGGGAGGCCACGTGGAGCCGGGAGCGCAGCCGGTTGATGCGGGGTGCGAACAGCTTCGACCCGATGGCGATGCCGAGCGCGATGGGGAAGGACCAGGTGATGAAGGAGGTGACGCCGTAGGTGTAGGCGATGCCCGCGTACCCGGTGAACATCACGGCGCTGTAGCCCGACATGTGGTGCGAGATGCCGGAGAGCCACCAGGGCATCTTGCCGCCGGCCGTGAAGAAGTCGGAGACGTTGTCCACGCGCTTGTGCGACCAGACGCCGATCGCGACCATCACACCGAAGTAGCCGATGAGCACGGCCCAGTCGAGACTGTTCATGTGCCCGATCGTGGGTGCGAGCACATGAACACGACAAGCAAGAGGAAGGTCAAGTCACGGTAAAAATGTTCCGCTAACTGACCTCTGTTCACTCATATGAACACGCGTACATCGGCCCCACCCCTCGTCAACGCATCAGCTCACCCGCGTTGACCAGCAGCGACTGCCCGGTGATGGCCCGCGCCCGGTCCGAGGCGAGGAACACCACCGCGTCCGCCACATCCCCGTCGGTGGCCAGCTCCGGCAGCGCCGTCCGCTCGGTCAGGCGCGCCAGCACCTCGTCCTCCGGCACCCCCTCCGTGTGCGCGGTGAACCGGACGTACGCCTGCACCGGCGGCCCCCACATCCACCCGGGCAGCACCGAGTTGACCCGGATCCGGTCCGGCCCCAGCTCCCGCGCCAGCGAGTACATCGCACTGGTCAGCGCCCCCTTCGACGCGGCGTACGCGGCCTGCCTCACCTGCGAGGGCGCGGCCACGGCCGACTGCGTGCCGATGAACACCACCGACCCGCCCCCGCGCGCCCGCAGCCCCGGCAGACAGGCCCGGGTCATCCGCAGCGTCCCCAGCAGGTTCACGTCGACGACCGCCCGCCAGGTCGCGAAGTCCGCGTCCTCCAGCCCGCCGAAGTACGAGTCCCAGGCGGCCACGTGCACCACCGCGTCGATCCCGCCGAACCGCTCCCGCGCCAGTCCCGCCAGCGCCTCGCACTGCCCCTCGTCGGTGATGTCGGCCGCCCGGAACGCCGTGCGCGAGCCGTCCGGATCGATCCCGGCCGCACTCCGGGCCAGGTTCGCCTCCGTGCGCGCCCCGAGCACGGCGTTCCCGCCGTCCCGTACGACGGCCGCCGCGACCTGGTGACCGAGCCCGGCCCCGACGCCCGAGACGACGACGGTCTTGCCCGCGAGCAGGGACATGGCCCCTCCTTCGGTATGGCGCTTCACCTGACGGGGCGTCAGAGTATGGGCGACCGCAGGAAAGGGGAACCGCATGAGCGACGACACCCGCAGCGAGCGGTACGCCGAACTGGCCGCCGTCGGCCCGTACGGCGTCCGCCCCGGCCACGCCCTGATCACCCTGGTCGAACCGCACCCCGGCCACGAGTACGCCTACAACCGCTGGTACGAGGACGACCACTACTACGCCGGCGCGATGGCCATGCCCTGGATGCACGCGGGCCGCCGCTGGGTGGCGACCCGGGAGCTCCAGTTCCTGCGCTACCCGGAGAAGTCGGCGGTCGCCCGGCCGGTCACCGCCGGCTGCTACCTCTGCACCTACTGGATCACCGCCGGCCGCTACGACGACCACATGAAGTGGACGGTCGCCATCAACAGGCGCCTCAACCGGGACGCCCGCGTCTACCACGACCGCACCCACGTCCTCACCGCCTTCCACGACCACGAGACGACGGTGTACCGGGACGGCGCCGCCGGGCCCCGGGACGTGCACGCCCTCGACCACCCCTACGCCGGCCTGGTGCTGGAGGTCGTCGACACCGACTCGCCCGGACAGCGCGCCGAACTGCTCCGGTGGCTGCGCGACCGCCACCTCCCGCGCCGCCTCACCGGCTCCCCGTCCGCCCTGGTCACCGTGTTCCGGCCGACCCCGCTGCCGGGCGACCGCATGACCTACGTCAAGCAGGTCGAGGGCGTGGACACCCGGCTGACCCTGCTGTGGTTCCTGGAACGGGACCCCCGGGAGTGCTGGGAGGAGCACTTCCGGGGCCTGGACGATCAGGTGGCCGAGTCCGGTCTGGGCCGGGTGGAACTCGCGGCCCCGTTCATCCCGACGGTGCCGGGCACGGACCGTTACGTGGCCGAGCTGCGCTGAGCGCGGACCCTCACTTCAGCCCGTCGGGGCACGGAGTACCGCGCGGCAGCTGGTACGGCGCGGCCAACCGGTACGTCCCGGCCTTCGGCGCCAGCAGCACCGTCCAGCGGTCCCCGTCCGCGTCCTCCGGTGTCTGCGTCAGACACCCGTCGACGTTGCGGTACGACTTCGGCGTGCCGGACGGCTGCGGCGGCTTCACCTTGTCGCCGCGCTCGTCGACGACGCTCAGCCAGGGCGAGTACGGGATCCGGATCAGGATCCGGCCCGGCTTGCGCACCCGCAGGATCATCTCGCCCTGCTCGGCCCGGTCCACCACCGCGTTCGGCTCGGCCATCGGCGCCGGATCGGTCACCTTGAACAGCTGCCAGTTGGCGTCGCCCCAGACCTGCTTCAGATACGGCATCCCGCGCTGCAGCAGCGCCCGCTCCCGCTCGCCACCGTCCCCGTCCGGGTCGTCCTTGGGCAGCACCACGTAGTGCACGGCCCACCGCTGGAGCCACTCGTGGTAGTTCGCCGAGTTGAGCGTGTCGTCGTAGAAGAGCGGATTGCGTTCCATGTCGGCCTGCCGGTTCCAGCCGCGGGCCAGGTTGAAGTCCGGCGCCAGCGCCGAGGCCTCCCGGTGGGAGCGGGCCGGGACCACCTCGACCCTGCCCTGCTCCGCGCCCTGCTTCTGCAGCTGGTTGATCAGCGGCGCCAGCTCACGGGCCCAGGACGCGGCCGGGGTGGTGTGGATGATGTCGTCCACCGACTTGAAGCCGATCCAGCCGGCGAAGCCGAGCAGGGCCAGCACGGCCACGTACCACTTGCGGGTCTTCGGCACCGTGTACGGCAGGACCGCGACCAGCGCCGCACCCGCGAACATCATCGGCAGCCGCGAGATGTTGGACCCGATCTGCGAGCTGATCAGCCACACCAGGACGACCGCGAGGCTGTAGACGGCGGCCGTCAGCCGGACCGTCACCCACTCCTTCGGCGCCAGGTACAGGCAGAACAGTCCGTACAGCAGCGGCATGACCACCGAGCCGAAACCCATCGGCTGGGTGCCGGAGAACGGGAACAGCCAGGCCGACACCGCGACCACCGCCGTCGGCGCCAGACCCAGAGCCCACGCGCCCGGCCGCCGTTTCTGCAGGAACAGCGCGACCGCCACCAGGCCCACGAACAGCCCCGCGACCGGCGAGGCCATCGTGGCGAGGGCGGCCAGCGGGGCGGCGGCCAGGGCCTTCGCCCAGCGTTTGTACCGCCACCGGTACGGCCAGCAGAACACCGCCGCGACCGCGCCGAGCGCGAACATCGTGCCGAGCCCGAAGGTCACCCGCCCGGAGATCGCGTTGGCCAGGAACGCGGCGACCCCGCCGAGCGAGGCCCACAGCGGGTTCCTCACCGCCCGGCTGCGGATCAGGACCAGCGTCAGCAGGCCCGCCGACACCGTCCCGGCGATCATCATCGTCGTCCGGACACCGAGGACCGACATCAGGTACGGCGACACCACGCTGTACGACACCGGGTGCATGCCCCCGTACCAGGCGAGGTTGTACGCCGAGTCCGGGTGCCGGCCGACGAACTCCGCCCAGGCGTCCTGCGCCGCGAGGTCGCCGCCGCTGTTCGCGAACGTGAAGAACCAGATGATGTGCAGCACACCGGCGAGCACCGTGACCGACAGCACGGGATGCCGGAGCATCCGCTGCCGGAGGGGCTCCAGCGCGGTGAGCAGACGCGTGCGGGCCCCGGGGCGTGCCGCCGGAGCACGGCTGTCCGCGTCAGTCGCGGGCAGGCGTATTCGCGAGCCCGCTCCCGGGTCCGGATCTGCGTTGTCGGCGCGTGTCGGCTCCGCTGTGGCCACCTGAAGGCACTCCCCGTGTCCCGTCTTCTCTTCTCGGCCGCGTCCCTCGGTGGTCCGGCCGCTTACCGTCCGGTCCACGGCCCTGTCACGGAACCGGCGACCTGCCCCGATTCGTGACGCTAGCACGCACCCCGCCCCGGGGCCCCCGGGCGGGGGCTCCCCGGGGCGGGGTGCGCGGCGGGCCGGAGGCGGGGCGGTCAGCCCAGCCGGGTGAGCTTGGCGCCGAAACCGGGCTCGGCCAGATCCTTCTGGAGGGCCACCGGAACCTTCACCGCACCGGAGGTGCCGTCACCCACGGTGAGCGTGCCGACCCGGGTGCCGGCCTTCGCGGTGTGCGGCACGGTCCCCCGGGTGAAGGACAGCCGCACCTTCATGCCGGCCCAGCCGGCCGCCGTGACGTCCCGCGTGACCACGACCGGGGTGTGACCGCCGAGCCGGTCGTCCACATAGCCGACCACGGCGCCCTTCTTCAGGATCTTCGACGAGGTCAGCGCGTCCTGGGCGGCGAGCAGCGCGGTCTTGCTGACCGCGTTGACCGTCTCCAGGATCTTCGGCTTGTGCTGGCCGAGGATCGCGCCGACCAGGGTGACCGTCCGGCCGCCGACCTGCTTGCGCGAGGCGAAGAGCAGGTTGCCGCCGGCCGCGGTGGTGGAGCCGGTCTTGATGCCGATCGCGCCGATGCGGTACGGCAGCTCGTTGTAGTTCGGCCAGAAGTGGCCGGAGGGGTCCGTCCAGCTGGCCGCGCTGCTGATCGAGACCAGAGCCGGCACCTTCACGAACGCGCGGCCCAGCTTCACCTGGTCCTCGGCCGTGGAGACGGTGGTCTCCTTCAGGCCCGAGGGGTCGGTGTACCTCGTGTGCGTCATCCCCAGTTCCCTGGCGGTGGCGTTCATCTCCTTCACGAACGCCGTCTCCGAACCCACGTCCCAGCGCGCGAGCAGCCGGGCGATGTTGTTCGCGGAGGGGATCAGGACGGCCGACAGGGCCTGCTTCTCGGTGAGGTGGTCGCCGGCCTTGACGGTGTTGAGGGTGGACTCGCCCGCCTTGTCGTAGCCGCCCTCCTTCTCCGCCTTCGCGTCCACCTCGATCTTCGGACCCTCCTGCCCCGGCTTCAGCGGGTGGTGCTTGAGGATGATGTACGCGGTCATCGTCTTGGCGACCGAGCCGATCGCGACCGGGGTCTGCTTGCCGAAGTGGCCCATCGTGCCGATGCCGTCCGCGTCGATCCAGCCCTGGCCCTCGCCGGGCCACGGCAGGGTCGTGCGGCCGCCGTCGAACGTGTAGGTCTCCTCGCCGGTGAGCGCGAGGGTGGGGGCCGGCAGGGGGCGCACGGCCTGGACGACAGCGAAGACGACCGCCAGGAGCGCGACCAGGGGGGTCCAGATCTTGACCCTCCGCACCAGCGTGCGGACCGGGGTCTCCGGGGGCGGCGGCGTGTTCGTCAGCTCCGCCAGCAGGTCCAGCGGGGGCTTGGGCGGGAGCGGCTGCTGGGTGGTGCGCTCGGGTCCGACCTGGGGGACGGGGGTGGTGGCGTCGGGAGCGGCCGGCTTGGGGGTGGTCGCCGGTTCGGGGGTGGCGGGCGGCTTGCGGAGGTCGTCCCTGAGCGCGACGAACTTGCTGGTGCGCTCGGCGTCGGACTCGGGCGCGTTCGGCTTGCCGCCGAGCTTCAGCATGGTCGTCGGCTGGTCGACCTCGGGCTTCTTGGGCCGGGGCGCCTTGAACACAGCGGTCGGCTGATCGACGGGGGGCTCTATCGCGTCGGACGCGTCGCCTTCCGCCTCGGCGTCGCGGGTCGTCTGCGGCGCGTCGCCTTCCGCCTCGGCTTCGCCGTCGGCGTCCGTGTTCCCACCCGCACCACCCGTGCGGCTCTCGTCGTCGTCCGCGGGTGGCCCCTGAGGGGCGTCCCCGCCATCGGCGTCCTCGGACCCGTCCTCGACCGCCTCGGCTGCGCCACCCTTGACCCCGGCACCGGCCTTGCTGCCCGCGTCGGCCTTGCTGCCCGCGTCGGCCTTGGCACCCGCGTCGGCCTCGGCACCCGCGTCGGCCTCGACCCCGGCGTCGCCCTTGACTCCGGCGTCGGCCTTGCTGTCCACGACAGCCTTGGCTCCCGGGGCCGTCTGGCCGCCCGGCAGGGCCTTGTCGTCGGCGGCAGCCTTGCCGTCAGCCGCGCTTGCCTTTCCGGCCGCGTCGGCCTTGGCCCCGGCACCGGTCTTGCCGCCCGGCAGGGCCTTGCCGCCGGCGGCACGCTTGGCGCCCGCGCCGGCCCCGGCGGGAGTCTTGCCCGCCGCGACATCCTCGCCGCCAGTGCCGGCCTCATCGCCCGCGCCGGCCTCGGAGTCCGCCTCGGACTTGGCGCCTGCCTCGGCCTTGCTGCCCGCGAGGGTCTTGCCGCCCGCGGCAGCCTTGCCGTCAGCCGTGCCTGCCTTGCGGGCCGTGTCGGCCTCGGCACCGGTCTTGTCGCCTGCGGCAGCCTTGCCGTCAGTCGCGCTTGCCCTGCCGGCCCTGCCGGCCGCCTTGGGCTTGGCCGTAGCGCCGGTCTTGCCGCCCGCGGCAGCCTTGCCGTCCGCAGTCCCGGCGTTCGATCCGGTCCCGCTGTTCCCGGACTCGGCCTTCGCGTTCGCGTCGGCGTCGGTGTCCGCTTGCGGCTGCGTGCCGGACGCTGCCTCGGACCCGGCCGTGGAGCCCTCGGTCTTCGCCTTCGCGGAAGGCGAACCCTCGGCCTCGGCCTCGGCCCGCGCGTCGGACGACCCCTCTGCCTCCACCCCGGCGGCAGACGAGTCCTCCGTTTCCGCGTCCTTCGTCCCTGACGGAACGCCCGCCCCGCGACCCGCCTCAGACGACCCCTCAGGGTCGGTGTCCGAGGTGGAGGACTTTGCAGTCGTGTCGGGGTGAGGGGCGCGTACCCAGGAAGACACCGCCTCGTGCAGGGCGGTGTCGGGCCGTACCGTCAGGATCTTCGTCGCCGTGTCCCCGCCCGCGCCCGAGGAATCCTTTTCGCGGGACACGGCCAGACGCGGATCACGCGCCTCGGGAACCGAATCCGCGCTCCCCGACGTCGGTTCCGCCGACGACTCGCGCTGCTTCGACCTGTCGGGGGACTCGCCCGCCACCGATGCCTCCTCATGCGCCGCGCGCTCAACCCGCGCGCTCTGTCCGAACCATGTACCAGTGTCCTGTGTGAGGGCTTGGCCCCTGCGGTAGACGAGAACGACATACCTGCCGGTTCCCTCACGAACCGGTCACGCACCCTCGACAGACCAATGTGAGAGGGGTCACCCTGTCATTCATCCACGCGGGGAGGCATGGATGGGCAGGAGCCGCAGAACACTTCCGGAGGAGCTTCTGCTGCTGGCACTGGACCCGGCCACGGGTACCACTGCACAGCCGCAGTCGCTCGACCTCGGTCTGGCCGGTGCACAGCTAGTGGAGCTGGCGCTGGCCGGACGGATAGCCCCAGACGGGGATCGTATCGCCGTGGTGGTACCACGGCCGACAGGAGATCCGACTCTGGACTGCGCATTGGAGTTGCTGCGAAGGCGTGGCGCTCCCGTGCGTGCCGTCCATTGGATCGGCGGGCCCCGACTCGGGCTGCGCCAGACCTACCTGTCGCATCTGGAGCGGTGCGGCATGGTCGCCGCCGTAGCGGGCCAGATGTGCGGGGTGTTGCCGACGACTCGCTATCAGGCGACGGACAACGACATCAGCCGGGAGATCCGTGCCCGGCTGGACTCCGCGATCCGCACCGGCGTACCGCCGGACCCGCGGACCGCGGCGCTCGCCGCCCTGGCGCACGCCGTCGGGCTCGGCAAGCACCTGTACCCGGGGAACGAGGGGCGCTCGTCCCGGTCCCGGCTGCGGGACCTGATCCGGCACGACCCCATGGGCGGGCTGGTCGCCCACGCCGTGATGGACGTGCAGAACGGTGCGGCCGCCCAGCCGCGCCGGGGCCCGGCCGCGGGCGGCCGCCCGGCCGCGCCCGGCGCCAGGCCCGCGCCGGAACCCGCACGCGGGGTTCCGATGCAGCCGCACCGCGGGTCCATGGCGCGCGCCGTGGCCCACTGATCCGCCGTCCCGGCCCCCACAGACCCGGTTCGGGAGCCGCTGGTCCGAGCGGGGCGGCGAGACCTTCGTGGTCTCGCCGCCCCGCTCGACTGCGTCCACGAGTTCGAGGCGGCGCCGCATATCCCTCGTTTCCCAGCGGTAGAAAGCACCTTGGTGGCAGTCTGCTCAACAGCAGATACGCAAAGTGTCAAGTACAGGCAGGCAGCCGGAGGTGCACGTCCCGTGGCGTCCAATGTCAATCCCACCGTCCGGCGGCGCCGGCTGGGCCAGGAGCTGCGCAGGCTGCGCGAGCTCAAGGGCATGACGGCCGAAGAGGTGGCGGAGCGGCTGCTGGTGTCGCAGTCGAAGATCAGCAGGCTGGAGAACGGCCGCAGGAGCATCAGCCAGCGCGATGTGCGCGACCTGTGCGGGGTGTACGAGGTCGAGGACCAGCGGATCGTCGACTCCCTGATGGAGATGGCCCGGGACTCCAGACAGCAGGGGTGGTGGCACACCTTCGGGGACATCCCGTACAGCGTGTACATCGGGCTGGAGACGGACGCGGAGTCGCTGCGGGTGTACGAACCCCAGCTGGTGACCGGTCTGTTGCAGACCCGCGCCTATGCCGAGGCCCTGGTGCAGGGCGCGTTGCCGGAGACGTCGACGGCCGAGATCGAGAAGCGCGTCCAGGTCCGGATGCGCCGACAGGAACGTATCACCGCCGAGAGCAACCCGCTCCGGCTCTGGGTGGTGCTGGACGAGGCGGCCCTGCGCCGGCTCGTGGGCAGCAAGCCGGTGATGCGGGAACAGCTGGAGCACCTGATCGAGATGTCCCAGCTGCCGCACGTCACCGTGCAGGTGCTGCCGTTCGAGGTGGGCGCGCACCCCGGGCTCAACGGTCAGTACGCGATCCTGGAGTTCGCCGACGCGGCCGACTCCAGCGTGGTGTACCTGGAGGGCGTCACCAGCGACCTGTACCTGGAGAAGGCGCAGGACGTGCAGAAGTACGCCGTGATGTACGAGCACCTGCGGGCACAGTCCCTCAATGTGGAAGCTTCCCGGCAATTCATCGCGGATATGGCGAAACTGTACGCGGATTGAGCCGGTGCCATGAGGAGCGCGGGATCGTACACCGTCGATCGGTTCCAGTGGAAGGCTCACCTGGAATATGCCATCCGGTTGAGTGAACGACTACTCCGGCAGAGGCAGTTGCCCGGTAGCGTCGATCACGCCAATCAGTCGACATGGTTGGCGTGAACCGCACTACCGCAACTCGCAACAGGAGTGGACATGGCACTGATTCAGGGCGCTTCGGAGACGTGGATGAAGTCCTCCTATTCCGCGGGCAACGGCGCTTGCGTCGAGGTCAAGTCGCCCACCGCCGCCGAACTCGCCGTCCGCGACTCCAAGACCCCCGAGGGCCCGGTCCTGGCCTTCCCCGCCGACGCGTGGAACGCCTTCGTGACCTCGGTCAAGGCGTGAGGGGTTCCCCCTGACCCTGGCCCGGACGACAACTGCACAAGCTCCACCAGGAGAGCCCTCTCGACCAGTCGCCGTCCTTGCCGAGAGGGCTCACCGCCCGGTCCGGGACCAGGAGGATGCGGTACGCGAGGCTCAGCCCAGCTGGGCCTCGATCGCGGAGACCACCTCGTCCGACTCCGGCTCGGTCTGCGGGGAGAACCGCGCGACGACCCGGCCGTCCCGCCCGATCAGGAACTTCTCGAAGTTCCAGCGGATGTCCCCGCTGTGCCCCTCGGCGTCCGCGAATCCGGTGAGCCGCTCGTACAGCGGATGCCGGCCCTCCCCGTTCACCTCCACCTTCTCGGTCAGCGGGAAGGTCACGCCGTACGTCGCCGAGCAGAACTCCGCGATCTCCTCGGCGGTGCCGGGCTCCTGCCCGAGGAACTGGTTGCAGGGCACGCCCAGCACGGTGAAGCCCTGCTCGGCGTACCGCTCCTGGAGCTTCTCCAGCCCGGAGTACTGCGGGGTCAGGCCGCACTTGGAGGCCACGTTCACGATGAGCACGGCCTTGCCCGCGTACTGCGGCAGGTTGGCGGAGCCGCCGGTGAGCGCTCCGATCTCGACATCCAGCACGTTGTGGTCAGTAGTCGTCATGCCCGGATGCTAGCCCCGCCGGGTCACGGCGCCCCTGCCCGGCCTCGACCAACACGTCCCCGGCCGCCGTCCGTGTGTACAGCACCGACCGCCCGGCCCGCTGCCGCTCCACCAGCCCCGCCTCCCGCAGCACCCGCAGATGCCGCCCGACCGAGCCGAGGCCCTGCCCGGTGACGGCGGTCAGCTGGCTGGTGCTCATGGGGGAGCCGAGCAGCACGAGCACCCCGGCCCGGGCCGCCCCGAGCAGCGCGCCCAGCCCCGCGGGCACCGCTCGCCCGCCGTCCCCGGCCAGTACGCCGGTGCAGGGATAGACCACGGCGTACCGCCGGCCCTCCTCCCAGGACACCCAGCCGGTGCGCTGCGCGGTCACCGGCACGAACACCAGCTCGGCGCCGGAGATCTCGCGCGGCGGGTACTCGTGCAGATTGATCTGGAACCGGTTGTCCCCGAGCCACCGGGTGCCGCCCGGCCGCAGCGAGTCCAGCACGCCCGCCCAGCCGTCCCGGCTCACCCGCGCGGTCCGTGCGACCACGTCCGCCTCCAGTACCCGCCGGCGCCGCTCCCAGTACGGCCGTACGGTCTCCTGCCACACCCACTCCAGCAGCCCGGCCGCCCGCTCCGGCAGGTCGTCCCGGTCCAGCTCGGCCGGCAGCGGCCCGGCGAGGGAGAGCCGCAGCTGGGCGCGGGCGGCGCCGGGACCGGCCGCGCGCACCCGGGCCACCTCCTCGGCGAAGCCCTCCCCGGCACGGGGCGCGGGGGTGAGGAAGTCGGCGATCCACTCCCGGCCCAGTCCCGCCCGCACCAGCCGGGCCGTGACGGGGTCGGCCGCGAGCCGGGCGCGGTAGCCGGGCAGGTGGCCGCCCAGCCAGGCGTGCTCACCGGGATGCGACCCGTGCCCGGCGTGCAGCAGCTTCAGGCAGGCGAAGGTCTCGGCGAGCGGCGAGATGACGAACCGGCTGCGCGCGAGGGTGTCCGCGTTGAGCTGCCACCACCCCATGCGGCCCCCCTCCCGTGCGGCCCGTAGGCCCCCGTCCCGTGCGGCCCGCAGGCCCCATGACCGTTCGTGACCGCGACCGCCACCGTTCGCGACCGCCACCGTTCGCGACCGCCACCGTTCGCGACCGCGACCGTTCGCGCCCGCGTCGGCGACTTCCCGTGGCCGGACCGCGCCGGCGACCTTCCGCGTCCGCGGCCTTTCGCGTGTCGGCGAAACAATAACGAGCCGTTCGCGGCCCCGCCGAGACTCCGGGGCATGCCCAGCTATCGATCCCTGTTCCGCACCCCGGAGTTCACCCCGCTCCTCCTCGGCGCGGCCGCGAACACCGCGGCCCAGACCCTCGGTGGTCTCGCCCTCGGCACACTCGTGTTCCGGGCCACCGGCTCCCCGCTGCTGTCGGCGCTCAGCATGTTCGGCCCGTCGCTCGCCCAGGTGCTGGGCGCCACCTTCCTGCTGTCCGGCGCCGACCGGCTGCCCCCGCGTACGGCCCTCACCGCGATCGCGCTGCTCTTCGCGGCCGGTACGGCGGTGCAGGCGCTGCCCGGCCTGCCGGCCGGCGTGCTCCTCACCGTCGTCCTCCTGCTGGGCCTGGTCGCCTCGCTCGGCGGCGGGGTCCGCTGGGGGCTGCTCAACGAGATCCTCGCCAAGGACGGCTACCTGCCCGGGCGTTCGCTGTTCAACATGACGAGCGGGCTGATGCAGGTCACCGGGTTCGCCACCGGCGGCGCCCTGCTCGCCGCGCTCTCCCCGCGCACCTGCCTGCTGCTGGCGGCGGCCCTGTACCTGGTGGCCGCGCTCGTCCTGCGGCTCGGCCTGACCGCCCGGCCGCCCCGCGCCACCGGCCGGCCCTCGGCCTCGGCGACCTGGCGCGCCAACGCCGAGCTGTGGTCGTCCCGGCCGCGCCGCCTGACCTACCTGGGCCTGTGGCTGCCCAACGGCATGGTCGTCGGCTGCGAGTCGCTGTACGTGTCGTACGCCCCGCACGCGGCCGGCACCCTGTTCGCCTGCGGGGCGCTGGGCATGTTCGCCGGGGACGTGACGGTCGGCCGGCTGCTCCCCGCCGCCGTCCGCACCCGTCTGGCCACCCCGCTGCTGCTCCTGCTGGCGGCGCCGTACCTGCTGTTCGCCGCGCACCCGGCGGTGCCGGTGGCCGCGGTCTGTGTGACCGTGGCCTCCGTCGGCTTCGGGGCGAGCCTGGTGCAGCAGGAGCGGTTGATGCGTCTGACCCCCGACGCCATGGCCGGCCAGGCACTCGGCCTGCACTCGGCCGGCACGCTCACCCTCCAGGGCGTCGGCGCGACGGCGGCGGGGACGCTGGCCCAGTTCACCTCGCCCGCCGCCGCGATGACCGCGATGGCGGCGGGCTCGGTCTGCGTGACCCTGGCGCTGGCTACGGCCGCTCGACGGGCTGCTCCGGTGCGGCCTCCGGCCGAGCCGGCGCCGCAGCGGACTCCGTCGTGACCTCGGCGCCGATCTTCTTCGCCGCCCGGTCGAAGTAGCGCAGCAGCTCCACCGGGAACGGCATGACGAGCGTGGAGTTCTTCTCGGCGGCCACCTCGACCACGGTCTGCAGCAGGCGCAGCTGCATGGCCTCCGGGGTGTCCGACATGATCCGGGAGGCGTTGGCGAGCTGCTGCGCGGCCTGGAACTCACCGTCCGCGGTGATGACCCGGGCCCGCCGCTCCCGCTCGGCCTCGGCCTGCCGCGACATCGACCGCTTCAGCGACTCGGGCAGCTGGACGTCCTTGATCTCCACCCGGTCGATGTGCACGCCCCACCCGGCGGCCGGGCTGTCGATCATCAGGGCCAGGCCCTCGTGCAGCCGCTCGCGGTCGCTCAGCAAGTCGTCCAGGTCGCTCTTGCCGATGATGGACCGCAGGGAGGACTGGGCGACCTGGCCGACGGCGAAGACGTAGTCCTGCACCTCGATGGCCGCGCGCACCGGGTCGGTGACCCGGAAGTAGACGACGGCGTCGACCTTCACCGACACGTTGTCCCGGGTGATGCCCTCCTGGGTGGGCACCGGCATCGTTGCCACCTGCACGTTCACCTTGCGCATCCGGTCGGCGAACGGGATCAGGAAGGTGACGCCCGGCTGCCGGTAGCCGGCCAGCGCCTTGCCCCACCGGAACACCACCCCGCGCTCCACCTGGTTGACGACCCGCATCCCGCTCTTCAGCACGAGCAGCAGGAGGACGGCGACGACCACCACTGCGACGACGGTGCCTTCCATGGCACTCCCCTTCTCCGACACGATCCGGACACCGGGGAGGACACGGGGAGGAGGGAGTGCGGATCCGGCCCCGGCGTCAGGGAAACGTAAAGAAACGGCGGGCTGCCGGGGCGGCGGCCCGGGGTGCGGGGACGGCGGTGCCCAGGCGTACGGGCGGACGCCCGGGACCGGGTGGGCGCGTGGGGCGCACGAGCCGGGGGCGGCCACCGCCGCGGGGCCGGAATGGGATCTGGTCCCGGCGTCACCCCGCGTCTTCAATGACTGGACGGCGCGGGCCCGCGGGGGCGGCCCCGCCGGCCGTCCACCCAGAGGAGCGCTGGATGACTGCGACGACTGCCGCCGGGAGCGCGGACCGGACCGACCGGACGGCCCCGGACGCCGTATGACCGGGACCGGGACCGGGGTGGCGGCACACCGCTCCCTCGCCTCCCTGACCGCCGCCCGGCTGGAGAAGACCGTCTCCGCCGACGCGGTGCGCCACAACCTGGCGGTGCTGCGCGCGGCGGCCGGCGGCCGGCGGATCATGCCCGTCCTCAAGGGTGACGGGTACGGGCTCGGTGCACCGGTCGTGGCCGGCCTGCTGCTGGAGTCGGGCGTGGGCGCGCTGGCCGTCGACACCGTCGCGGAGGGCGCCGCGCTGCGCGAACACGGCATCGGCGTGCCGGTCCTGGTGATGGACGTCGACGTCGCCGGCAACGCCGAGGCCTGCGCCCGGTACCGGCTGATGGCCGCCGTCGCCGGCCCGGAACAGATCGGCCGCCACGAAGCCGTGGCCCGCCGGCGCGCCGAGCCCGTCACCGTGTGGCTGCGCACGAACGTCGGCTTCAACCGGTTCGGGCCGCGCGAGGAACGGGACTTCGACACCGTGCTCGACCGGCTGCACCGGGCGCGCGCCGCCGTCCGGGTGGCCGGGGTCTTCGCCCATCTGTCCAGCTCCGCCGCGGACGCGCGGGAGACGGCGGAGCAGGCCGCCGCGTTCCGGTCGCGGGTGGCCCGGGCGCGCGCGGTGCTCGGCCGGCACCTCGCGGCCTCGCTCGCCGCGACCCACGGCCTGCTGCACCCCCCGGCGCTGCACGGCACGGACTGGGTACGGCCCGGCATCGGCCTGTACGGGCTGCTCCAGCCGTCCAGCCGCGACCTGCCCGGCTGGGCGGACTCCGGCCTGGGCCGGCTGCGGCCCGCGGTCGCCGTACGCGCCCGGGTCCTCGACCTCGTCACCGTCACCCGCGCGGAGGGGCTCGGCTACGACCGGACCGCCGCCGTCGCCCCCGGCCGCCGCCTGGCCACGGTCGCCATCGGCTTCTCCCGCGGGCTGCGGGGCCCCGCGCCGGCCTTCACCGGCCTGCTGCACGGGCGGAACTGCCCGATGGCGGGCCGCCCCGGCATGGACTGCGCCCAGTTCGACGTGACGGACGTGCCGGGCGCGCGGCCGGGGGACTGGATGACGCTCCTCGGCAGGGAGCGGGCGGGCGGCCTCCCGGAGCGGCTCGCCCAGGACGTGAGCGCGGAACTGGGCCTGTCGCTGTACGAACTCCTCGCCGCCCTGCGCATGCCCGTACGCCTGGAGTCCGGCCCCCGGCCCGAACCCACGGCAACCGACTGATACGGCAGTGCTGTCCCTCGTAAGGGTGGACGCCGTACGGCCGCCGACCCGACGAATACGCGTCAACTTCCCGACAGAACCCCGCATATCCGACGGCACGGCAGCCCCGCCCGTGACACGCTGTCCCCGCTGAAGGACCCCAGCGCCCCCTCACCGCCCTCTCGCTCCCTCGCCCTCTCGCGCCCTCGCTCCTTGCTCCCTTGCGGGCTTGCCCCCATCCCTCGCGACCTCAAGGTGTGCCATGTCCATCGCTTCCGCCGCTCCATCGCTGTCACCGGCCGAACTGCGCAGCGTGTTCGAGGGGAACACGCAGGACGAGTTGGTCGGCATCGAGATCGAATCGGCCGCACTGGACCCGCAGACCGGTACGGCCATCCCCTACGCGGGAGAGTCCGGCATCGGCGCCTACCTGGCCGCCCTGGCCGCCGAACCCGGCGTCGAGGCCGTCCACGACTACGGCACCCTGGTCGGTGTCCGGCTCCCCGACGGCGGACAGGTCTCGCTGGAGCACGGGGGAGCGGTGGAGTACTCGTCGCCGCCCGCGCGCTGCGTGGCCGACCTGATGGACCTCGTGCACGCCGCCCTGCGCCGACTCGCCGCCGCGGCCGACCGGTTCGGCTTCGCGCTGGTACCGGGGGCGCAGTACCCGTGCACGGCCTTCGAGGACGTGCGGTGGATGCCGCACTCCCGTACGGCGATCATGCGCGACCACTTCGAGAGCCTGGGCCGGGAGGGCATGTGGGGCCCCCGGATCATGTCCATGATCCTGTCCACCCAGGTGTCCTTCGACTACACCTCACCCGCCGACCTCGCCGAGAAGCTCCGGGTCCAGGCCGCGGCCTCCACCCCGGCCGCCGCGCTCTTCGTCAACGCCCCGCTGGAGAACGGGAAACCGTGCGGCGCGCTCTCCCGCCGCATGCAGTTCTGGAGCCTGGCCGACCCGGCCCGCACCCGGGTCGTCCCGGTGACCCTGCGGGAGGACTTCACCATCGACCGCTTCATCGACTGGGCGCTCGGCCTGCCGATGATCCACCGGGGCACACCGGACGGCAGCCGCAAGCGGGTGCCGCCGGTGCCCTTCGGCACGCTGCTGACCGACGGCTTCGAGGACGGCACCAGGCCGACCCTCCAGGACTGGCGCGACCACCTCTCCCAGATCTTCCCGGACGTCCGGCTCCGGGACACGCTGGAACTGCGGGCCGTGGACGGCCTCCCCTACCCGGCACTGGCAGCGGTCCCCGCCTTCTGGAGCGGCCTGACGTACGACGCCTCCGCCCGGGCGGCGGTCCGGGACCTCCTGCGCGGCATCACCCCCCGGCAGCACCTCGAAGCCCTGGACGACATCGCCCTGCGCGGCATGGACGCCACCCTCGCCGGCCGCCCGGTACGCGACCTGGCCGCCGAACTCCTCCACCTGAGCGAGACCGGCCTCCGGGCCCGCGTCACCGCGGGTCTGGAACGCCCCGAAACCCTGGCCTACCTGGCCCCCCTCCAAGAGGTGGCCCGAACCGGCAGGACCTTCGCCGAGCACACCCTGGACAGGTACCACCGGGACCCGGCCCGCTTCCCGCGGGACTACGTGGCCGCCCACCGGGTGCCGTCGGCCGTCAGAGCGGGCTGAGGCGGCCCTTGAGCAGGCAGAACTCGTTGCCCTCGGGGTCGGCGAGGACGTGCCACTGCTCCTCGCCGGTCTGACCGATGTCGGCGGGGCGCGCCCCGAGCCCCAGCAGGCGTTCGAGCTCGGCGTCCTGATCGCGGTCGGTGGGGTTGACGTCGATGTGCAGCCGCGACTTCCCCGGCTCCGGCTCGTCCCGGCGGCTGAGGAAGATCGTCGGCTGCGGCCCGCCGAACCCCTCGCGCGGCCCGATCTCGATGCTGCCGTCCTCCTCCCGGTCGAGCACCACGAAGTCCAGGACCTCGCACCAGAACCGCGCCAGCACCTCCGGTTCACGGCAACCGAGTACGAGCTCACCGATCCGACATGCCATGGACAAGACCTTCTCTCAACGTGGGGAACCGCTCCCGGCGCAGCCAACTGCCGCGCCGCACAGAGCCCTTGCACTCCCCGCAGCGGGAACACGCCCGAGACCGTACCGGGAGGGGCGAGCGGGGGCGAAGGGTTTCCGGGACCGCCGTCCGGTCCGCGGGACCGGCGGCGGCCCCGCGGCCCTGCGAGGCCGGGCCACCGGGAATAGCCTGGAGAGGAGCGGCACCGGGACGGAAGCGGACTCTCCCTCTGCATCCCCGTCACCGAGGGGGGACGCGGAAGAGGGAGGCGAAGAGCCATGCCCTGGAATCTCAACGGCACGTATCTGGAGAGCTGCAACTGCGACGTGGTGTGCCCCTGCACCACCTCGGGCCTCACCGCACCGGCCGACCACGAGCGCTGCCAGGTGACCTTCGCGTTCCACGTGGACAGCGGGAACGTGGACGGCACGGACGTCACCGGCCGGAACGTCGCCGTCTTCATAGACGCGCCCCGGGTGATGGCCGAGGGCGGCTGGCAGGTCGCGCTGTACCTCGACGCCTCGGCCGACGACGGCCAGGCGGAGGCGCTGGCCAACGTCTTCTCCGGCCGGGCCGGCGGGCCGATGGCGGCGCTCGCTCCGCTCATCGGCGAGGTCCTCGGCGTGGAGCGCGTCCCCATCGACTACCGCGACGACGGCCGCCGCCACCGCGCGCGGGTCGGCGGCGCCATCGACATCGAGATCGAGGACCAGATCGCCCCGCAGTTCGGCGAGGACGGTCCGGTCATGGGACTGACCGGCATGTTCCACCCGGTGAGCAGCACGCTGACCATCGCCCGTTCGACCCGGGCGAAGGGCGACGGCGTGTACGGCCGGTCCTGGGACTTCTCCGGTGGCAACGGACACTCGGCGCCCTTCACGTGGTCCGCGTGACCGGTCGGCTGGTCACCGTCCGCCGCAGGGCGGCCCCCGCCGGACTGCTGCTGGCCGCGGCGTCCGCCGCCTGGGTCTGGGCGGTGACCCGCTGGGGCGGCATGCAGGCGATGCCCGGCACCATGGGTCTGCGCCCGCCCGCGTTCCTGTCCCTGTGGACGCTGATGATGGCCGCGATGATGCTGCCCGCCACGGCGCCCGTCGCCGCGCTGTACGCACGCACCCTCACCGTGCACCGGACACCGCGCATGGCCGTCTTCACGATCGCCTACCTGCTGGTCTGGGCCGCGGCCGGGCTGCCGGCGTACGCGCTGGCCGCCGGCCTGGGCAGGGCGGCGAACCTCCCCGCCGCCGCCGGCACCGCGGTGGCCGCCGCCGTGTTCGCGATCAGCGGCGTCTACCAGCTCACCCCCCTCAAGGACCGCTGCCTGGCCAGGTGCCGCTCGCCCATCGGCCTGATGCTGCGCTACGCCTCGTACCCGAGGCCCTCGCGCGACCTGCGGGCCGGAGCCCACCACGGGGCCTTCTGCCTGGGCTGCTGCTGGTCGCTGATGGTGCTGCTGGCGGCGTTCGGCGTGATGAACCTGTGGGCCATGGTCGTGCTGACCGCCGTGATCACCGCCGAGAAACTCCTCCCGGCCGGCCGCCTGGTGGCCCGGGCCGTGGGAGCCGCCTCGATCGCCCTGGCCGTCGCCGTCGTCTGGGTCCCGGAGCTGGCCCCCGGCCTCACCGGCGGCGGCCCGGCCGGGATGTGAAGCCACTCTCGGACCACGGGCCGGACCACCGCGCACTCCCCGGCGCCTGCCCGCGTTCCCCGGCGCCTGCCCGCTTTCCCCGCCACCTGCTCGTCGTGATCGAGAAAGTCCGGCCGGCAGGGCAGTAGAACCCCCTCCCGCACCCGTCTTCACAGGGGAACGAGGGAGGGCACATTGAACGCCGACGAGGAACGCCAGTTCCGCGAGTTCGTGGCGGCGCGGTCGAGATCGCTGCTGCACACGGCCTACCTGCTGACCGGAGACTGGGAGCAGGGCCGGGACCTGCTCCAGACCGCGCTCGCCTCCACCGCTCGGCGTTGGTCCAAGCTGCGCGACCGGGAGCAGCCGGAGCTCTATGTGCGCCGGGCGCTCTACCACGCCCAGGTGGACCGCTTCCGGCTGCTCAGCTGGGGGCGGGAGACGGTCACGGACACCCTGCCGGACCAGCCCTCAGGGAAGGGCGCCGACTGGGCCGACACGGTGGTCCAGCGGCAGGACATCATGACCGCTCTGCGCCGGCTGCCCAAGCGCCAGCGTGCCGTGATCGTGCTGCGCTACTTCGAGGACCGGCCCGACGCCGAGATCGCCGCGATCCTGGGCGTCGCCCAGGGAACGGTCCGCAGCCAGACCCACAAGGCCCTCACCTCGCTCCGCACCGCCCTGGCCGGGTCAGGGCCGTCGGCCTCCTCCTCCACTGCCTCCGGAAGGGGCGTCACCGCATGAACGACTCGACCGAGCACCCGCGGCACGAAACGATGCTGCACGATGCCCTGCGGGCCCATGTCCGGGAGAACGGCGACGCCGTCGGCGCCCACCTGGCCGGCCTGGCCGACGGTGCGCTGCGGGTCGCCCGGCGGCGGCAGCGGCTGGCCCGCGCCGGGGCCGGCGCCGCAGGGGTGGCCGTGGCCGTCACCGCCTGGGTGGCCGTCGCGGCCGGCACGACCGAGCACGCGCACGTGGTCCACCCCGCCGCGGGAGGCGACACCGCGAAGGCGGCCCCGGTCTCCCTCCTGGCGGTCACCTCCTCCACCGAGCACGCCTGCGCCCCGGGCAGCGGCGGCTACACCGTGCACGCGACCGAGACCCAGCCGGCGCTCTGCGTCCGCGTCGACCGGACCAGGGGCATGACCGGCGTCCGTGTCACCTCGGCGAAGGCGGAGAAAGGCACCACCGACGGCACCTGGCAGGTCGAGGTGACCCTCGGCCCCGCCGACCGGACCCGCTTCGCCGCCCTCACCGGCTCCCTCGCACCGGCCCCGGCCCCGCGCAACGAGTTCGCCGTCGTCGTCGACGGCAAGCTCTGGGGCAGGCCCGCCGTGACCTCCTCGATCACCGGCGGCCGCTTCGAAATCGTCGGAGCCTACGCCGGCGACCTCACCGGCACCACCGCCCGCCACCTCGCCGGCCGGCTGGATCCCGCCGGATGAGGGCGAGCACTACGCCGGAGCCGACCCGCGCCCGGCAGTACGCGAGCGTCGTGGCGGCGAGGAGCGGCGCCCAGGCCGGCAGCGGGACGTAGCACACCACGAGGAGGACGTGCTGGGCCGGTGTCCGCGCGACGCGCCCGACCAGCCCTGCCGCCCGGGTCCAGGCGAACCGGCCCGACAGCGCACCCGGCACCGCCGCCCCGGGCAACACACATCCGCACGCAGCAGGACGAGCCCTCCGCTGCCGGCAGTACACCGCCACAACCCCGGGGGTGCCCTACGGCCCGGGAATTGGTCCTGCCCATCCGGGGCAGACGGGAATCCGGGGCAGACGGGGACAGACAGCAGGCCGGTCGGTGAAGGAGGAAGCAGTGGGAGAGGACTCGTCGCTGAAAGCCGTGGGTTGGGCGCGCTCGCTGCCCGTGAGCCGGGGGGTGAAGGAGGCCAGGGACTGGACTCGTGACCACCTGGCCTCGCTCGGCTGGCTCCGCACCGCCCCGGACCTGGTGGACTCGGTGCTGCTGACCGTGTCCGAGCTGGTCACCAACGCCCACAAACACGCCCGCAGCACGGCGCAGCTGATCCTCCTGTGGGACGAGTCGTGCCTCCACGTGACCGTTCACGACTCCTCCCCCGAACTGCCCGAGCAGCGCCGTCCCGACGCCGGCGCCCTGGGAGGCCGCGGCCTGATGCTGGTCGACGCCCTCGCCGACACCTGGGAGGCGCACCGTTGCCCGCACGGCAAGGACGTCATCGCCTGCTTCCAGCCACCCTCGCCGTCGACCGCGACATGACCTCGTTCGCCCCCGTTTGTGCGGATGATCCGGGGGCACGAGTGCTTCACAGCGACAAAAGCTACGAGGAGGCGTGATCCATGACTGCCGGTGAGAAGGCCAAGGCGAAGACCGAGCAGGCGGAGGGCAAGGCCAAGGAGGCCCTGGGCGACGCCGTCGGCAACGACCGCATGGCCGCGGAGGGCCAGGCCCAGAAGAGCGCGGGTGACGCGCGAGAGGCCAAGGAAAAGGCCAAGGACGCCTTCAAGCACTGACACCGCTCCCCTGTGCCACACAGAAGGGGCCGCCCCGAACGAACCGGGACGGCCCCTTCTCCCTGCGCCCGGCAGGGCTGGACCCGCAGATGGTGGGCACCGGGGGCGGGCCGATCCCGGAGATTCCGGCCCCCGGCGCCACGGAGTAGCGTGACAGGCGAGGCGAGTCCCGTGTTCGCACCGGTTCCGGAAGACGGGTGGTCCCTGATGACCAGCTCCGATTCACCCCCTGTTTTCCCCCAGCATCTGCCGAGTGGCGTTCACGCGGCCGTGCGGCCGGGATGTGCGCTGCTCCGTCTGGAGACCACGGAGTCCCGTGAGGGTGTCCTGGACGGTGCGTGGTGGCCGCGGTCACGCGACATCGGCGCCGAGCTGCCCGCGCTGCTGAGCGCTCTCATCGCCCATCTCGGCCCCGTGACGCGCGTCGGGCTTGACTCCGCTGCCTGGGAAGGGCTTCCGACGCGGATCGTCGTGGACGACCGGGTGGTGCACATCGACTCCTTCCCGGTGGGCGACGACACCGTCCTGATCACCCGCGGCGACCAGGACGTGTTCTCACTGCTGGTGGTCCCGCCGCACGCGACACCCGAGGCCGCCCATGCCGCGATGGCCCAGGCCGTCCGGGCCGACAACATCAGCCAGGCGGGACAGATCCTCATCGACACCGGGAGCGGGTACGAGCCGTCCGGCTGACGCGCCGTCCCGTCCCCAGGCCGAGGCCGGCGGACGACAGCGACGGACGACGGCGATGAAGGTCATCCACGCCACTCCACCATGAGCAGCGTCGCGTCATCCGTGGTGTGTCCGCCCCGCGCCCGCTTGAGCGTGTGGGACAGGGCGCGCGTCACCGCCCGGACCCCGCGGCCGGTTCTCTCCAACTGGTTGACACAGGTGATCAGCTGGTGCTCCCCGAACTCCTCCCTGCTCATCTTGTGCTCCTCGACCAGTCCGTCGCTGAAGCAGAGGACGCGGTCCCCGCGCTCCAGTCCCAGTTCGCTGATCCGTGGCTCCGCACCGCCCAGGCCGACGGGGAGGGTCGTCGGGGCGTCCAGGCGGCCCGCGACGCGGTGGTTGCGGATGAGGAGCGCCGGCGGGTGCCCCGCGTTGACCCACTGGATCCGCCCTGTCGTCGTGTCCAGCTGCATCATCTGCGCGGTGACGAAGTGCTCGAGACCGAACTGCTTCGCCACCGCGCGGTCCATGAAGTCGTAGATCTCCGACAGCCCGATGCCGGCGCGGCGGGCGTGGCGGTAGGCGCCGATGGCCACGGTGGCCATCGTGGCCGCGTCCAGGCCGTGTCCCATCGCGTCGATCATGACCACGTGGAGGATGTCCCCGTTGAGCGCGTAGTCGAAGCTGTCACCCGCCACGTCGTAGGCGGGTTCCAGGATCCCGGCCACGGCGACCCTGGGCATGATCATCGCCAGCGGTGGCAGCAGGGACCACTGGATCTCCGCGGCGACACTCATCGGCTCGTCACGTCGGGTGGCGAAGAACAGGTCGGAGTAGCCGTGCTTGGTCACCAGCAGGTCGGCCACCAGGCCGGAGATCCTGTGCAGCAGGCGGCGGTCGTGGTCGTCGACCCTGTCCAGCGTCACCGCCATGACACCCACCTGGTCACCGCCGTCCAGCAGCGGCAGGTGGATCCGTACGCCGTCGTCGTCGGACACCTCGACGCAGACCGCGTCGAGGAAGCAACGGCCCGCGTCGGAGTCGTCGATCAGCTGCGGCACCCCGCCCGCGAGGCCCTCGCCGGGCAGGGGTACGAGCATCAGCTGGCCGTAGTCCTGCAGCAGGACCTGTGGACGGCGGCCCCCCAATCGCTCCGCCACGTCGGCGACCACGGGCCCGATGAGATGGGGAGGAAGCTCGTGCGCGCGGTCGAGAACCGCTCCCAGCAGCGCTTCCCCGAAGCTCTCGGAGCGGTCCGCGCGCCGTCCGGGCATCATCCGCTCACTCGCCGTGAATCGCGCGGAGGGGCCGCGACGGTGTGGGACGACGAAGAGATCGTTCGTGTCATGGCTCCACCGGCTACGTTGACGACCGGACCGGCCGGTCACGTGGGCCCGACCGCGTCGGGTCTCTCACCTGAGTCCGGGCCCTCCTTCCGACTCCCATGTGGCTTCTGCGTCGAGGCCGTTCTCGGCGAGTGCCAGGATGCGTGGAGCCGACAGCGGGTTTTCGGGGTCGGCGGCGGCGGTCAGCATCCGGGTGGCTGCTCCGGCCGGCTCGTCGGGCGGGATGACCAGCAGTTCCCAGCGTCCCGTGGTGCTGCAGTCCAGCGTGATGGCATGCGCTTCGGCGGCGAGGTTGCTCTGGACCACCTCGATCACGTGGCCGGGTGCCATCACTTCGCGCGGGGCGTCGGGCCAGCACGCGGGGTCCACGGTGACCCGGGTGACGGTGCCGACGGCCGGGTCCAGGGAGCCGACCAGCACGGGCAGCTCCAGTTCCAGTGCGTCGCAGCGCGGCCACCACGCTCCGTCCAGCGGGCCGTGGCTGACGCCCGGCGTGAGGCTCAGACGGGGCGGGGGCATCCGGTAGGTATGCGCGTCACCTGGTTGTGCGCCTTCGGCGGGCTTTTTGATGGTGTCCATCGTGCGATCCCGTCCCGGGCGGCGCCTTCGGCTGCCCGCGTCACTCGCCGGGAAGACATCGCCGTGGTCGTGCGGCCGAAAAGCTCTCGGTTACTGTCAGAGTACGCCCGGCCGTGGCGGACGGCGCGGGGCGCGACCGCCGTGCGGAGGGCGCGTCCGTACTGCGGATGGCGGGTGGCATGACTCCCGCGGCTGGTACGGCCTGCCGGATCACCCACGACAGCGGTCCGATCACCGGCCTGCCGGTGAGGGGCTCTCCAGGGGCAGCGTCAGCACGCAGGGGGCTATGGGGACGGGCAGCCCGACGATCTGTCCCATGTTCTGCCAGCCCCAGGACGCGAACGCGGCCTGTCCGGCCTGGTCGGCCGGATGGAGCAGGGCGACTCCGAGGGCCGTGTGCCGGTCGGTGAGCAGGCGCTGTTGCAGCCGGCAGGCGATGTCACGGCGCTGAGCGTGCGGATGGGCGACGACCTGAGTGAGGACGACGAACCGTGCGTACCTGGTGAGCCGTTGGATGCTCTCCTGCAACAGTCGGTCGAACCCCCGCCGGCCGGGTCCGTCCGGGCCGAGCGGAAAGCCGTAGGCACAACCGACCAGCGACGTCGTCTCGGCGACCAGCAGCGCGAAGCCGGGCCGCCTGGCACTGACGGCCAGGTGGCGCAGGAACTCTTCCCGGCCGTGGAACGACGCACCGGGAGTGTCCGCGACGGACGCCATGGCCAGGTCCGCGATGTCCTGCTCCACTCCTTCGGTCTGCCAACGGGTCAGCCGACGCAGGCGGATCCCGTCCTTGAGGACCGGTTTGCGAGCGGTGTCCTCGGGCGTCCGCGTCCCGTCGGCCGACCGACCCGAGGAGGCCGCTTCCAAGAGGTCGCGGGGCAGCGCGGGCGGCACGGGATCCGTGGGGGCCGCGAGGAGCAGGGGCGTGGAGCCGGTGACGGCGAGGAGCCGGGTGATCTGCGCGCACGGGTGGTGCAAGCGCAGGGACGTGTGCACCCGGCCGGCACGCTGCGACATCGACAGGAAGACGTCCAGACCCCCGGCGTCGCAGGAGCCGACCGTGGTCAGGTCGACGTCGATGGCGGTGACGCCGTCGCGGCAGAAACGCGGGCCGGTGCGGGCACGCGGTACGCGGGCGGCCATGACGAGCGTGCCCGGAGTTGCTTCGACCACGGCGGACATGATGCCGACCCGTCTCCGCGCCGACCGCTGGGGTGGCTCGGGGTTTCCTCTCGCGCCGAGGACGACCCGGCGTGGCGGCCGGAATGCGTGATGCCCTCGGTACCTCCACGGTACGTCGCCGTACGGCCGTCGTGTCGGGCGGTGAGTGCGCCGTGAGCCGGCAGGAATTGCCGAACTGCCCGACAGTTAAGGGTCAGCGCTGCGAATATTGGTCTGTCCCTGGATGAGCGAAGCAACGCGAGGCAAAGCGTGACCAGCGTCTATACGGAATTGACCAAGGAAGCTGCAAAGCGAGGCGGCCCCGCAGCACTACGGGCCTTCTATCGTCGGCAGGGCCTCCTCATCGGCGCCGCCGTCGCCGGTGTGAGCTTCGCCGGAACCCAGCTCTACTCCAAGGTCCGCGCTCGTGGCAGCGGCACCACCGCTGCGCCGGTGTCAGGGCCGGATAGCGGGAGCGGCACCGACGCCCCGGCTCCGGGCGAAGGGCACGACGCGTAAGCGGGTGGCGGATCGAGGCGACGGCCAGGTCTGGGGGGCAGAGCGTGTGCCGCGCCGTGTCCCCACCCACCGGAGCCACGCTGCCTTGGGTCGGTGTGCTTCTCACCTTTTCGGCTCGGGCGGGGCTCCAAGGTGTGGCCCGTCACCGCAGCTCGCGCACCATGCACTCGTACAAGGGCGCGTCTTCCCAGGGATGGGAGATCCCCAGCTTGCGGTAGCCCCAGGAGAGGTAGGCGGAGCGGGCCGCTGAAGCCTCCGGCTCCGGTCGCACGGTGAGGGTGACGCGCTCGGCGTCCAGGCCGTTCAGGAGGACGGTGTGGAGGCCGGCGGCCACGCCTTGGCGGCGCCACGGCTTGCGTACTGCGAGTTCCAGGACCGCGAAAGTGCGACGGCCGTCTTCCTCTACGAACTCCTGCGGCAAGGTGACGTCTTGCAGGTTGCGCCACCAGCGGGTGTCCGGTGCCAGGTAGTAGCCGTAGGTGAAGCCGACGACCTCCTGAGCGTCCTGGGCAAGGACGAGTCGCATGCCTGGGCGGCGGGTGTGCACCTGGTAATGGTCGATGAACTCCGCGACGTCCCGGGGGCCCTCCAGGTAAGGCGGCTCGGCGTAGATCTCCTCGTACGCGGGGAGGAACGCGTCCAGTTGAGTGGCGGCGTCCTGGCCCTCGTGGTGCTCGAAACGGATCTCCGGAATCACGCGGCGCTCCGTTCGTGCAGGTACTCGCGCAGTTCGTCGGCGGCGTCCCGGGCACTGGCGGCGTTCACCTGGCCCAACAGGTAAACCACCTCGGACAGGGCAGCAAGCACCTCAAGACTCCGACATCATCCGGGACGTCTGCGGCCACCGCTGTTGACGTCCGACCCAGATGTCAAAGGGCAGCTACCGAACTCGGTAGCTGCCCTTCTGCCTGGTGCCCCCGGCAGGATTCGAACCTGCGACACCCGCTTTAGGAGTTCGATCACCAGGTAGGGAGTTCCTGGCGGCTCACGTGGGGGCGGGCCACGAACGGTCTCCACGGGGTGCCTACGTCTGCTGCCGTTGTACGTCAGACGTGGATGTCAGCTAGCTCCGTCACCAACCACCGAACAGTGGTTGAAACGCAGCCGCTATGCCTGACGTGATCGCCAGGATGCCGCTCACGCCGGCAAGGATGGTGAAGGCGTTCGATGTGAAGAGATCGTCCCTTATGTGCCAGTAGGTTACTCGCCAGATGGGTGTGTTCTCGTCCGTCGTGAGGTTGACCATGACAGACCGGGCGGAGCGGCTCTGCTGTCAGCGGTTGCTCGTGGTGCCGATGTCGACGATGTGGTTGTACCGCTCCACCAGCACGAAAAGCTTGATCTTCTGCGTCGTCTCCCCGCTGCCGAAGGTCAGGGTGACGACGACCTCATGGCCGTTACCCACGGCGCCGTTGTCGGTCACCGTCCACTTCCGCGGGACGTTTTGGGCACGCAGGACACCGTCCGCCCCGTGCTTCTTCTCCCAGGCCGCCAGTCGCTTGGCGAAGTCGGGCGTCAGGTAGTGCTTGCGGAGCACCGTTTCCAGCGTGGTGTCCGGGTCCGTGTAGTCGCCGATCGCGTCGATGTACGCGCCGTAGAAGTCGGCGACCCGGGTCACCACTTGGCCGCTCGTGCCGCTGACCGACTGCGGTGCGGCGGCGGACGACTTTGCGGGGGCATGGACGGATGCCTGTGCCGACGCCTGTGTCGACACACCGAGTCCGACAGCCAGGACGAGGCCGGCGGCGACGGCCGCGCGGCGGCCCGGACGGCGGTGTGCGGGGGACTTCCTGTTCATGTGCATCTTCCTTTTCTGGTCCATATGTGGTTGCTCACGGCCCGGTGTCTTCGTGCCGGGGCCGTCGTGTGGCTATCGCCTTTTCGGGTCGGCGAGCGCTGCCCCGGAGTCATGAACATCTGCTGCTGCGCGGACCCATTCCCCTCCTCCCTGCCGCGGCTCGGGGGGGGGGGGGGGGGGGGGGGGGCGATCGACGACACCAAGTCCTGCTGAATCGCGCCGAATGACCCTGTCAGCGGTCGATTGGCCGCCCTCCCCACCCCCGTGGCGGAGGGCGGCCTCGGTCATGCGGTCAGCGGAGCTTGTCCACGGCCCGTGACGGCCGTCTTCTTGAAGGCCTTCACCGGCGCATGCCGGAAGTCGCCAGAGGGGTGTCAAAGACGCCCCAGGAGGTCACCGTGTGCAGGCCGTAGCCGTGCCCGCTGTCCTCGACAGGCAGCGCGCCGTAGTCCTTCAGCGTGGCCTCGGTGTCCGGACCGGCCTTCTCGATGCGTGCGCACGGGACTTGATGTCGTTGCTCAGCCGCGAGAAGCGCCCCTTCGCCACAGCCGTCCTGGACAACTGCACCCTGACCTGACGGACGGTCGCTCCTGTCGAGTTCGGTACGGAGCTCCCGGTACCAGGTCTGGGCCGTCGCCGCCCAGCGCCATGCGTAGACAGCGGTCCCGTTCCACCGCCTCCGGGCAGGCGGTGACCTTGCCGACCGTTCAGGACGAGCTCGGATACGACGGGAGATGGGCCGCCGTGAGGCAGCCGACGCCTTGGCCGCGACGTTTGCCAGTGTGGCGAGCGTCGTGCCGAGGGCGAGCCCGTGACGGCGAGTGCGAGGGGCGGGCCTGCTCGGGTGCGCTGGGGCATGGGTGTCCCCCGTGGATGAGTGGATGAGTGTTATTTGTCGCCCGTCGCCGACTGGTCGGTCCGGTCCTGGTCGGTGCGACACCAAGAGCATCAGCCGTCACGACGGCCCCGCGCAACGCCGGACGCCCGCCCGGCGAGGGTGGAACCATCCCAGCCCATCTGACGTGCAGGTATATGGACCGCCTGAGATACGGGGACACGTGGGAGGCTGGGGGAGCGGTGTCGACCGAGGACGACGTCGAGCAGTTCGCGGCGTTGCTGCGCCGGCTGAAGGACCGCACGGACCGGAGCTACGGCTCCCTGGCCCGCCGTCTCGACATGAACACCTCCACACTGCACCGCTACTGCGCGGGACAGGCGGTCCCGCAGGACTATGCCCCGGTGGAGCGGTTGGCTGCCTTCTGCGGAGCAACACCGGAGGAACGCCTCGATCTGCACCGCCTGTGGTTGCTCGCGGTGACAGCACGACAGAGGCCGAGGGCGGGTGAGGAGGCAGCAGAGCCGACAAAGACCGAAGGGGCACTGAAGCCGACAGGGGACGAGCGGGCTTCGGGTCCGGACAGCCGGACAGCGGGGCGTGCGGGTGGCAGCACGCGCAGTGTGGGTGGCGGTGCCGACAGCATCGGTGGTGACGGGGGCGGCACGAGCGGTTCACCACCGCGACTCGATGCCGGCGCCCCCGACGCCGCACTGGCTGCTCCCGACGTTCCTGAACCGGGCAGTCGCGAGTCGACGGCCCAGTGCGATGCGGTCCGCTCAACTGGACGGCCCTGGTACCGCCGTCGCCGTACCGTCGTCGGCACAGCCGCGGCGACCGTACTGCTGGTGACGCTGGGCAGTATGTCGGCGCTGTGGGCCGACCGGTCTCACGACAACTCCGCCAAGGCCCCCGGTCAGTCCCGTACGACAGGAACCGGTACGTCACACCACCCCTCGGCCACTGCGGCCAGCCCTTCCCGCAGCCGTTCTTCGGCCTCGCCCTCCACAGGAGTACGGGCTTCAGGGAGCCCCGAGCCGAAGGGCGGATCGTCGGCTGAGACGAAGAGCGACGCCCCCGTGCCAACCGGTGTGCCGCTCGCGTGGACCGCCGACTCGCAGATCTGGGACGGCGGTTGCGGGCACGACTACGTCATCGGGAAGGAGCCGGCCCAGGTGCCCCCGCCGCCGGTACAGCAGGACGCCGGAGTGTGGGCAGCGACGCAGCAGGCGGTACCTGGGCGGCAGACGATGGTGCAGATCTCGGTGCAGGGGAAGTCGTCCACGGCCGTGGTCCTCACGGCCCTCCGAGTCCGTATCGTCAGCCGCGGCACCCCGGTCACCGGCAACGCGTACGCCATGGGCCAGGGCTGCGGCAGTGATCTGCCGCCCCGCAACTTCTCCGTGAACCTGGACGTCGACCGCCCGATCGCCCGCGCGCGCCCCGGCAACGACAGCGGAAAGCCCGTCCCCGCGGTTCAGTTCCCCTACCGCGTCTCCGCCGAGGACCCGGAGGTGCTGCAGGTCACCGCGACGACCGAGGCCTACGACTGCAACTGGTACCTGGAACTGGACTGGTCATCCCAGGGCCGCACCGGCACGGTCCGCATCGACGACCACGGTCACCCGTTCCGCACCAGCAGCATCAGGGGCCTGCCCCACTACTGGTACGGCACGAACGACCACGGTGTGCGTCAGTGGGTACCCACCGACTCTAAGGAGTTGCCGCAGTCGCCATTGTCGCCGTAGTCGTGGCGGCAGTTCTCCCCGTGCCTTTTGACCTTCACGGTGACGGTGGCGGTGGCCTTGTTGCAGGTGATCTTGTTGCCCTCTAGATGTCAGAGGGGCCTCACCTACCAAAATTGGTAGGCGAGGCCCCTCTGAACTGGTGCCCCCGGCAGGATTCGAACCTGCGACACCCGCTTTAGGAGAGAGGCTGGGTGAACTGCGGGCTGAGCTGCGGCGTCGTCGGCCGATGAAGCGAATCGATACTCGACCACAGAGCACCGGTGTTGACCGTGGCTGACCCTTGCTTCTGGCACGGTTGTGGCACGAACCTCAGCCGACGAGGCGTCCTGCTCGCCGTTTAGGCGCCGGGCCGGCGCAGCTCTTCGCCGGGCGCCCAGAGGTGTTCAGCTCGGGGAAGGCGTGGTGGCCTGGTCGATTCGTGTCGGCCATCGTGGGCTTGTAGTTGAGCCACGGCCAAGGCAGCACGCGATCACGGGCCCGATGAGGCGGCCTTGCGCTTCTCGTCTTCGATGTCGAGGCGCCGCATCAGGAAGCTGGCGAAGACCAGCATTTCGTCAGCCTCGTCGCGGGCGTCCTTCTCGTCCGGGCCGTGCATGCGAGGGTTACGCAGCGCGCCCATCGCCCCCTTGAACAGGAACTGCATGCCGTTCTGCTCGCTCTCCAGCGAGCTTCCCGTGAACCGGGTCACCGTGACCTTCGGGGGGTCTGGCTTGGCGCCAAAGGCGATACCCATCAGCCGCTCGCCGACCTCGGTAGCCCCGACCAGGACCGCCACCCGGTGCTCCACAGCCTGGAAGGCACTCCTGACCGCGTCGTAGTAGAAGCCGCCGTTGTACCGCTCGGCGGCGACCTCCGCGATCAGTGGATGCAGGCTGCAGGTGACGGACAGGGCGCCTGCCGGCTCCATGTCGGGCGTAGTGATGGGAGGTCGGGTGGCTGGGATGGAAGCGAAGTCGGGCTCCGGCTCCTGGCTTTTCTGGAAGGGCTGGCTCTCGGCCTCGGTACGAGCTGGCCCCACTTCGCGTGCGCGGACGCTCCAGTAGTCGCGCAGGTTATGTACGCCAGCGTACGGCCGAATGCCGCGGTCGAAGTTCAGCGACCAGTTGAACACACCTGGGTCGGGGCTGTGGCTGCCACCACGGAAGCAGGCCTCGTGCAGGCCGAGCGCGAATGCGCCGTACATCACCTCGTCCGTCAGCGAGCGCGGGTCGACGCCGTACACACCACGCAGATCGGAGGGCCGCAGCTCTGGTAGCTGACCGGGCTCCTTGGGCTGGTAGTGGGGCTCGATTGTGCCCGCTGTCCGCACCATAGCGAGGAACACGCTGATGACCTGCCCCGTGTCCGTGCAGTTCGCGGCGCCAGCGATCGTCAAGGACAACTCATCCGCACCGTGCGGCACTACGAGACGGCCTGTGGAAACTCCCCGCAGTAGCGCAGGACACAACTGCGCTACTGCCTCCTCGAATTGCACACCAGACGCATACAGCCGCCGATCGACCTCATCGAACGTCGGCCAGCGGCCAGCGTTGCAGAAGTGCCGCCAGATCACGTCAAGGAGGGCGTGGCCGTCCTCTCCGGTGGGGCGTGGCATCCCCTTCGGGGCTATGGTCCGAACGATCACGTGCTGTCCCCCAGCGTCCGAGCCTGCACTGCTCGCAGGCTACTACTGGAACCCTGCTCTAAACCCGCGGGTCCGTGACGTGGACGTTCGTGTTGGAGCGGGTGCTGAGAATCGACCTCGCGCTCTCAGCTTGGGAAGCTGCGATCAATTGAGCCCGGACCGGGCGCTGAGCTGAGCCAATGGCCGAGATACAGCGTTGTCGGACGCGGGCACCTTCACCGTAGCTCCCCGCTGTTCCCCGCCGGATCTGGTGCACTTGTGGTGCGCTCGGATGACAGGCGCCGGCTTGGGCACAGCACACCGCGAAACTGGAGGGGTGGCGGAGGACCGGGCCGGACCCCGATCCTTCCCCGCAGCGGGAGCCGTTGGCGGCGGCTCACGAGTCGTTGGCGGTCAACTCCACCTGCTGCACCCCTGATGCATTTTCCGGCAGGGTCTTGGCGGGTGCAACGACACTAGCGCTTCCTTAGTGTTGAGCGCCAACTCGCAGCTCCCGACAGAGGTTAGCCGCGGAGCGAAGTGATCAGTGCGGCCACGGCACTGATCACGGCTGCTGCTGCCGTTGTCCACCCAAGCGCCAGGTTGACCCGGGAGTGCTGGCCTGTAGGCTGCGTCTGGATGTTGGCTCTATCCGGAATATCTTGCTCCGTATAGGGCCCTGTGCCCAACTGGTCCATCAGTGAGTCTCCAGGACTGGTTGTTAACGAGCTGCTCCAATAGCTCGGAATTTGCTGCACCCCGCGGCGCGGACCGGTAATCCGTGCTGCGGGGTGTTGTCGTTCGACGTGTCGGAACGCTAGCGCAGGACTTCAATCGGCCATGAGCTCTGGGTTGATTCTCGGATGGCTCACCGGGAACATTTTTTAATCTGCGCAGACTCGATAACGGGCCAGGGCCTGCGGAAACATCCAGTACGGCTCGGACGTGATGTGCACTTTCCGGCTGTGGCACTCACGCTAATCGGGGCATATGGGGCGCGGATCTATGGCTGGATCTCACCTGTGGCGTCCTAGGTCGGTGGCGTCTCAATGGGTCAGTCAAGACCTGTCTTCTTGCCCTGGGTCTTGGCGGAGATCTTGATGAACTGCGTTTACCCTGCTCAGGACTAGTGGGTTCGTGCGCCTGGTCGTCATCGTTTGTCGTCCTTGGCCACTGTCGAGCGACCTCGGACGGCCCAGGGACGGCCCAGCTCTCCCGCACTCGGCTGACGGCTGGCACGCTCGATGGGCCGCCCTCTGAACCGCAACCGACGACAGTCCGCCACGACGGTGAGAACGCCGACCGACCACGCACGCGTATGCCTCGCTGCACCCCCACCAGCCTCGGCCACGCTGATTTTGTCGTTGAACAGAGCAAGCTGCGACGGCCAGACCGTGATCACAGCGCCCGAGCCCTCAGCTGTGGAAGTCCCGGTGATCCGCGAGGGTGGCGAGGTAGCGCCTGGTCCTGATCGGCGTCCGTCTCGTTCGCTGCTGTCCCCCGTGGTTTCCCTGGCACGCGTCCGGCACGGACACAGCCGTCGACCCCCTACCCCAGATCGAGGGGCGACTCGTGGAAGCCTCCCATCTTCGCCGCTACCGGCTCAAAGTGTGGGCTCCCTACCCAAGTTGGAGGTACGGGCCCTAACATGACTGGGCCGGCGTGCGTCAAATCTCCTAAGGAGATACACGCACTCGGTACGCGCCGTCTAGCAGCTGGGAGTTTGAATGAATCCCCTCATCCAGGGACTGTTCAAGAAGTTCCGCGAGGAAGAGGAACTGCTCGAAATCAGCAACGCTGACGCTTTCGAACTCTTCGCCGCTAGCCTCATCCTTCCCGAAGACCTTATAGCGCAAGTGCAAAAGTCCGACCTTCTCCTTGATCAAGGAGCGATCGGTATCGACGTCATCGCACTTGACGTGAATGGGCAGCTGGCCTGGGACGCGGATGACGTGAGGGAAATCTGCGAAAATGCCGCCAAGGTTGAAGTAAGTTTGCACTTCATTCAGGCGAAGCAGTCCGCTTCTGTGTCGAGTGCCGAAATTCTCAGCTTCGGTGACACGGTTCGCAAGTTCCTTCAGAACGACGGTTTCCCTTCGTATCCTCGCATGGAGGCACTAGCGCAGGCGCTTGGCGCAGTATTCGAGAACTATGCGGGTCGCCTTAAAGGTTCGCCTTCGGTCTACTTGTACTTCACGACAACTGCGCCGAAGCATGCGATCTCCTCCGACCCCGTAAAGGAGAGAGTCGCCACCGTCACGGAACAGATCGACAATCTTGGCTTTCTTGGTCGGGTCTCTGTCACCGTTCTGGGTGCCGATGACATCCACGATGCATGGGTCCGGAAAAACCATGCAAACGAAGTGGAGATCCAATTCGAGAAGCAGGTCAACCTGCCCAAGATGCCCGGCGTCGACCAGGCAATCTTGGGTGTCGTGTCGGTGGCAGAACTGCTCAAATTGATCGAGACCCGCGATGAGAAGAACCTTGATGAGCGCGTTTTCTATGACAACGTGCGGGGATTCAAGGGAGAAGACAACTCGGTCAACATGCAGATCATGGACACTCTCAATTCTGCGGAGAGGAGTCTTCTGCCTGTTTTGAATAACGGTGTGACCGTCGTTGCTGCTTCCTATGCTCCCAAGCCAGGGGACGCCGTAGCAGTTTCCGGCTATCAGATCGTGAATGGCTGCCAGACCAGCCACTGCCTTTACCTGTCCAAGCAGTCACTTGGTGAGGCCGTGTCTGAGGTCTACGTACCCATTCGACTGGTAGTGACCGGGGACGAGGAAGTTGCCACCCAGATCATTCGGGCAACAAATTC
This sequence comes from Streptomyces sp. NRRL S-1022, assembly GCF_000720135.1. Classification (GTDB taxonomy): domain Bacteria; phylum Actinomycetota; class Actinomycetes; order Streptomycetales; family Streptomycetaceae; genus Streptomyces. The sequence continues at coordinate 247,542 of NZ_JOIU01000008.1, read as the reverse complement.
CCAGACCGCCGTCCAAGAGAACGATCTGGTGGCGCTTAGTAAGTTCCAGAAGAGGCTGGAGGACTTCTATAAGCTGGATGCGCCAGATTTCAAGCTGACTTACGAGCGCCGTTCAGGTCAGTTCTACAACAAAGAAGTAACCAAAAATCGCATCGTTACAATCAGTGACCAAATGCGCGCTGTCTCGGCTATGTTTCTAGACGCTCCCCATGTTGCTGCTCGATACGCCAGTAGGCTATACGACGACATTGGCGCGGCCATCTTCCGAGAAGATCACAAGCTGCTGCCTTACATGGTCAGCGCCTTCGCGGCGTACCGACTTGAGAATGCTTTCAGGTCTGGCGCGCTGGAGTCGGCTTACAAGCCGACCAGGTATCACATCCTTATGGCGCTGAAGTATCACGTGTTGGGCGGAAAGTCGGCTTCCCTTGAGAAGGGGAAGGCAGAAGAGCAGAGCGAGCAGATCATCACCGCGCTGAAGCAGCATGACCTGATCGCAACATTCAGGGAACTGGCTCAGTCCGTTATTGCGGCTGGTGGTGGGCAGATGCCATCAGAGGCAGGAGCGCAGGCCCGGCCGGGGGCCGGGCCGCGCGCGGTGAGCGGAGCGAGCCGCCTGAACCCGTAGAGAAAGTTGTAACTCAGTCTGTCGGGCGGGGCTTGAAGTCGTACGCGCAGGATGGAAGTTCGGCTGCCTGGCGGTGCGTGAGTGGCAGGAAGAGCACCGGTCGGATCGTCCAGGTGATGCGGGTCTTGGCGTGGGCCACTGACACCGTGCACGGTTCGGCTCGAAGCAAGGCTCGGCGGGTCTCGATGCGACCCTCGTACAGCCACTCCCATGCCTCGTCGGAGGCGTCCGCGTCCAGTGCCGGTGAGATCGTGCGGAGTGCGACCGCTACCCAACGGTCGGCCTGCGGTGCCGAGTACGCGTCGAACGATGCCATCAGCGCCGGCCCCCGCTGCTCCGTCAGGTCCTCGGTCCAGCACTCACACCAGTAGCCCCGCTGCGGCGGCTTCAGCATGGGTGGCCTCCCAGGCGGGAGTCCGCGTAAAGCTCCGCGGTCACCGTGTGGCCCTGGTCGCTGTCGTGCACGACGACCCGGTGAGCGATGGCACTGACCATGCCCAGCCCGCGGCCATGCTCAGCGTCCTGGTCCTGGTGCTCGACCTTCGGGGCCGTTGCCGTGCCGCCGTCGTCAGTGACGGACACCGCCACCACTTGAGCCGAGACCGCTACCGCCAGGTGGAAGCTGCCGTACTCCTGGCCGCTGGCCGTGTGAAGGATCGCGTTGGCGCTCAGCTCGCTCACGATCAGCTCGGCGTCTTCCGCTAAAGGTGAGCCGCGCAGGATGTCACGGGTCCATCGGCGGGCCCGGCTCACTTCTTCCGGGAATCCTGGGCAACTCAGCCCCCACACCCGGGCTGTACTCGTATACTCGTGCATACAAGTTCCTTTATGCTGGTAGGCCGCCATGTGCAGCGGGTTCGGGCTAGACGAGTTTCACGCCGTCGTGGGCGCGGATGGCCGGCGGGGTCGTCGCGTCGAGTGCGTCCAGGACGCGGATCGCGTAGGCCTCGTCGGCAAGCTCGGTGACCTCTTCGCGGGTGACCCAGCGCAGCGCTCGGGTCTCGTCACCGGTGGTGGGCACACCGTCGGCGGCCTCGCAGCGGAAGACCAGCGAGACGATCAGGCCTTTCATGTTCTTGTAGACGCCGGTCAGGGTCGCGGGAAGTGCGATCTTGATGCCGGTCTCTTCGAGGACCTCGCGCTGAAGGGCGTCCGGGATGGTCTCCTCGCGCTCGAGGACACCGCCCGGCGGCTCCCAGTGGCCGTTGTCCCGGCGCTGGATCAGGAGGGCCCGGCCCTGGTCGTCCACGACGACCCCGGCGACGCTCACGGAGTGCGGGCGTTCAGTGCTCACGTTCCTCGGCCCTCTCGGCTGACTAGGCTCTCCACCGTAGCAACAACACTCGCCCACTCGTCTAGATACCTAAAGGAGTACGCGTGAGCCCTCTTCCTTCGGGCCTCCTCGGTGATCTCGACCCCACGAGCGATCGTGCGGTCTTCCGGCAGATCGCCGACCAGCTGCGCGAGGCCATCGACCGTGGGCGATTCCGCGAGGGCGAGAAGCTGCCCTCCGAAGCCGACCTTGTCGACCACTTCGGGGTCTCCCGAATGACGGTCCGCAACGCCTTCTCAATCCTCCAGGGTGAGGGTCTGGTGCACGCCGAACACGGCCGGGGAGTCTTCGTACGCCCACGACCGCCCGTCAGGCGGCTCGCCTCCGACCGCTTCGCCCGGCGGCACAGGGAACAGGGCAAGTCCGCGTTCATCGTGGAGGCCGACGCCGCCGGCAGTCATCCCACGGTCGACAGTCTGGAGGTCAAGGAAGAGAAGGCCAGTCAGGACATCTCCACCCGGCTCGGGTCGGTGCGGCGCGTCCTCGCTCGCCGGCGCCGGTACCTCCTCGACGGACGGCCGGTGGAGTTCGCCACCTCCTACCTCCCACTCGACATCGCCCGCGGGACTCCCATCGCCGAACCCAATCCCGGGCCCGGCGGCATCTACGCCCGCCTCGAAGAGCTGGGTCACCACCTCGACCACTTCGAGGAAGAGATCCGCGCCCGGATGCCTTCCCCTGCCGAGGTCAAGACACTGCATCTGGCGGCTGGTGTACCCGTCATCCACCTGATCCGGACCGCATTCGACACCGGCGGACGAGCTGTCGAGGTCTGCGACACGGTCATGGCGGCGGACGCCTACGTGCTCTCGTATCAGCTTCCTGCGACGTGATCGGGTGGGCGGCGGCACTGCCTTATCGAGTCGGCGCGTCCTCGCTGTCAGAGGCGGCGGGTGCGAACATCTCACCGATGTTGTTCCACATGAAGCCCTCCCGCCAGGCGGGCTTGTCGAGCATCCAGCCGAGGAGTGCTTGCAGGACCTTCTCCTGCGACACCGTCTGTGTCTGGTAGTGCTCCGCAGGGACGCCGTCGCGGTATTCCAGCTGGTAGGTGTTGTTCTCGCGGAACCAGACCTGGATGTACCAGTCGCCCTCTTGCTCCTCGTCCTGACGCTCAAGGATCAAGTACTCGTTGCCGCGCCGCAGGTTGGCGAGCATGGTCCCCACTGCCGGCTTCGTGGGGCGCTTCAGTTCGTAGCCACGGCCGTTGGTCGCTATCAGCATGGATGGATTCTGGCGGGTGGGTCTGACACGGGTGCAGGACGCTTCTCCAACTCGTACACCCCAACACGCTTACTCGTATAGACGAGTGGGCAAGTTGTGTGGCAAGGTAATCCCGCGATCCCGATCAAGGGGCTCGCAGGACGCATCTTGTATAGACGAGTAGATAGGAATGGGCCTTGCGCACCATCGGTGTGGAGACCTCTGCCGCGACGATCCTCCTCACCGAAGTTCCGGAGCCGAAGGTCCGCGACCGGCAGGCCGGCGAGATCGCCAAGGACGCCAACAGCGATGAGGCTCTGATGACCATCGGCGTCGTCTACATCGAGGACGGTGAGTCGTCGCTGATCAAGGTCACCGTTCCTGAGGGCGGCATCTCCGAGGGTCTGGCCCTCGGGGCGCCGGTCTCGCTGCCTGGCCTTGTCGCCCGACCGTGGGAGTCCGTCTTCAATGGCCAGCAGCGCCACGGCATCGCCTACCGGGCCGCTGCCGTCACCCCGGCCGCCTTCCCGGCCGCGACCGGAGCCGCGGCCTGATGTCCGACCTGACGACGCTGCTGGAGGTGGGTGGTCCTGTCGCCGCGCTCGGTGGCGGGGCCGCCTACGCCCGGGCCAAGCACCCGGCCGCGTACTGGTCCTTGATCGGCCTGCCGGTGTCTGCGGTTCGGCTGCTCAGCTCGTACGGCTCGGTCATGGAGGCGTGCGACCTGACCGTCACGCCCTCCCGACTGCGGGTCTTCGCCGTGAAGACCATGAGCCGGCGTGAGGTCCGGCCCGTCCCGCCGCGTCGGGGCATCGTCCGGCCCACCACAACCGGGCTGCGGCTTCGCCTCCGCCTGGCACCGGGACAGGAACCCGCCGACTTCGCCGCCGCTGCGGAACGGCTTCGGCACGCCTGGGGCGTTCACGCCGTGTACGTCACCACGGTCAAGCCGGGAGTCATCGAGCTACGGCTCGTCGGCTACGACGTCTTATGGCGGGTGCGCATGCCGCGCACGAGCGCGGGCGGCTTCCTCAAGGTGCCGGTCGCCCTCCGGGAGGACGCCACGCCCTTCGTTCGCGACTATCGCACCATCCCGGAACGCGCACGCCGGTCCGCTGTGGCGGCGGTTCTCGATCTATCTGCGCCGGGAGGTCGCCAAGCGCGCCGGCCTCACGCAGCGGGCTTTCCGCGAGTACGCCCGGGTGTCTTTCGCCAAGGTGGCCGAGTACCAGAAACGCGGAGCCGTCCACTTTCACGCCGTCGTCCGCATCGACGGCCCCGGCGGCGGTGACACCCCGCCTCCCGCCTGGACCACCGCCGAGCTGCTGACCGACGCCATCCGGGCCGCCGCCATCGCCGCCCGCGTGGACGGCCCGGTCGTCGACGGCCGGGCGCACACCTTCGCCTTCGGGCGTCAGCTCGACGTCCGTACGGTCCGCTCGGCCGACTTCGACGGCGGCCAGGAGCTGACCGAGCGGGCAGTAGCCGCGTACATCGCCAAGTACGCCACCAAGGGCGCCGAGACCGCCACGGGTGCTCTCGACCGGCCGCTGAAGTTCCTCGCCGAACTGGCCCAGCTCGACATCAGCGACCACGCCCGCCGGCTCGTCCGCACCGCCTGGACCCTCGGCACCCGCAAGGACCTCGAACACCTCCGCCTACGGGCCTGGGCCCACATGCTCGGCTTCCGCGGCCACTTCTCCACCAAGTCCCGCCGCTACTCCACCACTCTCGGCGCCCTCCGCGACGCCCGCGCCGAATGGCGCCGCGCACAGGCTTTGGCAGCGACCGAGAGCGACCGGGACGCCACCACCCTCGTCCTAGCGCACTGGATCTACGCCGGAACCGGCCTCACCGACGCCGAAGCCTGGCTCGCCGAAACTCTCGAACCCGCTCCCGGAACGGAAGGAGAACCGACCCATGCGTGATGACGAGCTGCTGACGGTGCCCGAAGTGATGGCGCGACTGAAGGTCGGTCGCTCCACGGTCTACGACCTCATCCGCTCCCGCCGTCTGCCCTCGATCACCATCGGCCGGTGCCGGCGCATCCCGGCGCGGGCGGTCCACGAGTACATCACCAACGAACTGGAGGCGGCCGCCTGCGTGAGTCGGACTTCGTCTTCACCACCCGCACCGGCCGCCCGGTCGAGCCGCGGAACGTCTACCGCTCCTTCACCCGCGTCGCCCAGTCCGCCGGCCTCCGCGTCATCCGGCTGCACGACGCACGCCACGGCACCGCCACCCTGCTCACAGCGGCTGGAGTCGCGCCCCGCGTCGTGATGGAGATCCTCGGCCACTCTCAGATCAGCATCACCATGGACGTCTACACGCACGTCGTGCAGGACACCCAGCGGGAGGCCATGAGCCACATGGACCGGCTGTTGAAGAGGCGTCCCGATTCGAGCTGACCACCGCCGTTGTCCCCCATACGAGACGCGGAGCCCCGGGCCATGGCAGTCCTGGGGCTTTGTGGCCTTTCAGAGTTTGGTTTCAGGCCCTCCGCCCTCAACAAACGCGCGGGCGGCGACAAGGACCTCTTCCTTGAGCTGCTCCAGCGGAGTGCTCCAATCGGCGTTCCAGTCGCCCAGTTGGATGGCACACTCGACGATCGGCTGCAGGCGGTCGGGGTAGTCGAGTTCCATCGCCGCTTCGACCCATATGAGGTCGGCTCCGGTCGCCGGGTCCAAGGAACCGTCGACGATCTGAGCGGCCAGCCAGTGGGCCAGGGCCCACTTGGCGGCGATCGGGTCCGCAGGTGCCTCAAAGACCAATCCCAGCTCGTCCACGACGTGGTCGAACAGCTCCTGTGCCTCATGCTCCTCACGGCGGCCCAGGCCGGCCAGGAGGGCAAGCGACGGGGAATCGACATCGGCCAGGAGAGCGTCCAGGCCGGCTTGGATCAGGCGGTCAGAGCCGACGTGACGTCCGAGTGCCCGAGCTCGTGCCAGATGCCTCAACCGGTCGAGGCCCTCGTCTCTCGTCACGCCGGATGCACCCCGTCCCGCCCGCGTTGATGTCAGAAGTGGATGTCAAAGGCCCCGGACCATGATCGGTCCGGGGCCTTTTGCCTGGTGCCCCCGGCAGGATTCGAACCTGCGACACCCGCTTTAGGAGTTCTTTTCGCGAGTGCCCAGGTCAGGTACGTGGTCGGCCGTGGCCATCGGCGAGGTGCAGGGTTGTGCCTCCCGATACGGCAATGTCCACCGCCGTTGCCGTCAAGGACTGCCGTCAAGGTCAGTACACCGAGGCATGGTTGACGGTCAACCAGCTGACGTGGCCAGTCACGGCTGTGGTCTACTCAGTTCTTGTGATGAACGTTGGGGAACGACAGCTGTTCCACTTCACGCACGTGAGCAACCTGCGTGGCATCCTCGCCGAGAAGCAGCTGGTCTCGGACACCGTCATGCAGAGCCGAGGGGGCGTGCTGAGTGAGTGCGGAGACAGGGCGGTCAAAGCTGAACGGCGGTTGCGACAGATCACTGTCCCGCCATACGGCTGTCCAGCTGACTACGTCCCGTTCTACTTTGCCCCGCGCTCACCCATGCTCTACGTAATCAGCCGGGGCGGCGTAGCCACCTACCAGGACGGGCAGGCACCACTCGTCTACCTGGTCACGTCCGTCGACGGCATCATGGAGTCCCACAGGCCTTACGTGTTCAGCGACGGCAACTGTGCAAGCGCGATCACCAGGCACTTCACCGACTTGAGCATGATGCCAAGCGTTGTCGACTGGGAGATCATGGCTGCAAGGTACTGGAACAACACGGCCGATGACGGGGATCGCATGCGCCGGCGCATGGCGGAGCTACTGGTTCATGAGTATCTGCCCGTGACATCTGTGCATGAGGTGGCGGTCTACGATCATGATCACGCTCAGCAAGTACGACACCTACTGCGGGAGGCAGGGGCGGAGCTTCCGGTGACTGTCAGACCTGAGTGGTACTACTGACCTAGCGGTAACGAACGAGCCCCAAGGAAGGATAGCGATGATCACGCGCGGCACCGGCAACCTGCTTCTAGCAGATGTCGATGCCCTTGTTAACACGGTCAATACCGTGGGCGTCATGGGCAAGGGCATCGCCTTGCAGTTCAAGCGGGCCTATCCGGAGAACTTCAAGGACTACAAGGCGTCCTGCGATCGTGGCGACGTCATGGTCGGCCGGATGCACGTACACGAGGTCGAGCAAGTGGGCGGCCCCCGGTTCATCATCAACTTCCCGACGAAGCGCCACTGGCGCGCGCCGTCACGGATCGAAGATATCGCCTCGGGGCTCGTAGCACTGCGTGACGAAATCGTTGAGCGTGGGATCAAGTCCATCGCAGTACCACCTCTAGGTTGTGGAAATGGCGGACTTCCCTGGCCTGAAGTTGAGCCAATGATCCGTCAGACCTTGGGAACTATTCCTGGGGTCGAAGTTCGCGTTTACGAGCCGTCTGGTGCGCCTAACGCATCATCGATGCCAAATGCCACTCAGGCACCCGCAATGACGCGTGAACGTGCAGCTTTTCTTGCTGCGCTCGATCGGTACATCAGAAGTGGAATTTCACGCGGCCTCGCTTTTGAACCACGCGTTTCGCTCCTTGAAGCGCACAAAGTTGTCTACCTTCTGCAGAAGCTGCATCTGCCACTGGGGCTTCACTTTGAGAAGGGCATTTATGGCCCGTACTCGCAACCCCTTGATAGGGCAGTCTCCGCGATGGAAGGTCACTTCGTCACGGGTTTTGGCGACGGCACTAGCGGAGCCCAGGCGATTCTGGAGCTTAACAAAGACTCCGTCACCGAAGCTGAGCAGTTCTTGAAGCAGTACCCGGAGTTCGAAAAAATCGCGGCCAGGTTCGAAAGTCTAACGGCAGGCTTCGAAGACGCGTTTGGCATGGAACTATTGAGCACCGTTCTCTTCGCTGCTGAAGAACTGGTGACGCCTCCGCCAAGCCCCGAATCGGTGACCGCGTGCATCAGGGCATGGAATCACCGAAAGGAGCGCCTCTTTACGGAGGCTCACGTTGAAACAGCCTGGCAACGCCTGTCCGAGGCTGACCTGGTGTAAGGATCTGAGCCATGGCTGGTCACTTGGCTGGCACAACCCCGCTGCGGACTGCGGTACCAGAGCGAGCCAATCGCCCATGGTGAGGTAGTCAGTCTCGATCGCGCTGTTTTGTTAGCCTGCCGAGTGTCTTCGGGTATGGCAACTTGCGTTCGCTTCCGCCTTAAGGGCGGCCGTGAGTGCAGGCCGTTGTGCACTGTGCCAGCATCGAGCGCGACCACGCCGACCTTCAGGACCGCCCTGGCGTAGCCATGCGGGGTGACCGACGCCGGCCAGAGCGAGCAGTAGCGGGGCCTGCCGTCTTGGAAGATCCCTCGTCTCGTTACTCAATGGATCTGACATTGGATGCACCTAGATTCGCTGCACTCCGAAGTTGCTCTAGGTGCTCGCAAATTTCATCTGGTGTCGTCTGGCGAAAAATATCTAGGGTGCCCAGTCCCTTGATTGATAGAGAGTGCCCGTTGGTCAGCTCCAGCGAGTGTTGATCTGCATTCGTGAGATAAGAGACAGGGTTTGGGGCGGCTCGGTAGAGGTACTTCCGGATTTCTTCCTCGTCTTGAATCTCGATCGCCAAAGCGAGGTTCGGATTCCCGCCAATGTTCAGCGAGTTTACGCTCGCCATGCTGTAACTGAGGGCTCCATGCCCGAGTGACGTGAGTTCCCAAGCCTTCTCGTCGTGCATCGCTGCGGCAAAGGCGTCGACGAGTAGGACTCTCGTTCGATGGGACTCGTGGCACATCAATTGAGCCAGAGTCATTCCCGAATAACAAGAATCGAGAACAAGCTGGAGCTTGCGGCTAGGGCCATCCAGTGTTTGCCGTTCCGCCAGCCAGCACATGAGCTGGTCAGGCGACAGTTTTGCGTCCGCGAGAACCAGGTCCCCTCGCGTCGTTCCGTGTCCGGCGAATATGAAGTTGAGGGAACCGCCATTCCAGTCGGGGCGGTCCGAGAACTGGGACAAAAACTCCCGGCATTCGGCGATTGCTCGCTCGACGGTCGCCATTTTAGGGTCGTACAGGCTAATGAAGTGAGTCGTAGGCGTCTCGCTATTCCGCCCGCCGGTGTTCTCGGTCCAAGCCTCCTGCAAGTGTCTATGCCACAACTCAACATCCGCTTTTGTGTGTTCGAGAAGCGCTCCGTCACGTGACTGGCGCGGACTCAAGGGCCCGTTCTTCTGTTCTCCAGCCGCCGGACCTCTCGAACCGATGAGCACACCTGCTCTGTAGTTGTAATCGGGGTGTGGCATGAGGACTCCCGTCAGACCCAGTAATCAGTATTGAAGTGGGGCAGTGTCAGGAAACCGCTGTGTCCAAAGCCGCGATCACGTCTGCGGGATCACCGCTATACGTCAGGTGTGATTCGTTTTGATGGGGAGGAATGAAGCGAGTGCGGTATCGCAGGAGGTCGCTTTCGGAGAAGTAGATGGAGTTCGGATCGTGCTCGTGGGCCTCATTGCGCTTGCTGATTCTGGACCAAAGCTCTGCGTGGGTCGCTTCGAGATACACGAGCACCGGGGTTGCGCCGGCGTCCCTGGCGGTGGCTCGCCACCGGGCGCGGTCGTCGGGTGTCCAGAAGCCGTGGTCGACCACAACGTCGTGCCCTGACTGAAGTAGCTGCCGCAGTTCGACCGCTACGTCTTCAAGAACGGGACGCTCCAGGATCGGGAAAGTGCCCCGGGGGAAGTCCACGCCGTACACCCCGTGGCGCCGGTACATCTCTTCGTCCGGGCACAGGCGCACGAATCCGCGATCGGTGAGCGCCCGGGAAAGGGTGGTCTTGCCGGAGCCGGGGAGGCCGGCCATGAGGACGCAGAACGGAGGGCGTGCGGGCATCGGCTTCGTCAGGGTCTGGGAGATCATGGACATCTCCGCTTCGGCTTCGGGGGTGAGTCGTCCAGTACGTCGAGCGGTGAGGAGAGTGCCCATGCGGTCTTCAAGCACGCTCAGGAGCGTGTCGTCGATGGCTGTCACTGGAAAACCTCGGATTCTGTTCGCCAGGTCCGGCCGGGGCCCCCGAGGTCCACGCCGTACTCCACGACGTTGCCCTCGCTGTCGACGAACTTGGCCGTCATCACGACCACGGGTTCCGTCGGCGGATTCTGGGGGTCCAGCTCCAAGAGCCGCGCATCATCCGCAGTCAGCAGGCGCGCGGAGGCGGTATCGATCCGATGAGTGATCGGTAGGCCCGTCGCCTCGGCGATGAGCTGGAGCGATGTACCCCCTGTCAACCGCTCGCTCACCGCCAACTGCGGGATCAGCTTCCCGTACTGAGCCGGAATCCACGACGTACTGTGCGCGACGATGCCGTGTCGGTCCCTGTACACCCGACGCCGGCGGATCACGTCGGAACGCTGCTCGATGCCTAGAGCCTGTGCCACATCCGGAGGGGCAGGCACTACAGCGGCCTCGTGTGAGTCGGACCTTTCGCCGGAACCCCAACTTGAGCCGGTACGGCGGCCACGATCCTGACGCTGAGATCCCGAGGACATGGGAGCGGGGCGGTCGAGAACTTCCGTCCCGATCCCGTGGATACCCCTGACCAGACCCTCGTTTCGCAGCTTGCGCAGAGCCTTCTCAGCGGTGGCGGTGCTCACCCCCCACTCTTCCGAGAGGTTCTTGATGCTCGGCAGGAGTGATCCCGGCGGTAGCTGGCCGGACTCGATCAGCTCCGTGTAGTGCGCGGCAATCTTCGCGTACGGCGCCCGATTGTCGGCCTGACCGGCCATGTCGTCAGCTCCCTCATCAGCGGTTCCCTGCGGTTCCCTAGCTTACCGCTTGACACCGCAGGGAACCCTAGGGAACCTTAGGGATGTTCCCGCTGATCGGTGTCCGGTCAGCGGGTGCAAGACCTCAACACGCCTGCGCTCAAAGGGGCGTGATCGAGGCAAAGGGGCCCGGGACAGAGCGGGCCGAGGGCACCGGACAGTCGTCTGCCTAGCGGGCGATCCCTTGGCAGTCCGGATGGCAGACCGAAAGGTCTGGTCTCTGCCTACAACGGGGCCCTAGCGAGCTGTTCCTTGATCCGGCAGCCGCGTCCCCGAAAGAGACCACTCATCCACCGCAGCTCGCTGCGGCCGGTTGCCTCCGCTGCTCGTCTCGTACGAGCAGCGCTGAGGGGAGCCGGAGATTCCGACTTCAACGGCGTGCGCCCCCGGTGCTGGAACACCGGGGGCGCTGTTCGGGCCGTTCCTGTGTGAGAGGAACCAGACCCAATGAGCCACATCGTTACTGTTCAGGACGCTGTTACCGCGTTCGCCGACTTCATGGAGCCGACGGGTGCGGAGCTGGACGCGATCGAGCTGGAGATGCCGCTGATCCTTGCGGAGGTCGACCTGCTGGACGCGCAGATCATCACGCTGGACCGCACGCCGTCCGAGCTGGACGCGCGTCGTCTGCGCCGCGCGCTGGCGCGGGTGCTGGCGGAGCGGGCGGCGCTGGCGAACCGCACGGCCACGGTGAGCCTGCCTGGGGGTGCGGCGTGAAGGCCAAGACCGTGCTGCCGGCCGTTGCGATGACGGCGGTGTCCATGGTGCTCACCCTGGCCGTGGTCGTGATGTGGCTGGGTACGGCGGTGCCGTGGCCGGTCGCTCTGGTCGTCGGTCTCGGGATCGACGGGGGATGGCTGGCCACCCTCGCGTATGAGCGTCGTCTCGCCGCGCAGGGCGACCACTCGCATGTCGTGACCGGCGTCGGCTGGTGCTTCGGCCTCGTCGCGGCCGGCGTCCTGGTCGCCCACGCCCTCACCAGCACTGGCTCCGCTGGCGCGTGGCTGGCTGTGGCCTGGCTGCCCATCGCGGCGAAAGCGTTGTGGCTGGTCCACGGGTTGTGGGAGCGCACCGCGCTGACCCCGGCCGCGCTGGAGGAGATCCGGGGAATCCAGCAGGAGGCCCGCGACGAAGCGGCCGTGGCCCGCGCCCGGCTCCGTGCCGAAGCGGCCACCGAGGAGACCCGGCTTGCGGCCGTGACGGGGGCCGGTGCCCGCGTCGCACGCGTCCAGGCAAAGACCGCTCAGACCCTGGCCGGGGCGTGGTCGACGCTGGAGGCGGCCCGTGCCGGTGAGGAGACCGGCAGGGCGCTGACCAGCGTGACGGCCCGCGTCACACCCGGTGTCACCCCCCGCTGGGAACTGCCCGTGTGGGGCCCCGTGGAGCCGGTTTCGGCGCCCGCGCTGGAGGGACCGGCGCTCTCCGATGAGGCGCTGGACGCGCTGGTCGAGGAGATCCGTCACAGCCAGATCCCCGCCCTGTCCTACCGGGAGATGGCGAGCCGGTTCCGGGCGGCCGGCCACTCCGCATCCGAGGTCCGCCTGCGGGCCGCCTGGAAGCGCGTCGCCTGATGGGGGCGCTACCGGTGTTCCGGTGGCGCCTGGCCCCGGACGGATACGCCACCCGTCGCCAACTTCGTGCGCGGGGTCTGCGGCCGGGTGGCCAGGACGTGGCCGCGCAGCTCGAACGTCCACGCCGCCGGCGCGGGCCGCTGGTCGCCTACCTGTACCGCGTGGAGTTGGCCAAGCCTGTGCGGCCGATGACGCCGGCCAGGTGGGCGGCGCTGGCCAAGGCCAACCGCGCCCGCCGCATCTGCCCGCAGTGCCGGCGAGATGCGGGCTACGTCATCCCGCCCTCGCTCGGCATGTGCACCCCCTGCGCCTTCCCTGAACCCTCCGACTCTCTGAGGAGTGCCTGACGATGGGCAAGCCCGACACCCGCCGCCTGGACAAGGCGATCCAGCAGAACGAACGCAAGCTCGCGGCGGTGCAGAACCGCGAGATGTGGCCGCTGACCGGGAGCGAGCGCCGCGCCGTGCTGGGCGCGATCGTGTCCGGCGCGCGCAGCCTGCACCGGGGCAACGGCACCGCTAGCGCGGACCGGCGGATGGACACCGCCTGGCAGAGCGCCGAGACCCGGCTGGTCACGGAGATCGCCGCGTTGAAGACCGAGCGGCAGCGGATCGTGAACCAGGCCGCCACCGCCAAGGCCGCCAAGAAGTCGTCGGGGTGGTGGTGACCATGGCGGCGCAGCAGACGCCTTCGGGCCAGTGCCCGCAGTGCTGGCAGCACGCCCACGACCGCAGCATTCACCGCAAGCTGCGCCCGCGTGAGGACTGCCCGCAGTGCGTGGACCACATGGTCAACGGCCACCCCTACCTGGTGCCCAAGAAGGAATCCCGCTGGTGGTGACCGCGCCCACCGGCCACCCCGACGCGCCCCTCAACTCCCGCCCTGATCCGGGCGGTCAGGAGGAATCCAGCATGACCGCAAACGTCGTCCGCCTGCACAAGGACACCGACCCGCCCGCCGCCCCGGCCCCCGTGACCACGCTGACCGTGGTCCCCGACCCGCCTTCCGTGCCGTTGTGGGTGCGCTCGGGTCGCGCCATCAAGACTGCCGTCACTCACGACAACACCCGCACCGCCGCCCGCGCCATGGCCCGGCACAGCCTGTACGTGGCCGGCGGGGCGCGGATCGTGGCCCGCCGTACCTGGGACGGCCGTACCGCCGCCCGGTACGAGCGAATGATCCGCGCGGCCGAAGCCGCGGGCAACCACGAGGCCGCCGCCGAGTGGGAGGAGCGCGGGCAGCGCTACCGGGAGGCCCGCCACCGCCGCCGCATGGACCTGCTGCACTCCCCCCTCGACGCCGCCAAGGGCGCGGCCGTCAGCGCCGGCATGGGCATCGGCGGTCTGGTGCTGCTGGGCGTCGCGATGGCCGTCGCCACCAAGGACCCGTCCGACGTGGTTACGCCGCTGATGGCGGTCATCAAGTTCATCAACCTGATGATCACGATCGTGCGGGTGGTCTGGGGACCGGCGATCGCGATCGGCCCCTTCCTCGCGCTGCTCGCGCTGTGGTCGGTCGGTGCCCACCAGCACGCCGCCCCGCAGTGGGCGCTGCCCGACCGCGTACGTAACGGCGAGGGCGAGCCGATCACCCCGTCCATCGTGGTCAAGGCCCTGCGCGACCTGGGCGTCCCGGCGCTGCGTAAGGCCATCACCGAGATGGGCGACGCCGGCGCCTCGATGCTGTCCCCGATCCGGATCGCCGGGTGCGGCGTCGAGGTCGACGTGACCCTCCCGTCGGGGGTGTCGACCAACGAGGTGCAGGGCAAGCGCCGCAAGCTCGCCGAGAACCTGACCCGGCATGAGCACGAGGTGTTCATCACCATCCCGCAGGCGGCCCGCACGGTCCGGCTGTGGGTGGCCGACTCCGGGGCGCTGGACGAGCCGATCGGCCCGTCCCCGCTCGTCACCGACCAGACGCTGACCGCCGACTACGCCAAGGGCAAAGCCCCGTGGGGACAGGACCTGCGCGGGGATGCCGCCGCCTTGAGCCTGTATCAGCGGCACCTGCTCATCACGGGTCTGTCCAACCAGGGCAAGACCGCAGCCCTGCGCGCGCTCGCCCTGTGGCTGGCGCTGGACCGGTCGGTCGAGTTCTGGCTCGGCGACCTCAAGGGCGTCGGTGACTGGGCCATGTTCGACGGCTTGGCCACCCGGCTCATCCAGGGGCCGACCGATGAGCACGTCATTCAGGTCACGGAGATGGCCGAGGACGCCGTCGAGGAGATGAACCGCCGACTGCAAGCGCCGCCCGGCACCGAGTTCCCGCCGCTCATCGTCATCGTGGATGAGGCGCAGGTGGCGTTCATGTGCCCCGTCAAGGACGAGGACAAGCGCCCCTACGGTGGGTCCAGCTCGACCTCCCGCTACTTCATGGCCGCCCGAAAGATCCACAACCAAGGGCGCGCGGTCAACGTGCTGCTGTGGCAGGGCACCCAGGACCCCACCGACCAGAACCTTCCCAAGCTGGTCCGCGAGGGCGCCCACACCCGCGCCTCGCTCGCGCTGGGCACCGAGTCGCAGGCCCGCATGGCGCTCGGGGACAAGGCCGTCGACGGCGGAGCGGCCCCCAACCTGCTGCGCCCGGGGCTGGACAAGGGCACCCTGGTCGTCGCCTCCGACGGCATCGAGATCCCCAAGGGCCAGTCGTCCATCACCGTGCGCACGCACTACATCAGCACCGACGACGCGGAGGCGATCGCCGACCGCGCCAAGGCGTTGCGTGATGGCGTGGTCACCCTGCACGCCATCGAGCGGGACGCCGAACACGACTCGCTCGCCGATATCGCCGCCGTCATCGGCGACGCGCCCCGCGTACGCACCAAGGACGTGCTGGCGCGGCTCGCCACCCGGAACCCGGACGCCTACGGCGGCTGGTCGTTCATCGACCTCAAGCGCGTCCTGGACGACGCCGGCGCCGAGCCGTACAAGTCGGACGGCGTGATGGTCGTCGCTCGCGACCGCGTCGCCCGCGCCCTCGCCAACCGCGACTCCGACGGTTCCGCTTCCGCCTCCTGGCCGCAGGGAGGCGACCGCGTGCGGGTCAGGGAGGCAGGGAGAACTCCCTGAACCCCTCCCTGACCCGCCTCCCTGGCCCTGACCAGCACAAATGATCCATCAGGGAGTTAGGGAGGCCCGCAGGTCAGACCCCCAAAAACCCTCTCCGCAGCCACCCCGCAAGGGGGTGGCTGCGCCTCCCTGACCGAGCGCCGGAAGGGATTCCACATGCACCCCGAGAACACCCCTCGCATGCCCGTACAGCGCACCGTCGAGGTCCACCAGCCGACCCCGATCACCCTCACCACGGCGGTACCGGCGCCGCTCATGCCCGTGCAGCCCAATGCGGTGCCGACGGTCGCGAGCGTGGTCCTGCCCGACGGGCGAATCGTCACCGGCTACGCCATCGAGCCCGCCAAGCCCGAACCCGTCGCCGCGAAACCGGCCGTGTCCCGCACGGCGGTGAACATCGCCTTCGGAGGCATCGGGTTCGGCGCCGTGTGCGGCGGGCTGTTCCTGCTGACCACGTTCATCGCCGCGCTCGCCGCGCTCATCCAACAGCTCGTCATCCTCGCGGCCGTCCTCTTCGGCGGCTGGATCGCCGTGCAAGTCTTCGGCGCGAGCAACCACCGTGGCGGGACCACGGTGAACATCCGCAAGGCCGTCTTCAAGCGCAACCATTTCCACGGCTAGCTATGCCGACGGCGGTTGCTGTCAGGCCAGAGCGTGCGGGACTTCTGCGGAAGCGCTGGCGCTCTGGCCGGGGATAAGGCCGGTGGTACCGCGGTGCATGGCCCAGTGCTCCGCTATCCACTTCTTGTGTGCCTTGGTGACGGGGACGGTCAGCGGCTGGCCGTGCAGCTTGTCGTAGTCCGGGTAAACGCGAGCGCTGGGCGCGACGTCGAGGGTCAGCGTGTTCGGGTCGATGGCGATCTGTCCGAGGTCGAACAGGCGGTGGACGTCGCGGCGCAGCAGCAGCCCGCCGTAGGTGTGGTGGGTGCCGTTGGCGGCGTAGCTGTACAGGTGGGCCGCCTCCAAGACCGCCGCGGGCATCGGGCCGAGGAAGGCGCAGACCTCGCCGAACTGCTCCAACAGGCTGGCGCGGAAGGCGGCCTGGCCGTTGCGGGCGCGGACCGTCCTAGTGCTGTGACCGCCGGCGATGACCTTGCGGGTGTTGTCCGCGATGTCCAGGGGGGTGGCGTTCTTGCCCGTCTCCACCCGGGCGCGGAAGTCCTCCCAGCGCAGGCGCCGCAAGGCGTTCTGCGACTTGGGCTCCTCACACAGCGCGCGCAGCTCGGGCGCGGAGACATGGCCGCGTAGCTCGATCCAGCCGGCCTCATAGCGGGCCCGGTAGGTGATGACCGGGACCGTCTCAACGGCCGGGGTGTCGAACTCCGCCTTGCACGTCGTGGTCCAGCAGCGGTACTTCGGCGTCATCGTCTTGCGTTCGGCGATGTCAGCCTTCCCGCACGAGGGGCACGAGCTGAGGTCCTTGGTGCCGGTGCCGGTGGCGATGTCCTCGATCACGGACAGACCCAACAGGGTTTCCCCATCCCACAGCACGATCGTGTCCCCGACCTGGACATGGGCCGCGTTGGGCACCCTGCTATCCCAGCTGTAGTGGGTGGAGGGGTTGTCGTCATACCCCCCGCCCACACGCTTGGCCTCCGCGCCCAGGTACATCAACCACGCCGTCACGTGACTCCTCCGTTGCCCGACACCCGCCCCACCCGCCGGCCACGCACTCGCGCGGCAAAGGGACGGCTCACGTGATCAACGTAGCGGGCCGTACTGACAACGCCCCCGAAACTCCCACATCCCGCCGCCCGACCAGCGGGATCCACTCCACGCCCCCGCCGGCGCGTGTCGCGCGCGGCGGGCGCTTTCGCGGGCGGCCGCCCCTTCACCACAAGACGCGGCCGCCCTTTTCTCCACCCGTCTCGGGACTGACCTGATGGAGGTCTCCAGCATGACCCACCCCACCCCCCTACGCCCAACCAGGCCCGCCCGGCGGCCCCGGGTGCTGGACCTGTACTGCCACCGCGGCGGCATGGCAATGGGCTTCCACCTGGCCGGCTTCGACGTCGTCGGCGTCGACCTGGACGCCACCTGCGCCGACGAGTACCCGTTCACGTTCATCCACGGCGACGCCATCGACTACCTGCGAGCGCACGGTGACGAGTACGACCTGATCCACGCCTCCCCGCCGTGCCAGCTCTACACCCCGCTCAACGCCTACAACCACAAGACGTATCCGGACCTGATCGCCCCCACCCGCCAAGCCATGCGAACCGTCGGCCGCCCCTACGTGATCGAGAACGTGGAGGCCGCACACTCCAAGATGATCGACCCGGTGATGTTGTGCGGGCCCATGTTCGGCCTGCGCCTCTACCGCCACCGCCTCTTCGAGGCGTCGCTCCCGCTCACCGCCCCCACTCACCCCACACACGTGGAGCGGTGCACCCGCAACGGCTACCTGCCCACGCCCGAACGACCGTTCATGACCATCACCGGCGGACGCCATTCCAAGGCGTGGCAGCGGGCGGCGGCCCAAGCCATGGGCACTCCCTGGATCACCACCATCAAGGGAGTCTGCGAGGCCATCCCGCCCGCTTACGCCGAGTGGATCGGACGCGCCTTCCTCACCGTGATCACGCCCGGGCTGGGGGCGGCGGCATGAGTGTCACCCACCTGCCAACCGCGCTGGAACTCGCCGCCGCCGGCCTGCCCGTACTGCCCCTGCGGGGAAAGGTGCCGTTCGGCAATTGCCACGCCTGTGCGGACAACGCCTGCGGTGGACGCCCGAACATGAAGGCCGCCGGGCCCTGCGAGTGCCCCGCCCCCTGCCACGCCTGGGCCGCCGCCACCACCGACCCGCGCATCCTCACCTCCCCCGCGTGGGCCTCGGCATGGCGTAAGGCCGTGGCCGTCGCCTACCACCCCGGCGGGGCCGGGCTGACCGTCGTCGACCTCGACAACCTTGCCGCCGTCGCCTGGGCGCGCGAGACCCTGCCGCCCACCCGGACCGTGCCCACCACGCGCGGAGAGCACTGGATCTACCGGGGCACGATGCAGTCCGCCAACGGCGTACGCGACGGCGTCGACATCAAGTCGGCGATGGCCTACGCGCGGTGGCTGGGCCACGGCACCGGCACCATCACGGCGCTACCGGACGTCGTGCGCGCGCTCACCGTGAAGGAACCCTCACCGGTCCGGCCGGCGCCGCATCCCATCACCGTGCCCGCCCAGACCGGGGGCGGGGAGTGCCGTCACCGCACGCCCGCCTACCTGGAACGCGGGATCGCCATGGCCGAGCAGCGCATCACCGAGGCCCGCAGCGCCATCCACAACACCGTCTACCGCACCTTCCTCGCCGTGCTGTCCGCCCACGGCCGGTGCGGCTGCCTCACCGACGCCCACGTCGCACGGCTGTTCACTGCCGCTCAGGCTAAGGGCGAATCCCCGCGGCACTGCACCGACGCGTGGACCAACGCCCGCACCGCACTGGGGATGTGAGTCATGTCCGAGGACGAGAAGACCCCGGCCCGCCAGATCATCACCGACTACGCACAAGCGCACTTCCGCTACTTCCGCACCGTCGACGGCACCGTCTACGCGCAGAAGAACGGCCACCCCGTGGCCCGGCCCATCCGCTCCCAGGGCACGACCGGCAGCCACAGGCAGGAACTCATGGTCGGCCTCTTCAAGGACGGCATCGGCGTGTTCAACGGCACGGCACTCAAGGAGGCGCTGGACTTGATCGAAGCACTCGCCCTGACCGAGGACGTACAACCCACCCACATCCGCGTCGCACCCGGATTCGACGGGGCGACCTGGCTCGACCTGGGCCGCGACGACGGCAAATCCGTCCGTATCCACCCCACCGGCTGGGACATCCTCACCCCCGCCCCGCAGGAAGTCTGCTGGCGGCGCACCCAGCTCACCGGCGAACTCCCCCTGCCCGCCAAGGACACCGACGGCAAGGGCATCGACCTCCTGCTCAGGTTGTGCAACTTCGCCAGCGCCGAGACCGAGTGCCTGGCCCTCGCCTGGCTCATCGGCTGCCTGGAACCGTCCGTGCCCGTGCCCGCACCGTTCCTCACCGGGCCGCAGGGCGCCGGCAAGTCCACCGGCGGCCGGATGCTGGTGCGGATCATCGAAGGGATGAGCGGTGACCTGCGTCGGGCTCCCAAGGACGAGGAGAACATGATCACGGCCGTTGCCGCCGGATGGGTCACCGCCCTGGACAACCTCTCCCACCTGCCCCCGGACCTGTCCGACCTCATGTGCTGCATCGTCACCGGCGCCGAGAGCATCAAGCGGGCGCTCTTCACCGACGGCGACGTCGTCCGCTCCCGCTACCGGCGCCCCATGCTCCTGACCGGCATCGACGTCGGCGTCATCCGCCCCGACCTCGCCGAACGCCTCCTCCCGCTGCGTCTCGTGCGCCCTCGGGTACGGCGGACCGAGGCGGAGCTGTGGGCGGAGTACGCGGAGATCCTGCCGGTCGTTCTCGGCTCCCTGCTGGACCTGACGGTGAAGGTGCGGGCTGCCCAAGCGGAGACCCCCACCGACCTGCGGATGGCCGACTTCGCCCACCTGTGCGCGCAGCTCGACGCGGCCACCGGCTTCGGCTCGCTGGCCGCCTACCGGGCCAGCCTGGACGACCTCAACGACGACGTGATCGAGGGTGACCTCCTCGCGCAGACGGTCTTGAAGCACGCCACCGGGCTCGACGCGGGCGCGGAAGTCCGCATGACGTCCTCGGAGTGGCTGCACTGCCTCACCACTCTCTACA
This sequence comes from Streptomyces sp. NRRL S-1022, assembly GCF_000720135.1. Taxonomy (GTDB): domain Bacteria; phylum Actinomycetota; class Actinomycetes; order Streptomycetales; family Streptomycetaceae; genus Streptomyces. The sequence continues at coordinate 227,204 of NZ_JOIU01000008.1, read as the reverse complement.
GCGGCGAGGAGTGCCGTCCCCTGCCCAAGGGCTGGCCCACCACGGGCAAGGTCCTCTCCGACCGGCTCAAGCGGCTGCAGCCGACCCTCGCCGCACGCGGCGTCTTCATCGACTGGGGCCGCACCAGCGCCGCCCGCTACATCGAAATGACCCGCACCGCCGCCCGCGCCCTGCACCAGCAGGAAGCGGCATTCTGACCCGCGCCACCCGGCGCCACACCGAACAAGCAAGAGGAGCACCCATCGCCCCTGCGGTGCTCCTCTTGCTGTTCCGGCGGCTTGCCGCCGCTGCGCAAGTCGCGCCGCGAAGCGGCTCCTTCACGTCCTGAGCCGAGCCACACCACCACAGAGACCACCCACTTTTTGTCCTAAGAAAGGAGACGCTGCGTCACCCACGTCACCACAGACCGGAAAACGGTCCCTGACCTGCGGCTAGAGCGGTGACGCAGAAGGCCGACACCTGCGTCATCTCGCGTCACCCGCGTCACGGATGACAGAACCCCGCCACGTCCTGTGACACGCCCCGAGCGGCCCGCGTCACTGCATAGCAGCAAGTCAGAGCCGGAAATGACGTGCGTGACCCGATGACGCAGAAATCCGAACCTCGGACACACGCGGGCTCCTGACGAGCCCCCGAATCAGCCCTAGGCCCTGTCCTCTTCCGGAGGTCTCAACGTGCTGACCGTCGTCGCGAGCGACCCCCAAGCCCTCACCGTCCCGGAGGTCATGACCGCTCTGAGGCTAAGCCGCAGCAAGGTCTACGACCTCATCCGCTCCAAGCAGCTCCCGAGCTACACGTCCGGCCGTGCCCGCCGCATCCCGGTCGACGCCGTACGCCACTACATGCAAGACCGACTTGAGGAGAACGCAGCCTGATGGTCTCCCGTAAGAGGAACCCCAACGGCGCCGGCAGCATCTGGCAGCGCAAGGATGGCCGCTACGAAGCGCGGGTGTACGTTCCCCAGCCTGACGGCACGCGCAAGCGCAAGACCGTCTACGGCACCACGTGGGAAGAGTGCGACACCAAGCGTCAGGAGTTGGTGCGCCGTGACCGCCAGGGCATCCCGACGCCGACCCGTTCCGCCAAGCTCTCTGAGTGGCTGCCGTACTGGCTGGAGCACTACGTCGAGCCGCGCCGGAAGCTCAGCACGTACGACAAGTACGAGGCGCACGTGCGGCTTTACCTCGTGCCCCTGGTGGGCACGAGGCGGCTGGAGTCGTTGAGCGTCGCCGACGTGCGCCGCTTCATCACCCGAGTGCAGAACGTCCACACGGCCGCGACCGCAAAGGAAGCGCACCGGGTGCTGCGCACGGCGCTCACGGCGGCCGTGCGAGAAGAACTGATCACACGGAATGTCGCGTCGCTGGTCGAGCCACCGCGCGTCAAGCAGCGGGAGATCCGGCCGTGGACCCTGGAAGAGACGCTGTCCTTCCTGGAGGCTGCGCGCCGGGACCCGCTGTACGCCGCGTTCGTGCTGGCCATTGCCATGGGCCTGCGGCGCGGTGAGCTGGTGGGCCTGCGCTGGTCCGACGTGGACCTCGACAACCGCGTCCTGCACGTCCGGCAGCAGACCCAGCGCCGTAGGGGCACCCTGTACGACGACGATCCCAAGAGCCGCCGCAGCCGCGTGGTGCCGATGCCCGCGCTGTGCATCGCGCCGCTGCGGTGGCACCGACTGAGGCAGCGCGAGGCGTTCGCGCGCACGGACATCGCCTGGTCGGAGACCGGCTACGTCTTCGCCACGCGGAACGGCCGGCCGGTCGAGCCGCGGAACGTCTACCGGTCCTTCACGCGCGTCGCGGCCGATGCCGGACTACGGGTGGTCCGGCTGCACGACGCGCGGCATGGCTGCGCGACGCTGCTAACGGCGGCGGGCGTCGCTCCGCGCGTCATCATGGAGATCCTCGGACACAGCCAGATCAGCATCACCATGGACGTGTACACGCACGTCGTGCACGACACCCAGCGGGAGGCGATCAGCCACATGGACCGGCTGCTCAAGCGCCGCCTACCGGCCGCCTGAAGGCCGACTGCCGTCAACTGGTGCTGTCAAAACGGCCCGGACCATGATCGGTCCGGGCCGTTTTGCCTGGTGCCCCCGGCAGGATTCGAACCTGCGACACCCGCTTTAGGAGAGCGGTGCTCTATCCCCTGAGCTACGAAGGCGTGGGTGGGCGTCCTGGTGGGCGCTCGGTCCACAGGGTACCGGATCAGGGTGGGGCGGGGTGGAGGGAATGGGATCAGGTTGGCAGGACGGGGGTGTGGCGGGAGGCGGTGTGGGGGTCCTGCCGGATGAGGTCGGCCGTGGTGTGGAGGGCGGGGAGAAGGGTGTGGGCGCGGTCGCCCAGGGTGCGGCAGGCCGTGTGGGCGGAGGCGTTCAGGGCTGCGACGGGTCGGCCCGCCCGGTCCCGTACGGCGACGGCAATGGCGACGGACGGTAGGCGGACCGTAGGCCCGATTCCAGTTCCGGTACGGGATCGGGGCATGCCTACGGTGATTCCCCGGTCGCAGCTGTCCGAGGGGCTCACCGGCCCCACCGAACCGATCACTCCCCAACCCCCCACCGAACGAACCACTCCCCAACCCCCCACTCCCCACCCCCCTCACCCCCGACTGATCCGCACCCTGCAGTTGCCCTGCTCGTCCATGGTCAGTACCTGTATCGCGATGCCGTGCCGTGGGTCCTTGAAGCTCTCGCCGGGGGCGAAGGGGGCGTCGGAGAGTTCGGCGTGGACGTTGGGGCTGCGGGTGCAGCCGCCGCTGTTGCGGTGGCTGTCGTAGACGGTGACAGGGCCGCGGCCGGTGTCGACGGTGGTGTCGACCTTGTAGACGAGGACGCCCGGGCGGCACACCGCCTCGTCGTTGCCGCCCTGGGCGCGGACCTCCAGCGCGTAGGTGGTGCGCGCGGTGACCGGCACCAGGACGAGCTTGCCGCCGCCGGTCTTGTAGAGCGGTGTCAGGCTGTACTCGACGCTGCCCCGGGCCGTCGCGCAGCCGACCTGGCCGCCGTCCAGCCAGCCCAGCTTCCACTTGTGCCAGCCGAGCAGGTCGTTGTCGGCGCCCCAGTCCTCGCTCATGATGTCCCAGTGGCCGACCGCGCCGCCGCCGTCCTGGGTGTAGAGGTCGGGCAGGCCGAAGGTGTGGCCGTTCTCGTGGGGCAGTACCCGGTAGCCGGTGCTGGCGTAGGAGCCGGAGCCGTCGTCCTGGCGGGAGTAGACGAAGGACGCGTTGGCTATGCGGACGCCGTCGGCGACCGGGGAGTCGTCGTTGCCGGCGAAGGTCACGGACAGCACGGTGTCCAGCGCGGAGGGGCCGGCGTTCGGGGTGACGAGGACGTTCAGCAGGTCGTAGTCGCGGAAGTCCACCTTCGGGTCGGCGGCGGCCACGATGTCCTGGACCAGGGTCCGGTAGCCGGGGTCGAAGGGTGCGCCGCGCTCTATGCCGTAGGAGCGGAAGCCTTTCGGCATGCGCAGCCAGGTGGGCACCGGGGTCTCGGGGCGGTAGTCGAGCCGGCCGTACGACGCGGTGCGGAACCACTCCTGGGTCTGCGGGAAGAATTCGTGGAAGCGGTCCATCGCGTTGCCCCGGCCGGGCGCGTCGGGGAAGTCGACCATCAGGGTCAGGGCGTGGACGGTGCCCGTGGAGCGGGAGTAGCCGGGCGGGGTCGGCAGGCCCTCGGTCATCTGCACGCCCGGGCCGCCACGGATCATGCAGGGGAGGAGTGCGGAGGAGCCGGCCAGGTTGACGGGTCCGGCGGTGGTGGGGAGCGCCGTGGGGTTCCCGGTCCCGGCCGAGGTGCTGACCGCGAGGGTCAGTGCGGTCACCACGGACAGGCCGGCGAACCGGCGCGGGCGTATGCGGCGGCGAGGCGGCGGCTGCATGCGGGGACCTTTCGCGCCAAGGCAGCCGCCGGTCTCCGGCTGCACCCTTGCGCTCACCCTGTGCCGCGGCCGTGGGGGGCGCGCGCTGGAGGAGACCGATCGTGGGAAAGCGGGACCGCACGGGGGTGAATCCCGGCGGCTGCTGATTGTGTCTCAGGTCACAGGGATCTTTTCGGTGGCCGGGAAATAACCGGGGACGGTTTCCCCGTTTAGCCCTGTGTCCGAGCGAAACGGGGACCGGCTCCCCGGATCGGCTCCGGCGCCGGACGAGTGGGACGGGGGATCACCTCGTACCGCCGCGCCGGACCCGCAGCACCCGCCGACTCAGCAGCACCCCATCGACCCGAAGGAGTACGCCGTGCCCGCCATGACCGCCCCCGCACCGCGCAAGGCGCCCCGGCCGCGCGCCGACGCCCTGCGCAACCGGGAGCGGATCGTCACCGCTGCCCGGGAGATGTTCGTCGAGCACGGCCCCGACGTGCCGCTGGACGAGATCGCCCGCCGGGCCGGTGTCGGCAACGCCACGGTGTACCGCAACTTCCCCGACCGCGACGCCCTCGTCCGCGAGGTCGTCTGCTCCGTCATGGACCGCACGGCCGAGGCGGCCGAGCTGGCCCTCGCGGAGACCGGGGACGCGTTCGCCGCCCTGGAGCGCTTCGTGCACGCCGCCGCCGACGAGCGGATCAGCGCGCTGTGTCCCATGGTGTCCAGCACCTTCGACCAGCACCACCCCGACCTGGAAGCCGCCCGCGAACGCGTCGAGCAGCTTGTCGAGGAGGTCATGGGCCGGGCGAAGGCGGCCGGTCAGCTCCGGCCGGACGTCGGTGTCGGCGACCTGATGATCGTCGTGGCGCAGCTGAGCCGGCCCCCGGCCGGTACGGACTGCATGCGCGGCGACCGCTTCGTCCACCGTCATCTCCAGCTGCTCCTCGACGGTCTGCGGGCTCCGGCCCGTTCCGCCCTGCCGGGCCGGGCCGTCGGCATCAGGGAGCTGCGCGCCTCCTGACCGATTAGTTCCGCTCCCGGCCCGAGTCCACCTCCCGGCACGGCAGCCCTCCGGCCGCCGTGTCCCTCTTCTTCATCTTTCCGCCTTACTCCGTTTTCTCGTCATTTTTCGCCGCACCTTTCGTCACGACGTCCGAACTCACGAAGTCCCGAACTCCCGACCTCCCGAAGTCACGAAGTCCCGAAGTGGGTATCTCCATGTCCGAAACAGCCCTCAAGGCTCCCGGCGTCTCCGTCCCGAGCGGTGACGCCAACCGCTGGAAAGCGCTCGTCTTCATCGCGCTCGCCCAGCTGATGGTCGTCCTCGACGCCACCATCGTGAACATCGCCCTGCCGTCCGCCCAGACGGACCTCGGCATATCCGACGGCAACCGGCAGTGGGTCGTCACGGCCTACGCCCTCGCCTTCGGCGGTCTGCTGCTCTTCGGCGGCCGGATCGCCGACCTGTGGGGCCGCAAGCGCGCCTTCGTGCTCGGTCTGGGCGGCTTCGCCGCCGCCTCCGCGCTCGGCGGTGCCGCCACCACCGGCGCGATGATGTTCGGCGCCCGCGCCCTTCAGGGCGTGTTCGGCGCGCTGCTCGCCCCGGCCGCGCTGTCCCTGCTCGCGGTGATGTTCACCGACGCCAAGGAGCGTGCCAAGGCGTTCGGCATCTACGGCGCGATCGCGGGCGGTGGCGGTGCCGTCGGCCTGATCCTCGGCGGTTTCCTGACCGAGTACCTGGACTGGCGCTGGACCTTCTTCGTGAACGTCCCGTTCGCCGTGGTCGCCGCGGCCGGCGCCTACTTCGTCATCCGTGAGCCGGAGGGCGGCCGCAACCGCAACCCGCTCGACATCCCGGGCGTCCTGCTGTCCACCCTCGGCCTGGTCGCGCTGGTCTACGGCTTCACGCGCGCCGAGTCCGACGGCTGGGGCGACGCCGTGACCGTGTCGATGTTCGTCGCGTCCGTGGTGCTGCTGCTCGCCTTCGTCATCGTCGAGGCGAAGGTCAAGGCCCCGCTGCTGCCGCTGCGCGTGGTGACCGACCGCAACCGCGGCGGCATCTACCTCTCGCTGGGCCTCGCGATCATCGGCATGTTCGGCCTGTTCCTCTTCCTGACCTACTACCTCCAGGTCGTCAAGGGCTACTCCCCGGTGAAGACCGGCTTCGCCTTCCTGCCGATGGTGGCCGGCATGATCACCGGCTCGACCCAGATCGGCACCCGGCTGATGACCCGCGTCCCGGCCCGCCTGCTGATGGGCCCCGGCTTCCTGGTCGCCGGCCTCGGCATGCTGCTGCTGACCCAGCTGGAGATCGACTCCTCGTACGGCGCGCTGCTGCTGCCCGCGATGGTGCTGCTCGGCCTCGGCATGGGTACGGCGTTCATGCCGGCGATGTCGCTGGCCACCCAGGGCGTCGAGCCCCGGGACGCCGGTGTCGCCTCCGCGATGGTCAACACCTCGCAGCAGGTGGGCGGCGCGATCGGCACCGCCCTGCTGAACACCATCGCCTCCTCGGCGACCACCTCGTACGTCAAGGACCACATCGCCGGTGCCACCGCCAAGCCGCAGCAGCAGCTGGTGCAGCTCCAGGGCATGGTGCACGGCTACAGCGCCGCGATCTGGTTCGCCGTCGGCATCCTGGCGGCCGCCGCGCTGATCGCCTTCACCTTCGTCAACGCCGGCCGCCCCGGTTCCACCCCGGTGGCCTCGGGCGAGGGCATCGAGGACGAGGTACCGGTGCCGGTGGTGGCCCACTGACGGGCTCCCGGCGGGCGGCCGTTCGGTGAGTTAGCGGAGCCAGGGAAGGTCCGCACCCGCTTCGTTGGGCTGGAGGCCCTCGGCGATGATCTGCATGATCTCGCCGAGGGCCTTCTGCTGTTCGGGGTCGAGCCGGTCGAACAGGGCCTGCCGTACGGCGGTCACATGGCCGGGCGCGGTGCGCCGCAGCACCTCGTAGCCCTCGTCGGTGAGGACGGCGAACTGGCCGCGCTTGTCGGAGGGGCAGTCCTCGCGGCGCACCCAGCCGTTCTTCTCCAGCCGGGCGACGGCGTGCGAGAGCCGGGAGCGGGTGATCTTCGCCTGCATCGCCAGCTCGGTCATCCGCAGCCGGCGGCGGGGTGCCTCGGCGAGGCCGACGAGGAGGCCGTAGTAGATGTGCGGCATGCCCGCGTCGCGCTGCAGCTGCCGGTCGAGGTGGTCCTCCAGGAGGGTGGTGGCGTGCAGGTAGGCGCGCCAGATGCGCTGTTCCTCGTCGGTGAGCCAGCGGTGCCGTGCGGCGGCGGGGTCCGGTGCCGTGTTCATGGGTTCCACTGTACGAACCGTCTCCTTGAAACTTGAACAAGTCGGGCGTAGAGTCGAGTGAGAGCTTGAGAGTTAAAGCATTTGCTCGACAGCAGCCTCGACAGCACCACCAGCGTCTGGATCACCGGGAGCCGCCGCCATGTCCGCCACCCTCCAGGAGCGCATGCCCGCCCTGTATCTCAGTCACGGCGCCCCGCCGCTCGCCGACGACCCCGTCTGGCCCGGCCAGCTCGCCGCCTGGTCCGCCGGCCTGCCCCGCCCCAAGGCGATCCTCATGGTCTCCGCCCACTGGGAGGAGGCCCCGCTCGCCCTCGGCGCGATCGAGACCGTCCCGCTCGTCTACGACTTCTGGGGCTTCCCCGAGCACTACTACCAGGTCCGGTACCCCGCCCCCGGCGCACCGGCACTCGCCGAGGCCGTCCGCAAGCTGCTGCGCGCCCCCGGCATCCCCGTCCAGGACATCCCCGACCGGGGCCTCGACCACGGCGCCTACGTCCCCCTCGTCGAGATGTTCCCGGCCGCCGACATCCCCGTCCTGCAGATCTCCCTGCCCACCCTCGACCCGGTGCGCCTGATGGACATCGGCCGCAAGCTCGCCCCCCTGCGCGACGAGGGCGTGCTGATCGTCGGCTCCGGCTTCTTCACCCACAACCTCGCCGCCCTGCGCCACGTCGGCCGGGGCGTGCCGAGCTGGTCCTCCGAGTTCGACGACTGGGGCCGGCGCGCCCTGGAGGCCCGCGACTGGGACGCCCTGCTCGACTTCCTGGACAAGGCCCCGGCCGGCCGGTACGCCCACCCGCGCACCGAACACTTCGCCCCGCTCTTCGTCACCATGGGCGCGGCGGAGGCCGGCGGCGAGCTGGACGCGCAGAAGTCGGTGATCGACGGGTTCTGGATGGGAATGGCGAAGCGGTCCGTGCAGTTCGGATGAGGGCGGTTCCGCGCTTCCGCAGGCGCTTCCGCAGGTTCTTCTGCGGGCGTTTCCACGGGCGTTTCTACAGGCGTTTCTCGTACCAGGCCACGTCCCAGTAGCGGCCGAACTTGCGGCCGACCTCGTGGTACGTGCCGACGTACCGGAAGCCGAAGCGCGCGTGCAGCCGCTCGGACGCCTCGTTCGGCTGCGCGATGCCCGCGTAGGCCCGGTGCACGTCCTCCCCGGCCAGGGCGTCGAACAGGGCCCCGTAGAGCAGCGTGCCGATCCCGCGCCGGCCGGCGGCACCTCCCGTGACGGAGTCCGGGGCGACGTACACCGAGGTCTCCACCGAGGTCAGGTACGCCGGCCTCGGCCGGTAGGGGCTGGACGTGGCGTACCCCAGAATCCGCTGTGAGTCCGCGTCCGTGGCAACCATCAGCCGGTGGGGGCCGTCTTCCGGGTGGGAGAGCAGCCAAGGGCGGCGTTCTTCCGGGGAGAAGACCGCGGTATCGAATGTGATGGCCGTCTCACGTATGTAGTGGTTGTAGATCGCCGTGAGGGCGTCGAGGTCACCCTCGACTCCCGGCCTGACCTGCACCTCGGCATGTTCCGACGGCATCTCGCCTCCCTGCGCGGCGGAACAGGGTACTGCATGATCAGAAAATTCGAGGGGCGGGTTGGGAATTCTGTCCGGATTCCAGTCGTTGTTTCCCACGGATGCAGGGCACTCGGAGACAGTCTCGAAGCGAGTGAGCGAGTCCCGGAGACGGTTCTCCTCAGTGCCGGGCGTTCACCAGGACCACCCGCCAGCCCACCATCGCAAGGGAGCACGCATGGCAACCCGTGCCGTCGCCCGTCGTAAGTCCGCCACCGGCGAGACGGCCGACTCGGCAAGCAGTGTTCGCGCTCATGGCGGCGAGATCGCAGACCGCGACCTGGTCGGCATGTACCTCGACGAGATCGCGCGTACGCCGCTGCTCGACGCCGCAAAGGAGGTCGAGCTGTCGCAGACCATCGAGGCGGGTGTGTTCGCGCAACAGGTCCTCGACGGCGAGGAGGAGTCCAGGTCGGACGCCACCCGCGAGGAACTCGAGGCCCTGGTCGCCGCCGGTGAGCGCGCCAAGGACGTCTTCATCCGCTCCAACCTCCGCCTGGTCGTCGCGGTCGCCCGGCGCTACCCGCGCAGCGGGCTGCCCCTGCTCGACCTGATCCAGGAGGGCAACGCCGGCCTGGTGCGCGCCGTCGAGAAGTTCGACTACCGCAAGGGCTTCAAGTTCTCGACCTACGCCACCTGGTGGATCCGGCAGGCCATCACCCGCTCCATCGCCGACCAGTCCCGCACGATCCGGCTCCCCGTCCACCTGGTGGAGGAGCTGGGCCGCATCCGTCGCGTGCAGCGCGAGTTCAACCGCGAGAACGGTCGCGACCCGGAGCCCGCGGAGATCGCCGCGGAGCTGGGCTCGACCCCGGAGCGCGTCATCGACGTCCTCGACTGGGCCCGCGACCCGGTCTCGCTGAACATGCCGGTGGACGACGAGGGCGAGACCCAGTTCGGCGATCTGCTGGAGGACACCTCGGCGGTGAGCCCCGAGCAGTCCGTCCTGACCCTGCTGCGCAGCGAGGAACTGGACGACCTGATCGGCCGCCTGGACCAGCGCACGGCCTCCATCATCAAGATGCGCTACGGCATCGAGGACGGCCGCGAGCGCACCCTGACCGAGGTCGGCAAGGAGCACGGACTCACCCGTGAGCGGATCCGGCAGATCGAGAAGCACGCGCTGCTGGAGCTGAAGAAGCTGGCCCGGGGCACCGGGTTCGACGCGGCGGCGTGACGCGAGGGCGTGACGCGAGGGTGTGACGCGAGGGTGTGACGCGGGGGCCGGATGCGGCGACGGCCGTGAGGGCCCCTGACGTACCGGGCGTACGGCGCACCGCGCGGCGCGCACCGGGGCGAAAGACGGCGCAAACATGGCGTGGTCCGGTCGCTTCAACGCCTGGGCCCGAGGGAACAACCCTTCCGGGCCCAGTGGGCCCCGGGTACCGCACTCCCCCCCGCACACCGCACCCCCGGCCGCGACTCGGCCGGCCCCACGTGAACCACGTCCCGACGCACATCCCCCCCCCGGCGCCGGGACCTTCCGAGCCGGACTTCGGCGCCCATCCCCCCCCCGGGCGCCGGAGTCCGGCTTCTGCTTGCTCCTTCTCAGCCCTTCTCGGCCCCTCTCGGCCGTTCTCGGACCTGCGTGCTTCTTCGCAACGATGAGGGGCGCTTTCCGGCCCCGCCGGGCGCGGGCCGAAGGGCCGCTGCGCGGGCCCGAAAACTGGAAGGGCGGCCCACCCCGTACCTGAACCCCGGGGTGGACCACCGGATGGCAGATTGTGCCACACGGGCATAGCCTGCCGAGATGAGCACCACCCCCAGCGCCGCCCACCAGCCGTTTCCCGCCTCCGCGCCGATGTCCCTCACCGAGCGTCGGAAGGCCGAGACCCGGATGGAGATCGCCCGGGCGGCGGCCGCCCTCTTCGTGCGGCAGGGCCTGCGGGCGACCCGCGCCGAGGACATCGCCCAGGCCGCGGGCATCGCACCGCGCACCTTCTACCGCTACTTCGCCGGCAAGGAAGAGGCCGTGGCCCCGCTCTACGCGGCCGGTGCCCAGCGCTGGACCGAGGCGGTCCGTACGGCCCCGGCCCACCTGCCCCTCCCGCAGGCACTGGAACACGCCGTCCGCCACACCCTCACCCCCGGCATCGGTGTCTCGGCCGCGTCCTGGGAATGGCTGCGCACCCTGATCCGGCTGGCCGGCAGCAGTCCGGCGCTGGGCAAGGTGTGGGCTGAGGTGTGCCAGGCGTCGGAGGCGGCGCTGGCGGAGGTCCTGGTGGCGCGGGCGCCGGGCTGTGAGGCCGACGAGGCGGACCTCCGCTTCGCCGCGGCCGTGGCCGGCGCCGCCGTCCGCGTGGCCGTGGAGTCTTGGGCCGCCACGACGACCCCACCCACCGGCCCCGGCGGCCCGGCGGCCCTCGCCCTCCGCAATCTCCGGGCCCTGCGGGACTTCGGCTGGGGCGGCGTCGGGGGTGGTGGCGGGGGTGGTGTCGGGGGCGGGGACGAGGAGCGCGGGAATGCCTAGCACCCCCCGCATTGCTCACCCTCGCGTTGCTCACCCCCGCCCTGCTGGGTTCCTCCTTGCTCAATCGCCCGCGGACGCCCCCGGATCGGTGCCCGCGGCCCTGGTCAGCCGTTCCCCCAGCTCCCGCACGGACTCCGCCAGTTCCGCCGGTTCCCGGACCGAGAACTCGTAACCCGTCATCGCCAGCCGTACCGCCAGCCACTCCGCGGGGTCACCGGTGGTGCCGCGGAGCAGGCAGCCGCCGTTGCCGTCGTCCTCGGCCGCTCCGAGCCACTTGGGCGTCCGTGCGGAGACCTGTTCGGCCGGCGCGGCGAACCGCACCTCGAAGGCGTACGTCTCCTGCCGGCGATGGATCGACTGCCGCAGGTACTCGGCGGCGCTCCCCGTCGGCAACTCCCGTGGCGCGAACCGGACCCCGGTCGCGAACGGCTCGCTCACCCGGTCGACCCGGAAGGTGCGCCAGTCGGCGCGGTCGAGGTCGTACGCGACCAGGTACCAGCGCCGGCCCGTCGACACCAGCCGGTGCGGCTCGGTCACCCGGCGGGAGGCGCCGCCGTCCTTGTCGCGGTAGGCGAACCGCAGCCGCTCGTGCCCCGCCACCGTCGACGCCATCACGGTCAGCGTCTCCGGCGCGATGCTCGGTCCGTCCCCGCTGGTCAGTGGCGTGGTCGCGGCCTGCAGCGTGGACACGCGGTGGCGCAGCCGGGAGGGCAGCACCTGCTCCAGCTTGGCCAAGGCCCGGACGGACGCCTCCTCCACCCCTTCCACGGCGTGCCCGGCACCGGCCCGCAGCCCCACCGCGATCGCGACGGCCTCCTCGTCGTCCAGCACCAGCGGCGGCATCGCCTTGCCCGCCACCAGCCGGTACCCGCCGTCCGCGCCCTTGGTCGCCTGCACCGGATAGCCGAGCTCCCGCAGCCGGTCGACATCCCGCCGCACGGTACGCCGGGACACCCCCAGCCGGTCGGCGAGTTCACCGCCGGGCCACTCGCGGGGCGTCTGGAGGAGGGACAGGAGCTGGAGCAGCCGTGCCGGAGTGTCCGTCGTCATGAAGACGAGCATGCCGCAGATATAGGTCACGATCTGACCTATAAGGGTTCTAGGTTTCTCCCATGACCCCGAACGACAGCACCCCTGAACCCCCCGCACCCCCGGTGGCCGACCGCGCCCGCTGGCTGGCCCTGGCCATCGTCATGACCGCGGCCTTCATGGACCTGGTGGACGTCACGATCGTCAACATCGCGATCCCGTCCATCCAGCGCACCGCCCACGCCTCGGTCAGCCAGATCCAGTGGATAACCGCCGGCTACGCCCTCGCCTTCGCCGCCGGTCTGATCACCGGCGGACGGCTCGGCGACATCCACGGCCGCAAGCGGCTGTTCCTTCTCGGTATCGGCGGCTTCACCCTCGCCTCCGCCCTGTGCGGCTTCGCCGCGAACCCGGAGATGCTGGTCGCCTCCCGCATCCTGCAGGGCGGCATGGCCGCGCTGATGGTGCCCCAGGTGCTGTCCATCGTGCACGCCACCTTCCCGGCCCACGAACGCGGCAAGGTCTTCGGTCTGTTCGGCGCGATCGTCGGCCTCGGCGCGGTCTCCGGGCCGCTGCTGGGCGCTCTGCTGACGGAGTGGAACCTGTTCGGCCTCGAATGGCGGCCCATCTTCCTCATCAACCTCCCCGTGGGTGTCCTCGCCTGGCTGCTGGGCCGTCGCTTCATCACCGAGTCGAAGGCTCCCAAGGCGATGAAGCTGGACCTCGTCGGCGTCGCCCTGGTGACGCTCGGCCTGCTGATGCTGCTCTACCCGCTCACCCGCGGCCGTGAGCTGGGCTGGCCGCTGTGGGGGTACGGCTGCATGGCTGGCTCGCTCGTCGTCTTCGCGGCGCTGGTGTCGTACGAGAAACGGAAGGCGGCCAAGGACGGTTCCCCGCTCGTCGAGCTGTCCCTCTTCCGGGTGAAGAGCTTCGCCGCGGGCATCGCCGTACAGACCGTCTTCGGGGTCGCGCTCGGCATCTTCTTCCTGGTCTGGACGCTGTACATGCAGATCGGCCTGGGCTGGAGCCCGCTGCGGGCCGGGCTGACCGGGGTGCCGTTCTCGCTCGCCGTGTCCACGGCGGCCGGGCTGTCGGTGCAGCAGCTGGTCCCGCGGTTCGGCCGCAAGGTGCTCCAGGCAGGCGCGCTGTTGATGGGCGCGGGCGTGCTGCTCTACCTGGCGGAGGCCCGCCACTACGGCCTCGCCATCGCCTCCTGGCAGATGGCGCTGCCGCTGGTCGTGATGGGTGCCGGCATGGGTCTGATCGTCGCCCCGCTGACCGACGCGGTGCTCTCGGAGGTGCCGCGCGAGCACGCCGGTTCCGCGTCCGGGCTGATCAACACCGTGCAGCAGATGGGCAACGCGCTGGGGCTGGGGCTGGTGTCGGTGGTCTTCTTCGGGGAGATCGGCGACCGGCTGACCCTGGCGCAGATCGGACCGGCGTTCGTGCACGCCTTCCAGCACGCGCTGTGGTGGGTCGCCGGGATCATGGGCGTGATCTTCCTGCTGATGGCCGCCCTGCCGAAGCGCCCGGCCCAGCACGTGGAGGGTGCGGAGCTGGAGGCGCCGGCGGGTCCGAAGGAGCCCGCGTTGGTGCCCTGACCAGCAAGGACGACAGGCCCGGTACCGGTGCGGTACCGGGCCTCTGCGCTGCCCGCGGCACCGGACGCCCGTTTCTGTCCGAGCCGCACCCGAATCTGTTTACTTTCCGGACATCCGGGCGTAGCCTGCCAGTGAAACCACACGTTCGGGCATCAACCCGGAAGTGATCGGACATCGGGTCGGCGATCAAGCGGAGGCGAACGGCATGTACGCACCGGAGCGGCAGCAGGAGATCCTCCGGCTCGCCCGTGACGGCGGCCGGGTGGACGTGCTGTCGCTGGCGGAGGAGTTCCAGGTCACCGCGGAGACGATCCGCCGCGATCTGAAGGCCCTGGACCGCGCCGGTCTCGTCCGCCGGGTGCACGGCGGTGCCATTCCGGCCGGTCGCCTGGACTTCGAGCCGGACCTCACCGAGCGCGAGTCCACCGCCGCCGACGAGAAGGACCGCATCGCCAAGGCCGCCCTCACCGAGCTGCCGGCCGAGGGCACGATGATCCTCGACGCCGGTACGACGGTCGCCCGCGTGGCCGGCGCCATTCCGCTGGAGGCGCAGCTCACCGTCGTCACGCACTCCCTGCCGATCGCCGCCCGCCTCGCCGACCACCCGGGCATCCAGCTCCACCTGGTCGGGGGGCGCGTGCGGCACCGTACGCGCGCCGCCGTGGACGCCTGGGCGCTGCGCGCGTACGGCGAGATCCGCGCCGACGTGCTGTTCGTCGCCGCCAACGGCTTCTCCGCCGAACACGGTCTGACCACTCCCGACCTCGCCGAGGCCGCGGTCAAGCGGGCCGCCGTCGCCGCCGCCCGCCGCGTGGTGCTGCTGGCCGACTCCGCCAAGCACGGCCAGGAGCACTTCGCCCGCTTCGGTGACCTGAGCGATGTGGACCTGCTGATCACCGACAGCGGGCTGAGCCCGGAAGACGCCGCCGTCATCGAGCGCGGTGGCACGGAAGTAGTGCGCGCATGATCCTCACCGTCACCCCCAACCCCTCCCTCGACCGCACCTACGAGGTCCCCGTCCTGGAGCGCGGCGAGGTCATCCGCGCCACCGGCGAACGCATGGACCCCGGCGGCAAGGGCGTGAACGTCTCGCGGGCCGTGGCCGCCGCCGGCCGGCGCACGGTCGCCGTCCTGCCCCTGGGGGGCGCGCCGGGCGCGCTCGTCGCCGACCTGCTCGACGCGCAGGGCATCGAGGTCGCCCCGGTCCCGGTGGCCGGCGCCACCCGCTCCAACATCGCGCTCGCGGAAGCCGACGGGGTGCTCACCAAGATCAACGCGCCGGGCCCGGAGCTGTCGGCGGCCGAACAGGAACTGCTGCTGGACACCGTCCGCTCGCACTCCGGCGACGCCGACTGGATCGCGTGCTGCGGCAGCCTGCCCCGGGGGCTCGCACCCTCCTGGTACGCCGATGTCGTCGCGCGGGCGCACGCCGGCGGGGCGCGCATCGCGCTGGACACCTCGGGGCGCGCGCTCCTGGAGGCGCTGCGCGCGCGGCCCGACGTGGTGAAGCCGAACGCCGAGGAGCTCGCGGAAGCCGTCGGGCGCCCCCTGGCGACCGTGGGCGACGCGCTCAAGGCGGCCGAGGAGGTGCGCGCGATGGGCGCGGGCGCCGTGCTCGCGAGCCTGGGCGCCGACGGGCAGCTGCTGGTCTCGGACGCCGGCGCCTGGTTCGGCAGCGCGCGGGTGTCCGCCGTCCGCAGCAACGTCGGCGCCGGTGACGCCTCGCTGGCCGGCTTCCTCATCGCCGGCGGCACCGGCCCGGAAGCCCTCGCCTCGGCCGTCGCCCACGGCGCCGCCGCCGTGCGGCTCCCCGGCAGTGTGATGCCGACCCCCGCCGACCTGGATCCGGCGGCGGTGACGGTCACGGCCGACATCCCCCTGGACCGCGAACTGACGGAGCCGGTGTCATGATCCCCAGCCCGCACTGCGGCGTCCGCCCCGGCTTCCGCCGGCTGGGCGGACGTACCCAGCCCGCCCGGCCGGACGGCCCCGCCCGGCCCGACGCGCCCGCCCGGCCGGCCTCGGAGCGGCGGGACTCCCCGTTAACCGCCGCGACCCCGGGGCGGTACGGCCACCCGAGCCGTCGCGCCGTCCCACGGAGGGAGGGCGTCCCCGGCCCCGCCTCCCGCACCACCCCGTCCCCCCACCGCACCCCCGTCCCCACCTGCGCCCACCCCATCTCCCGGGCGATACGCGTGCATAGGAGCCCGCGATGAGCGAAATGATCAGCGCGGACCTGGTCGACCTCGACCTGTCCGCCGACACCAAGGAAGCGGCGGCCCGTGCGCTCGCCGAGCGCATGGTGGCCCAGGGCCGGGTGACCGACCTGGAGGGTTTCCTCGCCGACGTCGCCGCCCGCGAGGCCCAGATGCCGACCGGGCTCGACGGCGGCATCGGCATCCCGCACTGCCGCAGCACCCATGCCACCGAGCCGACCCTCGCCTTCGGCCGCAGCGCCGCCGGCATCGACTTCGGCGCCCCGGACGGCCCGGCCGATCTGATCTTCCTGATCGCCGCCCCCGCCGGCGCCGACGACGCCCACCTCACGATCCTCTCCTCCCTCGCCCGCCAGCTGATGAACGCCGAGTTCACGGACGCGCTGCGGTCGGTGCGGGACGCGGCGACCGCAGCGGCGCTGATCCGCGGCGACGAGGTGCCGGCGGAGGACGGGGCGCAGGACGGTGCGCAAGGCGCGGAGGGCGCCGCCGAGGGCACCGAAGGCGCCGTGGGCGCCTCCGAGGACACCGCTGCGGCGCCGGTGGCGGCCTCCGCCGGCGCCGCGGCGGGCAGCACGGCCCCGGCACCGGGCGCGGCCGGCACGGACGGCTCCGCCCCGGCGCCGGGCGCCACAGCCGCCTCCGGCGAGAACCGCTTCCGCATCGTCGCCGTCACCTCCTGCCCGACCGGCATCGCCCACACCTACATGGCGGCCGAGTCGCTGCAGAACGCCGGCCGCTCGGCGGGCGTCGAACTGGTCGTGGAGACGCAGGGCTCGGCCGGCTTCACCCGGCTGGACCCGGCGGTCGTCGCGGCGGCGGACGCCGTGATCTTCGCCCACGACGTGCCCGTGCGCGACAAGGACCGCTTCGCGGGCAAGCCGACCGTCGACGTGGGCGTGAAGGCGGGCATCAACCGCCCGGCCGAACTCATCGCGGAGGTCCGTGAGAAGGCGGCGCGCGGCGAGGCGACCGCGCCGGCGCACGGGCCGGCCACGCCGGTCGAGCGCGCGGGCGACTCCACCGAGGGCTACGGCACCAAGCTCCGCAAGTGGCTGATGTCCGGCGTCAGCTACATGGTCCCGTTCGTCGCCGCGGGCGGTCTGCTCATCGCGCTGGGCTTCGCGATCGGCGGCTACAAGATCAACAAGGCGCCGTCGGTGATGGACCACTTCCTGTGGACCCAGGCCGACAGCTGGGGCGCCCTGCTGTTCCAGATCGGCGGGGTGGCCTTCGGCTTCCTCGTCCCGGTCCTCGCCGGCTACATCGCCTACGGCATGGCGGACCGGCCGGGTCTGGTCCCCGGCTTCGTGGGCGGCGCGGTCTCGCTGACCATCAACGCGGGCTTCCTCGGCGGCCTGGCGGCCGGCCTGATCGCCGGTGGCGTGGTGCTGGCGATCCAGCGGGTGAACATCCCGGCGGCGTGGCGCGGCATCATGCCCGTGGTGGTGATCCCGCTGATCTCCTCGGCGATCGTCGGGTTCCTGATGTTCGTCGTGATCGGCAAACCCATCGCCGGCGCCCAGAAGGGCCTGACCGACTGGCTGAACGGTCTCACCGGCACCAACGCCATCCTGCTCGGCGCCCTGCTCGGCCTCATGATGTGCTTCGACCTGGGCGGCCCGGTCAACAAGGTCGCCTACACCTTCGCCACCGCCGGCATCGCGGTCTCCAGCCCCAGCGACTCAGCGATGAAGATCATGGCCGCGGTGATGGCGGCCGGCATGGTCCCGCCGCTGGCGATGGCCCTGGCCACCACCGTGCGCGGCAAGCTGTTCACCCCGACCGAGCGCGAGAACGGCAAGGCCGCCTGGGTGCTGGGCGCGTCCTTCATCTCCGAGGGCGCGATCCCGTTCGCGGCGGCCGACCCGCTGCGGGTCATCCCGTCCTCCATGGTGGGCGGCGCGCTCACCGGCGCCCTGTCGATGGGCTTCGGCGCCACGCTGCGCGCCCCGCACGGCGGCATCTTCGTGGTGCCGCTGATCGGCAACCCGTTCCTGTACCTGGTGGCCATCGCGGCAGGCGTCTGCGTCACCACGGCCCTGGTCGTCCTCCTCAAGGGCATGCGCAAGCCGGCCCCCGAGTCCACGGCCACCGACCCGGCCGGCCGGCAGACCCCCACCCCGAAGGAGACCAAGCAGCCGGTGGCGGCCTGACCGCCACGACACCACCGACGTCAGCCGCACGGCACGGCAGGCACGGCCCCGGGGCATCGGACCCGGGGCCGTGCCGCGTTCCGCCTGCCCCCGCTTACCTCTGCGTCTACCCCTGCCGGGTCGCGCGGCGTTCCATCGCGTCGCGGGCCGCGCTCTGCGACATGTACACCTCGCACATGTGCCGCCCGTCCGGCGTCGCCGTGTGCTCGACCTCCCACAGGGAGAGCTCGGTGCCGTCCGGCAGCAGGAAGGCGTGTTCGTACAGCGCGTAGCTCAGGCCGGTCCGGCCGGCGCGCCCGGGGCGGCCGAACGCCTGGGTGATCTCGTGCGCGGTCGCCGTCGCCAGCAGTGCCGCCGTCTCCGGGCCGGGCCGGTCGGGGTTCTCCGCGCGGCGCAGCAGCCGGCGTGCGTGGTCGGCCGAATCGCCGGAGGCGTACATGTGCCGGGGCTCGGGGATCGCCCACAGCCGCATCAGCGACGGAAGCTCGAAGTCGCGCGTCTCCGGCGGCAGCCCGAGCCGCGCCGTGGCGGTCTGCAGCTCCTCCTCGTCGACGTACACCTCGTGCTCGGGGGCGCTGCCCGGCGTCGGATTGTGCACCAGCTCCCACAGCGTGACCGCCGAGCCGTCGACGAGCAGCCAGGTGTGCCGGTACGTCTCCCGGCGCAGTCCGGCGCTGTGGTACGCGGAGTGCAGCGAGCTGTCGTGCGCCAGCGCGCAGTCGAGGCGCCTTATCACCTCGTCGGGCAGCTCGAACGAGTTCAGGGCACGGCCAAGGAGTCGCGCGAGATGCTCCTCAGGAGACTCGGGCGACTCGGCTGGTTCGTACGGTGCCGTCTCGTACGGAACGCTCAAGGCATCTCCCGGCGTTGCTGCATGTCACCTTGTGGGTGCATACCGTAGCCCCTCGGTCGGACATCATGTCCGGGAACCGAGAAAACGTACGCCGGGAAAACGCGCGGGCCGCGCGAGATGTTCCCGCGCGACCCGTGAAGTCGTCAAAAAGCACCGCTCAGGCGGCACTTCCCGCGGTCCAGGCGCTCCACGACATGTTCCAGCCGTTGAGCCCGTTGTCGGGGGAGACGGTGCTGTCGGGGGAGTTCTTCACGATCACGACGTCCCCGACGAGCGAGTTGTCGAAGAACCACTTGGCCTGCGTGTCGCCCTGCGCCCCCTGCACGTCCGCGAGGCCGACGCAGCCGTGGCTGGTGCCCTCGCGCCCGAACGGCGGGTTGCCCCTGTTGTACCAGTAGTTGCCGTGGATGAACGTCCCCGACGTGGTCAGCCGCATCGCGTGCGGCACGTCCGCGATGTCGTACTCCCCGCCGAAGCCGACCGTCGAGCCGTTCATGCGGGTCTGCACGAACTTCTCGGAGATCACCATCTGCCCGTTGTACGTCGTGTGCTGCGGGCTGCCCGCCGAGATCGGCACCGTCTTGAAGGTCTGGCCGTCCCGGACGACCGTCATGGTCTGCGTACGGGCGTCGACCGTGGAGACCTGCGACCGCCCGATGGTGAAGGAGACGGTCTTCTTCTGCACCCCGTAGACGCCCTTCGCGCCCTGCACGCCGTCCAGGTCGATGTTCAGCGTGACCTTGGAGCCGGCCTTCCAGTACTCCTGCGGCCGGAAGTCGAGCCGGCGGTCCCCGAACCAGTGGCCGGCCACCTGCTGGCCGCTGCTGGAGTTGACCGTGATGTGGGACTGCACGGCCTTCTTGTCGGTGATGGACTTGTCGAAGGTGAACGACACCGGCATGCCGACCCCGACCGTGGAGCCGTTGTCGGGCGTGTAGGTGCCGATGAAGCTGTTCGACGAGCTGACCGTGGTGAAGATGGAGTTGGCCGCCGCGGTACGGCCGCCGGAGTCCTTCGCGGTCGCGGCTATCTGGTACTTCGTCCCGCGCTCCAGCCGGGCGTTGGGCTTCCAGCTGTGGCCGTCCGCCGATATCGCCCCCGGCACGGTCTGCCCCGACCCCGCCACGGTCATCTTCACGTCCGTCAGCCTGCCGTCGCTGACCTTCACCCCGGTGGCGTTGATGGACGCCCCGGTCGAACCGTCCTTGGCCGAGATCGCTATCTTCGCCGTCGACGTCTTGGGGGAGTCCTTGCCGCCCTTGCCGTCGTCGGTCGCGTTGGCGCTGCCGCCGCAGGCGGTCAGGGTGAGGGCGCCGACCATCAGGGCGGCACAGGCCCCCAGTGCGCGCCGCGCTGCAATGTCCGGCGTTGTCACGGGCTGCTCCCAGTTCGTGTGATGTGCGTGATCCGTTCCAGTGCGTGGAGAAAGAGGGCACCGGAGCCGGGGAAGGTTCCCTCCGGCGCCCCCGAACGCCATCACGTGACAGAACCGCGACAATCCAGGGCTCAACCCGGCCCTAGCGGCCGTACAGCTCCCCGTACGACGGCCACACTCCGCCCGGCCCGTCCACCGGCTCGGCCGCCCGTACGGCGCGGACGATCGCGCGCGTGACGAGATCCGCGCCGGCGGCCAGGACGTCGTTGAGGGCCAGCGGGTGCTCGCCGAGCGGCCGGGCGCCGGTCGCGAGGGCGAACACCGTGTCGCCGTCGTGCAGGAGGTGCACCGGCCGGACGGCGCGCGCGATGCCGTCGTGCGCCGTGCCCGCGAGCTTCTGCGCCTGCGCCTTGCCGAGGTCCGCGTCCGTGGCGACCACCGCCAGCGTCGTGTTGAGCGGCGCGGGCGCGTTCCGGGCGGCGGTCTCGTCCAGGCGCCGGCACGCGGCTTCGTGCACGCGCTCCTCCGGATACTCGACCCGCCCCTGGAACAACTCCCCGTACAGCACCCCGGTGTCCGGATCCATCACCGACCCGGCCGCGTTGGCGATCACCAGCGCCGCCACGGTGATCCCCGAGGCGAGCACCGTACTCGCGCTGCCCACCCCGCCCTTGAGACGTCCGGCGACGGCTCCCGTGCCGGCGCCGACGCATCCCTCGGGCACCCGCCCACCCGGCACGGCCGCCGCCGCGGCCTCCACCGCCGCGCGTCCCGTAGCCGCGTCCGGACGGGCCCGGAAGTCGCCGCCGCGCCCCAGGTCGAAGACGCACGCGGCCGGCACCACCGGCACGACATGCGCCGGATCCGCTCCCACCCGCACCCCGCGCCCCCGCTCCTCCAGCCAGGCCATCACCCCGGACGCCGCGTCCAGCCCGTACGCGCTGCCCCCGGTCAGTACGACCGCGTCGACCTTCTGCACCACGTTGCGCGGGTCGAGTGCGTCGGTCTCCTTGGTGCCGGGGCCGCCGCCGCGCACGTCCACGGCGGCGACGACGCCGCCCTCGGGTGCGAGGACGACCGTGGTGCCGGTGAGCCGGCCGTCGCCGACGCGGGTGGCGTGTCCCACCCGCAGCCCGGCGACATCCGTCAATGCGTCAGCTGTCATGGACGCCAGTCTGGCCCAGCCGGCGTGCTCTTCGGCGGGACTCAGCCGGCCGGGGCGGTGGCGCCCGGCGCGCGGTCCCGGGTGGCCGTCCGCGTGGTCAGGGCGACCCCGGTGGCCACCGCGGCCGCCGAGACCAGCCCCGCCGCGAGCACCCCCCAGGTGCGCAGGAAGGTGCAGCAGATCACCAGCAGGGCCGTGACGGGCAGCACCAGCTGCTGGGCGAGGCCCACCTTGAAGTGGCGGGAGTGCAGGGCCCACACGGTCAGCAGGTACAGCGCCGTCGGCAGGGTGACCGCGGCCGAGGCGGACAGGGCGGAGATGTGCGCCGTGCCGACCGCCTGCTCCACGGCCACCTCCAGCCCCGCGCCGATCGCCGCCGCGGAAGCGAAGACCAGGTAGTGGCCGTAGCCCCAGACGAACGCCCGCCGACTGGAGCGCAGGTGACCGTGGATCGGCACCACGAAGTAGATCCACCAGGCGGAGAACACGATCAGCAGCCCGCCCGCCGCGATGGGCAGCAGCTCGCCCAGTGCGTCGTGCTCGTCGACGCCCGACTTCACGGCCACCGTGGCCGCGGCGATCGTCTCGCCGAGCACGATGATCGTGAACAGTCCGTACCGTTCGGCGATGTGATGCGGGTGCCAGGAGGTCTCCTGAGCCTTCTCCGCGTACAGCGGCACGCACAGTTCCGCCACCGCCATCACCAGGAACACCCACGGCCGGGCCGGCTGCGGCAGCAGCACCAGCCCCAGCCAGCCGACCTGGCACAGCAGCACGCCGTACGCGTACCGCAGTGCCGTGGTCCGCTCGCCGCCCGTCGCCGAGCGCGCGGCTCTCAGCCACTGCCAGGACATCGCCAGCCGCATGATCAGGTAGCCGAGCCAGACCAGCAGGAAGTCCTGGTGCGCGGCGGCCTGGGAGATGCCGGCGGCCAGGACCAGGACGCCGGCGACCTGGAGCAGGGTGACGACCCGGTACAGCGCGTCGTCGTTGTCGTACGCCGAGGCGAACCAGCTGAAGTTCATCCACGCCCACCAGATGGCGAAGAACGCCATCGCGTAGTCGAGGATCCCCTCGCCCGGGTGCCCTGCCGCGACGGCGTGCACCAGTTGCACGCCCGCCTGCGCGATCGCCACGACGAAGCACAGATCGAAGAAGAGCTCCAGCGGGGAGGCGACGCGGTGCGCCTCGTCGCGGCCTCGCGCGGTCAGCCGCCGCAGGGGGCCGGAGGGCTGTGGTGCGCCCGAGGGGGCGGGCGCCGGGGCGGAACTCGACGTCATGCTCCCAGCACAGCAGAAAACCCCCGCGAAATCCTGTGAAGGTGTCGGCGAGCGGGGCGGGGGCGCCGGGAGGGGCGAGAACCCCGGGCGGGGCGGCCCGGCGGGCGCCGTACCCTGGAGGCATGAGCAGCGCCCCCGAGCCCGAGCCGCGCGATCCGAAGCCCGCGCTGGTCTTCGACGACCCGCTGGACCAGCAGTCCTCGGACGACACCGACCGGGGGTGGGGCGACCGCCCGGGCGGCGACAGCGCCGCAGACCTCAGGCGCTTCCTCGACGAGAAGCCGCCCCACCACCTCTGAGCCGCCCGCCGGAGCCGCCGGGCCGCCCTCGGTGGTGCTGCCGCTAGCGCTCGCCGTGCCCCGGCCCGCGCTGGGCGACCAGCGCGTCGCGGATCTCCTTGAGCACCTCCAGCTCGGACACCTCGATGACCTCCTTCGTGCCCTCCCGCGCCGACTTCCGGGCGGCCTGCCGGGCCAGGTACTTCGACATCGGCAGCACCATCAGGAAGTACACGACCGCCGCGGTGATCACGAAGGTGAGCGTGGCGCCCAGGACCGAGCCCCACAGGATCCGCACCCCGTGTGTGGTCGTGCCGTCCGCGCCGACCGTGCACGGGTCCTTCAGGCACGAGCTGTAGTTGTCGAGGTTCTGCGTGCCGATCGCGCCGACCACCGGGTTGATGATCCCCTTCACCACCGTGTTGACGATGTTCGAGAAGGCCGCGCCGATGACCACCGCGACTGCCAGATCGACGACGTTGCCGCGCATCAGGAAGGCCTTGAAGCCGTGCCAGACGCTCGGTTCGTTCTTCGCGCTCACCTAGGGGACTCTCCTCGCGTGCACAGGGTGTGGAACGAAACGCTCCGCAACCTACGACACGGCGCGGCGGGTGTGTCCAGTCCGGCGGCACGATCGTGGGACTCGACAGCCGGCCGTCGACAGGGGGTACGAACCGGTTCAGCACAGCGTCACCGCCAGGCGGGCGGTGGCACTCGCGCCGACCAGCCGTGCCGCCGCGGCACGCGGCACCGCCAGCACGACCAGCGCGCCGCTCTCGGCCGCGCCGGCCGGCGGCTCGGGCACCTCCGTCACCCGCACTCCGCGTGCGAGCACCCGGACTCCGCCTCCGGCCGACGGGTCCGCCGCGGCGATCACGTCGACGCGGTCCCCGGGCCGGAGCAGCCGCACCGTGGCGGCGTCGGCGATCCGCACCGGCGCCGTCACCACCTCGGCCACCGGGTGCCCGCGTCGGTGGTCCGCGGTCCGGTGGGCCCGCGTCCGCTCCGCGGCGTGCGGCGCCGTCGCGGCCTCGGGGCCCGCGGCCACCAGCGCCGCCGCGGTCGCCGCGAGGCCGGCCGCGACGGCCCGCCCGCGGTGCCGTACCAGCCGTTGCAGCACATACCGCCCGCCGCGCACCCGTACCGGATCGAACGGGGGCACCTCAGCGGTCGGCGGTGCGTCCGTGCCCAGCGGGCGCGGCAGCCGCAGAGGGGGCGGAGCGGAAGGGAACGGGGGCGGGGACGAGGAGGACGTGGGCGAGGACGACGTGGGCATGGGGATCACCGCCTGCGGCGAGGAGTTCGGCTTGCGGTCCCACGATGCGGCCCCGCGCCGGATCCCGCCGGGGCCGGTGGATCACCCACCGGTTGTGGACAACTCGCCCACCCGAACGAGAAGCTCCGCGCCCGTGCCGTCCTACGGCAGCGCGAACCCCGGGTCCATCCCCCCGAGCGCGTTCACGCACAGGCAGTCGCGCCCCCCGGTCTCCGGCAGCGCCGCCACCGCGTCGAACAGGACACCGCGCAGCCGGTCCACGTTGGCCGCGAACACCCGCAGCACCTCCTCGTGGGAGACGCCCTCCCCGGTCTCGGCGCCCGCGTCGAGGTCGGTGACCAGGGTCAGCGAGGTGTAGCACAGCTGGAGTTCCCGGGCGAGCGCGGCCTCGGGGTGGCCGGTCATGCCCACCACCGACCAGCCCTGCGCCTGGTGCCACAACGATTCGGCGCGGGTGGAGAACCGCGGTCCCTCGACCACGACCAGCGTGCCGCCGTCCACCGGTTCCCAGTCCCGGCCGCGGGCCGCCTTCAGCGCGGCGGCCCGCCCGGTGGGGCAGTAGGGGTCGGCCATGGACACGTGCACGACGTTCGGCACGGTGCCGTCGGGCAGCGGCAGCCCGTCGAAGTAGGTCTGCGCCCTGGACTTCGTACGGTCCACCAGCTGGTCCGGCACGAGCAGGGTGCCCGGGCCGTACTCGGGGCGCAGCCCGCCCACCGCGCACGGACCGAGGACCTGCCGGACGCCGACGGAGCGCAGTGCCCACAGGTTGGCGCGGTAGTTGATGCGGTGCGGCGGCAGGTGGTGGCCACGGCCGTGCCGGGGCAGGAAGGCGACCCGCCGGCCGGCGATCTCGCCGAGGAAGAGGGAGTCGCTGGGCGCTCCGTAGGGGGTGTCCACCTGGATCTCGGTCACGTCGTCCAGGAAGGAGTAGAAACCCGAGCCGCCGATTACGCCGATCTCTGCGTTCACCATGACCAGCACACTAGCGGGCCGCGTCACCGCGGGGGAGCCGGTGCCGGGGAACGCCGAAGACCCTGCCGTCGCGGGACGGCAGGGTCCGGGTGAGAGTTCTCAGGCGGCCGAGCTGCTGGTGGAGCTGGAGCTCGACGAGGACGAGGTCGAGGCCGAGGACGTCGTGGAGGACGTCTTCGAGTCGGACGACGAGCCGGCCGGCTTCGACGCCGGGGTGCTGCTCGACGTCGAGCCGCGCGAGTCGTTGCGGTAGAACCCGGAGCCCTTGAAGACGATGCCGACCGCGGAGAACACCTTCTTCAGGCGGCCCTTGCAGTTGGGGCACTCCGTCAGGGCGTCGTCGGTGAACTTCTGCACCGCCTCAAGGCCCTCGCCGCACTCGGTGCACTGGTACTGGTAGGTCGGCACTGTCTTCCTCCTGGCACTCTCACTCGATGAGTGCTAACGACGATCCATAGTGACGTATTCCCGGGAATCAGTCCACCGTGGCGGGCACGCGGTGACCGACGCCACGCGCGACCGTGCGGTTCGGCTGCCGCGGGACCAGCCGGGAGCGCAGCGTCACCAGGGTGGCCAGCGCCAGTACGGTTCCGGCCATCGGCACCAGGAATCCGGCGCCGTCCCACAGCCGGTCCTCCAGCTGTCCGGCGACCGTGACGGCGGCGGCCTGGCCGAGCGCGACGGCACCGGTCAGCCAGGTGAAGGCCTCGGTGCGGGCGCCGGCCGGGACCAGGCTCTCGACCAGCGTGTAGCCCGTGATCAGCGACGGCGCGATGCACATGCCGACCAGCAGGCCGAGCGCGGCGAGCAGCGGCACCGAGTGCGCCGTCCACAGGGCGGACGCCGCCAGCGCGAGCGCCGTGTAGCCGATCACCAGGCGCCGCTGGGGAGCCGCCTTCCAGGCGATCGCGCCGCAGACGATGCCGGACAGCATGTTTCCGGCGGCGAAGACGCCGTACAGGACGCCGTTCAGGCCGGGCTCGCCGATCGACTCGGTGAAGGCCGCGAGCGACACCTGCATGCCGCCGAAGACGGACCCGATGCCGAGGAAGGTCACGACCAGCACGCGCACGCCCGGGACGCGCAGGGCGGAGGTGTGCTGCACGCGCGCGTGCCCGCTCTGCGCGGACACCTGCGGCTGCGTGCTCTTCTGCGCGGCGAACAGCAGACCGCCGACGAGGGTCAGCGCGGCCTCGGTGACCAGGCCCGCCGACGGCGTCACGGTGGTGCACAGCGCGGTCGCCAGCAGCGGGCCGAAGACGAAGGTCAGCTCGTCGGTGACGGACTCGAAAGCCGCCGCGGTGGTCATCAGGGGCGAGCCCTGGAGCTTCACGCCCCAGCGGGCCCGCACCATGGGGCCGACCTGCGGCACCGAGGCGCCGGTCGGGACGGCCGCCAGGAACAGCGCCCACAGGGGCGCGTGGGCCAGCGCGAGCGCCGTCAGGGACAGGCCGGAGACGGTGTGCACCAGGACGCCGGGGAGCAGGACGGCCCGCTGGCCGTAGCGGTCGGCGAGACGCCCGCTGTAGGGCGCGAACAGCGCCATGGAGACACCGGTGGCGGCAGCGGCGGCGCCCGCGGCGCCGTACGAGCCGGTGGTGTGCTGGACGAGCAGCACGATGGAGATGGTGAGCATCGCGAACGGCTGGCGCGCCGCGAAGCCGGGCAGCAGGAACGTCCAGGCGCCGCGGGTGCGCAGCAGCTGTCCGTATCCGGGGCGGGAGGACGCCGGCGAGGTCTTCTCCGGTTCGGTGGTGGTGACCGTGGATCCCACGGCCCGTGCCTTTCTGCCGCCTGGTAGCGCGTGCCCCGTACGGGCCGGGCGCCGAGAGCTGTCCTCTTGCGCGGACTGCGGTAGATACCGGTGCCCACGGGGGTGTGGGGGGCGACCCGGCCGCCATACGGTCGCGCCAGCTCTGCGTCAGGCAGAGTTGGTTCGATCAGTGTGCGCCTTCATCGTACAAGGGAGCACCGCTTGCGCGTCTGTGAAAACGAGCACCATGGGCGCGGTCACCTGGGAATTCATGGGGTGCGAACGGTGCGAAACGCCCTCTCAGTGTGTGGTGCCGTTCCCGCCGGTGCCCAGCCAGCCGGCCAGCTTGCCGCCGTGGGCGACCGCGCGCAGGCGCCGTTCCGCCGCGTCGCGGACCGGGTCGGTGGCGACGACCAGCAGCTCGTCGCCGCGCCGCAGCACCGTCGAGGGCATCGGCACGAACGATTTTTCCTCCCGTACGACCAGCG
This sequence comes from Streptomyces sp. NRRL S-1022, assembly GCF_000720135.1. Taxonomy (GTDB): domain Bacteria; phylum Actinomycetota; class Actinomycetes; order Streptomycetales; family Streptomycetaceae; genus Streptomyces. The sequence goes on along the minus strand of NZ_JOIU01000008.1, from coordinate 199,555 downwards.
TGACGGCCGCGCCGGGCGGCAGCCGCAGCTCGCTGACCTCCACGCCGTGCATCCGGGAGCCCTCGGGGACGGAGACGGACAGCAGGTGCCCGCGCAGCCGTTCCAGGGGCGCCGATTCGATGCCGAGGTCGGAGGCCTCGCCCTGCTCGCCCAGGCGCAGGGTGCGGGCCAGCCAGGGCAGGGTGGGCCCCTGGACGAGGGTGTAGACGACGACCAGGACGAAGACGATGTTGAAGATGCGGCGGCTGCCGACGACCCCGTTCACCATCGGGATGGTCGCCAGGATGATGGGCACGGCGCCGCGCAGGCCGGCCCACGACATCAGGGCCTGCTCCCGCCACGGCACCCGGAACGGCGCCAGGCTGCCCACCACGCTCAGCGGGCGGGCCACCATGGTCAGCACCAGCCCGATGACCAGGGCGGGCCAGACGTCGTCGCCCAGCTCGTGCGGGGTGACCAGCAGCCCGAGGAGGACGAACATGCCGATCTGCGCGATCCAGCCGAGCCCCTCGGCGAAGCCGCGGGTGGCGGGCCAGTGGGGAAGCCGCGCGTTGCCGAGCGTCATCGAGGCCAGGTAGACGGCGAGGAAGCCGCTGCCGTGCCCCAGGGCGCCGGCGGCGTAGGCGGTGACGGCGATGGCCATCACGGCGATCGGGTAGAGGCCGGAGGCGGGCAGGGCCACGTGCCGCAGCCCCCAGGAGCCGAACCAGCCCACCGCGATCCCTATGGCCGCGCCGATGGCCAGCTCCAGGGCTATCTCGCCGAGCAGGACGTACCAGTGCTCGACCGGGCCGGCCGTGGAGAAGGCGACGACCAGGATGACCACCGGGGCGTCGTTGAAGCCGGACTCGGCCTCCAGCGTGCCCGTCACGCGCGCGGGGAGGGGAATCCTCCTCAGGACCGAGAAGACCGCCGCCGCGTCCGTCGAGGACACCACCGCGCCGATGATCAGCGCCTGCCGCCACTCCAGCCCGACCAGGTAGTGCGCGCCCGCCGCGGTGACCCCCACGCTGATCGCGACGCCCAGCGTGGCCAGCACGGATGCGGACGACAGGACCGGCCGGATCTCCTTCCACTTCGTGCCCAGGCCGCCCTCGGCGAGGATCACGACCAGGGCCGCGTATCCCATGACCTGGGTGACCGCGACGCTGTTGAAGTCGATGTGCCCGATGCCGTCCTGGCCCATGAGGACGCCGATCCCCAGGTAGACGAGCAGGCTGGGGAGCCCGCTGCGCGAGGAGACCCGGACGGCCGCGACGGCGACGAGCAGCACGACGGAGCACACGAGCAGGAGCTGGTTGAGGTGGTGGACAGTCAGCGGGCGTTCCTCCTCCGGGAGCGGGGCGGGGAATCTCCGGTTACTTCGTTACCTTACCTAAGTCTTGACGCTTTCTTGACGTTCACGAGGCAAGATCGAACGCTCGTGCGCGCTGGTTCCCGACTCCGCGTCAAGCGGGGCAGGGCCCTGCGCCTATGGTTGCTCCAGCGCTCATTCAAAGTCACAGCCCGACCTGCCGCTCGCGTTAGGACAGCAAGGACAGCGATGCCCCCCAACACCACCGCCACAACGGGTGACACCGCCACCACGGGTGCCACGTCCGTCAAGTCCGGCAGGAAGAAGGGGCGCAGAGCCCGACTGATCGTGCTCGTGCTGGTCCTGGCCATCATCGGAGGCGTCGCCTACGGCGCCTACTGGTCGATCAGCACGGTCCGCGCCTCCTTCCCGCAGACCACGGGTTCGATCAAGCTCGACGGCCTGTCCGGACCGGTCGACGTCAAGCGGGACGGCTACGGCATCCCGCAGATCTACGCCTCCTCGGACGAGGACCTGTTCATGGCGCAGGGCTTCGTCCAGGCGCAGGACCGGTTCTACGAGATGGACGTGCGCCGGCACATGACCTCCGGGCGCCTGTCGGAGATGTTCGGCAAGGGGCAGGTCGAGAACGACGCGTTCCTGCGCACCCTCGGCTGGGACCGGATCGCCCAGCAGGAGTACGACACCAAGCTGTCACCCGCCACGAAGAAGTACCTCCAGGCCTACGCCAAGGGGGTCAACGCCTACCTCCAGGGCAAGGACGGCGAGGACATCTCGCTGGAGTACGCGGCGCTGGGCTTCACCAACGACTACACGCCGCAGAAGTGGACCCCGGTCGACTCCATCGCCTGGCTGAAGGCGATGGCCTGGGACCTGCGCGGCAACATGCAGGACGAGATCGACCGGGCCCTGCTGACCAGCCGCCTCGGCCCGCAGCAGATCCAGGACCTGTACCCGGCGTACCCCTCCGGCCGCAACAAGCCGATCGTCCGGGACGGGCAGTACGACGATCTGACCAAGGCCTTCCAGCAGAGCGGCGTCGCGAACACCGCCCAGGGGACGACGGGCGGCACTACCGGCACCACGGGCACGGGCGGGACCACGGGCACCACCGGCACCACGGGCACCACGGGCACCACCGGCACGGGCGGCACCGCGGGCACGGCCGGCGGCACCGCGGGCACCACTCAGGGCGCCACGGGCACGGCCGGCTCCTCCGCCTCGGGCGGGACGGGTTCGGGCCTCACGAGCCAGCTGGGCGGCCTCTACAACGTCCTGGACGACCTCCCCACGGCCGTCGGCGTGAACGGCCAGGGCATCGGCTCCAACTCGTGGGTGGTCGCCGGCAAGTACACCGTCAAGGGCAAGCCGCTGCTGGCCAACGACCCGCACCTGTCGGCGTCCCTGCCGTCCGTCTGGTACCAGATGGGCCTGCACTGCCGGACCGTCTCCAGCAAGTGCCAGTACGACGTCAGCGGCTACACGTTCGCCGGCATGCCCGGTGTGGTCATCGGCCACAACGGCAAGATCGCCTGGGGCATGACCAACTCCGGGGTCGACGTCACCGACCTCTACCTGGAGAAGGTGAGCGCCAACGGCTACCTGTACGACGGCAAGATCCGGCCGTTCAAGACCCGCGAGGAGACCATCCAGGTCGCCGGCGGCACGGCCAAGAAGATCGTCGTCCGTCAGACCCAGGACGGGATGCCGCTGCTGTCCGACCGTGACGACGAACTCGTCGAGGTCGGCAAGAAGGCGACCGTGAACACCGCCGCACCCGACCGGGGTGACGGCTACGGCATCGCCCTGCGCTGGACCGCGCTCGACCCGGGCACCTCCATGGACGCCGTGTTCGCCCTCGACAAGGCCGCGGACTGGAAGGACTTCCGCGCGGCGGCGGCCCTGTTCGACGTGCCGTCGCAGAACCTGATCTACGCCGGCACGGACAACCACATCGGCTACACGCTGCCCGGCAAGATCCCCACGCGCTCCGCCAAGGACGACGGCTCCGTCCCGGCGCCGGGCTGGGACTCGAAGTACCGCTGGACGGGCTTCATAAAGCAGGACGAGCTGCCCTACGAGTTCGACCCCGACCGCGGCTACATCGTCACCGCCAACCAGGCCGTGGTCGACCCCGGGAAGTACCCGTACACGCTGACCACCGACTGGGGCTACGGCACCCGCAGCCAGCGCATCTCCGACCTGATCGAGTCCAAGATCAAGGACGGCGGGAAGGTCTCCACCGACGACATGCGGCAGATGCAGCTGGACAACAGCAGCGAGATCGCCAAGCTCCTGGTCCCCAAGCTGCTGAAGATCGACCTCGACGACCCGGACGTCCGCGAGGCGCAGAAGCTGCTGGAGGGCTGGGACTACACCCAGGATGCCGACTCCGCGGCCGCCGCGTACTTCAACGCCGTCTGGCGCAACATCCTCAAGCTGGCCTTCGGCAACAAGCTGCCCAAGGAGGTGCGCGTCAAGGGACAGTGCCTGTGGGTCGACAAGATCGACAGCACCGGCCCGGTGGACGACGACACCAAGGTGCGCGAGTGCGGCCGGCGCGACGCCGACCAGGCGCAGCCGGACGGCGGCGACCGCTGGTTCGAGGTCGTGCGCACCCTGATGGACAAGCCGGACAGCGACTGGTGGAAGACGCCCAAGTCGGGCACCCGGCCCGGCGCCGAGAACCGTGACCAGCTCTTCGCGCGGGCCATGATCGACGCCCGCTGGGAGCTGACCGCCAAGCTCGGCAAGGACATCGACACCTGGAGCTGGGGCCGCCTGCACCGGCTGTTCCTGAAGAACCAGACGCTCGGCACCGAGGGCCCCCAGGTCCTGCAGTACATCCTGAACCGCGGCCCCTGGAAGCTGAGCGGCGGCGAGGCCACCGTGAACGCGAGCGGCTGGAACGCCGCCGGCGGCTACAACGTCGTCTGGGTGCCGTCCATGCGGATGGTCGTCAACCTCGCCGACCTCGACAAGTCCAGGTGGATCAACCTGACCGGCGCCTCCGGGCACGCCTTCAGCGCGCACTACACGGACCAGACGGGCAAGTGGGCCAAGGGCGAACTGCTGCCCTGGTCGTTCTCGGCCAAGGCGGTGGACCAGAGCACGAGCGACACGCTCGTCCTCAAGCCGTGACCCGGTGACGGCGCAGCACTGAAAACGGCCCTCCACGCGCGCGTGGAGGGCCGTTTCCCGTTCCGCGGGCGGACGGGTGCGGGTCAGCCGGCCGGGAAGCCGCGCACTCCCGAGGGCGTCACCACCGCGTGCACCGGCCTGTCGTGCGCCTCGGCCGGGACCCGGGCGACGACCTCCGCGTCGTACAGCAGCACCACGAGCCGGGGGCGGGCACCCGCGTGCTCCAGCCGGGCCAGCACCCGGTCGTACGACCCGCCGCCGCGCCCCAGGCGCATCCCGCGCGCGTCCACCGCGAGCCCGGGCAGCAGGACGACGTCCGCGGCCGTCACGGCGTCCGGGCCGAGCCGTGCCCCGGCGGGCTCGAACAGCGCCATCCTCCCGCCGTGTTGCACGCGCGCGAGGGAGTCCGGGCCGGCGTACTCGCCCCAGTCCAGGTCGTTGTCGGGCAGGAGCGCGGGGAGCAGGACGCGCACCCCCCGCGCGCGCAGCGCGTCCAGCAGGGCGAGCGTGCCGGGCTCGCTCCCCACGGAGACGTACGCCGCCACCGTGCGCGCGCGGGCCAGCTCGGGCAGCTCCAGGGCGTGCTCCGCCAGCGCGCGGCCCGCCTCCCGGACGTCACCCGCCGTCAACCCGTTCCTCACCGCGAGGAGCTCTCGCCGCAACATCCGCTTGTCAGGCTCGCCCGTACGTCCGACGTGTTCCACTGGTGGTTCGCGCACCCTTCTTAATGCAGGTCATAGGAGGGTCAAGCAGCCGGAGCCCCAGATTCCCTACAAAGGCACCGGATATGGTTGCGGGCATGACTCAGTCCCACCCCAGGATCAGCAAGGCTGTCATCCCCGCAGCCGGCCTCGGCACCCGGTTCCTGCCGGCTACCAAAGCCACTCCCAAGGAGATGCTGCCGGTTGTCGACAAGCCGGCGATCCAGTACGTGGTCGAGGAGGCCGTGTCGGCGGGGCTCGACGACGTCCTCATGATCACCGGGCGCAACAAGCGTCCCCTTGAGGACCATTTCGACCGCAACTACGAGCTGGAATCGGCGCTTCAGAAGAAGGGCGACGCCGAACGGCTCGCGAAGGTGCAGGAGTCCAGCGACCTGGCCACCATGCACTACGTGCGCCAGGGCGACCCCAGGGGCCTCGGCCACGCCGTCCTGTGCGCCGCTCCGCACGTCGGCCACGAGCCCTTCGCCGTCCTCCTGGGTGACGACCTGATCGACCCGCGCGACCCCCTGCTGCAGCGCATGATCGACGTCCAGGAGCGGCACGGCGGCAGTGTGATCGCCCTCATGGAGGTCGGGCCCGAGCAGATCCACCTGTACGGCTGCGCGGCCGTGGAGGCCACCGCCGACGGCGACGTCGTGAAGGTCACCGGGCTGGTCGAGAAGCCCGACCCGGCGGACGCCCCGTCGAACTACGCGATCATCGGCCGGTACGTCCTCGACCCGCACATCTTCGACATACTGCGCAAGACGGAGCCGGGCCGCGGCGGCGAGATCCAGCTCACCGACGCCCTCCAGCAGCTCGCGCAGGACGAGAAGGTCGGCGGTCCGGTGCACGGCGTCGTCTTCAAGGGCCGCCGCTACGACACCGGGGACCGCGGCGACTACCTGCGTGCCATTGTCAGACTCGCGTGCGAACGTGAGGACCTGGGCCCGGACTTCCGGACCTGGCTCCGCAGTTACGTAGCCGAGGAGATGCAGCAGTCTTGAGCAGCGCCGCGACCCGCCCCGCCGGCCCGGACGACCTGTGGTCGGTGGACGAGCACCTGGAGGACATCCTCTCGGCTGTCCGCCCCCTCGAACCCATCGAGCTGCAACTGCTCGACGCCCAGGGCTGCGTCCTGGTCGACGACGTCACGGTGCCGGTGTCCCTGCCGCCGTTCGACAACAGCTCCATGGACGGGTACGCGGTGCGGGTCGCGGACGTGGCGGGCGCCGGCGAGGAGTTCCCGGCCGCGCTGGAGGTCGTCGGGGACATCGCGGCGGGCGCGGCCGACCCGGTCCGGGTCGGCCCCGGACAGGCCGCACGGATCATGACCGGCGCCCCGCTGCCGCCCGGCGCCGAGGCCGTCGTCCCCGTCGAGTGGACCGACGGCGGGCTCGGCCAGGGCCCGGTCGGCGGCATGCGGGCGCGCAGCCTGGCCCCCGAGGGCGCCCAGGGGCACGTGCACGTCTACCGGGCCGCCGAGGCACGCGCGCACGTGCGGGCCAAGGGCAGCGACGTGAAGGCCGGCGACCTGGCCCTGGCGGCCGGGGCGATCCTCGGCCCGCCGCAGATCGCCCTGCTCGCCGCGATCGGCCGCGGCACGGTCCGCGTGCGCCCGCGCCCCCGCGTGGTCGTGCTCTCCACCGGCAGCGAGCTCGTCCAGCCCGGGGAGCAGCTGGCCACCGGCCAGATCTACGACTCCAACAGCTTCGCCCTGACCGCCGCCGCGCGGGACGCGGGCGCCATCGCCTACCGGGTGGGCGCCGTCGCCGACGATGCCGAGACCCTCCGCTCCACCATCGAGGACCAGCTCATCCGCGCGGACCTGGTGGTGACCACGGGCGGGGTGAGCGTCGGCGCGTACGACGTGGTCAAGGAGGCGCTGTCGTACGCCGGCGACGCGGACGAGGCCGGCAGCGGCGTGGAGTTCCGCAGGCTCGCCATGCAGCCCGGCAAGCCGCAGGGCTTCGGCTCCATCGGCCCCGACCACACCCCGCTGCTGGCCCTGCCCGGCAACCCGGTGTCCTCGTACGTCTCCTTCGAGCTGTTCGTCCGCCCCGCCATCCGCGCCCTGATGGGCCTCACCGACCTGCACCGGCCCCGCGCGCGGGCCGCGCTGAAGGCGGACGCCGCGCTGCGCTCGCCCAAGGGCCGCCGCCAGTTCCTGCGCGGGACGTACGCCGACGGGGAGGTGACCCCCGTGGGCGGCGCCGGTTCCCATCTGATCGCGGCGCTGGCGCGGGCCGACGCGCTGATCGTCGTACCTGAGGACGTGGAGTCCGTCGAGCCCGGCAGCGAGGTGGAAGTGGTCCTGCTCGGCTGACCTGTGCCGGTTGGCGGTACCGTGTCGCGCACAGCAGGCCCGCGCTCCGCACCGCGCCGGGCCCGGACCGGGAGCGCCACGCCATGACAGTGCCTTCCCGGGGGGAGACCCCCGGAGCCCCTGCGCAGGACCGACTGACGCACATCGACGACGCGGGTGCGGCCCGCATGGTCGACGTGTCCGGGAAGGACGTGACCGCGCGCACCGCCCGTGCCAGCGGCCGGGTCCTCGTCTCACCGCGCGTGGTCGAGCTGCTGCGCGGCGAGGGGGTGCCCAAGGGTGACGCCCTGGCCACCGCGCGCATCGCCGGGATCATGGGGGCCAAGCGCACCCCGGACCTGATCCCGCTGTGCCACCCGTTGTCGGTGTCCGGTGTGACACTGGATCTGTCGGTCGCGGACGACGCCGTGGAGATCCGGGCCACCGTGAAGACCACGGACCGCACGGGCGTCGAGATGGAGGCCCTCACCGCGGTGACGGTCGCCGCGCTCACCGTGATCGACATGGTCAAGGCGGTCGACAAGGGAGCGGTCATCACGGACGTACGGGTGGAGGAGAAGACGGGCGGCAAGTCGGGCGACTGGAGCCGGGCATGACCTTGGACGACGGCATCGGGGCAGCTCCGCGGGCGCCGTACACCGCGCTGGTCGTCACCGCCTCCAACCGGGCCGCCGCGGGCGTCTACGAGGACCGGGGCGGCCCGCTGATCGTGAAGGGCCTGCGGGGCCTCGGTTTCGCCGTGGACGGCCCGCGGGTGGTGCCCGACGGGGATCCGGTGGAAGCGGCGCTGCGGGCGGCCGTGGCGGCCGGGTACGACGTCGTCGTGACCACCGGCGGCACCGGTCTGTCGCCCACCGACCGCACGCCCGAGGCGACCCGCGCGGTGATCGAGTACGAGGTGCCGGGCATCGCGGAGGCCGTCCGCGCGTACGGCCGGGACAAGGTGCCGACCGCCGTGCTGTCCCGGGGTCTGGCCGGGGTGGCCGCGGGCACGCTGATCGTCAATCTGCCCGGCTCGGCCGGCGGGGTGCGCGACGGGCTCGCCGTGCTGGAACCCCTGCTGGTGCACGCCGTCGACCAGATCCGCGGCGGTGACCACCCCAGACCGGACGGCAGCGGGGGTGCGAGCTGAACACCCCTTCCTGGCCCGTCGTACTGGTGGACGGCGATGTCGTCCTCCGGCCGATAAAGCTGCGCGACCAGCGGGCCTGGCGCGAGGTGAACCGGCGCAACCGCGACTGGCTGCGCCCCTGGGAGGCGACCATTCCGCCGCCCACGCCGAGCGGGCCGATCGTGCACCGGCCGACCTACCGCCAGATGGTCCGGCACCTGCGCGCCGAGGCGAACGCGGGCCGGATGCTGCCGTTCGTCATCGAGTACCAGGGCCAGCTGGTCGGGCAGTTGACGGTCGCCGGGATCACCTGGGGCTCGATGTGTTCCGGTCACGTCGGCTACTGGGTGGACGAGGCGGTGGCCGGGCGCGGGGTGATGCCGACGGCCGTCGCGCTCGTGGTGGACCACTGTTTCCGTACTGTCGGTCTGCACCGCGTCGAGGTGTGCATTCGCCCCGAGAACCGGCCGAGCCGGCGGGTCGTGGAGAAACTCGGATTCCGCGAGGAGGGCCTCCGGCCACGTTATCTGCACATCGACGGGGCCTGGCGGGACCATCTCGTCTTCGCACTCACCGCCGAAGAGGTACCCGACGGGCTGCTGGCGCGGTGGAAGCGGGCCCGCTCGCAAGGGGCCCGGCGCACCGAGCACCAGTGAATTGAATATGTGTTCGAAATTGATCGGCTGTTGACCAACTCATGGCGTCGAATTCGCGGCGAGGGTGGTCCTCTGATCGCATCCGTCGCAAAAAATGCTGGAAATATCAGCCAGATCGTGCGACACACCGGCCCAATTGGCGGATGGCCTCACGCAAACCCCTCTACCGTGTGAGGCGTGAGCAGCAGCGGCCTCATCTACGCAGTCATTGTCGGGGCCTGGGCCGCCTACTTGGTGCCGATGTGGCTCCGTAGGCAGGACGAGCTGAACGAGGCCCGTCCGACGGAACGCTTCAGCACCGCCATCCGGCTGCTGTCCGGACGGGCGGGTATGGAGCGCCGGTACGCCAGGGACCTGCGGGCACGCTCCACCCAGGAGGGGGAGGCGGACACCGGCGATCCGGACGCCGCCACCGACTCGGTGGACGTCCGTGCCTTCGCCATGCCTCCGACGCGCCGTCAGGTCACCGTGGACGCCGGGCCCGAGGCACCCGGCAGCGCGGACCCGGCACGCGACCAGGCCGCCGAACCGGCGCCCGAAGCGGCCCCCGTGCACGCCTCGGGAGCCGCGCCCGCGCAGAAGCAGACGGCCGCGGCACAGACGGCCTCGGCGCAGGCGGCCGCGGCACGGGCCCGGCGCTCGAAGGTACTCGCGCGCCGTCGGCGCACCACCGTGATGCTCTTCCTCGCCTTCACGCTCGGCGCGATCGTGGCCGCCGTCGGCGGACTCGCCTTCCTGTGGGCGCCCGCGGTGCCCGCCGTCACGCTGAGCGCGTACATCGCCTATCTGCGGGCCCAGGAGCGCCGCCGCTTCGCCTACCAGATGGACCGCCGGCAGGCCGAGGCCGCCGCCCAGCGCCTGCGCGAACGCCAGCCGCACCGGCGCGCGCCCCTCGACACGGGCACCGGTGCGGACGAGACCGAGCAGGCCGCGGACACCGGCACGGACACCGGCCTCTCCACGCTCGCCGCCGACCGGCGCGCCCTCGTCGAGCAGACCGACCATGCCGAGTGGGTCGACCAGCAGCGGGAACGGCAGCGGCGCCCCGGACACGGCGACAGCTGGGATCCGGTCCCGGTGCCCCTGCCGACGTACGTCACCGCGCCCGTCGCCCCGCGCGCCACCTCCGACGTGGACCTGGGAGCGCCCGGCACCTGGAGCTCGGCGCGGTCCAGCGCGGTGGCCCCCGAGAAGGACGCCGACGCCCCCGAGAACCCGGCCGGGGAACCGGCACCCGCCGCCGGGGCCCGGCCCGCGGACGGCCCCGGCGACGCCCGCCGCGCCGCCTCCGCACGACGGGCCCGGGAACGCGGACGCACGCCCCTCTTCGACCAGTACGAGGACGGCGACCGGCCCCGCGCGGCCAACGAGTGACTCCCGTCACACCCCGGAAACCACCGCCCTGACCAGTCAGGGAGCGGATTTCCAAGCACCCCGATCAGGATGCTAGAGTTTCACTCGTTGCAAGGGCCTGTGGCGCAGTCCGGTAGCGCACCTCGTTCGCATCGAGGGGGCCAGGGGTTCAAATCCCCTCAGGTCCACTGCACGACGTGAGATCCCGTCGGTCATCATGACCGGTCGGGATCTTCGTCGTTTCCGGGGAGCTTGGGCCCCGTGCGCCGGCCACCGCGTGCGGCCGGCGCGAGAAGAGGGCGCGGGCCCGGAGGGGAAGCCACGGGCACGGCACGCGGGCCGGGCGTCAGAGCCGCTTGGCGTAGCAGAGGCTCTCCTCGTGGTGGCGGTAGTAGCCGAACTTCGTGCACGGCTCGTAGCCGCTGGAGGTGTACAGGGCTATGGCCTCCGGCTGCTTGGTGCCCGTCTCCAGGACCATGCGGACCCGGCCGGCGGCGCGCGCGTCCTCCTCCAGGGCCGCGAGGATGCGGCGGGCCAGGCCCCGGCCGCGCATCTGCTCGACGACGAACATCCGCTTCAGCTCGGCGTCGCCGTCCTCGTTGCCCTCCTCGTTGCGGTCCTGGCTGCGCCAGCCGCCGGTGGCCACCGGGCGGTCGTACGCGTCGTACGCGATCAGGTACACACCCCGGGGCGGGTCGAAGTCGGTGGCGTCGAGGGCCGTGGCGTCGCCTCCGTCGCCGTAGCGCACGTGGTACTCGGCCTGGACCTCGTCGTTGAGCATCATGGCGTCGGGGTGATCGAAGCGAACGCGGCGAATAATCATGCTGAGCATCGTACTTCTATGCAGTCGGCGGGAGTCCTGGGTTTTGCGGACTCCGACCAGTGTGCCGGTATCGTGCCCGGGTGCTGACTGTGACCTCGGTGAACGTGAACGGACTGCGGGCCGCCGCGAAGAAGGGCTTCGTGGAGTGGCTCGCCGGGACCGAGGCGGACGTCGTCTGCCTGCAGGAGGTGCGGGCCGAGCCGCACCAGCTGCCCGAGGAGGTCCGGCAGCCCGACGGCTGGCACGTCGTGCACGCCCCGGCCGCCGCCAAGGGCCGCGCGGGCGTCTCCCTCTACACGCGCCGCGAGCCCGACCGCGTCCGCGTCGGCTTCGGCTCGCCGGAGTTCGACGGCAGCGGCCGCTACGTCGAGGCCGACCTGCCCGGCGTCACCGTCGCCTCCCTCTACCTGCCCTCCGGCGAGGTCGGCACCGAGCGGCAGGACGAGAAGATCCGCTTCATGGACGAGTTCCTCGCCCATCTGAAGGACCTGCGCGAGCGGGCAGCCGCCGACGGGCGCGAGGTCCTCGTCTGCGGCGACTGGAACATCGCCCACCGGCAGGCCGACCTCAAGAACTGGCGCGGCAACACCAAGAACTCCGGCTTCCTGCCCGAGGAGCGCGCCTGGCTCGACCGCGTCTTCGCCCCCCAGGACGGCGGCTACGTCGACATCGTCCGCACCCTCCATCCCGACACCGAGGGCCCGTACACCTGGTGGTCGTACCGGGGCCGGGCTTTCGACAACGATTCGGGCTGGCGCATCGACTACCACGCGGCCACGGCCGGCCTGGCCGGCAAGGCGGTCAAGGGGTACGTCGAACGGGCGGCCACGCATGCCGAGCGGTGGTCGGATCATGCGCCGGTGACCGTCGTCTACGACCTGTAGTCGGGCCGGGTCTCCCCCCTTCCCGCTCAGTCCCGCTTGTTCAGGCGGCGGTCCAGGGCCAGGGAGAGTTCGGCTTCCACGACGCTGCGGGCCAGGGGGCGCAGGCGGCGCAGGTCCTCCTCGGGGGCGTGCCGGAGGATCAGGGTGGTGAAGAGGTCGGCCAGGGCGTCGGCGTGTTCGCGGACGCGGGCGCCGGCCGTCAGGACCTCGGCGAGCGGGATGCCCTCGCGGACCAGGGCGGAGGAGACGTCCAGCAGGCGCCGGCTGATGTGGACGATCTGGTCGCCGTCGGTGCCGAGGTAGCCCAGTTCCATGGCGGCGGCGAGGTTCTCGGGGGTGACCTCGCCCTCGAAGCGGGCGGCGAGTGCCTCGGGGGTGAGGCGGACCGGCTCCTCCTCGGTGGGGGTGCCGACGCCGAGCAGGTCGGCGACGTCCCGGCCCTGGTCGAGGGCCTCGGCGAGTTCCGCTATGCCGTTCAGGGTGTGGCCGCGCTCCAGCAGGGCGGCGATGGTGCGCAGCCGGGCCAGGTGGTGGTCGTCGTACCAGGCGATGCGGCCCTCGCGGCGGGGTGGCGGGAGCAGCTTGCGCTCGCGGTAGAAGCGCAGGGTGCGCACGGTGATGCCGGCCAGCCGGGCCAGTTCCTCCGTGCGGTACTCGCGGGGGCCTTCCTGGGGTGCTGCGTCCTCTGCCACGTCCGCAGCCTATGGCGTACCGGGGGTAACTTTCCTTCCCCCGCCCCCTACCGCTCGGTACGGAGCTGCTCTACAGTCCCATTGCGCCAGTAATCACTGGCAGGGTTCCTAGGTGATGCGTGGAGGCTCCGGGATGGCCGAGCACGAGCATGTACGGGTGGCGGTGATCGGATCCGGATTCGGCGGTCTGGGGGCCGCCGTACGGCTGCGCCGTGAGGGAATCACCGACTTCGTCGTCCTGGAGCGGGCCGACAGCGTCGGCGGCACCTGGCGGGACAACAGTTACCCGGGGTGTGCCTGCGACGTGCCCTCGCACCTGTACTCCTTCTCCTTCGCGCCCCACCCCGACTGGCCGCGCACCTTCTCCGGGCAGCGCCACATCCGCGCCTACCTGGAGCACGTCACCGACCTCTTCGGCCTGCGCCCGCACCTGCGCCTCGGTTCCGAGGTCAAGCTGATGACCTGGGACGGCGAGAACCTGCGGTGGAACATCGAGACCACGCGCGGGACGCTGTCGGCCGACGTCGTGGTCTCCGCCACGGGGCCGCTGTCCGACCCGAAGATCCCCGGGATCCCGGGCCTCGCGTCGTTCCCGGGCAAGGTGTTCCACTCCGCCCGCTGGGACCACGACTACGACCTGCGCGGCAAGCGGGTCGCCATGGTCGGCACCGGCGCCTCCGCGATCCAGATCGTGCCGGCCATCCAGCCGCAGGTCGGCCGGCTCACCCTCTTCCAGCGCACCCCGCCCTGGGTGATGCCCCGCGTCGACCGCGCGATCAGCGGTGCGGAGCGCTGGCTGCACCGGCGGCTGCCCCTCACCGCCCAGGCCCGGCGCGGCCTGCTGTGGGGCATCCGGGAACTGCAGGTGCAGGCGTTCACCAAGCGCCCGGACGAACTCGGCCTGGTCGAGCGGCTCGCCAAGCGGAACATGGCCCGCGCGGTCAAGGACCCGGCCCTGCGCGCCAGGCTCACCCCGGACTACCGCATCGGCTGCAAGCGGATCCTGCTGTCCAGCACCTACTATCCGGCGCTGGCCAGGCCGAACGTGGACGTCGTGGCCAGCGGGCTGAGCGAGATCCGCGGCTCGACGGTCGTCGCGGCCGACGGCACCGAGGCCGAGGTCGACGCGATCATCTTCGGTACGGGCTTCCACGTCACGGACATGCCGATCGCCGAGCGGGTCGTCGGCGCTGAGGGCATCACGCTCGCGGAGTCCTGGAAGAGCGGCATGCAGGCGCTGCGCGGTGCCTCGGCGGCCGGGTTCCCGAACTGGATGACGATCATCGGGCCGAACACGGGCCTCGGGAACTCCTCGATGATCCTGATGATCGAGTCCCAGCTGAACTACATGGCCGACTATCTGCGGCAACTGGACGTCCTGGGAGGCCGTACGGCCCTCGATGCCCGGCCGGCGGCCGTCGAGGACTGGAACCACCGGGTCCAGGAGCGGATGAAGCGCACCGTGTGGAACACCGGCGGCTGCACCAGCTGGTACCTGGACGCGAGCGGTCGCAACACCACCATATGGCCCGGCACGACGACCGAGTTCCGGCGCGCGACCCGGCGCGTGGACCTGGCGGAGTACGAGGTGATCCGCAGGCCCGCGGTAGTTGCCGGGAGCAGGAGCGAGGCCGCCGCATGAGCCCCGTCGCCCCCGTCACCAGCGGCCCCTACGCCCCGCCCGTCCCGTCCCGCACCCTCACCGCCGTCTCCGCCGACGGCGCGCGGCTGCACGTCGAGGTGCACGGCCCCGAGGGCGCGCCCCCGGTGGTCCTCGCCCACGGCTGGACCTGCTCGACGGCCTTCTGGGCGGCGCAGATCCGGGACCTGGCCACCGGCCACCGGGTGATCGCCTACGACCAGAGGGGGCACGGGCGCAGTCCCGCGAGCCCCGCGTGCACGACCGGTGCGCTGGCGGACGATCTCGAAGCGGTGCTGGCGCAGACGCTCGCGCCCGGGGAGAAGGCGCTCGTCGTCGGCCACTCCATGGGCGCCATGACGGTCATGGCCGCGGCGGGGCGGCCCCGCTTCGAGGAGCACGCCGCCGCCGTCCTGCTGTGCAGCACCGGCAGTTCGCGGCTGGTCGCGGAGGCGCTCGTGGTGCCGTTGCGCGCCGGGCGCGTCCGCACCTGGCTCACCGGGCGCGTCCTCGGCTCACGCGCTCCGCTGGGGCCGGTCACGCCGGTGGCGAAGAGGATCCTCAAGTACGCCACGATGGGGGCCGGTTCCGCCCCGCACATGGTGGAGGCGTGCGCGCGGATCGTGCACTCCTGTCCGCGCGCCGTGCGCCACGCCTGGTCGGCCGTCCTCTCGGCGCTCGATCTGGACCACGAGGTGCGGGAGTTGCGCGTGCCGACCGCGGTGGTGCAGGGCACGGACGACCGGCTCACGCCCCTCGTGCACGCCCGGGCGCTGGCGGCCGCGCTGCCGGACTGTGTCGGGCTGACCGAGCTGCCCGGCGTCGGCCACATGACCCCCGTCGAGGCGCCGGAGCTGGTCACCGCCCGGATCCGGGAACTCGTCGGCGCGTACGTGACGGGGGCCGCCCCCGGGCGGAAACCCATCCCCGCGCAGACCGACCAGATCAACCAGACCAACCAGATCAAGGAGGGCGCATGAGCAGGGTCAGCCTCGAAGGGCAGGTCGCCGTCGTCACCGGAGCGGCGCGCGGTGTCGGTGAGCTGCTGGCGCGCAAGCTCTCCGCGCGCGGCGCGAAGGTCGCGCTGGTCGGCCTGGAGGAGGAGGCGCTCAAGGAGGTCTCCTCGCGCCTGCACAGCGACAGCGCCCACTGGTACGCCGACGTCACCGACCACGAGGCGATGAGCCGGGTCGCCGAGGAGGTGAAGGCGCGGTTCGGGAAGGTCGACATCGTGGTCGCCAACGCCGGTGTGGCGACCGGCGGTCCGTTCATCGAGTCCGATCCGCAGGCCTGGCGGCGGGTGATCGAGGTGAACCTGATCGGTTCGGCGGTCACCGCGCGCGCGTTCCTGCCGGTGCTGGTCGAGAGCCGCGGCTATCTGCTCCAGGTCGCCTCGCTCGCCGCGATCACGCCGGCGCCGATGATGACGGCGTACTGCGCGTCCAAGTCGGGCGTGGAGGCGTACGCGCACAGTCTGCGTGCCGAGGTCGGCTACCAGGGCGTGCGCGTCGGCGTGGCGTACCTGTCGTGGACCGACACCGACATGGTGCGCGGCGCCGACCAGGACGACGTGATGCGGGAGCTGCGGCAGCGGCTGACGTGGCCGGCGAACAAGACGTACCCGCTGGGTCCGACGGTGGACCGGCTCGTCGCCGGGATCGAGCGGCGCTCCGCGCACGTGTACGGGCAGTGGTGGCTGCGTGGCATGCAGGGGGTGCGCGGCTATCTGCCGGCGCTCATCGGGGCGGTCGGGCAGCGCGAGATGAAGCGGTTCGCGCCGCGTCTGCAGGGGATGCGTTCGGGGCTCGTCGGCGCAGGTGGGGCGGCCGACGAGGCGGCGCAGACTACGGACCGTAACTGATCGACATGCAGGGCGTGTTCGCCCGTGTGAATCTGGTCGAGGCCCCACCGGGGGCCGGACCCGCACTCATCACGGGAGTGAACCCACATGGGTATGAAGGACCAGTTCCAGGACAAGTCGCGCCAGGCCAAGGAGAAGATGGACCAGGGCCGTGAGAAGATCGGCCAGCGCGGTCAGCAGGGCCGCGAGGGCCAGTCGGGCCAGTCGGGCCAGCCGGGCCGTCCGGGCCGTCCGGGCCAGCAGCCGCCCGAGCGGGGCGGCCAGAACCACCGTGACATCGAGGACACAGAGCAGCAGATGGAGGACCGGTACGACCGGGACTACGACGCGTAACTGCTGCGCTCGGCTTTGGCCGGTTGACGTGGGGCGCCCCCTGTTTCGGGGGGCGCCCTGCGTTCCTTTTCTAACCGGCCCCTTGTTCTCACGTTGCCCTTGGGGGCAGTTTCGGGCGGGATCTGTCGGGGGTGTCGCTGAGGTCCGGGGGGACCGCGGCCGGGTGGGAGTCCAGGAGTTCCAGGGCGAGTTCCACCGCGTCGGCCAGCTGGGCGTGGCGGCCCTCCGCCCAGTCGAGGGGGGTGCGCACGATCTCCAGGTCGGGGGTGACGCCCCGGTTCTCCACGGACCAGCCGTAGGCGTCGAACCAGGCCGCGTTCATCGGGACGGTGATGACCGTGCCGTCGCCGAGGCGGTGCCGGCCGGTCATGCCGACGACCCCGCCCCAGGTGCGCTGGCCGACGACCGGGCCGAGCTTCAGCAGCTTGAAGGCGGCCGTGATCATGTCGCCGTCGGACGAGGTCGCCTCGTCGGCCAGGGCCACCACCGGGCCGCGCGGGGCGTTGGAGGTGTACGACACCGGTTGCGCGTCCCGGGTCAGGTCCCAGCCCACGATCTTCCGGGTCAGCTTCTCGATGACGAGTTCGCTGATGTGCCCGCCCGCGTTGCCGCGTACGTCCACGATCAGCGCGGGCCGGGACACCTCCATGCGCAGGTCGCGGTTGAACTGGGCCCAGCCGGAGCCGCCCATGTCGGGGATGTGCAGGTAACCGCACTTGCCGTCGCTCAGCTCCCGGACCACCTCGCGGCGTTTGGCCACCCAGTCCTGGTAGCGCAGCGGCCGTTCGTCGATGAGCGGGACGACGGCGACCCGCCGGGCGTGCCCGGTCTCGCCCTCGCCGGGCAGGAAGGTCAGCTCCACGGTCGTACCGCCCGATCCGGCGAGCAGCGGGTAGGGGCCGGTGACCGGGTCGACCGGGCGGCCGTCGACGTGGGTGAGGACGGCGCCCTCGCGGATGCCCGTGCCGGCCAGCGGTGAGCGGGCCTTGGAGTCGGAGGAGTCGCCGGCCAGGATCCGTTTGACCACCCAGCGGCCGTCGCGGTGGACGAAGTTGGCGCCGAGGAGGCCCTGCCAGCGCTGGTAGTGGGGCGGGCCCTCGTTGCGGCGGGCGGCGGTGACGTAGGCGTGCGAGGTGCCCAGTTCGCCGAGGACCTCGCGGAGCAGGTCGGCGAACTCGTCGGGGGAGGCGACCCGTGCGACCAGGGGGCGGTACTGGTCGAGCACCGCGTCCCAGTCGATGCCGCACATGCCCGGGTCCCAGAAGTAGGCGCGGATCAGCCGCCCGGCCTCGTCGTAGGCCTGGCGCCACTCGGCGGGCGGGTCGGCCTCGTGCAGGATGCGGCGTACGTCGATCCAGACGGTCGAGTCGGCGTCACCGATCTCGGCCGAGGGCACCGCGCGCAGCTCGCCCTCGTCCACGACGACCAGCCGGGTGCCGTCGCCGCTCACCGCGAACCAGTCCAGGTGGTCGACCAGTTCGGACTTCTTCGCCTTGGTGAGGTTGAAGTACTCCAGGGTGGGGCGGCCGCTGATGTCGGCCGGATTGGCGAAGGTCTCGCCGAGCGCGCCGGAGATCGGCCAGCGCAGCCAGACCAGGCCGCCGCCCGCCACCGGGTGCAGCGCCGAGTACTTGGAGGCGACGACCGGGAACGGGGTGACGCGGCTCGCCAGGCCCTCGACCTCGACCGTCACCGCGCCGGCCTCGCCGGTCTCCTCGTCCTCCAGCGGGTCGAGACCGCCGGCGGCCGGGCGGCCCTCGGGGTTGAGGGCGAAGGGGGAGGGGGTGGCCGAGGAGAGCGGGACGAGGTAGGGGCGGCAGCCGAGCGGGAAGGACAGGTCGCCGGTGTGCACGTCGTAGACCGGGTCGAAGCCGCGCCAGGAGAGGAAGGCGAGGTAGCGGCCGTCGCGGGTGAAGACCGGGTTCTCGTCCTCGAAGCGGCCGTTCGTCACGTCCACGATCAGCCGGTCCTTGATGCGGGCGAGCTTGATCTGGCGCAGGGTGCGGCCGATGCCGGGGTGGGACCAGGCGATCCAGGAGCCGTCGGGGGAGAAGGCGAGGTCGCGGACCGGGCCGTTGACGGACCGGATCAGTTCGGTGATCTTCCCGGGCGGGCCGGCGGCGGCGGATGCCGCCTCGCCCGCGTCCTCGCCTTCCTCGCTCTCCTCCGTGGTCTCCTCCGGGCCCTCCTCCGTGACGTCGATCAGCAGCAGCCGGCCGTCGTGGGAGGCGACGGCCAGGCGTTCGCCGCGGGGGTCGGAGGCCAGTTCCAGGACCCGGCCCAGGTCGCCGGAGGCCGGGCGGCGGGGTGCGCGGGCGCCGGAGGCGCGGGGGAGGTGGGCGATCTCGACGGCGTCCTCGCCCTCGGCGTCGGTGACGTAGGCGATCTGTCCGGTGGAGCCCAGCATCTCCGGCAGCCGTACCCGGACGCCGGGCGTCTCGGTGATCGTACGGGCCGGGCCGTCGCGGTGGGTGAGCCAGTACAGGCTGCCGCGGACGACGACCGCGCTGGCCCGGCCGGTGTCGTCCACGGAGATGCCGTCGATGTTCTGCGCGGCCGGCACCTGGTGGGGGCGGCGGCCGGTGCGCGGGCCGGCGAGCCGGACGTCGAGCCTGCGCGGGGTGCCGGCCGGGGAGAAGTCGTCCACCAGCCACAGGTCGCCCGCGCACTGGTAGACGACCCGCTCGCCGTCGCCGGCTGCGTGCCGGGCGTAGAAGGCGTCGTGGTCGGTGTGGCGGCGCAGGTCGGTGCCGTCGTAGGCGCAGGAGTAGAGGTTGCCGACGCCCTCGTGGTCGGAGAGGAACGCGATCCGGCCGGCGACGAACAGCGGGCAGGCCAGATGGCCGTCGAGGTCGGGCAGGAGGCGCTGCCCGTGCAGCCACAGCCGGCCCGTGGCGCCGCCGCGGTACCGCTTCCAGGAGGCCGGTTCGTGCGGCGGGGTGCCGGTGAGCAGGAGGGTCCTGTGCTCGCCGTCGATGTCGGCGACCTGGATGTCGGCGACCGGGCCCCAGGGCAGCCGGCCGCCCGGGTCGCCGTCGGCGGGCACCTTGTAGGCCCAGGTGAAGTGGGAGAAGGGCTGCCCGTGGGAGGCGACGGCCAGGATGTCGCTCTCCGGGGTCCAGCCGCGGACCTGGGTGTCGGTGCTGCCCCAGTAGGTCAGCTGCCGCTCGGGGCCGCCGTCGACGTCCGTGAGGTGGATCTCGGGGACGAGGCTGTGCCAGCTGGTGTAGGCGATGCGGTGGCCGTCGGGGGCGAAGCGCGGGTGACCGGTCTTGGTGCGGTCGGCGGTGAGCCGCCAGGCGCGGCCGGGGCTGTCGAGGGGAGCCAGCCAGAGGTCGTCCTCGGCGACGAAGCACAGCAGGTCACCGCTGAGGTGGGGAAAGCGCAGATAGCTCACCTCCCCATGCTTTTCCGGTCAAAGGGCCCCAGCAACTCGTGGGGGCTTCTTATGGGGTCTTCACCTTCGTGACCCACCACACGTACGAAACGGTTTCGTTTGGTACGGCCGCGGGGTATCTTCAGTGGTGTACGAGGACGACGCCGGAGCGGGAAGGTGACTGGCATGACCGAAGCCACTGCCACGGCACGGCGCAGCCGGATCACGCCCGAGCGCGAGGCCGAGCTGTACGACGCCGTGCTCGACCTGCTCCGGGAGGTCGGCTACGACGCCCTGACCATGGACGCCGTGGCCGCCCGCACCCGGTCCAGCAAGGCCACGCTCTACCGCCAGTGGGGCGGCAAGGCCGAACTGGTCGCCAAGGCCGTCCGGCACAACAAGCCGGGCCGGGCCGCCGACGTCGACACCGGCTCGCTCAAGGGCGATCTGCACGCGCTCACCATGCGTGCGGACGACTGCGAGATGGAACAGAGCTCCGCGCTGATGCGGGGCCTGGCCATGGCGGTGCACGGCAACCCGGACCTGCTCAAGGCCTTCCGGGAGCACCTCATCGAGCCGGAGATGGCGGAGTTCCACCGCGTGCTGCAACGCGCGATCGACCGGGGCGAGGTCCGTGCGGACAACCCCGCGATCGGGTTCGTGATGCACATGATGATCGGCGGGTTCGCCGCCCGCACCATGATCGACGAGCAGCCGCCGACGCAGGACTTCCTCCTTTCGTACATCGACGCCGTGGTCCTCCCCGCCCTCGGCGTCCCCACCTCCTGATCCACGCCCTTCCCCAGCAAAGCCCACCACCTGACGTCACCGCTCACGTCGTCGGGCTGATCGCCCCTGCCCAGCTGAACCCAACGACCTGACCGGGAGTACGCCTCCGTGGCCACGTTCCTCTACAAAATCGGCCGCCTCGCCTTCCGGCGACGGCACTTCGTCGCCCTCATATGGGTCGCGTTGCTCACCCTCGCCGGGGTGGGCGCCGCCTCCGCGCCGGCTGCCGGCAACACGTCCTTCTCCGTCCCCGGCACCGAGGCCCAGAAGGCCTTCGACCTGCTGGAACAGCGCTTCCCCGGGATGAGCGCCGACGGCGCCACCGCCCGGGTCGTCTTCAAGGCCCCGAAGGGCGAGAAGATGACGGACGCCGTCAACAAGGCGGCCGTCGAGAAGACCGTCAAGGAACTGGGAAGCGGCTCCGAGGTCGCCTCGGTCGCCGACCCCTACACCGGGCACGCCGTCGGCAAGCACGGCACCATCGCCTACGCCTCGGTGAAGTACAAGGTCTCCGGCATGGAGCTGGAGGACTCCTCCCGGGACGCCCTGAAGGCGGCCGCGCAGCACGCGCGGGACGCCGGGCTGACCGTCGAGGTCGGCGGTGACGCGCTGAACGCGACGCCCGAGACCGGCTCCAGCGAGATCATCGGCATCGCGGTCGCCGCCGTCGTCCTGGTCATCACCTTCGGCTCGCTGCTCGCGGCCGGATTCCCGCTGCTCACCGCCCTCATCGGGGTCGGCATCGGCGTCTCCACGATCACCGCGCTGGCCAACGCCCTGGACCTGGGCTCCACCACCTCCACCCTCGCCTCGATGATCGGCCTCGCCGTCGGCATCGACTACGCCCTGTTCATCGTGTCCCGCTACCGCGCCGAACTCGCCGAGGGCCGTGAGCGCGAGGACGCCGCCGGCCGCGCGGTCGGCACGGCGGGCTCGGCGGTGGTCTTCGCCGGCCTGACCGTCGTCATCGCCCTGGTCGGCCTGTCCGTCGTCAACATCCCGATGCTGACCAAGATGGGCATCGCGGCCGCGGGCACGGTCGCCATCGCCGTCCTCATCGCCCTGACCCTGATACCGGCGCTGCTCGGCTACGCCGGCCGCAAGGTCAAGCCGGCCGGCGAGAAGAGCAAGCTGCTCGGCGGCGGCCGTACCCCGAAGAACCCCGGCCGCCCCAACATGGGCACCCGCTGGGCCAGCTTCGTCGTCCGCCGCCCGGTCGCCGTCCTCCTGCTCGGCGTGATCGGCCTCG
The DNA here is from genome assembly GCF_000720135.1 of Streptomyces sp. NRRL S-1022. Classification (GTDB taxonomy): domain Bacteria; phylum Actinomycetota; class Actinomycetes; order Streptomycetales; family Streptomycetaceae; genus Streptomyces. The sequence goes on along the minus strand of NZ_JOIU01000008.1, from coordinate 177,303 downwards.
GCGCGGCGGCGATCCCGGCCGCCTCCCTGGAGCTGGGCCTGCCCGACGACGGCTCCCAGCCGGTCTCCACCACCCAGCGCCGCGCCTACGACCTGCTGTCCGAGGGCTTCGGCCCCGGCTTCAACGGCCCCCTGATGGTCGTCGTCGACGCCAAGGACAGCACCGACCCCAAGGCCGCGTTCGGCAAGGTCGGCGACGAGATCAAGGGCCTGAAGGACGTCGTCACCGTCACTCCGGCCACGCCCAACAAGGCCGGCGACACCGCGACGATCACCGTCGTGCCCAGGTCCAAGCCGTCCTCGGCGACCACCGAGGACCTGGTGCACGCCATCCGCGACAAGGGCGCGGACATCGCCCGGGACACCGGCTCCACGGTCCTGGTCACCGGCTCCACGGCGATGAACATCGACGTCTCGCAGAAGCTGAACGACGCGCTGCTGCCGTACCTCGCCCTGGTGGTCGGCCTGGCCTTCCTGCTGCTGATCGTGGTCTTCCGCTCGGTGCTGGTCCCGCTGAAGGCGGCCCTCGGCTTCCTGCTGTCGGTGATGGCCGCGCTCGGCGCCGTCGTCGCGGTCTTCCAGTGGGGCTGGCTGTCCGGCCTGATGAACGTCGAGCAGACCGGCCCGGTGATGTCGATGATGCCGATCTTCATGGTGGGTGTCGTCTTCGGCCTCGCGATGGACTACGAGGTGTTCCTCGTGACCCGGATGCGGGAGGCGTACGTCCACGGCGAGAAGCCCGGCCAGGCGGTCGTGACCGGCTTCCGGCACGGCGCCCGGGTCGTCACCGCCGCCGCCGTCATCATGATCGCCGTCTTCTCCGGCTTCATCGGCTCCAGCGAGTCGATGGTCAAGATGATCGGTTTCGGCCTCGCGATCGCCGTCTTCTTCGACGCGTTCCTCGTCCGCATGGCCATCGTCCCGGCGGTCCTCGCGCTGCTCGGCCAGCGGGCCTGGTGGCTGCCGAAGTGGCTGGACCGCGCGCTGCCCAACGTCGACGTCGAGGGCGAGGGGCTGCGCACCGCGGACCCCGGCGCGGAGAAGGAGCTGGTACGCACCTGACGTACCGCTCCTGACGGCAGGAGCCGCCGGTGAGGGTGCCCGTGGGGACGGGGCTGCACCCTCACCGGCTTCCTCCGTCCCCGGGCCGCCCCTGTCGCCCGGCCGGAATTCGTTTCGTACGCCACGCAGTGACCCGCTAGCGTGCGCCCATGACGACGACCGCGCACCCTCGTTTCGCCGCCGCGCTGGAGGAGTCGGGACTGGGGGAGGTGCTCGCCCGGGTCCGGAGCTTCCCGGAGGCGACCCGGACCGCGGCCGAGGCCGCCGCCGCGATCGGGTGCGAGCCGAGCCGGATCTGCAAGTCGCTGGTCTTCGCCGCCGACGGGGTCCCGGTGCTGGTCCTCATGGACGGCGCCTCCCGGGTGGACGTCGAGCGGGTACGGCGGGAACTGGACGCCGGCGAGGTCACCCGCGCCGACGCCGGCGTGGTCCGCGAGACCACCGGGTACGCCATCGGCGGCGTACCGCCCTTCGGGCACCGCACGCGCACCCGTGTCCTCGCCGACCGGTCGCTGCTCGCGCACGACGTGGTGTGGGCGGCGGCCGGCACGCCGTACACCGTCTTCCCGATCGGGCCGGAGGAACTGGTCGCCCACGCGGGCGCCACGCTGGTGGACGTGCGCGAGCAGTCCGCGTGACGCCCCTGGTCGCGGCGGCCGTGCTGTTCGCCGCCGTCACCCACGCCAGCTGGAACGCCATCGCGCACCGCATCACCGACAAGCTCGTCGGCTTCGCCCTCATCTCCGGCGGCGGACTGCTGATCGGGCTCGCGATCACCCCGTTCACGGCGCTCCCCGCCGGGCCCGCCTGGCCCTACCTGTGCGCCTCGGCGGCCGTGCACATCGCCTACTACGCCCTGCTGATGACCTCGTTCCGGCTGGGCGACTTCGGGCAGGCGTACCCCATCGCGCGCGGCAGCGCCCCGCTCGTCGTCACGCTGCTCGCCGCCGTCTTCGCGCACGAGGTGCCCGGCGTCTGGGCGAGCGCCGGCATCGTCGTGTCCTGCCTGGGCCTGACCGGCGTCAGCCTGTGGGGGCTGCGCGGGAAGCGGCCGGACTGGGCGGCGATCGGCGCGGCCCTGGCGACCGGTGCGACCATCGCGGTGTACACGGTCGTCGACGGCCTGGGCGTACGGGCCTCGGGGACGTCCCTCGGGTACATCGCCTGGCTGATGGTCCTCCAGGGCTCGGTGCTGCCCGCCTTCCTGTACGCACGCGCGCGGGCCGGCACGGTACGGCTGCTGCGGCCGTACGCCGCCCTCGGCCTGCTCGGCGCCGCCCTGTCCGTCGCCGCCTACGCCCTGGTGCTGTGGGCCCAGACCCGTGCCGCGCTCGCCCCGATCGCCGCCCTGCGCGAGTCGTCCATCATCGTCGGCGCGGCCATCGGCGCCCTGTTCTTCAAGGAGCGCTTCGGCGCCCCGCGGATCGCGGCGGCGGCCCTGGTGGTCGTGGGCATCGGGCTGATGCTGCGCGCCGGTTGACGCCCGGCGCCGACATGACGGGCCGGGTGGCGAGGCGCACCCTGGAAACAGCGAGTTCTGGGAGGTGTCCGTCATGATGCACACCACTGTCGGATGGCACATCGAGATGGAGTTCATGGAGGACGATCAGCACACGCGCGCGGCGGCGCTGGTGCGCTTGCCCGACGGCTCGGAGGTGCGGGCCCACGGCCGCGCCAGCCGGCACAGCATCGACTCGAACCAGCCCCGGGTCGGGGAGGAGATCGCCGGCGCCCGCGCCCTGAACGAACTGGCCATGCAGCTGCTGACGAAGGCCCACGAGGAGATCGACTCGGCGTCCGGGCGGACCTCGCACCCGATCCACGTCTGACCCGGACCCGGCGTGCGCCCGGGGCGCCGGCGGCTCAGGCGAGCGCCGTGCGCACCGCCCGCACCAGCGCCTGCGCCCTCGGATCCGCCGTGACGCTCTGCCGGAAGCCGTTGGTGACGTAGCCGAAGGCGATGCCCGACTCCGGGTCGGCGAAGCCGAGGGCGCCGCCGCGGCCGGGGTGACCGAAGGAGCCGGGGGAGAGCAGCGGGGACGCGGCGCCGTGCAGCATGTACCCGAGGCCGAACCGGGTGCCCACCACCAGCACCCGGTCCGGCCCGGCGGACTGCTCAGCGCGGGCCAGTGCCACGGTTTCCGGGGTGAACAGCCGGGTGCCGCCGTCCACTTCGCCGATGAGCGAGGCGTAGAAGCGGGCCAGTCCGCCGGCCGTGGCGATGCCGTTGGAGGCGGGCAGGGCGGCGGCGCGGTAGGCGGGGTCGTTCTCGTCGGGGAGCGGGGTGATCGCGGCGAAGGCGCGCCGGGTCAGGGACTCCGGATCGGCGTAGGCCTCGGCGACCGCGCGCTTGGGGCGGGTCTTCAGCCCGCCGGCGCTCTCCGGGGCGTCCACCGGACCGACGCGGCCCGCGCGCCCCCGCTGCGTCTGCGGCAGGCCGAGCCACAGGTCCGCCCCGGCCGGCCCGGCGACCTCCTGTGCGATCCACTCGCCGACCGGGCGGCCGGTGACCCTGCGCAGCAGTTCGCCGGTGAGCCAGCTGTAGGTCTGGGCGTGATAGCCGTGGTCGGTGCCCGGCTCCCACACCGGGGCCTGCGCGGCGACGGCCGCGGCACCGAGATCGGGGTCGGCGGCCTCGGCGGGGGTCAGCGGGCGGTCCAGCACGGGCACGCCCGCGCGGTGCGCGAGCAGGTCCCGGACGCGCGTGTGCTCCTTGCCGGCCGTCTTGTACTCCGGCCAGTACGTGCCGACCGGGGCGTCCAGGTCCAGCTCGCCGCGCTGGTGCAGGAGCAGCAGCGCGGCGGCGGCGACGCCCTTGGTGGCCGAGCGCACGATCTGGGCGGTGCCGGGCTGCCAGGGGGCCGTGCCGTCCACGTCCGCCGTGCCGGCCCACAGGTCCACGACCCGGTGTCCGTCGCGGTAGACGGCGACGGCCGCGCCGCGCTCGCCGAGCAGCGCGAAGTTCGCGGCGAACGCCTCCCTGACCGGCTCGAAGCCCTCGGCCACAGTGCCGTTCACGTCCACGCCCGCCGTCCCTTCCGAATGCCTGCACGATCGCCTGCGACAGTGGGTGCAACGTGGGCCGCGCGCCTGCGATTCCTCGGTGGGATCAGCCGAGCAGAATCGTTACGTCGATGTTGCCGCGTGTCGCGTTCGAGTACGGGCACACCTCGTGCGCCGCGTCCACCAGCCGGGTCGCCACCTCGGGGTCCAGGACCGGCAGGGAGACGCTCAGGGCGACCGCGAGGCCGTAGCCGCGGTGCTTGTTCGGGCCGATGCCGACCTTCGCGGCCACGGTGGAGCCGGTCAGGTCGTACCCCTCGCGGTTGCCGACCAGGATCAGCGCGTTGTGGAAGCAGGAGCTGTAACCGGCCGCGAAGAGCTGCTCCGGGTTGGTGCCGTCGCCGTGGCCGCCCAGCTCCGGGGGCATCGCGACCTTCAGCTCGATCCGGCCGTCCTGGCTGGTCACATAGCCGTCCCGGCCACCGTGGGCGGTGGCCTCGGCGACGTACATGATCTTCGTCGGACGGGTGTCGACAGCGGTTGCCTCGGTCATGGCCGGCCTCCCCCGGAACAAGTGGCTCACAAGTACATCGTGCACAAGGTACTTGCCGGTAGGTAAGCCCGGGACGCCGGGGTGGCAACCGGGGGTGACCCGTGCTCAGTACCGGTCGGCCGCCTCGTCGGCGCGCTCGGTCAGCCGCCACAGCTCCTCGCGCAGCCGTGCGATCTCCCGCGCGCCGAGCCCCGTCGTCGTCAGCAGGGCGCCGGGTACGCGCGCGGCGCGCTCCCTGAGTTCCTCGCCGCGCCCGGTGCACGCCACGAGCACCGAGCGCTCGTCGCCCCGCGCGCGCTCCCTGTGCACCAGCCCCGCCCCCTCCAGCCGCTTCAGCAACGGCGAGACCGTGCCGTAGTCCAGCCGCAGGGCCCGCCCCAGCTCCTTCACGCTGGTCTGCCCGCGCTCCCACAGCACCAGCAGCACCAGGTACTGCGGGTAGGTGAGCCCGAGGTCGTCCAGCAGCGGGCGGTACGCGGCGGTCACGGCGCGCTGCGCCGCGTACAGCGCGAAGCACAGCTGGTCGTCCAGCAGCAGCGAGCCCTCGGCGGCGGCGTCCTCGTTCGTCACGCGCCCATTGTCACGGACTTCGGGTCGAAGCCGAACGGCAGCTCCAGCCGGTGCGCCCGCATCAGCTCCTCGTCGGACAGCAGCGCGGCCGTCGGGCCGTCCGCCGCGATCACCCCGTCGCTCAGGATCAGCGAGCGCGGGCACAGCTCCAGGGCGTACGGCAGGTCGTGCGTGACCATGAGGACCGTGACGTCCAGGGAGCGCAGGATGTCGGCGAGCTCCCGGCGGGAGGCCGGGTCCAGGTTGGAGGACGGCTCGTCCAGGACCAGGATCTCCGGCTCCATGGCGAGCACCGTGGCCACGGCGACCCGGCGGCGCTGGCCGAAGGACAGGTGGTGCGGCGGCCGGCCGGCGAAGTCCTGCATCCCGACCCGCTCCAGCGCGGTGCGCACCCGCTCCTCCAGCTCGGCCCCCCGGATCCCGGCGGCGGCCGGACCGAACGCCACGTCCTCGCGCACGGTCGGCATGAACAACTGGTCGTCCGGATCCTGGAAGACGATGCCGACCTTCTGCCGGATCGCCGCCATGTGCCGCTTGCCGACCGGCAGTCCGGCGACGGTCACCGTGCCGGTGCCGCCGCCCAGGATGCCGTTGAGATGCAGCACCAGGGTCGTCTTGCCGGCGCCGTTCGGGCCGAGCAGGGCGACCCGTTCGCCGCGCGCGATCGAGAAGTCCACCCCGAACAGGGCCTGGTGGCCGTCGGGGTAGGCGAAGGCGAGGCCGGAGACCTCCAGAGAAGCTGTCACAGCATCCATCCCAGCAGACAGACGACGAGGGCGGCACAGGGGAGGGCGAGGGCGTACGACCACTGCGCGCGCGAGGCGGTCACCTCGTCGATGACCGGCATCGCGCCGGCGTACCCCCGGCTCACCATGGCCAGGTGCACGCGCTCCCCGCGCTCGTAGGAGCGGATGAACAGCGCGCCGGCGGACTTGGCGAGCACGCCCCAGTGCCGCACGCCCTTCGCCTCGAAGCCGCGCGACTCCCGGGCGATCCGCATCCGGCGCATCTCGTCGGTGATGACGTCGCCGTAGCGGATCATGAAGGACGCGATCTGCACGAGCAGCGGCGGCAGCTTCAGCCGCTGCAGCCCGAGCAGCAGCTCGCGCAGCTCGGTGGTGGCGGCCAGCAGCACGGAGGCGGCGACGCCGAGGGTGCCCTTGGCGAGCACGTTCCAGGCGCCCCACAGTCCGTTGACGCTCAGCGAGAGCCCCAGGACGTGCACCCGCTCGCCCTCCGCCACGAACGGCATGAGCACCGCGAACGCGACGAACGGCACCTCGATCAGCAGCCGCCTGAGCAGGAAGCCGGCGGGCACGCGCGCGAGGTACGCCACGGACGCGAGCAGCACGGCGTACAGGGCGAACGCCCACATCGCCTCGCGCGGGGTCGACACCACGACCACCACGAACAGGAAGACCGCGGCGAGCTTGGTGTGCGGCGGCAGGCCGTGCACGGGCGAGTGCCCGTGCCGGTAGAGCCGGTGCGCGTGTCCCGCTCCCACGTCAGACGCCGGTGCTCGCGGGGGACACGTCGTCGGCACGCCGCCGCCGCAGGGCCCAGAACACCGCGCTGCCCGCGACGACGGTGACGCCGACCCCGATCACACCGGCGAGGCCGCCGGACAGCCGGGCGTCGGCGATGTCCCGCACGCCGTAGTCGGCGAGCGGCGAGTCGGCCGAGACGTGCTTCTCCGCCTTCTTGTCGATGCCCTTGTCGTGCGCGACCTTCTCCAGACCGTCGGGGCTGGCCGAGGCGTAGAAGCTGACGAAGCCGGCGAGGACCAGGGAGGTGACCAGACCGGTGATCCACAGCGTGCGCCGCGAGGTGCGCGCCGCCACGGGCGCCGTGGGCGCGGGCGCGTCCACCAGTTCGCCGTTCACCCGCAGCCGGAGCCGCTGCCGCAGCCCGCGCGCGCCGTGCACCAGGTCCGGGCGTACGGCGATGACGGCGCCGACCGTGAGCGCGGTGATGACCGCCTCGCCGATGCCGATCAGCACGTGCACGCCGATCATCGCGGTGGCGACCTTGCCGATGGAGACGTCGGTGGTGCCGCCGACCGCGTAGATCAGCGTGAAGGCGACCGCGGCGGCCGGCACGGACACCAGCGCGGCGACGAAGGAGGCGACGGTCACCGTGCGCCGCTTGCGGGGCAGCACGGCGAGCAGGCCGCGGAAGACGGCGTAGGAGACGACCGTCGTGACGATCGCCATGTCGGTGATGTTCACGCCGAGCGCGGTCAGCCCGCCGTCGGCGAACAGCACGCCCTGCATGAGCAGCACGACCGACACACACAGGACGGCTGTGCAGGGGCCGACGAGTATCGCGGCGAGGGCCCCGCCCAGGAGGTGGCCGCTGGTCCCGGCCGCGACCGGGAAGTTCAGCATCTGCACGGCGAAGATGAACGCCGCCACCAGGCCCGCCAGCGGGGCCGTGCGCTCGTCGAGTTCGCGGCGGGCGCCGCGCAGGCTCACCGCGAGGGCGCCGGCGGCGACCACCCCGGTGACGGCGGAGGTGGGCGCGTCGATGAATCCGTCAGGTACATGCACCAGATGATTTTAGGCCCTTGTTGCGAACTCCTTGCAAGAGAGATGTGGTCTCGTTCCTCATCGGGCGTGCACCGGAAAGTGTGCGACGCTTGATGGAAAGCGGATGCACAGCTTTCGCATACGTCACGGTGCGTGAGAGGGCGGTCCGATGTCTGTAGTCGAGCAGTACGCGCGCGCTCATATCGTCACGGACGAGGACGATCCAGGGGCCGTGCCCGTCGTACTCCGGTACGACCCCGACGCCGATCCCCGGTCGGTCCGCGTGGGCCTGCCCGGACCGCACGAGTGGACCTTCTCCCGCGCGCTCCTCGAACGCGGACTGCGGACACCGGCCGCGAGCGGCGACGTCCGGGTGTGGCCCTGCGGGCGCGTCCAGGCCGTGGTCGAGTTCCACACCGACCACGGCGTCGAAGTGGTGCAGTTCGAATCGAAGGCGCTGGTCCGGTTCCTGCGCCGGACGTACACCGTCGAACCCGTGCGCGGCTGATCAGCCCCCGAGCTTCAGCAGCTTCGCCACGATCGGTCCGGCCGTGTCGCCGCCGTGCCCGCCCGCCTGGACCACGCCGGCGGCGGCGAGGTCGCCCCGGTAGGCGGTGAACCAGCCGTTCGGCTTCTTCTGCCCGTCGACCTCCGCCGAGCCGGTCTTCGCGCCGTAGTCCGGGCCGAGCCCCGACATCGCCTCCGCGGCGGTGCCGTACGCGGCCGTGTACCGCATCAGCTCGCGCAGCTGGGACAGCGTCCTGCCCGACAGCCTGCGGGAAGCCGTGGCCAGCGTGCGGTGGTCCACGGACGGCGACACCAGGTACGGCTGGTGGAAGCTGCCCGACTTCACGGTCGCCGCCACCGAGGCCATGTTCAGCGGGTTCATGCGCACCCCGCCCTGGCCGATCAGCGAGGCCGCCATCTGCGCCGCCGACTGCACCGGCACCGAGCCGTCGAAGGTGGGCACCCCGATCGCCCAGTTGTTCATCGACAGCCCGAAGACCTGCTGGGCCTGCCTGGTCAGGTCGTCGTCCGCCAGCTTCTTCGCCTGGCTGATGAACGCGGTGTTGCAGGACCGGGCGAAGCTCGCCTTGAAGGTGCCGCCCTTGATCTCGAAGTCGTCGTCGTTGTGGAACTTCCAGCCGCCGTAGGTGACCGTCTTCGGGCAGGGGTGCTTCTTGTCCGCGGCGGCCAGGCCCTTGTCGATCAGCAGCGACGACGTGATGACCTTCATGGTGGAGCCGGGCGCCAGGGAGCCCTGGAAGGCGGTGTTGAAGCCGTGCCCGCTGTTGGCGACCGCGAGGATCTCCCCCGTCGAGGGCCGCAGGGCGACCACCGAGGCCCGCGCGCGCTTCGCCACCTGCTGCTCGGCGGCGGCCTGGAGGGCGGGGCTGAGCGTCGTCCGCACGGTGCCCGGAGTGCCCTCGCTCAGCTCCACCAGGGTCTTGTCGGAGAGCTTGGCCGCCTTGGCCGCCTTGCCGCGCACCACGCGCAGCTCGACGCCCGCCGTGCCGCCCGCCTTCTTGCCGTACTTCTCCCGCAGCCCGTCCAGCACCGTGCCCAGCGACGGGTACCGGGCGGCCGTGATCTCGCCGCCGTCGCGGTCCAGCGCCCTGACCGGCGGGGTGCCGGACTCGCCGGTCACGAGCGTGTCGCCGTCCCTGAGGTCGGGGTGGACCACGGCGGAGTGCCAGTCGACCAGCGGTCTGCCGTCGCTCGCGCGGCGCACCACGGTGAGCGAAGTGCCGTAGGACAGCGGCTTGCTGAGCTTGTGGTAGGCCACCGTCGCCTTCACCGTGAACGGCACCTCGGTGCCCTTCGCCGTCCCCGGGGTGAGCGTGACGTCCTTCAGACGGGCGTCCTTGGTGTAGCCGGTGAGCAGGGTGCCGGCGGCGGCGGGGTCGTCGGTGGCGGCCGCCGCCGCGGTGACCCTGCCGTGCTGCCAGGCGGTGAGGAAACGGGTGGAGGCCGTGCGGATCTCGGCCGCGGTGAGGGGGCCGGACGGGACGGCCCTGTGGCCGGCCGTGGCACCGGTCCGCTCGTCGGCCGCGGCCCCGCCGTACAGCGCGTAGACGCCGAACCCGGCGCCGCCGACCACCACGGCGATCATTCCGCCGAGTACGGCGGGCCGGGTCTTGCGCCGCTCGGCGACGCGCCTTCTCTTGCCCACAGCCTCAGTTCCTCCGCACCTTTCCCCAGGGTCCCCGTACGCCCCTCACATTCCCCAACGACGGCATTCACCTTAAAGTCCCCGTCTCCACGGGTGATCTCAGCCCGCGTTCCGTAGCACGCTTGCGACAATCGGCCCGGCCGCGTCGACGCCGTGACCGCCGTCCTGGACCATGGCCGCCGCCGCCACGTCGTCCCGGTAGCCGGTGAACCAGCTGTCCGACCTGGCCTCCCCGTCGACCTCGGCCGACCCGGTCTTCGCGCCGACGTCGCCGCGCAGTCCGGCCATCACGCCCGCCGCGGTGCCACTGCGCGCGGTGCGGTTCATCAGGGCGCGCAGCTGCTGGGCCGTGCCCGGGGAGAGCCCGCGCGCGCGTGCCGGTTCCCGGTCGTCCAGCTTCAGCGGCACGATCAGGGGCTGGTGGAAGGCGCCGGTCTTCGCGGTCGCCGTGACGGAGGCCATGTTCAGCGGGCTCATCTGCACCTGGCCCTGGCCGATCAGGTTGGCCGCGGTGTCCGGGCCGCCCGAGGCGGGCACCCGGCCGTCGAACGTCGGTACGCCGGCCTGCCAGTCGTTGCGCCCGAGCCCGAAGCGCTCCTCGGCCTCCCGGGTGAGGGAGTCGACCTTCACCTCGTCCGCGAACTTCACGAACGCCGTGTTGCAGGAGCGGGCGAAGCTGTCGGCGAGGGTGGCGTGCTCGTCCGGCGCCAGGCCCTTGAGGTTCTGGAAGGTCTGGCTCTGCCAGACGGCCGACGGCGGGCAGGGCGCCGGTCCGTTCGCCTTGGTCAGGCCGTTGTCGATGAGGGTCGCCGCGCTGATGATCTTCATGGTGGAACCGGGGGCGCGCTCACCGAGGAGGGCCGCGTCGAAGCCGTCGTTGCGGTTGTTGGCGACGGCCAGGATCTCGCCGGTGCTCGGCTTGACGGCCACGACGGAGGAGTCGGGGTACTTCTCCACGGCCTTCTCGGCCGCCGCCTGGGCGCTCGCGCTGAGCGTCGTCGGGAGCCTGCCGGGCTTGCCCTTGGCGAGGGTCGCCAGCGGGGTGTCCGCGGCCTGGCTGCCGTCGGCGGCCGCCTGATGGCGGATCACCAGTTCCACGCCGGGCCGGCCGCCGGTCTTGTCGCCGTACCGCTTGCGCAGTTCGTCCAGGATCGGGCCGAGGGACGGGTACTTCACCCGGGTGAGCACCCTGCCGTCGCGGTCCACGGGCTCGATCTCGGGGGCGGCCGACTCGCCGGTCGTGAGCGTGTCCCCCTTGCGCAGGCGCGGGTGGACCACGGAGGGCTGCCAGTCGACCAGCGCGCGGTGCGAGGTCTCGCCGCGGACGACGGTCAGCGTGCTGCGGTACGACAGCGGGCGGGACGCGCCGTGGTAAGACACCGTCGCCCGCACGGTGAACGGCACGGTGTCCCCGGTGGCCGGGCCGGGCGTGATCCGCACCTTCCCGATGTGCGCGTCACCCGAGTAGGCCGTCAGCAACTGCCGGGCCGACTCGGGGAAGTTCGTGTACGAGGCCGCGGTCGCCGCGTCGCCCTTCTGCCAGGCGGCGAAGAAGGCGCCGGTGGCCTCCTTCACCTCGGAACCGCTGGGCGGACCCGTTCGCACGGGCGCCGCGCCTCCCGGGCCGCCGTCGCCGTTCAGCGCGGACGCGACGTTGTAGAGCCCGTAACCGGCCCCGCCCAGCAGCGTGACGCACACTCCGGCTATGACGCCCGCTTTGACGCCCTTGCGCATGGCGCGGATCCCCCTCTGTCTCCAACCCGTTGAACACGTTCAAAAGTCGGTGTCCTGGAGCACTGTAAGCGGTTGTGTCGCCTGTGTGTGACCGGAGTTGCCTTTTGGTGTCCGAAAGGAGATGTTGCCTGGCCGGGACCGTCACGAGACGAACGCCGACAGCCCGGCACACGTGCGCGCGTAGGCCACGCCCCGCTGGACCCAGGTGCCCAGCCACATCCGCGACCGCCGCGTGTCGACCGGGATGAGCGGCGCCGCCCAACGGTAGGAGGCCGTGCCGGTAAGTCGCTTGAGGACTGGCGACTGTGCCGAGCCGCCTGGGCTGGGCCGTCTCCGGGCCGTCAGACGGCGGCCGGCGGCGGCCTGGGGCGACCAGCGACGACCGGCAACGACCACGAGGGCGCGGCCACCGGGCCGCGCCCTCGTGCTGTCCGCGCAGCTACACCCAGGTGTCCAGCCACATTCGCGACCGCCAGCTGTCGATCGGGATGGCCTGGCCCGTGTAGAGGGGCCAGAAGTAGATGAAGTTCCAGGTGATCAGCAGGACCAGGACGCCCGCTGCCGAGGCGCCGATCACGCGGCGGGTGTCGGTGGAGCCCGGCGGGCCGATGATCGCGCCGATCATCATCGCCACCGCCAGGCACAGGAACGGCAGGAAGACGACCGCGTAGAAGAGGAAGATCGTCCGCTCCTGGTACAGGAACCAGGGCAGATATCCCGCCGCGATGCCGCAGGCGATGGCGCCGGCCCGCCAGTCGCGACGGAAGGCCCAGCGCCACAGGACGTACAGGATCGCGAAGCAGGCCGCCCACCACAGCAGCGGCGTGCCGATCGCCAGCACCTCCCGGGCGCACTTCTCGCCCGCGTCCGCCGGGCAGCCGTCGGCGCCGGGGGAGGGCGACTCGTAGAAGTACGACACCGGGCGGCCGAGCACGATCCAGCTCCACGGGTTGGACTGGTACGTGTGCGGCTGGTCGAGGTGGACGTGGAACTTGTACACCTCGTGCTCGTAGTGCCACAGGCTGCGCAGCCAGTCCGGCAGGAACGCCCAGGTGCCGCCCTTGCCGTCGGTGGCCGCCCAGGTGCGGTAGTAGCCGCCCCTGCCATTGGTGGGGGAGAGGATCCAGCCCGTCCAGGAGGCCACGTAGACCACCAGCGCCACCGGAACCGTCGCCACGAAGGCGAGCCCGGTGTCGTACTTGAGGGCCGCGGCGTACGGGTGGCGGGCGCCGGCCACCTTGCGCGTGCCGACGTCCCACAGGACCGTCATCACACAGAACGCGGCCAGGACGTACAGGCCGTTCCACTTCGTGCCCGCGGCCAGGCCCAGCATCACCCCGGCCGTCCAGCGCCACGGGCGCCACCCGAACCGGAAGGCGTCGGCGACCCGCGCGTCCGGCCGTACCCGCCCGTCCGCCGCCACCGGCAGCGCCGCGGCGAGTCTCTCCCGCGCCCGGTCCCGGTCCACGACCAGGGAGCCGAACGCGGCCACCACGAAGAACATCAGCACGCCGTCGAGCAGCGAGGTCCGGCTCATCACGAAGTGCAGGCCGTCCACCGCCATGAGCGCGCCCGCCAGGCAGCCCAGGAACGTCGAACGGAACATCCGGCGGCCGATCCGGCACAGCAGCAGCACGCTCAGCGTGCCGAGCAGCGCCGTCATGAACCGCCAGCCGAACGGGTCGAAGCCGAAGAGCAGCTCGCCGAGCCCGATCACGTACTTGCCGACCGGGGGGTGCACCACGTACGCCGGGTCCGTCGGGAGGGCCAGGTGGCCTCCCTGCTGGAGCACCATGTCGTTGGCGTTCTTGCCGTACTGGTCCCAGCTGACCTCGAAACCGCGGTGGACGAGCGCCCACGCGTCCTTGGCGTAGTACGTCTCGTCGAATATCACCGCGCGGGGGCTGCCCAGGTTCCAGAACCGCATGACGCCCGCCATCAGCGTCACCAGCAGCGGCCCGCCCCAGCCCGACCAGCGGGTGAGCCGTTCGGCGAGGACCGGCGACACACCGAGCACCCGCCACAGCCGGGGGCTCGGCTCGGCGTACGGCGGCACCAGCCGGTCGCGTACGTCGCCCGAGGGCGCGTCCGCGGCCGGCGCGTACCCGAATCGGCGCAGCCGCTGCTGCCACGACGGCCGCTGGTCGTGCGGTGCCTGCCCCTGCCGGAGGTCCATGGAGGACGCGGTACTGGTCACCGCGCCATCGTAGGGAACCGGCCTGTGCGAGTCCCGTGCATGTGCGGTACCGGTCGGGACACGGTCTGCTTCCCCTTCCGTCTCCCCCCGGGTGCGGGCCCCCGGAACCGGCCCCGGAACTCCTGGGAGGATGGGGGCGTGACTGGAACCCTTGTCCTGGCAGGTACCCCCATCGGCGACATCGCGGACGCGCCGCCCCGGCTCGCCGAGGAGCTGGCCGGCGCCGACGTCGTCGCCGCCGAGGACACCCGGCGGCTGCGCCGGCTCACCCAGGCGCTCGGCGTCACCCCCAAGGGCCGCGTGCTGTCGTACTTCGAGGGCAACGAGTCCGCCCGTACGCCGGAACTGGTCCAGGAGCTGCTCGGCGGCGCGCGCGTGCTGCTGGTGACCGACGCCGGGATGCCGTCGGTCTCCGACCCGGGCTACCGGCTGGTCGCGGCGGCCGTCGAGCAGGACATCCGGGTCACCGCCGTGCCCGGGCCGTCCGCCGTGCTCACCGCGCTCGCCCTGTCCGGGCTGCCCGTCGACCGGTTCTGCTTCGAGGGCTTCCTGCCCCGCAAGGCCGGCGAACGGCTGTCCCGGCTGCGCGAGGTCGAGGGCGAGCGGCGCACCCTCGTCTACTTCGAGGCCCCGCACCGGCTCGACGACACCCTCGCCGCGATGGCCGAGGTCTTCGGCGCGGAGCGGCGGGCCGCCGTCTGCCGCGAGCTGACCAAGACATACGAGGAAGTGCGGCGCGGTCCGCTCGCCGAGCTGGCGCGGTGGGCCGCGGAGGGGGTGCGCGGGGAGATCACCGTCGTGGTCGAGGGCGCGCCCGAGCCCGGACCCGAGGAACTCGACGCCGCGGAACTGGTGCGCCGGGTACGGGTGCGCGAGGAGGCCGGCGAGCGCCGCAAGGAGGCCATCGCGGCGGTGGCGACGGAGGCCGGACTGCCGAAAAGAGTCGTGTTCGACGCCGTGGTCGCCGCCAAGAAGGCAGACCCGAGCTAGGGGCGCGCAAGGCCTCTGAGCAGGGCTCTTCTCGGGTGAGCGCGCGCCCCATGGACGGGCAAAGGGCTGGCGTCGATGGCAAAGCTCAGCCGTCTCGTTCGCGTCCCTTTGGCAAGCGATGTCCAAATCGCCTCCAACACTCGACAGGCCTGATGCGCTCGCCCCGGACGAGGCGTCCACTGGTCGATGGGACGCACCCGTCCATCAGGGACGCACCCGTGCATCAGGGAGCTGGCATGAGTGACATAGCAGGGCAGACCGGTCTCCGCGGTACGGCCACGGCCGTCGTTCACGAGTCGTATTCGTTCGCCTGCATGCGCTGCGGGCACGGCTGGGAGCAGTCGTACGAGATAGAGCACCACACGGACGCCGGGGGCCAGGAGTTCGTGCTGTACGTGGCCGACGGGCAGGTCGTGCCGTCGCCGCTCAGCCGGCCGTGCTGCCACAACTGCGACGGTCACATCGTGCGCATCATGCGCGCCGGCCAGGTCTCCTCCGTGCGCGGCGCGGCCGGCCGGCCGGAGCACCGGGAGCCGGCCGCGGGCCCGGCCGGGGCGCCGCAGGTGCCGGGGCCCGCCAGGGAGCCGCACCACTGGCACCTGTCCGACCTGCTGCACCCCTTCCAGCGCAGGGCGAGCTGAGCGGATCGCCGGCCGCCCGGGGCATGCCCCTTTCGTAGGATCGGGGCATGCCTTCGAACGCCGCCCACAGCTCCGCAGACGACGACAGGAAGGCGGCCCCGCCGCTTCCGGTACCGCTGCGGGTGCCCGTCGCCGACTCCCACACCCACCTCGACATGCAGTCCGGCACGGTCGAGGAGGGCCTGGCGAAGGCCGCCTCGGTGGGCGTCACGACCGTCGTGCAGGTCGGCTGCGACATCAAGGGCTCGCAGTGGGCCGCGGAGACCGCCGCCGCCCACCCGGGCGTGCACGCCGCCGTCGCCCTGCACCCCAACGAGGCCCCGCGCATCGTGCACGGCGACCCATTGGAAGGGGCGTCGCGAAGCGACTCCGGCAAGGGTGGTGGTGGGCGACGGGCGGGCTGGTCCCGGCAGGGCGCCCGTGCGGCGGGCGGCGACGCGGCCCTGGACGAGGCCCTCGCCGAGATCGACCGGCTCGCCGCGCTGCCGCAGGTCAAGGGCGTCGGCGAGACCGGTCTGGACTACTTCCGCACCGGTCCCGAGGGCAAGGCCGCCCAGGAGCGCTCCTTCCGCGCCCACATCGAGATCGCCAAGCGGCACGGCAAGGCGCTCGTCATCCACGACCGCGACGCCCACGCCGACGTCCTGCGGATCCTGAAGGAGGAGGGCGCCCCCGAGCGCACCGTCTTCCACTGCTACTCGGGTGACGCCGAGATGGCCGCGGTCTGCGCCCGCGAGGGCTACTTCATGTCCTTCGCCGGGAACGTCACCTTCAAGAACGCCGGGAACCTGCGCGACGCCCTCGCCGTAGCCCCGCTGGAACTGGTCCTCGTGGAGACCGACGCGCCCTTCCTGACCCCCGCGCCCTACCGCGGGCGGCCCAACGCCCCGTACCTCGTGCCGGTCACGGTCCGCGCGATGGCCGCCGTGCGCGGGACCGACGAGGACACCCTGGCGACCGCCCTGGGCGCGAACACCGCGCGCGCCTTCGATTACTGAGCGCTCGTTCGAGGCGCAACAGTGCGTAGTCGAGCCGCTTTGGAGAGTGACCGGCGCTCCGCTAGGTTCTGGGGGCCCGATCCGGACCCCTCTGGCCCCCCTGGAGCGTGTCGGCGTGAGCACGTCGCAGTACGAGACGTACGGCCCCTACGGCCGTGACGCCTCCGTCCACACCGCGGAGACCCTGCCGTACGGCCTGTCCGAGGACACCTACCGGCCCGCCTACGAGGCGGAGGCGTACGTCGTCCCGGAAGCGGTGCCGCCGGTGCCGCCGGTGCCACCGTTGCCACGGCAGCCGGCCGGCGCGCCCGGGACGGTGGTCCGCGCGCCGCTGCCGCCCGCCGGGATCGGCGGGCGGCCCGCGCGCCGGCACAGGGCGCGCTCCGCCGACCGCCCGGAGTCCGCCATGCGCCGTCTGCTGCCGCAGGCCCTGGTCGTGGTCTTCCTGGCCGGCGGCACCACCGCCTTCGTCGCCGAGGACAAGGCGGTCGAGCTGAGCGTCGACGGCCGGCAGCGCACCCTGCACACCTTCGCCGACGACGTGCGCGAGCTCCTCACCGAGGAGGGGGTGCGCGTCGGGGCGCACGACATGCTCGCGCCCGCCCCCGGTACCGCGCTCACCAGCGGCGACGAGGTCGCGGTGCGGTACGGCCGTCCCGTCCGGCTCACCCTGGACGGCCGGCGGCGCGAGGTGTGGACGACGGCGCACACGGTGGAGGGCGCGCTGGACCAGCTCGGCGTGCGGGCCGAGGGCGCGTACCTGTCGACCTCGCGCTCCCAGCCCATCGGGCGCGCCGGGCTCGCGCTCGACGTGCGCACCGAGCGCGCGGTCACGGTCCTCGCCGACGGCCGCACCCGCACCGTCCGCACCAACGCGGCGACCGTCCGCGAGGCGGTCGAGGAGGCCGGGATCACCCTGCGCGGCCAGGACACCACCTCCGTCCCGCTCGACAGCTTCCCGCGGGACGGGCAGACGGTGACCGTGCTGCGGGTGACCGGCTCCCGGGAGGTCCGCGAGGAGCAGATCCCGTTCCAGGTCCGGCGGACCGAGGACCCCTCGCTGTTCAAGGGCACCGAGGTCGTCGCCCAGCCCGGGCAGCCCGGACTCCGGCGCACCACCTACCTGCTGCGCAGCGTCAACGGCGTCCGGCAGAAGCCGCGCCTGGAGCGGACCGAGGTGGTGCGCACGCCCCGCACGCAGGTGGTGAGGGTCGGCACCAGACCGCGGCCCACCGTCGTGGACGGCGCCGAGGACCTGAACTGGCGCGCGCTCGCCGCCTGCGAGTCCGGCGGGCGTACGCACGCGGTCGACCCCTCCGGCACCTACGGCGGCCTCTACCAGTTCGACAACCGCACCTGGCACGCCCTCGGCGGCAAGGGCCGCCCCCAGGACGCCTCCGCGGAGGAGCAGACCTACCGCGCGAAGAAGCTGTACATCCACCGGGGGACGAGCCCGTGGCCGCATTGCGGGGGGCTCCTGCACAAGTGACCTCCGGGGCCACCTGGCGAGCCGGGCCCCCGGGCCCCCGTACCCTTGTCCCCGTGAGCAGCCCCACCCCCGACGCCCTCCTCGGTCCGGCCGACATCCGCGAGCTCGCGGCAGCGCTCGGTGTGCGTCCCACGAAGCAGCGCGGCCAGAACTTCGTGATCGACGCCAACACGGTCCGCCGTATCGTGCGCACCGCCGACGTCCGCCCCGACGACGTGGTCGTGGAGGTCGGCCCGGGACTCGGCTCGCTCACCCTCGCGCTGCTGGAGGTCGCCGACCGGGTCACCGCCGTCGAGATCGACGACGTCCTGGCCGGCGCGCTGCCCGCGACCATCGCCGCCCGCATGCCCGATCGCGCCGACCGGTTCGCGCTGGTCCACTCCGACGCCATGCACGTCGCCGGACTGCCCGGCCCCGCCCCGACGGCCCTGGTGGCGAACCTGCCGTACAACGTCGCGGTGCCCGTGCTGCTGCACATGCTCGACACCTTCCCGAGCATCGAGCGCACCCTCGTCATGGTGCAGTCCGAGGTCGCCGACCGGCTCGCCGCCGCGCCCGGCAACAAGGTGTACGGCGTGCCGTCGGTGAAGGCCAACTGGTACGCCGAGGTGAAGCGGGCCGGTGCCATCGGCCGCAGCGTCTTCTGGCCGGCGCCGAACGTCGACAGCGGCCTGGTGTCCCTGGTGCGGCGGACCGAGCCGGTCAAGACCACCGCCTCCAAGGCCCAGGTCTTCGCCGTCGTCGACGCGGCCTTCGCGCAGCGCCGCAAAACCCTGCGGGCCGCGCTCGCCGGCTGGGCCGGATCCGCCGCCGCCGCCGAGGCCGCCCTGGTCGCGGCCGGGGTCTCGCCGCAGGCGCGCGGCGAGTCGCTGACGGTGGAGGAGTTCGCGCGGATCGCCGAGCACAAGGGGGCGGGCGCGTGAGCGTCACGGTCCGGGTCCCGGCCAAGGTCAACGTCCAGCTCGCGGTCGGCGCCGCCCGCCCCGACGGCTTCCACGACCTCGCCAACGTCTTCCTCGCCGTCGGCCTGTACGACGAGGTCACGGTGACCCCCGCGGACGAACTCCGGATCACCTGCGAGGGCCCGGACGCCGCCCAGGTCCCGCTGGACCGGACGAACCTCGCCGCGCGCGCCGCGATCGCGCTCGCCGCGCGCCGGGGCATCGCACCGGACGTCCACGTCCACATCGCCAAGGACATCCCGGTCGCCGGAGGCATGGCGGGCGGCAGCGCGGACGGCGCGGGCGCGCTGCTCGCCTGCGACCGGCTGTGGGGCACGGGCGCCTCGCGCGCCGAGCTGCTGGCGATCTGCGCCGAGCTGGGCAGCGACGTGCCGTTCAGCCTGGTCGGCGGGGCGGCCCTCGGGGTCGGGCGCGGTGAGCGGCTGACCGCCCTGGAGGTCGGCGGCACCTTCCACTGGGTGTTCGCGATGGCGGAGCGGGGCCTGTCCACGCCGGCGGTGTTCCGCGAGTTCGACCGGCTCGCCGAGGGACGGAAGATCCCGGAGCCGGTGGCTTCCGCGGAGCTGGTGGCGGCGCTGGCGAAGGGGGACGCCGAGGCGCTGGCCGCGGCCGTCTCCAACGACCTCCAGCCGGCCGCGCTGTCCCTCTTCCCGGAGCTGGCGGACACGCTGGCGGCGGGCCGCGGGGCGGGTGCTCTGGCCGCGCTGGTCTCGGGATCCGGTCCTACGACGGCATTCCTCACGCGGGACGCGGAGTCGGCGGAGAAGGTCGCCGGGGCCCTGCGGACGTCCGGGACGTGCAGGGCGGTGCGGACCGCGGTGGGGGCGGTGGCGGGGGCGAGGGTGGTCTGAGGGGCGGGCGGCTCAGAGGGAGTCGATCTCCGTCAGGTCGATGTCGATGTCGAACGGGACAGACAGCTTCAGCCGGTCGTGGTGGATGCCGGTGACGGTGTAGCTCTTGGTCACCGGATCACGCTCGTACACGTAGACGACCGGCCGCTCGTCCTCTCCCACCATCTCCACCAGCCAGAAGTGATCGATCCCCGCAGCTGCGTACTTGCGCGGTTTGGTGTCACGGTCGCGGGACTCCGAATCCGGCGAGACCACCTCAACGGCGAGGACTACATCGGCGGCTCGGAACGAGGTCTGGCTGCGGCTGGCGACCGCCTCTGAGCGGAGCACGGAGACGTCCGGCTCGGGCCCGTTTTTGCGGTCGATGACAACGGTCATCTCGCGGCGGACCTTGAACTCCGTAGGCACTGTACGGCGGAGGCCACTCACCAGCAGGTCGATGACAATGCTGTGGAAATCCCGCTGCGGGCTCACGAAGACCAGGCTCCCGTCGATCAACTCGGTGTGCGGCGGGAGGCCGGGCAGGGTGAACAGGTCGTCCACCGTCCAGCCGTCCGCCGGAGGCACCGGCCACCGCGAGGACGGCTCGTCGTCGGGCGCGGCGGCCTCGGAGATCGGCTCGGCGGTCATGGTTCCTCCCATGGACGGGATCCTGCGGCCTGCCATCCCACCGTAGCGGCCCTTTCCCGATCACGTCATCACAAAGAGTGACAACCCCCTCGCGCCCCGCCCTCACCCCCGCAGGCCCTACGCTAGAAGGTCGACCCCGCGGCGGAGCCGCACTCGGACACAGCCCCGCGCACAGGAGTGAAATGGCCGTCAACCTGGTCAATGTCGAGAACGTCAGCAAGGTGTACGGCACCCGTGCCCTGCTGGACGGCGTCTCGCTCGGTGTGTCGGAAGGGGACCGGATCGGGGTCGTCGGGCGCAACGGCGACGGCAAGACCACCCTCATCCGGATGCTCGCCAAGCTGGAGGAGGCCGACACCGGCCGGGTCACGCACTCCGGCGGGCTGCGGACCGGCGTGCTCACCCAGCACGACTCCCTCGACCCCGCCGCCACCGTCCGCCACGAGGTCATCGGCGACATGGCCGACCACGAGTGGGCCGGCAACGCCAAGGTCAGGGACGTCCTGACCGGCCTGTTCGGCGGGCTGGACCTGCCGGGCTTCCCGAAGGGCCTGGACACCGTCATCGGACCGCTCTCCGGTGGCGAGCGGCGCCGGATCGCGCTCGCCAAGCTGCTCATCGAGGAGCAGGACCTGGTCGTCCTGGACGAGCCCACCAACCACCTCGACGTCGAGGGCATCGCCTGGCTCGCCGACCACCTGCGCAACCGGCGCTCGGCACTGGTCTGCGTCACCCACGACCGGTGGTTCCTGGACCAGGTCTGCACCCGCATGTGGGACGTGCAGCGCGGCGACGTGTACGAGTACGAGGGCGGCTACTCCGACTACGTCTTCGCCCGTGCCGAGCGCGAGCGGATCGCCGCGACCGAGGAGGCCAAGCGGCAGAACCTCATCCGCAAGGAGCTGGCGTGGCTGCGGCGGGGCGCTCCCGCCCGCACCTCCAAGCCGCGCTTCCGCGTGGAGGCCGCCAACGAGCTGATCGCGGACGTGCCGCCGCCCCGGGACAGCAGCGAGCTGATGAAGTTCGCCTCCTCCCGGCTCGGCAGGACCGTCTTCGACCTGGAGGACGTCACCGTGCAGGCCGGGCCGAAGGTGCTGCTCAAGCACGTCACCTGGCAGCTCGGCCCCGGTGACCGGATCGGCCTCGTCGGCGTGAACGGCGCCGGCAAGACCTCGCTGCTGCGGGCCATGGCCGACGCGGCGCGCAGCGAGGGCGAGACCCAGCCCGCCGGCGGGCGCATCGCCGTCGGCCGGACCGTCAAGCTCGCCTACCTCTCCCAGGAGGTCGCCGAACTCGACCCCACGTGGCGGGTGCTGGAGGCCGTGCAGAAGGTCCGTGAGCGCGTCGACCTCGGCAAGGGACGCGAGATGACCGCCGGGCAGCTGTGCGAGACGTTCGGCTTCGGCAAGGAGAAGCAGTGGACGCCGGTCGGGGACCTGTCCGGCGGTGAGCGGCGCCGGCTGCAGCTGCTGCGCCTGCTCATGGACGAGCCGAACGTCCTCTTCCTGGACGAGCCCACCAACGACCTCGACATCGAGACCCTCACCCAGCTGGAGGACGTCCTCGACGGCTGGCCCGGCTCGATGATCGTCATCTCCCACGACCGGTTCTTCGTGGAGCGCACCACCGACCGGGTCTTCGCCCTGCTCGGCGACGGCACCCTGCGGATGCTGCCGCGCGGCATCGACGAGTACCTGGAGCGGCGGCAGCGGATGGAGGAGGCGGTCGCCGCGCAGACCGCCGCCGCGGCGCCCAAGCCGGCCACCGCGGAGAAGAGCGCCGCCGACCAGCGGGCCGCGAAGAAGGAACTCCAGAAGATCGAGCGCCAGTTGGACAAGATCTCCGAGAAGGAGTCCGGGCTGCACGCGCAGATCGCCGACAACGCCACCGACTTCGCGAAGGTCGCCGAACTCGACGCCCGGCTGCGGGACCTGGCCGGAGAGCGCGAGGAACTGGAGCTGCGCTGGCTGGAACTGGCGGAGGACGCCTGACCCCGCACGCGTTCCGCCACCGCGCACGAAGGGGGCGCGCGCGCCGCGTGAAGGGGGCGTGAAGGCGCATAACAACGGCATCACGGGCCGGTCCGCCCTTGGAAACAGGGGAGGACGCGGCCCCGTGTGCTGTCTGCGCCGGGTGATAGAAAGAGCCGTCTGAGAACTGTCTGTAAGCGACCTTGGGGCCGTCACGAACCTCGGGGCGTGGCTAAAAATCAGTGAACGAGGGGGAAGAGCGCTGATGACTCAGCCGCCCGACCAGCCGCCGCAGGGCGGGTTCGGACCGCCGCAGGACCAGCCGCCGCAGGGCGGTGGTTTCGGCCCCGCTCCGCAGCCGCCGCAGGGCGGTTTCGGTGCCGCTCCACAGAACCCGCCGGCGCAGGGCGCCTTCGGCGCGCCCCCGCCCCCGCAGCCGCCCGCGGGTCCCCCGCAGCAGCCCCAGCCCGGTTACGGCTATCCCCAACAGCCCCCGCAGCCCGGCCCGTACGGCGCCGCCCCGGGCCCCTACGGCTACCCGCAGCAACCCCCGCAGCCGCAGGGTCCGTACGGTGCCCCGCAGCCCGGCTACGGCCACCCGCAGCAGCCGCCGTACCCGGGCATGCCCGGCGCCGCGCCCGGCGGCCCCGCCGCCGGCAAGCCCGCCTCCCGCAAGAAGACGGCGCTGATCGTCGGCGGTGCGGTGGCCGCGCTGCTGGCCGTCGGCGGCACGGTGTTCGCGGTCACCGGCGACGGCGGCGACGGCGGCAGGAAGAAGCCGGTCGCCCGGCAGAGCGACGATCCGAAGCACTCCGCCACCGCCTCGCCGACCGCCTCCGCCGGCGACGATCCGGAGAATCTCAACGAGGGCCGCGGGGCCGGTGACGCGAAGGTGCTCTGGTACAAGCCGGCGCCCGACGCCCCGGCCTCCGGCGCCGACGCGCCCGGCATGTGGTTCAGCGGCGACACGGCGGTGAAGGCCGCGTACAAGCAGGTCTTCGCGTTCGACGCCGCCGACGGCGGCACCGCCTGGGGACCCGTCGACTTCCCGCAGAAGATCTGCGCGGCCACCCCGCAGAAGTCCGCCGACGACAAGATCGTCGTGGCGTACCTGAACGGCGGCGGCGACCGCGCCAAGTGCAACCAGCTCCAGCAGCTGGACCTGCGCACCGGCGAGAAGGGCTGGAGCGCACAGGTCGCCGACGGCGGACTGTTCGACAGCGCGCTCAACGTCGAACTGACGGTGAGCGGCAAGACGTTGGTGGTGGGCCGTTCGCAGTCGGGCACGGCGTACGACATCGGCACCGGCAAGAAGCTGTACGACAAGAAGAGGTACGGCGCGGCCTGCTTCCCGGCCGCCTACGCGGGCGGCACCGGCCGGCTGATCCAGGTCGCCTCCTGCGGCGCCGGCACCGCCAAGGAGCACGAGGAGATCCAGGAACTCGACCCGGCCACCGGCAAGGTGCGCTGGACCCAGCCCGTGAAGAAGGGCTGGGAGGTGACCCGGACGTACTCGGTCGACCCGCTCGTGGTCTACCTGACCAACCGCGACAAGAAGGCCTGGAACATCTCCACCTTCACCAAGAGCGGCAAGTTCCGCTCCGAGGTCAAGGTGGACGAGAAGTTCTCCCCCCGCTGCGGCTGGGCCGTGCTGGAGCGCGAGTTGCAGGGCTGCCAGGGTGTCGTGGTCGACGCGGACATGCTCTACCTGCCGACCGACGCCACCGGCAGCGCCAACGAGATCGTCGCCATCAGCCTCGCCGACGGCAAGGCCAAGTGGCGGGTGAAGTCCCCGGGCGACCGGCCGATGTCACCGGTGAAGACCGAGGGCGGCAAGCTCGTCGCGTACGTGCAGCCGTCGTACGACACCGGCGGCCAGGTCGTGTCGGTCCCGGTCACCGGCTCCTCCCACGCGGCGACCAGGCTGCTGCAGAACCCGCCGGGCGCCGCGGAGGCCGAGAACACCTTCTACGACGGCGTCGTCGACTGGACCGGCGGGCGGCTCTTCGTATCCGCGGGCCGGCTGTCCGGCGACGACGACGCGAAGGAGAAGCTCATGATGGCCTTCGGCAACTGAGCCGGCCGCAGCCCGCCCCTGCCCGAGTCCCCGCCGCCGTACGGCCTTCCCGCGTCATCGAGGTATCCGCGTCATGACCCAGCCGCCCCCGCCGAACCAACCGCCCCCGCCCCCGCCGAACCAGCCGCCGGCGAACCAGCCGCCGCAGCCGCCGCAGCCGGGCTACGGCTACCCGCCGGCCGCGCCCCCGCAGCCACCGGCCCAGCCCCCGCAGCCCGGATACGGCCACCCCGGCGCGCAGCACAACCCGTACGCCCAGCAGCCCCCCGGCTACGGCGCCGCCCAGCCGCACAACCCCTACGCCCAGCCCCCGCAGCCGATGCACGGCGCGCAGCCCGGGTACGGCTACCCGGGCCAGCCGCCGACCGCGCCGATGCAGCCCCAGCCCGCGGCGGGCGGCGGCCGGAACAACACCGCGCTGCTCATCGTCGTCGCGGCGGTCGTCGCCATCGCGCTGATCGTCGGCGGCGGCATCTGGTACGCCAAGTCCTCCGGCAACGACGACCCGCAGCACGCCACCGCCTCCTCCGGCGGCGGCACCGGCGGCTCGCAGGGCAAGGGCTCCGGCGGCACGACCGGCGGGGGCGGCAAGGAGAAGGTGCCGTCCGACCCGGCCGGCAAGGTCCTCTTCGAGGAGCCGCTGCCCAAGGCGGACGACACGGTCAGCACCATGGG
Organism: Streptomyces sp. NRRL S-1022; assembly: GCF_000720135.1. Lineage (GTDB taxonomy): Bacteria > Actinomycetota > Actinomycetes > Streptomycetales > Streptomycetaceae > Streptomyces. The sequence goes on along the minus strand of NZ_JOIU01000008.1, from coordinate 152,201 downwards.
CTCCTGGCTGACGGACACGGTGTACGCCAAGAGCGGCATCGCGGAGATCGTCGGCTACGACCCGGCCAAGGGCACCAAGCTGTGGACGCTCAAGCTGCCCGGCCCGGTCTGCGCGGCCAGCGGCCATGTCGACGAGGACGGCCGCACGGCGGTCGCCTTCCAGCCCAAGATGCCGGCGAAGGGCTCCACCGCGGGCTGCAGCCAGGTCTCCGCCGTCGACCTCACCTCCGGCAAGCAGCTGTGGACGAAGTCGATCAAGTCCGGTGACTACCCGGTCACCTTCTCGAACGTGACCGTCGCCCAGCACACCGTCGCCGTCGGCGGCGGTGACGGCGGCGCCGCCTTCGACATCGCGTCCGGCAAGACGCTGTGGCAGCCCAAGCCGGACGACACCTGCCACGACGAGGGGTACGGCGGCGGCACCCGGCTGGTCGCGGTGCGCAAGTGCGGCAACTACGACGAGCCGGAGCTGCACATCCAGACCGTCGACCCGGCCAGCGGGAAGGTGAACTCCGAGTACAAGATGCCCGACGGCATCGACTACGCCTCCATCGTCTCCACCGACCCGCTGGTGGTCGCCGCCGACGTCGGCCAGAGCGCGGGCGACGGCAGCGGCGTCTCGGACTACTTCTCCATCGACGGCAGGACCGGCGCGCTGCTCGCCCGCATCTCCGCACCCGGCGACACCTACGCGGGCCGCTGCGACGGCATCACCCGGGTCGAGGACTGCAAGCAGGTCGTGGCCGGCAACGGCAGGCTGTACCTGGCGACCGAGGCGCACGACGGCAAGGCCGAGTTCAGCAAGACCAACGAGATCGTCGCCTTCGACCTGAAGACCGGCAAGCCCACCGGCCAGCGCGCCGAGGCCGGCGACGGCTACACGTTCTCCCCGCTGCGCATCGACGGCGGCAGCCTCCTCGCCTACAAGGCGCCGCCGTACGACAAGGGCGGGCAGGTCGTCAGCATCGACGGCGGCTCGTTCAAGGCGGTGAAGCTGCTGGAGAACCCCGCCACGAAGGACGTACGGGACTCCGAGGCCAACCTGCTGCCGGAGTACGCGGAACTGCGCTTCGGCCAGGGCCGGCTGTACATGTCCGCCGTGTGGGCCAAGGAGCGGGGCATGTCGTCGTCCAGCAAGGAGTACCTCGTGATGGCGTTCGGCACGGGCGGCTGACGCCGCGGTCTCGCCCGAATGAGTGACTTGCCGAGAAGTGCCCCGGATTTCATCGATCCGGGGCACTTCTCATGGAGAGGGGCAGCGCGACGTCGAACAAGCGTGTAGCTTCCGGGGGCATGTAGGGCGGGGGTGCCGGGGGGACTGGGGGGTTGGTGTATGGGAGTGCGGCTCATGGTCGTCGACGACCATCGGCTGCTCGCGGAGGCGCTGGCGTCGGCGCTCAAGCTGCGCGGGCACCGGGTCGTCGCGGCGGCGGCGCCGGCCGCGGGCGCGGCGGATCTGGTGATCGCGCGGGCGCCCGAGGTGTGTCTGCTGGGTACGGCGGCGCCGGCCGAGCCGGGGGTCTTCGACCCGGTGGTGAAGATCAAGCGGGAGCGTCCGCAGGTGGCGGTGCTGGTGCTCGGCCCGGTGCCGTCGCCGCGCGGGATCGCGGCGGCCTTCGCCGCGGGCGCGTCGGGGTACGTGCGGCACGACGAGCGGATCGAGGGGGTCGAGCGGGCCATCATGAAGGCCAGGGCCGGGGAGGCCGCCGTGGCTCCGCTGCTGCTCCAGGACGCGTTCGGCGAGCTGCTGAACCCGGTGGCGCAGCCCGACGACGAGGCGCAGCGGCTGCTGGAGATGCTGACACCGCGTGAGGTGGAGGTGCTGGTCCGGGTCGCCGACGGCGAGGACACCCGGCGGATCGCGGCGGGCATGGGCATCGCCCCGAGCACCGCACGCACCCATGTCCAGCGGGTCCTGATGAAGCTGGGCGTGGGCTCCCGGCTGGAGGCGGCGGCCCTGGCGGCGAGAACGGGCCTGCTGGACCGCGCCGGCCCCATGCACCCCGGCCCGCGGTAGCGCCCCGAAGGGGCGCGGGGAAATGTGCGCCCAGCCCCCGCGCACCCGCGGCCGGGCGGCGGCCCGCACCCCTGCGGCGCTACCGGCCCGGTGGTACCGGTGCCGGCGTCACTCGCCCGGCCCTTCCTCCGGCACACCCTCCGGAGGAAGCGGCGGGGGTGTGGGCCGCAGCTTCAGCCAAGCCAGGAAGAAGATGCCCAGCAGCAGCATGCCGATCCCGGTCCACAGGTTGATGTTGACGCCCTCGGCCTTGTCGATCGCGGCCTGGGAGTCGGTGATCCCGGTGATCGTGACGATGACGCCGTAGAGCACGAAGAGTCCGCCGATGATGCGGCGCAGGTCGAAGATGCGGGCCGCGGTCGCGGACTTGGTCTGGAGCTCGGAGACCTCCCGCTGGACGTCTTCCTCTGTGTAGTGCAGCGGACGGCGCGGCTGCTCAGGATGCTCGGTCATGGTTTCCTCGATCCTCCCGCGTCAGAACGAGAACGGGATGTAGCAGGCGGCGGCCAGCACGACCGCGCCCCAGCCCAGCAGGGCCGGCTTGCGGTACCAGGCGTCGTCGCCCTCGGCGGGCGGTTCGGACATGCCGGGGGAGCGGGTGCCGTAGACCAGGCCCTGCAGCTCTTCCGCCGGCTTCGGCTTGGTGAACAGGGAGACCGCGACCATCACGACCGCGCCGGCGACGAAGCCCGCGATCGCGGAGACGAAGTTGGCGCCCTGGTCGGTGGGGATCGAGATGATGCCCTTCTTGTAGAGCACGAAGTAGTTGACCATCGCGGTGACGGTGCCCGCGAGCAGGCCCCAGAAGCCGGACTTGGCCGACGCGCGCTTCCAGAACATGCCGACGATGAAGACGACGAACATCGGCACGTTGAAGAAGGAGAAGAGCGTCTGGAGGTAGCTCATGATGTTCGAGAACGAGGACGCCAGGAACGCCGTGCCGACGGAGGCGCAGACGCCGACCGCGGTGATCAGGCGGCCGAACCGCACGTAGTAGGCGTCCTCGCGGCCGCGCACCACGTACTTGGCCCAGATGTCGTTGGTGAACACGGTGTTGAACGACGACACGTTCGCCGCCATGCCCGCCATGAAGGCCGCCAGCAGACCGGTGACGGCGATGCCGAGCACACCGTTGGGCAGCAGCTCCTGCATCAGGAAGGGGATGGCGTCGTTGTACTGGTAGCCGGAGCCGGCGGTGCCGAACCTCGGGATCAGCGCGGCGGCGACCAGGCCCGGGATCATCACCAGGAAGACGATGAAGATCTTCGGGTAGGCGGCGATCAGCGGGGTCCGCTGGCCGGCGGAGAGGTTCTTCGCGGACAGGGCGCGCTGCACCTCGGCGAAGTTGGTGGTCCAGTAGCCGAAGGAGAGCACGAAGCCGAGGCCGAGGACGATGGTGAGCCAGTTGGCGCCGAGCGGGTTGACGTGCCCGATGCCGGTCCCGCCCCAGGCCGTGGTGAAGTCGGCGCCGTGGGTCGCGGTGAGCTTGTCGGTCAGCCCGCCCCAGCCGCCGACCTTCTTCAGGCCGAGGATCGTGATCGGGATGAGCGCGGCCAGGATCACGAAGAACTGGAGCACCTCGTTGTAGATCGCCGAGGACAGACCGCCCAGGGTGATGTACGCGAGCACGAACGCGCCGGCGACGACGATGGCGACCCACTGCGGCCAGCCGAGCAGGGCCTCGACGACGATCGCGAGGGCGTAGAGGTTGACGCCCGCGATCAGGATGGCGGCGAACGCGAACAGGATCGAACTGAGCAGGTGGGCGGCCCGGTCGAAGCGCAGCAGCAGGAACTCGGGGACCGAGCGGACCTTGCTGCCGTAGTAGAAGGGCATCATCACCAGGCCGAGGAAGACCATGGCGGGGATGGCGCCGATCCAGTACCAGTGGACGGTGTAGGCGCCGTACTGGGCGCTGTTGGCGGCCATGCCGAGGATCTCGGTGGCCGCGAGGTTCGCCGAGATGAAGGCGAGGCCGGTGATCCACGCGGGCAGCGAGCGTCCGGAGAGGAAGAAGTCGAGGCTGGTCTTCACGGAGCGCCGGGCGGCGAAGCCGATGCCGAGGACGACGACGAAGTAGATCGCCAGGATCGTGTAGTCCAGCCAGTTGGTGGGGAGTCGTAGCTCCGCCGCCAGATAGGTGGGGGCGTCTGTGGGGGTTTGCATGAGAACTCGCTTCGTTGCGCGAACTGATCCAGAGCGGAACCTACGCCGCCGTGTTCGTTATTTGAACACTTCAGCTGGTGTTCTTTGTTTGATTGTGATCGACCGAGCGGTTGTGGAGTTGTGGTCTGTTATGTTTGATTGTGTTGAGTGATTGGGTGCGGACACACCCTTCGGGGCTGAACAAGGAGTCCGGCGTGAAGAAGACCTCGACCCGGCTGGCCGACGGTCGTGAGCTGATCTACTACGACCTTCGGGACGACACGGTCCGCGACGCGGCCGACCGGCGCCCGCTGGACCGTACGGTCACCACGTCCGAGATCCGCCGCGACCCGCTGCTCGGCGACCGTGTCGCCGTCGCCTCGCACCGCCAGGGCCGCACCTACCACCCGCCGGCCGACGAATGCCCCCTGTGCCCGACGCGCGGCGACCGGCTGAGCGAGATCCCGGACTCCTCCTACGACGTCGTCGTCTTCGAGAACCGGTTCCCCTCCCTCGCCGGCGACTCCGGCCGCTGCGAGGTGGTCTGCTTCACCTCCGACCACGACGCCTCCTTCGCCGGCCTCGGCGAGGAGCAGGCGCGGCTGGTGCTGGACGCGTGGACCGACCGCACGTCGGAGCTGTCGCATCTGCCCTCCGTCGAGCAGGTGTTCTGTTTCGAGAACCGCGGTGCCGAGATCGGCGTGACCCTGGGCCACCCGCACGGACAGATCTACGCCTACCCCTTCACCACCCCGCGCACCGCGCTGATGCTCCGCTCGCTCGCCGCCCACAAGGAGGCCACCGGCGGGGAGAACCTGTTCGACGCCGTCCTGGAGCGGGAACTCGCCGGTGAGCGGGTCGTCCTTGAGGGTGAACACTGGGCGGCCTTCGTGCCGTACGCGGCGCACTGGCCGTACGAGGTCCACCTGTACCCCAAGCGCCGCGTGCCCGACCTGCTCGCGCTCGACGAGGCCGCGCGCACAGAATTCCCCCAGGTCTATCTGGAACTCTTGAGGCGCTTCGACCGTATCTTCGGCGAGGGTGAGCCTCCGACGCCGTACATCGCGGCCTGGCACCAGGCCCCGTTCGGCGCGCTGGAGGAGTTCGACGGGGTGACGCGCGACGACTTCGCGCTCCACCTTGAGCTTTTCACCATCCGCCGTACTTCCGGCAAGCTGAAGTTTCTCGCGGGTTCCGAGTCCGGCATGAACGTGTTCATCAACGACGTGCCGCCGGAGCGCGCGGCCGAGCGACTGCGAGAGGTAGCGAGTTCATGAAGTACCTGGTGACGGGTGGCGCGGGATACGTCGGCAGTGTCGTGGCCCAGCATCTGCTGGAGGCCGGCCACGAGGTCACGGTCCTCGACAACCTCTCCACCGGCTTCCGCGCGGGCGTCCCGGCCGGCGCGGCCTTCGTCGAGGGCGACATCCGCGACGCCGCCAAGTGGCTCGACGCCTCTTTCGACGGCGTGCTGCACTTCGCCGCGTTCTCGCAGGTCGGCGAGTCGGTGGTGAAGCCGGAGAAGTACTGGGAGAACAACGTCGGCGGCAGCATGGCGCTGCTCGCCGCGATGCGCGAGGCCGGCGTGGGCACGCTGGTGTTCTCCTCCACCGCGGCCACCTACGGCGAGCCGGAGCAGACCCCGATCCGGGAGACCGCGCCGACCCGGCCCACCAGCCCCTACGGCGCCACCAAGCTCGCCGTCGACCACATGATCACCAGCGAGGCGGCCGCCCACGGACTGGCCGCGGTGTCCCTGCGCTACTTCAACGTGGCCGGCGCGTACGGCGCGTTCGGCGAGCGGCACGACCCCGAGTCGCACCTGATCCCGCTGGTCCTCCAGGTCGCCCAGGGCCGCCGCGAGGCGATCTCGGTCTACGGTGACGACTACCCGACCCCCGACGGCACCTGCGTCCGCGACTACATCCACGTCGCCGACCTGGCCGACGCCCACCTGCTGGCCCTGACGGCCGCGCGGCCGGGCGAGCACCTGATCTGCAACCTGGGCAACGGCAACGGCTTCTCCGTCCGCGAGGTCATCGAGACCGTCCGCGAGGTCACCGGCCACCCGATCCCCGAGGTGGCCGCCCCGCGCCGGGGCGGCGACCCGGCCGTCCTGGTCGCCGCCGCGGACACCGCCCGCGAGAAACTGGGCTGGAACCCGACCCGCGCGGATCTCGCGGGCATCGTCGCGGACGCGTGGGAGTTCGCGCAGAGCATCACGAGGGAGCACTAGTGGGGGCACAACAGGTCGCCGGACGCTTCGCCGAGCTGTACGGGGCGCAGCCGGAGGGCGTGTGGGCGGCGCCCGGCCGGGTCAACCTGATCGGCGAGCACACCGACTACAACGACGGCTTCGTCATGCCGTTCGCGCTGCCGCACCAGGCGCTCGCGGCGGTCTCCCGCCGCACCGACGGGCTCCTGCGGCTGACTTCCGCGGACATCGACGGCGGGGCCGCGCGGATCACCGAGCTGCGGCTGGACGCCCTCGCCCCGGAGAGCGACCGGGAGTGGACGGCGTACCCGGCGGGGGTGGTCTGGGCCCTGCGCGAGGCGGGCCATCCGGTCACCGGCGCCGACATCCACCTCGCCTCCACGGTGCCGACGGGCGCCGGCCTGTCCTCGTCCGCGGCACTGGAGGTCGTGGTCGCCCTGGCGCTCAACGACCTGTACGACCTCGGCCTGCAGCGCTGGAAGCTGGCCCGCCTGTGCCAGCGCGCCGAGAACGTCTACGTGGGCGCCCCGACCGGCATCATGGACCAGACCGCGTCGGCCTGCTGCGAGCCGGGGCACGCGCTGTTCCTCGACACCCGCGACCTGTCCCAGCAGCAGATCCCCTTCGACCTCGCGGCCGAGGGCCTGCGCCTGCTGGTCGTGGACACCCAGGTCAAGCACGCCCACAGCGGCGGCGAGTACGGCAAGCGCCGGGCCGGCTGCGAGAAGGGCGCGGCCCTGCTCGGCGTCGACGCCCTGCGGGACATCCCGTACGACGGCCTGGACGCGGCCCTGGCCCGCCTCGGCGACGAGGAGGAGGTCGTCCGCCTGGTCCGCCACGTGGTCACGGAGGACGAACGCGTCGAACGCACCGTCGCCCTCCTGCGGGCCGGCGACACCCGGGCGATCGGCCCGGTCCTCACCGAGGGCCACGCCTCCCTCCGCGACGACTTCCGCATCTCCTGCCCGGAGCTGGACCTGGTCGTCGACACCGCCCTCGCGCACGGCGCCCTGGGCGCCCGCATGACCGGCGGCGGCTTCGGCGGGTCGGCCATCGTCCTGGCCGAGGCCACCGAGGTCGACACCCTCACCAAAGCCGTCGAGGAGGCCTTCGCGGCGGCGGCCTGCAAGGCACCGCGGGTCTTCGAGGCGGTACCGGCGGCGGGCGCACGCCGACTGAGCTGACCCCCGCCCCCCCACCACCCCGACCGGCCCCGCGCACGACGCCCGTGCGCGGGGCCGGTCGCGTCGCCCGCGCGGGACGAGCCCCCGTCAGTCCAGCCGCTTGGTCAGGATGTACTCCGTGACACCGGGTGGGTAGTCCGGGATCGTGCCGACGACCTCGTAGCCCCGTTTCCGGTAGAAGGCCGGGGCCTGGAAGTCCCAGGTCTCCAGGCGGGAGGCGGTGCAGCCGCGGGTGGTGGCGAGGTGTTCGGCCTCGGCGAGGAGACGGGTGCCGAGGCCCGTGCCGCGGTGGCGGGGGTCGGTCCACAGGTAGGTGACGTGCAGCCAGGTCGTCCAGGTGTGGCCGACCAGACCGCCCGCCAGGCCGCCGGCGGGGTCCAGCGCCCAGACGTGGAGCGGCACTTCGCGTTCGCCGGGCGTGCCGCGCAGCGCGGCGAGGACCGGGGACGCCGCCGTGTTGGTGTCCCGCAGCAGCGAGCGGAGCAGATCCCGTCGCGCTTTGTCGACTTCCGCCTCAATACGAAACATGTGGCACACCATAAACGCGTCGGACGGCCAGTTCTGCAAATCCGCTTCCGCTCCGTGCTCCCGTCCGTACTCTGAGGAACAGCACCGGTGGGGGCCGGTGCCGCTCAGGGGGCGAGACAGGCGGGTACGACACCCGCGGTGGGGGTAGCAGTGTCCGCAACGGCGGCGGCCGTGCGGCGCGCGTTCCTGTCCGCGGGTGCCGTACCCGCGTCGTCGTCGTCCTCCCATCCGTCTCCGGGCGTTTTTCCGGGCCTGCCTGTTCCGGAGCTTTCCGGACCTTGGTATCCCCTGCTCCACGCGGAGCCTGGGGGAGGGGGTTTCGTGGTTCGTATCCGAGTCCTGGTCGTGGACGACCACCGCATCTTCGCCGAGTCGCTCGCCGCGGCCCTGGCGGCCGAGCCCGACGTCGACGTCTTCGCCGCAGGCAGCGGCCCGGCCGCACTGCGCTGCCTGGAACGCGCCGCCACGGAGGGCCGCCGTTACGACGTGCTCCTGGTCGACGCCGACCTGGGCGGCAACCTGCCCGGCGTCCGCCCGGCCGTACCCGTGCAGGAAGGGGACGAGGAGGGGCTGGTCGACGGGATCTCCCTGGTCACCGGGGTACGCGCCGCCCAGCCCGCCGTACGGATCGTCGTCCTCGCCGAGAAGGACGACCCGCGCCGCGCCGCCCTCGCGCTGCAGGCCGGGGCCTGCGGCTGGGTCGCCAAGGACTGCTCGCTGTCCCGGCTGCTGACGGTGATCCGGGGGGTGCTGCGCGACGAGACCCACCTGCCGCCCGCGCTGCTCACCGGCGTGCTCAAGGAGCTGACGGCGGCGCGCAGGCACCGCACCGAGAGCGAGCGGCTGGTGGAGTCCCTCACCCCGAGGGAGCGGGAGGTGCTGCGCTGCATGGTCGCCGGGCTCGGCCGCAAGGCCGTGGCGGAGCGGCTGTTCCTGTCCCCGCACACCGTCCGCACCCACATGCAGAACGTCCTCGGCAAGCTCGGCGTCCACTCCACGCTGGCCGCCGTCGCGCTGGCCCGGCGGGCCGGGGTGGGCCCGGTGGACCTAGCCGGGGATGTTGTCGAACGGGGCGGTCAGCTGGCGTAGCAGGCCGGCCAGTTCGCCGCGCTGGGCGCGCGACAGCTCGCCGAGGATGGCCCGCTCCTGCTCCAGCAGGCCGGCCAGCGCCTGGTCCGCGCGGTCCCTGCCCTCGTCGGTCAGCCGGACCAGCACACCGCGCCGGTCGCTCGGGTCGGGCAGCCGCTCCACCAGCCCCTTCTTGGCCAGCCGGTCGATGCGGTTGGTCATCGTGCCCGAGGTGACCAGGGTCTGCGTCAGCAGCTGGCCGGGGGAGAGCTGGTACGGCGTGCCCGCGCGCCGCAGCGCGGTCAGCACGTCGAACTCCCAGGGCTCCAGCTGGTGCTCGGAGAAGGCGAGCCGGCGGGCGCGGTCGAGGTGCCGGGCGAGTCGGCTCACCCGGCTGAGCACTTCCAGCGGCTCCACGTCGAGGTCCGGACGCTCCCGGCGCCACGCTGCGACCAGCCGATCGACCTCGTCCTCCATGGAGATCAGTGTAGTGGTTGTGTCGACATGAAGTCTCTTGATGTCGAGTCTCTTGACGTCGAGAGAAGTGTCGGTGGAGAGTGAGGGGCATGACGACGCCCGCCTGGGATCCCGCCCAGTACCTCCGCCACGCCGGCCACCGGGGCCGCCCCTTCGCCGACCTCCTCGCCCGCGTCCCCGCACTGCCCGGCGACCGGCCCCGCATCGCCGACCTCGGCTGCGGCCCCGGCAACGTCACCGCCCTGCTCGCGGAGCGCTGGCCCACCGCCCGCATCACCGGCTACGACAACTCGCCCGAGATGCTCGACAAGGCCCACGTCGACCACGAGGGACCGACGGCCGGCGGCGGTCACCTCGACTTCGCCCCCGCCGACGTCCGCACATGGACGCCCGCCGAGCCGCACGACCTGATCGTCTCCAACGCCACCCTGCAATGGGTGCCGGGCCACGCCGACCGCTTCCCCGACTGGATCGCCGGCCTGCGCCCCGGCGGCACCCTCGCCTTCCAGGTACCGGACAACATCGACGCCCCGCTGCACACCCTCATGCGCGATCTCGCCGGCACACCCCGGTGGCGCGACCGCCTCGCCGGGGTCCTGCGCGGCACCGATTCGGTGCCCGCCCCCGGCACCTACCTGGACCGCCTCACCCGGCTGGGCTGCACGGCCGACGTGTGGCAGACGACGTACCTCCACGTCCTGACCGGCCCGGACCCGGTGCTCGACTGGGTCAAGGGCACCGGCCTGCGGCCCGCCCTGACCGCCCTCGCCGACGACCCCGGCGCCCGCGACGCCTTCCTCGCCGAGTACCGCGAACTGCTCCGCGCGGCCTACCCGAGCGCCCCCTACGGCACGGTCCTGCCGTTCCGCCGGCTGTTCGTCGTCGCACGGAAACCGGCGTAGCGGCGGGGGCAGGAGCAGGCGGCCGCGTCAGGCCTTGCGGTGCCCTATCAGCCGCGGCTTCGGCTCCAGCCCGTCCAGGCCGTGCCACGCCAGGTTCACCAGGTGGGCCGCCACCTCCGCCTTCTTCGGACGGCGCACGTCCAGCCACCACTGGCCGGTCAGGGCGACCATGCCGACCAGGGCCTGGGCGTAGAGCGGGGCCAGCTTGGGGTCGAAGCCGCGGCTCTTGAACTCGCGGCCCAGGATGTCCTCCACCTGCGTGGCGATGTCCGAGATCAGCGAGGCGAAGGACCCCGTGGACTGCGGGATGGGGGAGTCGCGGACCAGGATCCGGAAGCCGTCCGTGTACTCCTCGATGTAGTCCAGCAGCGCGAACGCCGCCTGTTCGCACAGCTCGCGGGGATGGCCGGCGGTCAGCGAACCGGTCACCATGTCCAGCAGGCGCCGCATCTCGCGGTCCACCACCACCGCGTACAGCCCCTCCTTGCCGCCGAAGTGCTCGTACACCACCGGCTTGGACACCCCGGCCTTCGCCGCGATCTCCTCCACCGAAGTGCCCTCGAAGCCCTTCGCCGCGAACAGGGTGCGACCGATCTCCAGCAACTGCTGGCGGCGCTCGGCACCGGTCATACGGGTCCGGCGGGTCCGCCGCTGCTTGTCGTTGCCTGTATTGCTGCTCGGATCGGTCGCCACGGCGTCAATCATGCCGCCTCGGCAGGCTCCTTCCGGCGCCGGGAACCGCCTTCCGCGGTGTTACGGCGCGAATCGATACGCGAGCGTGACGGCCAGCGCACGTCGTACGCCCAGCCCAGCAGCTCGAACCAGCGGATGAACCGGGCCGAGGAGTCGATCTGCCCGCGCATCACACCGTGCCGCGCCGAGGTCGGGTCGGCATGGTGCAGGTTGTGCCAGGACTCCCCGCAGGACAGCACCGCCAGCCACCACACGTTGCCCGAGCGGTCCCGCGACTTGAACGGCCGCTTGCCCACCGCGTGACAGATCGAGTTGATCGACCACGTCACGTGGTGCAGCAACGCCACCCGGACGAGTGAACCCCAGAAGAACGCGGTGAACGCGCCCCACCAGGACATCGTCACCAGACCGCCGATCAGCGGCGGCAGCCCCAGCGACAGGGCCGTCCACAGGACGAACTGGCGGGAGATCGCCCGGATCGCCTTGTCCTTGACCAGGTCCGGCGCGTACTTCTCCTGCGGGGTCTGCTCCTCGTCGAACATCCAGCCGATGTGGGCCCACCACAGGCCCTTCATCAGTGCCGGAAGCGTCTCCCCGAACCGCCAGGGGGAGTGCGGATCGCCCTCGGCGTCGGAGAACCTGTGGTGCTTGCGGTGATCGGCCACCCAGCGCACCAACGGGCCCTCGACCGCCATCGAGCCCATGATCGCCAGCGCGATCCGGAGCGGCCGCCTGGCCTTGAACGAACCGTGCGTGAAATACCGGTGGAAACCGATGGTGATGCCGTGGCACCCGAGGAAGTAGAAGAAGACCAGCAGGCCCAGATCGAGCCAGCTCACCCCCCAGCCCCAGGCCAGCGGCACGGCCGCCACGAGTGCCACGAAGGGCACGACGATGAACAGGAGCAAGGTGATCTGTTCGATCGAACGCTTCTGCTCGCCGCCCAGCGTGGCGGAATGAGGGGGTGTGTCGGTGGCCGTACGGGCTTCTTCGATCACATCGGAACTTGAGGTCATGCGCGTCCCCTGTGGGGTCGAGGGTCGAGACAGATGCCGTACCGCCGGGACCGGACAGGACTCGGCGGTACTTCCCTACGGCTCCGTAACCTACGGCGTCGTAAGTATGGCAGCGAGATGTGCGGCGGCAAGAGCCCCAGACCTTGCGCGTCCACATGGCCACCTATCCTTGGACTCGGTCGGACAGCGCGGTCCGCTGAAGTTTCCTTCCCGGACGCACCGGCCCGTATGCGGCGCCCCCGCCGCCTGGCAGCCGGCCGGGTTCCCCTCCCAGACGAGCTTCAACACTGCAAGGAGCCGCACCTGTGAGCAGTGCCGACGACCAGACCACCACGACCAGCAGCGAGCTGCGCGCCGACATCCGCCGGCTGGGCGATCTCCTGGGGGAGACCCTCGTCCGGCAAGAAGGGCCCGAACTCCTCGACCTGGTCGAGAAGGTCCGCCGCCTCACCCGCGAGGACGGCGAGGCCGCTGCCGAGCTGCTGCGAGGCACCGAACTGGAGACCGCGGCCAAGCTGGTCCGCGCCTTCTCCACCTACTTCCACCTTGCCAACATCACCGAACAGGTGCACCGCGGACGCGAGCTGCGCGCCCGGCGCGCGGCCGAGGGCGGCCTGCTCTCCCGCACCGCCGACCGGCTCAAGGACGCCGACCCCGAGCACCTGCGGCAGACCGTCCGCAACCTCAACGTCCGCCCGGTCTTCACCGCACACCCCACCGAGGCCGCCCGCCGGTCCGTCCTCAACAAGCTCCGGCGCATCGCCGCACTCCTGGACACCCCCGTCCTGGAATCCGACCGCCGCCGCCACGACGTCCGCCTCGCCGAGAACATCGACCTCGTCTGGCAGACCGACGAGCTGCGCGTCGTACGCCCCGAACCCGCCGACGAAGCCCGCAACGCCATCTACTACCTGGACGAACTGCACGCCGAAGCGGTCGGTGACGTCCTGGAGGACCTCACGGCGGAACTGGAGCGCGTCGGCGTCCAGCTGCCCGACGAGACCCGCCCGCTGACCTTCGGCACCTGGATCGGCGGCGACCGCGACGGCAACCCCAACGTCACCCCCCAGGTGACCTGGGACGTCCTCATCCTCCAGCACGAGCACGGCATCAACGACGCCCTGGAGACGATCGACGAGCTGCGCGGACTGCTCTCCAACTCCATCCGCTACGCCGGAGCCACCGAGGAACTGCTCGACTCCCTCAAGGCCGACCTGGAGCTGCTCCCCGAGATCAGCCCCCGCTACAAGCGCCTCAACGCCGAGGAGCCCTACCGGCTCAAGGCCACCTGCATCCGGCAGAAGCTGGAGAACACCAAGCAGCGCCTCGCCAAGGGCACCCCCCACGAGGCCGGCCGCGACTACCTCGGCACCGCCGAACTGCTCGCGGACCTCAAGATCATCCAGACCTCCCTGCGCGAGCACCGCGGCGGCCTATTCGCCGACGGCCGCCTCACCCGCACCATCCGCACCCTGGCCGCCTTCGGCCTCCAGCTCGCCACCATGGACGTCCGCGAACACGCCGACGCCCACCACCACGCCCTCGGCCAGCTCTTCGACCGCCTCGGCGAGGAGTCCTGGCGCTACGCCGACATGCCCCGCGAGTACCGGGCCAAGCTCCTCGCCAAGGAACTGCGCTCCAGAAGGCCGCTCGCCCCCACCCCGGCCCCCGTCGACGCCGCCGCGCAGAAGACCCTCGGCGTCTTCCAGACCGTCAAGAAGGCCCTGGAGGTCTTCGGCCCCGAGGTCATCGAGTCCTACATCATCTCCATGTGCCAGGGCGCCGACGACGTCTTCGCCGCCGCCGTCCTCGCCCGCGAGGCCGGCCTCCTCGACCTGCACGCCGGCTGGGCGAAGATCGGCATCGTCCCCCTCCTGGAGACCACGGACGAACTCAAGGCAGCCGACACCATCCTGGAGGACATGCTCTCCGACCCGTCCTACCGGCGCCTGGTCGCGCTGCGCGGCGACGTCCAGGAGGTCATGCTCGGCTACTCCGACTCCTCCAAGTTCGGCGGCATCACCACCAGCCAGTGGGAGATCCACCGCGCCCAGCGCCGGCTGCGCGACGTCGCCCACCGCTACGGCGTCCGGCTGCGCCTCTTCCACGGCCGCGGCGGCACCGTCGGCCGCGGCGGCGGCCCCTCCCACGACGCCATCCTCGCCCAGCCCTGGGGCACCCTGGAGGGCGAGATCAAGGTCACCGAGCAGGGCGAGGTCATCTCCGACAAGTACCTGATCCCCTCCCTCGCCCGGGAGAACCTTGAGCTGACGGTCGCCGCCACCCTCCAGGCGTCCGCCCTGCACACCGCACCCCGCCAGTCCGACGAGGCCCTCGCCCGCTGGGACGCGGCCATGGACGTCGTCTCCGACGCCGCCCACGCCGCCTACCGCCGCCTGGTCGAGGACCCCGACCTGCCGACGTACTTCCTCGCCTCCACGCCCGTCGACCAGCTCGCCGAGCTGCACCTGGGCTCGCGGCCCTCCCGCCGCCCCGGCTCGGGCGTCTCGCTCGACGGTCTGCGCGCCATCCCGTGGGTGTTCGGCTGGACCCAGTCCCGGCAGATCGTGCCCGGCTGGTTCGGCGTCGGTTCCGGCCTCAAGGCGCTGCGGGAAACCGGCCTGGACACCGTGCTCGGCGAGATGCACGAACAGTGGCACTTCTTCCGCAACTTCATCTCCAACGTCGAGATGACCCTCGCCAAGACCGACCTGCGCATCGCCCAGCACTACGTCGACACCCTCGTCCCCGACGAGCTCAAGCACGTCTTCGACACCATCAGGGCCGAACACGAGCTGACCGTCCGCGAGGTCCTGCGCGTCACCGGCGAGAACGAACTCCTCGACGCCCAGCCCGTCCTGAAGCAGACCTTCGCCATCCGCGACGCCTACCTGGACCCGATCTCCTACCTCCAGGTCGCCCTGCTCAAGCGGCAGCGCGACGCCGCGGCGGCCGGCGTCAGCCCCGACCCGCTGCTCTCCCGCGCCCTGCTCCTCACCGTCAACGGCGTGGCGGCCGGCCTGCGCAACACCGGCTGACCCGCGCCACACCGGCCGATCCGCCGCAACGAACGGTGCCCCCGGAGTCGTACGACCCCGGGGGCACCGCCCTTCCTCACGTCTCCACGTCACTGCAACGCCACGAACACCGCCGTCAGCAGTCCCGCACCGGCCAGCCCCAGCACCCACGCCGGCCGCACCAGCCGCATCCCGCCCGCGACCACCACCGCGGCCAGCAGCAGCGCCCCGCCCAGCGGCACCCAGGCGTACAGGACCCCCGCCGGGCCGGACCGCACCGCCTCCCCGCTGCCGGGCTTGAGGACCACGTCGTACGTCGCCCCCGCACGCACCGCGACCGACTGCTCGATCTCCACCCGCGCCCGGGCACCCGCCCCCGCCGACGCCGGCGTGAACGGACCGGTGCACACATCCTGCGCGCACCCCGTCACCCGGACCGTGCCCCGCTCGCGCCCCTTGGTCAGCATCACGTGCTGCGCGGTCCCCCAGGAACCCCACACACCGGCGAACAGGATCAGCGCGGCGAGCGCACCCATCGTCGCGACCCGCCCGAGCCGCAACGCGGACACGGACGCCTGACGAGCGGTACGGGCGGTGGCAGGCATGGCCGGGATCATTGGCCATACCCCTACGGCCGGTCAACTCCGCCGAGCGACCTGGGCGGACAAGTCAGCAGTTGTACGACACCCCGCACCCTCAGGAGTTGTACGTGCTCTGCGCCCGCTCCAGCCCCTCCGTCACCAGGGCCTCCACCGCGTCCGCCGCCCGGTCCACGAACCAGTCCAGCTCCTTGCGCTCCGCCGACGAGAAGTCCTTCAGCACGAAGTCCGCCACCTGCATCCGGCCCGGCGGCCGGCCGATCCCGCACCGCACCCGGTGGTAGTCCGGCCCCATCGCCTTCGTCATCGACTTCAGACCGTTGTGCCCGTTGTCACCGCCGCCCAGCTTCAGCCGCAGCGTGCCGTAGTCGATGTCCAGCTCGTCATGGACCGCCACGATGTTGCCCACCGGCACCTTGTAGAAGTCCCTCAGCGCGTTCACCGGACCACCGGACAGGTTCATGTACGACATCGGCTTCGCCAGGACCACCCGGCGGCTCCCCGGCCCCGCCGGACCGATCCGCCCCTCCAGCACCTGCGCCTGCGCCTTCCCCGCCCGCTTGAACTTCCCCCCGATCCGCTCCGCGAGCAGGTCGGCCACCATGAAGCCGACATTGTGCCGGTTCTTGGCGTACTCCGGCCCGGGATTGCCGAGCCCGACGATCAGCCAGGGATCACTGGCGGGGGTGGTCACGTCCATGTCTCCTTGATACGCGCCAGCCGCCGCCCCCCGCGAGGGAAGCAGCGGCTGATCAGCTGATGACGACGGCGAGGATCAGGCCTCGGCGGCCTCTTCGCCCTCGCCCTCGGTCTCCTCGGCCTGGGCGGACAGGACCTGCAGGACGACCGTGTCCTCCTCGACGGCCAGCGTGGTGCCGGAGGGGAGGGGGATGTCCTTGGCGAGGATGGAGGCACCGGCCTCCAGGCCCTCGACGGAGACGGTGACCGACTCGGGGATGTGCGTGGCCTCGGTCTCCACCGGCAGCGCGTTCAGAACGTGCTCCAGCAGGTTGCCGCCCGGCGCCAGCTCGCCCTCGGTGTGGACGAAGATCTCGACCGTGACCTTCTCGCCCCGCTTGACCAGCTGGAGGTCGACGTGCTCCAGGAAGCCCTTCAGCGGGTCGCGCTGCACGGCCTTCGGAATCGCCAGCTCGTTGGTCTTGCCGTCGATGTCCAGGGAGATCAGGACGTTCGGCGTACGCAGCGCCAGCAGCAGCTCGTGGCCCGGCAGGGTCAGGTGCAGCGGGTCGGAGCCGTGGCCGTACAGAACGGCCGGCACCTTGCTGTCACGACGGATACGGCGCGCGGCACCCTTGCCGAACTCGGTGCGCGTCTCGGCGCTGAGCTTCACCTCGGACATGTGGATCACTCCTCGTAGATCTTGGAACGGACGTGGTCACCCGGCCACGAACGGCCTGCTACGAAGAGCGCGTCGATAACGGACCGCCGTACACGAGTACGGCCTCCCTCGCCGAGCAACTGCAGCAGTCTACTCGGAGGGGGAGGCCGTACCCAAAACGATCAACTCAAGGGTGGAGCAGGGGGTGCAGCACCGGGTGCAGCACGAGGTGCAGAAACCTCACTGCTCGTCGAAGAGGCTGGTCACCGAACCATCCTCGAACACCTCACGCACCGCACTCGCGATCGTCGGAGCGATCGACAGCACCGTGATCTTGTCCAGATCCCGGCCCAGCTCCGCCGGCGTCGGCAGCGTGTTCGTGAACACGAACTCACTCACCCGCGAGTTCTTCAGCCGGTCGGCCGCCGGACCCGACAGCACACCGTGCGTCGCCGTCACGATGACGTCCTCCGCACCGTGCGCGAACAGCGCGTCCGCCGCCGCACAGATCGTGCCACCCGTGTCGATCATGTCGTCGACCAGCACACACACCCGGCCCTTGACCTCGCCCACGACCTCGTGGACCGTCACCTGGTTCGCCACGTCCTTGTCACGCCGCTTGTGCACGATCGCCAGCGGCGCACCGAGCCGGTCGCACCACCGGTCCGCCACCCGCACCCGGCCCGCGTCCGGCGACACCACCGTCAGCTTCTCCCGGTCCACCTTCTTGCCCACGTAGTCCGCCAGCAGCGGCAGCGCGAACAGGTGGTCCACCGGACCGTCGAAGAAACCCTGGATCTGATCCGTGTGCAGATCCACCGTCAGGATGCGGTCCGCACCCGCCGTCTTCATCAGATCCGCGATCAGACGCGCCGAAATCGGTTCACGACCCCGGTGCTTCTTGTCCTGCCGCGCGTAACCGTAGAACGGCACGATCACCGTGATGGAACGAGCCGACGCACGCTTCAGCGCGTCGATCATGATCAGCTGCTCCATGATCCACTTGTTGATCGGAGCCGTGTGGCTCTGGATCAGGAAGCAGTCCGCACCACGCGCCGACTCCTGGTAGCGGACGTAGATCTCACCGTTGGCGAAGTCGAAGGCCTTCGTCGGGACGACCCCGACACCCAACTGCTGGGCGACCTCCTCGGCAAGCTCGGGGTGGGCGCGGCCGGAGAAGAACATCATCTTCTTCTCGCCGGTCGTCTTGAACCCGGTCACAGCACAGTCTCCTCAGAGGTTGTCTCAGCCAGCCGGCTGCTCGGCGACCTCTCGGCTGGGCGTGAGAGGCCGAATCAGCTGGTAAGGGTGCGGGTGCACACGTGCGGATGTGCACTTATCACGGTACGCCGTGTTTGGCGCACCCGTTTCCGGTCAGCCCTCGCTCTCACCCTGCCGGGACGCCGCCTCGGCCGCCTTCGCCGCCGCACTCCCCGGACGCTTCCGAGCCACCCAACCCTCGATATTCCGCTGCTGACCACGGGCCACGGCCAGCGAACCGGGCGGCACATCCTTCGTGATCACCGACCCGGCAGCGGTGTAGGCACCGTCCCCGACCGTGACAGGAGCCACAAACATGTTGTCCGAACCGGTCCGGCAATGCGACCCGATCGTCGTGTGGTGCTTGTCCTGGCCGTCATAGTTCACGAACACACTCGCCGCGCCGATGTTCGAGTACTCACCGATCGTCGCGTCCCCGACATACGACAGGTGCGGCACCTTCGTACCCTCCCCGATGGAGGAGTTCTTCGTCTCGACGTACGTACCGATCTTCCCCTTGGCACCGAGACGCGTCCCGGGCCGCAGATACGCGTACGGTCCCACGCTCGCCCGCTCACCCACCACAGCTCCGTCGGCCACCGTGTTGTCCACCCGCGCCCCCGGACCCACCTTCGTGTCCTTCAGCCGGCAGTTCGGCCCCACCTCGGCACCCTCACCCAGATGCGTCGACCCCGTCAGCTGCGTCCCCGGATGCACCACCGCGTCCCGCTCGAACGTCACCGACACATCGACCCAGGTCGTCGCCGGATCCACGACCGTCACCCCGTCGAGCATCGCCCGCGTCAGCAACCGGTCGTTGAGCGTGCGCCGCGCCTCCGCCAGCTGCACCCGGTTGTTGATCCCCGCGATCTCCCGGTGATCACCGGCCACCGAGGCCCCCACCCGGTGCCCCGCCTCCCGCAGGATCCCCAGCACGTCCGTGAGGTACTCCTCACCCTGGCTGTTGTCCGTCCGCACCTTCTTCAGCGCGTCCGCCAGCAGCTGCCCGTCGAACGCGAACACACCGCTGTTGATCTCCCGGATCGCCCGCTGCGGCTCGGTCGCGTCCTTGTGCTCCACGATCGCGGTGACGGCACCCGTCGCCTCGTCCCGCACGATCCGGCCGTAACCGGTCGCGTCCGGCACCTCCGCGGTGAGCACGGTCACGGCGTTGCCGTCCGCGCCGTGCGTCTCGGCGAGCCGCCTGAGCGTGTCGCCGGTGAGCAGCGGGGTGTCCCCGCACACCACCACGACGGTCCCCTCGACCGCCCCGCCCAGCTCCTCCAGACCCATCCGCACGGCGTGCCCGGTCCCGTTCTGCTCCGCCTGCACGGCGGTCCTGGTGGCCGGGTCGATCTCGGCGAGGTGGGCACCGACCTGCTCACGGGCGTGGCCGACCACGACGACCAGGTGCTGCGGGTCCAACTCACGGGCGGCGGCCAGCACATGGCCGACCAGGGAACGGCCGCAGATCTGGTGCAGGACCTTCGGTGTGGCCGACTTCATACGGGTGCCCTCACCCGCTGCGAGAACGACGACGGCGGCCGGGCGGATGGCGCTCACGGGGTTGCCCTTCGGCTTTGGAAAGGTGGGGGTGACAGCCGCAGGATACCGGGGCGCTTCGTGACGGACATGAGTGCGGGCCCTGACGGTGGTGTTACCGGTCAGGACCCGAACGTAGGTCTTGGGAGCTGTGGCTCCCCCGCAAGGATTCGAACCTTGTCCTGCTAGATCCAAAATCTAGTGTGCTGCCAGTTACACCACGGGGGACAGCGCTTCAGACCTTACCCGAGACGTGCCTGGGCCTGGGCCACGATCCCGGTCCACCAGCCTTCGATGCGGTTGTACAGGTGGGCACTTCTGGCTACGCAGATGACAAGGCAACCGTGGTAGTCGTCGCCGATGTTCTTGCGGACGGTCCTGGGGTTGTGCCGCTTCAGCGTCGGCTTGGCGAAGACGGCTGGGTCGACGCCGGCGATGTCCGCCCAGTGGCGGTGAGCCACCGCGACGTCGGCTGACTCGTGGATGAGCACTCGGAAGCTCAGGCGCTCCCGGTCCACACCGAGCAGGTCCAGCCACGCCAGGTAGGTACGGATCACTCCCGGATCGCTGTTGACGAAAATGGCACGTTCGCGACGGTCGTACGGTTTGCTCTTCGATCCCTCCGCCCAGTAGAGCGCGATGCCTGTCATGAAGAGTTCGCGATCTGTGAGTTCGCCGATCTCTCCAAGAGCGGCTGCTTTGGTCGCTTCGTGCTTCTCCCTCTCGGCGGCGCGGCGCTTCGCGAGGCCCGCCTGCATGAGGGCTCGCTGCTCCTCGGGCGTGTACCTGGGTGTGGGCCTCGGCAGATCTCGTACCCACAGGGACACGGAACTGCGTGAGCACCCCAGTTCCGCCTCGATCCGGTCGTACGTCCAGCCCTGGAGCCGTAGCTCTCGTGCCCGTGCCCGGAGGTCGTCCCTGGCCCTGGGGCGCTTCGTCCACTCCGGTGGTGGTTCGCCCTTCAGCAGCCGGTTGAGGATGTCGTTGTTGTAGATCTTCAGCTCGTCCCGGATCTGCCGGAGGCTGTGGCCGGCGCGGCGGAGGGCGATCGCCCGCTCGCGGAGGGCCTCGAAGTCGGTGTACTTGTCCGATGAATGTGCCATACGCATACCGTCCGGACGGAATGTTGAATTCCGGCGCGGAACGGAGGAGGTTCACCAGTTCGAGGGATAGCGGGCGGTTTCGAGGGCGTTCGGTTACGCGGTGTCGCGTGTGGAGGTAGGGGAAAGTCACCGGAAATGCCCCACCCGTCGCCCGTAGGCTGGAGGCATGACCACGACGGGGGAAGACCACGAGAGGGCGTTGACCGGCCCTTGGTGGTGGGTGAGGCGGCGCAGTGCGGTGCTCGACGGGAGTCTCGCGCTGGTGTCGGCGGTGGAGTGCGCGGCGGAGGGGATCCCGTTCGCCCGGGAGGCGGGAATCCCGGTGTCGGTCGGGATCGTGTTCGGTCTGGTCGCCGGTTCCGTGCTGCTGGTGCGCCGGAAGTGGCCGGTCGCCGTGGTGCTGGTGGCGCTCGCGATCACGCCGGCCGAGATGGGTTTCCTGATGGGTGTCGTCGGGCTGTACACGCTGGCCGCGTGTGAGCTGCCGCGGCGGGTCATCGGGGTGTTGTCGGGGATGTCGCTGCTGGGTACGGCGGTGGTGACGTTCGTGCGGGTGCGCCAGGACATGGCGCGCGGTGATCTGACGCTGGGTGACTGGTTCGTGCCGTTCGCGGCGGTGACGACGGCGTTGGGGCTGACGGCTCCGCCGGTGCTGCTGGGGCTGTACGTGGGGGCGCGGCGGCGGTTGATGGAGAGCTTGCGGGAGCGGGCGGACAGTCTGGAGCGGGAGCTTCAGCTGCTCGCTGAGCGGGCGGAGGAGCGGGCGGAGTGGGCGCGTAACGAGGAGCGGACGCGGATCGCGCGGGAGATGCACGACGTGGTGGCGCACCGGGTGAGTCTGATGGTGGTGCACGCGGCGGCGTTGCAGGCGGTGGCGCGGAAGGATCCGGAGAAGGCGGTGCGGAACGCGGCTCTGGTGGGGGACATGGGGCGGCAGGCGCTGACCGAGTTGCGGGAGATGCTCGGGGTGTTGCGGGCGGGGGACGGCGTGGGCCGGGGGGCTGCGTCGGGGCCGTTGGCGGCGGCCGGGGAGGCGGCTGTGGCGGCGGCTTCGCGGGTGGCGGAGGCGGAGGGGGCGGCGGAGGGTCCCTGTCTGTCGGAGCTGGACGAGTTGATCGGGCAGTCGGTGGCCGCGGGGATGGCGGTGGACGTGTCGGTCGAGGGGGAGGTGCGGTCGTATGCGGCGGAGGTGGAGCAGACGGCGTACCGGGTGGTGCAGGAGGCGTTGACGAACGTGCACAAGCATGCGGCGGGGGCGAAGACGCGGGTGCGGTTGGCGCACCGGGTGTCGGAGATCGCGATGCAGGTGGAGAACGGGCCGCCGCCGGAGCCGGCGTCGGCGTCCGCGGCCGGGTTGCCTTCGGGTGGGAACGGTCTGGTGGGGATGCGGGAGCGGGTTCTGGCGCTGGGTGGTGTGTTCGTGTCGGGTCCGACGGAGGCCGGGGGGTTTCGGGTGTCGGCGGTGATTCCGGCGGCGTAGGGGGTGACCTCGGCGGGGCCGGGGGGTGCGGGGGCGGGTCGCCGGGGTGTGGTGGCCGTGGTGGAGGGGGCGGCCGTGGTGTGTGCGGGCTGCTCGGTGTGTGTGGTGCGGTGGCGGGTGGCGGGTGCCGCCTGGTTCTTCCGGTGGGCCTAGCGGCGTGGTGCCGAGGCGCCGGTGGGTCCGTGTCCGGGGGGGTGCGGAGCTGGGTCTGTACGCGGTGGCGTTCGCCCGGGCGCCTTTGTGGGGGGCCGCGAAGTGGCCTGACTCCGGGTTCTCCGGTCCGGGGTACGACGATCCTCCGGGATTGGGCGGCTTGTAGGGGCGGGTGTCAGCCGGCGGTGAGGCGTACGGGCGGGATGCCGGTGATCAGGGCGGCCAGGGCGTGGTCGATGTCGGGGCCGAGGTACCAGTCGCCGGTGTGGTCGATGGTGTAGATGCGGCCTTCGGCGTCGATGGCGAGGAGGGCGGCGGTGTCGGTCTCCTCGCCGAGGGGGCACAGTTCGGTGCCGAGGGCGCGGCCGAGGTCGCCGAGGGTGCGGGCGAGGTGGAGGCCGTGCAGGGGGTCGAGGTGCAGGGTGGCGGGGGCGATCTGGCGGCCGGGGCCGGTGGGGGTGATGGTGAGTCCGCCGAATTCGGCCCAGGCTTCGACGGCGGCGGGGAACACGGTGTGCCGGTGTCCGGCGGGTGAGGTGTGTTCGCGCAGGGTGTCGGCCCAGATCTCGGCCTGCTTTATGTCCCAGCGTCCGGGTTGCCAGCCGGCGGCGCGCAGGGCGGCGTCGACGGGTACGGGGAAGCGCGTGGTGGAGGTGCGGTCGGGGTGCATCTGCCCTTCGTTCGTCGAGCTCGGCGGGTGGTTCGGGGGTTGTGGGGTCAGGCGTCGGGTGTGGCGGGGTCGACGATGCGGACGCCGAAGTGGGCGCTGAGGGCGGTGCAGGCGCGGCAGGGGGCGGCGAAGCCGCCGTGGAGGGGGTCGCCGTCCTCGCGTATGCGGCGGGCGGTGAGTTTGGCGTGTTTGAGGGCTTTGCGGGCTTCGCCGTTGGTCATGGGTCTGCGGGCGGCGCGTTTGCTGCGGGCGGCGTCGGCGGCGGCGAGGTGCCGGGAGATGAGGATGGTCTCGGCGCAGCGGCCGGTGAAGCGGTCGCGTTGGGCGCTGGTGAGGCTGTCGAGGAAGTCCTGGACGAGGGGGTGCAGGGCGGGGGGCTGGTCGCCGCGGGCGGCGGTGCCGGTGAGGGTGGCGCCGCGGACGGAGAGGGCGGCGGCGACGGTGGGCAGGATGCCGTCGCGGCGGTGGCGGAGGGCGGGTGTGGGGGGTGTGTCGGTGCCGCTCCAGCCGATGCGGGGGTCGCCGGCCCGCACGTCGGTACCTCCGGTCTGCAAGGCGTTCATGATCGTTCTTCCCTCCCCGGGCGTGCCCCCGAAGGACACAGGGTGCCAAATGCCGTGGCTGGTGCGGAAGCTGGGGCGGGATGAGACGCCTGTGTGGGGGCGTGGCGTGACGGCGGGGTGACGGCTGGTCACGGGGGTGGTGGTGGGGCGGCAGGTGGGGATGTGGCGGGCCGGTGACCGGGGTTCGTGTACCGCATAGGCTGTCGCCATCCGCGATCGACACCGCCGTTCAGGCCAGAGACAACGCCGCAGGGGGCAACCGCCATGACGACAGGTCGGCTCGGGCTGGGGGAACCGCCCAGCGGCCATGCCGGGGGAGGAGCCGCGCCGCCGAACGCGGCCTACGCCGGGCAGGTCGTGCACTTCCCGGATCCGGTCCGGGCGGCGCGTCACCCCAGAGGGGTACGGGTCGACGAGCGCGGGTTTCCGGATTTCTCGCCGTACGCGCGTGTGGCGGTGGAGATCGCGGAGCCGCCGGAGGGTTTCGGGGTCGACGAGTTGCGGCTGACGGACTATGTGTCGGCGAACGCGGCGCTGGCGGCGACGGGGCACGAGTGGTGGGACACGGTGCCGAGGGTGGCGACGCCGCACGGCTGGACGTGGCATCACGTGGCGGGTACGCGGCGGCTGGAGCTGATTCCGGTCGAGGTGAAGGCGTTGCTGCGGCATCACGGCGGGGTGGCGACGGCGCCGGTGGACCACGGCAAGCGGGGGACGCGGCCGTTGCAGGAGTCGCGGCCGGCGCACTTCGGGCTGCCGAAGTCGGGTGTGGCGGTGACGGAGGCGCAGGTGCAGGGGGTCGAGGAGGACCTCGGTTACCGGCTGCCGGGTGCGTACCGTTCGTTCCTGAAGGCGGCGGGTGGCTGTGCGCCGGTGGGTACGGCGCTGGACGCCGGGTTGGGGCTGCTGCTGGACCAGCCGTTCTTCACGGTGCGGGACGAGGCCGCGGTCAATGACCTGGTGTACGTGAACAAGTGCCTGCGGGATCACCTGACGAAGGATTACCTCGGGGTGTCGTTCGTGCAGGGCGGGCTGCTCGCGGTGAAGGTGCGGGGCGAGCGGGCCGGTTCGGTGTGGTTCTGCGCGTACGACGATGTGCGGGACGTGGATCCGTCGTGGTCGCCGGCGGAGCGGGTGGAGCGTCTGCTGCTGCCGTGCGGGGACGACTTCGACGTGTTCCTGTCCCGGCTGGCCGGCAGTCCGCCGGAGTTGGAGACGGTGGCCCATCTGATGGTGGACGGCGGTTTCGCCCGTGTCGTCCCGGTGTCTTCCGGCTCGGCGTCTTCCGGCCCGGTGGGGGAGTGAGCTGCGAGCGATGGTGACGTACGCGCAGGCGCAGGAGCGCGCCGAGGAGTGGATCAACGGCGATGTGCCCGCGTACCAGCACCGTGAGGTGCGGGTGCGGGAGTTCGAGCTGGGGTTCGTGGTGTGGGGCGAGGACCGGGCGGAGGGTCCGCGTTCGGACGCGGGCGGCCAGCGGCTGGTCATCGCCCGGGACAGCGGGGAGGCCACGCTGTGGCCGGCGCTGCCGGTGGGCGAGGTGGTCCGCCGGTACGAGGAGGAGTACGGGCGTGCACGGGAGCAGCAGGACGCGGTGCCGGCGCCCGCGGCGGCGCGGCTGGATCTGAACCAGACCTCGTTCCTGCTGACTCCTCCGGAGTGGCTGCAGGAGGCTGCGGACAAGCTGGGTGTGGGGGAGCGGCGTCCGGAGCCGGCTGCCGCTGAGGCGCCGGCTTCCTCCGGCGGGGGCGGGCCGGCCGAGACGCAGGCCGGGGTGCCGGCGGGGGCGCCCGTCGCGGCGGACGTGCCGGCGGGGGCGACGCCGTGGGCGGGTACCGACACGAACGCGGAAGCCGGTGACGAGGACCGTTCGGTACCGCTGCCGGCGACGGTGTTCGCACCGCCGCTGGGCGCTGCGGACGACGCGGCGCCGCGCCCGCAGGCGGCGGCGGACGCGCCGACGGCGCTGATGTCGGGCGGCAGCCGGCTGCCGCCGACGGCGGTCGTGCCGGCGCTCGACGTGCCGGGCGCCGGTCAGGACGGTACGCCCGCGCCGCCACCGGGCACGCCGGCGTACGGTCAGCCGCCGGCGGCGGGTGCCCCGGGCACCCCGCCGCACGGCGTGCCGCCGCACCCGCCGGCCGGCGCCCCGGCGTACGGCTATCCGCAGGGTGCTCCGGGGTACGGCTATCCGCAGGTGCCGGGCGGTGCGCCGCAGCCTCCGGAGGGACCGGGCGCGCCCGGGCGGCGGCTCGCGCCGAACGCCGGGGACATCGCGGACGCGGCGACGAGCAAGGCCGCGCCGCCGCCGAAGAAGGCGCGCGGGGGAGTGGGTGCGCCGCCGCCACCGCCTGGCGCCCCCGGCGCGCCGGGCGCGCGCCCGGGGCCGCCTGCACCGCCGCCCGCGGGCGGGTACGTGCCGACGCAACTCGTCTCGGCCCTCGGCCCGGAGGGCCCCGAGGACCAGGGCGGCCCGGAGGCGGCGCAGCCGCCGGGCACCGTGCACCACGCGGCCACGGTGCTGGCCGACCCCGGCCGGCTGGGCGGCCCTTCACCCCAGGGCCCCGCCACGGCGCCGGGTGCGCCGGGCGGTCCTGGCGCCCCGGGGATGCCGGGCGGGCCGGCGGCACCGGGTTCGCCGCAGCCTCCGGGGGCTCCGGGCGTGCAGGGTGCGGCGGGTGGTCCGGGTATGCCGAACGATTCGGGTGCCTTCGCGGCGCCGGGCGGGCCCCAGCCTCCGGGTGCCCCGGGGGTGCCGGGTGCGCAAGGTGCCCCGGGGGCGCCGCTACCTCCGGGTGCTCCTGGTGCCCCGGGAACGCCGAACCCGCCCGGCGCTCACGCGGGCCCGGGTGCTCCGGGCATGCCTCCCGTGCCGGGTGCTCCGCAGCCTCCGGGTGTCCCCGGTGCTCCGGGTGCGGCCGGTGGTCCGGGTGTGCCGAACCCTCCGGGTGCCCCCGCGGCCCCGGGCATGCCTCCCGCGCCGGGAGGGCCACAACCCCCGGCTGCCCCGGGCATGCCTCCCGCGCCGGGTGCTCCGCAGCCTCCTGGTGTGCCGAACCCCCCGGGTGTCCCCGGCGCGCCGCTTCCTCCGGGTGCCCCCGGTGCGGCGGCCGGTCCGGTGCCGCAGCCTCCCGGTGTGGGGAACTCCCCGCGCGGTGGGGTGCACCATGCCGAGACCGTGCTGGCCGCTCCTCCGGTGGGTGGGCCGGGCGCGCCTCCGCCGCCGCCCGCGCCCGGCACGCTCGGCGCGCCCGGTGTGCCGCCGGCGGGCGCGTACGGGTATCCGCAGCAGGGGCAGCCGACGGTCGGGCCGGGGTATCAGGCCGTGCTGCGTTATCGCGCGCAGGACGGGTCCGAGCAGCAGGTGATCCGGCGTTCGGCGCCGGGCACCCCGCACCCGGAGTGGCAGATCTTCCACGAGCTGCGGGCCATGAACGTGCCGCCGGACCAGGTGCTGGAGCTGCACACGGAGCTGGAGTCGTGCGCGCTGCCGGGTGCCTACTGCGCGCGGATGATCCGCGAGCAGTGGCCGCAGGCGCGGATCACGTCGATCGCCCCGTACGGCACGGACCACGCGAGCAGGCAGCAGGGCATGCTGCAGTTGCTGGCGCACCAGGGCGAGCTGCACCAGGTGGCGGACGGCCCCGCGCGGCCGGCGCCGGTGCGGGCGCCGCTGCCGCCGGTGCAGGCCGCGCCGCCGGTGCCGCCGGAGGGCATCGCGCAGGAGCTGGCCGCGGCGTTCGGTCCGGGCGTGTTCCGGTTCGAGCAGCAGGCGGTGTCCCGGCAGGGCGTGCCGCCGATCGTGGCGCACACCCTGGTCGTGGCGGGGCTGCCGCTGGACATGGGCCCGTTCTTCTGGGCGCAGGCGCAGCCGGGCCGCCCGGTGCCGACCCTGGCGGAGCTGGCGGCGGAGCGCGGGGTGCAGCCGGCGGCGGACGCGGGGTCGTACCTCGTGATGGGCAGTGACTTCGGCAAGGCGGTCTGTGTGCAGTACGGGACGGCGAACATCGTGGCCGTGCCGGTGGAGGCCGGGCCGGGCGGTGCGCCGGTGCCGCCGCAGTTCGTGAACTCCGGGCTGCCGGAGTTCGCGCGGTGCCTGGCGCTGCTGGGCCGGATGTGGCGGCTGAGGTACGGGCTGAACCAGGAGCAGGCGGGCCGCTGGACCGTCGACTTCCAGGCGCAGCTGGCCGCCCTGGACCCGGCGGCGCTCGGTTCGCCGGAGAGCTGGTGGTCGGTGCTGCTGGAGCAGATGTGGGACGGGCTGTTGTAGCCCGTCCGGTGCCCGCCGGCCGGGTGGGACCTCTTCGGGCCCTTCACGCGTGCGCGTGAAGGGCCCGACGTGTTGTGGGGGAAGGCCGTGACGTGACTGCGGAGTGTCGCGTTATGAACGCTCACGTCCGATCCATCAAGATATGCGCGAAATCATCCTGTCGTGCAGGTCCGGTGGAGAGGAGTCCCCAGGGTGAGCAGCGCATCGATGCCGCCGCACGGCTTCACGACCGTCCGGGGGCGTGGCTACCGCCCCGAGCAGGTCCACGCGTACCTGGAGGCGCTGTCCGACGACCGGGACGCCGCCTGGGAGCGGGCCGCCCGGCTGACCGTGCTCGCCAAGAACATGGAGGCGGAGGTCGCGGAGCTGCGCGAGGCCGTCGCCCAGCTCGGGCCGCAGACGTACGAGGCGCTCGGGGACCGTGCGCGGCGCGTGTACCGGCTCGCGCTGGAGGAGGCGGCGGACCTGCGGGAGCGGACGCGGCGCGCGGCCGAGGAGCAGGTCGCGCAGGCGGAGGCGGACGCCGGGCGGCTGGGCCGGGAGGCGCGAGAGGCGGCGGACGCGCTGCGTGCGGAGGCCGACGAACACGCCCGGCAGCGGCTGCTCGCCGCG
Organism: Streptomyces sp. NRRL S-1022; assembly: GCF_000720135.1. Lineage (GTDB taxonomy): Bacteria > Actinomycetota > Actinomycetes > Streptomycetales > Streptomycetaceae > Streptomyces. The sequence goes on along the minus strand of NZ_JOIU01000008.1, from coordinate 123,348 downwards.
CAGGCGGAGGCCGAGGAGATCCGCGTCGGCGCCCGGCAGGAGGTGAAGGCGCAGCGCGCCGAGACGCTCGCGGCCCTGCGCGAGACGCGCCGGCGTACCGTCGGGCTGCTCGCCGAGCACTCCCGGGAGCAGGCCGAACGCTGGACGGAGGCCGAACGCGCCGAGGCCCAGCAGCTGGCCGCGCTGGACGCCGGATACGCCGAACGGGTCGGCCGGGCCGAGGCGGCGCTGGCGGAGGCGGGGCAAGCCGTCGGGGAGGCGGAGGAGTACGCGCGCCGCTCCCAGGAGGAGGCGCGCGCGCGTGCCGCCGACATCCTCGCCGAGGCCCATGCGCGCGAGGAGCACATCGCTCAGGAGACCGAACGGGTGCTGCGCGAGCACGGCGAGATCTGGGACGACATGCAGGCGCACATGGACTCCGTACGCGACCGGCTCATCACCCTGACCGGCAGGGTGGCCAGGGAGTGACGCCGGGTCAGCCGCCCTTGCGGACCGCGCCCGCCAGGATGCGTCCCTCCACCGCCTCGTACTGGCGTCGCTGCCGTTGCGCCTCGGTGCGGCCGGACAGCACCGTGCCCAGCCAGCCGAAGAGGAAGCCGGCCGGGATGGAGACGATGCCGGTGGTGGTGAACGGGAACCAGTTGAAGTCGGCGTGCGGGAACGCCGACACGGGCGAGCCGGAGACGAGCTTGGTGCCCGGCATCAGCAGCAGCACGGTCAGCGAGCCCCCGATGAGCGTGCCCATCAGGCCGCTGCGGGTGTAGCGGCGCCAGAACAGGCCGTAGACCAGGGCGGGGGCGAGGGCGGAGGCGCCCAGGCAGAAGGAGAGCGTGACCAGGGGCTGCAGGCTGTGGTGCTGCACGAGGGTGGCCAGCAGGATCGTCGGTACGCCTATGGCGAGCGCCGAGACGCGGGCCAGGGTCATCTCGCGGCGGGCGGGCATCTCCTGCATCCGGGCCGCGAACACGTCGTGCGCGAGGGAGTTGGCGCACGCGAGGATCATCCCGGCCACCGAGGCGAGCAGGGTCAGGAAGATCGCGGTGGTGACCAGGATGAACAGGAAGGTCTCCGCCGTCGTCACGTCGGTGCCGAACACCGCGCGCGTGCCCAGCAGGTACGCCGTGTTGCCCTGCGGGTCGGCCGCCACGACCGCGGTGCGCCCCAGCAGGGCGGTGGCGCCGAACCCGACCACGGTGATGACGAGGACGAACAGGGCGACCAGGCTCACCGCCCAGGACATCGAGCGGCGCACCTGGCGGGCGCTGGAGGCGGTGTACATGCGCATGGTGATGTGCGGCAGGCAGGCGCCGCCGAGTACGACGGTCAGCTCGGTGGCGATCATGTCGACGCGGGAGCCGGGTGTGGTGCCGAACTGGAGCCCGGAGCGCAGGAAGGCCGGGCCGGCGTCGCTGCGCCGGGCGGCGGTGGTGAACAGGGCGCCCGGGTCCCAGCCGAAGCGGTGCAGGACCAGGGCGGCGACCAGGGCGCCGGAGCCCATCAGCAGCACGATCTTGACGATCTGGATGACGGCGGTGCCCTTCATGCCGCCGATCGCCGCGTAGGCGATCATGAGGGTGCCGAGTCCCGCGACGCATCCGGTCTTCAGGGACTCGCCCGTGAAGCCCAGGATGAACGCCATCAGCTGTCCGGTCCCGGCCAGTTGGACCAGCATCAGGGGCAGCAGCGCGGCGATGGTCACCGCGCACGTCGTGATGCGCACGCAGCGGCCCGGCAGCCGGCGGGCGAGCACGTCGCCCATGGTGAACCGGCCCGCGTTGCGCAGCGGTTCGGCCAGCAGGAACATCAGCAGCATCAGCGACAGCGCCGTGCTGAGGGCGAGGACGACACCGTCGTAGCCGCACAGGGCGATGACTCCGCCGGTGCCGAGGACGGTGGCGGCGGAGATGTAGTCGCCGGCGATGGCGAGGCCGTTGCGCAGCGGGGACAGGGAGCCGTAGCCGGTGTAGAACTCGTCGAGGTCGTCCCGGTCGGGGCCGGTGATCACGCACAGCAGCAGGGTGACGGTGGCGGCGGTGGAGAAGGCGACCAGGGACATGGCCTGGGCGGACGCGCTGAACCCGGTGAACGCCGGGCCGCCGGCGCCGCTCACCGGGCCGCTCCGCGCCGCGCGTCCAGCTCGGCGTGCCTGCGGATCCGCTCGGCGAGCGGGTCGACGTACCGGCGCGCGGTGTGCTCGTACAGGGCGATCGCCAGCCAGGTGACGGGGAGCTGGACGAGGGCGAGCAGCAGGCCTGCGGGGATGCCGTCGGCGACGGTGCGCGTCATGACGCCGGGTGCGTACGCCGACAGGACGAGGAAGAGGGTGAAGTAGCCCAGTGCGGTGAGGGTGGCGGTGCGGCGCTGCCACCGGTAGGCGCTGCGCAGCACCCGCAGGTCGCTGTGGTGGCCGAGCGGTTCGCGCTCCGGGGGGCGGGCCGGCCGGACCGGCTCGGGGGGCACGGCCGGCTGCCAGGGGTAGGTCGGGGACGACGGGTAGGGCGGCTGTGGCGGGCGTGGCGGTGGGGAGGAGTACGACGGGTGCGGCGGGTCGTAGGACATCCCGGGGCTCCTTGCGCGGCTCGGGTCCGTGGCGGCGGACCGCAGGGAGGTGGCTCGGGTCCCTTGCGGTGGACCGCAGGGAGGTGGGGGAGCTGAGCCACGCACGCTACTCGCGGAGCCGGCACCGCGCGGCGTTTTCACCGAACTGGCCGGTCGGTATGCGCTTTCCCGGCGGGAAACGTTCCCACCTGGGGTGTTACCCGCGTTAACCCGCCGGGTTCAGTCCTGGAGCACCGGGAACCGGCGGGGCGCCACCAGCAGCAGCACCACGAACGCCAGGGCCGCCGCGCCCGCCGCGCCGAGGTAGACCGCGTGGACCGCGTCGGCGATCGCCCGCCGGGTCGCCTCCGGGACCGTGCCGCCGTCCAGCGCGCGCGTGACCGAGTCCAGGTCGCCGGCCCCGCCCAGCCGGGCGGCCAGCACGCCGTTGGCGACGGCGCCGAACAGCGAGGCGCCGAGGGTCTGCCCGGTCTGCCGGCAGAACAGCACCGACGCGGTCGTGGTGCCCCGCTCCGACCAGCCCACGGTCGACTGCACCCCGACGATCAGCGGCAGCTGGAACAGCCCCAGCGCCCCACCCAGCAGCAGCATCAGCAGCGTCGGCTGCCACCAGGACCCGGGGTACGGCAGGAACGGGAACGCGCTCAGGATCAGCGCCGCCAGGCCGATGCCGAGCAGCGCGGTGTCCCGGAAGCCGATCCGCCGGTAGACGTGCTGGCTGAGCGCGGCCGTCGCCGGCCAGCTGAGCGTCCACACCGACAGCACGAACCCGGCGGCCACCGGTGCGAGTCCGAGCACCGACTGCGCGTACGTCGGCAGGAACACCGCCGGCGCCACCATCAGCAGCCCCAGCGCGCCCAGGGACAGATTGACGGCCGCGATCGTCCGGCGCCGCCACACCCACCCCGGGATGACCGGCTCCGCGGCCCGCCGCTCCACGGCCACCGTCACCCCGGCCAGCGCCAGGCCCGTGCCGAGGAGCGTCAGCGACGGCGCCGACAGCCACGGCCACGCCACCCCGCCCTGCACCAGCGCGGTCAGCAGCACCCCGCCGCACGCGAACACCGCGAGCGCGCCGGCCCAGTCCACGCGCGCGGGCTGCGCCCGCTCCCGCTGCGGTTCGTGCAGGTGACGGACGATCAGCCACAGGGCGGCGGCGCCGATCGGCAGGTTGATAAGGAAGATCCAGCGCCAGTCGGCGTAGGCGGCGAGCACCCCGCCGAGTCCGGGACCGGCCACCGCGGACACCGCCCACACCGTGGACAGCCTGGACTGGATCCTCGGGCGCTCCGCCAGCGGATACAGATCGGCGGCCAGCGTCTGCACCGTGCCCTGCAACGCCCCGCCGCCCAGGCCCTGCACGATCCGGAACGCGATCAGCGCCCCCATGTTCCAGGCCCCCGCGCACAGCAGCGACCCCAGCAGGAACACGGCCGCTCCCACCACCAGCACCGGCTTGCGGCCGAAGGTGTCGGAGAGCCTGCCGTAGACGGGGAGCGTGACGGTGACGGCGAGCAGGTAGCCGGAGAACAGCCACGAGAAGACGGAGAACCCGCCGAGGTCGCCGACGATCTGCGGTACGGCCGTGGAGACGGCGGTGGAGTCGAGCGCCGCCAGGGCCATCGACAGCATGAGCGCGGCGACCACCGCGCCCCGCCGTCCGGTGCCCTGGCGCCGGCCGGCTCCGCCGCGTATCGCCGGTGTCGTACTCCCCACCGCACACCCCTCCCGCGCCGCGGGCCATCCCGGTGGCCCCTGCACCCATGTCCGGGACGACAGCTTCCCACGGGGCGGCCGGCTTGACCCTGCCGCGGCGGGAGGGTGGAGGCTTGCCGCACCCGAGGGTGGAGAGGGAGCCGGGGGACGGCTCCACCCAACGGTGGAGCACCCCTAGGGGTTCCTCCGTAGCACGGCTCGGGGAGGGGTCGTCCCACCGGAGGACGAGCCGGGCCCGGCTCGCTCCTTACTCTGGCTTCACGCCGCTGGGGGGCGGCGGACCGCACCGGCGGGGGTGGGGTTTTCCCCCCGGAAAGACGGGGCTCCGCACCAGCGCGCGAGGCCCCCGCCGACCGCGAGACTCATCGACGTAACCCAGGACGACGCCCGGACCACCGGGACCTCGACCACGACCTGTCAACCGACATAGGAGACATACCGTGACATCGGCTGTGACCATTCCCAGGCACGGGGGCACTGGAGGGACTACGGCCGTTGCCGCGCGGGCGCGGCAGGTCGTGAAGGCGTACGGGTCCGGCGAGACCCGTGTCGTCGCCCTGGACCACGTCGACGTGGACATCGCCCGCGGCCGGTTCACCGCGATCATGGGCCCCTCCGGGTCCGGCAAGTCCACCCTGATGCACTGCCTCGCCGGCCTCGACACGGTGACGAGCGGTCAGATCCACCTGGCCGACACCGAGATCACCGGCCTGAAGGACAAGAAGCTCACCCAGCTGCGCCGGGACCGCATCGGCTTCATCTTCCAGGCGTTCAACCTGCTGCCCACGCTGAACGCGCTGGAGAACATCACGCTGCCCATGGACATCGCGGGCCGCAAGCCCGACCGGGCCTGGCTGGACCGCGTGGTGGAGACCGTCGGCCTCGCCGGACGCCTCAAGCACCGCCCCACCCAGCTCTCCGGCGGCCAGCAGCAGCGCGTCGCCGTGGCCCGCGCCCTCGCCGCCCGCCCGGAGATCATCTTCGGGGACGAGCCGACCGGAAACCTCGACTCGCGCGCGGGCGCCGAAGTCCTCGGCTTCCTGCGCCGCTCGGTGGACGAACTCGGCCAGACCATCGTCATGGTCACCCACGACCCGGTGGCCGCCTCCTACGCCGACCGCGTGCTCTACCTCGCCGACGGCCGGATCGTCGACGAGATGTACCAGCCGACGGCCGACCAGGTCCTGGACCGGATGAAGGACTTCGACTCCCGAGGGCGTACGTCATGACCGTCCTGAAGACCTCCATGCGCAACTTCCTCGCGCACAAGGGCCGCATGGCGCTGTCGGCGGTCGCGGTCCTGCTGTCGGTGGCCTTCGTGTGCGGCACGCTCGTGTTCACCGACACCATGAACACCACCTTCGACAAGCTGTTCCAGGCCACCTCCGCGGACGTGCAGGTCAGCGCCAAGGGTTCCTCCGACACCGGGCAGACCACCTCCCGCACCGGCAAACCGCCCGTGCTGCCCGCCTCCGTGGTCGGAAAGATCCGCGAGGCCCGGGGCGTGCGCTCGGCCGAGGGCACGGTGTTCTCCACCTCGGTGACGGTCGTCGACGCGGAGAAGGACAAGCTGTCGCCCAGCAGCGGCGCCCCCACCATCGTCGGCAGCTGGAACGGCAACGACGCCCGCACCATGGAGATCACCTCCGGTACGGCGCCCAAGGGCCCGGACCAGGTGATGGTCGACGCCGACACCGCCGACAAGCACCACCTGAAGCTCGGCGACGAGATCGGCGTGATCACGGCCGTCGGCACGCACCACGCGCGCGTGTCCGGCCTCGCCGCCTTCAAGGTCACCAACCCCGGCGCGGCCGTCTTCTACCTGGACACCGAGACCGCCCAGCGGACCCTCGTCGGCCGCACCGGCGTCTACACCGACGTCAACGTCACCGCCGCGCAGGGCGTGACCGACGCCCGGCTGAAGCGGCAGGTCCTCGCCGTCCTCGGGCACGACTACAAGGTGCAGACCGCCAAGGAGGTCGCCGACGCCAACCAGAAGGACGTCCAGAGCTTCCTGAACGTCATGAAGTACGCGATGCTCGGCTTCGCCGGGATCGCCTTCCTGGTCGGCATCTTCCTGATCATCAACACCTTCTCCATGCTGGTCGCCCAGCGCACCCGGGAGATCGGCCTGATGCGGGCCATCGGCTCCTCCCGCAAGCAGGTCAACCGGTCCGTGCTGGTGGAGGCGCTGCTGCTCGGTGTGCTCGGCTCCCTGCTCGGCGTCGGCGCGGGCATCGGCATCGCTGTCGGCCTGATGAAACTCATGGGCCGGATGGGCATGCACCTGTCCACCGACGACCTCACCGTCGCCTGGACCACCCCCGCGATCGGCCTGCTCCTCGGCGTGATCGTCACCGTCCTCGCCGCCTACCTGCCCGCCCGGCGCGCCGGCAAGGTCTCCCCGATGGCGGCCCTGCGCGACGCCGGCGCCCCGGCCGACGCCAAGGCCGGCGCCGTCCGGGCCGGCCTCGGACTGCTCCTCACCGCCGCCGGCGGCTGGAGCCTGTACGTCGCCGCCACCGCCGGCCAGGCCAAGACCGGCTCGGGCTGGCTGGGCGTCGGCGTGGTGCTCACCCTGATCGGCTTCGTCGTCATCGGACCGCTGCTGGCCGGCGGCCTGGTCCGGGTCCTCGGCGCGGTCCTGCTGCGGATCTTCGGGCCGGTCGGGCGGATGGCCGAGCGCAACGCGCTGCGCAACCCGCGCCGCACCGGTGCCACCGGCGCCGCCCTGATGATCGGCCTCGCCCTGGTGGCCTGCCTGTCGGTGGTCGGCTCCTCCATGGTGGCCTCGGCCACCGAACAGCTGGACAGGACCGTGGGGGCGGACTTCATCATCCGCAGCGACCAGGAGGACGGGCTCGTCGCCCGGCAGGCGGTGCAGGCCGTCAAGGAGACCCCGGGCCTGAAGCGGGTCACCGAGTACAAGTGGACGGAGGCCGCCTTCACCACCCCGGACGGCAAGCGGCTGCCGAACAGGACCATCATGGCCGTCGACCCGGCCTACGCGACCGACGTCCGCACCGAGACCGTGGCCGGCGAGGTGAAGGACGCCTACCGGATCGACTCCATGTCGGTGCCCGAGAAGTTCGCGAAGGACCACGGCGTCCGGCTCGGTTCCACGATCACCGTCGCCTACGAGGGCGGCCGCACCGCCCGCCTGACGGTCCGGGCGATCACCCGCAGCGACACGCTCATCGACTCGGGTGCGGTGTACACCTCCATCGCCACGCTCGCGAAGTACGTCCCGGCCGGCCGGATGCCGCTCGACGAGATGGTCCTGGCCACCGCCGAGGACGGACGGCAGGCCGCCGCCTACAAGGCGCTCAAGGCCGCGCTGCACGACGACTTCCCGCAGCTGACCGTGCGCGACCAGACCGACTACAAGCAGGACCTGAAGGACCAGATCGGCCAGCTGCTCAACATGATCTACGGCCTGCTGGCCCTCGCGATCATCGTCGCGATCCTCGGTGTGGTGAACACCCTGGCCCTGTCGGTGGTCGAGCGGACCCGGGAGATCGGCCTCATGCGGGCCGTCGGCCTCTCCCGCCGCCAGCTGCGCCGCATGATCCGCCTGGAGTCCGTGGTGATCGCCGTCTTCGGCGCCCTGCTCGGCCTCGGCCTCGGCATGGGCTGGGGCGCGACCGCCCAGAAGCTCCTCGCCCTGGAGGGACTGAAGATCCTGGAGATCCCCTGGCCGACGATCACCGGCGTCTTCATCGGCTCGGCCCTCGTGGGCCTGTTCGCGGCCCTGGTGCCGGCGTTCCGGGCGGCGCGGATGAACGTGCTGAACGCCATCGCCACCGACTAGGCACCGGCTCCCGGCGGTCCGGCCCGGACCGCCGGGGAAGCCGGACGGCGGGGCGCGGAGTCACTCTCCGCGCCCCGCCGTCCTCATGCGGTGGGGGCCGGTGGGGGCCGGCGGGTGCCGGTGGCTCAGCCGGCGGCGCTGACCGCGCCGTAGTACTTCTCCGCGGTCTTGCGGCAGGCCGCCCTCAGCCGCTTGCGCTCCGAGGCCGGCAGCGGGTCCGCCCACGGCTTGTAGTCGCACGCGCTGTACAGGTCCCTCAGGAGGGCCTTGTCGACGCGCTTCTTGTGGCCGTTCTTCTTGAAGTAGTAATTGCCGATCAGGCCCTTGTAGTTGCGGTAGCCGAAGTCGTGCCGCCAGCACGCCATCTTGAAGTCGTAGCCACCGGGCAGGGTGTCCGGGGAGTCCGTGCAGTAATCGGTCTTCCAGTTGAACTTGTACTTCTCGATCGCCTGCTTGTGGGCCATGTGCTGGTTCATGGCGTCGAGCCACCTGCCCGTCGAGGCGTTGGAATCCTCGGTGAGATTCTTCAGCTTCGAGAGCTTCTGCGCCTTCGTGAGCGAGGCGGTCACCGAGGGAGAAACGGATCCGCCGGGTGCGGAATCGGCCAGCGCGGGCGCGGCGCCGACGGCGAGAACGGCACCCGAAAGGGCGATGGCGGACAGTGTGGTGCGCAACTTGGTCAAAACTCTTTTCCTTTCCCGTGGAGGACGGCGGTGAGCATGGCATGTCCGTACCGGGCGGGCAATCTCCTTTCTGCCTGGAGCGGCCCGAGGAGGAATCGGAACGTATAGTTCCAAGGTGCTGAGCTGGATGTATAGATTTCGGCTGGCCGCTATACCACTCTCGCTATATGCCGTGGGTGAAGTAATGCGGACGCGGGGATTCCGGATATTGTCCGCAGGGGATGACCAAGCTCAGATCTTGCTCAAACAGAGGTCCCGCGTGGCCGGTTCGCGGCTAGTCTTTGCGTGGACATCTGGGCCGATATGCATCGGCATCGAGCGATCCGGGAGTCAGAGGTGCAGCGTCATCGACGGGGGATGATCTGGACGTGTGCCGAACACGGGGAAATTCCCGACGAGAAACTGGAGCAAGCGGTGGGACGGGCCGTCCGGGAATGCCGTGGAAGAACCGGAATGACCCAGACGCAGCTGGCGGAACTCTCCGGGTTGACCCAGGCGGCGATCTCCCGGCTGGAACACGGGAAATGCATGCCGACTTTCGCCTTGCTGGAACGGATCGCCGGGGCCTTCGGTTCGGCCCTGCTCGTCTCCGTCGAACCGGGACGCGGGGTGACGGTCGCCTTCCCGGGCAGCGGCGAAGCGGCCTGACGGCGGCCTGACGGCGGCACGGGGGGGCGACTCGGCGGCGCCCGGCCGCACGGAGGGAGCACCCGGCCGCACGGAGGGAGCACCCGGGGCCGCCTTGCTCACCGTCCGGCCGGGCCGGCGGGGGGCTGGGCCGGGGCCGTCCCGTGGCCGCCGACGGGCCGTCGTGTCGTCCGCCCGTCCGGTGTGGGTTCCGGCGCGGCGGGGGCACCCGGGTTCTCGCCGATGTCGGCCGCGCACCGCGTCGTCGCCGTCGGCGTCGTAGGCTGGGCAGCCCCGGCCCGTGAGACGTGTCGGGCTGTCTGCGTTGCCCCTGCCCGGATGGAAGCCCTCATGAGCCTGCACGGTCTGCTCGACGCCGTAGTCAAGGACCCCGCCCTCGCGGAAGCGATTCAGGCGGCGGCGGACGGCAACCGCCCGCACGTCGACCTCGTCGGCCCCCCGGCCGCCCGCCCCTTCGCGGTCGCCGCCCTGGCCCGAGAGGCCGGCCGCCCGGTGCTCGCGGTCACCGCGACCGGCCGGGAGGCCGAGGACCTGGCCGCCGCCCTGCGCTCCCTGCTGCCCGAACACGGCGTCGTGGAGTACCCCTCCTGGGAGACCCTCCCGCACGAGCGGCTCAGCCCCCGCAGCGACACCGTCGGCCGCCGCCTCGCCGTCCTGCGCCGCCTGGCCCACCCCCGCCCCGACGACCCCGAGACCGGCCCGGTCTCCGTCGTCGTGGCGCCTGTGCGTTCCGTGCTCCAGCCGCAGGTCAAGGGCCTGGGCGACCTGGAGCCGGTGGCCCTGAGGACCGGCCAGAGCGCGGACCTGAACGCCGTGGTCGAAGCCCTCGCCGCGGCGGCGTACGCGCGCGTGGAGCTGGTCGAGAAGCGCGGCGAGTTCGCCGTACGCGGCGGCATCCTGGACGTCTTCCCGCCCACCGAGGAACACCCCCTGCGCATCGAGTTCTGGGGCGACGACGTCGAGGAGATCCGTTACTTCAAGGTCGCCGACCAGCGCTCCCTGGAGGTCGCCGAGCACGGCCTGTGGGCGCCGCCGTGCCGCGAGCTGCTGCTCACCGACGACGTCCGCGCCCGCGCGCGTGCCCTCGCCGAGCAGCACCCGGAGCTGGGCGAGCTCCTGAACAAGATCGCCGAGGGCATCGCGGTCGAGGGCATGGAGTCCCTCGCGCCGGTCCTCGTGGACGACATGGAGCTGCTGCTCGACGTACTCCCCAAGGGCGCGATGGCCGTCGTCTGCGACCCCGAGCGGGTCCGCACCCGCGCCGCCGACCTCGTCGCCACCAGCCAGGAGTTCCTCCAGGCCTCCTGGGCGGCCACCGCCGGCGGCGGCGAGGCCCCGATCGACGTCGGCGCCGCCTCCCTGTGGTCCATCGCCGACGTCCGCGACCGCGCGCGCGAGCTGGACCTCATGTGGTGGTCGGTGTCGCCGTTCGCGGCGGACCTCGAACCGGAGGCCGACACCCTCAAGCTCGGCATGCACGCCCCCGAGTCCTACCGCGGCGACACCGCGCGGGCCCTCGCCGACACCAAGGGCTGGCTCGCCGACGGCTGGCGCGCGGTGTTCGTCACCGAGGGCCACGGCCCGGCCGCCCGCACCGTCGAGGTGCTCGGCGGGGAGGGCATCGCCGCCCGCATGGACGCCGACCTCGGCGAACTGAGCCCCTCCGTGGTGCACGTCTCCTGCGGCTCGATCGAGTACGGCTTCGTGGACCCGGCGCTCAGACTCGCCGTGCTCACCGAGACCGACCTGTCCGGGCAGCGCACCGCCACCCGCGACGGCGCCCGGATGCCGGCCCGCCGCCGCAAGACCATCGACCCGCTCACCCTGGAGCCGGGCGACTACATCGTCCACGAGCAGCACGGCGTCGGCCGCTACATCGAGATGGTGCAGCGCACCGTCCAGGGCGCCACCCGTGAGTACCTGGTCGTGGAGTACGCGCCCGCCAAGCGCGGCCAGCCCGGCGACCGCCTCTACATCCCGACCGACCAGCTGGAGCAGATCACCAAGTACGTCGGCGGCGAGGCGCCCACCCTGCACCGTCTCGGCGGCGCGGACTGGACCAAGACCAAGGCCCGAGCGAAGAAGGCCGTCAAGGAGATCGCCGCCGACCTGATCAAGCTGTACAGCGCGCGCATGGCCGCCCCCGGCCACGCCTTCGGCGCCGACACCCCCTGGCAGCGCGAGCTGGAGGACGCCTTCCCCTACGCGGAGACCCCCGACCAGCTCACCACCATCGCCGAGGTCAAGGAGGACATGGAGAAGACGGTCCCCATGGACCGCCTGGTCTGCGGCGACGTCGGCTACGGCAAGACGGAGATCGCCGTCCGGGCCGCCTTCAAGGCCGTACAGGACGGCAAGCAGGTCGCCGTCCTCGTCCCCACGACCCTGCTGGTGCAGCAGCACTTCGGCACGTTCTCCGAGCGGTACGGGCAGTTCCCGGTCAACGTGCGGGCGCTGTCCCGCTTCCAGACCGACACCGAGGCCAAGGCCGTCCTGGAGGGCCTGAAGGAGGGCTCGGTGGACGTCGTCATCGGCACCCACCGCCTGTTCTCCTCCGAGACCAAGTTCAAGGACCTCGGCCTGGTCATCGTCGACGAGGAGCAGCGCTTCGGCGTCGAGCACAAGGAGCAGCTGAAGAAGCTCCGCGCCAACGTCGACGTCCTGACGATGTCCGCGACCCCGATCCCGCGAACCCTGGAGATGGCGGTCACCGGCATCCGCGAGATGTCCACGATCACCACGCCCCCGGAGGAGCGCCACCCGGTGCTGACCTTCGTCGGGCCGTACGAGGAGCGGCAGATCGGCGCCGCCGTCCGCCGCGAACTGCTGCGCGAGGGCCAGGTCTTCTACATCCACAACCGGGTCGAGTCCATCGACCGCGCGGCGGCCCGCCTGCGCGAGATCGTCCCCGAGGCGCGCATCGCCACCGCTCACGGCCAGATGTCCGAGGCCGCCCTGGAGCAGGTCGTGGTCGACTTCTGGGAGAAGAAGTTCGACGTGTTGGTGTCGACCACGATCGTGGAGTCCGGCATCGACATCTCCAACGCCAACACCCTGATCGTGGAACGCGGTGACACCTTCGGCCTGTCCCAGCTGCACCAGCTGCGCGGCCGGGTCGGCCGCGGCCGCGAGCGCGGCTACGCCTACTTCCTGTACCCGCCGGAGAAGCCGCTGACCGAGACCGCCCACGAGCGCCTGGCGACCATCGCCCAGCACACCGAGATGGGCGCGGGCATGTACGTGGCGATGAAGGACCTGGAGATCCGCGGCGCGGGCAACCTGCTCGGCGGCGAGCAGTCCGGGCACATCGCGGGCGTCGGCTTCGACCTGTACGTCCGCATGGTCGGCGAGGCCGTCGCCGACTACCGGCGCCAGCTGGAGACCGGCGAGATCGAGGAGGAGGCGCCGCTCGACGTCAAGATCGAGCTGCCCGTCGACGCGCACGTCCCGCACGACTACGCCCCCGGCGAGCGCCTGCGTCTCCAGGCCTACCGGGCCATCGCCTCCGCCAACAGCGAGGAGGACATCAAGGCCGTCCGCGAGGAACTCACCGACCGCTACGGCAAGCTGCCCGAGCCGGTGGAGAACCTGCTGCTGGTGGCCGGCCTGCGGATGCTCGCGCGGGCGTGCGGTGTGGGCGAGATCGTCCTTCAGGGCACCAATATCCGTTTCGCCCCGGTGGAGTTGCGCGAGTCGCAGGAGCTGCGGCTCAAGCGTCTCTACCCCGGCACGGTCGTCAAGACCGCCGCGCACCAGGTGCTGGTCCCGCGCCCGAAGACCGCCAAGGTGGGCGGCAAGCCGCTGATCAACCGCGAACTGCTGTCCTGGGTCGGCGAGTTCCTCACCTCGATCCTGGGCTAGGGGCGAGCGGCCGGTGCAGGGGGACGGGGACTGGGGCGGGTACGGGGGCGCGCGTGCGGATCGGTGAGCTGGCCGAGGCCACCGGGACGACCCCGCGCGCCCTGCGCCACTACGAGCAGGCGGGGCTGATCACCTCCGCGCGTGCCGCGAACGGCTACCGCACGTACGACCCCGGTGCGGTGGTCCGGGTCCGCAACATCCGCCGGCTGCTGGGAGCGGGCCTCACCCTGGACGACGTACGGGTGTTCCTGCCCTGCCTGGACGGCGACGTCACCGAGGGTCCCGCCTCCGCCGGGGCGCTGAAGGTCGCCCGCGACCGGCTGGCCGTGCTGGACGCCCGCATCGCGGCCCAGACGGCGATACGCGACCGCCTGGCGACGGCCCTGCGGGAGGCGCACGACCAGACGCCCTAGCGGACCGGGCGCCTTGAGCGGACCGGGTCCCTGAGCCGACAGGACCTTTGAGCGGGCCCGGTTCCCGCACGGGGCCGGGTCCTGGGGCGGGCCGGGCGCCTTGAGCGGACCGGGTCCTTGAACGGGCCGGGTCCCTGAGCCGACAGGACCTTTGAGCGGGCCCGGTTCCCGCGCGGGCCGGGTTCTTGAGCGGGCCGGGCGCCTTGAGTGAGCCGGGTGCCCGCGGCGGGGACGGTCCCCGCGCGGGCCGGGTCCTGAGCCGACAGGACCTTTGAGCGGGCCCGGTTCCCGCACGGGCCCGGTTCCCGCACGGGCCCGGTTCCCGCACGGGCCCGGTTCCCGCACGGGCCCGGTTCCCGTGCGGGCCGGGTACTTGGGTGAGCCGGGTGCCCGCGCGGGCCGGATCCCTGGGCGGGCCGGGGTCCTGAGGGGTGGCGGTCAGGCGATCACCGCTCCGCCGTCCACCGGCAGCACCGCGCCCGTCACGAAGGACGCCTGCGGGGAGGCGAGCCCGGTGATGGCCCAGGCGACCTCCTCGGGGCGGCCGATCCGGCCGAGCGGGGTGTGGGCGAGCTGCCACCGGCGGAGCGCCGCGCGCTGCTCGGGGCCGAAGCCGGAGTGGTCGGTGATCGGTGTCTCGATCGCGCCCGGGGCCACGGCGACCACCCGGACGCCGTGCGGCGCCAGCTCCACCGCCCAGCTGCGGGTCAGCACCTCCAGGGCCGCCTTGCCCGCCGCGTACAGGGAGTTGCCGGGCCAGGCCCGCTGGCCCACCGAGGTCGTCACGTTCACCACCACGCCCCGGCTTCGCGTCAGCGCGGGCAGCGCGGCCTGGGTGAGCAGCACGGGCGCGAGCAGGTTGGTCTCCAGCAACGGCCGTACCGACGCGCGGGTGTAGTCCCGCAGGGAGTCGGTGGTGACGACGGCGGCGTTGTTGACGAGCACGTCGATGCGGCCGTACCGCTCCAGTGCGGCCCGTACGACGGTCGCGGGCCCGTCCTCGGCGGTCACGTCGGCGGGCAGCGGTGTGATGCCGGGGTGGCCCTCGGCGGTCTCGGCCAGGGGCGCGGCCCGGCGGCCGATGGCGACGACCCGGGCGCCCTCGGCGGCGAACGCACGCACGGTGGCACGGCCGATGCCGGTACCGGCGCCGGTCACGAGGACGGTACGGGGGCCCTGGGGGGTGCTGTTCTCGCTCATGCCGGGATCGTCGGACCCTGACGCCGGTGGCAAGGTCAAGCCGACGGGCGGGAAACCTGCCGAACCGGGCCCGACTTGTCCGCTCATGGCCCCTTTACGCCCCATCTCGCGGGCGGCGAAGGGCGGTTACCGTGGTGAGCGGAACGATCCGCCCGCGCCGGAGGGCGGACCAGGTGAGCGAGGGGGACGTACCGTGACGCGTCTGAGGGTCGGAGCGGTCACCGCCGTAACCGTGCTGGTCGCCGTGGCCGGCTGCAAGGACGAGCAGAACGCCGGGACGTCCGGGCCCGAGCGGACCGGGCGCGGGGGCGCGGCCCTGACCGCGGCCGAGTCACTGACCGTCAAGGGCCGCGCGCCGAAGACCGGTTACTCCCGGGCCCGGTTCGGCACCGCCTGGGCCGACACCGACTCCAACTCCTGCGACACCCGCGACGACATCCTCAAACGCGACCTGGAGAAGGTCAGGTTCACCGGCGGCAGCTGCAAGGTCTCCTACGGCCTGCTGGAGCACGACCCGTACTCCGGCAAGGAGATCACCTACCGGCGCGGCCGCAGCCAGGTCGACATCGACCACGTCGTCGCCCTGTCCGACGCCTGGCAGAAGGGCGCCAAGTACTGGGACCCCGGCAAGCGGATAGCGCTGGCCAACGACCCCCTCAACCTCCTCGCCGTCGACGCGAGCACCAACCGCGGCAAGGGGGACGGAGACGCGGCCACCTGGCTCCCGCCCAACAAGCGCTACCGGTGCACGTATGTCGCCGCCCAGGTCGCGGTCAAGAAGAAGTACGGCCTGTGGGTCACCGCCGCCGAACAGGCGGCCATGAAGAAGGTCCTCGCCGGCTGCCCGGACCAGAAGCTGCCCACCGGCGGCAACCCGACCCGGGCACCCGAGCGCTTCCGGGCCCGGTGACCCACCCGGCGACCGAGTGAACCGGCGACCGCGTGAACCGGTGTCCGCGTAGGCCGGTGTCCAACGTCTGGGCGCGGCACCCGCTGTGACCGTGCGCCGGGCCCGGCGCACGGTCACCGGTTCCTACAGCGCGTCCAGGTCGATGATCTTCCCCGCCGGCTTCTGCGCCGGGACCGGCTTGCCGTACTCCACGAACGACAGGTGCTCCGGCTTCTTCGTGCCGGACACGATGTCGACCCGCAGCAGGTACGGCTTGCCCTCGGTCGCCACGTACGCCGTGTAGCGCTCCTTGCCGTCCTTCTCGTGCAGGGCGATCGCGGGGACGCCGTCGATCCGCGTGGTCTTCCCGCGGGTGGTGCCCGCCGAGTCCCCGTCGCTCACGTCACCGAGCACCGAGTTCAGGTCGCAGAAGCTCGCGAGGTCCTTGGCGTCCTGGCCCTTCATGGCCATCTTGGTCCACTTCCCGGCCAGCATGTCCACCGCCGCGTCGGTGTCCTCCTTGGACTCGCCCTCGCTCTGTGCGCGCAGGAACTCCTCGTCGTACTTCATGTAGACGCTGCTGCCGGTCCTGATCAGGTCGGCCTTGCCCTGGCCGTTCATGCTGAGCGTGCCGGCGCACTCGCCCTTGCCGTTGAGCGCCATGTCGAGGTCGATGGTGCCCTTGCTCTCGTCGTCGTCGATCCGGCCCTTCAGCCGCACGGACGGGGCACCCGTGGTCGCCTTCAGTGCGCGCTCGGTGATCTGGCCGCCGCTCAGTCCGGCGAACGGGCCCTTCGGCTTGCTGTCCGCCGAGTCCTGCCCCGACTGGCAGCCGGTGGTGAGTCCCGCGGTGGCCGCGGCGGCGAGACAGAGGGCGGCAAGAGCGGTACGACGCATGACGGTTCCTTGCTGAGAGAAGTGAGTGAGCGGAGTGGTCGAGAGAGGTGGCTGGGAGGGGCGGGTGAGAGGAGCGGGTGGGAGAAGGAGTCAGGCCTTCTTCCAGTCGCCGCAGCCGTTCGTCTTGAAGTAGGCGTCCGACGGGCTGATGGTGACGACGGCCGTCCCCTTGACGTTGTTGTTGGCGATGATCGAGTCCAGGCCGTGACCGGCGTCCTTCACGCGCTCCCAGTAGCAGCCGTCGTCCGTGTTCCCGGCCGACCGGTAGGTGCCCGGCGCGATGTCGGTGCCGACCTTGTACATGCCCCCGTCGCCGTCCATCGAGGAACCGGGCGTGCCCTTGGCCTTCGGGTCCACGGCCTCCCAGCCCTCGCAGCCGTGGGACTTGAAGAGCTTGTCGGTGGGCTTGATGGTCACGTAACTCGTGCCGCTGACGTTGTCGTTGGCGAGCATGGAGTCCAGTTCGCCGGAGGCGTCCTTGGCGCGCTCCCAGTAGCACAGGCCGTCGGTGTTCCCGGCCGTGCGGTACGTCCCCGGCTGCACGTCGGTGCCGACCCGGTAGTCGCCGTCGCCCCCGAACGCGGCCTTCTTCCCGGCCGCCCCGGCGCCACCGGAGTCCTTCGTGCCCCCGGACTCGTGCCCGGCCGAGGCCGAGGAGCCCTTGTGGCCGGTGCCGGACACGCCGTCCTTGCCGTCGTTTCCGGCGTTCGCGGACACGGCGCCGATGACGACGAGCCCGACGACCGCACCGAACGCGACCTTGGCCTTCATACCCATGGCGAACCCCTCCCCGAGTGTTGCGGCCTCCCCCTCCGGTGGCCGCTGTTCGCTGGGTCAATAAGAACAGAGCATGTGAACCGAGTCAACACGGTTCACATGATGAGTCGAGTACACGCCGTGAACGAGTAGATCTTGTGTACGCCGGTATGCTCGGCGCACACACGGGACGAGGGGAGCAGGGCCGGTGCAGGACAACGCGACAGAGGTGACCGCAGCCGGTATCGCGCGGCTCGCCGGAGTGGGCCGTGCCGCCGTCAGCAACTGGCGCCGCCGGCACGCCGACTTCCCGAAGCCGGTCGGGGGTACCGAGACCAGCCCGTCCTTCGCCCTTGCCGAGGTCGAGGCATGGCTGCGCAGGCAGGGCAAACTCGCCGAGGTCCCGCTGCGCGAGCGCGTCTGGCAGCAGCTCGCCGGCCATCCGGAAGGCCCGCTGACGGCCCTGGTGCACGCCGGCTGCGTGCTGCTGCTCATCAACGAACGGCCCACCGTGTGGCTCGACGCGAGCGCGGGCTCGGACGCCAGGCTGGCCGCGGTGCTGCCGGGGGCGCTGGAGCAGGTACTGAGCCCGCGCTTGGGCGTCGGCGGAGGCGGTGTGAACGCGGCGGCCGGTGCCGGGGGTGTGAACGCTGCCGACGCGGGGGCCGGTGTGAGCGCTTCGGTCACGGCAGCTGGTGTGAACACCCCGCCAACTATTCACAGACCGTCGACGGTGCACGGCACGACGGCCGGACACTCCGCCACAGCCGCACCCGCCACAGCCGCGCCCGTCGCCGGCACGCCCGCCGCAGGCGCGGACGCCCAAGCCACCCCAGCCACAGCGGCCACGGCGGTTGTGCCGGCAGCCACGGCGGGCTCGCCCCAAGCCACCCCGCCCACCCCCGCCCTCCGTACTCCCTCCGCCCCCCAGCTCCTCCCCTCCGCCCCCCTCCTCCGCGGGGTCGCCGAGCTGGCCGCCGAGGCGGGGGCGCGGCAGACGTTCGAGTTCCTGCTGGGCCGGCACCTGGACGCCAACCCCCGGCAGTACACGCTGACCCCGGCCGAACTCGCCGGTCTCATGGCCGACCTCGCCGGACCGGCCCGTACCGCGCTGGACCCCGCCTGCGGCACCGGCGCCCTGCTGCGCGCCGTCGCCCCCCGTCCCGACCAGGAGCTGTACGCCCAGGACGGCGCCCCCGAGCTGGCCGCGCTCAGCGCGCTCCGGCTGGCGCTGCACGGCCGGGCCACCGTGCGCGCCGCCGCCGGCGACACCCTGCGCGCCGACGCCCACCCCGGCCTGCGCGCCGACGTGGTCCTGTGCCATCCGCCGTTCAACGAGCGCAACTGGGGCCACGACGAACTCGCCTACGACCCCCGCTGGGAGTACGGCTTCCCGGCGCGCACCGAGTCCGAGCTGGCCTGGGTGCAGCACGCGCTGGCCCGGCTGGCCGACGGCGGCACCGCCGTACTGCTCATGCCGCCGGCCGCGGCCTCCCGCCGTTCCGGGCGCCGGATCCGGGCCGATCTGCTGCGCCGGGGCGCGCTGCGGGCCGTCGTGGCGCTGCCGGTCGGCGCGGCACCGCCGTACAACATCCCGCTGCACCTGTGGGTGCTGCGCCGGCCCGACCGGATGCCGGCGACGCCCGAGGTGCTGCTCGTGGACACCGGGAGGTTCGCCGGGGAGGGGCGGGGCGGCCCGGACTGGGAGGCGGTACGGGAGGCCGTGACGGACGCCTGGCGCGCCTTCACGCGCGCGGGGCGGCTGACGGAGCGTCCGGGGCTGGCCCGCTCGGTGCCGGTCATCGAACTCCTCGACGACGACGTGGACCTCGCGCCCGCCCGCCATCTGCCGCCTGCGGTCGCCGACGGCGCGGAGCAGCTCACGCGGGTGCGTGAGCGCCTGGGCGCGACCCTGCGCCTGACCGCGGACCTCACCCCGCCGCCCGCCGACCCGGCACCGCCCGCGCGCTGGCCGCTCACCACCGTCGGTGAACTCGCGCGCGGGGGCGCGCTGGTGCTGCGCACCGGCGGGAACGGCGGCCACGCGCGCGTGCCGGTCCTCACCGACCACGACGTCCTGGCCGGCACGGCACCGTCGGGCACGCTCCCGGAGAGCGAGGAGGAGGCCGTGCTGACCGAGCCGGGCGACGTCGTCGTGCCGGTGCTCGGCGGGGGAGCGGTGACGCGTGTGATCGACGAGGCCACGGGCGGCGCCGCCCTGGGGCGCAACCTCGTCCTGCTGCGCCCCGACCGCACGGCGCTCGACCCGTGGTTCCTCGCCGGGTTCCTGCGCGGGACCGCCAACAACCGGCAGGCCACCAGCTACGCCTCCACGGCGACCCGGCTGGACGTGCGCCGGCTGCACCTGCCCCGGCTCCCGCTGGACGAACAGCGGCGCTACGGCGCACGGTTCCGCGCACTCGACGAGTTCGAGCGGGCGCTCCGGCAGGCGAGCCGGCTCGGGGAGCAGCTCGTGCGCGGGATGTACGACGGACTGACGGACGGCACGGTCGCACCCGGCTGAACCCGGCCCTGACACAGGGAAGTGATCAGTGCGGCAACGGTTCGGTACAACCCGTGACCGGTTGTCCTTGTCGGCCTATACGCTCGGACTCCGACCCGGACACCGTCCCGTCGGCGTCCGTCCCCATCGGTCCCACTCGGTCCAGGAGCAGTCATGTACGGCCACGGCACGGTGCCGCCTCCGCGCAGCGCGGGAACGGTCATATCCCTGCGCGTGATGTTCGCGGCGGCCGGGGCCCTCACGTGCGGACTGCTGTCCTGCCTCCCGCTGTTCCGGGCCGCCTTCGTGCGGGGCCGCTCGTACGACTGGCTGATCGCCTGGCTGAGCCTGCCGCTGTCCATCACGGGGCTGGTGGTGGTCGGCGAACTGCCGGAGGCGGACTGGCGCAGCGACCTCGCGCTGGGGCTGCTCCTGCTCCTCGGCGTGGTGTCCGCGGTGTACTACCTGGTCGTGGACATCCGGGTGCACCAGCAGCGGACGTTCGCCGGGTACGCGCACGCGCAGGCGCCCACCGTGCACGGCCCCTACGGCTACGGGCACCCGGCACCGCCGTACGCGACGCCCGGCCCGGTGCCGCAGCAGCCCGTACCGCCCGCGCACCACACGCCGGTGCCCCAGCCGCCCGTGCACCACACCCCGGTGCCCCCGGTGCCGCGGGCCGAGCCGCCGCAGCGTCCCGCGCCCGCCCGCATCGACCAGGTGCGCGCCGAACTCGACGAACTGAGCGACTACCTGCGCCGGCACGACGGACAAGAGGGCCGCGGCGAGGGCGGCCGGTGACCGTGGCGACGGGGCGCATGATCGCGGGCCGTTACGAACTGTCCACGCTCATCGGGCAGGGCGGCATGGGCCAGGTCTGGACGGCGTACGACCGCAGGCTCGACCGGCGCGTGGCGGTGAAGCTGCTGCGCCCCGACAAGGTGGCGGGCCAGGAGGCGGACGAGCTGCGCCGCAGGTTCGTGCGCGAGTGCCGGGTGACCGCGCAGGTGGACCACCCCGGGCTGGTGACGGTGCACGACGCGGGCAGCGAGGGCGAGGAACTGTTCCTCGTCATGCAGTACGTCGACGGCGCCGACCTCTCCGACCACCTCGCCGAGCACGACCCGTACCCGTGGCAGTGGGCGGTCGCGGTGGCCGCGCAGCTGTGCGCCGTGCTGAGCGCCGTGCACGCCGTGCCGATCGTGCACCGCGACCTCAAGCCGCGCAACGTGATGGTGAAGCAGGAGGGCACGGTCACCGTCCTCGACCTGGGCGTGGCCTCGGTGATGGACACCGACACCACCCGCCTCACGCACACCGGCTCCCCGATCGGCTCGCCCGCCTACATGGCGCCGGAGCAGGCGATGGGCGGCGCGGTCGGCCCGTACACCGACCTGTACGCGCTGGGTGTGCTGATGCACGAACTGCTCAGCGGCGAGGTGCCGTTCGCCGGCTCCACGGCGCTGGGCGTGCTGCACCGGCACCTGTACGAGCCGCCGCTGCCCGTGCGCCGGATCCGCCCCGAGGTGCCCGAGGCGCTGGAGGCGCTGGTGCTGCGGCTGCTCGCCAAGGACCCCCAGCACCGCCCCGCGTCCGCGCAGGAGGTGTACGAGGACCTGGCACTGCTGCTGCCCGCGCGCGGGACGCCCACGGGCGCGCCCCTGGACCCCACCCGCCCCTTCCTGCGCCCGCACGCCCCCTGGCCGGACCGCGCCAGGACCCCCGCGCCACAGCCCGCCCCGGTCGCGCCGGCCCCGCCGGTGGCCGAGAAGCCCGATGTCGCCGCCGCCGTCGACGAGGTCAAGCGCCTGCTGGGCGAGGGCCGCATCACGCAGGCCGTCGACATCCTGGGCGCGATCCTGCCGGCCGCCGCCGAGCAGCACGGCGAGCACTCCCCGGTGGTACGCACCCTGCGCAAGCAGTACGCGGCCACACTCATGGACGACGGCCAGTACCGGCGCGCGCTGCCCGAACTGCGCCGCCTCGGCGACGAACGCGCCGCCGAGGCCGGCCAGGCCGACCCGCAGTCGCTGCGCTACCGCTACGAGGCCGCGCAGTGCCTGGAGCAGCTGGGCGAACCGGCGGCGGCACTCGCGGAGTACCGCGCGCTGCTGCCGTACTACGAGAACCAGTACGTCTCCGGCGACCCGCAGCTCGCCCACGAGGTCCGCCGCCGCATCGGCCACCTCCTGCTCGCCCTCGGCGACCGTCCGGCCGCGCACGACACGCTCGCCCGGCTGGTCCTGGACGTGGAGCGGCTGCACGGCCCGGGCCACCCGATGGCCATGGAGGTCCGCCGGACCCTCCAGTGGCTGGGACAGGTGCGCGGATAGGCACGTGGCGGTGCCCGAAGCGGGTGCGAATCGTTGGTCGAATGGGTTGGCCAGGGCCCGCCCACTGCCTACCATCGATCACCGCAAGACCTTGTGCACCGTCGCACAATCTCCTCAGGAGGTTCCCTTGCACCGCCGCCGTCGCACCGCGCTCGTCCTCACCGCCGCGATCGCCGCCGCGGCACCCCTGCTGACCGCCTGCGGAAACGATGCGCACCCGGGCGCAGCCGCCGTCGTCGGCGGGCAGCGGATCACCGTCGCCCAGCTGGAGAGCCGGGTCGACGAGGTCCGCAAGGCCCAGCGGGCCGCGGTGCCGGACCAGACGCAGTACCAGCAGGTCGTCTCCTCCACCAGCGGCCTGACCCGCGACACCCTGCACAACATGGTGCTCGACCGGGTACTGCACCGCGCCGCGCAGGACCGGGGCATCACGGTCACCCGCAGCGAGATCCAGCGGATGCGCGGGGACCTGGAGCGGCAGGCCGGCGGCGGCAAGGGCCTGGAGGCGGCCTGGCTGCAGAAGTACGGCATCGCCCCGGCCCGCCTCGACGACAACCTGCGCCTGCAACTGGAGGCGCAGAAGCTCGCCTCCCGGCTCGGCACCGACACCAGCCAGCCCGCCTTCTGGAAGGCCCTGTCCAAGGCCTCGGAGGAACTCCACGTCGACCTCAACCCGCGCTACGGCGCCTGGGACGTGCAGAAGAGCAGCCGGGTGGACGCCGACACACCGTGGGTGCGGGAGGTCACGACGGCGGGCGGCGAGCCGGTCACCGCGTAGGCCGGCCACGGCCCGGGCCGCCCGGTCAGGCTTGGGCCGGCCGGGGGCGCGGCAGCGGGTCCGGTCATACGATCGCACGACCCCGTCGGCCCTGTGGACAACGCGATCCGCTCCCCGGTGCAGTGGGTTACGTTCGGTTCGTGAACGGAATCAGCCCCGAACCCAGTCCCGGATCCAGCCCCGGCCGCGTCGTCCTGCTCACCACCAGCCACCGCGTGGCCCCCGGCCTGCTGTCCTGGCCCGCCTGGCAGGCCCTGCGCACCGCCGACGCCGTGCTGTGCGCGGACGGCGCCCATCCGCAGCTGCCGTATCTGCGCGAGGCCGGGATAGCGGTGGCGCAGGCGTCCCCCACCGCCCGGGAACTGGTGGACACCTGCGCCGGCGGGCGCACGGTGGTGGTCGTGGCGACGGGCGAGGGCGAGCCGGCCCTCACCGACGGCCTCGCCCGGCTGGCCGGCTCCGGCCGGACCGCCATGCCGGAGCTGGAGCTGCTCCCCGCCTCCTACGACCTGCCCGGCGCCCGCCTGCTGGACCTCGTGCAGGTCATGGACCGGATCCGCGCCGAATGCCCCTGGTCCTCCCGGCAGACCCACGAGGGCCTGGCGAAGTACGGCATCGAGGAGGCGTACGAACTGGTCGAGGCGATCGAGGCCGGCGACCGCGAGGAACTGCGCGAGGAGCTGGGCGACGTCCTCCTCCAGGTCGTCTTCCACTCCCGGATCGCCGAGGAGGACCCCGACGCCCCGTTCTCCGTCGACGACGTGGCCGGCGGCATCGTCGCCAAGCTCATCCACCGGCACCCGCACGTCTTCGGCGACGAGCGGGCCGAGACCCCCGAGGACGTCAAGGAGCACTGGCTGCGCACCAAGGCCGAGGAGAAGCAGCGCACCTCCGTCACCGACGGCGTCCCGCTCGGCCAGCCCGGCCTGGCCCTCGCCGCCAAGCTCGCCTCCCGCACCCGGACGGCGGCCCTGGACGTCCCGCTCCCGCGGGGCGAGGGCATCGGCTACGAACTGCTGGCGCTGGCGGTACGCGCCGAGGCGGCCGGCATCGACCCGGAAGCGGCACTCCGCGCGGCGGCACGGGCGTACCGGGACGCGATACGGGCCGCTGAGGGGCTGTCAACTTAGTACCGTTGCACCGACGGGCGGGTGCGAGGGTGGGGGCCGACGTGACGACTGAGTTGGAGGAGCTGAGGCGCGCACTGTTGAGCGCGATCCGCCGCTCACCGGCCGTGGCGCTGCGGGTGGAGGAGGCGCTGGGGCGTGCGGGCATGGCCTACGCCGCGGAGGCCTGGACCCCGTGGGGCGACGACCGGCTCACGAGCGTCGCCCAGCTCCGGTCCCTGGCGCTGCTTCGCGCCCACCCCGACGCGTTCGACGAGTTGCTGGAGGTCGCCACGGACCCCGGCACAGCGCCCCCGGCGACCCGTACCACCCCCGAGACGCCCGGACCGGAGGAGGCCGGGGCGACCGGGGCGACCGAGGAGGAGGCGCGCGGGAAACCTGGACGCGGAATACAGGCCTCCGCGGATCGGGCACCTCAGGAGCAGGGCCCCCGGGAGCACACGGCGCAGGAGCGCGCACCCGGTCGGTCCGGCGCCCGGCCCCAGCCCACCAGCGACCACGTCGACTTCCGGTACGGCACCTTCCACGGGCCCACGGTGGGTGTGCAGCACCACCACTACGGCACCGCCCCGGTGCCGGCGGAGTGGCGGGCCGCCGACCGCGTGGGACCGCTGGAGTTCGGGGTGTGGCCGACACGGCCGGTGCCGGGGCTGCCCGACGTGCCGCCGTACGTGCCGCGCGACCGCGACGAGGAGCTGCGCGCCCTGGTGGCCCGCCCCGGCCTGGTGCTGCTCCTCGGCGAACCGTACGCGGGCACCTCGTACACCGCATGGAACGCGGTGCGCTCCCTTAAGGGCCACCGCGTGTACGCGCCGGACCCCGGGGAGGACCTGCGCCCCCTGGTGGCCGCACTGCGCAGCAGCCCCGGCGGACACGTGGTCTGGCTGGACGAGCTGACCCAGCACCTCGGCCCGGGCCGGCTGGACCTCCCGCTGCTCGGGCGGCTCAACGACCTCGGTGCCGTCGTGCTCGCCACGATGCGCCCCGCCGAGTACTACCGGAGGCGCGCCGGGACCGCCCCCGGCGACCGGGTCGTCGCCGCGGCCCGCACGGTGGAGCTGCGCCGGGAGTGGAGCGAGGCGGAGCTGGCGCGGCTGTCGGCGCGCGACGACCCGCGGGCGTACCCGGCGTACATGTGGAGCGGCAAGGAGGGGGTGGGGTCGTACTTCGCGGTCGGGCACCTGCTGTTCGACGACTGGCGGCGGCCGGGGACCCGGCAGGACCACCCGCTGGGGCGGTTACTGGTCCGGGCGGCGGTCGACGTCGCCCAGTGCGGGATCGAGAGCGCGGTGCCGGCGTCGCTGCTGAGGAAGGTGCAGAAGCGGTACGGGCAGGAGTACGCGGAGGCGGCGGCGAGGGAGGCGTACGAGCAGGCGTTCGCCTGGGCGACGGCGCCCATGTTCGGTGTCTCGGGGTTGCTCGTGGGGGGCGCGGAGGACGGCACCTGGCGGGCGTACGGGGCGCTGGTCGCTGAGGCGCTGGGGCGGGGGGACCTGGAGCCGGTGCCGGACCGGGTGTGGTGGACGCTGCTGGACACGGCCGAGAGCGGGTCCGGGGCCGGGGCACGGCTGGACCATGGCGCGATTCTCGGCGCGGCTCGTACGGCCCTGGGCCCGCGCGTCGAGGCGGGCGACGTGGCGGTGGCGTTCAACCTCGCGCTGCACACGGAGGGTGAGGAGAGCGAGGCCCTGCTGCGCCGTGCGGCCGACGGGGGGCACGCGAAGGCCGCCTCCGTGCTGGCGCTGCTGCTGGTGGAGCGGGGGGACGAGGAGGAGGCGCTGCCGTACCTGACGGCGGCGGCGCAGGCCGGATTCGCCTGGGCGGCGCGGCAGCTGGGCCGGTACCACCGCACTCGCGCCGAGCACTGGCTGCGGCAGGCAGCCGAGGCGGGTGACGGCGCGGCGGCGCACGAGCTGGGCGACATGCTGGTGGGGCCGGGTCGTGAGGAGGAGGCGGTGCGCTGGTACCGCCGGGCGGCGACCGCGGGTCACCGGGAGGTCGCGGGGAGCCTGGGCTCCCTCCTGGCGGGCTGGCAGAACCCGGAGGCGGAGGAGTGGCTGCGCTACGCGGCCGCCTGGGGTGACCCGCGCGCCGCCAACGACCTCGGGTTCTTACTCCTCACCACGAAGACGGGCGACGCTGCCGAGGTGGAGGCTCTGTACCGGCAGGCGGCGCAGGGCGGAGACGCGGCGGGCGCCGCCAACCTCGGTGTCGTCCTGGAGTCCCTCGGCCGGTACGAGGAGGCCGAGTCGTGGTACCGCACGGGACATGAGCGCGGATCCGTGTACGCCGCCCAGCACCTCGCCCAGATGCTGCGCGGACAGGGTAAGGACGCGGCAGCCGACGCGTGGCTGCGCGAGGCCGCCGTCGCCCCGAAGGGCCTGCCCGCCACGCTGCCGCCCCCACCCCCCGCCCCACCCGCCGGGCGGCCGGATACCGTCGAGGAGTGACCAATGAGCCCGGCCCCCCGCCCGCCCCCGCCCTGTTCACCTGGGAGTTCGCCGCCGATCCGTACCCCGCCTACGCCTGGCTGCGCGAGCACGCGCCGGTGCACCGGACGCGGTTGCCGAGCGGTGTCGAGGCGTGGCTGGTCACCCGGTACGCCGATGCCCGGCAGGCGCTGGCCGACCAGCGGCTGAGCAAGAACCCGGCGCACCACGACGAGCCCGCGCACGCCAAGGGCAAGACCGGCATCCCGGGCGAGCGCAAGGCCGAGCTGATGACACACCTGCTGAACATCGACCCGCCGGACCACACCCGGCTGCGCAGGCTCGTCAGCAAGGCGTTCACCCCCCGCCGGGTCGCCGAGTTCGCCCCCCGGGTGCAGGAGCTGACCGACGACCTCATCGACCGGTTCGCGCAGAGCGGCTCGGCCGACCTCATCCACGAGTTCGCCTTCCCGCTGCCCATCTACGCCATCTGCGACCTGCTCGGCGTCCCGCGCGAGGACCAGGACGACTTCCGGGACTGGGCGGGCATGATGATCCGGCACGGCGGAGGCCCCCGCGGCGGGGTCGCCCGGTCGGTGAAGAAGATGCGCGGCTACCTCGGCGAGCTGATCCACAGGAAGCGGGAGGCGCTGCCCGCCGAGCCCGCGCCCGGCGAGGATCTGATCTCCGGCCTCATCCGGGCCTCCGACCACGGCGAGCACCTCACCGAGAACGAGGCCGCGGCCATGGCCTTCATCCTGCTGTTCGCCGGCTTCGAGACGACCGTCAACCTCATCGGCAACGGCACCTACGCCCTGCTCACCCACCCCGAGCAGCGCCACCGGCTGCAGGAGTCCCTGGCCCGCCACGAGACCGGCCTGCTGGCGACCGGCGTGGAGGAACTCCTGCGCTTCGACGGCCCGGTGGAGCTGGCCACCTGGCGGTTCGCCACCGAGCCGCTCACCATCGGCGGGCAGGACATCGCGCCGGGCGATCCGGTGCTCGTCGTCCTCGCCGCCGCCGACCGGGACCCGGAGCGGTTCGCCGACCCGGACGTGCTGGACCTGGCCCGCCGCGACAACCAGCACCTCGGGTACGGGCACGGCATCCACTACTGCCTGGGCGCGCCGCTCGCCCGTCTGGAGGGCCAGACCGCGCTCGCGACCCTGCTCACCCGGCTGCCGGACCTGCGGCTCGCCGCGGACCCGGCGGAGCTGCGCTGGCGCGGCGGGCTCATCATGCGCGGCCTGCGCACCCTGCCCGTGGAGTTCACGCCGGTCCCCGGGGGCGGCGGAGCGAATCATGACGGCCCCTCAGCAGGAAGATGACAACATCTCAACTCTGTGATCTTCACGTGATCTGTGCGGCATGAACTTGTGACAAGTGATCGTCTGCCGATACGTTCACCCATCAGCGCGGCGACCGGCTCCACCCGCCGCGTCGGCTCTGCTGTCGCTCGAAAGGCTTCTGCATGCTCTCCGGGAACGGTCGGCACCGTCGCCCCCGCCAGGCACCCGCCCTCCTCGTCGCGGCCGGAGTGACCGGCTCCGCCATCGCCATCCCGCTCCTCGGCGCGGCGAGCGCCAACGCGGCCGACGGCACCACGTGGGACAAGGTGGCCGAATGCGAGAGCGGCGGCTCCTGGAGCGCGGACACCGGCAACGGGTACTACGGCGGCCTGCAGATCTCGCAGGAGGACTGGAACGCCTACGGCGGCGGCCAGTACGCGGCCAGCCCCGACCAGGCCAGCCGCAACCAGCAGATCGCCGTCGCCGAGAAGATCCTCACCGACAAGGGCACGTCCCCGTGGGCCACCTGCGCCCTGCTGTCCGGGCTGACCACGGGCTCGGGCTCCGTGGACGTCGACACGGGCGTCGGCGGCTCCGGTGCCACCGACGGTTCGGGTGAGACGTCCGGATCGGCCGAGAACTCCGATACATCCGGCAACCCCGGTTCCTCCGGCGCCTCCGACGGCTCCGGTCCGGCCGGCCGGCCGGACGCGCCGCCCTCCACCGGTACCGGTTCCGATGCCAACTCGGGCGCGGACTCCGGCTCCTCGTCGGACGCGACCGTCACGCCGAGTGGAAAGCCGGACAAGAGCGCCAATGCGGACACCGGCTCCAAGGGCACCAACACCCCCAAGTCGGACAAGTCCGCTTCGCCGGGCACCGGAGAGTCGCGGGAGTCCGCTCCGCCGGCGACCCCGGGCACCGGTGCCGCCGGCAACCCCCAGCAGGCCGCCGGTTCCTGGAGCCTGGTCGACACCGGAGCCCTCAATGGCGGGCGCCACCGTGGGGCGAGCGCGGACGAAAACGTGACAAACGGTCAGGACGTCACCTCTTCCGGGCGGCACGCGGTGCGCGAAACGGACACCTACACCGTCCGCGAGGGCGACACCCTCGCCTCCATCGCCGACTCCCTTGAGGTCGACGGCGGATGGCGCGCGCTCTACGCCGGCAACAAGAAGGCCATCGGGGCCGACCCGAACCACATCAGCGCCGGTCAGACCCTGGATGTCGAGGGCGAAACCGGCGCGAAGTAGGCGGAGTTGGCGCCCACTTAACGCCCTAATGTCCGGTTTGGTGAAAGTGTGGGATGAGTCTCAGAAGCCCTGATCGTCTTTGAAATTCCACGGATCGCGTGTCTACGGTCGAGGCCGCTCGTCACCACGAGCCCCGGCAGTCGCAACGCCGAATCCTGCCAGCGGTTGCCCGGGAACAGTCGTCGCGTCAAGCGCCGTAGGCAGGAGCGGGGGACCCAAGGTAAGTGCCGGGCCCGGCAGTTGACTGCCGGAACCGGCTGGGGGTGAAGCCGCGCGACCCGCGACAGCGGGAGCGCGGCCGGGCAACTCAACCGGCCCGAACCCGACAGCTCACCTCGCAGGCGTCGGTGAGGGGATCGATCCATGCTGTTTACCGGCAAGGGCAAGCACCGTCGTCCGTCCAAGGCCGTCCGCGCCATCACGCTCGCCGGTGTCACCGGCGCCGCCGTGGCCGCCCCGCTGATGGCGGCCGGCAACGCCTCCGCCGCCACCTCCGCCGAGTGGGACAAGGTCGCCCAGTGCGAGTCCGGCGGCAACTGGTCCATCAACACCGGCAACGGCTACTACGGCGGTCTGCAGTTCTCCGCCTCCACCTGGGCCGCGTACGGCGGCACCGCCTACGCCCCGCAGGCCAACCAGGCCGGCAAGGCCCAGCAGATCGCAGTCGCCGAGAAGGTCCTGGCCGCGCAGGGCAAGGGCGCCTGGCCGGTCTGCGGCACGGGCCTGTCCGGCACCCCGTACAACGGCTCCGCGCCGAGCACCTCCTCGAACTCGGGCAGCGGCACCGGCACGGGCACCAGCACCGGCACCGGCACCACCACCCGCTCCACCGAGCAGCAGCCGGCCTCCCGCTCCGCCGAGCGTCCGGCCGCGAGCGCGAGCAAGGGCCAGAGCAAGACCGTCACCACCCCGACCGGCAAGAAGGTCAAGAAGGGCGACGGCGAGTACAAGGTCGTCACCGGCGACACGCTCAGCACCATCGCCCAGCAGCACCACGTGCAGGGCGGCTGGGAGAAGCTGTTCGAGCTGAACAAGGGCATCGTCGAGGACGCCAACCTGATCTACCCGGGTCAGCAGCTGCACCTGAAGTGACACCCGGCCCCCGGCCGGATCACCGGGCCCGCGCATCCGTGCGGGCCACCCTGTAGACCCCCGTGCGGGCCACCCCCCGTCCCCACGGGCCCCCGCCCCGGTGCGTGTTCCCCCGTACGCACCGGGGCGGGGTTTTTTCATGCCCTCCGTCAGCCCCTTTGTTTCAGGCAGGAACAAAAGGTAGCGTCGCCTTGTCCACGGGGCGGTCGGTCGGTGGCCGACGCCCCCGGGACGGTTAGGCTCTAGGCGCAAGGCACACCAGCCCCGCACTTCCAGCGTCACATCCAAGAAGGAGATGCTCGTGCCGTCCATCGACGTCGTCGTAGCCCGGGAAATCCTGGACTCCCGAGGCAACCCCACGGTCGAGGTCGAGGTCGGCCTCGACGACGGCAGCACGGGTCGTGCCGCCGTTCCGTCCGGCGCCTCGACCGGCGCCTTCGAGGCCATCGAGCTCCGCGACGGTGACCCGAACCGCTACCAGGGCAAGGGTGTCGAGAAGGCCGTCCTCGCCGTCATCGAGCAGATCGGCCCGGAGCTGGTCGGCTACGACGCCACCGAGCAGCGCCTGATCGACCAGGCCATGTTCGACCTGGACGCCACCGACAACAAGGGCTCCCTCGGCGCCAACGCCATCCTCGGCGTCTCGCTCGCCGTCGCCCACGCCGCCTCCGAGGCCAGCGACCTGCCCCTGTTCCGCTACCTGGGCGGCCCGAACGCGCACCTGCTGCCGGTGCCGATGATGAACATCCTGAACGGCGGCTCGCACGCCGACTCCAACGTGGACATCCAGGAGTTCATGATCGCCCCGATCGGCGCGGAGTCCTTCTCCGAGGCCCTGCGCTGGGGCACCGAGGTCTACCACACCCTCAAGAAGGTCCTGAAGAACAAGGGCCTGTCCACCGGCCTCGGCGACGAGGGCGGCTTCGCCCCGAACCTCGGCTCCAACCGCGAGGCCCTCGACCTCATCCTCGAGGCCATCAAGGAGGCCGGCTACGCCCCCGGCGAGCAGATCGCCCTCGCGCTCGACGTGGCCGCCTCCGAGTTCTACAAGGACGGCGCGTACCTCTTCGAGGGCAAGGAGCGCTCCGCCGCCGAGATGACGGAGTACTACGAGGAGCTCGTGGCGGCCTACCCGCTCGTCTCCATCGAGGACCCGCTGTTCGAGGACGACTGGGACGGCTGGAAGATCATCACCGACAAGCTCGGCGACAAGGTCCAGCTGGTCGGCGACGACCTGTTCGTCACCAACCCCGAGCGCCTCGCCCGCGGCATCGAGGAGGGCGCGGCCAACGCCCTGCTGGTCAAGGTCAACCAGATCGGCTCGCTGACCGAGACCCTGGACGCCGTCGAGCTGGCCCAGCGCAACGGCTTCAAGTGCATGATGTCCCACCGCTCCGGCGAGACCGAGGACGTCACCATCGCCGACCTGGCCGTCGCCACCAACTGCGGCCAGATCAAGACCGGCGCCCCGGCCCGCTCCGAGCGCGTCGCCAAGTACAACCAGCTGCTGCGCATCGAGGAGATCCTCGACGACGCCGCGGTCTACGCCGGCCGCAGCGCCTTCCCGCGGTTCCGCTCCGCGAACCAGTAGGTGCAGCACGGGCTGACCCAGCCCGGGCCAAGTCTCAGCCAGTCGTACGTACGTCCCCGTACCCGGTCCCGTACCGTGTCCGGGGACGTACGCACGTGTGAAAGGGGAGGCGGAGAGCCAGATGGCCGTGAAGGACCGGGACCGTTTCTCCACCGCGACCAGGCTGCGGCTGCTCGGCGAGCAGACCGCGGCCCGGGTCTACCGTTCCCAGACCAAGCGGCAGGCACGCCGCTCCCGCCTCACCGGCCGCGCGGCACTGCTCGCGCTGGTGCTGTGCTCCCTGGTCGTCGCCCTCGCCTACCCGATGCGTCAGTACGTCTCCCAGCGCGCGGAGATCGCCGACCTGCGGCGGCAGCGGGAGCAGGCCCGCGAACGCGTCGAGCAGCTGCGTGACCTGAAGGCGCGCTGGCAGGACGACGCCTACGCCGAGCAGCAGATCCGCCGCCGGCTGCACTACGTGAAGCCCGGCGAGACCGGGTACGTGGTGGTCGACCCGGGCGCGGCCAGGCCGTCCCGTGCCGACCTCGGGGCCGCCCACCGGCCCTGGTACGCGAACGTCTGGGACGGCGTCGACAAGTCCGACGCCTCCGACCAGTGAGCCGGCGTCACGGCCGGTACGACCAGAAAGCCACCCTGAAAGCAGTCATGGAAACCTCTCCGCCGCCCACTCCGCGCACCGACCCCACCGACGCGGACGTAGAGGCCTTCAAGCAGCAGCTGGGCCGCCCGCCGCGGGGCCTGCGGGCCATCGCGCACCGCTGCCCGTGCGGTCAGCCGGACGTCGTGGAGACGGCTCCGCGCCTGCCCGACGGCACGCCCTTCCCGACGCTCTACTACCTGACGTGCCCGAAGGCGTCCTCCGCCATCGGCACGCTGGAGGCGAACGGCGTGATGAAGGAGATGACCGAGCGGCTGCAGACCGATCCCGAGCTGGCCGCCGCCTACCGGGCCGCGCACGAGGACTACATCCGCCGCCGGGACGAGATCGAGGTGCTGCAGGGCTTCCCGAGCGCCGGCGGCATGCCGGACCGGGTCAAGTGCCTGCACGTGCTCGTCGCCCACTCGCTGGCCGCCGGACCGGGCGTGAACCCGCTCGGCGACGAGGCCCTGGCGATGCTGCCCGAGTGGTGGCGCAAGGGCGCGTGCGTGACGCTCGACGACCGTGAGGGGGACGGGAAGTGACCCGCGTGGCCGCCGTCGACTGCGGCACCAACTCCATCCGCCTGCTCGTCGCCGACGCCGACCCGGCGACGGGTGAACTGACCGAGCTGGACCGCCGGATGACGATCGTGCGGCTCGGCCAGGGTGTCGACCGCACCGGCCGGCTCGCGCCCGAGGCGCTGGAGCGCACCTTCGCGGCCTGCCGCGAGTACGCGGCCGTCATCAAGGAGTACGGCGCCGAGCGCCTCCGCTTCGTCGCCACCTCCGCCTCCCGCGACGCCGAGAACCGGGACGACTTCGTGCGGGGCGTGCTGGACATCCTCGGGGTCGAGCCGGAGGTCATCTCCGGCGACCAGGAGGCCGAGTTCTCCTTCACCGGCGCCACCAGGGAACTCGCCGGCCGCACCGACCTGACCCGGCCCTACCTGGTCGTGGACATCGGCGGCGGCTCCACGGAGTTCGTCGTCGGCGACGACCACGTGTGCGCCGCCCGCTCGGTGGACGTCGGCTGCGTGCGGATGACCGAGCGGCACCTGGCGCACGACGGCCGGGTGACCGACCCGCCCACCGAGGAGCAGGTCGCCGCGATAAGGGCCGACATCGAGGCCGCCCTGGACCTCGCCGAGCAGACGGTCCCGCTGCGCGAGGCGCGCACCCTGGTGGGCCTGGCCGGGTCCGTCACCACGGTGTCCGCGATCGCCCAGGAGCTGCCCGCGTACGACTCCGCGCGCATCCACCACTCCCGGATCTCCCGGGACCGGGTGCGGGAGATCACCGAGTGGCTGCTGCGCTCCACGCACGCCGAGCGGGCCGCGATCCCGTCCATGCACCCGGGCCGGGTCGACGTCATCGGTGCGGGCGCCCTCGTACTGCTGGCGATCATGGAGCGGACCGGGGCCGAGGAGGTCGTGGTGAGCGAGCACGACATCCTCGACGGCATCGCGTGGTCGGTGGCGTAGCTCTCTTTTGTTACCAGTCGGTAGCCATCTGCTGAGCAGGGTGGATAACGTCTGAGCACGGTCGGGGGCCCCCTTGAGGGGCCCTCTGGCGCAGCCGGGCGGAAAAGTTCGTGAAGTTCTTCACAAGGAATTCCCGCCGGTCGGTCGCCGGAAGGGGGCCCATTGGCCCTTCCGGGGGATCAAGAGCCGTTTGAACATGTTCAGATGGAGGGCGCGAGAGGGGCTCGGAAGGGGTTGTTCCGAGAGTGTCACGACGCCCTCACGGTGACCCCGAAGTGCCGGAGAGGCAGCTCACGCGGCCTTGACAACGGGGCGAAGCACCCCGCGGTTCCCCGTCGCCGACATGACCTGCGTCACGCGAGCCGCGGAGTTTAACACAGGCCCTGTAAGAGCTTGTGAAGGGGCGCACGAGCGACCCCCAGTCGGCGGGTGGATACTCGATGGCATGAGCACCACGGAGCGTCCCAGGATCCTCGTAGTAGGCGGTGGGTACGTAGGCCTGTACGCAGCTCGGCGCATCCTCAAGAAGATGCGCTACGGCGAGGCGACCGTCACGGTCGTCGACCCCCGGTCGTACATGACCTACCAGCCCTTCCTCCCCGAAGCCGCCGCCGGCAGCATCTCCCCTCGGCACGTCGTCGTCCCGCTGCGACGCGTGCTGCCGAAGGCGGAGGTCCTCACCGGCCGGGTCACCACCATCGACCAGGACCGCAAGGTCGCCACGATCGCCCCGCTGGTGGGCGAGGCGTACGAGCTGCCCTTCGACTACCTGGTCATCGCGATGGGCGCGGTCTCCCGCACCTTCCCGATCCCCGGCCTCGCCGAGCAGGGCATCGGCATGAAGGGCATCGAGGAGTCCATCGGCCTGCGCAACCACGTCCTTGAGCAGCTGGACAAGGCCGACTCCACGAACGACGAGGAGATCCGCCGCAAGGCGCTCACCTTCGTCTTCATCGGCGGTGGCTTCGCGGGTGCGGAGACCATCGGCGAGGTCGAGGACATGGCGCGCGATGCCGCCAAGTACTACAAGAACGTGTCCCGCGAGGACATGCGTTTCATCCTCGTCGACGCCGCCGACAAGATCCTCCCCGAGGTCGGTCCCAAGCTCGGCCAGTACGGCAAGGAGCACCTGGAGGGCCGCGGTGTGGAGATCTACCTCTCCACCTCGATGGACTCCTGCGTCGACGGCCACGTCGTGCTGAAGAACGGCCTCGAGGTCGACTCCAACACCATCGTGTGGACCGCCGGCGTCAAGCCGAACCCGGCCCTCGCCCGCTTCGGCCTGCCCCTCGGCCCGCGCGGCCACGTCGACTGCGAGCCCACGCTCCAGGTCAAGGGCACGGACTACATCTGGGCCGCCGGCGACAACGCGCAGGTCCCGGATCTCGTCGGCCGCAAGGCGGGCAACGAGAACGCCTGGTGCCCGCCGAACGCCCAGCACGCGCTGCGCCAGGCCAGGGTCCTGGGCGACAACGTGGTCTCCGGTATGCGGGGCTTCCCGCAGAAGGAGTACGAGCACGCCAACAAGGGTGCGGTCGCCGGTCTCGGCCTGCACAAGGGCGTGGCGATGATCGTCATGGGCAAGATGAAGATCAAGCTCAAGGGCCGCCTCGCCTGGTACATGCACCGTGGCTACCACGGCATGGCGATGCCGACCTGGAACCGCAAGATCCGCGTCTTCGCCGACTGGACCCTCGGCATGTTCCTCAAGCGCGAGGTCGTCTCCCTCGGCGCCATGGAGAACCCCCGCGAGGAGTTCTACGAGGCCGCCAAGCCCGCGCCGGTCGCCGCCGCGAGCAAGTCCGAGGAGAAGGCCAAGGCCTCCTGACCTCAGGTCCACCAGCACTGCCCGAAGGGGCCGCCCGCCATCCGTGGTGCGGGCGGCCCCTTCGGGCTGTGTGCGGTCCCCGGTCAGGCGGAGCGCGGGACCTCGTCGGACTGAGTGCCCCGGCCGGACTGCGCGTCGTGGCCGGCCGGCACCGTGATGCTGTCCAGGGCGCGCTGGTGGTCGCGGTCCATCTCGTCCCGATGGCCGTGCACGGAGGCCGTGAACACGGTCAGCAGGTACGTGCCCTGGTCGACGAGGCGGATGTGGCCCCTGGTGCCGTCGGGCGCCGTCAGCTCCGCACTCGGTTCCCGGTGGCCGTCCGCGGTCACGCCCTCCGTGACACCGGTGCTGCGCAGCACGTCGTCGGAGGACGGGGCGTCGGAGTT
Organism: Streptomyces sp. NRRL S-1022; assembly: GCF_000720135.1. GTDB lineage: Bacteria > Actinomycetota > Actinomycetes > Streptomycetales > Streptomycetaceae > Streptomyces. The sequence goes on along the minus strand of NZ_JOIU01000008.1, from coordinate 87,186 downwards.
GTAGCCGTCGACGGCCGCCTTGAGGCTGCCCCGGAGGTCCCACGGGGCGGAGGGGTCCGTGCCGGGCACGTCCTCCACGCTGAAGCCGATGACTGTCCCTGCCCGGCAGCCGGACCGAGATGCCGCTCGGCGAATCGGTGATCTGCGCCCACCGGGCGGAGGCGTCGGCGACGGCCGCGGTCCGCGGCGCCGGAGCGGCGAACGCGGTGCCGGGCAGCAGCACACCGCAGGTGATCACCGTGGCGGCGGCGAGGAGAGTGAGGCGCTGGAGGCGGGAGAGACAGGTCATCGGGATGCACAACCTCGGGAGGGGGGAGGTGGGGGTGTCTCCATCAGAGCCCGGCTCCCGGGGGCGGGTCATGCCCCGGCTTCCCGTGGCACGCGGACTCGGGACTTGACCCGGGCCGGGGCGCGGCGCACCATCGCGCGCCCCGCCCGCCTGCCTGCCCGCTCCGTCGCACGCCGCGATCCGTCCGCTCGTCCCGGCGACATGGCCGCGGAGTGTCGGCATTCGCATACGGAGGGGAATGACCCCGGCGTACGCGATCGTTTTCCGGAAGACGGTGTCAGACGTCTCTAGACGGAGGTGTGCGCCATGGCCGAAGCCGCGCAGCGGCTGCGGAGTCTTGCCGAGCAGATGACGGGAGCCCCGCTCCCGCTGCGACTGAAAGCCTGGGACGGATCGCAGGCCGGCCCGCCCGACGCGCCGGCCCTCGTCGTGCGCAACCGCCGCGCCCTGCGCCGCATGCTGTTCAAACCCGGCGAACTGGGTCTGGCCCGCGCCTGGGTCTCCGGCGACCTGGAGATCGAGGGCGACCTGTACGCCGCGCTCGACGTGTTGTCGGGCCTGGTCTGGGAGCGCGGGGAGGACGCCCGCGGCCTCGTCCAGGCCGTGCGCGACCCCGAGGTCCGGGCGGCCGCCCGCGAGCTGCTGAAACTGGCCGGCCCGCCGATCCCGCCCGCCCCGCCGCGCGAGGAGATCCGCAGACCCCGCCGGCGCCTGCACACCCGCCGCACCGACAAGCGCGCCATCAGCCACCACTACGACGTCGGCAACGACTTCTACGAGCTCGTCCTCGGCCCCTCCATGGTGTACTCCTGCGCGTACTGGGAGGCCGCCGAAAAAGGCGCGACCCTGGAGACCGCCCAGCGCGACAAGCTCGAACTGGTCTGCGCCAAGCTGGGCCTGAGGGAGGGTCAGCGGCTGCTGGACGTCGGCTGCGGCTGGGGCTCCATGGCCATCCACGCGGCCCGCGAGTACGGCGTGAGCGTCGTCGGCGTCACGCTGTCCCAGGAGCAGGCGGCGTACGCCCGCAAGCGCGTCGCCGACGAGGGGCTGACCGACCGGGTGGAGATCAGGGTCCAGGACTACCGGGACGTCGCGGACGGCCCGTTCGACGCGATCTCCTCCATCGGCATGGCCGAACACGTCGGCGCCGAGAAGTACCTGGAGTACGCCCGCCAGCTGTACGACCTGCTCAAGCCCGGCGGACGGCTGCTCAACCACCAGATCGGCCGCCGCCCGCAGCGGGACGAGTCGGCGTACGAGGTGGACGAGTTCATCGACTCCTACGTCTTCCCCGACGGCGAACTCGCCCCCGTCGGCACCACCGTCACCCAGCTGGAGCGGGCCGGCTTCGAGGTCCGGGACGTGGAGTCCATCCGCGAGCACTACGCCCTCACCCTGCGCCGCTGGGTCGCCAACCTGGAGGCCGACTGGGACCACGCGGTCCGGCTCACCAGCCCCGGCCGCGCCCGGGTCTGGCGGCTGTACATGGCCGCCTGCGCGCTCGCCTTCGAACACAACCGCATCGGTGTCAACCAGGTCCTGGCGGTCCGCACGCCCGAGTCCGGCACCTCCGGGCTCCCGCTGCGGCCCCGCACCTGGCACGGCTGACACCGGTACGGCACGGCACGCAAGGGCAGCACACAGGGGCAGCACGAAGGGACAGCGCGAAGGGGGCCCCGCCCCGCGGGACCCCCTTCGCCGTCGTACGGCCCGCTACTCGGCCTTGATGGCCGCCAGCATGTTCAGCCGGGCCGCCCGGCGGGCCGGCCACAGCGCGGCCAGGACGCCCACCGCGCCCGCCAGCAGCAGGAACACCGCCATCCGGCCCCACGGCAGCACCAGCTCGTACGTCGGCATCTTCGTGCCCAGCAGCTCACCGGCCGCCCAGCCGAAGAACACGCCCAGGCCGATGCCCAGCACCCCGCCGAACAGGGAGATCACCAGGGACTCCAGGCGGACCATCCGCTTGACCGCCCTGCGGTCCAGGCCGATCGCGCGGAGCATGCCGATCTCCTGCGCGCGCTCGAAGACGGACATCGCCAGCGTGTTGATGACGCCGAGCACCGCGACGATCACCGCCATGCCGAGCAGGCCGTAGACCATGTTCAGGATCATCGTGAACATCTTCGCGATGTCGGCGGAGATGTCCTGCTTGTCCTGCACCTTGACGGCGGGGTTGGAGCCGAGGGCCTTCTCCAGCGTGTCCTTGGCCCCGTCGGAGGCGCCGCCGGCGGTCTTGACCATGATCTGCATGTCGGCCGGGTCGCTCAGGTGCGGGGTGAGGACCTTGTTGTCGAGGATGATCCCGTTGAGCATCTCGTTGCCCTCGTAGACCCCCGCGACCGTCAGCCGTTGTGCCCGGCCGTCCTCGAAGTGCGCGGTGAACCGCGAACCGGCCTTCCAGCCGAAGGACTTGGCCCGGTCCTCGTCCACGACGACCCGCGGGCCGCCCACGGTGAAGGAGCCGTCGGTCACGTTCAGGTCCGTCAGCTCGCCGATGGCCGCGCCGTTGACGCCGGTCAGGTACTCCGTCTCGCCGTCGATGCGGGACGCGCCGTTGCGCAGCGGGCTGCTCTCGGTGACCCCGTCGGCGCCGGCGAGCTTCTTCTCCACCTCGGGGGAGAGCGGGCCGCGGTTGGCCATCGAGACGACGTAGTCGGCGCGGATCGCCGAGGAGGCCATCTTGTCGATGGACTTCTGCAGGCTGCCCGCCATCACCGTCATGCCGGTGATCAGGGTCAGGCCGATCATCAGCGCGGAGGCGGTGGCCGCGGTGCGGCGCGGGTTGCGCACCGAGTTCTGGCGGGCCAGCTTGCCCGACACCCCGAAGGCGCGCAGCACCGGCGCGGCGGCGGCGATCAGCGGACGGGACAGCAGCGGGGTCAGGACGAACACGCCGATGATGAGCAGGACCGCGCCGATGCCCATCGCGCCCTGGCCGGTGTCGGCGTCCATCCGCGTGCCCGCGAGGACCACCGCGACGCCGGCCGCCGCCAACAGCGAGCCCAGCGTGTTGCGCAGCACCAGCGACTTGGTGGTGGCCTTGGCGTGCACGCTGCTCATGGCCGCCACCGGCGGGATCTTCGCGGCCCGGCGGCCGGGCAGCCAGGCGGCCAGCATGGTGACGAGGATGCCGACGGCCAGGGCGGCGGCCACCGTCCCGGGGCTGATCACCAGCGGTCCGTCGGGCACGCTCGCGCCGAAGGAGTCCAGCAGGGACCGCAGACCCGCGCCGATGCCGACACCGGCGGCCAGCCCGGCCACACCGGCGATCGCGCCGACCGCGAACGCCTCGATGAGGACCGAGCGGGTGACCTGGCGGCGGGAGGCGCCGACCGCCCGCATCAGGGCCAGCTCGCGGGTGCGCTGCGCGACCAGCATGGTGAAGGTGTTGGCGATGATGAACGTGCCGACGAACAGGGCGATACCGGCGAACACCAGCAGCATCTGCTTCAGGCTGCTCATGGACGAGGAGATCGCCTGCGCCTGGTCGTCGGCGAGCTGCTTGCCGGTGGTGGTCTCCACGAGCCGGGCCGGCAGCGCCTTGTCCAGCTCGGTCTTGAGCGCCGTCTGGCTGGTGCCGGGCGCGGCCTGCACGTCGATCTCGTCGTACGTGCCCTTCTTGCCGAACAGGGCCTGTGCGGTCGGGGTGTCGAACAGGGTGAGGCTGCCGCCCGCGGCCACGTTGCCGTCGTCGGTGGTGAAGATGCCGCTGACGGTCGGGGTGAGGACGGGCCCGTCGACGGAGAGGCGGACGGTGTCGCCGACCCGGTAGCCGGCCCGCTTCGCGGTCGCGGAGTCGAGCAGCACCTCGCCCTTGCCGCGCGGGGCGTGGCCGTCGACCAGCGGGTAACGGGGGTCCTTCGCGCCCCAGTAGTTGCCGCCGGCGGACTGCCAGTCGCCGCCGACGAGCTTGCCGTCCTGGTCGGCGACGGCGGTGAAGCCGGTGACGACACCGGTGGCGGAGGCGGCGCCGGGAACCCGGGCGGCCTTCTTCAGCAGGGCCTGGGTCAGCTCGGGGTTCTTGCCGACCTGGTCGCCCTTGGACTCCTGGTACTCCGGCTGTACGGCGACGTCGACCCGGTCGAAGCCCTTGGCGGAGCTCTTCTGGTAGGCGTCGGAGATGGTGTTGGTGAAGACGAGCGTCCCGGAGACGAAGGCCACGCCGAGCATGACGGCGAGCACGGTCATCAGCAGCCGGGCCTTGTGCGCGAGGACGTTGCGCAGGGCGGTGCGGAACATCAGCTGGTACGGCCCTTCGCGTCGAACTCGGGGGTCTGCGGCCGCGCGGCGGCGCCGCTGGTGCTGCCGCCCGCAGGAATACGGCGCATGGTGTCGAGGACGGAGTCGGCCGTCGGGGCGAACATCTCGTCGACGATCCGCCCGTCGGCCAGGAAGATCACCCGGTCCGCGTAGGCGGCGGCCACCGGGTCGTGGGTGACCATGACGACGGTCTGGCCCAGCTCGCGCACGGAGTTGCGCAGGAAGCCGAGGACCTCCGCGCCGGAGCGCGAGTCCAGGTTTCCGGTCGGCTCGTCACCGAAGATGATCTCGGGCCGGGAGGCGAGGGCCCGGGCCACGGCGACACGCTGCTGCTGGCCGCCGGACAGCTGGGCGGGCCGGTGGCCGAGCCGCTCGGACAGCCCCACCATCTGGATGACCCGGTCCAGCCACGCCTTGTCCGGCTTCCGCCCGGCGATGTCCATCGGGAGGGTGATGTTCTCCAGGGCGGTCAGCGTCGGCAGCAGGTTGAACGCCTGGAAGATGAAGCCGATCTTGTCGCGGCGCAGCTTGGTGAGCTGCTTGTCCTTCAGGGAGCCCAGCTCGGTCTCACCGATCCGCACGGACCCGGAGGAGAAGGTGTCCAGTCCGGCCACGCAGTGCATCAGCGTGGACTTCCCGGAGCCGGACGGGCCCATGATCGCGGTGAACTCGGCCGCCCGGAAGTCGACCGAGACCCGGTCCAGGGCGACCACCCGGGTCTCACCCTGTCCGTAGATCTTCGACAGCTCCGTGGCGCGTGCGGCCACGGCGGTGGTCCGGCCTGCGGTGGGTGTGGTGGTCACGGGAGGGTGCTCCTGTCGGGACGGCGTGTGTTCCTGGGGACCGTTCCATCGTCCCGGCACGAAACGCGCGTGGAGTCAGCCGCTGTTCCGGTTCCGGAGGGCGACTGGGGTCGGACGGAGCGGCCCGGTGTCATACCTGCGGAGGAGGGGAGACCCTGACGCCCTCCGCACCCGGGGAGGTTGCAGAGAACAGGTGGACCGCCCTCGTTCGGACGGTGAAATTCCGTCATTTCGCGTACGCGTGCACAGCCGTCGCGTCAGGCTATTGGCAAGTGCGGATGGCGCGTTCCGGCGGCTGATGCACCCTCAGACCTCAATAAAATAAGACAACATCGGTCCACCCGCCCGCTGTTCGGGGGGTGGGTCCCGATAGGCTCGAACCTCGAAGCGGAGCCCATGGCCTGCCCGGATGGTGGAATGCAGACACGGCGAGCTTAAACCTCGCTGCCCCTTCGCGGGCGTGCCGGTTCAAGTCCGGCTCCGGGCACCTTCCGCCATCGACGGCACCCCTCTCCAGTGAACAGATGTTCACTCCTCGAACGCCGGCAGGCGATCCCGTTCACCGCTTCCGCCCGGTCGGCCGTCCGTCCGTGGCCGGGAATCAGTCGTCCGCGTAGCGTGTTGCGCAGCACGGCAGGGGAAAGATCCTCCTCAAGTATCACGTCGATCCTTTGCCAATCCATTACTCTTGAGGCCAAGGCTGCGCTCGGCAGCCATGGAGGAGTGAAATGAGGAGCAGCAACCCGGTCTTCTCGCGACGGGGGTTCAGCCGCGACAACGGCTACGCCGGCTTCAACACCGCACCGCAGGCCGGGTCCGCACAGGGCAACCCGTATGCGCAGAACCCGTATGCGCAGAACCCGTACGCGCAGGCGGACGCCCAGTACGGCGCCCCGCCCCAGGCCCCGGTCACCACCGACCGGATGACCATGGACGACGTCGTCGTCCGCTCGGCCCTCACACTCGGCACGGTCGCTGTCGGTGCCGTCCTCGCCTGGGCGCTGCTGCCGGTCTCGGCCACCAGTTACGGCCTGGCCATCGGTGCCGCGCTGATCGCGTTCGTCCTGGCGATGGTCCAGAGCTTCAAGCGCACCCCGTCGCCCGCGCTGATCCTGGGGTACGCGGCCTTCGAGGGTGTCTTCCTCGGTGTCTTCAGCGAGATGTTCAACAGCCGGTGGAGCGGCGCGCCCTTCCAGGCGGTGCTCGGCACCATGGCGGTCTCCGGCGCCACCCTGCTGGTCTACAAGGCCGGCTGGATCCGCGTCACCGCGCGCTACGCCCGCATCGGCATGGCCATCGCGATCGCCTTCATGGTGGTCATGGCGGTCAACCTGCTGCTGGTCGCCTTCGGCGTCGCCGAGGACGGCGGCCTGCGCAGCTTCGGGCCGCTCGGCGCACTCGTCGGCATCATCGCGATCCTGCTCGGCGCGTTCTTCCTGACCCTCGACTTCAAGCAGATCGAGGACGGCATCGCCTACGGCGCCCCGCGCAACGAGTCCTGGCTCGCCGCGTTCGGTCTCACCATGACCCTGGTGTGGATCTACGTCGAGATGCTGCGGCTGGTCGCGATCTTCAGCAGCAGCGACTAGCGCGTCCGCCGTCGACGGCAGGGCCCCGGGCGATCGCCCGGGGCCCTGTGCCGTTCAGAGCAGCTTGCGCGCCGCCCTCCTCAGGTCGTACTCGTGCACGATCGCCTTCGCGTGGCCGTACGCGAGGTCGTACTCGTGCCGGAGCCAGCTGACCTTCTCCTCGAAGCGGAACAGGGACGGGCCTTCTTCGACGGTGCGCAGCCAGTCGGTGACTTCACGACCGGTGCAGTGCGGGATGCGGGCGAGCAGGTTGCGGTGGGTCTCCTCGGAGAAGACGTGGGACATCGGCGCCTCCGAACACAAAGGGGATGTAAGCCGGTCCTTCAGGTCACCGTGCCTGAGCGTTCGCGTATTGGCAACAGTGCGGCACGTTACGCTCGGCGCGTGGTTGATACGACGCCCTTGACCCAAGCAGTGGATCACTTCGCCGACCGGTTGCGGGCGGCACCGCAGAGCCGGCTGCAACGGAGCGCCGCCGCGGAGGCGCTGGCGCTGGCCCGGCAGTTGTCCGGGTGGGCGCAGCGGGTGGAGTCGCCCGGGGCCGAGCCCCGGGAGATGCCGGACGCGGGGATGTTCGCCGCCGCCGACCAGATCCTCGTCGCCGCGCGCGACCTCGCGGTCGTGCTGGAGAGCGACGAGCAGGTCGCCGAGGCGGTGCGGCTGGTGGAGGAGGCGCGCAAGAGGGCGGGGGTCTGAGACCGCCGTCAGAGGGACGCGATGACCCTGTCGGCCAGGATGTACACCGTCTCCTCGCCGCACGCGAACGTCAGCGTGTAGGCGCCGGAGATGCCCGAGCCGCCCAGCAGGTACGGGGCCTGGCCGGCCTCCAGGGCCGTCGCCAGGCGTTCCGCGGTCTCGCGGTGGCCCGGGGTCATGCACAGGGTGGTGCCGTCGGCGAAGACGTACACGTCGAGGGTGCCGAGCGGGCCGGGGCGGACGTCGGAGAGTTCCACGCGCCCGGCGGCCAGCTCCTCCAGCGTGGTCACCGTGCGCTCGTGGTCGTTGACCGACGGCGACTGCACCGGGACGAAGTCGGGGTGGGAGGGGTGCCGGCGGCGGGCCGCGGCGAGTTCGGGGGAATCACCGGCGAACTCGTCGGTGTCGCCGCCCGGCTCGGACACCGGCTCCAGTGGTTCCAGGCCGGCGAAGTCCGCCTGCCGGGGCAGGAACACGTCGGCCTCGGGCAGGCCGAACAGGGAGGGTGCGTCGGAGGCGTCACGGGCTTCCTGCGCCGCCCAGAAGGCGCGCGCCTCGGCCAGCTCCCGCTCCCGCTCCTCGGCGAGCGCCTCGGCCACGGCCGCGCGTATCTGGTCGGCCTCGGCGCTGGTACGGGCGCCCGGCAGCAGGGCGTGCGTGGTCGCGGCCTGGTTCTCTGCGAGCTGCCGCTGGAGCGCCGTCAGCTGCCTGCGCAGCTTCAGGACGGTGCGCAGGACGGCGACGCCCACGGCGCCGGTGGCTGCCGTGGTGAGCAGCAGGGCGATCGGCATGGCGCTCACTGACGTACTCCCGGTTCAAGGTCGACCCCCGACTTCCTACATCAGCTTGAAGGGCGGACTAACCAGCTGTCAGTGCGTAACGTCACGAAACGGACAGGACTTTGGACTCGTGGTTTCGTCGTGCGCCGTGCTGACCTGCGCTGACCTGCACCGATATGCCGGGCGAGCGAGATAGGTCACATCCTGGGGGAGATTGGATCACGAAAAGGCCCAGAACCTTGGCGTTTCCTCGGTTCTGGGCCCTTCTGCCACATAAAGTGGCCGATTCGCTACGGTCGGTGGATCAGCTGAGGCGCTCGATGACCATCGCCATGCCCTGGCCGCCGCCGACGCACATCGTCTCCAGGCCGAACTGCTTGTCGTGCCACTGCAGCGAGTTGATGAGGGTGCCGGTGATACGGGCGCCCGTCATGCCGAAGGGGTGGCCGACGGCGATGGCGCCGCCGTTGACGTTCAGCCTGTCGAGGTCGATGCCGAGCTCCTGGTACGAGGGGATCACCTGGGCGGCGAAGGCCTCGTTGATCTCGACCAGGTCGATGTCGCCGATGCCCAGGCCGGCGCGCTGGAGGGCCTGCTTGCTGGCCTCGACCGGGCCGAGGCCCATGATCTCGGGGGAGAGGCCGGAGACGCCGGTGGACACGATCCGGGCGAGCGGGGTCAGGCCCAGCTCGCGCGCCTTGGTGTCGGACATGATGACGACCGCGGCGGCGCCGTCGTTGAGCGGGCAGCAGTTGCCGGCGGTGACCAGTCCGTCCGGGCGGAACACCGGCTTCAGGCCCTCCACGGCCTCCAGGGTGACCCCGGCGCGCGGGCCGTCGTCCTTGCTGACCACCGTGCCGTCGGGCAGCGTCACCGGGGTGATCTCCCGCTCCCAGAAGCCGTTCTTGATGGCTTCCTCGGCGAGGTTCTGCGAACGGACGCCGAACTCGTCCATCTCCCGGCGGCTGATGCCCTTGGCGCGGGCCAGGTTCTCCGCGGTCTGGCCCATCGCGATGTACGGGTCGGGCAGCAGGCCGTCCTCGCGCGGGTCGTGCCAGGTCGTGCCCTCCTGCCGGGCGACGGCCTCGGTGCGGCCCTGCGCCTCGGCGAACAGCGGGTTGTAGGTGCCCGGCATGTCGGAGGAGCCGTTGCGGTAGCTGGAGACCATCTCGACGCCGGCCGAGATGAAGACGTCGCCCTCGCCGGCCTTGATGGCGTGCAGCGCCATGCGGGAGGTCTGCAGGGAGGAGGAGCAGTAGCGGGTGATCGTGCAGCCCGGCAGGTGGTCCATGCCCATCTGCACGGCGACGATCCGGCCGAGGTTGTGGCCCTGCTCCCCGCCGGGGAGGCCGCAGCCGAGCATCAGGTCGTCGATGTCCCGCGGGTCCAGCTCGGGGATCTTGGCGAGCGCCGCCTGGATGATCGTGGCGGTCAGGTCGTCGGGGCGCAGGTCCTTCAGGGAGCCCTTGTTCGCGCGGCCGATGGGAGAGCGGGCGGTCGAGACGATGACGGCTTCGGGCATCACGGCTCCAGTGGAAGGGGGTCGGGCAGGGCCGGTTGGGAAGTTACCCGGCCGTACCTGACAGGTCATCGGTGTCGGGGTGTGACACTGACCGCACTTTCTAAGCGCTTGCTTGGGGGGAGTGGGCCCGTCAGAGCGACGGGGTCGCCGGCTCGGCCTCGGGGACCCGGCGCCGGCGCCGCCGCTTCAGCAGGGCCCAGGGGCCCCGCGGACCGGTGGGCATCGCCGCCGTCACCTCGGTGCCGGCCTCCGACGCGGCCTCGGCCGCCGCCCGCGCGACCGGCAGGAAACCCTCGCGGCGCGACACGTCCGGCCGCTCCTCCTCGGCCGGCCACAGGCCCAGCGCCGCGCACACCGTCGGCAGCACCGCCATCGCCGCCGTCGCGTACCCCTCCGCCGAGGGGTGGTAGTTGTCCGGCCCGAACAGCTCCCGCGGGTTGGCCTCGAACTCGGGGCCGAGCAGGTCGCCCAGCGACACCGTGCGCCCGCCCTGCTCCACCACCCCGATGGTCTGGGCCGCCGCCAGCTGCCGGGACGCCCGCCGGGCCAGCCAGCGCAGCGGCTGCTGCACCGGCTCGATCGTGCCGAGGTCGGGGCAGGTGCCGACGACCACCTCGGCGCCGGCCGTGCGCAGCCGCCGTACCGCCGCCGCCAGGTGCCGTACCGAGCGGGTCGGCGGCATCCGGCGGGTCACGTCGTTCGCCCCGATCATGATCACGCAGATGTCCGGGACGGGGGGCGGGGCCGACAGCACCAGGGCCACCTGCCGGTCCAGGTCGTCGGACCGGGCCCCCGGCGACGCCACGTTCCGCAGCTCCACCGGCCGCTCCGCCACCGCCGCCAGCCCGGAGGCCAGCAGCGCGCCCGGGGTCTGGCCCGCCCGGTGCACGCCCTGCCCCGCCGCCGTGGAGTCGCCGAGCATGGCCAGGCGGAGAGGCGGTTCGCCGGGGATGTCGTACGCGTGGCCGTACACACCGTCGGCCACCGGCACCCGGTCGCTGCTGCCGTTGCCCACATGGCGCCGCGCCAGCCGCAGCTCCGCCAGCACCAGACCGACCACGGCCGCGCCGGCCAGCCCGACCCCTCCGCCGCCGTACGCCGCCCCGGCCGCGATACGCCGGGCCACCCGTGCCCTCGACATGCTCGTCATGCGTCGCCGACACCTCCTCGTAGCCGTACACCCACTCCTTGCCCCGTACGGACCGTGCGTCAATCTCAACGGGCTGTGAACGCCCGCGCCCGCCACACCGCTGGCCTTAGGCTGGCGGCACCACTACGAACAGTTCTTTTGCAGCGACCGGAGACAACGGTGCGATACCACGACTCGATGATCAGCCTCGTCGGCAACACCCCGCTGGTGCGGCTCAACAACGTGACCAAGGGCATCCAGGCGACCGTCCTGGCCAAGGTGGAGTACTTCAACCCCGGCGGCTCCGTGAAGGACCGCATCGCCCTGCGCATGATCGAGGCCGCCGAGCAGAGCGGGGAGCTGAAGCCGGGCGGCACGATCGTCGAGCCGACCAGTGGCAACACCGGTGTGGGGCTTGCCATCGTGGCCCAGCAGAAGGGCTACAAGTGCATCTTCGTGTGCCCCGACAAGGTGAGCACCGACAAGATCAACGTGCTGCGGGCCTACGGCGCCGAGGTGGTCGTGTGCCCGACCGCCGTCGCGCCGGAGCACCCTGACTCGTACTACAACGTCTCCGACCGGCTGGTGCGGGAGACCCCGGGCGCCTGGAAGCCCGACCAGTACTCCAACCCCAACAACCCCCTGTCGCACTATCACTCGACCGGCCCCGAGCTGTGGGAGCAGACCGAGGGGAAGATCACCCACTTCGTGGCGGGCGTCGGCACCGGCGGCACCATCTCGGGCACCGGCCGCTATCTGAAGGAGGCCAGCCAGGGGAAGGTCAAGGTCGTCGGCGCCGACCCCGAGGGCTCGGTCTACTCCGGCGGCTCCGGGCGGCCCTACCTGGTCGAGGGCGTCGGTGAGGACTTCTGGCCGACCGCCTACGACCGCGGCGTCGCGGACGAGATCGTCGCCGTCTCCGACAAGGACTCCTTCCAGATGACCCGCCGGCTGGCCAAGGAGGAGGGCCTGCTGGTGGGCGGCTCCTGCGGCATGGCCGTCGTGGCCGCGCTGGAGGTCGCCGAGCGGCTCGGCCCGGACGACGTCGTGGTGGTGCTGCTGCCCGACAGCGGCCGCGGCTACCTCAGCAAGATCTTCAACGACGAGTGGATGGCCGACTACGGCTTCCTGGAGGACGAGGGCCCCAGCGCCCGCGTCGGCGACGTCCTGAACGACAAGGCGGCCGGCGCCATCCCGTCCCTGGTGCACATGCACCCGGAGGAGACCGTCGGCCAGGCCATCGAGGTGCTGCGCGAGTACGGCGTCTCGCAGATGCCCGTCGTCAAGCCGGGCGCCGGTCACCCCGACGTCATGGCCGCCGAGGTCGTCGGCTCGGTCGTGGAACGCGAGCTGCTGGACGCCCTGTTCAGCAAGCGGGCCTCGCTGGAGGACCCGCTGGAGAAGCACATGTGCGCCCCGCTGCCCCAGGTCGGCTCCGGCGAGCCGGTCGGCGACCTGATGTCCGTGCTCGGCTCGGCCGACGCGGCGATCGTCCTGGTCGAGGGCAAGCCGACCGGTGTGGTCAGCCGGCAGGACCTGCTGGCCTTCCTGGCCAAGGGCGGCAACAAGTAGCGAACGGCCGGTGAACCGCCCGTGACCTCGGGAGACCTGGGGTGCGGGCGGGTTCGCACAACCGGTACGAGCGTGTCACGTGGACGCAGCACCGGCTTAACACGCGTCCGGCACATTGGTGGATGTCGGCAGGGAGGGGCTCTCCTCCCGGGCCGGCGCCGAACGGCGCCAAGGACCTCCGGAGCGGCTCCCGGACCTCCATGGACGCCACGGACGCGGGGGCCCGGCCTGACCCGGCCCGCGTCCCTCGCGGGGACCGCCGTCGTCCCGCCCCCCGGCAACGGGGGTGCGGCGGTCCCCGCGCAAACCCCTCCGGCCGGCACCGGCCTCAGACGGTGGCCCAACTCCCCAGCAGCGCCAGGCGCTCCGCCGTCTCCGACCCCGGCTCCGGGGTGTACGCCACGATGGTCTGCTCCGGGTCCGTCGGGGTCGTCATGGTCTCGTACGGCAGGGTCAGCAGGCCCGCGACCGGGTGCCGTATCTTCTTCACGCCGTACGCGCACTCCCTGACCTCGTGGTCCGCCCACATCCGGCGGAAGTCCTCGCTGCGCACGGAGAGTTCGCCGACCAGGGCGCACAGCTCGGGGTCGTCGGCGTACCGGCCCGCGCTCACCCGAAGATGGGCCGCCGTCTGGGCGGCGACCGCGTGCCACTCCGGGTACAGCTCCCGGCCGGCCGGGTCCAGGAAGACCTGCCGGGCCACGTTCCGCTCCTCCGGGGCCAGCCGGCTGAAGCCGTTCACCGCGTCGCCGAGCGCGTTCCAGGCCAGGACGTCCATGCGGCGGCCCAGCACGAACGCCGGGCCGTGCGCCATGGCGTCCAGGAGGAGCTGCACCCCGGGGCGGACGCGGGGCGTGCCGGCCGGCTGCCTGCGTCGCCGGGGCCGGGCCACCGTACGCAGGTACGCCTGCTCGGTCTCGTCCAGCCGCAGCACCCGCGCGACGGAGTCCAGGACGGCGTCGCTGACGCTCGTGCCCCGGCCCTGTTCCAGCCGGATGTAGTAGTCGACGCTCACGCCGGCGAGCTGGGCCACCTCCTCGCGGCGCAGCCCCGGCACCCGGCGCCGCCCGTGCGCGGGCAGCCCGACCTCCTCCGGCCGGATGCGGGCGCGGCGCGAGCGCAGGAAGTCGCCCACCTCTGCTTCGGTCCAGTCCCCGTTCATGCGCCGATCGTAGGCGAGGGGCGTCGCCCGCATCCTGGTACTGGCAGACCCAGGAAAACCGCATCCCTGGGTACGGCCGCCGGACGCGGCGACAGTGGTGAGGGCCGCCGGGGAACCGCCCCGGCGCGAACCATCCAGGGGGAACACCCATGTCGTACGCGAACCTGTCCGGCCGTACCGCCGTCGTCACCGGAGCCGCCAGCGGGATCGGCGAGGCCGTCGCCCTGCACCTGGCCGCCGAGGGCGCCCGGGTGGCGCTGCTCGCCCGGCGCGCGGACCGGCTCGACGCGCTGGTGGAGAAGATCCGGGCCGCGGGCGGCGAGGCACTCGCCGTGGCCGCCGACGTCACCGACGACGCGTCCGTCGAGGCGGCCCGGGACCGGGTCCTGGAGGCGTTCGGCGCCGTCGACCTCGTCGTGAACAACGCCGGCGTCATGCTGCCGAACCCGATCCAGGAGGGCCGGCTCGACGAGTGGCAGCGGATGCTCGACACCAACGTCACCGGCGTGCTGCGGGTCATCCGCGCCTTCGGTGCCGGCCTGGTGGCCGCCGCCGGCCAGGGACGCACCGCCGACCTGGTGAACATCTCCTCGATCGGCGCCCACGTGCCGTTCCCGAACTACGCGGTGTACGGCGCCACGAAGGCCGCCGTCACCTATCTCTCGCAGTCTCTGCGCACCGAGTTCGGGCCGCAGGACGTCCGGGTCACCAACATCGAGCCGGGACTGACGGAGAGCGAGCTGAAGACGCACGTCGACAGCGCGGAGCTGTCCGGGCAGCTGGACGGCATGTTCGAGGTGATCGGCGCGCTGGCGGCGGCGGACGTCGCGGACGTCGTCGCCTACGTCACCAGCCGCCCCCGGCACGTCAACCTGCGCCAGATCATGGTGCTGCCGACCCGGCAGGCCTGACACCCCGGGGCGCCGGTCACCCGTCCCGGGGCGGGCGGTCCCGGTCGCCCCGGCCGGCGAGCAGCTCCGGGCGGACCCGTACGGCCTGCACCGCGTTGACGCCGACGATGCCGAACCAGGCGACCACCATCCCGGACATCCCGGCGAAGGCGCCGGCGATCGAGGACAGCGGGATCGCCAGGACCAGCGTGATCAGGGCGAAGCCGTAGCGCTCGCCCCAGGAGTCGGCCGGCCCCGGCCGCCGGCTCTCGCGTGCCGTCTCCACCTGCCGCTCGGCCAGCTGCCGCCGCACCCGGCGGTCCACCGTGTCGTCGATCCGCTGTCCGACCTTCTCCAGGAAGGACTCCACCAGCGCCGTGTCGTAGTCGTCGCCCAGCTCCCGGCGGGCCCGCACGGTCGCGTCGAGGTCCTTGCCCAGGTCGGGGTCCGCCCGGAGGGCGGCGTCCCGCGGCTCGCGTGTGGTCATGACGGTCAGCCTAGGGAGCGGCCGGCTGCGCCGCACTGGGGCTGGCCCCCGGGCCCGCTGTATAACGGTATGCAGTGGCACACTGTCTGAATGGACGGCCCGTGTCCGGCCGTGCCTCGGCGCTGTACTCTCCCGGGGCGTCGAGTAATCCGGAGGGGGAGTTACGTGATGAGCGGCACCGACAGCCCTGCCAACCGATTGCAGGCGCTCTTCGAGGGTCACCGGCTCACGCCGACCCAGCGCCGCATCGCGCACAGCATGGTGCGCCGGGCCGCCGACGTGCCCTTCCTGTCCAGCGTGGAGCTGGCCGAACTGGCCGGGGTCAGCCAGCCCTCGGTGACCCGGTTCGCGGTCGCCCTCGGCTTCGACGGCTACCCCGCCCTGCGCCGGCACCTGCGCGAGGTCGTCCCGGCCGAACCGGCCGCCGGGGCCTCGGCCTACAACGAGTACCAGCAGGCCGTCGAGGCCGAGATCGAGAACCTGAGGCACCTGGCCGAGCTGCTCGCCGACCCGCGCCCGGTGCAGCAGGCCGGCCGGGTCCTCGCCGCCTCCCGCCCGCTGCCGGTGCTCGGCCTGCGCGCCGCCGCCTCCCAGGCCTACGGCTTCGCCTACTTCGCCGCCAAGGTCCACCCGGACGTCCGGCTGCTCAACGAGGGCGGCACGATGATCCACGACCGCATCGACGCCGCCGTCCGGGCCGGCGCCACCGCGCTGCTGTGCTTCGCGCTGCCCCGGCACCCCCGCGAGGTCGTGGACACCCTCGCCTACGCCAAGGACGCCGGACTGACCGTCGTCACGGTCGCCGACTCGGCGTTCGCGCCGGTCGCCAAGCACTCCGACCTGCTGCTGCCCGCCGCCGTCGGCACCGGCCTCGCCTTCGACACCGCCTGCGCGCCGATGCTGCTCGGCCGGGTGCTGCTGGAGGCCCTCTGCGACGACCTGCCGCAGGCCCAGGCCCGGCTGGAGGAGTTCGACACGAAGGCGGCGGCCCGCGGTCTGTTCGTGGAGTGACCTCGCCCCGCCGCTCTCAGATTCGTCTCACGTTCTGCCGCTAGCTTCCCTGCGAGACCCATGCGCTGTGGACACGTGACACGGGAGGCTGACGTGGCGCGCGGAGGACAGGGACTGGCCCGGGTGGCCGTCGTCGTACGGGCGGGGGCCGCCCCGCTGTGGTGGCTCGGCGTGGTCGCCGCGGGGATCGGGACCGTGCCCGGGGGAGTGACCGGGCGCCGGATCGGGGTGCTGGCCGGGGCCGTGCTGTTCCTGGCCGGCGCGGCCGTCGTGGCACTCGTCCGGCGGGGCCGCTACACCGCCCTCGCCCGCGGGGCGGCCCGCGCGGGCAGGTACGACGTCCTGCAGGACCGGGCGGTGACCGTGCGCGCCTGGCGCCGGGGCCACCGCTGGTGGCTGCTGCTGGGCGGGGCGCTCGCGCTCGGCTCCGCCTTCGCGGTGCCCGCGGCCGGCGGCATGCTGCTGGCCGGGCTCGGCACCGGGCTGCGGCTGAAGGCCGCCTGGCTCGGGCGGCTGGAGCGGACGCGGGAGACGCTGCTGTGGGTGCGCGTCGACTGGCTCGACCGGCGCGGCGGACGCCCGGCCGGCAAGGCCGTCAAGGGCCTGCGCGGTACCGGCGTCGCGGCCGGCGACGCGGCCCCCGGCGGGGCCCGCCGCCGTACCGCGGCCCTGGTCTGAGCCGCTGTCAGACCTCCAGTTCCTCCTCGATCCGCTTCAGCTGGTGCCGGGCCATCGCCAGGTTGGCCCGGCTGGAGTCGAGGACCAGGTACAGGAACAGGCCGTTGCCGCCCCGGCTGCTGAGCAGGCGGATCAGGTGGTACTGGTCGGACAGGGTGATCAGGATGTCCTCGATGCCGGCCTTGAGGCCGAGCATCTCCATCGTGCGCATCTTGGCGCGGATGACGTCGGTGTTGCCGGCGGCGGCCACGTTCAGGTCGAAGCTCTTGCTGCCGCCCATCGTCCCCAGCGCCATCCCGCTGGTGTAGTCGACGAGCGCGACGCCGGTGGCGCCCTCGATGGAGGTGAGGGCTTCCTTCAGTGCGGTCTCGGTGTTGGCCATGGTGGTTCCCTTCAGCTGTCGGTTGCGGTGCGCGCCTCGGCCGCCGTGGTGCGGGGCGCGCGGGGGGTGCGGGTGCGTGCGGGGGTGGTCCTGGGCAGCGGGCGTACGGCCTCGGCGGCGTCCAGCAGCTCTCCGATGCGGGCGCCGGCCCGGCGGCCCTCCAGGTGGAGCCGGCCGACGTTGACCCGGTCCTGGGCGAGCAGGGTCAGGACGGCGGTGCGGCCGGCCGCGTAGGTCGAGATGTAACCGCGCTCGCCGCGCACCAGCAGCTCGCGGAAGCCGCCGTGCCCGGTGGCGTCGGCGACCCGCACGGCGACGCCGAGCGCGGCCGCGGTGAGCGCGGCCAGGCCGTCCGGGTCGACGCCGGGGGTGTCGTGGGCGACGACGAGGCCGTCGACGCCGGCGGCGAGGGCGCCGGTGAGCTGCGGCACCCGGGTGCGCAGCCGGCGCAGCTCCTCCACGACGCCGCTCAGCTCCTCTTCGGCCACCATCAGGTCTCTCCTCTCGGCGGGGCGGTGCCGTTCAAAGCGCCTCCAGCGCATCCCTGAGCCTCTTCAGCAGCGCGATGTCGGGGTCGGTGGTGACCTGGTAGGGCGGCGGCGGTGGCGGGGCGGCTGCCGTGGGCGCGGGTGCGATCTGCCCGGCCGCCGTGAGCCGGCGTACGTCGACCAGCGTGTGGAACGCCTGCCGGCCCAGGTTCCGGGCGATGTCGATGGCCGTGCGGACGCCGTCCACCCGGTCCAGGACGGCCCGCTGCCGGGGGGTGACCGGCGCGCCCGGGGCACGTCCGCCGACCGGGTCCGCGCGGATCAGCGGCGCGCTGTCGGCGGCCGGGTCGGGCCACAGCCGGTGCAGCAGCAGCCGGCGGCGCAGCGTCTCGCGCTCCAGCGCGACCACGGGAACCGAGGGCAGCGGGCCGAGGCGGGGCGCGTGGTCGTACCGGAACCGCCCGGGGGTGCTGCTCGGGGCCAGTGCGAAGTACCCGGCGTCGTACACCGCGTCCAGGTGGCACAGTTCCAGCGCGCCCGTGGGCAGCACCCCGGAGCGCAGCAGGAGTTCGGCCGCGTGCAGCGGGCCCGGGGTCCGGGCCGCGGCCTGCTGCCAGGCGGCGCCCGCGAGCGTGCCGTGGGCCGTGAGGAGCACGTCGAGGCCGGGGGCGAGGGGGCTCTCGGCGTGCACCACCCGGCCCTCGGCGAGGTGCAGGACGCCGTGTTCGCGGACCAGGACGCCGGTGGCCCGCTCCTCGGCGAGCCGGGTCAGCATGGGGGACAGGGCGCGGGTGGCCGCCTTGTCCCGCACGGGGAGGGCCGGCTGCGGTGCGCTGACCACGGTCATCCCAGCACCAGCCGCGCGGCCATCTCGCCGAGCCGGATCCGGGCGAGCGCGAGGTTGCCCTCCTCACGGCCGAGCCACAGGTGCAGGAACACGCTGCTGTCGAAGGACGTGTCCACGAAGCGCAGCAGGTGGTAGCTGTCCCCGTTGCTGATGATCACGTCCTCCACGGGTGGCCGGTCGTCGCCGGCCGCCGCGAAGGTGCCGTACTCGGCGGCCATCCGGGCCAGTTCGGCGGCCTCGGCGGCGGTCGTCTCGTGGTCGCCGCCGGGCGCCTCCCCGACCGTGCCGAGGGCCAGGCCGCTCGTCCAGTCCACCAGCGCGGCCCCCCGGGCACCGGGCAGCCGCATCGCTTCCAGTAAGCACTCGTCGATTCCGGGCACCGTGGCTCCCCTCCCGCCTGGAACTCCGGTTGAGTGACGCCGACACTACGCAACGTAGATGCGGGGGGTGAGGCGTTTGGCATTTTCCGGTGGAACATGCGTCCGGCGTACTAGTGTGGGTCAACCGAGGTGTGTGGCACGGCCGTTGAACCATTTGTTCGAGAGGTGGCCGGGGTCTGTCAACGGCTCCCGGGGGCGCGGAGGGTGGTGAGCGCGGACGCGTGCGCCCCTCCGGATTCGGCCACCACCTCCGCGAGCGTCTGCGGCTCCCGCACCACCGCGAAGGCCATGCCCCCGGCGCCGTCCGGCACGTAGCCGTAGACGCCCGGCCGGGCCAGGGAGTTGTAGGCGTAGTGGTGGGCGAAGCCGTACGCGCCCGTGTCCAGCGCCGCCGCGTAGTCGCCCTGCTCCAGCCGCGGCAGCGCGCGCCCCTCGGCGAGCAGGTCGCCCGAGAAACAGGCCGGCCCGGCCACGTCCTGCACCACCTCCGGCCCCGTCTTCGGCCGCCCCCCGGCGTCGTACGCGGCGATCCGCAGCGGCCACGTCCCCGGCGCGTACACCGTCCGCGCCGCCACCTGCGCGCCCGCGTGGGTCACCGCGATCCGCCGCCCGCCCGCGCTCTTGGCGTACTCCACCCGGGTCACCACCGTCCCGTGCCTGGCCAGCAGCGACCGCCCGAACTCGGTCACCAGCCCGTACCGCCCGTCGAACAGCCCCGGCACCCGGCCGGCCAGCACGCGCGCGTACGCGTCGTGCGTCGGCTCCGCCGCCTCCGACGTCACGTCCACCGGCAGCCCGCCGCCGATGTCGATCGTGTCCACCTGCCGCCGCCCCACGGCCGTGTTGATCTCCTCCGCGAGCGCGTACACCTCCGCCACGCCCCGCGCCAGCAGCGGCAGCGGGATGCCCTGCGAGCCGGTGTGCGCGTGCAGCCGGGTCAGCCACGGCCGCTCCGCGTACGCCCGTACGACCCACTCGCGCGCCCCCTCGTCCCGCAGGGCCACCCCGAACTTCGAGGTTCGCGTCGCCGTCGAGGTCGCCCCGATGCTGCCGGCGCCGATCTGCGGGTTGACCCGGAGCCCGAGCGGGGACCGGGCGGGGGCGGAGCACACGAGGGCGTCGAGCCGCTCCAGTTCCTGCGGGTTGTCGGCGTTCACCGCGACGCCCAGGGCCAGCGCCTCGCGCAGCTCCGCCGGGGTCTTGGCGGGCGAGTCCAGCACCGTCCGGGCGGGCGGCACCCCGGCGGCCCGGGCCAGCGCCAGCTCGCCGGGGCTGGCCACCTCGGCGCCGATGCCCGCCTCGTGCAGCAGCCGCACCACCGGCACCAGCGGGGTCGCCTTCACCGCGAAGGCGTGCAGCACCGGGGTGCCGGGCGCCGTCACGGCGTCGAACGCCGCCCGCAGCGCCGCCGCCGACTCCCGGATCCCGGTGACGTCCAGCAGGCCCGCCACGGCCGCGTCCGGGCCCAGCAGGCCCTGCTCGACGGCCGCCCGCACCGCCCGGTCCCGCCGGTCCGCCCGCTCCCGGGCCCGGCCGTCGATGTCCGCCATGGGTCTCCCCGTCCTGTCTCGGCTACCGGTGCTTCCAGCCAAACACCCGCCGCACGCGGACGCGGCCCTCCGGCGTATTGACTAGCTCTATTCAGGAAGACAGGATGTGAATAGACGTAGGCACAGGAGGAGGCTGACGATGTCGGGACCCCGCCCCGTACGAGCACCGCGCGGCACGGAACTGAGCGCTCTGGGATGGCAGCAGGAAGCCGCCCTGCGCATGCTGCAGAACAACCTCGACCCCGAGGTCGCCGAGCACCCCGACAAGCTCGTCGTCTACGGCGGCACCGGCAAGGCGGCCCGTGACTGGCGCTCCTTCGACGCCATGGTCCGCACGCTGAAGACCCTCAAGCAGGACGAGACCATGCTGGTCCAGTCCGGCCGCCCGGTCGGCGTGATGCAGACCCACGAGTGGGCCCCGCGTGTCCTCATCGCCAACTCCAACCTGGTCGGCGACTGGGCCAACTGGGAGGAGTTCCGCCGCCTGGAGGCCCTCGGCCTGACCATGTACGGCCAGATGACCGCCGGCTCCTGGATCTACATCGGCACCCAGGGCATCCTCCAGGGCACCTACGAGACCTTCGCCGCCGTCGCCGCGAAGAAGTTCGGCGGCACCCTCGCCGGGACGATCACCCTCACCGCCGGCCTCGGCGGCATGGGCGGCGCCCAGCCGCTCGCCGTGACCATGAACGACGGCGTCGCGATCTGCATCGACTGCGACCCGCGCGCCATCGAGCGCCGCATCGAGCACCGCTACCTCGACGTCAGGGCCGACTCCCTCGACCACGCCCTCCAGCTGGCCACCGAGGCCCGGGACGCCCGGCGCCCGCTGTCCATCGGCGTCCTCGGCAACGCGGCCGAGCTGGTCCCGCAGCTGCTGGCGATGAACGCCCCCATCGACATCGTCACCGACCAGACCTCCGCCCACGACCCGCTGTCCTACCTCCCGGTGGGCGTGGCCTTCGAGGACATGGCCGCCGAGGCGGCGAAGGACCCGGCCGGCTTCACCACCCGCGCGCGTGAGTCCATGGCGCGGCACGTGGAGGCCATGGTCGGCTTCATGGACGCGGGCGCCGAGGTCTTCGACTACGGCAACTCCATCCGCGGCGAGGCCCAGCTGGCCGGCTACGGCCGCGCCTTCGCCTTCCCCGGCTTCGTCCCCGCCTACATCCGCCCCCTCTTCTGCGAGGGCAAGGGCCCCTTCCGCTGGGCGGCCCTGTCCGGCGACCCGGCCGACATCGCCAAGACCGACAAGGCGATCCTGGAGCTGTTCCCCGAGAACGAGTCCCTGGCCCGCTGGATCAAGCTGGCCGGCGAGCGGGTCCACTTCCAGGGCCTGCCCGCGCGCATCTGCTGGCTCGGCTACGGCGAGCGCGACAAGGCCGGCGAGCGCTTCAACGACATGGTGGCGAGCGGTGAGCTGGCCGCGCCGCTGGCCATCGGCCGGGACCACCTGGACTGCGGGTCCGTCGCCTCCCCGTACCGCGAGACCGAGGCCATGCTCGACGGGTCCGACGCGATCGCCGACTGGCCGCTGCTGAACGCGATGGTCAACGTGGCGTCCGGCGCCTCCTGGGTGTCCATCCACCACGGTGGCGGCGTGGGCATGGGGCGGTCGATCCACGCCGGTCAGGTGACGGTCGCCGACGGCACGAAGCTCGGCGGCGAGAAGATCCGGCGCGTGCTCACCAACGACCCCGGGATGGGCGTCATCCGGCACGTCGACGCCGGCTACGACATCGCGGAGTCGGTCGCCGGGGAGCGCGGGGTGCGGGTGCCGATGCGTGAGGGCGGCGAGGCGTGACCCAGGCCCAGGTGTCGCGGCCCGCCGGGGGCGGCTCCTTCCACGAGATGTGGGCGGAGCTGCTCCCCATCGGGCGGCACCCCGACTCCGGCGGTTACCGGCGCTACGCCTGGACCGGGGCCGACGCCGACTGCCGCGCCTGGTTCAGGCAGCAGGCCGAGGACCGGGGGCTGGCCTACGAGGTCGACCGGAACGGCAACCAGTGGGCCTGGCTCGGCGACCCCGCCGCCGGGGACGCCGTCGTCACGGGCTCCCACCTCGACTCCGTGCCGGACGGCGGGGCCTTCGACGGCCCCCTCGGGGTGGTGTCCTCCCTCGCCGCGCTGGACGAACTGCGCGGGCGGGGAGCGGAGTTCGCGAGGCCCCTCGCCATCGTCAACTTCGGGGACGAGGAGGGGGCCCGGTTCGGGCTCGCCTGTGTCGGGTCCCGGCTCACCGCCGGGCAGCTGACCGTGGAACAGGCGCACCGGCTCACCGACGGGGACGGGATCAGCCTGCCGCGCGCCATGGAGGCCGCCGGGTACGACCCCGAGGCCATCGGGCCCGACCCCGAGCGGCTGGCCCGGATCGGCGCCTTCGTGGAGCTGCACGTCGAACAGGGCCGCGCGCTGGACCTGTCCGGCGACCGGGTCGGCGTCGCCAGCGCCATCTGGCCGCACGGGCGGTGGCGGTTCGACTTCCGGGGCGAGGCCAACCACGCCGGCACCACCCGGCTCGTGGACCGCCGCGACCCGATGCTGTCGTACGCCGAGACCGTGCTCGCCGCCCGCCGCGAGGCCGAACTCGCCGGTGCCGTCGCCACCTTCGGGAAGATCTCCGTCGAGCCCAACGGGGTCAACGCGATCCCGTCCCTCGTGCGCGGCTGGCTCGACTCCCGCGCCGCCGACCAGGAGACCCTGGACACGGTGGTGGGCGGTGTCGAGAAGGCCGCGCGGGAGTACGCCGCCGCGCACGGCATCGACCTCGACGTCGTCCGGGAGTCCTTCACTCCGGTCGTGGAGTTCGACCACGCCCTGCGGGACGAACTGGCCCGGATCCTCGGCAAGGACACCGGCCTGACGGTGCCCGTCCTCGGCACCGGCGCGGGACACGACGCCGGGATCCTGTCCGGGAGCATTCCGACCGCCATGCTGTTCGTGCGCAACCCCACCGGAGTCTCGCACTCCCCGGCCGAGTCCGCGGCCGAGGACGACTGCGTGGCCGGGGTGCACGCACTCGCCGACGTACTGGAAGGGCTGGCCTGCAGGTGACCGACGGAACCTACTGGTTGGAGCACGCCTGGCTCGGCACCCACGTCGAGCCGGGGGTGAGCGTCGAGGTCGCGGACGGGCGGATCGGCGCCGTCCGCACCGGCACGCCCGCCCCGCCGCCCGGCGCCGAGGTGCTGCGCGGGCTGACCCTGCCGGGGCTCGCCAACGCCCACAGCCACGCCTTCCACCGGGCGCTGCGCGGCACGGTCCAGGTCGGCTCCGGAACCTTCTGGACCTGGCGCGAGGTGATGTACTCCGTCGCCGACCGCCTGACCCCGGAGACCTACCACGCCCTGGCGCGCGCGGTGTACGCCGAGATGGCCCTCGCCGGCATCACCTGCGTCGGCGAGTTCCACTACGTCCACCACGCCCCCGGCGGCACCCCCTACGCCGACCCCAACGCCATGGGCGAGGCGCTGATCGCGGCCGCCGCCGAGGCCGGCATCCGCATCACCCTCCTCGACACCTGCTACCTCTCCTCCGGCTTCGGCGAGGCCCCCGACACCCACCAGCTGCGGTTCTCCGACGGCAGCGCGGAGGCCTGGGCGGCACGCTGTGCGGTTCTCGAGGAGCGGGACCACGCACGGATCGGGGCGGCGATCCACTCGGTACGGGCCGTGCCCGCCGCCCAGCTGGCGACCGTGGCGGGCTGGGCGCAGGAGCGGCGGGCCCCGCTGCACGTGCACCTGTCGGAGCAGACCGCCGAGAACGACGCCTGCCTCGCCGCGCACGGCCGCACCCCCACCCGGCTGCTCGCCGACCACGGCGTGCTCGGACCGCGCACCACCGGGGTGCACAGCACCCACCTCACCGACGAGGACATCGCCCTGCTCGGCGGCTCGGGCACCGGCACCTGCATGTGCCCCACCACCGAACGGGACCTGGCCGACGGCATCGGGCCGGCCGTCGCCCTCCAGCGGGCCGGCTCCCCGCTCTCCCTCGGCTCCGACAGCCACGCCGTCATCGACCTGCTCGAAGAGGCGCGCGCGATGGAGCTGAACGAGAGGCTGCGCACCCGCACCCGCGGCCACTGGACGGCCGCCGCCCTGCTGCGGGCCGCCACCGCCGACGGCCACGCCGCCCTCGGCTGGGACGAGGCCGGCCGGATCGAACCCGGCGCGCTCGCCGACCTGACGACGATCGCCCTGGACTCGGTCAGGACGGCCGGACCGCTGCCCCGGCTGGGCGCCGAGACGGCCGTCTTCGCGGCGGGCGCGGCCGACGTACGGCATACGGTCGTGGGCGGCAGGCATGTCGTACGCGACGGGGCGCACACGCTCGTACCGGACGTGCCGCAGGCCCTCGCGCGGGCGGTCGAAGCCCTCCGCGCCTGACGATCACCCACGAGGACACCATGAGCAGCAGCACCGTCATCACCAACATCGCCACGCTGGTCACCAACGACCCCTCCCTGGGTGACGGCTCCCCCCTCGGTCTGGTCCAGGACGCGGCCGTCGTCATCGACGGCGACCGCATCGCGTGGACCGGTGAATCCAGCAAAGCACCCGCCACCGACAACCGGGTCGACGCGGGCGGCCGGGCGGTGCTGCCGGGCTTCGTGGACTCCCACTCCCACCTGGTGTTCGCGGGCGACCGGACGCAGGAGTTCAACGCCCGCATGTCCGGCCGCTCCTACACGGCGGGCGGCATCCGCACCACGGTCGCGGCCACCCGGGCCGCGAGCGACGCGGAACTGGAGGCGAACCTCACCCGTTACCTCGACGAGGCCCTCCGCCAGGGCACGACGACGTTCGAGACCAAGTCGGGCTACGGCCTCACCGTCGAGGACGAGTCCCGCGCCCTGCGCCTGGCGGCGAAGCACACCGACGAGGTGACGTACCTCGGCGCGCACATCGTCAGCCCCGACTTCGCCGACGACCCGGCGGCCTATGTCGCCCTGGTCACCGGCGAGATGCTGGACGCCTGCGCGCCGCACGCCCGCTGGATCGACGTCTTCTGCGAGCAGGGCGCCTTCGACGGCGACCAGGCCCGCGCGATCCTCACCGCCGGCAAGGCGAAGGGCCTGCACCCGCGCATCCACGCCAACCAGCTCTCCCACGGCCCCGGCGTGCAGCTCGCCGTCGAACTGGACGCGGCGAGCGCCGACCACTGCACCCACCTCACGGACGCGGACGTGGACGCCCTGGCCCACAGCGCGACGGTCGCCACCCTGCTCCCCGGCGCCGAGTTCTCCACCCGCGCCGAGTGGCCGGACGCCCGCCGCCTCCTGGACGCCGGTGTGACGGTCGCCCTCTCCACGGACTGCAACCCCGGCTCGTCGTTCACCTCCTCCGTCCCCTTCTGCATCGCGCTGGCCGTGCGCGACATGCGGATGACCCCGGACGAGGCGGTCTGGTCGGCCACGGCCGGCGGCGCCGCCGCCCTCCGCCGCACCGACATCGGCCGCCTGACTCCCGGCGCCCTCGCCGACCTGACGCTCCTGGACGCGCCCAGCCACGTCCACCTCGCCTACCGGCCGGGCGTGCCGCTGGTCAGCGGGGTGTGGCGGCGGGGGGTCCGGGTGGTGTGAGAACGGGGACGCTCACCTCGCCCCCGTCCGCCACCGCTGGCCGCGGCTGTCGGACAGGGCGCGCAGGGACACGCCGTCGCCGTCGGCCGGGGTCACCGCCGTCTCGATGGCGATGGCCGGGCGGATCGTGCCGTCGGGGTCGACGGTGAAGCGGAGGTTCTCGCCGTGGCGGCCGTCGACCGAGTCGCATTCCCAGATGCCCACGCCCCGGTCGGCCGAGCCCCGGCTGTCCAGGCAGACATCGTCGTCGGCCGCCGAGCGGAGCACGCCCAGGGAGGCGT
This sequence comes from Streptomyces sp. NRRL S-1022, assembly GCF_000720135.1. GTDB lineage: Bacteria > Actinomycetota > Actinomycetes > Streptomycetales > Streptomycetaceae > Streptomyces. The sequence continues at coordinate 60,804 of NZ_JOIU01000008.1, read as the reverse complement.
CGACGCTCCAGCGCTGGGTGGCGGAGGAGTCGCAAGGGGCCGTGACGACGTCGTTGCCCTTCGACAGGTCGCCGTCGCGGATGTCCAGGCAGCGGCCCGTGGCGAGGTTGACGACCTGGGCGTAGGCGGCGCCCGGCGGGGCGGGCGGAGGCGTCGGGCTGGGGGTCCGGCGGCGGGGCGGGGCCGGAGCCGGGCGGTGTGACGTCGGCGTGGGGGACGGGGACTTGGACGTGGGGGACGGGGAGGGAGAGCGGGTCGGGGGGACCGAGACCGTCGCCGTCACCGTCACCGACGAGGGCGCGGGGGTTACCGCCGCCGGGCGCCGGTCGGTGGAGCGCGCGGGGCTGAACAGGAAGACCAGGAGCGGGATCAGGGCCACGCCCAGGGCCGCCGAGCCGAGCAGGACGCGGCTGCGGGGCGGCCGGCCCGGTGTGTCCGCCGTCGCGGGCACGGCGGCCGGTCCGGGGCGCTCCTCCTGGCGCAGGTACGCCGTTCCGCGCCACGGCAGCAGACCCTCGGCCAGGGTCTGCCGGGGTGCGTCCCGCAGCGCCCGCAGCTCCTCGAACGCGGCCGCGCAGTGCGGGCAGCGTGCCATATGGGTGTCCAGGTCGGCGCTGCGGCGCGGGGCGTCCGGCCGTACCGCCTCCTCGATCAGCCGCCGGAAGTCCGCGCAGCGCGGCTCGTCGGACGCAGCCAGCCGGTGCCGCAGGCAGGCCCGGGCCAGGGCGGTGAGGGCTCGCGGGGTGTCGTGGGAGACGTCCGCGCGGCCGAGGCCGAGGAAGGCGGCGGTGCGCTCCTCGGGTTCCGCGTCGAGGACGCCGTACCAGAGCAGTCCCTGGGCGCGGGACGGCAGTGACTGGAAGGCCGGGAGCAGGGGTGGGGTCGGGCCCTCGGGGTGGCCGGCCGTGGCCAGCACCAGCAGCAGGCCCGGGTCGACGCCCGCCGAGCGTTCGCCGCGCGCCCAGTCCGCCGCCAGCCGCACGGTGAGGAGCAGCAGCCGGTGGCGCAGGGGGACGGGCGGGTCGACGCCCCGGGCCGTCTCGCGAGCCGCCGTGGTGAACGTCTCCGCCGCCAGCCGGCGGGCCGCGGACTCGCTCGTCGCGCACAGCCGGGCGTAGGCGAGGACCGCCGGGTGGTGCCGGCGGCGCAGCTCCTGCAACGCCGGGTACGCCGTGGACGTGGGGGAGCGCAGCAGTTCGGTCAGCCGTGCGTCCGGCGCGTCCTCGTGGTCCCCCGCAATGGCGTGGTCCCCCTCGGCCATGCAACACCCTCCGTCCCGAGAAGGCCGCTGACAAACCAGCCAGTTTGGGGACCCATAGTGGTGGACGGCGGCGGCTGCGGAAAGAGGTTTCTGTGAGGAACCGCATAACGGTTGGGGTGCTGGGCACCCGTGAGCCGGTGGCCTGTGCTCCGGGAACGGCGAAGCGGCCCGGCGTCGTCGGCCGAGCCGCTCTCCGCCTCCGGAGCGACGCCGGTGTCACTCGTCCAGGGTCAGCCCCTTGCGCAGCCGGACCAGGGTGCGGGAGAGCAGCCGGGACACGTGCATCTGGGAGATGCCGAGCTCCTCGCCGATCTCCGACTGGGTCATGTTCGCCACGAAGCGCAGGGAGAGGATCTTGCGGTCCCGGGGTGCGAGTTCGGCGATCAGCGGCTTGAGCGACTCGATGTACTCGATGCCCTCCAGGCCGTGGTCCTCGTACCCGATCCGGTCCGCGAGCGCGCCCTCGGTCTCGTCCTCCTCGGGCTGGGCGTCCAGCGAGGAGGCGGTGTACGCGTTCGAGGCGGCCATGCCCTCGACGACCTCGTCGTTGGAGATGCCGAGGCGTTCGGCGAGTTCGGCGACCGTGGGGGCGCGGTCCAGCTGCTGCGCCAGTTCGTCGCCGGCCTTGGCCAGGTCGAGCCGCAGCTCCTGCAGCCGGCGCGGGACGCGCACGGACCACGAGGTGTCGCGGAAGAACCGTTTGATCTCACCGATGATGGTCGGCATCGCGAATGTGGGGAACTCGACGCCGCGGGAGAGTTCGAAGCGGTCGATCGCCTTGATCAGGCCGATGGTGCCGACCTGGATGATGTCCTCCATGGGCTCGCTGCGGGAGCGGAAGCGGGAGGCGGCGAACTTGACGAGCGCGAGGTTCAGCTCGACGAGGGTGTTGCGGACGTACGCGTGCTCGTACGTCCCTTCCTCCAGCGATTCGAGCCGCTCGAAGAGGGTCTTGGACAGGGCCCGCGCGTCGACGGGGCCGATCTCGTCGTACGGAGGGATCTCCGGGAGTCCCTCAAGGAGGTCGAGGGTGTCGATGAAATGATCCAGTTGTTCCGGTGGGGGTGTCGACGTCGCGATCGGGGTATGCGATGCGTCGAGCCGGGGTGACATGGGTGTCCTCCATCGTTCTCGGCATAAGGCTGCCGAAGCCAGTACGTGCACTGCGGTGTGCGGCGCCTCCGAAGCCGGCGTGTAGGGATGTGTGTCCTTAACTAGCCCTACCCGGTGCACCGAGCGAGTCGCAAGTGCGTTCTGATGTGATATGTCCGATTGTGTGCGGATGTTCGGGTGTCGGAGTGCGCATAGAAGGCGTAATGTTCGAGGGCATCAGCAGCCACGACCTCGGGAGAGAGAGACGGCATGGACCACGGGACGGTCGGCAGCGCACAGTCGGGCCGGCTTCTGGTGGAGGTGCGGGAAGAGGGCTCCAGCGCCGTTGTGACACCGGCCGGCGAGCTGGACCACCACACCGCCGATCTTTTGCGTGAGCCCCTCGACGACCTTCTGGACAAGGGCTTCGCGCGGCTCGTCGTGGACTGCTCACGCCTGGAGTTCTGCGACTCCACAGGGCTGAACGTCCTGCTCGGCGCCCGGCTGAAGGCGGAGGCCGCCGGAGGCGGCGTCCACCTGGCCGGAATGCTGCCGGTGGTGGCCCGCGTGTTCGAGATCACCGGGGCCGAGGCGGTCTTCACCGTCCACGATTCCGTGGAGGCGGCCCTGGCCGACGGTGCCGACTGAGCCGCCGCCCTCGCCCGGACCGGTCCGCGCACCGGCTTCCGAGGGCGTTGTCCGCGTCACGTCCAATACGGGGGTGTTCCGTCGGATCCGCCGGGCAGGAGAGGGCAGAAGAAGGCAGGCAGCGTCCTGCCGGCCGCAGGCTCCTCCGGGGGCCGGCGAACGGCCTGACGGAACGCGCGTCCGACGCGCGGACGGGACGGGACCCCGCCCGGGCGGCGGAGGGACAGGACGACCCGCCGGCGTACGGGACGGGGGCGACCTGCGCACCACGCCGGACGGCGTACGGACCGGACGGCGCCGACGGCGCCGGCCGAAGGTCCGGCCGCCGGCCGGACTACTGACCGGACTATTGAATCTTGAACTGGTGAATCGGTGAGGTGAAGCGCTGATGAGCACCACCCGGCCTTACTCGCCGGGCGACCGCGGCCCGGAGCCCAGCGGCGCTTCCGGGGCGTCCGCAGCGGAGGCGCCGGCCACCGGTGCCGCCACGGGGGCAGCCGCGCCGTCCGTGTCGTCCGTGCCGCCCGGGGCGGCCGACGGCACGTCGCGGACCCAGGGGCGACGGGTCCGCAGACTCCGCCTGGAAGGCGAGAGCGGGGTGGTCCCGCTCGCCCGCGACTTCACCCGCCAGGCGCTGTACGCGTGGGGCTGGCTCCCGGCCGACTCGGCCGACCAGCGGGCCGCCGCCGAGGACGTGCTGCTCGTCGTCTCCGAACTGGTCACCAACGCCTGCCTGCATGCCGAGGGCCCCGACGAGCTGCGCCTGGCCTGCGACAACAAGGTGATCCGGCTGGAGGTCTCCGACCGGGGCGCCGGCCAGCCGGCTCCGCGCACCCCACACCGCGCCGGCCGCCCCGGCGGCCACGGCATGTTCATCGTGCAGCGGCTCTGCCTGGACTGGGGGGTGCTCCGCGCCCCCGGTACCCCGGGCAAGACGGTCTGGGCGGAACTCGGCGCCCCGGCCTGACCCCTCGTACGGCCACCCGGGCGCCGGTGTGCACCGGCACCGCCGGGTGGCCGCCGGGCCCCACGGGCTCCCCCGCGCCGTCTCCTCGCGCACGCCGGATCGCCACAACTCCGGCGTGTGACGCGTCTTCCAACCTCACGGCCCCCGGCGTACCTTGACGGCCGAATCTGATGTTCCGTCAGGAATGGATGGGGTGGGCCGACCGTGTCGTACCCGAAACGAACCGCCGCGCTCGCGTCCGCCGCGGCCCTGGCCGGCTCGGCGGTGCTGCTGGCCGCGCCGGCCGCCCATGCCGACGTCGTCGACGTCGACTACCGGTGCCAGACCCCGATCGGCGTCAAGAGCGCCGTCTCGCCCATCGACATCAAGGGCGTCAAGAGCGGCAGCGGCTACAAGATCACCATGTCCTGGCAGAAGGGCGTCTCCTCCAGCCCGGTCGAGCTGGGCAAGGGGGCGATGAGCCCGAGCGCCACGATCGCGCTGGGCGGCGCCGACAGCGGCACGCTCGCCGTCAGCGGACCGGCCAACGCCGCCGCGATCCCGGCGAACACGCCCATCAGGATCAGCGACCTGAGCGGCAGCTACACGCCGAAGAAGAGCGGCAAGGTGACCTTCACGCCGGGCACGCTCACCATCAAGGCGCTCGGTACGACGACGACCTGCACGCCGGCCAACAGCCCGAAACCGTCCCTGACCCTGGACGTGACGGCGGCCGGCGGCTCGTCCTCCTCGTCGGGCGGCGCCTCCTCGCCCTCGTCCTCCTCGTCGGGCGGTGCCTCCTCCGGCGCGCAGCTGCCGCAGACGGGCCCCGAGGACTCCGCGGTCGCCCTCGGCACCCTCGGCGGAACGGTTCTCCTCGCCGGCGCCGCGGGCGTCCTGTGGCTGACCCGGCGCGGCCAGGCCGCCCGCCGCTGACCGGGACCGGCCGGGCCGCAGCCCGCCGCCCGGCGCACGCCCGCCGAACCGTCCGGCCACCACCGCTGGAGCCGCCCATGCCGCCCGCGCCGCCCCCCGTGCGGATGCCGCTGCTCGTCACCCTGCTCCTGTCGCTCGCGCTGCCGACCGCCGCCCAGCCCGCCCACGCGCAGTCCGGCGGCTGGTCGCTCGCGCCCGCGGGCGGCGGACGCCCCGCGTTCTACGCCGAGGGCGCGCCCGGGGCGGTGCTCCAGGACACGGTGGCCGTGACCAACCGCGGCCGGACTCCGCTCACCGTCCGGCTGCGCGGCACGGGCGTGCCCACGGTCCTCGCCCGCGCCGCCCTCACCGTCCCGGCCCGGACCCGCGCCGAGGTGCCCTTCACGGTGACCGTGCCGCGCGCTGCCGCGCCCGGCGACCGCACCGGCGCGATCGTGGCGGGCGACGCGCACGGCCGTACCGCGGCCGTGCCGGTCCGGTTGCGGGTCGGCGGTCCGGCGCTGGCCGCCCTCACCGTCGAGCACCTGGCCGTCTACCCCGACCGGATCACGTACGAACTGGTCAACCGCGGTACGACCGTCCTCGTACCCACACTCGCGGTGCGCGCCGACGGACTCTTCGGCCCGGTCCTGGACCGCGCCCCGCGCCCCCTGCCGGTCCGGCTGCCGCCGGGCGCCCGGCGCACGCTCAGCGAGCCCTGGCCGGGCCGGCCGGCGCTGGACCGGGTCCGCGTACGGCTGACGGTGACGGCACCGGGCGGCGCACACGGCACCGCGAGCACCTCGGCGGCCTACGTCCCGTGGGGCGCGGTGGCCGGCACGGCGGGCGGGGTGGCGGTGGTCACGGCGGTGCTCCGGCGGAGACGCCGTGGTGCCGGCGAGCCATCGGGAGCGGTGTCGTGAGGCGGGGGGCGCCGGCGGTGCTCCTGGCGCTGCTGCTGGTCCTGGCCGGGCCGGTCGAGCGGGGGGCGGCGGCGGAGCGGCCGGCGGTGAAGCTGTCGGCGGTGCAGGCCGGCACCGGCGGGTCGGTCACCGTCAGCGGGACCGGCTGGCGGCCGCGCACGCTGCTGATGATGCTGGTGTGCGGGCGGGCCACCCCGGCCCGGGGGGTCGTCGGCGGCACCAACTCCTGCGCCAACGGTGACGGCCGGGCCGTGACCACCGGCGCCGACGGCACCTTCGGCCGGAGACTGCCGGTCGCCGAACCCCCCGTACCCTGCCCCTGCGTGGTGCACGTGGCCACCGTCACCGGTGCCGCGGCCGAGGCGGACGCCGTCCTCCAGGTCGCCGGACACCCCGTGGCCCCGCTGCCCGCCGAGCGCTCCGCCGGCCGGCTGGCGGTGCTCTCCGACACCCGGCTGACCGGCTCCAGCGGGCTGCTGACCTGGTTCGGGGCGCCGCCCGGCCGCACCCTCGTCCTCACCGTCGGCAACACCGGCACGAGCCCGATCGAGAACCCGGTGTTCCAGGTCGGCACCGCGCACGGCGTCTTCGCCCCGGAGTGGGACGAACGGCAGTGGCACGGCACCCTGGCACCCGGGAAGAAGGCGCGGATCGAGCTGCCGGTCGAACTGCCGGCGGGGGCGCACGGCGACTACACCGTGACGCTGCGGCACGGCGGCCGGGTGCTCGCCGAACAGCCGTGGGGCGTGGGCCGGCCCTGGGGCGTGACCCTGTTCTGGATCCTGCTCTGCCTGGTCGTGCCGGCCGCCCTGTTCCGCGCCGGCATGGCCGTGGTGGACCGGGTCCGCCCGCACCGCCCCGGCGCTACCTCCCGGGCGCCCCGGCCCGCCCCGCGCCCGCGCCTGCCGTTCCCGCGCTCCCGCACCGCCGGGTCCCCGGCCGCCCGGGCCGCCCCCGCTCCGGCCCTGCCGTGGTTCACCCCGGACTCCGCTCCGGGCGGCCCGGCCGGCCGGTCCTGCGCACCGCACGACGACAGCCCGACGAGTCCTACGACTCCCACCACGAAGGGACCCACGTGAGCATGCGAAGGAGAGGCACAGCGGCCGGGAGCACGGGCGCCCTGCTGATGCTCTGTGCGGCGGGCGTCCTGCTGGGCCCGATGGTGGCGCCCGCGCAGGCGGCCGAGGTGGCGTACGCCACCCACTGCGTGCCGCCCGCGGGGATCGACCCCGTCGACGGCACCACGAAGGTCGAGATCACCGCGCCGGCCACGGCCAAGGCCGGGGACACGGTGGAGATCGGGTGGAAGTTCGTCCAGGCCGCGTCCAGGAACCCGGACATCATCGACCTGCCCGCGAACTCGGTCCAGCCGTCCGGCGTCCTGAAGGCGTCCGGTGCGCAGACCGCCGACATCGCCATGCAGGGCCCGCGGCAGAACCCCGCCATCCCCAAGGGCCAGAACATGGTGCTGTCCGACATGAAGGGCAGCCTGAAGCTGACGGCGGCCGGCGAGGTGACCCTGACGCCGGACGCGTACACCGTCAACGCGATGTCGACGGACACCAGGTGCACGCCCAAGGAGACCGTGCAGAAGGCGGCGACGATCCAGGTGACGGCGGGCGGCGGCACGGCGACCGCCACCGCGCACCCGACGAGGACGGCGCCGCCCACCCGCTCGGCCACGCCCACGGCGACCGGCGGCACCGGGCAGACCGGCTTCCCCGGCACGGAGGTGCGGGTCCCGTACGCCTGCAAGACCCCGATCGGCGACAAGAGCGCCACCTCACCGGTGCAGATCGACGCGAGGAAGGACGGCGGGAGCTACGCCCTCACCGTGCGGTTCAAGAAGTCGGTGATGGACAGTCCCGTCGACATCCCGAAGGACTCCGTGAAGCCGTCCATGGAGGTGGTGCTGGGCGGCGCCGACAAGGGCACGGTGCACGTGGAGGGTCCGACGAACGCGAGCCCCGTCAAGTCCGGCGCCCCGATCGAGATCCCCGACCTCACCGGCACCTACAAGCCCGGTGCCAGCGGCACCTCGACGCTGTCGCCGGGCGTCCTCACGGTCAAGGCGCTCGGTACGACCACGACCTGCACCCCGACGAGGACGGCGGTCTCCCTCACCCTGGACACCACCGGGCAGCCCGGCGGCGCCGCCGGCGGGACCACGGCGTCGGGCGGCTCCTCCGGTACCGCCACGACCGGCGGTGACAGCGGCTCCGGCGGCCTGGCCGAGACGGGCGCGAGCGACCACGGCACCCTGAAGGCCCTGGCCCTGATCTCGGGAACGGCGATCCTGCTGGGCGGCGCGCTCTTCACGGTGCTTCCCGGACGAAGGGCGCGATAGCCGGCCCGGGGGCGCGGGGAACGGCACGACGAGCCGCCCCCGGCCGCCGTCGCACCGTGACCGCGACGGCGTCCAGCGCCCCCGCACACACCAAGAGGGCCGCCGCACCCACCTGGGTGCGGCGGCCCTCCCGGCCAGGTCCCACGGACTAGTGGACGTTGCCCATCAGCTTCTTCACCTTGCCGCGGTACATCCACACCGCGACACCGGCGACCACGGCGAGGACCGCCTCCAGGGCGACGAAGCCCATCTTGTCGAGGTTGACGCCGCCGACGGCCGGGTTGGACAGCAGGGCGGTGACCGAGTCGCCCGCGGTGACCGCGAGGAACCAGACGCCCATCATCTGCGAGGCGTACTTCTTCGGCGCCATCTTGGTCGTCACGGACAGACCCACCGGGGACAGCGTCAGCTCACCGATGGTCTGCACGAAGTAGATCGCGACCAGCCACATCGCCGCGGCCTTGTGACCGCCCTCCGCGATGGACAGCGGGGCGAGGAAGACGAAGAAGGACGCACCCACCAGCACCAGGCCGGAGGAGAACTTCACGATGGTGCTCGGCTCCTTGCCGCGGCGGTTCAGCCACAGCCACAGCCAGGCGAAGACCGGCGCCAGCGCCATGATCATGACCGGGTTGACCGACTGGTACCAGGAGACCGGGAACTCCCAGCCGAGGATGGTGTTGTCGGCCCGCTTCTCGGCGAACAGCGACAGCGTCGAGCCACCCTGGTCGTAGATCATCCAGAACACGGCGGCGGCCACGAAGAACCAGATGTACGCCGACACCTTCGACCGCTCGGCGGAGTCGAGGTCCTTGTCCCGCAGGATGCGGGTGATGACCACGATCGGCACGATCAGACCGATGAGGGTGAGCGGGATCAGCGCCCAGTTCAGCGTGAAGTGGCCGGTGCCGCCGACGACGCCGTAGAAGACCACGGCGACGGCCAGCCAGATCAGTCCCTTGCGCAGCGTGGCCGCCTTCTCGGCGGGCGTCAGCGGGGTCGGGACCTCGCTGCTCTTCGGGTTCAGGTGGCGGCCGCCCAGCAGGTACTGGACCAGTCCCAGCGCCATGCCGAGCGCGGCCAGCGCGAAGCCCAGGTGCCAGTTGACGTTCTCACCGACGGTGCCGATGACCAGCGGCGCGACGAAGGCACCGAGGTTGATGCCGATGTAGAAGAGCGTGAAGCCACCGTCCCGGCGCGGGTCCTCCGGGCCGTTGTAGAGGTGGCCGACCATCGTGGAGATGTTGGCCTTCAGCAGACCCGAACCGATGGCGACGAGAACCAGGCCGACGTAGAAGCTCGCGGCGGCGGGCAGCGCCAGGCACAGGTGGCCCAGCATGATGATCATGCCCGAGACGGCGACCGTCTTGCGGGGGCCGAGCACACGGTCGGCGAACCAGCCGCCGGGCAGGGCGAGCAGGTAGACGAGCGACAGGTACACCGCGTAGATCGCGCTGGCCGTGCCCGCGCTCAGGTGCAGGCCACCCGGGGCCACCAGGTACAGCGGGAGCAGGGCCCTCATGCCGTAGTAGGAGAAGCGCTCCCACATCTCGGTCATGAAGAGAGTGGCCAGTCCGCGGGGGTGGCCGAAGAAGGTCTTCTCGGAACCGGGGGTGCCCGGGCGGACCGAGTCCTTCGTCAGGCTGGACGCCATGGTCGTTCCTTGCTGGTCGGGACGCGGCTGCTGGAGCGTTGCGCGCCCGGTGGGGGTGTGGCCGGCACCGGCGGGTCGGTCGTCCACCCCCACGCCCAGGGGGAGCCCGCTCCGGATCACGGAGCGGCGGACGGCGACCACCGGGATCCACGCCCCGCGACGCTTCCAAGCGTCCGGAGCCCGGCCAGAGGTCATTCCTTTCAAGGCTGATCTTGATCAGCCCGTACACAAAAGAGACCTTCAGCGTGTGCCCGCCAAAGGTCCCCGGTGTACTACAGGCGTTCAGATCACCATACGGCAGGACAGTGCCGGATATGGAAGGACTTGAGACGCGGATCACAGGTGTCGCGGGAACCGCGCGGGGGAATTCGAAGGTCTCTCCCAGGATCGCATCCCCAGGTCAATGGTTCGTACCAGCGGGGTCGCAAGGTAAGAAGCCCGGGAAGCGATCACACCCCGGCAGCGCGCCCGGGCGGTCTACCATCACCTCATGACCCGTGTACTGCTCGCCGAGGACGACGCGTCCATCTCGGAGCCGCTGGCCCGCGCCCTGCGCCGGGAAGGTTACGAGGTCGAGGTGCGCGAGGACGGACCCGCCGCGCTCGACGCCGGAATGCAGGGCGGCGTCGACCTGGTCGTGCTGGACCTGGGCCTGCCCGGTATGGACGGCCTGGAGGTCGCCCGCCGGCTGCGCGCCGACGGCCACGCCGTGCCGATCCTCATCCTGACCGCGCGGGCCGACGAGGTGGACACCGTCGTCGGCCTGGACGCGGGCGCCGACGACTACGTCACCAAGCCCTTCCGGCTCGCCGAACTGCTCGCCCGGGTGCGGGCCCTGCTGCGGCGCGGCGCCGCCGAGCCGCAGCAGCCGCCGGCCACGCACGGGGTGCGGATCGACGTCGAGTCGCACCGGGCGTGGATGGGCGACGAGGAGCTCCAGCTCACGGCCAAGGAGTTCGACCTGCTGCGGGTGCTGGTGCGGGACGCCGGCCGGGTGGTGACCCGGGACCAGCTGATGCGCGAGGTCTGGGACACCACGTGGTGGTCGTCGACCAAGACCCTCGACATGCACATCTCCTGGCTGCGCAAGAAGCTCGGGGACGACGCGGCGAACCCGCGGTACATCGCCACGGTGCGCGGAGTCGGCTTCCGGTTCGAGAAGAGCTGAGCCCGGGCCCCGGCGATCAGCCCCAGCGATCACCTTAGGTAACGGACCATGCGCCGACGTCTCATCCAGTCCACCCTCGCCGTCGTCCTCGTGGTGATCGCGGTCTTCGGTGTCTCCCTCGTGATCGTCGAGACGCGGACGATCGGAAACAGCGCCCAGGAGCGGGTCGAGTCGGAGGCGGTGCGGCTGGCCAGCATCGTGGACAGCCGGATCCTCGCCGCGGAACACGTCAACGCGGAGGTCCTGCGCAACCCGGTCAGCAAGGACCAGTACGCGGTCATCCGCCTGCCCGGCAAGCCGCCCATAGAGATCGGCGACAAGCCCGAGGGCGACACCATCAGCTACACCCAGCACGGCGAGGAGGGCGAGACGGTCACCGTGCAGGAGCCCCGCTCCGCGGTGACCCGCGAGGTCGGCCGGACCCTGCTGATCATCGGACTGGTCGCGCTGCTCGCCGTGGTGGCGGCCGTGCTCCTCGCCGTACGGCAGGCCAACCGGCTCGCCTCCCCGCTGACCGACCTCGCCGAGACCGCCGAACGCCTCGGCTCCGGCGACCCGCGCCCGCGCCACAAGCGCTACGGCGTCCCCGAGCTGGACCGGGTCGCCGATGTGCTGGACGCCTCCGCCGAGCGGATCGGGCGCATGCTGACCGCCGAGCGGCGCCTCGCGGCGGACGCCTCCCACCAACTGCGCACGCCGCTGACCGCGCTGTCCATGCGGCTGGAGGAGATCACCCTCACCGACGACCCGGACACCGTGAAGGAGGAGGCGACGATCGCGCTGACGCAGGTCGAGCGGCTGACGGACGTCGTCCAGCGGCTGCTGACGAACTCCCGCGACCCGCGCACCGGCTCCGCCGTCACCTTCGACCTGGACGAGGTCATCCAGCAGCAGCTCGCCGAGTGGCGGCCCGCCTACCGCAGCTCCGGCCGGGCCATCGTCAGCTCCGGCAAGCGGCACCTGCAGGCGGTGGGCACCCCGGGCGCGGTCGCCCAGGTGCTGGCCGCGCTGATCGAGAACTCGCTCATGCACGGGGGCGGCACCGTCGCCCTGCGCACCCGGGTCACCGGCAACCAGGCCGTGATCGAGGTCACCGACGAGGGGCCGGGCGTGCCGGCGGACCTCGGCGCGCGCATCTTCGAGCGCACCATCAGCGGCCGGAACTCCACCGGGATCGGCCTGGCCGTCGCGCGGGACCTCGCGGAGGCCGACGGCGGCCGGCTGGAACTGCTCCAGGCGCAGCCCCCGGTGTTCGGCCTGTTCCTGTCGCGCACACCGCCCGCGCGCAAGCCGGACCAGGAACGGCCCATGGTCCGCTGACCGGCCCGGAGCGGCCGCGCGGGCCTGTGCGGGACGGACGGGACGTGCTCGGGACTACGGGACGTGCTCGGGACTACGGGACGCGCTGGCGCGGCGGCTGCTTCTTCGACTCCTGCTTGAGGATCGATTCCGCGCTCGCCACGGTCTCCCGGGCCGGCAGGGCCCGGAACACCCAGCTGCGGTACGACCAGAACCGGAACAGGGTCGCGACGCCGATGCCGACGAACTTGAAGACGTTGCTCTGCAGCGGGCTGTCCCAGCCGAAGGTGTAGGTCGCCAGGTAGAGCACGCCGTTCTCGATCACCAGGCCGACCGCGCTGAACAGCAGGAACAGCGTGAGTTCCTTGGTGCGCCCGCTCTTTTCGCGGTCCCGGTACGTCCAGTAGCGGAAGCCGACGTAGTTGAAGACGATGGCCACGACGGTCGCGATGATGCTGGCGCGCACCACCGGCAGGTCCGAGACGTGCCGGACCAGGTTGAACACGCCGAGATTGACGAGCACGCCGGCACCGCCGACGGCCCCGAACTTGACGACCTCGCGTACGAGCCGTTGCAGCCCCGAGGAACGAGGTTCCATGGCTGTGCAGCTCCCGTCCGTAGGTTTCGTCGACCCCGCCATGCTAGCCGGGCGGGCCCGCCGGTGCCTGGGCACCGGGCCACTGCCCGGAAACAGGTCGGAAAGAACAGGGGAAGCCCTCGGTAAGAGTCCGTGTGGGGGACGGGAACCGGCCTGCCCGGTGTGGCCGATACCCTAGGGGTGTGACGTTCCCGGTAGTCGGCATGGTCGGCGGGGGGCAGCTCGCGCGTATGACGCACGAAGCGGGCATCCCGTTGGGCATCAGGTTCAAGCTTCTCAGTGACACTCCGCAGGATTCCGCCGCGCAGGTCGTGAGCGATGTCGTCATCGGCGACTACCGCGACCTGGAGACGCTGCGCGCCTTCGCGCGCGGCTGCGACGTGATCACCTTCGACCACGAGCACGTGCCCACCGAGCACCTGCGGGCCCTGGAGGCGGACGGCATCCCCGTGCGCCCCGGCCCGGAGGCGCTGGTGCACGCCCAGGACAAGGGCGTGATGCGGGCCAGGCTCGACGCGATCGGCATCCCGTGCCCCCGGCACCGGATCGTCAGCGACCCGGAGGACGTGGTCCGGTTCGCCGCCGAGGGCGACGGCTTCCCCGTCGTCCTCAAGACGGTCCGCGGCGGCTACGACGGCAAGGGCGTGTGGGTCGTGGACTCCGCCGAGGAGGCGGCCGAGCCGTTCCGCGCCGGCGTCCCCGTGCTCGCCGAGGAGAAGGTCGACTACGTCCGCGAGCTGGCCGCCAACGTCGTCCGCTCCCCGCACGGCCAGGCCGTCGCCTACCCGGTGGTGGAGTCGCAGCAGGTCGCCGGGGTCTGTGACACGGTCATAGCCCCCGCGCCGGACCTGGCGGAGGACCTGGCGCTGCGGGCCGAGGAGATGGCGCTGACCATCGCCAAGGAGCTGGGTGTCGTCGGCCACCTCGCCGTCGAGCTGTTCCAGACCCGCGACGGCCGCATCCTCGTCAACGAGCTGGCGATGCGCCCGCACAACTCCGGCCACTGGACCATGGACGGCGCGATCACCTCGCAGTTCGCCAACCACGTCCGCGCGGTGCTGGACCTGCCGCTGGGCGACCCGCGCCCGCGCGCCCCGTGGACCGTGATGGTCAACGTCCTGGGCGGCGACTTCCCGGACATGTACTCCGCGTACTTGCACTGCATGGCCCGCGACCCCAAGCTCAAGATCCACATGTATGGCAAGGACGTGAAGCCCGGCCGCAAGGTCGGACACGTCAACACCTACGGCGACGACCTGGACGAGGTGCTGGAGCGCGCCCGTCACGCAGCCGGCTACCTGAGAGGCACCATCACCGAATGAGCCCCGTTGTTGGCATCGTCATGGGGTCGGACTCCGACTGGCCCGTCATGGAAGCCGCCGCCAAGGCCCTGGACGAGTTCGAGATCGCCTACGAGGTCGACGTCGTCTCCGCGCACCGCATGCCCCGCGAGATGATCACGTACGGCGAGCAGGCCGCCGACCGCGGACTGAAGGTGATCATCGCCGGTGCGGGCGGTGCCGCCCACCTGCCCGGCATGCTGGCCTCCGTGACCCCGCTGCCGGTCATCGGTGTGCCCGTGCCGCTGAAGTACCTGGACGGCATGGACTCGCTGCTCTCCATCGTGCAGATGCCCGCCGGGGTCCCGGTCGCCACGGTCTCCGTCGCCGGTGCCCGCAACGCCGGTCTCCTCGCCGCCCGGATGCTCGCCGCGCACGACGAGGACCTGCTGCACAAGATGCGTGACTTCCAGCAGGACCTGCGCGACCAGGCCACCGAGAAGGGCAAGCGGCTGCGCGCCAAGGTCGAGGGCGCGGGCAGCGGCTTCGGCTTCGGGAAGTGACCGCCGTGGCGGCCGCCCTGGAGGAGGCCCGCGCCCTGCTGCGCGAGTTCCCCGTGGCCGACGGGCACAACGACCTCCCGTGGGCGCTGCGCAAGCAGGCCGGCTACGACCTGGACGCGCTGGACATCGCCGGCGACCGGCACGAGCAGCTGCACACCGACCTGCCGCGGCTGCGCGCGGGCGGCGTCGGCGCCCAGTACTGGTCGGTCTTCGTACCCTGCGAGGAGCCGGACCCGGTCGCGGCGACGCTTGAGCAGATCGACTGCGTCCGGCGGCTGCTGGACCGCTACCCGGCGGACCTGGCGCCCGCGCTGACCGCCGCCGACATGGACGCGGCCCGCCGGGACGGCCGTATCGCCTCGCTCATGGGCGCCGAGGGCGGCCACTCCATCGCCAACTCGATGGGCACCCTGCGCGGCCTGTACGCGCTCGGCGTGCGCTACCTGACGCTCACCCACAACAGCAACGTGGACTGGGCGGACTCCGCGACCGACGCACCCGGCGTGGGCGGCCTGTCCGCCTTCGGCCGCGAGGTCGTCCGCGAGATGAACCGCCTCGGCATGCTCGTCGACCTCTCCCACGTGGCGGCGACGACCATGCGGGACGCGCTGGACGCCGCCGACGCGCCGGTGATCTTCTCCCACTCCTCCGCCCGGGCCGTGTGCGACCACCCGCGCAACGTCCCCGACGACGTCCTGGAGCGCCTGCCCGCCAACGGCGGCATGGCCATGGTGACGTTCGTGCCCAAGTTCGTGCTCCAGGCCGCCGTCGACTGGACGGCCGCCGCCGACGAGAACATGCGCGCCCACGGCGTGCACCACCTGGACACCAGCCCCGAGGCGATGAAGATCCACCGCGCCTTCGAGGAGCGTCACCCGCGCCCGGTGGCCACGGTGTCCACGGTCGCGGACCACCTGGACCACATGCGCGAGGTCGCCGGCATCGACCACCTGGGCATCGGCGGGGACTACGACGGCACCGCGTTCACCCCGGACGGCCTGAACGACGTCTCCGGTTACCCCAACCTGCTCGCGGAACTGCTGGAGCGCGGCTGGTCCACGGCCGACCTGGCCAAGCTGACCTGGCAGAACGCGGTGCGCGTCCTGGGCGCCGCCGAGGACGTGGCCCGGGACCTGCGGGCCACCCGCGCGCCGTCCCTGGCCACCATCGAGGCGCTCGACGGCACGCACGGCGGGAGCTGACCGGGGTACCCCCGAACGCCCCACTCACCAGGAAGGTTCCCTCCGCTCCGTGCGACCGTGTCGGTACGCCAGCCACAGCACGCCGTAGCTCACGACCGACGTAGCCGACGAACGTACGGAGCCCGCCATGGCCGACCTCCAGGACGACATCCCCGCCACCGCTGAGGTCGGCGAGGACGACTGCCTGCCGGACGACCCTCGTCCGGCCCCGGCCCCGCTCGACGGGTCGTACCGCCGTGCCGCGCAGCCGGCCGGCGAGCTGCTGGAGCGGGCGCACGCCCTGCTGGCCGACCATCCGGTCGCCGACGGCTACAGCGGTCTGCCCTGGGCCCTGCGCCATCTGCCGTGGTACGACCTGGAGCTGGGCGAGGCCGCCATCGACACGGACGTGCCCCGGCTGCGCGAGGGGCACGTCGCCGCGCTGTTCTGGTCGCTGCACCTGCCCGAGGGGCCGGACGACGAACGCGCCGTGACGGCCACCCTGGAGCAGCTCGACCTGGTCCGCACGGTCGTCGAGGCCCACCCGGAGGGCCTGCGCCTGGTGCGCACCGCCGGGCAGGTCATCGACGCCCGCAACCGCGGCCGGGTCGCCGTGGTGCTGGGTCCCGCGCCCGGCGCCGCGCTGGGCGACTCGCTGGCCCTCCTGCGCATCCTGCACACCCTCGGGCTGCGCGTGCTCAGCGTCGCCGACACCGCCTGGGCGGGCCCCTCGGGGCTGACCCGGTTCGGGGAGGAGGTCGTCCGCGAGATGAACCGTCTCGGGGTGCTCGCCGACGTCTCCGGAGCCGCCCCGGACACCGTGGAGCGGACCATCGCCCTGTCCAAGACCCCGGTGCTGTGCAGCCGCTCGGCGGCCCGGGCCCTGCGCCCGCACCCGGCCAATCTGCCCGACGAACTCCTCACCGCCCTGGGCCGGGCGAAGGGCCTGTGCATGGTGCCGCTGACCGCCGAGCAGACCGGCCCGACCGTCCCCGACGTCGCCGACCACCTCGACCACGTCCGGGACGTGGCCGGCCCCGACTGCGTCGGCCTGTCCGGCACCTACGACTCCGGGGCCGTCCACCCCCGGGACCTCGCCGACGCCTCCCGCTACCCCCACCTGGTCGCCGAGCTGCTCCGCCGCGGCTGGTCCGAGACCGAGCTGGCCCTGCTGACCTGGGGCAACGTGCAGCGGGTGCTGCGCAGCGCGGACTTCGCCGCCCGGGCCGCGCAGCAGCGCCGGGAGGCGTCCACCGCGAGGATCACCGAACTGGACGCCTCCTAGGACGTCACTCGCCCTCGATCCGGCACAGGCAGAACGGGTGCCCGGCCGGGTCGGCGTACACCTGGAAGTCCTTCTTCTCGCGGTCCTCCAGGTCCAGCGGGCGGGCGCCCAGCTCCAGCACCCGCTCGTGCGCCGCGTCCAGTTCCGCCCAGGTCGCACCCGCGTCGAAGTCCAGGTGGAGCTGCTGGCCGTTGCGGTCCGCGCGCGGCCACTCCGGCGGGGTGTACCCCTCGGCCCGCTGGAAGGCGAGCCGGGGACCGCCCGGGAGCTGGAGCACCACCCAGTCGTCGTCCTCCGCCCGCGGGGTGCCGCCGCCCACCGCCGCGTAGAAGGCGGCCAGCGCGTGCGGGTCGGGGCAGTCGAGCACGACGTTACGGAAACGGGCCACGGACGCCATGGTGTCTTCTCCTTCGCAACGGTCGGGTGCGCCCCGGTTCAGCAGGCGCACAGGCAGAACGGGTGCCCGGCAGGGTCGGCGTAGACACGGAAGGTCCGCTCGCGGTCGTCCGCGTCCAGCGGCTCGGCGCCCAGCTCCAGCACCCCCTTCTCGGCTGCGTCCAGGTCCTCGACGGCGAGGTCCAGGTGGAACTGCTGGGAGTGCTCCGGCGCGGGCCACCGCGGCGGCACGAAGCCGGGCGCCCGCTGGAAGGCCAGGGCCGGCCCGCCCGGCACCTTCAGGTCCACCCACGTGCCGTCCTCGGGGTTCTCCTCGACCGTGCCGCCCAGCACGCCGGCGTAGAAGCCGGCCAGCGCGCGCGGGTCGGGACAGTCCAGGACCACGACGTCGAGCTTGGCGAGCGCCATGACTACCTCCTCCATGGTTACCTGCAAAACCGGGTAACCGGTAACGGTTACTGCATGCTCCCGCATCGGGGGTAACGTCGCAAGCATGAGCGAGAGATCGGCCGCGCCCGGCGGCCTGGCCCTGATCGAGTCCCTGGTGAACACGCTGGACATCGAGACGGGCGCCGACTCGCTGGACACGCCGGAGGGCCGGGGGCGCCTCGGGATCACCGTGACCGGGCTGACCGACGCGCGGGAACTGCGCGAGTCGCTGCGGGCCGCGCTGCTGGCCCACGCCGGCCACCCGCCGCACCGCGCGGTGACCCCGCTGGGCACCCTGCTGGCGCGGGCCCCGCTGCACGTCGCCGTCGACGAGCGGGACGGCTCGGCCCGGCTCGCCCCCGCCGAGCAGGGCCCGCTGCTCTCCCGGGTCGCCGCCGCCGTCGCCGAGGCACTGGTCGCCGGCACCTGGACCCGGCTCAAGGCGTGCGAGGCCGGCACCTGCCACTGGGCGTACTACGACCGCAGCCCCGCCGGCCGCGGCCGCTGGTGTTCCATGCAGGTGTGCGGGGCCCGCGCGAAGATGCGCCGGTACCGGGCGAAGGGTGCGTGAGCCACAGCGGCGTGGTGCAGAATGCGGACAGACGCCGGTTCGGCCGACTGAGCCTCGGCCGAACCGGCGTCACCCGGTACCGCTGCGTCTAGGCGGTGGGGCGGCCCATCGCCCGGTAGGTCCAGCCCGCCCGCCGCCACTGCTCAGGGTCCAGGGTGTTGCGTCCGTCGAGGATCACCCGGGCCGTCGCCACCTCGCCGAGCGCCGCCGGGTCCAGCTCGCGGAACTCGCTCCACTCGGTCAGGTGCAGCACGACGTCGGCGCCCCGGACGGCCGCCCGCGCCGAGTCGGCGTACCCCAGGGTCGGGAAGACCTTGCGGGCGTTGTCCATGCCCTTCGGGTCGTACACGGTCACCTGGCCGCCCTGCAGGTGGATCTGGCCGGCCACGTTCAGCGCGGGCGAGTCGCGGACGTCGTCCGAGTCCGGCTTGAAGGTGGCGCCGAGCACCGCGACCCGCTTGCCGAGGAAGGAGCCGCCGCCCAGCGCCTCCCGGGTCATCTCCACCATCTGCCCGCGCCGGCGCATGTTGATGGAGTCGATCTCCCGCAGGAAGGTCAGCGCCTGGTCGGCGCCCAGCTCGCCCGCCCGGGCCATGAACGCGCGGATGTCCTTGGGCAGGCAGCCGCCGCCGAAGCCGATCCCGGCGCGCAGGAACTTCCGCCCGATCCGGTCGTCGTGCCCGATGGCCTCCGCCAGCTCCGCCACGTCGCCGCCGGCCGCCTCGCACACCTCGGCCATCGCGTTGATGAAGGAGATCTTGGTCGCGAGGAAGGAGTTCGCGGCCGTCTTCACCAGCTCGGCGGTGGGGAAGTCGGTGACCACGAACGGCGTGCCCTCGCCGACCGGGCCGGCGTACACCTCGCGCAGCAGCTTCTCGGCCCGCTCGCTGCGCACCCCGACGACGATCCGGTCCGGGTGCAGGGTGTCCTGGACGGCGAAGCCCTCGCGCAGGAACTCCGGGTTCCACGCCAGCTCGGCGTCCGCGCCGGCCGGGGCGTGCTCGGCCAGGTAGGCGGCCAGCCGGTCGGCCGAGCCCACCGGCACGGTCGACTTGCCGACCACCAGGGCCGGGCCGCGCAGATGCGGGGCGAGGGAGGCGATCGCGGAATCGACGTAACTCATGTCACAGGCGTACTCGCCGTGCTTCTGCGGGGTGTTCACGCACACGAAGTGCACCTCGCCGAAGGCGCCGGCCTCGGCCCAGTCCGTGGTGAACCGCAGCCGGCCGGTGGATCCCTCGATCCCGGCCACGTGCCGGCGCAGCAGCTCGTCGAGCCCCGGCTCGTACATCGGGGTCTCGCCGCGCTCCAGCAGGGCGATCTTCTCCGGTACGACGTCCAGGCCCAGCACCTCGAAGCCCAGCTCGGCCATGGCCGCGGCGTGTGTGGCGCCGAGGTAGCCGGTGCCGATCACGGTGATCTTCAGGCTCATGGGTGTGCTCCAGCTCCGGTCCGTCGTTCCTGCTCGGTCATGCGGTGCCTGAGCATAGTCGGGCCGTTCAGCGGGCAATTTTCCCGCTGTCACCAAGCTCACGTAGGCGTGTTCACACAGGCGATCTAAAATTCAGTTACTTAACGGTAATTAGCGTCAGTATCACAGCGTCTTTGGAGCGTGAGACACCGTGGCCGGATCGGCTGACTTCGACCTGTACCGCCCGTCCGAGGAGCACGACATGCTCCGGGACGCCGTCCGCTCGCTGGTCGAGGCGAAGATCGCGCCGTACGCCGCGGCGGTGGACGAGGAGGCCCGCTTCCCGCAGGAGGCCCTCGACGCCCTCGTCGCCAATGACCTGCACGCCGTGCACGTCCCCGAGGAGTACGGCGGCGCCGGCGCCGACGCCCTCGCCACGGTCATCGTGATCGAGGAGGTCGCCCGTGCCTGCGTCTCCTCCTCGCTCATCCCGGCCGTGAACAAGCTCGGCTCCCTGCCGGTGATCCTCTCCGGCTCCGAGGAACTGAAGAAGAAGTACCTGGGCCCGCTCGCCAAGGGCGACGCGATGTTCTCGTACTGCCTGTCCGAGCCGGAGGCGGGCTCGGACGCGGCCGGCATGAAGACCAAGGCCGTCCGCGACGGCGACCACTGGATCCTCAACGGCGTCAAGCGCTGGATCACCAACGCGGGCGTCTCCGAGTACTACACGGTGATGGCGGTCACGGACCCCGCCAAGCGCTCCAAGGGCATCTCGGCCTTCGTGGTCGAGAAGTCGGACGAGGGCGTTTCCTTCGGCGCCCCGGAGAAGAAGCTCGGCATCAAGGGCTCCCCGACCCGCGAGGTCTACTTCGACAACGTCCGCATCCCCGCCGACCGCATGATCGGCGAGGAGGGCACGGGCTTCCTGACGGCCATGAAGACCCTGGACCACACCCGCATCACCATCGCCGCCCAGGCCCTCGGCTGCGCCCAGGGCGCCCTCGACTACGCCAAGGGCTACGTCCAGGAGCGCAAGCAGTTCGGCAAGGCGATCGCCGACTTCCAGGGCATCCAGTTCATGCTCGCCGACATGTCCATGAAGATCTCGGCGGCCCGCGCCCTCACCTACCAGGCCGCCGCCGCCTCCGAGCGCGGCGACGCCGATCTCACCTATCTGGGTGCCGCCGCCAAGTGCTTCGCCTCGGACGTCGCCATGGAGGTCACCACCGACGCCGTCCAGCTCCTCGGCGGCTACGGCTACACCCGCGACTACCCGGTGGAACGCATGATGCGCGACGCCAAGATCACCCAGATCTACGAGGGCACCAACCAGGTCCAGCGCATCGTCATGGCCCGCAACCTGCCGTGACCCGACATGCGGGACGCCGCTCCCCGGCGTAGGACGGAAGCACATGGGGCCCGCCCCGGGCCTCATCCCGCCGTCCCAGGAGGAGCCATGACCCAGTCCCAGTCGCGGTCCGGAACGATGCCCGCCCTCACGCAGCAGATGCAGGACTGCATCGAGGCCTGCATGAACTGCCACAACATGTGCGAGGAGACCATGAGCTCCTGCATGCAGATGGGCGGCCAGGCGCAGATGCAGGTCATGCGGGCGCTCATGGACTGCTCCGAGGCGACCCGCATGTGCGCCGACATGATGATGCGGCGCTCGCCCATGGCCGGCGAGATGTGCATGCTCTGCGCGAAGGTCTGCGACATGTGCGCCGAGGCGTGTATGTCCATGCCGGACGACCAGCAGATGATGCGCTGCGCCGAGGCGTGTCGCCGCTGCGCGGAGACCTGCCGGGCGATGGCGGGCGCCAGCATGTGAGCCCACGCGCGGCGGCCGGGGGCACCCCGCGGGGTCCCCCCGGCCGCCGCGCGCCGGCGTCAGTTGCCGGAGACGGTGACCTTCTCGTCGTTGTTCAGCTGGTCCACCAGCGTCTTCACCTTCGCCTTGTCCCAGACGAGGTTGCCGCCGGCGGAGCCGGAGATCGGCATGTTCATCGAGGTGCCGTCACCGCCGCTGACGCCCTTCATCGCCCAGAACATCGAGGCCAGGTCCCACAGGCCCATGTCCTTGTCGACGATCAGGGAGTCCAGGCCCGCGCCCATGGTCGGGTAGAACTTGAACGGGTTCAGCATCGTCGACGGGGTGGCCACCTGGTGGGCCAGCGCGGCCAGGAACTTCTGCTGGTTCTTGGTGCGCTGCAGGTCGGAGGCGGCGAACGCGTGCCGGGTCCGGACGAACGCGAGCGCCTGCTGGCCGTTCAGGGTCTGCTTGCCGGCCTGGAAGTCGGCGCCCGACCACTTGTCCTTGAAGCCCTTGTCGATGTCGATCTCGACCCCGCCCACCGCGTCCACGATGTTCGCGAAGCCCTGGAAGCCGATCTCCACGTAGTGGTCGATGTGCAGACCGGTGTTCGCCTCGACCGTGCGGACCAGCAGCGTCGGCCCGTCCTCGGCGTAGGTGGCGTTCAGCTTGGCGTGCCGCCCCTGCGCCGGGTAGACCTTCCCGGACGTCGACCCTCTGTACGACGGGACCACCACGTCCGAGTCGCGCGGCAGCGAGATCAGGGTGTCGCCGTTGTCGCCGACGTGCAGGATCATCATCGAGTCGGTGCGCTTGCCCTCGGCACCGCCGGTGTGCAGCTTCTTCTCGTCCGCCTTGGACATGCCCTCACGGCTGTCCGAGCCGACGATCAGGTAGTTCGTGCCCGCGCCCGACTCCGGCCGGTCGATGACCTTGGACAGGTCCACCTCGCGGCGCAGCTTGGAGTCGGCCCAGAAGTAGGTGGCCACCGACGTGACGACCAGCACGGTCGCCAGAGTGATCGCCGTCCACTTGATCCGGCGCCGCCAGTTCGGCGCGGGGCGCGGGGCGCGGGTGGACGCCCCTTCCGGGCCGCCCGGGCCCCGGCCGCCGGGGCCGCCGTAGACCTGGCCCGTGTTGTAGCCGCTGTCGTAGTCGCCGTAGCCGGCGCCTTCCTCGTGTCCGCGGCCGTCGACGTACGACGGCTGCTGCGGCACACCGGCCCCGTACGGCGGCGCCGCCGGGCCGGGGTCGCCGTACGCCGAGCGCGGTCCGGGCGGTACCGCCGGGCCGCGCTGCACCTGACGCATCACGCGGGCCCCCTCCGGCTGTGCGCCGGCACTGCCGCGTCCGTAGCGCGGGCCGCGGTTGTCGTCGGACCATCCCTCGGGCCAGTCATTCATGGGCCCCAGTGTGCAGGGCGCGGATATGTGCTCGACAAGAGATGTCGGGAAATCAGGGCCCCGCTGTTGCGAACCCGACACAAAGTCCGCGAATGAGCCGTCGGCATAGGGTGGAGGGCATGACAGACCAGGCCACGGACACGGATCCGGACACGCAGCCGGACATCCCGGGCAAGCCCACGTCCGCCTCGCGCACCACCCTCAGCCACATCATGACCCACAACGACACCAACCTGCTGGGGACGGTGCACGGCGGGGTGATCATGAAACTGGTCGACGACGCGGCGGGCGCGGTGGCCGGCCGGCACTCCGGCGGTCCCGCCGTCACCGCGTCCATGGACGAGATGGTGTTCCTCGAACCGGTCCGCGTCGGTGACCTGGTCCACGTCAAGGCGCAGGTGAACTGGACCGGCCGGACCTCGATGGAGATCGGCGTGCGGGTGCTCGCCGAGCGCTGGAACGAGTCGGACCCGGCCACCCAGGTCGGCTCGGCGTACCTGGTCTTCGCGGCCGTCGACGCCGACGGCAGGCCGCGCCGGGTGCCGCCGGTGATACCGGAGACCGACCGGGACCGCCGCCGCTACCAGGAGGCCCAGATCCGCCGCACCCACCGCCTGGCCCGCCGCCGGGCGATCCGCGAGCTGCGGGAGAAGAGGGCGGCGGAGGGCTTCGAGGACTAGCCGGATAGCTCCGGGGACCGGCCGGAACGCTCCGGGGACCGGCCGGAAAGCTCCGACCGGCCGGAAAGCTCCGGGGACCGGCGGGATAGCTCCGGGGGACTAGCTGGAGCGCGCCGGGGACCGGCCGGAGTGCTCCGGGGACCGGCTGGAGTGCTTCGGGGGCCGGCGGGATAGTTCCGGGGACCGGCTGGAGTGCTTCGGGGACCGGCGGGATAGCTCCGGGGACTAGCCGGAACGCTCCGGGGGCCGGCGGGATAGCTCCGGGGACTAGCCGGAACGCTCCGGGGACCGGCCGGAACGCTTCGGGGACGGCCGGAGGGCCGCGCGGGCCGGGCGGTGTGCCGCGGCGCTCCCGGCGGAGCGCTCAGCACACCACCTCGTTGCCCCGGACCACGTTCTGCTCCGGCTGTGCCGGGTCCTCGAAGCGCACCCTGCGCACCTTGCGCACGTCGGCGAGGTCCGCGCCGGCCGTCACCTTCAGCAGCGGCCCCTGCCCCGGCACCGCGCGCAGCTCGCTGCCCGGCAGGGCCACGGCCAGGGAACGGGCGGAGCGGTCCCAGCGGGGGTCGTAGGAGATCACCGTGCGGGCCACGTGGGCGGGCGCGGTCACCGGCAGGCGGGTGGTGGCGAAGCCGGTCGCCGCGAGTGCCGCGTCGACCCGCTTGCCCAGCCCGACCGTGCCGCTGCCGTTCGCCACCTGCACCCGGATGGAGTCCGGGGCCACCTCAACCGGCAGCGGGGTGTGCGCCGGGTCGCGGTGCGGACGGTCCCCGGCGAGCGGCTTGTCGTCGCGCAGCGCCCGGAACAGCTCGTCGGACTTCGCCGGGTCCCACTTCAACGTCGAGCCGATGCCCTTGACCTGGAAGTCCATCTGCCCGATGGGGACGGTGGTGAACTCGGACGAGGAGGGGGAGAACTCCCGCATCGCGCGGCCGAGGTCGAGCAGCTCGTCGGTGCCGAAGCCCTCGTCGGCGCGGACCGAGCCGAGCACCGCCCGGGTCACGTCCCGGAACCGCATCGGGTTCAGCAGCACCCCGGAGGAGGTCGTCTTCTCCAGCAGCGCGGCCAGGAACCGCTGCTGCCGCTTCATCCGGCCCAGGTCGCTGACACCGTCGATGTGCCGGGCACGCACGTACTGCAGCGCCTGCCCGCCCAGCAGGGTGTGGGTGCCGGGCCCGAGGTCGAGCCCGGTGTACGAGTCCTTCAGCGGTGTCGGCGTGCACACCTTGACCCCGCCGAGCACGTCGACGGTCTTCATGAAGCTGGTGAAGTCGACCTCCAGATAGTGGTCGATCTTCACGTGGGTCATGTTCTCGACCGTGCGGATGGTCAGCTGGGGGCCGCCCTCGGCGTAGGCCGCGTTCAGCTTGACCGGGTGCGGGCCGTGCCGCTGCCCCGAGTTCAGGTCGAGGTGCGCGGGCATCTCGGCGTAGGAGTCGCGCGGCAGGCTCACCACGGTGGCCCGATCCCGGTCCTCCGAGATGTGCACGATCATCATCGTGTCGGTGCAGTGGCAGGGCTGCCCGCCCAGCCGGTAGGCGCGCCGGTCCTGCTCGCTGATCTTGTCGCGGCCGTCGGTGCCGACCAGCAGCAGGTTCATGCCGTGGCCGGCCCGGGGCCGGTTCTTCATGTCCTTGAAGGCGTCGATCCGGGCGATCCCCGCGTCCAGACTGGCGACCACCGCGTGCCCGATCCCGGCGGAGGCGAGCACCACGACCGACAGGGTGGTGACCGCCCGCATGGCCCAGCGGGGCCGCCTCGGCGGCCGGACGGACCGTACCAGCCGTTCCGGCGGTCGCGGTACACGGCGGGGCGGCTGGCGGCGTTGCGGAGGCGCGGGGGACCGAGGCGGGCTGGACAAGGAGGACACCTCCGGACGAGGCCGTACGTGGGATCCGTGAGCACAGTAGGCCGATACGATCTCCAGCCCGCGTCGCAGCCCCGGCGGCGCGCATCCGTGTCCCCCGTTCGCGGTAACGTGAGGCCCCTATGAACGCCAAGCCCGACGTGCGGCTCCCCGCCGTGTCAGTGATCATGCCCGTCCTCAACGAGGAGCGGCATCTGCGCGGGGCCGTCCAAGCGATCCTCGCGCAGGAGTACGCCGGCGAGATGGAGGTCGTGATCGCCCTCGGTCCGTCCACGGACCGCACGGACGAGATCGCCGCCGAGCTGGTCGCCGAAGACCCGCGCGTGCACACCGTCCCGAACCCGACCGGCCGCACGCCCGCGGCGCTGAACGCGGCGATCAAGGCCTCCCGGCATCCGATCGTGGTCCGTGTCGACGGCCACGGCATGCTCTCGCCGGACTACATCGCGACCGCGGTCCGCCTCCTTCAGGAGACCGGCGCGCAGAACGTCGGCGGCATCATGCACGCCGAGGGCGAGAACGACTGGGAGCACGCGGTGGCCGCCGCGATGACATCGAGGATCGGCGTCGGCAACGCGGCCTTCCACACCGGCGGCCAGGCCGGCCCCGCCGAGACGGTCTACCTCGGGGTGTTCCGCCGCGAGGCGCTGGAGCAGCAGGGCGGCTACAACGAGGAGTTCATCCGCGCCCAGGACTGGGAGCTGAACTTCCGCATCCGCGAGGCGGGCGGGCTCATCTGGTTCTCGCCCGAGCTGAGGGTGTCGTACCGGCCGCGGCCGTCGGTGCGCGCGCTGGCCAAGCAGTACAAGGACTACGGCCGCTGGCGGCACGTCGTCGCCCGCTACCACTCCGGTTCCATCAACCTGCGCTACCTCGCCCCGCCGGTGGCGGTGTGCGCGATAGCGGCGGGCCTGGTCGCCGGCGCCGCGCTGACCCCGTGGGCCTTCGTGATCCCCGGCGGCTACCTCGCCGCGATCGTCGCGGGCTCCCTCCCGGCCGGCAAGGGGCTGCCCCCGAAGGCCCGGCTGCAGATCCCGGTGGCCCTCGCCACCATGCACATGTCCTGGGGCTGGGGCTTCCTGACCAGCCCGAAGTCCCTGGCGAGGAAGGTCGTCGCCTCCCGGCGGCCCGCGGTCCTGGACACCGTCTGACAGACCCGCGAAGGGCCCCTCCCGCTGGTGGAGGGGCCCTTTCCGCGGTTCCGGCCGGTCAGTTGGTCACTGCCACTGGTAGGGCTTGTACACGTCCATGCACGTCGGCTTGTCCGACGCGTTCGCGGAGTCGGTGCCCTCGGGCAGGTCGCCGGCCTTCGGGACGGACTCCTTGGGGTAGGCAGTCCCGGTGCGCCAGTCCGCGCCGACGACGACCGTGACCCCCGACACGTCGGTGGACTTCTGCACCTGGCTCATCGGGATGCCCAGCGCCTTGGCCACCGCCTGGGCGTCACCCTCCAGGTCCGCGCTCGGATACCGTACGACCGTCCTGTCCTCGGACAGGCTCCCCGAGGTGTCGGCCTGCGCCCGGGTGTAGCCCTTCTGCACGAGCACCTGCCCGATCGCCGACGCCCGCTGCGGGACCGCGGCCTCGGCGGAGGTCCGGGTGGCGTTCTGCACCAGCACGCCGAGCCGGGCCGCGTCGAGCGAGGGGGTCTTGGCCGGCTTGTCCTTGCCCCCGCCCTTCTTGCCGTCGGACTTCCCGCCGTTCTTGTCGAACGGCACGTCGTCCTGGAGCATCTGCCACACCTTGTCGGCCTTGGCCTTGTCCGGCACGACGTGGTTGTCCGGGTCGTTCGGGTCCGGGAGGTTGGGCATCGTCACACTGGTGATGCGGTCGGTCGGCACCGACTTCATCTCCATGCCGAGGTCGTACAGCTTCTTGACCGTGCCGATCTCCTCGGAGACCTTCAGGGACTTGGTGGCCGCATCGGCCAGGTCCATCAGCCGGCCGGTGTCGGTGAACACGTTCTGCTGCTTCAGCGTACGGATCATCGAGTTCAGGTACATGTGCTGGGCGCGGGCCCGCATCAGGTCGCTGCCCCAGGCGTGCCGGGTGCGCAGCCACTGCAGGGCCTGCTCGCCCTTCACCTTGTGCGTTCCCTTGGTGAGCTTCAGCCCGGAGCCGCCGCGCTGGCTCGGGGTCGAGTGGTCCCAGACGTTCTGGTTCACACAGACCTCGACACCGCCGATGGCGTCCGCCATCCGCACCACGCCCGCGAAGTCGATCGTCATCCAGTGGTCGATGTAGACCCCGGTCAGCTCCTCCCAGGTGAGCAGCGTGCAGCCGGCTCCGCCCCGGGCCAGGGTGACGTTGATGATGTCGTTGGTCTTCGGGTAGTCCTTGCCGTCCGGGTCCTTGCAGTCGGGGATGTCCACCCGGGTGTCACGCGGGATGCTCACCATGGCGGCGCTCTTGCGGTCCGCCGAGAGGTGGATGAGCATCTGCACGTCCGCCAGCGGCGGGTCGCCGGCCTTGTCGCGGCTGCCGCCGAGCTTCACGTTCTCCTTGGAGTTCCGGCTGTCGGAGCCGATCAGGAGGATGTTCAGCGGGGTCTGGCCCGCCGCGTTCGGGGCGGTCCGGTGCGCCTTGGAGTCGTCACCGCCCGCGCGGGCGCCCTTCTGGATGTTGCCGTTGAGATGCTGGTAGTACAGATATCCGGCGCCGGCCGTGCCCAGTATCACCACCGCCAGCACGGTCGCCGACCAGCGCAGCGCGCGCCGTCTGCGGCGCCGCTTGTCGGTCTGCGGACCGCCGACCCGTCGCCGGCCGCCGTGCCGGCCGGAGCGCCCCGGGGCGTCCGTGGTCCTCGACGCGAGCGACATCGTGTCCTCGACCGCCGGAGCATCCCCGCGCACCTCGCTCTGCGCCAATCTCCCTGCCCTCCCCACCCTTGCGCCAAGCAACGGGCCCGTCCCGCGTCCGGTTAGACGCACGACGGGCCCCTAGGGTTACCTAGCCGGCGCACTTCACCTTGTCTGCCGTGGACTTGTCGACGTCCGGCGCCTTCGTCGGCGGCGTGAGGGACACTCCCGCCCCCTTGAAGTCCTTGCCCAGGGTCAGCGTCATCGCCGGCAGCCCCTGGGAGTTGGTCACGCTCTTGCCCGGTTTCATGGCGGCCCCGGACAGGCCCATGATCGCGGCCAGCCGGCGCGCCTGGGCCGCCTGGTCGGGCGCGTACTCCAGCGTGGTCCGGCTCAGCGGGGCGGGCGAGTTGCCGGAGTTCTCCGACTTGGTCACGCCCTCGTCGTTCTGCAGCCAGTTGAGCACCGCCTGGGCGCTGCCGGGCGCGGCCCCGCCGTTGAGGATGCGCACCCGCACGTCGGAGGCGGGCGCCTTGCTGCCCTTGAGCCGGGCGGCCTGGGCGTTCTTCGCCGCCTTCTGCTTCTTCTTCACGTCGGTGAAGGAGACGTCGTTGCGGATCGCCTCGAAGACCGACGGGGCCTTCGACTCGTTGAGGACGACCGTGGAATGGACCTTCTCCGCCGGGTTGTCCACGACCGGCACCGTGGTGAAGGTCAGGTTCTTCGGGTTGAGCTTGCCCAGCTCCAGGCCCAGGTCCTTCAGCTTGGTGATGCTGTCCAGCTTGTCGTCGACGGTCAGCGCCTTGGTGCCCGCCTCCGCCAGCTTCACCATCTTCGTCGGGCTGCTGAGCGTGGAGTTGCCCTTCAGCTTGCGCATCAGCGCGCCGAGGAACTGCTGCTGGAGCCCGATCCGGCTCAGGTCGCCGCCGAAGCCGACGGAGTGCCGCGTGCGCACGAACGCCAGCGCCTGCTCGCCGGAGATGTTGTGCGTGCCCTTGGACAGCTTCAGATGCGAGTCCGGGTCGTCGATGTCCTTGGCCAGGCAGACCTCGACACCGTCGACCGCCTCGGTCAGCGTCTTGACCGCGTTGAAGTCGGCGACCATGAAGTCGTCCGGCTTGATTCCGGTCAGTTCCGTCACCGTGCGCATGGTGCAGCTGGGCGTACGGTCGTCCTGTCCGAGGCTCTTGTTGAAGCGGACGCCCTGTGAGCCGGGGATGACCTTCTGGCTGCCGTCCGCCTGCTGGGTGGGGCAGTCCGGGACGTCGACGATCAGGTCGCGCGGAATGCTGAGCGCGGTCGCGTTCGACCGGTCCTTGGAGAGGTGCAGCAGGATCGTGGTGTCGGCGTGGCCGACGCTGCCCGAGTCGCCGTAGCCCTCGTTGCCCTTGCCGGTGCGCTTGTCGGTGCCGATCAGCAGGATGTTGATCGCCTCGTCCTTGCTGAAGCCGCCGGTGCCGGCGCCGTCGTCGGACACGGAGGTGATGTTGTCGTTCAGGTGCTTGATGTAGAGGTAGCCGGCGGCCGTCACGGCGACCAGCACGAAGGCCATGGACCCGCCGGTCCACAGCAGCACCTTCTTCGCCTTCGACTTCTTCTTCACCGGCCGCCGGGCGGCGCGCCGCCCCTGCGGTGCCTCCGGTTCGGCGTTGCGGCGCCGGGCCGAGCGCGGTGCCGGCACCTCGGCGCCGCGCGCCCGGGGCGACTGCCGGCTCTGCCCGGTCTCCGGCTGCCGCTCACGGCCGCCCGCCGCACCGCTGCCGTCCCGGGAGGACGGTCTGCGCGGTCCGGGAACCGGCGGCTGCGCTGCGGAAGGGCTCAGTCGCAGTTCGTATTCGCCGGTGTTCGGATTGAGCACCCACTGGTCTGCGGGGTCGATGTTGTCCGCCCGCCCACGGCCTTGCGCGTCCACGGTTGTCCGAATCCTCCGTCGGGGCCACGCGGCGCCTTCCCCCTCCAAGGCGCTCGGGTCTCGGTGAATCGGTGCACGGCCCCGACAAAGCCCGTCGGACCTCGCGGCCAGGTGCACCGGACCGCTCACACTATCCGCCCAGTTCAGCGTCGAGCGACGCCGGTGACAAATTCCACCTGCTACAACAGGGCAATCCCCCTCATTTTCCGAAGGGAAGGTCGCCGTTCTTTCCCTGCGTCTTACTCACAGGTCTGTTCGGCGGCGGTGTTCCCGCGGAAAGTCGGTGCGGGCGAGGGGCCGTTCGGGCCGCCCGATCCTGTGTCCCGCCCGGGAACATCCCGTGAATTCCCCTGGGTGACCACCACCGGCTGGTCGGCCCGCAGCCGCGCGAACAGCTTCTCGGCCTCCGGCTCCACGAGTTGATCACGGTTGGCGTCGTAGACGTACGACTCCCTCGGCACCGTCAGGAACTGCACGTGTTCCGCAGGGAGGTCACGCAGCCCGCGCACCAACTGGTAGAGGCCGCGCAGGCTGGCCAGATCGGGGTCGGTGGTGAGCGAGGAGGTCGCCGCGTCCAGCACCGGGTACAGCTTCACGGGATTCAGCAGCACGTCGTTGCTCTGCACCTTGTTGACGAGCGCGCCGAGGAACCGCTGCTGGCGTTCCATCCGTTCGGTGTCGCTGCCGTCGCCGAGCGACTTGCGGGCCCGGACGAACCCGAGCGCCTGCTCCCCGTCGAGCGTGACCTTCCCCGCGGGCAGCCTCAGCCGCGCCGCCTTGTCGTCGACGGGTTCCTTCAGGCACACCTCCACCCCGTCGACGGCGTCCACCATCTCCTTGAACCCGCTGAAGTCGACGACCATGTGGTGGTCGACGCGGATGCCGGTCAGCTTCTCGACGGTCCGGATCGTGCACGCCGAACCGCCCACCTGGTAGGCGTGGTTGAGCATCGCGAACACGGGGTCGCTGCGCGTGCCGTCCTCCTGCCGGCAGCCCGGGATGTCCACCATCAGGTCCCGGGGCAGCGAGACGGCGGTGGCGCTGCGCCGGTCGGCGGCCAGGTGGAGCAGGATCGTGGTGTCCGACCGCTCGCTGCCGAGGTCCCTGCCGTACTTGCCGTTGCCGTCCCCGGCCCGGGTGTCGGACCCGATCAGCAGGATGTTCTGTGCGTCCCGCACCAGTGCGGTGGGCCGCTCCCGTTCGTACCGGGCGAGTTCGGCGGCGGCGGCGTCGTCGGCGGTGATGTTGGCGCTCAGCTTGGCGTAGACGCCCCAGCCGGCCCCGGAGGCCGCCGCGACCAGGACGGCGGCGCCCAGCGCGGAACCCTGCGCCCAGCGCCGGCGCCGCCGTCGTATCAGCCCGTCCCCGGTCGCCGAGGCTCCCGATCCGGGACCGGGACCGAGGGGCTCGCCTGCGGTGTCGGTCACGATGGGGCCATCCCCTCACGGCGTACGAGCGTCGCGTCCTGTTCCTTACGACGATGCCGGGGGAGGGGGCCGGAAGCGCCCTGTACTACTCCGTTCGGGGGAACGGCGAGACCTCGGGGCGCGGGACCGTGCGGCTGGGCCGCGCCCCCTGTGCCTCACCGCCGTACTGCCGTCACCCGCTCGCTCTCGACCCGCTTGGCCAGGGCGTCCTCGTCCAGCCGCTCCGCGTTCCGGCACAGCACCACGGACCCCCCGGTGGCCAGCGGCGAGAACAGCCCCGCGCTCAGCCCCTCCCAGGTGTCGTACGGCAGCCCGGACAGCAGCCTCGAACCAGGACCCGTCAGCCCGAGCGCCCCCGCCTCCGAAGCGGCCCGCTCGACGACCTCCGCCCCGCTGAACTCCCGCCCCGCGACGATGAGCGCCGGTTCCTCGGGGTCCACCGGCGCGAACGGGGCGAACCGGTCGCCCTGGCCCGGCACTTCCACGGCGTAGTCGAGGAACCCGGCCGGAGGCTGCGGGAACCGCCCGCCCAGCGGCCGCAGCGCCAGCGCCACCCGCTCACCGGTGCAGGCGAGCGCCGCGTCGAGCGAGTCCGGCCCGCTCACCACCACGTCGGCCGCCGCCGGGTCCCCGCCGACGTCCACGATCGCGCCCACCGAGGAACAGGCCAGCAGCCACACCGCCGTCTGCCAGTGCGCGGGCAGCAGCAGCGCGACCCGGTCACCGGGCCCGGCGGACAGGTCGCCCTGGAGGAGATTGGCGGTCTTGGCCACCCAATTGGCGAAGGTGGCCACGGACAGTTCGACGCGTTCGCCCGTGGCGTCGTCGTAGAAGGTCACCAGCGGGCGGCCGGGGTCCGCGGCGAGCGCGGAAGTCAGCAGGTCGGCAGGGGTGCGATCGGTGGCGTTCACCCGGCACAGGGTACGCGCGGGCGGGCGGGGGCGCCGGGCGGTGGGGCCACCGGTTCGGCGGAACGTTGTCCGACACTCCGTCAGTCAACTGATGGACATATTTGTCGGACTATGTCAAAGATCATGCACATGCGTGGATTCCTCCCTTCCTGTCCTGGCGTCTCCCCGCTCACCGCCCGCTCGATCGGCGTCACCTTCGCGGCCGTCGTGGCCCTCACCCCGGCGCTGCCCGCGTCCGCCGCGCCGGCACCGGCCGGGGCCGCCGTGCCCGGCAGCACCCGGTCGCTGCCGCTCGTCCCCCTCGCCCGGGAGCGCGTCCTCGGCGGCGCCCCCGGACTGGGGCTGCACCGCACCGGCCTCGCACGGTTCGCGCTGGTCGGCGTCGTCTGGGACGACCCGGGCAGTGAACTGCACGGCCGGGTGCGGGTGCGTACCCGGTCCGCCGCGACGGGCCGGTGGTCCGGCTGGCAGGACGTCGAGACGCACACCGCCGGCCATGGCGCCGATCCCGGTACGGCGGAGGGCTCCGCGCGGCGGCTGCGCGGGGCGACCGCACCGCTGTGGGTGGGGGAGTCGGACGGCGTGGACGTGCGGGTGCGGGCGGAGGGGCCGCAGGGCGCGGCAGGCAGCCGGGCGGGAGGCCCGCCGCGGTCACCGCTGCCGTCGGGGCTGCGGCTGGAGCTGGTCGACCCCGGGAACGACGGAGGGGACGGGACGAACACGGGGGACGGGGACGCCGGCGCGGGGGAGGCGGGGGTCACCGAGGCGTCGGACGCCGCGGAGGCCGACGACCCGCCCGGTACCGCCCTGGACACGGAGGCCGCGATCGCCGCGTCCGGCGCCAACGCCGACATCACCGACTTCGGCGCCACCGCGATCCCGGAACTGGACCGGGAGGCCACCGAGCGGGAACTGGCCCGCCTCCAGGGCACCTCGCTCGACGATCCCGCACGGGCGAAGCCGTACATCGGACCGCGCCCCCGGATCGTCACGCGCCGGGGCTGGGGAGCGGACGAGTCACTGCGCGAGCACGGGTTCGTCTACACGGCCAAGGTCAAGGCGGCCTTCGTCCACCACACGGCCTCGGGCAACGCGTACACCTGCGCACAGGCCCCGTCCGTCATCCGCAGCATCTACCGGTACCACGTCAAGAGCATGGGCTGGCGGGACATCGGCTACAACTTCCTCGTCGACAAGTGCGGAACGATCTACGAGGGCCGGGCCGGGGGCGTGGCCAAGGCGGTGCTCGGCGCACACACCCTCGGTTTCAACACCAACAGCACGGGCATCGCCGTGATCGGCACGTACGGGTCGGTCAAGCCGTCGGGCAGCGCCGTGACGGCCGTCGCCCGGCTCACCGCGTGGAAGCTGGGGCTCTATGGGGCCAATCCCCTAGGAAAGACATATCTCACGTCGGGCGGTGGCAATCTGTACCCCAAGGGGAAGAACGTACGACTGAACGTGATCTCCGGCCACCGCGACGGGTTCGCCACCGAGTGCCCCGGCAAGCTGCTCTACGCCCGGCTCGGCACGGCCCGCTCCAGCGCGGCGGCGTACCAGGGACGCTGAGGCCGGGACCCGCGTTCACCGCCGTCGGGGCGACGGGCGCGGGGACGGGTGGGGGAAACCGCACGCCGATTCACGGGACACCGCGCGGCCATCGGAGGCGTCGTCGCACGGTCTGCATACACTGACCGGCCGAAACGAGTGTTGACGAGTAGTTCGGCCGGTCCCGGCAGGAAGCAGAGACGACAGGTGACAGAAGCGATCCTCCTGGTCGGCGGCAAAGGCACCCGGCTGCGACCGCTCACGGTGCACACGCCCAAGCCGATGGTCCCGGCCGCCGGAGTGCCGTTCCTCACCCACCAGCTGGCGCGGGCGCGGGCGGCGGGCGTCGAGCACATCGTCCTCGCGACCAGCTATCTGGCCGAGGTCTTCGAGCCGTACTTCGGCGACGGCTCCGCGCTGGGCCTGCACATCGAGTACGTGACGGAGGAGGAGCCGCTCGGCACGGGCGGGGCCATCCGCAACGTCGCCGCCCGCCTGCACTCCGGGCCCGACGACCCGGTGCTGATCTTCAACGGCGACATCCTGACGGGCCTGGACATCAGGGCCCTGGTGGACACCCACGAGTCGACGGGCGCCGATGTCTCGCTCCACCTGACGAAGGTGACGGACCCGCGCGCGTACGGCCTCGTGCCCACGGACGAGACGGGGCGCGTCCTGGCCTTCCTGGAGAAGCCGCAGACGCCGGAGGAGATCGTCACCGACCAGATCAACGCGGGGGCGTACGTCTTCCGCCGCTCGCTGATCGACACGATCCCGGCCGGGCGGCCGGTGTCGGTGGAGCGGGAGACCTTCCCCGGGCTGCTGGCCGCCGGCGCGCATCTGCAGGGCATGGTCGACTCCACGTACTGGCTGGACCTCGGCACCCCGGCCGCGTTCGTCCGCGGCTCGGCCGACCTGGTCCTCGGCCGCGCGCCGTCCCCGGCCGTGCCCGGCCGCTGCGGCGACCGTCTCGTGCTGCCCACGGCCACGGTGGCGCCCAACGCCAAGCTGACCGGCGGCACGGTGGTGGGCGAGGGCGCGTTCGTGGCGGAGGACGCGCGGATCTTCGGCTCCACCATTCTTCCGGGCGCCGTCATCGAGCCCGGTGCCGTCATCACCGACTCCCTCATCGGCACCCGGGCCCGCGTCGGCGAACGCTCCGTCCTCACCGGCACGGTCATCGGCGACGGCGCGGTCATCGGCGCCGACAACGAGCTCCGCGAGGGGGTCCGGGTGTGGTGCGACGCCCGCATCCCCTCCGGCGCCGTCCGCTTCTCGTCGGACCAGTAACCCCAGCCTCGGACCGCCGCTCCCGGGAGAGCGCCCCACCGCCGAGCCGCCACAGCCCCGGGCAGCCGTGCTGCGTGGCTGGGGCGGTGTCCGCCTTGGTGGCGGCCGTCGTGTCGCCGTAGCTGCGGGCAGTCGTGCTGCTGGGGCGGCACGGGTGGGCGCAGCGGCACCCTGGCAGCGCCGGTGAGCGAAGCGATTCCCGGCGGGCCTGGGCTTGGCAGTGCCGGTGAGCGAAGCGATTCCGGGCCGGCCTGGGCTTGGCAGTGCCGGTGAGCGAAGCGATTCCCGGCGGGCCTGGGCTTGGCAGTGCCGGTGAGCGAAGCGATTCCCGGCGGGCCTGGGCTTGGCAGTGCCGGTGAGCGAAACGATTCCCGGCCGGCCTGAGCCTGGCAGCGCCGGTGAGCGAAACGATTCCCGGCCGGCCTGAGCCTGGCAGCGCCGGTGAGCGTTCCGCCCCCGGCCGGGCCCGGCAGCGCCGGTGGGGAAGCCGGTCCCGACCCGAGGACGCGTCAGAGCAAGCCGATGTCGACGCGGCGCATCTTCGGGGCGCGGCGTGCCGGTACCGCCCCGCTCAGCAGGATCAGCCGAGCCGCCCGGTGCCGCTGCCCGGCATACGGCTCCAGCAGCCGCAGCATCTCCGCGTCGTCCGCGTCCCGGTCCCCCGCCAGCGCCCACCCCACGATGCCCGGCAGATGCAGATCCCCGACGGTCACCTCATCCGCCGCCCCATGACTGCGCTGCACCACCTCCGCCGACGTCCACGGCCCCACCCCCGGCACGACCTCCAGCCGCGCCCGGGCCTCGTCCGCCGGCATCCCCACCGCCTGCTCAAGCCGCGCAGCGACCCGCACGGCCCGCAGGATCGTGGACGCCCGCTTGTCGTCCACACCGGCCCGATGCCACTCCCAGGACGGGATCAGCGCCCATGTACGCGGCGCCGGCATCACCCACATCGGCCGCTCGCTCACCCCCGCGGGCCCCGGCGCCGGCTCCCCGAACCCCCGTACGAGCCGCCGCCACGCCCGGTACGCCTCGTCGGTGGTGACCTTCTGCTCCAGCACGGACGGAATCAACGACTCCAACACCAGCCCCGTCCGGGTCAGCCGCAGCCCCGGCCGCCGGTGCCGCGCCAGCGCCACCACCCGGTGCCGCGGCACGAACGCGCCGGGATCGTCGGCGGCACCGAGCAGCTCCGGCAACCGCTCCAGCAGCCACTCGGCCCCCGGCCCCCACGCCTCACCGCACACCTCACCGCCGTACGCCCGCACCCGCAGCGTGCCCGGCCCGGCGGGCGTACGGCAGGCCCGCCACACGGAGCCGTCCGCCGTGGCCCGGAACGTCGGGTCGGCGGGCCCGCGCCGCAGCGGCCCGAGGATCAGCCCGAGGTCCAGCGGCCCGTCCGGCACCCATCGCCGAACCCGCGCGGGGACCGCCGCCTGCCGCGGTATCCCGGCAGCGGCCGCCGCGGGTACGGCGACCTGCCCGCGCACGGGCACGGGGGCACTTCCCACGCCTTTCGGGCCGTGG
Source organism: Streptomyces sp. NRRL S-1022 (assembly GCF_000720135.1). Classification (GTDB taxonomy): domain Bacteria; phylum Actinomycetota; class Actinomycetes; order Streptomycetales; family Streptomycetaceae; genus Streptomyces. The sequence goes on along the minus strand of NZ_JOIU01000008.1, from coordinate 23,661 downwards.
GGGAGTGCCGGCCGCTGGGGGAATCGTCCTGCCACGAGTGAGTCCTAGGGTGCCGGTGGGCTTCCGGAGGTGCCGGTGCCGTCCTACGAGACTAGGCGCTCAGCGCACCGTCACGAACGCCCCCGCGTCCCGCTCCGGCCGCGGTCCCGGCTCCTCCGCCGGACGGCCGACCGCCACCGCGCCCATCGGATCCCAGTCCGCAGGCAGCCCCAGGACGTCACGGACCACGTCCCGGCAGAACATCGTGGACGACACCCAGGCCGAACCCAGCTGCTCCCCGGCCAGCGCGACCAGCAGGTTCTGCACGCCCGCGCCCATGGCGACGACGAACATCTCCCGCTCGGCACCGTCCCGCCGGGCGTCCCCGTAGGTGTGCGAGCCGTCCATGACGAGGCACGGCACGATCAGGTACGGCGCGTTGCGCAGCACGTCACCGCGCCGGATCCGCTTGGCGACGGACTCCTCGCTCCTGCCGTCCCGGCGCAGGTCGGCGATCCAGGCGTCCCGCATCGCGTCCAGCAGCCGTACCCGCGACTCCTCCGACTCCAGCAGCACGAACCGCCAGGGCGTGGTGTGGTGCGGAGCGGGCGCGGTGACCGCGGCGGCCACCGCGCGGCGGACCGCACCGGGGTCCACGGGCTCGTCGGTGAACGTCCGCACCGTACGGCGCTGGGTGACGGCCTCCCGCACCGCCTCGGAGGTGCCGAGCCGGAACATGTCGTCCCGCGCGGCGCGCACCAGCGCCCGCGCGCCCTGGTCGGCACCGCCGTCCCCGGAAGCGCCGGCGGAGTCGAATACGTCGGAAGCGTCGGGGGAGCCGGCGGCGGCGGCGGTGGCGAGCACGTGGGGCAGTCCGCGCACCACGGCCACCGGCCGCCCCGCCGCCTTGCCCTTGACCAGGTCACCGGCGGCGGCCAGCTCGTCCGCCGTGGCGACGACGGTCGCGCTCAGCGGGTTGCCGTACGCGTCCGTGCCGCCGCGCAGATCGTCCAGCACGCGTACCCCGGCCGCGCCGATCGCCACGTCCGTGAGCCCAGCCCGCCAGGGCCGCCCGAAGGTGTCGGTGACGACGACGCCGACGTCGACGCCGAGGGAGTCGCGCAGCCCCGCCCGGATCGCGCGCGCGGACGCGTCCGGGTCCTCGGGCAGCAACAGCACCGTCCCGGCCGGAGTGTTGGAGGCGTCGACGCCCGCCGCGGCCATGACCAGTCCCTGCCGGTTCTCCACGATGCGCAGCGCGCCGCGCCGGGCCACGACCCGGACCGTCTCGGCATCGATCGCGGCCTCCCGGTCGGCCGCCTGCACGATCCGCCCCTCGGCCTTGGAGACGATCTTGGAGGTGACGATCAGCACATCGCCGTCGGCCAGGCCCGGCTCGGCCGCGGCGATCAGCTTGGCGACGTCGTCGCCCGGCCGCACCTCGGGGATGCCGGACAAGGCCCAGACCCGGTACCCGGGCTGCTCGGCCGGCCCGGCGGACGCCGTCGCGCTCACGCCCCCCGCACCTCCTCGGCCAGCGCCAGCGCCTCCCGCACCATCTGCGCGGTCGCGTCCACGTCGGTCATCATCAGCGGCACCGCCCGGCAGCGGATGCCGTCCGCCTCGATCCGCTCGACCGCGCCCGCGTCGACCGTGTCGACCAGCCAGCCGTCCAGCAGCCCCGAGCCGTAGTGCTCGGCGACCGCGGCGGCCGTGGACTCCACGCCGACCGCGGCGAGCACCTTGTCGGCCATGCCGCGCACCGGCGCGTCGCCGACGATCGGGGAGAGGCCGACCACCGGCACGCCCGCCTCGGCGATGGCCTCGCGGATACCGGGCACGGCGAGGATGGTGCCGATGGACACGACCGGGTTGGACGGCGGGAAGAGGATGACGTCCGCCTCCGCGATGGCCTCCAGCACGCCCGGGGCCGGCTTGGCCTGCTCGGCGCCGACCGGGACGACCGCCTCGGCCGGGACCGAGGCGCGCAGCTTCACCCAGTACTCCTGGAAGTGGACCGCCTTGCGCTCACCCTCCAGCACGACGGCCACATGGGTCTCGACGCGGTCGTCGGTCATCGGGATGAGCCGCACGCCCGGCTTCCAGCGGTCGCACAGCGCCTCGGTGACCGCGCTCAGCGGATAGCCGGCGCCCAGCATCTGCGTCCGCACGATGTGCGTGGCGAAGTCGCGGTCGCCCAGCCCGAACCACTCCGGGCCGACGCCGTACGCCGCCAGTTCCTCCTTGAGGTGGAAGGTCTCGTCGGACCGCCCCCAGCCCTGCTCCTCGTTGATGCCGCCGCCGAGCGTGTACATCACCGTGTCCAGGTCCGGGCAGACCTTCAGCCCGAAGAGGTGGATGTCGTCGCCGGTGTTGCCGATGACGGTGATGTCCGCGTCCGGCGCGGCCTGCTTCAGACCGCGCAGGAAACGGGCACCGCCGATGCCGCCTGCCAGAACCACAATGCGCATGGGAGCAAGTCTTGCAGGCGGGTCCGACAATGCGTCAGGCAGTCACCGCACCCGGCCCGGTGCGCGCCTCGCAGTGCGGGGAGGTGTGCATCGGCATCCGGGTCAGGCCGGGGTGGTACACGTGCAGGCTGACCGCCGGCTCCAGCGCGTCGTTGACGACCTCGTGGACGTATCCCGGCGCGAACACCCGCTGGGAACCCGCCGCCAGCGCGCGCGTGCCGCGCTCGGTGCGTTCGGTGAGGGTGCCCTCCAGGACGGTGAGCACGCCGGACGAGGGTCCGTGGTCGTGCAGCCCGCTGCCCTGCCCGGGCACCCAGGACAGCAGCCACACCTCGTAGCCGGGGCCGGTGCGCAGCCGGTGGTACCAGCGGGTGGTGGCGTCGTACCGGACGAGGGGGGCCCACTGGGCGCGGTCGGCGGCGATCGACCGGGCGAGCCCCACGAACTCGGCGACGGTCGCCGGGTGCTCGCGCGGCGGCTGGAGCAGGTGCGGTACCTCGAGGATGTCGCCGGCGATCTGGAGGTCGTTGTCGCTGTTCATCTGGGTGCGCTGGTCCTCGGCGGAAGAGTGGGGGCTGGTGCTGGGGTGACGCGTACGGTCCGCCCGGGTCACGGGCGTGCGGGGTGTCCCCGGATTCCCCGGATGAGGGATCACTGAGGGGGAGACGCGACCGAGCCGGTATGGACTCGGGAACAGCCGGAGCGGGCTCGGCTCAACAGCTGGGACAGCAACAACAGCTACAGCGCGCGCGGGCGGCACCGAGGGACCCGGCGGTGCGGGTCAAGGTGAGCGCCAAGTTCGCGAGCATGCCCACTAGGACACCGGTTCACACCCGCACTGTCAACTCAGGGCCCGGTATGTGGGACATGTTTCACCTCATCCGGTCCATCTGTGCGGTGAAAGGTTTGCTCACCGGGAGGTCGGGACACATGGGGCACATCCGAGCGCTCCAGCCTCGCGGAACGCGATCGAACACGGAGACGTCCTTCTCCGTACAGAGATCTGTACGGGGGTTCGATCGCCCCCGCGGGCCCAGCTGCGTGTCAAGGTATATGGCGATTTGAACACTTTCCGCACGGCCTTGGTTCCGCAGAGTGAATAACGGGCCCAATAGCAGATCTCGGCTTGACTCGCCCGGAGCAGCACACTTGTAATTTCACTCGTGTCGTTCAGCCGAAATCGGTAACGGCTACGCACGGGGACGCGAAAGACAGACGAGGGGCGCACATGACCGAGCTGGTGCAGCAACTGCTGGTCGACGACGCGGACGAGGAACTCGGCTGGCAGGAGCGCGCGCTGTGCGCCCAGACCGACCCCGAGTCCTTCTTCCCCGAGAAGGGCGGCTCCACCAGAGAGGCCAAGAAGGTCTGCCTCGCCTGCGAGGTCCGCTCCGAGTGCCTTGAGTACGCCCTCGCCAACGACGAGCGCTTCGGCATCTGGGGCGGGCTGTCCGAGCGGGAACGCCGCCGCCTGAAGAAGGCCGCCGTGTGACCGCACGTACGGCCGCAGACGTCACGAACGGCCCGCCGCCCATGGGTTGTCCACAGGCAGCGGGCCGTCGTCATGCCCAGCCGATAGTGTGGGCGCTCGTCCGAGACGCCCCGCTGTCCCCTCGCCCCCGAGAAGACACAGGCGTCCACCGCAGTCCATCGAACCGGGGCCCGTACCTCGATGTCCGTGCACAGCCATGCGGCCGCCCGAACCGGCGCCGCCACCGCCGGGTTTGACCCGACCCGCCCGCCCGAGTTCCCGCGTCATGTGGTGACCGCGGTCCTCGTCTCCCACGACGGCGCCCGCTGGCTGCCCGACGCGCTCGCCGGGCTGCTCGGCCAGGAGCGCCCCGTCCAGTACGCGGTGGCCGCCGACACCGGCAGCGCGGACGACTCCGCCCAGCTGCTCACCGACGCCCTCGGCGACGCCCGGGTGCTGCACCTCGCCCGCCGCACCGGCTTCGGCCAGGCCGTGGAGGAGGCGACCCGCACCGCACCCGTCCTCACCCCCGAGGACCTGCCGTACCTCAAGCGCCCCAGCGGCTGGGACCCCGTCACGCGCTCGTGGCGCGACGACGCCTACGACCTCCCCGAGCTGCCGCACGGCGAGCCCGTCCACTGGCTGTGGCTGCTGCACGACGACTGCGCCCCCGAACCCGACGCCCTCGCCCAGCTGCTGCGGGTCGTCGACAACGAACTCGAACTCGGCCGCGACGACGTCGCGGTCGTCGGCCCCAAACTGCGCGGCTGGTACGACCGCCGCCAGCTGCTGGAGGTCGGCGTCTCCATCGCCAACTCCGGCCGCCGCTGGACCGGGCTGGACCGCCGCGAGCAGGACCAGGGCCAGCACGACCACGTCCGCACCGTGCTGTCCGTGTCCACTGCCGGCATGCTCATCCGCCGCGACGTCTTCGAACAGCTCGGCGGCTTCGACCGCCGGCTGCCCCTCATGCGCGACGACGTCGACCTGTGCTGGCGCGCCCACAGCGCCGGCCACCGCGTTCTGATCGCCCCCGACGCGGTCGTCCGGCACGCCGAGGCAGCCTCCCGCGAGCGCCGCACGGTGGACTGCGCCGGCCGCACCGCCGCCTCCCCGCACAAGGTCGACAAGGCCGGCGCCGTCTACACCCTGCTCGTCAACACCCGCACGCCCGCGCTGCCCTGGGTGCTGCTGCGGCTCGTCCTCGGCACCGTCCTGCGCACCCTCGCCTACCTCGTCGGCAAGGTCCCCGGTCAGGCCGTCGACGAGATCCGCGGCCTGCTGAGCACCCTGCTGCGGCCCGAGCGGATCCTCGCCGCCCGGCGCCGCCGCGGCCCCGCCCGGATCGACAAGGGCGAACTGCGCCAGCTCCTCCCGCCGCCCGGCGCCACCGTCCGGGCCACCGTGGAACAGATCGCGGGCAGCTTCACCAGCGGCACCGACACCGACACCTCCTCGGCCGGCCGGCACGGCGGCGCCGTGGAGTCCGGGCCCGGCGGCGACGACGCCGAGTTCCTCGAAGTCGAGCAGTTCGCCCGGCTCAAGCGCATCGCCCGCAGGCCCGGCCCGGTGCTCTTCCTCGCGCTGCTGCTCATCTCCGTCGTCGCCTGCCGCGCCCTGCTCGGCGGCGGCGCCCTCGCCGGCGGCGCCCTGCTGCCCGCCCCGGCCGGAGCCGGCGACCTGTGGTCCCGCTACCTGGACGCCTGGCACCCGGTGGGCGCCGGCGGCACCCCGTCCGCGCCGCCCTACCTGGCGATCGTCGCGACCCTCGGCTCGCTCCTGTTCGGCTCCACCGGACTCGCCGTCACCGTCCTGCTGGTCTGCTCGGTCCCGCTCGCCGGATGCACCGCCTACTTCGCCTCCCGGCCCCTGGTCACCTCCCGGCTGCTGCGCGCGTGGGCGGCCGTCGCCTACGCCTTCCTGCCCGCCACCACCGGCGCCCTGGCCGGCGGCCGCATCGGCACCGCCGTCCTCGCCGTGCTGCTGCCGCTCATCGCGCGCGCGGGCATCGCCGCGAGCGGCCTGGCCCACCGCGGCGGCGCGCGCGGCAGCTGGCGCGCCACCTGGGCGTACGCGCTGCTGCTGACCGTCACCACCGCCTTCACCCCGATCGTCTGGCCCATCGCACTGCTCCTCGGTCTCGGCGTGCTGGTGCTGCGCCGCGGCGACCTCATCGCCCACGGCCTGCGTTTCCTCGTCCAGCTCGGCACTCCGCTGCTCGTCCTGGCCCCCTGGTCGCTGACGCTGCTGCCGACCGGCTTCTTCCAGGAGGCAGGCCTGGAGTACGGGCCCTCGGCCGCCTCCGCGCTCGACCTGCTCGGCGCCGCCCCCGGCGGCCCCGGCACCGTGGACGGCCTGATGCTCATCGGCATCGTGTTCGCCGCGCTCGCCGCCCTGCTGCGCTCCGAGCGGCAGCTCGGCATCCGCACCGCGTGGGCCGTCGCCCTGGTCGGCCTCGTCTTCGCGGTCCTGTCCAACAAGTCCGCCTGGGCCGGACCGGCCACCCTCGTCTACGGCCTCGCCCTGCTGGCCGCCGCTGCCCTCGGTGCCGACGGCGCACGCGCGCGCGTGGCCGAGCAGAGCTTCGGCTGGCGCCAGCCCGTCGCCGCCCTGATCGCCTTCGCCTCCGCCGCCGGCCCCCTGCTGGTCGCCGCCGGCTGGATGATCGGCGGGGCCGACGGCCCCCTGGAGCGCCGTGACCCCGCCCAGGTGCCCGCGTTCGTCGCCGAGGACTCCTCCGGCGGCGACCAGGCCCGCACCCTGGTGCTGGACAGCGACTCCGCCGCACGCGTGCGCTACACCCTGGTCCGCGGCTCCGGCGCCCGCATGGGCGACGCCGAGATCGCCGCCGCCGACGGGGAGAACGCCCGCCTGGACAAGGTCGTCGCCAACCTCGTCGCCGGCTCGGGCGCCGACCAGGCCGACGAACTCGGCGGCTTCGCCGTGCGCTACGTCCTCGTCCACAAGGGCGCCCCCCGCGACATCACCCGGATCCTCGACGCCACCCCCGGCCTGTCCCGGCTCAGCCAGCAGAACGGCAACGCCCTGTGGCGCGTCGACCAGGACGTCGCCCGCGCGGCCATCGTGCCCGCCTCCGGCCAGGGCCGGCCCCAGCCCGTCACGGCGGGGCCGGTCGAGATCCACACCACGATCCCCGCCGGCTCCGGCAGCCGCGTCCTGCGCCTCGCCGACAGCGCCGCCGACGGCTGGACGGCCACCCTCGACGGCAAACCGCTCACCCGCACCACCGTCGACGGCTGGGCCCAGGGCTTCCCACTCCCTTCCGCCGGGGGCAGGCTGGACATCACCTACGATGCCCCGATCGCCCACGGCGCCTGGCTCTGGGCGCAGGGCGCGCTCGCCGTCGTCCTCGTCGTCCTCGCCCTGCCCGGCCGGCGCCGCGACGTCGACGACGACCTGCCCGAGGAGCAGCCCCTGCCCGCCCAGGCCACCGCCGGCGAGGGCCGCCGCGCCCGCCGCCTGCGCGCCCAGGCCGAGGAGGCTGCCGGGGAGTCCCCCGCCGCGCCCCCGCAGCCCGAGCAGCCCCCGGCCTCCGTACCGCGGCAGCAGTCGTACGACACGGAGGTCCCCCCGGACGAGCGAAGCCGGGACTGGGGGAGGGACCAGGCCGCCTACGAGGGCGCCGGGGACTCCGGGCACGCCGGTTACGGCACGGACCCGTACCAGCCCACGGCGGGTTACGACCAGCAGGCGTACCAGCAGCACGACCCCTACCAGACGGCCCCCTACGACCCGTACGCCTACAACGGCACGGCCGACCAGATGCCGTACGACCCGGCGGCCTACCAGCAGCAGGGCTACGACCCGGCGTACGACCCGGCCCAGCAGGGCTACGACCCCGCCCAGCAGGCCTACGACCCGTCGTACGACCCCGCCCAGCAGGGCTACGACCCGGACCAGCACCCCCACGGCACCGGTAGCCAGCGCCCCGACGGGAGCCAGCAGTGAACCGCACCACCCTGTCCCTGCTCGCCGGTACGGCCGCGCTGGCCGCCGTCACCGCGTTCGCCGCGTTCGACGCGCCGTCCGCGTCCGGCACCGCCGCCCCCGGGACGGCCGCCCAACTCCCCGTGGAGCGCACCGGTCTGCTGTGCCCGGCGCCGAGCATGTCGGACATCGCCGACACGGCGTACACCTCGTTCACGCCCGTCACCAAGGGCGCCGCCCGCAGCGGCGAGGCACGGATGCGGCCGGCCACCGGGCAGTCGGCGGACGGCACGGAAGGCGGCAAGGGCGGCAAGGGCGCCGGGAAGAAGACCGACGAGCCGCTGCTCGCCCCGAAGGCGCCGGGCACGCCGTCCACCGGCGAGACCTCCGGCGCCGAGACACCCGCGCTGATCGGCACGGCGGACGGCGGGTTCGCGCCCGGCTGGACCGTCCAGGAGACCACCGAGGTCGCCGCCGGCACCGGCCGGGGCCTGCTGGGCGTCAACTGCACCGGAGCCGACACCGAGTTCTGGTTCCCCGGCGCCAGCACGGCCACCGGCCGCACGGACTACGTCCATCTGACCAACCCCGACGACTCCGCGGCCGTGGTCGACATCGAGCTGTACGGCAAGGACGGCGCGATCAAGTCCCCGCTGGGCGAGAACCTCACGGTCAAGCCGCACGCGAGCGAGCCGATCCTGCTCTCCACGCTCACCGACGAGCGGCAGGACGACGTGACCGTGCACGTCGGCGTGCGCAGCGGCCGGGTCGCTGCGGCCGTGCAGGCCCTGGACGACAAGTCGGGCGGCGACTGGCTGGCCGCCGCCGCGGACCCCGCCGGCAGCCTGGTCCTGCCCGGCATCCCGAAGGACGCCACCGACGTCCGCCTGATCGCCTTCGCGCCCGGCGACGACGACGCCGACCTGAAGATCCGCCTGGCCTCGCCCGACGGCCTGATCACCCCGGCCGGGAACGAGACCGCGCACGTCAAGTCCGGCATGACGACGACGGTCGACCTCGGCGACGTCACGCGCGGCGAGGCCGGTTCCCTGGTCCTCACCCCCACCGACCAGGCGGTTCCGGTCGTGGCGGCCCTCCGGGTCGTCCGGGGCAAGGGCGACAAGCAGGAAACGGCGTTCATCCCGGCCGCCGCCGCCGTCGGCGCGCGCGCGACCTCCGCCGACAACAGCGCCAAGGGCACCACCCTCGCCCTGACCGCCCCCGGCGGCACGGCCACGGTCAAGGTCACCGCCTCCGCCGGCAGCGAGGGCGGCACCCCGGCGGCCAAGACGTTCACGATCAAATCCGGTACGACCCAGGACGTCGACGCCCCGGTGCCGGCCGGCCTGAAGGGCACGTACGCCCTCACGGTCGAACCCGTCTCCGGCGGCCCCGTCTACGCCTCCCGTACCCTCGCCGCCACCGAGGGGGGCGTCCCCGCCTTCACCATCCAGACCCTGCCGAACGACCACGGCACGGTCGCGGTACCCCGGACGGAGCAGGACCTGTCGGTCCTGCAGAGGTAGGAGCGCGGGCGGGCGCGGGCGGTCGTGCCGCCGGCGCCCGGAAGAGGCGCGCCTAGTCCTCCCCGTACCGGGGATCCACGGTCTCCGGCGTCAGCCCGAGCAGCTCCGCGACCTGCTCCACGACCACCTCGTGCACCAACGCGGCCCGCTCGTCGCGGCCCTTGGTCCGGATCTCCACGGGCCGCCGGTACACGACCACCCGCGCCCGCCGCCCGTCCTGCGCGGGGACGATCCCGCCGAGCGGCACGCCGTCGTCCGGCCACGCCACCTGATCCGCCCGCCCCTCCAGCCGGGGCACCTCCAGCACCAGGAAGTCGATGTCGGCCAGCTGCGGCCAGCGCCGTTCGAGACGCTCCACGGAGTCCTGCACCAGGTCCGCGAACACCTCGGCACGGCTCGCGGCCAGCGGCACCTGCGGCGGGGCGATCGGCCCCCGCATGCCCCGCCCGTGGCGGTCACGGCGACGGGGCCCGGGGCCGGCGGCACGGGGCGGTACACGGTTGTCCATCACCGATGAAGCGTAGTCCCCGCATCCTGGGCACGTCCGGCTCCACGCGGCAACCGGCCCACACCCCCATGTCGCAGGATGACCATTCCGGCCAAGGTCTGGCGCGTTTCCGTAGCTCTCCAAGACCGCCGACTCAAGCCAATTGACGGTGTTTGTACCGACTCATGACCGGACGCTGTCCCGCCCGGCGCCCGCCGCGAACCCGTCCGTGCAGGTCAACAGCCCCTGTCCGCAGGGGTATGTGGGGCGTCTCACAGCACGACACGGTGGAGTGACCTGGTGGAGAGTCGTCGCGGCCCGCTCAAGAGTGCGGTACCGTCCAACGTCGTGAGCCCTGTACGTCGCTGTTCGCGCACCGCTTGCGGCCGACCCGCCGTCGCGACGCTGACGTACGTCTACGCCGACTCGACCGCGGTCCTCGGCCCGCTCGCCACCTACGCCGAACCCCACTGCTACGACCTGTGCGCCGAGCACTCCGAGCGCCTCACCGCCCCGCGCGGCTGGGAGGTCGTACGCCTCCTGGACGCCTCCGCGCCCGCGCGGCCCAGCGGAGACGACCTGGAAGCGCTGGCCAACGCCGTGCGCGAGGCGGCCCGCCCGCAGGAGCGCGCGGCCGAGGCGGGCGGCGGCGGCCCCCGCGGCGCCGACCCCATGGAGGTCGCCCGCCGCGGCCACCTCAGGGTGCTGCGCTCCCCGGACAACTGAGCGTCCCGCTCCCCGGACAACTGAGCGCGCACACCGCCTCACACCACCCCCGTCGGTGTGACGGTCCGGCCCGTCCGGGCGCCACGGGCGGGGTTCACCGGGGGCCCACCCGGTGTCCGCGCACCGCTCCCTTACCCCCGGCGGGTAGTTTGTGGGCACCCATAGGACTTCAGGAGGGTTGGCCGTGACTGCTGATCTGTCACAGATCGTGAAGGCGTACGACGTGCGCGGAGTGGTCCCGGACCAGTGGGACGAGGCACTGGCGGGGCTCTTCGGCGCCGCCTTCGCGGAGGTGACCGGAGCGGCGGCCATCGTCGTCGGCCACGACATGCGGCCCTCGTCCCCCGGTCTCTCCCGCGCCTTCGCCCGCGGCGCGGCGGACCGCGGGGTGGACGTCACCGAGATCGGCCTGTGCTCCACGGACCAGCTGTACTACGCCTCCGGCGCGCTGGACCTGCCGGGCGCGATGTTCACGGCCTCCCACAACCCGGCCCAGTACAACGGCATCAAGCTGTGCCGCGCGGGCGCCGCGCCCGTCGGCCAGGACACGGGCCTCGCGCAGATCCGCGAGCTGGCCGAACGCTGGCTCGACGCGGGCGCCCCGGCACCCGTGGACCGGCCGGGAACCCTCTCCTCGCGCGAGACGTTGGAGGATTACGCAGCGTACCTCCGCTCCCTCGTCGACCTGACCTCCATCCGCCCCCTGAAGGTCGTCGTCGACGCCGGCAACGGCATGGGCGGCCACACGGTCCCCTCGGTCTTCGCCGGCCTGCCCCTGACCCTCGTCCCGATGTACTTCGAACTGGACGGCACCTTCCCCAACCACGAGGCCAACCCGCTCGACCCGGCCAACCTCGTGGACCTGCAGAAGCGGGTCCCGGCGGAGGGCGCCGACCTCGGCATCGCCTTCGACGGCGACGCCGACCGCTGCTTCGTCGTGGACGAGAACGGCGACCCGGTCTCCCCGTCCGCGATCACCGCCCTGGTCGCCGCCCGCGAACTCGCCCGCAACTGCGGCACGGGCACGGTCATCCACAACCTGATCACCTCCCGCACGGTCCCGGAGGTCGTCCGGGAGAACGGCGGCACCCCGGCCCGCACCCGGGTCGGCCACTCCTTCATCAAGGCCGAGATGGCCCGCACCGGCGCCATCTTCGGCGGCGAGCACTCGGCCCACTACTACTTCAAGGACTTCTGGAACGCCGACACGGGCATGCTGGCCGCCCTGCACGTCCTGGCCGCCCTCGGCGGCCAGGAGGCCCCGCTGTCCGCCCTGGTCGCCGAGTACGACCGCTACACCGGCTCCGGCGAGATCAACTCCACCGTCGCCGACCAGGCCGCCCGCCTCGCCGCGATCCGCACCGCGTACGAGGGCCGCGCCGACGTCACCCTGGACGACCTCGACGGCCTCACGGTCGCCGGGGCCGACTGGTGGTTCAACGTCCGCCCGTCGAACACGGAGCCGCTCCTCCGCCTGAACGCCGAGGCCAGGGACGAGGCCACGATGGTGAAGATCCGCGACGAGGCACTGGCGATCATCAGGGGCTGAGCCGCCGGCCCATCAGCGGTACGCTGACCAGCCACAGACATCACCGACACCCGCCCCCGAAGGGACACCCCATGGCGCTCGAAGCCGGCCTCCTGGAGATCCTCGCCTGCCCGGCCTGCCACGCCCCCCTGAAGGAGCAGGACACCGAGCTGATCTGCACGGGACAGGACTGCGGCCTCGCCTACCCGGTCCGCGACGGCATCCCCGTCCTGCTGGTCGACGAGGCCCGCCGCCCCGGGTGACCAGGCCCCGCAGCTCGTAGGACCCCAGGATCCCCGGCGACCGGAGGCTGCCGCCCATGCTGGACGAATCGCTGCTCGACACCCCGGAAGGCCTCGCCCAGGCCGACCACCGCGGACTGCTGCGCGGCGCGGCGGAGGCGGGCGCCCGCGTCCGCACCGCCGCCCGGCACGCCGCGGAGGCGGGCATGGGCGAGCTCAAGCCGGACGGCCGCCCCCGCGCGGTCCTCATCGCGGGCCCCGGCGCCGCCGCCACCCACACCGCCGACCTCCTCGGCACGCTGGCCGGCGTGGGCAGCCCCGTCGTGCGGCTGGCCCCCGCCGGCGTCGCCCCGGCCGCGGGCGCCCTGCGCTGGGAACTCCCGGGCTGGGCCGGCTCCGTGGACCTGCTGCTGATCGCCACCCCGGACGGCACCGAACCGAGCCTCTCCCTGCTCGCCGACCAGGCATACCGCCGCGGCTGCTCGGTCGTCGCCGTGGCCCCGCCGCACACCCCGCTCGCCGAGGCGGTCGCCGGCGCGCACGGCCTGTTCGTACCCATGGCGACGGCACCGTACGACCACGAGGAACCGCTCGCCGCGTCCTCACCGGGCGTCTTCTGGGCGCTGCTGACCCCCCTGCTGGCGCTGCTGGACCGGATCGGCCTGATCGCCGCCCCACAGGACGCCCTGGAGAAGGTCGCCGACCGTCTGGACCACATCGCCGAGCGCTGCGGCCCCGCCATCGCGACCTACAGCAACCCCGCCAAGACCCTCGCCGCCGAACTGGCCGACGCCCTGCCCATGGTGTGGACGGAGGGCGTCTCGGCCGGTCCGGCGGGCCGCCGGTTCGCCGCCGCCCTCGCCGAACTCGCCGGCCGCCCCGCCCTGGTCGCGGAACTGCCCGAGGCGCTCGCCGCGCACAACGCCCTGCTGGCCGGCCCGCTCGCCGCGAACGCCGACCCGGACGACTTCTTCCGCGACCGGGTGGAGGAGCCGCCCGCGCTGCACGCGCGCGTGGTGCTGCTCCGCGACCGCCCGATCGGTGGCCTCACCGCCGCCCCCGCCGCCCGTGACGTGGCCCTCAGCCACGACACGCCGATCAGCGAACTCGAACCGGAGGAGGGCGGCGAACTGGAGACCCTCGCGGAACTGATCGCCGTCACGGATTTCGCCGCCGTTTACCTGGCGCTCGCTTCGAGGGCCTGATCTGACTCCTGGCCGACCGCCCGCGCCCGCCGACGGCACGACACGCCCCGCCGGCGGCGCGGGAAGCTCCGCCGGTGGTCCGACACGTTCCGCCGGCGGCGCGGGAAGAAGCGACAGCGCCGGCCGAGCAGCGCACGTACGGAGACAGAGAAGACACATGGACCGCCTCGACAACACCGTCCGCCCCTACGCCTGGGGTTCCCCCACCGCCATCCCGCACCTCCTCGGCGTCGAGCCGACCGGCGAACCCCAGGCGGAGATGTGGATGGGCGCACACCCCGGCGCCCCCTCGCGTACCGCGCGCGGGACCCTCGTCGAGGTCATCGAGACCGACCCGGAGCGGGAACTCGGCGCCCGCACGGTCGCCAGATTCGGCCCGCGCCTGCCGTTCCTGCTCAAGATCCTCGCTGCCGGCGCGCCCCTGTCCCTCCAGGTGCACCCCGACCTGAAGCAGGCCGAGGAGGGGTACGCCGACGAGGAGCGCCGCGGCATCCCGGTCGACGCCCCGCACCGCAACTACAAGGACGCCAACCACAAGCCCGAACTGATCTGCGCGCTCACCGAGTTCGACGGTCTGTGTGGCTTCCGCGACCCGCTCCGGGCCGCCGATCTGCTCGACGGGCTCGGCGTCGACTCCCTCAAGCCGTACGTCGACCTGCTGCACGCCCACCCCGCGGAAGCGGCCCTGCGCGAGGTGCTCACCGCGATCCTCAGCGCCGACCCGGCGGAGATGGCGCACACGGTCGCCGAGGCCACCGTCGCCTGCACCCGCCTCGGCGGCGCCTACGCCCCCTACGCCGACATCGCCCACCACTACCCGGGCGACCCCGGCGTCATCGCGGCCATGCTGCTCAACCACGTCCGCCTCCAGCCCGGCGAGGCCCTGTTCCTCGGCGCCGGCATCCCGCACGCCTACCTGAACGGCCTCGGCGTCGAGATCATGGCCAACTCCGACAACGTCCTGCGCTGCGGCCTGACCCCGAAGCACGTCGACGTCCCCGAACTCCTGCGGATCGTCAGCTTCGAGCCGGCCGACCCGGGTGTGCTGCGCCCCGAGGCCTCCCCGGAGGGCGAGGAGGTCTACGAGACGCCGATCGACGAGTTCCGGCTCTCCCGGTACGTCCTCCCCGAGGGCGGCAGCACCCACGACCTCACCCGGGACACCCCGCAGATCCTGCTCTGCACGGCCGGCACCGTCCGCGCGGGCGACCTCGAACTCCGCCCCGGCCGGTCGGTGTTCGTCCCGGCCGGCGAGCGGGCGGAGATCTCGGGCGCGGGCACCGTCTTCCGCGCCACTGTGATCGTATGACCAGGGCTGTGGACGGGCCGCGGATCATATGACCGGGGTTGTGGACACCTGACGCGGAGCTGCCCGGCCGGGCTGCAAGAATGGCCCACCGGCAAAGGCCGGGCAAAACCGGGCACCCGCCTGGACGGAGCTACGAGGCGACAGAGGCGAAGGGACAACGCGGACACATGAGCGCGTCAGGCGGTACCAGGGCGATCGTGGCGGCACTCGGCGCCAACCTCGCGATCGCGGCATCGAAGTTCGTGGCGTTCGCGTTCAGCGGGTCCTCCTCGATGCTCGCCGAGGGCGTCCACTCGCTCGCCGACTCCGGCAACCAGTTCCTGCTGCTCGTCGGCGGCAAGAAGGCACAGCGCGAGGCCACCCCGCAGCACCCCTTCGGCTACGGCCGCGAGCGGTTCATCTACGCCTTCCTCGTCTCGATCGTGCTCTTCTCCGTCGGCGGCATGTTCGCGATCTACGAGGGCTACGAGAAGATCCGCCACCCGCACGAACTGGAGCACTGGTACTGGCCGGTCGGCGTCCTCATCTTCGCGATCATCGCCGAGGGCTTCTCCTTCCGGACGGCCATAAAGGAATCCAACGAACTGCGCGGCAGGCTCTCCTGGGCCCAGTTCATCCGCCGCGCCAAGGCGCCCGAGCTGCCCGTCGTCCTGCTTGAGGACTTCGGTGCGCTCATCGGTCTGGCCCTCGCCCTCGGCGGCGTCGGCCTGGCCCTGCTCACCGGCGACGGCATCTGGGACGGCATCGGCACGGTCTGCATCGGTGTCCTGCTCGTCCTGATCGCCCTGGTCCTGGCCGCCGAGACCAAGTCGCTGCTGCTCGGCGAGGCCGCCGGCCTCGAAGACGTCAAGAAGATCGAGGCCGCGATCGTCGACGGCCGCACGGTCACCGGCATCATCCACATGCGCACGCTGCACCTCGGCCCCGAGGAGCTGCTGATCGCCGCCAAGATCGCCGTGCAGCACGACGACACGGCCGCCGAGGTCGCGAGCGCCATCAACGCCGCCGAGGCCCGCATCCGCGCCGCCGTCCCCATCGCCCGCGTCATCTACCTGGAGCCGGACATCTACAGCGAGGCCGAGGCCGCCAAGGGCCCGGACCCGGAGGCGACCCCGGGCGGCCCGACCCCGCACCCCGCCGGGCACTGACCGGTCACCGCTCACGCGGAACGAGCCGTCGGCAGGGGCCGGGCCGGCCACACCGGCCCGGGCACCGACCCCGGCCTGACGGCGGCCTGACCGCGGTCTGACGGCGGTGAGGACCGGCGGCACCCCGCCCGCGAACCTCCGCGGTTCCAGCAGAGCCGGGCCCGGCCGACGCCCGTCCGTGGGCGGAACCGGCCGCCCCGTCAGCCGCGTCGGCTCACCCGACCTCGGCCAGTACGTCCAGCACCGCCCGCTCGTCCGGCGCCGCGAGCAGCCGCTCCCGGAACCCGGTGTCCGTCAGCTTGCGGGACAACAGCGCCAGGATCCGCAGGTGCTCGTCGCCCGCGGCGGCCTCCGGTACGGCGATCATGAAGATCAGTCGGGCCTTCGTACCGTCCAGCGAGCCCCACTCGACGCCCTCCGCCGACCGCGCGAAGCCGACCACCGGCGCCGTCACCGCGTCCGTCTTGGCGTGCGGTATCGCGATCTCCTCGCCGAGCCCGGTGGTGCCCTGCTCTTCGCGCCGCAGCGCGGTCGCCACCAGCTCCGCCACATCGGCAACCCGGCCGCTGCCCGCCAGCAGCTCCGCCATCTCCCGGATCGCGGCCTCCTTGTCCGCCGCCCCGAGCGCCACCCGCACGGTCCGCTCGGTCAGGTGCCCGGACAGCACCTCGGGCACGTCCTCCCCGGCGGTCCGCGTCCCGGCCCCGGCCGCCGCCCTCCGGACGTCCGGACCCTGCACCGTCGGCGCCCCGACCGTGGCGGCCCCGACCGGCGACAGCTCCCGCCCCGCCTGCCCCGGTACGGGTGCCCCGGCACCAGGGGCACCCGTACCCGCGTCCTCCGTACGCCCCCGGCGCCCGTTCACGTCGACCAGGGCCACCGTCGTCAGCGCCGTCACCACCGTGCCGATCGCCACGGCCACGAAGAACACCGGCACCCCGCTCACCGCGCCCAGCACCGCCACGACCGGCCCGCCGTGCGGCACCGCGTCCTTCACCCCGGCCAGTCCCGCGACCGCGCCGGCCACCGCGCCGCCGAGCATGTTCGCCGGGATGACCTGCGCCGGCCGCGCCGCGGCGAACGGGATGGCGCCCTCCGAGATACCGAAGCAGCCCATGAACAGGGCCGCCAGACCCGTCTCCCGCTCCTGCTGCGTGTACAGCCGACGGCGGATCAGCGTGGCCAGGCCCTGGCCGAGCGGCATCACCGGGATCGCCGCCGCGCACATCCCCATCACCGTCTGGTTCCCGCTCGCGATGAGCCCCGCGCCGAACAGGAACGCCGTCTTGTTGACCGGCCCGCCCATGTCGAACGCGATCATCAGGCCCAGGATCGCGCCGAGCAGCACCGCACTGGTCCCGGTCATCCCGCCGAGCCAGCTCGTCAGATGCTCGAACACCCAGGAGATCGGCTTGCCGATGACGTAGATGAAGAACAGCGCGAGCGCCGTCGTCGCCACGATCGGGATCACGATGATCGGCATGATCGGCTGCACGAACCTCGGCACCCGGACCTTCTTGATCCACAGCACCAGGTACCCGGCGAGGAACCCGGTCACGATCGCCCCGATGAAACCCGCGCCGGCCTTGGAGTCGTACAGCGTCCCCGTGTTGGCGATCCAGCCGCCGATCATGCCCGGCACCAACGCGGGCCGGTCGGCGACGGCGTAGGCGATGTAACCGGACAGGATCGGGATCATCAGCTGGAAGCCGATCCCGCCGACCGCGTTGACGTGTGCCCAGAAGGTGCCCTCCGGGATCACATAGCCCTTGGCCGTGGCATGGCCACCGAGCGCCAGCGAGACCGCGATCAGCAATCCGCCGACCACCACGAACGGGATCATGTACGACACCCCGTTCATCAGCGCCTTGTACACCGCTCCTCGCTCTCCGCCGCCCGGCGCGGAAGCCGCCGGACCGTCGCCGGCCCCGTCCGCACGGTGCACGGGCGCCGAGCGCACCCGTTCGATCAGCTGCTCGGGATGGCGGATGCCCTCGGCGACCCCGACCGTGAGCACCCGCTTCCCCACGAAACGGCTGAGGTCGACGTCCTTGTCGGCGGCGACGATCACACCGTCCGCATGTCTGACATCGTTGTCATCGAGGACGTTCTCGGCTCCGATGGATCCCTGTGTCTCCACCTTCAGCTCGATACCGAGACCGGCGGCGGCCTGCGCCAGCTTCTCCGCCGCCATGTACGTGTGCGCGATGCCGGTCGGGCAGGCGGTCACCGCCAGCAGCCGCAGCGGCTGCCGCCCGTCATCGCGGCCACCCGTGGCGGGCGGCCCGGCCGGACTGGTCACGTCGAACTCCTCACGTCGAACTCCTCACGTCGATCTCCTCGCGCCGTCTCGCACGGGGTGTCGTCCCGGACACCCCGCGAGCGCAACCGGAACTCCCGGCCCCCGCATCCTGCACCACCCCGCCCCCGGCACATAGACGTAAAAGTCCTGTTCACCCCGGTCTGACGGCCCCGATTCCACGGTTTCCGCACAACCACCCGCACCCGCTCCCGCCTCGCGGCCCGCCCGGAATACGACCCCGCGGATACCCGGGCGGGCTGGGGCCGACCGGGTCGTCCGGTGTAGCTTGGGACGGAGCCAGACGTCGCTGCTGATGGCGGTCGGGCGGTCCCAGCGGACCGACCGAGGGAGAGAGGGCCTCCGACGGACTGCGCTGCGCGTACGCGGGCATGCCTGTGTCCTCTTCTCGGGCACCCCTGTGTCCGCCGCCGCGCAGACCAGCCGTACCCACCTCGCCCCAACCCCGAGGAGCAGCTCGCAATGACGACTGTCGAGAACCGACAGGACTTCAAGGTCGCCGACCTCTCGCTGGCCGAGTTCGGCCGCAAGGAGATCACCCTCGCCGAGCACGAGATGCCCGGCCTCATGGCGCTCCGCAAGGAGTACGCCGAGGCCCAGCCCCTCGCCGGCGCCCGCGTCACCGGCTCGCTGCACATGACCGTGCAGACCGCCGTGCTCATCGAGACCCTGGTCGCCCTCGGCGCGCAGGTCCGCTGGGCCTCC
This sequence comes from Streptomyces sp. NRRL S-1022, assembly GCF_000720135.1. GTDB lineage: Bacteria > Actinomycetota > Actinomycetes > Streptomycetales > Streptomycetaceae > Streptomyces. The sequence continues at coordinate 4,596 of NZ_JOIU01000008.1, read as the reverse complement.
TGCAACATCTTCTCCACCCAGGACCACGCGGCCGCCGCCATCGCCGTCGGCCCGAACGGCACGCCCGACAACCCGCAGGGCGTCCCGGTCTTCGCCTGGAAGGGCGAGACCCTGGAGGAGTACTGGTGGTGCACCGAGCAGGCGCTGACCTGGCCGGACGCCCCCACCGGCGGCCCGAACATGATCCTGGACGACGGCGGCGACGCCACCCTCCTCGTCCACAAGGGCGTCGAGTACGAGAAGGCCGGTGAGGTCCCCGCCCTGGAGACCGCCGAGTCCGACGAGCACCGCGTCATCCTCCAGCTGCTGCACCGCACCCTGGGTGAGAACCCCCAGAAGTGGACCCAGCTGGCCTCGGAGATCCGCGGTGTCACCGAGGAGACCACCACCGGTGTCCACCGCCTGTACGAGATGCAGCGCGACGGCTCCCTCCTCTTCCCGGCGATCAACGTCAACGACGCCGTCACCAAGTCGAAGTTCGACAACAAGTACGGCTGCCGCCACTCCCTGGTCGACGGCATCAACCGCGCCACCGACGTCCTGATCGGCGGCAAGACCGCCGTCGTCTGTGGCTACGGCGACGTGGGCAAGGGCTGCGCCGAGTCCCTGCGCGGCCAGGGCGCCCGGGTGATCATCACCGAGATCGACCCGATCTGCGCCCTGCAGGCCGCGATGGACGGCTACCAGGTCACGACCCTCGACGAGGTCATCGACAAGGCCGACATCTTCGTCACCACGACCGGCAACAAGGACATCATCATGGCCTCGGACATGGCCAAGATGAAGCACCAGGCCATCGTCGGCAACATCGGCCACTTCGACAACGAGATCGACATGGCCGGCCTCGCCAAGATCCCCGGCATCGTCAAGGACGAGGTCAAGCCGCAGGTCCACACCTGGAAGTTCCCCGACGGCAAGGTCATCATCGTGCTGTCCGAGGGCCGCCTGCTGAACCTGGGCAACGCCACCGGCCACCCGTCGTTCGTGATGTCCAACTCCTTCGCGGACCAGACCCTGGCCCAGATCGAGCTGTTCACCAAGCCCGACGAGTACCCGATCGGCGTCTACGTGCTGCCCAAGCACCTCGACGAGAAGGTCGCCCGCCTCCACCTGGACGCGCTCGGCGTCAAGCTCACCAAGCTGCGCCCGGAGCAGGCCGCGTACATCGGCGTGGAGGTCGACGGCCCGTTCAAGCCGGACCACTACCGCTACTGAGCCGGCGATCCCACAGTCCGGCCCGCCGGGGATGCGCCGGTGCACCGACGCATCCCCGGCAGCAGGTCCTCCGAGGCAGGCCCCCGCACCCCCGTGCCGGGGGCCTGCCCCTTTGGCCCCCCACCCATGGCTTGGCCCACCGACCTATGGGCTCCGGCCGGACCAGCCCGTCAAGACCCAGGACCCCCATGCCCCGCGGCCGTTATTCGCTCCACGATCCGCACGATCACACCCCCCTCGGGGAAGAACACTTCCAGTGCGCCCCCGGCCCGTCCGGCTGGCGCTACGTCTCGCGACTGACCGGCCCCGCCGGTGACCACCGCGGCTCGGTCGACCTCGCCCTGGACGACCTCGGCCGTCCCATCCGCCTCGAACTCCACGCGGGCGGCTGGCAGGTGCGCGGCGCCGCCCTCGACGGTGTCACCTGGGTCCGCACCGACCCCACCGGCACCCATGCCACCGAAGGCAATGTGCGCGCCCACGCCTTCACCGGCACGTCCCCCGCGTTCCTCGTCGCCACTGCCCGGCTCCTGCGCCTCACCCCCTCGTCCGCCGCGACCCGGGTACGCCTCGTGGCCCTCACCGACCCGGTCCTCGCCCCCCGCACCGTGGACCAGTCCTGGGCTCTGGTGAACAGCGAAGCACACGCCACTGACAACGGCCCCCTGACCGTGGACGAATACCAGGTCACAGCCCTGGACACCGGCGAACAGCACACCGTCCACATCGCCGGCGACGTGGTCCTCTCCGCACCCGGGATCGAGCTGGAGGACCTGGAGTCACCACCGTCGAGATTCGCCTGACCCAGCCTGACGCGCATGAACCGCCTGGCTCCGGACGGCACCGCGCCGGCGGACCCCGCCCGCGCTACGCCGGCGGCGCGAACCCGGTGGCCGGCCGGTCGAGCCGCGACTCGTCGCCCCGCGGGGCAGGCGAGGGAGCGAGCGGTGCCGGCGGCTGCGACGGCTGGTGGGCGGCGGACCGGTACGAAGCCGGAGCTTGCGGAGAGGGCCCGGACCGGTACGGAGATCGGTCAGGCGGCGGGGAAGAGGGCTCGTAGGACGACGAGGGACCCGGATAGGCGGCTTGCGCCGGATACGAGGCAGGCGCACTCGGCTGTGCCACCGGCGGCGGGAAGCCGGCCGACCCCGCACCACCGTGGCCGAACGCCTGCCGGGCCTCACGGGACTGCCGCTCGTGGACCACGGCCGCCAGGAAGGCGGCCGGAGGCAGATCCTGCGGCACCGGCGTCCCCGTACGGCCGGCGAGATCGGCCGCCAGCCGCTGTGCCATCTCCGCCGACACCCGCGGATCGAGCTGGTGCATCCGGGTCAGGTACTGCCGGACGGCGAGCCACAGCCCGTCCGGAACGGCCGACAGGTCCAGCCCCGCGAACCGCCCCGCGAGCCACGGCGGGGGAGGCGGAACGAACCCGGTCCGCCCGGCCGGTATCCGCTCGCGCACGACCAGCGTCCCGGCGAACACGTCACCGAGCCGCCGCCCCCGCGCCGATACCAGCGAGGCGATACAGGCCACCACGCCGAACGTCATCACGATCTCGACCACTCCGATCGCGCCCCGCACCAGCGCGTGCCGGAACCGGATCGGCCCCCCGTCGTCCCGCACCACCCGCAGCCCGAACGCCAGCTTCCCCAGCGAACGCCCGTGACTGAGCGTCTCGACGGCTATGGGGCCGCCGACCAGCACCAGCAGGAACGCCGTGATCGACAGCGCCACCTGTGCGGCCTCGTCCAGCGAAGCCGTCGACGCCACCAGCACGATGATCACGACCAGATACACCACCATCGCCACCACCAGGTCGAGCAATACGGCGAGCGCCCTGCTCGGCAGCTTCGCGGGCCGCAGTTCGAGCGCCACCGCCTCGCCCGTCACCAGCTCACTCACGCCCGCCGCCCTTTCCTGGTCCGCCCCCTGAACCGCCAGTCTGCCAAGCTGTGGGCGCATCGCGCCCCAGTACTACAAGCTGACAGCAACGACGAGCGTCCACGTCGCGCCGTGGACGACCAGCCGAGGAGCAGGCAGACCCGATGGACCTGGACGTCTTCGTCTCCGTACACCGAGCGGAATGGGACCGGCTCGATGCACTGCTCCGCCGCCGGCGCCGGCTCACCGGCACCGAAGCGGACGAACTCGTCGCCCTCTACCAGCGCACCGCCACCCATCTCTCCCTCATCCAGTCCAGCGCACCGGACCCGCAACTGACGGGACGGCTCAGCCAACTCGTGGCACGCGCGCGCAGCGCCGTCGCCGGCACCCGCCGCGCCTCCTGGCGTGACGTGACGCGCTTCCTGACCCAGGGCTTCCCGGCCGCGGTCTACCGCGCCCGCCACTGGTGGGTGCCCACGGCGCTCGTCTCCACCGCGGTCGCCGTCCTCCTGGGCTGGTGGATCGGCACCCACCCCGAGGTGCAGTCGTCCATCGCGGCGCCCAGCCAGCTGCGCGAGCTGACCCGCCCGGGCGGCGAGTACGAGACCTACTACTCCAGCCACCCCGCGGCCGCCTTCGCCGCCCAGGTGTGGACGAACAACGCCCAGGCGGCGGCGCTGTGCCTGGTCCTGGGCGTCTTCCTCGGCCTGCCCGTCCTCTGGATCCTGTTCCAGAACATGCTCAACCTCGGCGTCGGCTTCGGCCTCATGTCCTCGGCCGGCCGCCTCGACACCTTCCTCGGCCTGGTCCTCCCGCACGGCCTGCTCGAACTGACCGCGGTCTTCGTCGCCGCCGGTACGGGCCTGCGCCTCGGCTGGACCCTCATCGACCCCGGCCCACGCACCCGGCGCGCGGCCCTCGCCGAGGAGGGACGAGCAGCCGTCGGCATGGCCATCGGTCTCGCCCTGGTCCTGTTCGTCTCCGGCGCCATCGAAGGCTTCGTCACCCCCTCCGGCCTGCCCACCTGGGCCCGCATCGGCATCGGGATCGCGGCCGAGCTGGCCTTCCTGGCGTACGTCTACGTCCTGGGCGGTCGCGCGGCCCGCGCAGGCGAGACCGGTGACCTCGAAGCGGCGGACCGCAGCGCCTCCGTGCCCACGGCTGCCTGAGTTCGCCGGATGTGCACTCGGCCCCCGTGACCTGTTAGTCTCCTGTTCGCCCCGCGAGAGCCGTTGACACGGAGGGAGTGGGGAGGTAGATTCAAACAGTTGCCTGGAACTGGACAGGTCCAGCGGGCAGCCGATACAATCTACATCGCTTCTTCAGAAGTCGTGAACGACATTCCGAGAAGCCCTCCGATTACTCAGAAATGAGCGGCCGGTCAGACCGGCTGAAAACTTCTGATAAAGTCGGAACCGCCGGAAAGGGAAACGCGAGAGCGGGAACCTGGAAAGCACCGAGGAAATCGGATCGAGAAAAGATCTGATAGAGTCG
>NZ_JOIU01000007.1 GCF_000720135.1 Streptomyces sp. NRRL S-1022 | reverse complement strand
CATGCCGATCTTCGTGTGGAACGTGCTGCTGACCGCCGTCCTGGTCCTGCTCGCCTTCCCGGTCCTCGCGGCGGCGCTGTTCGCGCTGGAGGCGGACCGCAAGCTCGGCGCCCACGTCTTCGACGCGACCAACGGCGGCGCACTCCTGTGGCAGCACCTCTTCTGGTTCTTCGGCCATCCGGAGGTGTACATCATCGCGCTGCCGTTCTTCGGGATCGTCACCGAGGTCATCCCGGTCTTCGCCCGCAAGCCGATCTTCGGCTACATGGGTCTGGTCGCCGCGACCATCGCGATCGCGGGCCTGTCCCTGACGGTGTGGGCGCACCACATGTACGTTCCTCATCGCCGTCCCGACCGGCGTGAAGTTCTTCAACTGGATCGGCACCATGTGGAAGGGCTCGCTGTCCTTCGAGACGCCGATGCTCTGGGCCGCCGGCTTCCTCGTCACCTTCCTCTTCGGTGGCACCTTCTGGACGCTGTTCGTCGGCTTCCACGGCACCTTCCTGGTCCAGCACTGGCTGGGTGCCGAGGGCATGCCGCGCCGGTACGCCGACTACCTGGCCGCCGACGGCTTCACCGCGCTGAACACGGTCTCCACCATCAGCTCCTTCCTGCTCGGCCTGTCCATGCTGCCGTTCTTCTACAACGTGTGGAAGACGGCCAAGTACGGCAAACCGGTCGGCGTGGACGACCCGTGGGGCTACGGCCGCTCCCTGGAGTGGGCGACCTCCTGCCCGCCGCCGCGGCACAACTTCGTCACCCTGCCGCGGATCCGTTCGGAGTCCCCGGCGTTCGACCTGCACCACCCGGACATCGCGATGCGGGAACAAGAGGCCCACGCGCTCCCGGCCGGCGACCAGCGGGGTCACGGGTGAGCGGTCTGCCCAAACAGGGGGCGGGCGCCGGCGGTGACCTCGGCAACGAGGTGGAGGGCTACCTGCTGTGGCAGGCCCGGGTCGCGGAGGCCGAGCGGCGCGCCCGCGAGTTCGCCGGCCCCCTGGAGTGGCTGACGACGGCACAGCGGGAGCAGATCGAGCAGCGGTACGTCGCCGACAGCCTGCAACGGGCCAAGGGGGACCTCGAACGGATCGCGGCCCGGTGCGTGTCGCTGCGCGCGGAGTACGAGCAGCGCTACCGGGAGCTGCGCCGGCGCTGCGTGGGCATCGCCCTCGCGGTGTGCGCCGGCTGCGTCGCGCTGGCCGCGCTGAGCGTGGTCCTCTGACGCGCCGCCCTCCGACGTCCCGCCCTCCGTCGCGCCGCCCCTCTGGGGCTCCGCCGCAGACCCCGCCAGGGGCTCCGCCCCTGGACCCCGGCCTCGCCCACCCACCACCCGACCCGGTCGGCTGGAAGGGGAGGGATCAGCCGGCTGCCTGGCCCGTTCCCGCCGCGTTCGGCCAGCTCCGGGCGTTGGGCCAGCCCGTCGCGGGGGCCGGGGTCAGGCCCGCGGCAGGCGCCGGTGCCGTCATCCCGCGCACCTGGGCCGCGGTGAGCCCGCCACGGGCCGGAACCCCGGGCGGAGTGGGGGCGACGGCGGGGGCCGGCGGCACGGCCACGGCGGCCGGGGCGGGCACGGGCACCGGCGCCGGGGTGAACGCCGGTTGCGGGGCGGGCACGGGCACCGGTGCCGGGACCGGGGTGAACGCCGGTTGCGGGGCCGGGGCGGGTACGGGTGCCGGGACCGGGGTGAAGGCCGGCTGGGGGGCCGGGGCGGGTACGGGCGCCGGCTGTGGGACCGCTGCGGGCATGGGCGCCGGCGCGGGGGTGAACGCCGGCTGCGGGGCCGGGGCGGGGGCCGGCTGGGCTGCCGCCGGCATCGGCATCCCGCCGCCGGCCGGCGTGACGGCGGCGGGGAGCGGCATGCCGGTGCCGGCGGCCGGAGCGGGGCCGGCCGCGGTCAGCTGCATCCCGGCCCCGTTGGTCTCGCTGACCAGCCGGTCGACCGCCGCCGTACCCGAGCTGTAGCTGGTCCCGGTGCCCGGCTCGGGTACGGCGGCTCCCCTCCCGGACCCGTAGAGCACCTGTTCCAGGCCGGACACCAGGCGACGCACGTCGACCTGGGGGCGCACCACGAGCCGCAGGAAGCGGCTGGAGGATCCGATCTTGTTGCCGCACTCGCGGACCAGGATCCGGTGCTCGGTGAGCATCCGGTCCCGCACCACCGTGCCCTCGGCGCCCACGGGCAGGCGCACGAAGAGGAAGTTCCCCTGGGAGGGGTAGACGGTGAGGCCGGGGAGCGCGGAGAGGTGGCTGGCCATCTCCAGCCGGTCGCGGCGGACCTGCGTCAGGCTCCGGGCGTACTCGGTCCCGTGCTCCTTCAGCATGAACACCACGTGCTCGGCGAAGGAGTTGAGGTTCCACTTCGGCAGCATCGAGCGGACCTTGCCGGCCAGCGCCGGATTGGCGACGAGGTAGCCGAAGCGGATACCGTGCAGGCCGAAGTTCTTGCCGAGGCTGCGCAGCACGATCACGTTGGGGCGGAGCACGGCCTCCTGGACGACGCTGGGCTCGGCCTCCGCGTCGGCGAACTCCAGGAACGACTCGTCGACCACGACGAGGTCCAGGTCCGCCATGGCGTCCATGAACTGCACCACCTGCTGCCGGCGCAGATAGCCGCCGTCGGGGTTGTTCGGGTTGCAGACCACGGCGACCCGGGTGCCCCGGGCGCGGATGAACTCGGCGTACTGGGCGAGGTCCAGGGCGAAGCCGTTCGCCTCCTGGAGCGGGAACATGTCGACCCGCTTGCCCGTCTCCATCGGCTGGTCGGTCCAGCGGCCGAAGGTGGGGACCGGGACGGCCAGGGACTCGCGGACCAGGAGGTGGTCGATCCAGGTGATCAGCTCCGTGGAGCCGTTGCCCATCGCCACGCACTGCGGCGGCAGCCGCAGCAGCGAGCACAGTTCACCGGTGATGGTGTCGGCGCTGCTCGGGTAGTACGTGACGATCTCCCGCAGCCGGCCCGCCAGCTCCTCGAACATGGCGGGCGTCGGGAAGTACGGGTTGCAGGGGATGCAGAAGTCCACCGGGCCGGTCCCGTCGCCGCCCTCCCGCGTCAGCGCCGCCATGGAGGGGCTGTGCGCGGCGGTGCCGCGGAACAACGAGGTGACGTTGCCGGCCAAGGGGACCTCCGTTCAGGTGGCCCGTGCGGGGGAGCACGGGCCGCCCTTCGATACGGAGGAGACCCCGGTGGCGTTCAACTCACCCGGGGTGTGAGCCGGTTCACCTTCCGAACGTGTGCACCGTCGTCGTCCGGTACGTCTGCCCCGGCCGCAGCACCGTCGACGGGAAGTTCGCGTGGTTCGGTGAGTCCGGGAAGTGCTGCGTCTCCAGGCACAGGGCGTCGCCCTGCCGGTAGGTGCGGCCACCGGTGCCGGTGAGCGTCCCGTCGAGGAAGTTGCCGGAGTAGAACTGCAGGCCCGGCTGGTCGCTGGCGATCTTCAGGGTGCGGCCCGAGCGAGGGTCGCGCAGGGTCGCGATGTGCTCGGGCTTCGCCGTGATCCCCTTGTCCAGGACCCAGTTGTGGTCGTAGCCCTTGGCCTGCACCTGCTGCTCATGGCCCGCCCGGATGTCCCGGCCGATCGGCTTGGCGTGCCGGAAGTCGAACGGGGTGCCCGCGACCTGGGCCAGCTCGCCGGTGGGGATCAGCCCCGAGTCGGTGGGGGTGTACCGGGACGCGGCGATGGACAGCTCGTGGTCCTCGATCGTGCCGCTGCCCTCGCCGGTGAGGTTCCAGTAGACGTGGCTGGTGAGGTTGACGACGGTGGCCTTGTCGGTGGTGGCCTCGTAGTCGATGCGCCAGTCGCCGTGCCGGTCGAGGGTGTACGTCACCTTCGTCCGCAGCGTGCCCGGGTAGCCCATCTCACCGTCGCCGCTGGTGTAGTGCAGGTGCAGCCCGACGTCCGAGCCCCTGGTGAACGGCTCGACGTGCCACACGTGCTTGTCGAAGCCCTTGGCCCCGCCGTGCAGGCTGTTGACGCCGTCGTTCACGGAGAGCTGGTACGCCGTGCCGTCCAGCGTGAACCGCCCCTTGCCGATGCGGTTGCCGTACCGGCCGATCAGGGCGCCGAAGTACGGGCTCTTCGCCACGTAGTCGGCGAGGTTGTCGAAGCCCGCCACCACGTTGGCGTGGCGGCCGTGCCGGTCGGGGATCTCCAGGGTCTGGACGATGCCGCCGTAGGAGAGCACCTTCAGCCGGGTGCCGCCGTTCGCCAGCGACCAGCGGTACACCTTGGTGCCGTCGGCGAGCGTGCCGAAGAGTTCCTTCACCGGCTTCCGGCCTGCGTGACCACCGGTGGCGGCCTCGGCGCTGCCGGTGCCGAGGGTGGTGGCGGCCAGGCCCGCCGCCGCTGCTCCTGCTATGACCGTGCGTCTGTTCAGTTCCATGGTGCGGCTCCGTGTTGTCTGGGCGCTTACGAACCGGACTTGCGCTTGTTCCACACGTCGAACCCGACCGCCACCAGCAGGGCGAGGCCCTTGATGACCTGCTGCCAGTCGGTGCCGACGCTGAGGAGGTTCATGCCGTTGTTCAGCACGCCGAGGACGAGACCGCCGATGATGGCGCCGAGGACGGTGCCGACACCGCCGCTCATGGAAGCGCCGCCGATGAACGAGGAGGCGATCGCCTCCAGTTCGAAGTTGACGCCCGCCTTCGGCGAGGCCGCGTTCAGCCGGGCGGCGACCACCATGCCGGCCAGGGCCGCGAGCACGCCCATGTTCAGGAAGACGTAGAAGGTGACCTTCTTGTCCTTCACGCCGGACAGCTTGGCCGCCGGCAGGTTGCCGCCGATCGCGTAGATGTGCCGGCCGAAGACCGCGTTGCGCATGATGTATCCGTAGCCGACGACCAGCGCGCCGAGGATGATCAGCACGATCGGGGCGCCCTTGTAGCTGGCGAGCAGCAGGGTGAGCACGAGGATCGCGGCGACCAGGGCGGTCAGCTTGAGCAGGAACAGCCGGACCGGCAGCACGTCCAGGGAGAACTCCTGCTGGCGGCGGCGGTCCCGGAACTCCTGCCAGACCACGGCCGCGATCAGGACGATCCCGAGCAGCAGCGTGAGGTTGTGGTAGTTGGTGTGCGGGCCGGCCTCGGGCAGGAAGCCGTTGCCGAGCTTCTGCAGGCCGTCGGGGAAGGGGCCGAGGGTCTGGCCCTTGAGGAGGATCTCGGTGAGGCCGCGGAAGAGCAGCATCCCGGCGAGGGTGACGATGAACGACGGGATGCCGAGATAGGCGATCAGGTAGCCCTGGACCGAGCCGGCGACCGCGCCGACCGCCAGGCACAGCACCAGTGCGATCGGCCAGGCCACCCCGTGCTGCACGGTCAGTACGGCCGCGAAGGCGCCGACGAACGCCGTGAGCGAGCCGACCGACAGGTCGATGTGCCCGGCGATGATCACCAGCATCATGCCGATCGCGAGGATCAGGATGTAGCTGTTCTGCAGCACCAGGTTGGAGACGTTGCGGGGCAGCAGCAGGTCGCCGTCGGTCCAGATCGCGAAGAGGACCACGATCAGGCCGAGCGCGATCAGCATGCCGTACTGGCGCATGTTGCGGCGCAGTCCGGCCAGCACCAGGCCGAGCAGCCCCCCGCCGGCGGCCGGTCCGCTCCTGCCCGGCGGCGCGGGGGCCGGGCTCTTGGCGGTCACATCCGTGCTCATCGCGTTACCTCTTTGTCCTTCGTCATATGGCGCATCAGCACTTCCTGCGTGGCCTCGGCCCGGGACACCTCGCCGGTCAGCCGCCCGGCGGCCATCGTGTAGATGCGGTCGCACATGCCGAGCAGCTCGGGCAGCTCGGAGGAGATGAAGACGACCGCCTTGCCCTGGGCGGCGAGCTGGTCGATGACCGTGTAGATCTCGTACTTGGCGCCCACGTCGATGCCGCGGGTCGGTTCGTCGAGGATCAGCACGTCCGGCCCGGCGAAGATCCACTTGCTGAGGACGACCTTCTGCTGGTTGCCGCCGGAGAGCTTGCCCACCGGCTCGAACACCGTGGGCGCCTTGATGTTCATGGAGGTCCGGAATCCCTCGGCGACCTGCCGCTCCTCGTGCTCGTCCACCACACCCCGCCTGGCCACCTTGTCCAGCGCGGTCAGCGAGATGTTCCGGTTGATGGTGTCGATGAGGTTCAGGCCGTAGTGCTTGCGGTCCTCGGTGACGTACGCGATGCCGTGTCCGATGGCCTCCGCGACCGTCTTCGTCCGGATCTCCGTGCCGTCCTTCAGGACGGTGCCGCCCGCGTACCGTCCGTACGTCCGCCCGAAGACGCTCATCGCGAGTTCGGTGCGGCCCGCGCCCATCAGGCCCGCGATGCCCACGATCTCCCCGCGGCGCACGGTCAGCGACACGTCGTCGACGACCTTGCGCTGCTGGTCGATCGGGTGGAACACGGTCCAGTCGCGGATCTCCAGCGCCGGTGCCGCGCCCTCCTCCGGCTGGTGCGGGCTGCGCTCGGGGAAGCGGTGGTCGAGGTCGCGGCCGACCATGCCGGCGATGATCCGCTCCTCGGTCGTCCCCGGCGCCTTCACGTCGAGGGTCTCGATGGACCGGCCGTCCCGGATGATCGTCACCGAGTCGGCGACCTTGCGGATCTCGTTGAGCTTGTGGGAGATGATGATCGAGGTGATGTCCTGGTTCTTCAGCTCCAGGATCAGGTCGAGGAGCTTGTCGCTGTCCTCGTCGTTCAGGGCCGCCGTCGGCTCGTCCAGGATCAGCAGCTTCACCTGCTTGGACAGCGCCTTGGCGATCTCCACCAGCTGCTGCTTGCCCACGCCGATGTCGGCGACCCGGGTCTCCGGGTGCTCGTCCAGACCGACCCGGCGCAGCAGTTCGGTGGCGTGGCGCAGGGTCTCGCGCCAGTTGATGAGGCCGCGCGTGGCGTGCTCGTTGCCGAGGAACAGGTTCTCGGCGATGGACAGGTGCGGCACCAGGGCCAGCTCCTGATGGATGATCACGATGCCGTGCTGCTCGCTCGCCCGGATGTCCCGGAACCGGCAGGTCTCTCCCCCGAAGAGGACGTCGCCCTCGTAGCTGCCGTGCGGGTGCACGCCGGACAGCACCTTCATGAGGGTGGACTTGCCGGCGCCGTTCTCCCCGCAGATGGCGTGGACCTCGCCCTGCCGGACGGTCAGCGTGACGTCCGACAGCGCCTTGACACCGGGAAAGGTCTTGACGATCGAGCGCATTTCCAGGACGGGTCCCGCCATGGTCGTGCCTTTCAATCCGTAGGAAAAGGGCGGGTTACTTGAGATCGGCCTCGGCGTAGTAACCCCCGTCGACCAGCACCTGCTTGTAGTTGCCCTTGTCGACGCTCACCGGCTGGAGCAGGTAGGCGGGCACGACCTTGGTGCCGTTGTCGTAGGTCTTGGTGTCGTTGACCTGCGGCTTCTTGCCCTTCAGGGAGTCGTCCATCATCGTGGCGGCGACCTCGGCGAGCTTGCGGAGGTCCTTGTACACGGTCTGCGTCTGCTGACCGGCGATGATCGACTTCACCGAGGCCAGCTCGGCGTCCTGGCCGGTGATGACCGGCAGCGCCTTGCTGCCCGAGCCGTAGCCGTCCGACTTCAGCGCGGACAGGATGCCGATGGAGATGCCGTCGTACGGCGACAGGACCGCGTCGACCCGGCCGCTCTTGTAGGAGGAGGTGAGGATGTCCTCCATGCGCTTCTGCGCGGTGGTGCCGTCCCAGCGCAGGGTGACGACCTGCGGCAGCTTCGTCTGCCCGGACTTGACCACCAGCTGCTTCTTGTCGATGTACGGCTGGAGGACGCTCATGGCGCCGCCGAAGAAGTACTTGGTGTTGTTGTCGTCGTTGGAGCCGGCGAACAGCTCGATGTTGAACGGGCCCTTCTTGCCCTTGCTCAGCCCGAGCTTGTCGACGATGTACTGGCCCTGGAGCTTGCCGACCTTCTCGTTGTCGAACGAGGCGTAGTAGTCGACGTTCTTGGTGCCCAGGATCAGCCGGTCGTAGGAGATGACCGGGATGTTCGCGTCCGCGGCCTGCTGGAGCACGCTGTTCAGCGACTTGTTGTCGATGGCCGCGATGATCAGGCCCTTGACGCCCTGGGTGATCAGGTTCTCGATCTGGGAGACCTGCTGCTCGGGGTCGTCCTCCCCGTAGACCAGCTTGGTCTTGTAGCCCTTGGCCTCAAGGTCCTTGACGACGTTCTTGCCGTCGGAGATCCAGCGCTCGGATGACTTGGTCGGCATGGCGATGCCGATGGTGGCGCCCTTGACGTCACCCGACTTCTGCTTGCTGCCGCCCTCGCCGCTCTGGCCGCAGGCGGTCAGGGTGAGGGCGAGCGAGGCGGCGCCGGCTATGGCGGCGAGGGCGCTTCTACGAGTGCGCATGGTGATCGGTCCCTGTTCTTCTCGTCGTTCGGAGCTTGTTGAGCGAGGTCGGTGAAGCGCCCTGAAGGGGGCGCGGGACTGTGGCCGATATGCGGCTCCGCCGCGATGGGGGTCCCCCCCGGGTTCGAGCGGAGTCGAGGACTTGGGGGAGCGACCCGCCACGCACGGCCCGCGGTCCCCATCGGGTCAGTCCGTGGCACCTTCGGAGGCGAACCGGTGCAACGCCCCCGGCAGCCGGGAGCCGAGCGGCGCCATGTCGCCGTCCGCGCCGTGCCGGGCGAGCAGGTCCAGGGCGAGCCGGCCGCGCCGCACCCGCTCCCGGGCGGTGTCCAGGGTGACGTCTCTGAGGTGGGTGCCCCACGGGTAGATGCCGGGCGCCTTGGACAGGCCGAACTTCAGGTAGAGCGGTGCCCCGCGCCGGATCAGCTCGGCGACCTCGTACATCCGGACGTAGCCGCCGAGGTCGTCGGGGGCCTCGATGTACATGTCCATCGGGGCGCCGGACACCCGGCGGATCTCGGTGAGGTGGTCCAGCGTCAGATCGCTGGGCACGTTGACGGAGTCGGCGCCGAGCCGCTCGTAGACGGCGTACGAGGCCGGGTTGACGGGGCCGATGAGCGCCGAGACCTTCAGCGTGGTGTCGGCCGGGATGATGCCGCTCTCGCGGGCCCGGTGCAGGGTCCACAGCACGCCCTCGTCGGCGACCAGCAGGCACTTCACGCCCAGTTCGGTGGCCCGGACGGCGTCCTCGACGCAGCCGGCGACCGCGTCGTGGCCCCGGGCGCGCAGTCCGGCCCCCCGCGAGTCGGACCGCACCGAGCCGCCGATGTCCCAGGTGCCGCGCGGGCCGGTGAACAGGCAGAGTTCGATGTCGCGTTCGGCGGTGGCGTCGACCATCTCGGTGATCTCGGCGTCGGTGAGCATCCACACGCCGCTGCCCTGGCTGATCCGGTGGATCGGCACGTCGAGGCGCGAGGCCTCCTTGAGGACGACCGCCAGCGCTTCGGGACCCTCGCACGAGGGGATCTCGGTGCGCCAGCGACCGCCGCCCGGGAAGGTGTGGGCGGAGGCGTCGGCGGGGTCGAGGGCGGGCGCGGCCAGGCCGAGTGCGGCGAGCACCTGCTCGCCGGGCCTGCGGGCTGCCGGAGCGGAAGCGTCGGTCACAAGCTGTCCTTCGTGTTCGGTATTTCGGACGAGGTTCGCGGCTCTCGGTACGGAAATGCGCCGGGTGTACGCCGGCCGGGGCGCCGTCAGGTCGCGCCCCGGCCGGCGTACGGTCAGGGGCGGAGCAGCACCTTGCCCACCTTCGGATCACCGGCCCCCACCAGCTCGATGGCCTGCGGGAACTCGGTCAGCGGCAGCTCGTGCGTGACCAGCGGCAGGGGATCCAGCAACCCGGCGCCGAACACCCGCACGGCGTACGCCCAGGCGTCCGGCGGCGCCCCGAAGACGGTGTGCACCTCCAGCTGCCGTACGACGAGGTCGGTCGGGTCGAGCCCGTCAGCGCCCGCCGCCGGGATCCCGGTGAGGACCAGCCGGCCGCCGCGCCGCAGCAGCGCGGCGGCGGTGCGCGCGGCGGACGCCGAACCGGCGGTCTCGATCACCACGTCGAAGTCGTCGGGCAGCTTCCGGTCCTTCAGCCGGAAGTCGCTCGCCCCGAACCGCCGGGACAGCGCCTCGCGGTCGCCCCGCGTGCCCACCACGAGCAGCTCCGCCGGCGAGACCGCCTTCAGGAACTGCACGGCGAACATGCCCAGCGTGCCCGTGCCGACCACCGCGACCCGCTCACCCGGCCGGGCGTTCGCCTTCAGCGCGGCGGCGGCGATGCAGGCGGCCGGCTCCAGCAGCGCGGCGGCGGTCAGGTCGGCCCCGTCCGGCAGGACGTGCAGCAGCCGCGCGGGCAGCGTGAGCGTGGCCGCCATGGCGCCGGGCTGCGTGAACCCGGTCTCCTCGTACCCGGCCGTGCACAGCGTGGTCTCGCCCGCGTGACAGCGGTCGCAGACCTGGCAGTTGCGGAAGCCCTCGCCGACCACCTTGCGGCCGACGAGCGAGCCGGGCACCCCGGCGCCCACCGCCCGCACGGTCCCGGACCACTCGTGCCCGGGGGTGAGCGGATACCGCACG
Organism: Streptomyces sp. NRRL S-1022; assembly: GCF_000720135.1. GTDB lineage: Bacteria > Actinomycetota > Actinomycetes > Streptomycetales > Streptomycetaceae > Streptomyces. Next base: position 270,673 of record NZ_JOIU01000007.1, on the reverse strand, counting down.
TACCCTTCGGGCCGGTTGCCCTGGTACACCTCGCGGTCGCTGCCGCAGATGCCGGCCGCGTGCACCGCGACCAGCGCCTCGCCGGGACCGGGCTCGCGCGGTGTGTGGGGCTCGACCCGGTGCGCGCCCGGAGCCTCGACGAGGACCTGGGAGCTCACTTGACGGCCTTCGGCTTGCGCTGTTCCCAGCCCTCGGCCCACAGGTCGAACCGGGCCTGCTGCTGCGGGAACTCGGCCGCCGCGTCGACGTCCAGCTCGACGCCGAGACCGGGCGCGTCGGAGAGGTGGAAGTAGCCGTCCACGACCTGCGGCGCGCCCTTGACCACCTTCTTGATCTCCGCGTCCGCGAAGTCGTTGAAGTGCTCCAGGATCTTGAAGTTCGGGGAGGTGAACCCGACTTGGAGGGAGGCGGCGGTGAGCACGGACCCGCCCACGTTGTGCGGGGCGACCAGCATGTAGTGGGTCTCGGCGGTGGCGGCCAGCTTCCGGGTCTCCCAGATGCCGCCGATGTGGCCGACGTCCGGCTGGATGATGTCCACGGACTGGCTGTCGAACAGCTCGCGGAACTCGATCCGGTCGTGGATGCGTTCACCGGTGGCGACCGGGATGTCGACCTTCGCGGCGACCTTCTCCAGCGCCTTCAGGTTCTCCGGCGGCACCGGCTCCTCCAGCCAGGCCGGCTTGAAGGGGGCCATCTCCTTGGCCAGCCGGACGGCGGTGGCGGGGGAGAACCGGCCGTGCATCTCCAGCATCAGCTCGGCCTCCGGGCCGATGGCGTCCCGCACGGCCTCGATGAGCGAGACGGCGTACCGGGTCTGCTCGTGGTCCAGTTCGAAGTGCCCGGTGCCGAACGGGTCGATCTTCAGCGCCTTGTACCCGCGCTCCATCACCCCCTGCGCGGCCTTGTGGTACGCCTCCGGCGTTCGCTCGGTCGTGTACCACCCGTTGGCGTACGCCTTGACCTTGTCGGTCACCTTCCCGCCGAGCAGCTGCCACACCGGTACGCCCAGTGCCTTGCCCTTGATGTCCCAGCACGCCATCTCGACGACCGCGATGCCGGACATGACGATCTCACCCGCACGGCCGTAGTCGCCGTACTTCATCCGGCGCACCAGGTCCTCGACAGCGAACGGGTCCGATCCGAGAATGTGGTTGGTCTCGGCTTCCCGCAGATAGCCGATCAGCGCGTCGGTGTGCCCGAGCATCCGGGTCTCGCCGACTCCCGTGATGCCCTCGTCGGTGTGCACCTGGACGTAGGTCAGGTTGCGCCACGGCGTGCCGACCACGTGCGTGCTGATTCCGGTGATGCGCACGGCAGTTGCCCTTCAGACTGTTCGAGATTTCGTCACACGTTCGAAATGCTGGCGTGACAGTAAGGATGGTCCGGCAGGGGTGTCAATGGGGCGAACAGGTAACGGTTTCGGCAAGGCTTTCGAGAACTCTTTCGATCTCGCACGAAACCTTCACAGCCCCGCCTGGAACGGGGCTCGCGCGGACCTTAGTCTTCCCGCGTCATGGACTACTGCCCCCCGTGCCAACGGCACCTCAACGGCGCCCTGGCCTGCCCCGGGTGCGGAACGCCGGCCGGCCGTCCCGTCGTCACCACGGCCGCGCCGGCCGCGCACCCGCACGCGTACGGGCACGGGTACGCGCAGCCGCCGACGGCGTACGGCAACCCGTACGACGCCCCCAACGACCCGCTCGGCGCGCCCGAGGCGCCGGACGACCCGGACCGGTGGCCGGAGACCGGCGCGGCCGCCCACGCCGCCGGCCGCACGGACGAGTACGCGGACGAGGCCGCGGACGAGGTCGCGGGTGAGTACCCGGACGAGGACGCGGGCGGGTCCGCCGGCCGTGGGACCGCCGAGGAGGCCGCCCCCGGCGGCCGGCGGGCCGCCCGGGCCGGGGCGAGCCGGCGGGACCGCAAGGCCGCCGTGCACCGCCGCCGCCGTCGCCGCACCGTGCTGATCGCGGCCGGGTTCGTGCTCGCGGCCGGCGGACTGAGCTTCGCCGAACTCGGCACGGACGCGCCCTTCTCGCCGTTCTCCAGTGACGCCCCGGCCCCCGCCGGGGACACCACGGCGGACGGCGGTGCCGCCTCCCCCGCGCCGGACCGCACCGCGGACCCGGGCGGCACCGTCCCCGGCACCACCGCGGGCGCGGCCGGTTCCGCCTCCCCGGACGCCCCGGCCTCGGCGTCCCCCTCGAAGTCCGCGAAGGACAAGGACAAGGACAAGGCCAAGGACTCCGCCTCCCCTTCCGCCGAGGACACCGACGAGGGCCGGCCGCCGGCCGGCACGCACTCCGGTACGGCCGCGACCACCCCCGCCGGCCCGGCCGCCAGCGCGCCCGCCGCCACCCCCACCGCGGCCCCGACGACCGCCGCCCCCACCCCCACGCCCTCGCCCACCAGGACCTGCGACCGTTTCCTGTGGTGGTGCACCTGAGCCCGTCGCCGGTACGCCCCGGCGCACCCCGCGCCGTTCCGTTCCGTCCGCCGTCCGGGGCATCCGTGACACCCGCCGGCCCGCACGGGGTTGAGTCGAACGGGCACGTCCCGCCGTACCGATCTCGGAACGCCCGCACTCGACGGGGCGTTGCGCCGACGGGGAGCAGCGGGCAGCGGATCGGTCAAGGAGAGTGGATGACGCAGGAGATCACCGTCCAGGGCGCGGTCGCCGAGGGCTTCGAGCCGGTGCGCGAGGAGTTCGCCGCCCTCGTCGCCGGGGAGCGGCAGGACTACGAGGGCCAGTTGTGCGCGTACGTCCACGGCCGCCGGGTCGTGGACCTGTGGGCGGGCCCCGGGGTGACGGGCGACACGCTGTACGCCGTGTACTCGGCCACGAAGGGCGCGGCCCACCTGGTCGCGGCGCTGCTCGTGCAGGACGGCACGCTGGAGCTGGACCGCAAAGTCACCTACTACTGGCCGGAGTTCGCGGCCGAGGGCAAGGGCGCGCTGACCCTGCGGGACCTCCTCACGCACCGCGCGGGGCTGATCGGCACCGACGCCGGGTTCACCCTCGCCGAGCTGGCCGACGACCGGATGATCGCCGAGCGCCTCGCCGACCAGCGGCCCTTCTGGCGGCCGGGCACGGCGTTCGGCTACCACGCGCTGGTCATCGGCGCGCTGACCGGCGAGGTCGTCCGCCGGGCGACGGGCCGTACCCTCCAGGAGGTCTACGGGGAGCGGATCCGCGCCCCCCACGGCCTCGACCTCCACCTGGGTCTGCCGGCCGCGCACGAGCCGCGCTTCCGCCCGGTCCAGCCGATGCTGCCGGCCCCCGCGCAGCAGGCCCAGCTCGACGCCGAGCCGGCCGGCCCGCACACCCTCGCCTCGATCGCCTTCAACCGGCACGGCGCCCAGCCCACCGATCTGGAGAGCCTGCCCAACGAGCGGCTGATCCGCGCCGGGGGCCCCGCCTCGGTGGGCGGCGTCGGCTCGGCGCGCGGTCTCGCGGGCATGTACGCGGTGATGATCAGCGAGGTGGACGGCAGCAGCCCCCTGCTGAAGGAGGACACGCTGGCGGAGTTCGGCCAGATCCACTCCTCGGGCTACGACCTGGTGGCCCGCGCCCACAAGTCCTTCGGTCTCGGCTTCCAGGCGACCGCCGACACCTGGCACCCCTTCCTGGGCGCCGGCACCCTGGGCCACAGCGGCGCGAACGGCGTCCAGGCCTTCGCGGACCCGCACAGCGGCATCGCCTACGGCTACACGAGGCGCAGGTTCGCGTTCCCGGGCGGAGCGGCCCCGGAGAACAACAGGCTGGCGGCGGCCGTCCAGCGAGCGGCCCTGGCAGCACCCTGAGGGGATGCGGGACCGCATCGGTGTGCGGCTCCGCCGCGTGGGCGCGACCAGCCGTGACCGGCCGGCAGCCGGACCCGCACGGCACCCGGCAGGCGCCCCCGGCCGGGAAGCAGCCGCACCCCACGTCCAAGGGTGCGGCTGCCGATGTGGAAACGACGAAGGTCAGACCAGCGTCACGGTGATGTTCCCGCGAGTCGCCTTCGAGTAGGGGCACACCTGGTGAGCCTTCCCGACCAGGTCCCGCGCGGTCGCCGCGTCCACGTTCGGGATGCTGGCGGAGATCTCCACGATGATCCCGAACCCGTCGTCGTTCTTCCCGATCCCGACCTTCGCCGTGACGGTCGACCCGGAGACGTCGGCGCCCTCCTGCCGGGCGACCACGGCCAGCGCCCCCTGGAAGCAGGCGCTGTAACCGGCGGCGAACAGCTGCTCCGGGTTGGTCCCGGACCCGCTGCCGCCCATCTCCTTCGGTGGATTGACGACGACGTCGAGCCGGCCGTCGTCCGTGGCGACCCGCCCGTCGCGGCCGTTCTCGGCGGTGGCGACGGCGGTGTACAGGACGTCGGACTGCGTGATGGGCATGCGGTTGTCCTCCTCCTCGGTCCGCCGCGACTCGCGCCCACGATCGGCGACGGATTTCGGAAAGAAGTTACCGCATGCCGAAAATCACCGGAAGGCTAGAGCTTGACGACCATCTTGCCGACGTTGTCGCCGCGCAGGACCCCGAGGAACGCCTCCAGGGTGTTCTCGATACCTTCGGCCACGGTCTCCCGGTACTTCAGCGCGCCCGAGGCGACCCACGGACCGACCTCCTGGACGAACTGCGGCTGGAGGTCGTAGTGGTCGCCGACCAGGAAGCCCTCGATGCGGCCGCGGGTCTGGATGAGACGGGCGAGGTTCTTCGGGCCGGGGGCGGGCTCGGTGTTGTTGTAGACCGAGATCATGCCGCAGACCGCGATCCGGCCACCCTCGTTCAGGGAGCCGATGGCGGCCTCCAGGTGGTCCCCGCCGACGTTGTCGAAGTAGACGTCGATGCCGTCGGGCGCGGCCTGGCGCAGCTGCTCGGCGACCGGGCCGGTCTTGTAGTTGAACGCGGCGTCGAAGCCGTACTCCTCCACCAGCAGCCTGACCTTCTCGTCGGAGCCGGCCGAGCCGATGACCCGGGAGGCGCCCTTGAGCTTGGCGATCTGGCCCACCTGGCTGCCCACGGCCCCGGCGGCGCCCGACACGAAGACCACGTCGCCCTCCTTGAAGGAGGCGGTGCGCAGCAGGCCGGCGTAGGCGGTCAGGCCGGTCATGCCGAGGACGCCCAGGTACGTCGACAGGGGCACCTCCTGGGCGCCGGCGTCGACCTTGACGGCGGGGACGGCGGCCGGGCCCACCTTGACGGCGTGCCGGGCGTCCACGGCCGCGTACTCCCGCCAGCCGAGGAAGTGCAGGACGTGGTCGCCGACCTCGATGCCCTCGGCGCGGGACTCGACCACCTCGCCGACCGCACCGCCCTGCATGACCTTGCCCAGCTCGAAGGGGGCGACGTACGACTTCGCCTCGCTCATCCGGCCGCGCATGTACGGGTCGACGGAGAGGTACTTGTTCCGCACCAGCACCTGGCCCTCGCCCGGGGTCGGGACCGGCGCCTCGACCAGGGCGAAGTCCTCGGGCTTCGGCCAGCCGACGGGACGGCTGAGCAGGTGCCACTCGCGGTTGATCATGACAGAGCCTTTCCTGTTACTTCAGTACCTGAAACAACCCTGCACCTGAATATTTCATGATGTCAAGTAACCGGGTATCCTGGTCGCCATGTCCACCCCATCGAAGAGTCATCGCCCCGACGCCCTCACCCTGGAAGTCGTGGAGCTGATCGGTGACGTCGTGGCCCGCTTCTACGCGGACTACGAGAAGGCGGCGGGCGAGCACACGCTGACCGGTCCGCAGGCCCGGCTCCTCAGCCTGCTCTCGCTGGAGCCGCTGCCCATGCGCAAGCTGGCGCAGAAGCTGAAGTGCGAGCCGTCGAACGTCACCGGGATCGTGGACCGCCTGGAGTCCCGCGGCCTGGTGGAGCGCCGCCCCGACCCGGCCGACCGCCGGGTGAAGGTGGCCGCCGCCACCGAGGAGGGCCGCCGGATGGCCCGGGACCTGCGCGAGAGCCTGCACTTCGCGCGCGAACCGCTCGCCGCCCTCACCGACGACGAGCGCGGCTCCCTGCGCGATCTGCTCCGCCGCATGCTGGACGTCTGACCAGCCGCACCGGCCCGGCCGAGCCAGTAGAGTCCTCGCCATGCGTGATCTTGGGGTGGGTTTCGGTTATCTGCTGAAGGGCCAGCGCTGGGCGGCCCGGCACGGACGGAGCTACGGCTTCGGACTGCTGCCCGGCCTGATCACGCTGGTCCTGTACGCCGCCGCGCTGGTCGGGCTCGCCCTGTGGGGTGAGGACGCGGTCGGCTGGGCGACCCCGTTCGCCGACGACTGGTCCAGCCCCTGGCAGGGACTGTTCCGCGGCTTCCTGACGGCCGTCCTGTTCGCCCTCGGTCTGCTGCTGGCCGTGCTGACCTTCACCGCCGTCACCCTGCTGGTCGGCCAGCCCTTCTACGAGAGCCTCTCGGAGAGGGTCGACGCCGACGTCTCGCCCGACGGCACCGCCCCCCGGTCCGGCCTCCCGCTCTGGCGCGAGCTGTGGATCTCCGCCCGGGACAGCCTGCGCATCCTGGTCCGGGCCGGCCTGTGGGGCGTCCTGCTCTTCGCCCTCGGGTTCCTGCCGGTCGTCGGGCAGACCGTCGTACCCGTGATCGGCTTCTTCGTCACCGGCTTCTTCCTCACCGAGGAACTCGCCGCGGTCGCGCTCCAGCGCCGGGACGTCGACCTGCGCGCCCGGCTCACCCTGCTCCGCTCCCGCAAGACCCTGGTCTGGGGCTTCGGCACGCCCCTGGGCCTGGCCTTCCTGGTTCCGTTCGTCGCGGTGTTCCTGATGCCGGGCGCGGTAGCGGGCGCCACGCTCCTCGCCCGCGACCTGCTGGGCGAGCAGAACGCCGGGGACGGCACCGACGAGACCGAAGAGGAGAACGTCATACCGTGACCGAGATCCTCGCCGTCGCCGTCATCACCGTCCTGGCCGTCATCGCCCCCGGCGCCGACTTCGCGATGATCGTCCGCAACAGCTACCTGTACGGCCGCCGCACCGGCCTGTTCGCCGCCACGGGCGTCGCCGCCGGCGTGCTGGTCCACGTCACCTACACGATGCTCGGCGTGGGCCTGCTGATCGCCTCCTCCACCTTCCTGTTCACGGTCATCAAGCTGATCGGCGCCGCCTACCTCGTCTACGTCGGCGTCCGCACCTTCCGCACCCGCGGCGGGGTCGAGGTGGACCTGGCGCACAAGACCGCGCTCACGCCGCTCGCCGCGCTGCGCACCGGCTTCCTCACCAACGTCCTCAACCCCAAGACCACCCTGTTCGTCGTCTCCACCTTCGCCCAGGTCGTCAGCCCCGGCACACCGGTCTGGCGGCAGGCGGGCTACGGCCTGTTCATGTCGCTGGCCCACCTGCTGTGGTTCGGCGTCGTCGCGCTCTTCTTCTCGCAGGAGCGCATGCGCACGCTGATGCTGCGCGCCCAGAAGGTCCTCAACAAGGCCGTCGGGTCCGTCCTGGCCGGCCTCGGCATCAGCCTGGCCTTCGCTCCGTCGCACTGACGGCCACGGCGACGATCGCCCGTACCTGGCCGATGATGTCCAGCCGGTTGCGCACGAACTCGGGGTCGGTCACCTCGGTGGTGTTCCCGGCCCCGAACCGGAGCACCGGGGTGTGCACATGCCCGCCGGGCAGGGTGTCGTGCAGTCCGAGCCGGTCCCGCAGCAGGGTGGCCCGGTAGGCGATCTCGTTGGACAGGTAGTCGCCGCCGCCCCCGGCGCGCGCGGCGGAGCCGGGGGTCGGCCCGTCCGGCCGTACGACGGGATCGCCGCCGCCCGCCGGGATCTCGGTCACCTCCGTGTGGTCGTAGACCGGGAAGCGGCCCGTCCGCGCGGCCACGACGGCGGCGTACGGCAGGGTCGTGCTCGTCCACTGCGGCTGTGCCGCCGGGTCGGCGACCGGTACGGTCTCCGTCCGGGAGACGTCGTCGTTGTCCGGGAAGCCGCCGCGCCAGGCGCCGTTGGTCCGCTCGATGTCGAACCGGCCCACGCGGCCCTGGCTCACGGTCGTGAACAGGTCCACCTCCGGCAGGTACGGGCGCAGGGTCCGCTCCACCGTGCCCTCGGCGAAGTCCCGCCAGCGCACCGGGAAGACGGCGGTCTCGATCCGCGCCGGGCCCCGCGCCGTCCGCACCACCGTGCCGTCGAGCGCGAGCGCCGTCGCCCCGGAGGGGTTGGAGATACGGATGTCCCGGTCGAGCGTGAAGGGGTCGAAGCCGGTGAGCAGTACGCGGCGCAGGCGGTCCCGCGCCGGGTAGCGGATGTCGGTCTGTCCCCGCGAGGTCCGCTCCAACCGGTCCAGCAGCGCGTCCCGGTGCGCGTCGGTGAGGCCGAACCCCGGCTCCCACGTCCGTACTTCCCGGCTCATCCCGAGCCGCGCCCAGTACAGCGGCCGGTCGTCGTCCCGGCTCAGGTCGCCGCCCGCCGGCCCCCGCCCCTGCGCCCGGTCCACGGCCCGCCGCCACAGCGCGGATCCCTGCCGTACGACGATGCGCCGGGCCTGCGCGTAGTCGTGCGCCCGGCCCAGCGCACGGGCGAACTCCGGGGCCGCGTCGTCGAATCCCGACCGCCGGAGGATCTCCTGCGGCGCCGGCGCGTCGAGCCGCTGCTCCTCGACGGTGGGGGAGGGGGCGCCGGCCGGTGCGGCGGAGGCGGTGGCCGGGGGAGCGGTCAGCCCGGCCAGCAGGGCCAGACCGAGGACGCCTAGGTGAACGCGTATGCGGGTCAAGGGGGTTGGGTCCTTCCCTCACTGGCGGACACGAGCCGCTCCACGGTATGCCCCGTGAGGTCCGGCCGCCATGGTGGCCCGCGCGCGGCCCTACTGCGCCGGCTCGCCCAGCAACCGCAGGAAGTCGCGGAAGGCGCCCGGCATGTCCACCGCCTCCGGGTCCAGGAGCCACTGGTACTGGAGGCCGTCCATCACCGCCACGAGCAGCGGAGCGGTCCGCTCGGGGGTGAGCCCGTTCGGCAGCCGGTCACCGTACTCGGCGCGCAGCACCGAGGCCATGGTCGCCCGGACACGGGCGTACCGCTCCGTGAAGTAGTCCCGCGCCGGATGCCCCTCCGTCACGCTCTCACCGAGCAGCGCGGAGAAGGTCTGGATGATCGCCGGCCGCATCGCGTTGTACTCGACCAGCGAGGCCAGCAGGTCCACCCGCCACTGCGAGTCCGGCACCGCGTCCCACCGGTCCCGCTCCTGGAGCACCGCCACCAGCAGGGCGTCCTTGGTGGGGAAGTGGTGCAGCAGCCCCTGCTGGGTGAGCCCGACGCGCTCGGCCACCGCGGCCAGGCTCGCCCCCCGGTACCCCCGCTCGGCGATCACTTCGAGCGCGGCCCCGACGAGCTCCGCCCGCCGCTCCTCGCTCCTGACCCTCGCGTTCATGACGTCACGGTACGACATCCCTCTCCCTCGAATATAACGGCAAGATAACGAAACCTACCGCTCTACAGGCGTCCCGGGCACGATGGACCCACCTGCACGGACTCGACGAGGAGGAACCGTTATGGCGGGAGCCCAGCCCACCCCGGCCGAGAGGGCCCGCGAGGCGGTCGTGGAGGCCGCCCTCGGCGCGCTCGACCTCGACACCAAGGCGCGACTGCTGGCCGGCCAGGACATGTGGACCCTGCCCGCGCTGCCCGAGATCGGCCTGGCGTCCCTGGTGATGTCGGACGGCCCGATCGGCGTCCGGGGCGTGCGCTGGACCGCCGACGACCCGTCCGTCGCCCTGCCCTCCCCGACCGCGCTCGCCGCCACCTGGGACCCGGGGCTCGCCCGCCGCGCCGGTGTCCTGCTCGCCCAGGAGGCCCGCCGCAAGGGCGTCCACGTCCTGCTCGCCCCCACGGTCAACCTGCACCGCTCCCCGCTCGGCGGCCGCCACTTCGAGTGCTACAGCGAGGACCCGTACCTCACCGGCGTCATCGGCGCCGGCTACGTCCGCGGCGTCCAGTCCGGCGGAGTCGGCACCACCGTCAAGCACTTCGTCGCCAACGACGCCGAGACCGACCGCCTCACGGTGAACAACCTGGTTCCCGAACGCGCCCTGCGCGAGCTGTACCTGGCCCCCTTCGAGGCCATCGTCGAGAACGCCCGCCCCTGGGGCGTCATGACCGCCTACAACACGGTCAACGGCACGACGATGACCGAGCACCACCACCTCGTCGACGAGGTCCTGCGCGGCGAATGGGGCTTCGACGGCTTCAACGTCTCCGACTGGACGGCCGCCCGCGACACCGTCGGTGCCGCGGGCGGCGGCCTGGACGTCGCCATGCCCGGCCCCCGGACCGTCTACGGCCCCGCACTCGCCCGGGCCGTGCGGGACGGCAGGGTCGCCGAGGCCACGGTCGACGCGGCCGTCCGCCGGGTCCTGCGGCTCGCCGCCCGCGTCGGCATCCTGGCCGGCGCCGAACCGGAGGTCGCGCAGCCGCCCGCGCCGGTCGACGGCGAGGCGCTGGCCCGCGAGATCGCCCGCCGCTCCTTCGTCCTCGTCCGCAACGAGAACCGCGCCCTGCCGTTGCCGCCCCATGGCACCGTGGCCCTGATCGGCGCCGCCGCCCGCGACGCCCGGGTGCTCGGCGGCGGTTCGGCCACCGTCTTCCCGGCCCGGATCGTCTCCCCGCTCGACGGCCTCACCGCCGCGCTCCCCGAGGGCACTCTCAGCTACGCCGTCGGCGCCGACCCGGCCACCGAAATGGCCGTCGCCGACCAGAGCTTCAGCCTGGGCGCCGTGTGCCGCGACGCCGCCGGCGAGGTCATCGGCACCCGCTCCGCCCCCGGCGGGCTCATCCAGTGGATGGGCTCCGACCTCCCCGACGGCGTCACCCACGACACCCTGGACACCGTCGAGCTGACCGGCACCTTCACCCCCCGCGAGTCCGGCCCGCACACCTTCGGGATCAAGGGCACGGGCCCCTTCACCCTCACCGTCGGCGGCACGACGTACTACGACGACGACCAGCGCCCCGGCAAGGACGACCCCTTCGAGGCCTTCTTCGGCGCCCCCGCCCCCCGCGCCGAGGTGGAGCTGACCGCCGGCGAACCGGTCGACGTCTCCCTCACCCATGTCGTCCGGATCCCCGAGGACCTCCCGATGAAGGTGGTCGGCTTCGCGCTCGCCCACTCCGGGCCGCGGCGCGACCCCGACGAGCTGATCGCCGAGGCCGTCGAGGCCGCCCGCGGCGCCGGCACGGCCGTCGTCGTGGTCGCCACCACCGACCGGGTGGAGTCCGAGGGCTTCGACCGCCGGGACCTCACCCTGCCCGGCCGCCAGGACGACCTGGTCCGCGCGGTCGCCGCCGCCAACCCGAACACCGTCGTGGTCGTCAACGCCGGCTCCCCGGTGGAGCTGCCCTGGCGGGACGAGGTCGCCGCCGTCCTGCTGACCTGGTTCCCCGGCCAGGAGGGCGGCGCCGCCCTCGCCGACGTCCTCACCGGCGCCCACGAGCCCGGCGGCCGGCTCCCCACCACCTGGGGCTCCCTCGCCGACGCCCCGGTCACCCGGGTCGTCCCGACCGACGGCGAACTGCCGTACAGCGAGGGCGTCTTCATCGGCTACCGGGCCTGGGAAAAGGCCGGCCGCACCCCCTCCTACCCCTTCGGCCACGGCCTCGGCTACACCGACTGGGCCTACGAGGCCCTGGACGTCGACGGCACCACCGTCCGCGTCCGCGTGCGCAACACCGGCGAGCGGGCCGGGCGGGAGGTCGTCCAGGTCTACGTCTCCCCGACCGGGCCCGGCCCCGAGCGCCCGGCGCACCGGCTGGCGGGCTTCGCGTCCGTCGAGGCCGGTCCGGGGGAGAGTGCCGAGGTCACCGTGGAGCTGCCGCGCCGGACCTTCGAGGTCTGGGACGAAACGGGGAAGGCGTGGGCATGTGTGAAGGGTTCGTACGAGATCACCGCCGGACGCTCGATCGCCGACCGGAGGCTGAGCGCGCCGATTAACGTCTGATCCGGGACAAGCCTCCCGCACGAGCAGCCCCGGCCCGGGACCTGACCCCTGGGCCGGGGCTCGTTTTGTGCGTTTAACAGCGGTATGTCCGGTCCGTCAAGTTACGACTTCCCGGAACCTGACCGGGGTGCCGCCGCCGGGGTTCATTTGAAGCAGCCCGAGAACGGCTCGGGCACAACCCCCACGGAGGCGGATTCCCATGACGAACATCGAGCGCAAGACCGGCAAGAAGCGGCTCGCGATGCTGGCCACCACGGTCGCCCTGGCGGCCGGCGGTGTACTGCTCCCCACCGCCGCGTTCGCCGCGCCGATGGCGCCGCAGGCCGTACACACCCAGGCCCACGACCACGCCAAGCACAGCCCCCAGCACAAGGGCAACCACAACAACCACAACAACCACAACAAGCCGCCCAAGGGCGCGGGCGCCGGGGCTGGTGCGGGTGCCGGGGCTGGGGCGGGTGCGGGTGCGGGTGCTGGGGCCGGAGCCGGGGCTGGTGCGGGTGCTGGGGCGGGTGCGGGTGCGGGTGCCGGAGCAGGGGCTGGCGCGGGCGCCGGTGCTGGAGCCGGTGCGGGTGCTGGGGCCGGTGCGGGTGCTGGCGCAGGGGCTGGTGCCGGCGCTGGTGCTGGTGCTGGTGCGGGCGCTGGTGCAGGTGCGGGTGCTGGCGCCGGGGCTGGTGCCGGGGCTGGCGCGGGTGCCGGTGCGGGTGCTGGCGCCGGGGCTGGTGCCGGGGCTGGCGCGGGTGCCGGTGCGGGTGCTGGCGCCGGGGCTGGCGCGGGTGCTGGGGCCGGTGCGGGTGCTGGGGCCGGCGCGGGTGCGGGCGCAGGAGCTGGTGCGGGTGCCGGAGCCGGGGCTGGTGCGGGTGCCGGGGCCGGAGCGGGTGCTGGTGCCGGAGCGGGTGCTGGAGCCGGTGCGGGTGCCGGTGCCGGAGCGGGTGCTGGAGCCGGAGCGGGCGCCGGGGCTGGAGCCGGGGCGGGCGCTGGAGCCGGGGCCGGTGCGGGTGCCGGGGCTGGTGGCTGAGTCGGGTTGGGGGCGGCTCGGTGGTGAGATCGCTCGCCACGGTCGAGGCCTCCGGGCCGGTGGGACTTCCGTCCCGCCGGCCCGGAGGCCTCCCGCGCCGTCCGGGTGACCGGTGGCGGCTAGGCCGCCGAGACGGCGTACACCGTCTCGGACCGGAAGACCTCCCCGGGCCGCAGTACCGTGCCCGGGAAGTCGGGCCGGTTGGGGGAGTCCGGGAAGTGCTGCGTCTCCAGGGCGGTCCCCGCGCCCGGGAAGAACGGGCCGGACAGATGGTCGCCGGTGTACAGCTGGAGCCCCGGCTCGGTCGTCGCCACCGTGAGGGTTCGCCCGGACGCGGGGTCGCGCAGCTCGGCCACCTCCTCGGCCGCCGCTGTCGGCCCCTTGTCGAGCACGAAGTTGTGGTCGTAGCCGGAGCCGGTCTTGCGGGCCGTACGGAAGTCGAAGCGGGACCCCGTGACGTCCGCCGGCCCCCCGGCGGGGATCAGGTCCGCGTCCACCGGCGTGTACCGGGACGCGGCCAGCCGTAGCTCGTGGTCGCCGGTGTGGCCGGAGCCGCTCAGGTTCCAGTACGTGTGGTTCGTCAGGTTCACCACCGTCGGCGCGTCGGTGACCGCCTCGTACGCGATCCGCAGCGCACCCGACTCCCCGAGCGTGTAGGTCACCGTCACCGCCAGCCGGCCGGGGAAGCCCTCCTCGCCGTGCGGGCTCACCCGGCTCAGACGCAGCCCGTGCGCGACGGGCGTCACCTCCCACACCCGCTTGTCGAAACCGCGCTCGCCGCCGTGCAGCGAGTTCGGGCCCTCGTTCCGCGCCACCGCGTACGTCCGGCCGTCCAGCGTGAACCGGCCGCCCCCGATCCGGTTCGCGTACCGGCCGATCACGGCACCCAGGTACGGCTCCGGATGCGCCAGATAGCCGTCGAGATCAGGGAAACCCAGCACCACGTCCGTCGTCCGCCCGTCCCCGTCCGGGACCTCGACCGACTGCACGATCCCGCCGTACGACAGCACCCGCACCCGCACCCCGCCGCGCTCCAGCGTCCACCGGTGCACCGCCGTGCCGTCGGAAAGTGTGCCGAAAAGTTCGTTCATGTGCAGACCCTAGGTCACGGCCGCCTCGCCGTGATCCTGCGGTACGCGATCTCCGCGAGCCGCGCCTGGCCGTCCGTGCTGGGGTGGAACCAGTCCCACTGGCTGAGCTGGTCCGTGCCGAAGCGGTAGTCGTACACCGCGTTGTCGTCGAAGCGGCAGCGGCGGTCCTTCGCGCAGACCTCCTTCAACACCTTGTTGTACTCCACCACCCGCTGCTGCACCCCGTCCCGGCGCACCATCGCCGCACTGGTCAGATCGTCCGCGTCGGCCAGCATCGAGGGGCAGATGCCCAGCTTCCACACCTGCTTGCCCAGCATGTTCGTCCGCCCCTCGGACCAGAGCCGCTTCAGGTTCGGTACGCTCGCCACGTACACCTGCGTCTTCGGCAGCGACGAGCGCAGGGTCCCCATCGCCTCCTCGAAGTTCGCCCGGAAGTCGGCCACCGGGGTCATCGCCGACGCCGAGGACCGGCAGGCGTCGTTCGCGCCCACCATCACCGTCACCAGCTCCGGGCCGTGCGCGGCGGCCTGCTCCATCTGCTCCGGCAGATCGGCCATGCGGGCGCCGGTCACCGCGTAGTTCCAGCTGTGCTGCGCCGCCCGGGCCGCACCCAGCAGCCGCACCGCCAGGCTGTCCACCCGCGCGTCACCGCCCGTCGCCCACGACACCTCCGGGCAGTCCGACAACACCGTGCACGCGTCGAAGCCGCGCGTGATGGAGTCGCCCACCGCGGCGACGGAGTCGGGACTGCGGTCCCACACCGGGGGCCGGACCGCGCGCGCCGCGGAGCCTTTCGGGGCCGGTACGTGCCCGTCCCCGCCGGCACAGCCGGCGGCGCCCAGCACCACGGCCGCCACGACGGCGAGGCCGGCCCGCACACGGTGGGTTCGCTTCCGCATCCCTGCTGTTCCCCTCGCTCGACGGACGGCTCTTCCCTCCATGACAACGCGCGGGGGTTCCCGGTCCCGTCTCCGGGAACGGCGCACCCCCGTACAAGCGTCCCCCTGGGTGAATGGCGGCGGTTTCCTGGGACCGGGACCGACGGTACGTCACACTCCTTGCGCCGCCGCAGGGTAGCCTCGCCATCAACGCGGCCGTCGCGCCACAGCCGCCCAGCCAGTCCGCAAGATGTCCCGCTCTGCCCGGAGGTTCCGGTGACGACACGTGGAGTTCTGTACGTGCACTCCGCGCCGCGCGCGCTGTGCCCGCACGTCGAGTGGGCCGTCGCGGGGGTGCTCGGCACGCGCGTCAACCTCGACTGGATCCGGCAGCCCGCGGCCCCCGGCACCTGGCGCTCGGAGTTCTCCTGGCAGGGCGAGGCCGGCACCGCCTCCAAACTCGCCTCCGCGCTGCGCGGCTGGCACCTGCTGCGCTTCGAGGTGACCGCCGAGCCCTGCCCCACCGCCGAGGGCGAGCGCTACAGCTGCACCCCCGACCTGGGCATCTTCCATGCCGTCACCGGTATCCACGGGGACATCCTGATCCCCGAGGACCGCCTGCGCGCCGCGCTGACCCGCTCTCAGCGGGGCGAGACCGACCTGGAGGCGGAGATCGCCAAGCTCCTGGGCAAGCCCTGGGACGACGAGCTGGAACCGTTCCGCTATGCGGGCGAGGGCGCACCGGTGCGTTGGCTGCACCAGGTGGTGTAGCCGGCCTGGAGGGGCGCGGGGAACTGCGCCAGCAGCCACGACGGAGCCGCACCCGGCGGCGAACCGGCACCGGTCACGGCGAATGGCCCGGTCCCCACCAGGGGGACCGGGCCATTCGCCGTGGTGGAACTCAGATCGTCCGGAACGCCAGGACCACGTTGTGGCCGCCGAAGCCGAACGAGTCGTTCAGCGCGGCGATACGGCCCTCGGGCAGAGCCCGCGCCGCACCGACGACGACGTCCGCGTTGACCTCGGGGTCGAGGTTCTCCACGTTGATCGTCGGGGGCGCCGTACGGTTCACCAGCGCCAGGATCGACGCGACGGTCTCGATACCGCCGGCACCGCCCAGCAGGTGACCGGTCATCGACTTGGTCGCGGAGATCGCCATGTGGTCGACGTCGTCGCCGAACACCTTGCGCAGCGCCTTGATCTCGGCGACGTCACCCTGCGGCGTGGAGGTGGCGTGCGCGTTCACGTGCACGACCTCGGCCGGCTTCAGGTCGGTGTTGTCCAGCAGGTTCTGCAAGGCGTGCGCGATGCCGTTGCCGGACGGTTCGGGCTGCGTGATGTGGTGGGCGTCGGCGGAGATGCCCTGGCCGACCGCCTCCACGTAGATCCGGGCGCCGCGGGCCTTCGCGTGCTCCTCGGACTCCAGGACGATCACACCGGCGCCCTCGCCGAGCACGAAACCGTCCCGGCCGGCGTCGTAGGGACGCGAGGCGCCCTGCGGGTCGTCGTTGTTCTTGGACATCGCCATCATGTTGCCGAACGCGGCGATCGGCAGCGGGTGGATGGCGGCCTCGGTGCCACCGGCCACGACCACGTCCGCACGCCCGGTGCGGATCATCTCGATCGCGTACCCGATGGCCTCCGCGCCGGAGGCGCAGGCCGAGACCGGGGTGTGCACACCGGCGCGCGCACCCAGCTCGATCCCGACGTTGGCCGCCGGGGAGTTGGGCATCAGCATCGGCACGGTGTGCGGGGAGACGCGGCGTACGCCCTTCTCCCGCAGAACGTCGTACTGGTCCAGCAGGGTCGTCACGCCGCCGATGCCGGAGGCGATGACCGCACCGAGACGATCGGGGTTGACGGACGAGTCCTCACCGGCCTTGGCGGTGAAACCGGCGTCCTTCCAGGCCTCCTGAGCGGCGATCAGCGCGAACTGCGCGGACCGGTCCAGCTTGCGGGCCTGCGGGCGGGGGATGATCTCGCCCGGCTCGACGGCGATCTGCGCGGCGATACGGACCGGCAGCTGAGCCGCCCACTCCTGCTCCAGGGGGCCGACGCCGGACGTGCCGGCGAGCAGGGCCTCCCAGGTCGAGGCTGCGTCGCCACCCAGCGGTGTGGTTGCGCCGATACCGGTGACGACCACGGTGTGATTGGTCGGGCTCACGGGAATTCTTTCTCCAACGGATACGGGAGGACTACCCCCGCGTCAGCGGGGATTACGGCGCCACCGCCGGGTGGCGGGGCCTTGCAGCCTGCGGCCTAGGGGGTGGCTCAGGCCTGGTGCTTGAGGATGTAGTCGGTCGCGTCGCCGACGGTCTTGAGGTTCTTGACGTCCTCGTCCGGGATCTTCACGTCGAAGCGCTCCTCGGCGGCGACGACGACCTCGACCATGGACAGCGAGTCGACGTCCAGGTCGTCGGTGAAGGACTTGTCCAGCTGGACGTCCTCAACCGGGATGCCGGCGATCTCGTTCACGATTTCGGCGAGACCGGCGACGATCTCTTCCTGAGTGGCGGCCATGTCAGGCGCTCCTTCTTAGATATTCCAGACGGTTTGTGGCAGTTGTCCCCCTGCCGGACCGCTTGATCCGGCACGGAGTGCCTAGGGGAGGGTAACGACCGTGGCGGCGTAGACGAGACCCGCCCCGAATCCGATGACGAGCGCGGTGTCGCCGCTCTTCGCCTCCCCGGTCGCCAGGAGCCGCTCCATCGCGAGCGGGATCGAGGCGGCCGAGGTGTTGCCGGTGGTGCGGATGTCACGGGCGACCGTGACGTGCTCCGGCAGCTTCAGTGTCTTCACCATCGAGTCGATGATCCGCACATTGGCCTGGTGCGGGATGAAGACGTCCAGGTCGTCCGCGGTGATTCCGGCCGCGTCCAGCGCCTGCTGGGCGACCTTCGCCATCTCGAACACGGCCCAGCGGAACACCGCCTGGCCCTCCTGCGTGATCGCAGGGAACTTGATGTTGCCCTGGCTGTCCAGAGGCAGCTGGGAGACGTCGCCGAGGGCGAACCGGTCCCAGGTGACGGTCTGCTTGATGGTCTCGGACTTGTCGCCCTCGGAGCCCCACACCGTCGGGCCGATCGCCGGCTCGTTCGAGGGGCCGACCACGACCGCGCCGGCGCCGTCACCGAACAGGAACGCGGTCGCCCGGTCCTCCAGGTCGGTCAGGTCGCTCAGCCGCTCCACGCCGATCACCAGCACGTGGTCGGCGGAACCTTCCACCACCATGCCCTTGGCGAGCGTCAGGCCGTAGCCGAAGCCCGCGCAGCCGGCCGAGATGTCGAAGGCGGCTGCCTTGTCCGTGCCCAGCTTGTCGGCGATCTCGGTGGCGACGGCCGGGGTCTGGGTGAAGTGCGAGACGGTCGAGACGACCACCGCGCCGATCTGCTCGGCGTCGATGCCGGCGTCCGCGATCGCCTTCCCGGACGCCTCGATCGCCATCGCGGCCACGGTCTCCTCGGGACCGGCCCAGTGCCGGGTCTCGATGCCGGAACGCGAGCGGATCCACTCGTCGGAGGAGTCGATCTTCTCGAGGATCACCTCGTTGGGCACCACCCGGGTCGGCCGGTAGCCGCCGACGCCGAGGATGCGCGCATACGGGGCGCCCTTGCTGGGCTTGATCTTCGCCATGTACGGCTCCTTAGGCGCCGGTGTGCTCTGCGAGGAGAGCGCGGGCCGCGTCGAGGTCGTCGGGGGTCTTCAACGCCAGCGTCTTCACGCCGGGCAGCGCGCGCTTGGCCAGGCCGGTCAGCGTGCCGCCCGGGCACACCTCGACGAGCGCCGTGACGCCCAGCTCCTTGAACGTCTCCATGCACAGGTCCCAGCGCACCGGGTTGGCGACCTGGCCGACCAGCCGCTCCAGCACCTCGGCGCCGGACTCGACGGTCCGGCCGTCCCTGTTGGAGACGTACGGCACCTTCGGGTCGGCCGGTGACAGCTTCGCCGCGGCCTCGGCCAGGGTGTCCACCGCGGGCGCCATGTGGCTCGTGTGGAAGGCGCCGGCGACCTTCAGCGCGACGACCTTGCGGACGCCCTCGGGCTTGTCCTCGGCCAGCGCGGCCAGCTGCTCCAGCGTGCCGGCGGCGACGATCTGGCCCGCGCCGTTGATGTTCGCCGGGGTCAGGCCCAGCTTCTCCAGGTGCGGGAGGGTCACCTCGGGGTCGCCGCCGAGCAGCGCCGCCATGCCGGTCTCGGTGACCGCGGCGGCGTCGGCCATCGCCAGGCCCCGGGTGCGGACGAGACCGAGGGCGGCCGTGTCGTCCAGGACACCCGCGAAGGCGGCGGCGGTGATCTCACCCACGCTGTGACCCGCGACCCCGCCGGGAGCGATGGCGGAGATGTCACCGAGTGCCGCGGCGGACAGGATGCCGGCGGCCACGAGCAGCGGCTGGGCCACCGCGGTGTCCCGGATGGCGTCGGCATCGGCCTGGGTGCCGTAGTGGACGAGGTCCAGTCCGATGGCGTCCGACCAGGCGGCGACGCGGTCAGCGGCACCGGGCAGTTCGAGCCAGGGGGTCAGGAAGCCGGGCGTCTGAGCGCCCTGGCCGGGAGCGACGAGTACGAGCACTCTCACACTCTCTCTTGGGGACGGGCAAGGCCGCCCGTGAGGACAAGGACGAAGAACACGAAGGGCTTTTGTGGGCCTCCGACAAAACCCTATGTCTGGGGTTCACCATCGGCCAGACGCCCCAGGATGAGCGCGATCCGTAGTGTGAACGCGGATCGTACATCCGAGGGCGACCATCCGGTGACATCAGTCACACGTCGGAGCCGGTAGCGCACGGTGTTCGGGTGAACGAAGAGCATCCTCGCCGCGCCTTCCAGACTGCTCGCCTGCTCCAGGTAGACACTCAGGGTTTCCAGGAGAGCGGAGCCGGCCTCCTCCAGCGGTCTGTAGATCTCCTCCACCAGCTGCTCGCGGGCGCTCGGATCACCCGCGATCGCCCGCTCCGGCAGCAGATCGTCCGCGAGCACCGGCCGCGGCGCGTCCTGCCAGGCCGAACAGGCCTTCAGTCCCGCGGCGGCGGCCTGTGCGGACCGGGTGGCGGCGAGCAGGTCGGCCACCACCGGGCCCGCGACCACGGGACCGGCGGCGAACGGCCCGATCAGCGACTTCGCCACGGCGAGCGGGTTGGCGCTGCCGCCGGCGATGACGACCAGCCGGTCCCCGAGCACCCCCGTGAGCACCTGGAGCTTGGCGTGGCGCGCGGCCCGCCGGATCGCCTCGACCGTCAGCTCGCTGTCCCCGTCGGGCGCGGTCCCCAGCACCACGCACACGTGTTCGGGCGAGTTCCACCCCAGCGCGGCGGCCCGGCTGACCGCGCCCTCGTCCGCCTCGCCGCTCAGCACGGCGTTCACCACCAGCGACTCCAGGCGCGCGTCCCAGGCACCGCGTGCCTCGGCGGCCTGGGCGTACACCTGGGCGGTGGCGAAGGCGATCTCGCGGGCGTAGACCAGCAGCGCCTCGCGCAGCACGCCCTCGTCACCGGGGGCGGCCACCTCGTCGATGGCGCTCTCCATGACCTCGATCGTGGTCCGCACCATCTCCACGGTCTGCCGCAGCGTGATGGCCCGGGTCAGCTCGCGCGGGGCGGTCCCGAAGACGTCCGTGGAGATCGCCTGGGGGGCGTCCGGGCGCCGGAACCACTCGGTGAAGGCGGCGATGCCCGCCTGGGCGACGAGACCGATCCAGGAACGGTTCTCCGGAGGCATGGCCCGGTACCACGGCAGGGACTCGTCCATGCGCGCGATCGCCTGCGCGGCGAGTCGTCCCGAGGACTTCTCCAGCCGCCTCAGGGTCGCGGAGTGCGGGTGGACGGCGTGGGCTGCGGGGTCACCGTGGTGGGATTCGGGTTCGGGCACGGGGACAAGACTGCCTTATCGGGCCGGACCCGTGCGCCGCCGGGTCAGGGGTGAGGTCTACCGTGGGCCGGGTGATGGATGTTCGGCGCGCCGCTGAGCGCTACCGCGGAGGGGATCCGCAGGCCGGGATCGAGACCCGGCACGCCTTCTCCTTCGGCCCGCACTACGAACCGGACAATCTCCGCTTCGGCGCGGTGATCGCCTGCAACGAGGAGCGGCTCGCCCCCGGCGCCGGCTTCGGCGAACACCCGCACAGCCACACCGAGATCGTCACCTGGGTGGTCGAGGGCGAGCTGACCCACCGCGACTCCACGGGCCACGAGACCCGGGTCCGCCCCGGGGACGTCCAGCACCTGAGCGCGGCGGCGGGCGTACGGCACGTGGAACACAACGACGGGGACGTGCCGCTGACCTTCGTGCAGATGTGGCTGACGCCACGCGAGTCCGGCGGCGACCCCTCGTACGACCTCGTCCCGGGCATCGCCGACGCCACGCCGTACGCGGTGCCGGCGGCCGGCGCGATGCTCCACGTACGGCGCCTGGAGCCCGGTGAGCGGACGGCGGTCCCCGACGCGGCGTACGTGTACGTGCACGTCGTGCGGGGCGAGGTCCGGCTGGCCGGGGAGGAGCTGCGCCCCGGGGACGCGGCGCGGATCACCGGGGCGCGGTCCCTGGAGGCGGTGGCGACGGCGCCGGCGGAGCTGCTGCTGTGGGAGATGGCGCCCTAGCCGCGCAGTTCCGCGAGCACCGCGTCCGTGAGGACCGGCCACGCCTCGACCGCCCAGGGCCCGAACGCCCGGTCCGTCAGGGCGGCGGCCGCCACCCCGGCCTCGGGGTCGATCCAGAGGAACGTACCGGACTGCCCGAAATGCCCGAACGTGCGGGGCGAGGACGAACTCCCCGTCCAGTGCGGGGCCTTCCCGTCGCGGATCTCGAAGCCCAGCCCCCAGTCGTTCGGGTTCTGGTGCCCGTACCCCGGCAGCACCCCCTTCGTCCCCGGGTACTGCACCGTCATCGCCGCCGCCACCGTCCGCGCGTCCAGCAGCCTCGGCGCCTGCACCTCGGCCGCGAACCGCAGCAGGTCCTGCACCGTCGACACCCCGTCCTTCGCCGGCGACCCCTCCAGCGACGTGGACGCCATGCCCAGCGGCTCCAGCACCGCCTGCCGCAGGTACTCCGCGAACGGGATGTCCGTCGCCTTGGCGATGTGGTCCCCGAGCTGCTCGAACCCGGCGTTCGAGTACAGTCGCCGCTCGCCGGGCGCGGCCGTCACCCGGTGCTCGTCGAAGGCCAGCCCGGAGGTGTGCGCGAGCAGGTGCCGCACCGTCGACCCGGGCGGGCCGGCCGGCTCGTCCAGCTCGACCGCCCCCTCCTCGTACGCGACGAGCGCCGCGTAGGCCGACAGCGGCTTGGTGACGGAGGCCAGCGGGAAGCGGTGCCCGACGGGACCGTGCGTCCCGAGGACGGTCCCGTCGGCTCGTACGACACCCGCCGCGGCGGTGGGGACGGGCCAGTTCTCGATCAGCGCCAGGCTCTGCAACGACATGCGTCCGAGCCTATGCGGCTCACGACAGCGGCTGCACGGGGGATCCGGACCCGCCGGTGCCGGTCCGGTCGTGCCGATTTCTTGCCGGAGCGGCTTGCTTGGAGTGCACTCCAAGGTCATAGCGTGGGGCCATGACGGTGATGCAGACCCCGCCGACGGCCACCGAGCACGCCACGCCCACCAACATCTGCTCCGCCCCACCCCGGCGCCATCCCCGCCCCGACGGCCAGGACCGCTACACGATCAGCGAGGTCGTCGCGTTCACCGGCCTGACCGCGCACACGCTGCGCTGGTACGAGCGCATCGGGCTGATGCCGCACGTCGACCGCTCGCACACCGGCCAGCGCCGCTACAGCAACCGCGACCTGGACTGGCTGGACTTCGTGACCAAGCTCCGGCTGACCGGCATGCCGGTCGCCGACATGGTCCGGTACGCGGAACTGGTCCGGGAGGGCGACCACACCTTCGCGGAGCGCCGGCAGCTGCTGGAGTCGACCCGCAGGGACGTGCTGTCCCGGATCGCGGAGCTCCACGACACCCTCGGCGTCCTGGACCGGAAGATCAGCTTCTACGCGCGCGAACGGTAGCGGGCGGCAGCTACAGCTCGGCCAGCAGCTCGGCCTTCTTCGACGCGAACTCCTCGTCGGTGACCAGGCCCGCCTGGTGCAGCTCCCCGAGGTGCCGGATCCGCTCGGCGATGTCCGCGGGGTCGCGCCGGGACACGGCCGGTGCCACCGGCACCGGCCCGCGCGTGCGCACGGCCGCCAGGACCGCGGCGGCGAACGGCAGCGACTCGTGCACCGGCCCGTACCCCAGGCCGAAGACCACCGACGCCGGGTCCTGGTCCGGCTGCGCGCTCCGCGCCGAGCCCTGATCGCGGGGCACCAGCCGCAGGTGCCCTTCGAAGATCTCCGGCGACCGCCACTCCACCCCGCTCAGCTCGGCCACCGGGAAGCTCTGGTCGCCGGCCTTCCACTTCGCCGAGGACGCCCCGGTCCAGGACCAGCGGAACTGCACGGCCGTCCCGTCGAAGGACGCCTTCCCGTCGTACGCCTTGAAGTGCAGCGGCGCCTCGGGCGCCGCCACCAGGTGCCGCTCGGCGGGCCCGGACTCGGTCAGCAGCCCCTTCAGCTCGTCCGCGTAGTACTCGGCGAGGGTCTCCCGCTCGGCCGGCAGCACCAGCCGGTAGGGGTCGGCGCCCTCCTTGAGCTGGCCGTCGGCGGCCTCCATCAGCGGATCGGCGCCGGGACGCGGCTCCAGCCGCAGGACGACCGTGCCGCGCTTGCCCGGGGCGAGCGTCACCCCCTGGACCGCCCGCAGCGGAATCCGGCGCTCACCGAGCGCCTGGAACAGCTTCGGTGTTCGAATCCCCCGTTCGTAACGGATGAGCACGGAGTCGGACTCGAACCCCCAGACGGCATGAAAACCCGCCAGTACGTCACCCATGCGGCTCATCGTATGCGGCACGTGCTCCTCCGTCGCCACCCGCGCAGACCGCACTTCCTGCTGTTTCTACGCGCGTCCGGCCGTCATCGCGCCGGACAGACCGGACCGGCACGCATCGTTCTCCCGCGCGCACGTCACCGCGTCGTACGCGCCCACGCCGATGTCGGCGAGGTTGCGCAGGCTGTCCGTGCCGGGCTGGAAGTAACCGCTGTGACCCTGGGCGTCCCGGGCCGACAGCACCCGCGCCCCGAACGCCGAGGACACCGGGTCGGCGCCGTGGCCCAGGCCGCCCAGCTCCAGGTACGGGACGTCCTGCACCCAGTCGCTGGCGTCCCGCATGGCCCACACCCGGGCCGAGGTGCCCAGGTGGGAGGCCTGGGTGACGCGCATGCCGGGGCTCGCGGCCACGGCTATGTCGGCGACCCGGCGGGGCATGCCGTGTGCGGCGACCCCGCAGACCACCGAGCCGTAGCTGTGGCAGAACATCGACACCGGGGCCCGACCGGGCAGCGCGCGCAGCAGCGCGTTCAGCCGTACGGCACCCTCCTTGGCGCGCAGCCCGGTGGCCGCGTCCACCCCGAGCCCGTCGGGGGAGGTGTAGTCGGCCCAGGCGATCACCGCCGTGCGGGTCGGGGGGCCGGCGTCGCGCTCGGCCGCGTACAGGGCCTCGGCCATGCCGACCGGGGCGCTGTACTTGCGGTACGTCCGCTGGAAGGTGAGCAGATCGGTGTCGACGCCGGGGACGACGACCGAGATCCGCTCGGCCCGGTCGAGGTCGCCGAACACCTCGGCGACCCGGCCCGAGCCCTCGGGGTCGAAGGCCAGGATGTGCCGCTCCGGGTCCTGCAGGGACGCGTAGCGCTCCATCCGGCGGGCCGCGTCCTGCTGGCCCGCCGAGCTGAGCCGGCTGTCGTGCACACGCTTGTGCTCGGCCTTGCGGGCCTGGCCCAGCGCGATGCGGTTGGCCCGGTAGCGCAGGGCGACGGGAGCGCCGTTCATGTTGCCGACCGCGAGCGGGTAGCGGTGGGCGAGGCGGTCGCGCTCGTGCGGGGTGAGCGAACCGAAGAAGCGGGCGAGGCGGGCCGGGGCGGCCTCGGGGTCGGGCAGGTGGAGGCCGTGGATGCTGCCGTGCTCCCACTCGGCGAGCGAGGCCTGCAGCGCTGTCGACTCCCGGT
This sequence comes from Streptomyces sp. NRRL S-1022, assembly GCF_000720135.1. Lineage (GTDB taxonomy): Bacteria > Actinomycetota > Actinomycetes > Streptomycetales > Streptomycetaceae > Streptomyces. Next base: position 245,724 of record NZ_JOIU01000007.1, on the reverse strand, counting down.
GACTGCGCAGGGCGGTCCAGCCGGTGGTCGCGAGCATCACGAACACGACGGCCAGCGCCAGCAGTGCGCGCCAGACGTTCAATTGCGGGGAGGTGTCGAAGGAAGTCACTGGGAGGACACACTAGGAGAACGAGAGGGTCTCGCGGTAACCGAGTGACAGGGATCACGTTTCGTCGGTTACCGAACACCGTGACGGCGGGCCGCCGTTGATCTCCCCGCGATCCGGCGGCGGTCTCAGGCGGAGCGCCAGTGCCCGGTGAGCGCCGAACCCACCTGGTCCAGGTACGACGCGGTGAGGGTGCGGATGGAGTCCAGGCCGAAGTCCTCGCTGGTGCTCCACTGCCGCTCGCTGACCCGGATCACCCCGCCGAAGACGGCCACCGCCAGCCGGGGCCGCGGGTCGGCGTCGACATCGACGCCCTCCCGCTCGGCCAGCACCCGCGCGAGGGTCTCCTCCGTCGCCGCCGACCGGCGCAGATGCGCGGCGAGCAGCGCGGGCGTGGACTCGATCGTGCGGTACATGCGCAGGTACAGCTCGACCGGCACGACCGACTCGACGGTCTCCCGGATCGTCTCCCAGCCCTCCAGGAACGCCTGCCGCAGCGCCTTCATCGGCGCCTCGTGCGGCGGGCGCGCGCGTACGGCCGCCACGAAGGACGCCTCCGTCATCTTCTGCACCGCGAAGGCCACGTCCTCCTTGCCCGCGAAGTATCGGAAGAAGGTGCGCTGCGAGACGTCGACGGCCTCGGCGATCTCGTCGACGGTGGTCTGCTCGTACCCCTGGCTGGTGAACAGTTCGAGAGCGGCCCTCAGCAGCGATTCCCGCGTATGCCGCTTCTTGCGCTCCCGCAGCGTCTCCATGGCCTCTCTCCCCTTGTACACGTCCGTCCGGCCCGGCCTCTGAAGACTATGCGCCGATGTCGTGTCAGTAACCGACGAGTGAATTGGTTTGTCAACTGTCAGCCGCTGTCACTAACCTGAGTTCATGACTAGTCAGACCACCGTCGACGCACCCCCGTCGGGGCCGCAGCCGGCCGCCGGCCTGCGCGGCCATCCGTGGCTCACCCTCATCACCGTCGCCGTCGGGGTCATGATGGTGGCCCTCGACGGCACCATCGTGGCCATCGCCAACCCGGCCATCCGCGACGACCTGAACGCGTCCTTCGCCGACGTGCAATGGGTCTCCAACGCCTACTTCCTCGCTCTCGCGGTCACCCTGATCACCGCGGGCAAGCTCGGTGACCGCTTCGGCCACCGGCAGACCTTCCTCATCGGCGTGACCGGCTTCGCCGCCGCCTCCGGCGCCATCGGGCTGTCCGGCAGCATCACGGCGGTCATCGTCTTCCGGGTCTTCCAGGGCCTGTTCGGCGCGCTGCTGATGCCGGCCGCGCTCGGCGTGCTGCGGGCCACCTTCCCGGCCGAGAAGCTGAACATGGCCATCGGCGTGTGGGGCATGGTGATCGGCGCGTCCACCGCGGGCGGCCCGATCCTCGGCGGTGTCCTCGTCGAACACGTCAACTGGCAGTCGGTGTTCTTCATCAACGTGCCGGTCGGTGTCCTCGCGCTGCTCCTCGGCACGCTGATCCTGCTCGACCACCGCGCCGAGAACGCCCCGCGCTCCTTCGACCTGCCCGGCATCGCCCTGCTGTCCGGCGCGATGTTCTGCCTGGTCTGGGCGCTCATCAAGGCCCCGGCCTGGGGCTGGGGCGACGGCAGGACGTGGCTGTTCATCGCCGGGTCCGCGGTCCTCTTCGCCCTCTTCTCCTTCTGGGAGACGAAGGTCGCCGAACCCCTGATCCCGCTGGGCCTGTTCCGCTCGGTGGCGCTGTCGGCGGGTGTGGTCCTGATGGTCCTGATGGCCATCGCCTTCATGGGCGGCCTGTTCTTCGTGACGTTCTACCTGCAGAACGTCCACGGGATGAGCCCCGTCAAGGCCGGCGCGCACCTGCTGCCGCTCACCGGCATGATGATCATCGGCTCGCCGCTCGCCGGCTCCGCGATCACCCAGCTCGGCCCGCGCATCCCGCTGGCCTTCGGCATGGCCGTGACCGCGGTCGCGCTGTACGGCATGTCGACGCTGGAGAGCGACACCGGCAGCGGTGTCATGTCCCTCTGGTTCGCCCTGCTCGGCCTCGGCCTCGCGCCGGTCATGGTCGGCGCCACCGAGGTCATCGTCGGCAACGCCCCCCTGGAGCTGTCCGGTGTGGCGGGCGGCCTCCAGCAGGCGGCCATGCAGATCGGCAGCAGCCTCGGTACGGCGGTGCTCGGTGCCGTGATGGCCTCCAAGGTCGACAGCGAACTGCCGGGCAACTGGGCCGGCGCGGGGCTGCCGAAGCTGACCCCCGACCAGCTGGACAAGGCCTCCGAGGCGGTCCAGGTCGGCGTGGCCCCGGTGGCGAAGGGCATGCCGGAGCCGGTCGCCGCGAAGATCACGGCGGTCGCCCACGACACCTTCCTCTCCGGCATGAGCCTGGCGTCCCTGGTCGCGGCCGGGGTGGCGGTGGCCGCCATCTTCGTCGCGCTGCTCACCAAGCGGGGCGCGAACGCGGAGGCGGGCGCGGGCGTCGGCCACATCTGAGCGGAGTTCCCCTATCAGGGTGACCCCGCTAAAGATCCCTCGCCCTCGGCAGCCGCCACACGTCACAGTGGGTCAAGTCCTCCGCAGGGCATGGGGGGACGGACGGGCCGGGGCGCGCGCTGCCGGAGGGGGGCGGCGCGCGCAGGTCTGTCCCGGCGGAACCGGGGTACCCGCAGTCCGAAGCCGAACTGTCCGTACACCTCAGGGAGTTGATGATGGCAGGCTTCGGGCACGGAACGCGCGGGTACCCCCGGTCACGTGGCCGGACGTGGCAACGGACGGGGCCGGACCGTGCGACGCTCGGAATCATCGGCACGATCTGCGCGGTGGCCGGCTTCTTCGCGCTGGGCATCGTGCTGGGCCCGGTGGCGATGTTCTGCGGCTGGCAGGCGATGGGCCGCACGTGGTCGAACGACCGCAACGTGCCTGCCCTGGTGGCCCTGATCCTGGGCGCGATCGACACGCTGCTGGCCATCATCGCCCTGGCGGGCGCGGCGGCCTGGGGCCACGGTCCGCTGTAGCCGGCAGCCCCTCCGCGCCGAGCGGAGGGTGCGCCCGCGGCTGGGGCTGCGCGGTCACCGATCGCGCGGCTCCCCGCCCCTGGCCGGGGTGCTCGGCCAGCCGGGCCACCTCCGCCCGGAGCAGCCGTACCTCCTCGGTCAGCGCGGCGATCGCCTCCGTCTGGCGCCGCTCCTCCACGTCGTCCTTCTCGAAGCGGGAGATGAACCAGGCGGCGATGTTCGCGGTGACCACACCGAGCAGCGCGATCCCGGACAGCATCAGCCCGACCGCGATCATCCGCCCGAGCCCGGTGGTCGGCGCGTGATCGCCGTACCCCACGGTCGTCATCGTCGTGAACGACCACCACACCGCGTCACCCAGCGTCCGGATGTTCCCGTGCGGTGACTCCCGCTCCACGGACAGCACCGCCAGCGACCCGAACATCAGCAGACCGATCACGGCCCCGACGACGTACGTGGTCAGCCGGATCTGCGGCGCCATCCGCGCCCGCCGGCCCACCAGCAGCAGCGTGGACACCAGCCGCAGCAGCCGCAGCGGTTGCAGCAGCGGCAGGACCACCGCGCACAGATCCGGCCAGTGCCGGCGTACGAAGTCCTTCCGGTGCGGGGTGAGGGCCAGCCGTACCAGGTAGTCGAGCGCGAACGCCCCCCACACCACCCACTCCACCAGCGTGCACAGGGCCGTCAGGGAGCGGCCGGCGGAGTCTTCCACGATCGGCACGGCATACGCGACGGCGAACGCCACCGCGAGTCCCAACAACGGCCGCTGCGAATACCGCTCCCACCGCACCTGCGCCGATCCGTGCTCCATGGACGCAATGGTAAAGAAACCTTAAGGACAGCGCCCCGCAAGGGGCGCGGGGAACTGCGCGATCAACCCCCCCGACCCGCAGATCCCCACGACCCTTTTCGGCCGCAGCCCAGCGCGGCGTTACGCGTCGCCGCCCGCCGCCCCCGGATCCGCCGCCGACACGTCCAGCAGCCGGTACCGGTCGATGGCCTGCTTCAGCGCCGACCGGTCGACCTTGCCCTCGCGGGCCAGTTCGGTCAGCACCGCGACGACGATCGACTCGGCGTCGATGTGGAAGAAGCGGCGCGCGGCGCCCCGGGTGTCGGCGAAGCCGAAGCCGTCGGCGCCGAGCGACTGGTACGTGCCGGGCACCCAGCGCGCGATCTGGTCCGGAACCGATCGCATCCAGTCGGAGACGGCCACGAACGGACCCTCGGCGCCGCTCAGCTTCCGCGTCACGTACGGCACCCGCTGCTCCTCCTCGGGGTGCAGCAGGTTGTGCTCCTCGCACTCCACGGCCTCGCGGCGCAGCTCGTTCCAGGAGGTCGCGGACCACACGTCCGCCTTGACGTTCCACTCCTCGGCGAGGATCCGCTGGGCCTCCAGGGCCCACGGGACCGCCACGCCCGACGCCATGATCTGCGCCGGGATCGAGCCGCCCGTGCCCTCGCTCAGCTTGTGGACGCCCTTGACGATGCCCTCGGCGTCCACGTTCGCCGGCTCGGCCGGGTGCTGGATGGGCTCGTTGTAGACGGTCAGGTAGTAGAAGACGTCCTCGCCGTGCGGGTGCTCGGGCGAGCTGCCGTACATCCGGCGCAGACCGTCCTGCACGATGTGCGCGATCTCGTAGGCGTACGCCGGGTCGTAGGCGACGCACGCCGGGTTGGTGGAGGCGAGCAGCTGGGAGTGGCCGTCCGCGTGCTGAAGGCCCTCGCCGGTCAGGGTCGTACGCCCCGCGGTCGCACCCAGGACGAATCCGCGCGCCAGCTGGTCGGCCATCTGCCAGAACTGGTCGCCGGTGCGCTGGAAACCGAACATCGAGTAGAAGACGTACACCGGGATCAGCGGCTCGCCGTGCGTGGCGTACGCCGAGCCCGCGGCGATCAGCGAGGCCGTGCAGCCCGCCTCGGAGATGCCGTCGTGCAGCATCTGGCCGGTCGGCGACTCCTTGTAGGCCAGCAGCAGCTCACGGTCGACCGACTCGTACTGCTGGCCGAGCGGGTTGTAGATCTTCGCACTCGGGAAGAAGGAGTCCATGCCGAACGTGCGGTACTCGTCCGGCGCGATCAGCACGAACCGCTTGCCGATCTCCTTGTCCCGCATGAGGTCCTTGAGGAGGCGCACAAAGGCCATGGTCGTCGCGATGGACTGCTGGCCCGTGCCCTTCTTCACGGTCGCGTACGTCTTGTCGTCCGGCAGGGCGAGCGGCTGGGAGCGGACCACGCGCGTGGGCACGTAACCGCCGAGGCCCTTGCGGCGGTCGTGCATGTACTGGATCTCCTCCGAGCCGCGGCCCGGGTGGTAGTACGGCGGCGCGCCGGACTCCAGCTCCTTGTCGGAGATCGGCAGGTGCAGCCGGTCGCGGAAGCGCTTGAGGTCGTCGACCGTCAGCTTCTTCATCTGGTGCGTGGCGTTGCGGCCCTCGAAGTTCGGGCCCAGCGTCCAGCCCTTGATCGTCTTGGCCAGGATGACCGTCGGCTGGCCCTTGTGCTCCTTGGCCGCCTTGAAGGCCGCGTAGATCTTGCGGTGGTCGTGGCCGCCGCGGCCCAGGTGCAGGATCTGGTCGTCGGTCATGTTCTCGACCATGGCGCGCAGCCGGTGGTCGTCACCGAAGAAGTGCTCCCGGATGTAGGCGCCGGTCTCGGTGGCGTACGTCTGGAACTGCCCGTCCGGCGTGATGTTCATCTTGTTGACCAGGATGCCGTCCCGGTCCTGCGCGAGCAGCGGGTCCCAGGTGCGGTCCCAGATCAGCTTGATCACGTTCCAGCCGGCACCCCGGAAGATCGACTCCAGCTCCTGGATGATCTTGCCGTTGCCGCGCACCGGCCCGTCGAGGCGCTGGAGGTTGCAGTTGACCACGAAGGTCAGGTTGTCCAGGCCCTCCCGGGCCGCGATGGACAGCTGGCCGAGCGACTCCGGCTCGTCCATCTCGCCGTCGCCCAGGAACGCCCACACGTGGGACTTGGAGGTGTCCGCGATCCCGCGCGCCTCCATGTAACGGTTCATCCGCGCCTGGTAGATCGCGCCCAGCGGGCCGAGGCCCATGGAGACCGTCGGGAACTCCCAGAAGTCCGGCATCGAGCGCGGGTGCGGGTAGCTGGACAGGCCGTCCGGGTACTTCGACTTCTCCTGGCGGAAGCCGTCCAGCTGCTGTTCGGTGAGCCGGTCGAGCAGGTACGCGCGCGCGTAGATGCCGGGGGAGGCGTGGCCCTGGAAGAAGACCTGGTCGCCGCCGTCACCCTCGTCCTTGCCCCGGAAGAAGTGGTTGAAGCCGACGTCGTAGAGTGAGGCGGAGGAGGCGAAGGTGGCGATGTGGCCGCCGACGCCGATGCCCGGGCGCTGCGCGCGCGAGACCATCACGGCCGCGTTCCAGCGGGTCGCGTTCAGGATCCTGCGCTCGATCTCCTCGTTGCCCGGGAAGAACGGCTCGCTCTTGGTGGGGATCGTGTTGACGTAGTCCGTGCTGCGCATCTCGGGCACGGCCACGCGCTTCTCGCGGGCCCGCTCGATGAGGCGCAGCATGAGGTAGCGGGCCCGCTCCCGCCCGCGCTCGTCGACGGCGGCGTCCAGGGAGTCGAGCCACTCCTGGGTTTCCTCGGGATCGAAGTCAGGAACCTGACTCGGAAGGCCGCCAATGATGATCGGGTTGCGATCGGATCCGGGAGCCACGCTGTTCCTTACCTGTCAGAGGGCCAGTTTCTGCCTGCTACACCGTTCCCCATCGTGTACCTCGGGAAGGCGTACGTCATCCGCACGGTCGTCCGCATCGGTCAAAACGCAACGATACGCCCGGGGTGTGACGTGCTTGGCAAAGTTGTTCGAGCGACGTAACACCGGATGATTCCGAACGGCACAATCCGGGCACATCGGTGTGATGTGGGTTCCGCGGAAACGGGATACGGTGCCAGAAGTTGCGGCGACACGGCCGGGATCGTCACCGTTTCGACGGTCCCGACGGCCGGGTACTTGCGCGATCCGCCCCGCCCGTGTGGACTACGGCCAATGCTTCGCGCACGCGCGTGGCTGAGATACTCACCAAGAAATGATCAGGAGGCACCCCGTGAGCGCGACCGCGGACCACGCGGAGGAGCGGACGAACCCTGCCGGCAGGCTGGGGTTCCAGCCCGGGCAGGTGGTCCAGGAGATCGGCTACGACGACGACGTCGATCAGGAGCTCCGCGAGGCCATCGAGGAAACCATCGCAGGCGACCTCATGGACGAGGACTACGACGACGTGGCCGACGCCGTCGTGCTGTGGTTCCGTGACGATGACGGCGACCTGACGGATGCGCTGGTGGATGCCACCACGTACATCGAAGAGGGCGGTGCCATCCTGCTCCTCACGCCGAAGACCGGCCGTTCGGGGTACGTGGAGCCGAGCGACATCCAGGACGCCGCCACGACGGCCGGCCTGACCGCCTCCAAGAGCGTCAGCGTCGGCAAGGACTGGAGCGGCAGCCGGCTGGCGACGCCCAAGGCGGCCAAGTCCAGGAAATGACCGTCCTCGTCCACCGGACGGGCCGAGCACGCTCGGCCCGTCCGTGAGACCCCGGTGCCCGCTGCGTAGGGTGGACCCGAGCGTCCGTACGCTCCCCACCCGAACAGCCCACCGAAGGGATGCACGACGATGGCGATCCAGGTCGGCGACAAGGCGCCGGACTTCGAGCTGAAGGACAACCACGGCCGGACCGTGAGGCTCTCCGACTTCCGCGGCGAGAAGAACGTGGTCCTGCTCTTCTACCCCTTCGCCTTCACCGGCGTCTGCACCGGCGAGCTGTGCGAGCTGCGCGACAACCTGCCGAAGTTCGCCGACCGCGACACCCAGCTGCTCGCCGTCTCCAACGACTCCATCCACACCCTGCGCGTCTTCGGCGAGCAGGAGGGTCTGGAATACCCCTTGCTGAGCGACTTCTGGCCGCACGGCAACGTCTCGCGCGCGTACGGCGTCTTCGACGAGGACAAGGGCTGCGCCGTCCGGGGCACCTTCATCATCGACAAGGAGGGCGTCGTGCGGTGGACCGTGGTCAACGGCCTGCCGGACGCCCGCGACCTGAACGACTACGTGAAGGCGCTCGACACCCTGTGAGCCGGCCCGCGGGCCGACACCTGTGAATCTTCGGCTCCAGGGTCTGCGGAGGGCGGGAACCCGTCACTAGGATCGGCACGTTGATCCCATATCCGAAGCACGACGGGGCTCCCCGCCCCCGAACCCACATGGAGGACCCGTGGGAGTCAGCCTCAGCAAGGGCGGCAACGTATCGCTGACGAAGGAGGCCCCGGGCCTGACCGCCGTCATCGTCGGCCTGGGGTGGGACGTGCGCACGACGACCGGCACGGACTTCGACCTCGACGCGAGCGCGCTGCTGCTGAACAACTCCGGCAAGGTCGCGAGCGACCAGCACTTCGTCTTCTTCAACAACCTCAAGAGCCCCGACGGCTCGGTCGAGCACACCGGCGACAACATCACCGGTGAGGGCGAGGGCGACGACGAGCAGATCAAGATCGACCTGGCCGGCGTCCCGGCCGACATCGAGAAGATCGTGTTCCCGGTGTCGATCTACGACGCCGAGAACCGCCAGCAGTCCTTCGGCCAGGTCCGCAACGCCTTCATCCGCGTCGTGAACCAGGCCGGCGGCCAGGAGATCGCTCGCTACGACCTGAGCGAGGACGCCTCCACCGAGACGGCCATGGTCTTCGGCGAGCTGTACCGGCACGGCGCGGAGTGGAAGTTCCGGGCCATCGGCCAGGGCTACGCCTCCGGCCTGCGGGGCATCGCGCAGGACTTCGGCGTCAACGTCTGATCCCGGCGGAGTCACGACACCTGCACCATCCGGCGCCGCACCGTTTACGGGCGGCGCCGGACGCGCAGGACAATCAGGCAAGCACCACCAGGGGAGGACCAGCATCATGGGCGTCACGCTCGCCAAGGGAGGCAATGTCTCCCTCTCCAAGGCCGCACCGAACCTCACCAACGTCCTGATCGGGCTCGGCTGGGACGCCCGGTCCACCACCGGCGCCCCCTTCGACCTGGACGCCAGCGCCCTGTTGTGCGGCGCCGGGAACCGGGTGCTGGGCGACGAGTGGTTCGTGTTCTACAACCAGCTCACGAGCCCCGACGGCTCCGTGGAGCACACCGGTGACAACCTCACCGGTGAGGGCGAGGGAGACGACGAGTCGATCCTGGTCGACCTCGCCAAGGTGCCCCCGCAGTGCGAGAAGATCATCTTCCCGGTGTCCATCCATATGGCGGACGAGCGCGGCCAGACCTTCGGCCAGGTGTCCAACGCCTTCATCCGTGTGGTCAACCAGGCCGACGGCCAGGAACTGGCGCGCTACGACCTGAGCGAGGACGCCTCCACCGAGACCGCGATGATCTTCGGGGAGCTCTACCGGTACCAGGGCGAGTGGAAGTTCCGTGCCGTGGGTCAGGGGTACGCGTCGGGTCTCCGGGGCATCGCTCTAGACTTCGGAGTCAACGTTTCGTAAAACTCGGTACGACTCCGGGGAGATCCTCCCCCAGACCTCGTCTGGGAGGTGCCCCCAACACACGATGGGGTAGCCAGTGCTTCTGAAAACCTTCGGCTGGTCGTTCGCGGTCACCGCGCTCGGCCTGGTCGCGGCGGCGTTCTACGGGGGGTGGACCGCCTTCGGGATCGTGGCGATCCTCGCCGTCCTGGAGATCTCGCTGTCCTTCGACAACGCGGTCGTCAACGCCGGAATCCTGAAGAAGATGAGCGCCTTCTGGCAGAAGATCTTCCTCACGGTCGGTGTTCTCATCGCCGTCTTCGGCATGCGGCTGGTCTTCCCCGTCGTCATCGTCGCGATCAGCGCCAAGATGGGCCCGATCGAGGCCGTCGACCTCGCGCTCAACAACAAGGACCGCTACCAGCAGCTGGTGACCGACGCCCACCCGGCGATCGCCGCCTTCGGCGGCATGTTCCTGCTGATGATCTTCCTCGACTTCATCTTCGAGGACCGGGACATCCAGTGGCTGCGCTGGATCGAGCGGCCCCTGGCCAAGCTCGGCAAGGTCGACATGCTGTCGGTCTGCATCGCCCTGATCGTCCTGCTGATCACGTCCTTCACCTTCGCCACCCACGCCCACCAGCACGGCGGCGTCCACGTCGACAAGGCGCAGACGGTCCTGATCGCCGGAATCGCCGGCCTGATCACCTACATGGTCGTCGGCGGCCTCTCCGGCTACTTCGAGGACAAGCTGGAGGAAGAGGAGGAGCGCGAGCACGAGGAGGAGGAAGAGGCCGCCCGCAGCGGCAAGCAGAAGCCCGCGATCGTCCTGGCCGGCCAGGCCGCGTTCTTCATGTTCCTCTACCTGGAGGTCCTGGACGCGTCCTTCTCCTTCGACGGCGTCATCGGCGCCTTCGCCATCACCAACGACATCGTCCTGATGGCCCTCGGCCTCGGCATCGGCGCGATGTACGTCCGGTCGCTCACGGTCTACCTGGTCCGCCAGGGCACCCTCGACGACTACGTCTACCTGGAGCACGGCGCCCACTACGCCATCGGCGCCCTCGCCGTGATCCTCATGGTCACCATCCAGCACGAGATCAACGAGGTCGTCACCGGTCTCGTCGGCGTCGTCCTGATCGCCTGGTCCTTCTTCTCCTCCGTCCGCCGCAACCGCGCCCTGGCCGCGGCGGGGGAAGAGGGCACCGACGAGAAGGCCGAGGTCTCCTCCGGGGTGTGACGGCCCGGACGGTGAGGAACGCTTCGAACGGGGCGGCCGGCACGGCCGGCCGCCCCGTCGGCGTCACAACGGGTACCTGGGGGCGGGAATGGGATTCTTCGACGGACTGCTGGGCGGGCGCGCCGCCGACTTCGACTCGGGCAACGCCTCGACCAACGCCATCGAACTGACCAGGCGGCACCAGGCGGTGTCCCTCACCCGGCAGGAGGCGGCCACCGGCCACCTGCGCGTGAACCTCTCCTGGCGGATGCGGACCTCCGACTTCGACCCGACCCAGCGCACCAGCCTGTTCCGGCACCCCTTCAGGGCCCTGAAGCCGCCGGAGGTCCTCGGTCACGGCCAGAGCATGGTCAACGTCGACCTCGACCTGGGCTGTCTGTACGAGCTGACCGACGGCACCAAGGGGGTCGTACAGCCCCTCGGCGGCTATCTCGGCGACGTCAACGCACCGCCGTACATCAAACTCAGCGGGGACGACCGGTTCGGCTCGGCGTCCGGCGAGACGATGTACGTCAACCTCGACCACCGCGACGCCCTGAAGCGGCTGCTGGTCTTCGTCTACATCTACGACCAGACCCCCGCCTTCGACCGTACCCACGCCGTCGTCACCCTGTACCCCAGCAACGGCCCCCGCATCGAGATAGGCCTCGACGAACGCCACCCGCAGGCCCGCTCCTGCGCCGTCGTCATGATCGAGAACGTCAAGGGCGAACTGATCGTCCGCCGCGAGGTCAAGTTCGTCTACGGCTTCCAGGGCGAACTCGACCGCCTCTACGGCTGGGGCCTCCAGTGGGGCAGGGGCTACAAGACCAAGGCGGACAGGTGAGGCGCCCCGGCAGGAGCGCGGGACGCCCTACCGCCCGATGAACTGCGGCCCCTGCGGCGGCAGCCGGAAGTAGGCGTCCCCCGCCCCGGCCGCCGGCGCCTGCATCGGCTGCGGGTAGCCGTACGCGGGCGGCTGCGCCGGCACCGAGGCCGTCGGCGGCTCCGGGGGCGTCGGCTGCTCGGGAGGCAACGGCCCGGACGACGTCGGGTCGGCCGGGGGCTCGGCCCCCTCCGACTCGTCCACCGAGATACCGAAGTCCGTGGCGAGCCCCTTCAGCCCGTTCGAGTAGCCCTCGCCCAGCGCCCGGAACTTCCAGCCATCCCCGCGCCGGTACAGCTCACCGCAGATCAGCGCCGTCTCCGCGCCGGTCTCCGGCTTGATCTCGAACGTGGCCAGCGGCTCCCCGCCGGCGACCGCCGCGTCGTACAGCAGGATGCACAGCGCCGGCACCCGGTCGAAGGCGACCCCGTCCGCGGAGGCGACCAGCAGGATCCGGCCGACCCCCGGCTCCACGGCCAGGAGGTCCGCCTGGATCGTGTCCGTCAGCCCCTCGGCGACCCGCTTCTTGCCGAGCCGCCACACCTTCCCGGAAGGGTGCCGGGGCTGGTTGTAGAAGACGAAGTCCTCGTCGGAGCGCACACGGCCGCCGGGGCCCAGCAGGAGCGCCGACACGTCCACGTCCGGGACGTCCTGCCCCGGCGTCCAGCGCAGCACGGCGCGCACCGTGGTGGCCTCCAGCGGGACGTTCGACCCCTTCAGCATCGCGTGCGTCATGCGGTCATCCTGCCCTCTCGGTCCTGGTCACGACAATGCGGGGGGTGGGCGCCGACACGGGTGGGTTACCGGAAGTTCATGCCCGAAGGGAACTCCGGACATGGGTCCCTACGTACTATTACCGGCCACCCTTTACCGAATCCAGAGGATCGGCTCGCGCTCCGAGGGAGTCCTATGCGTCATTTCGGGCACATCGCCCCCGAGGTGCGGCAGCGCCTCTTCCATCAGGAGCCGTGCGCGTTCACCGCCGGCTCTCCGGCCCGGCTGCTCTCCGCGGCCCTGGGCGCCACGCTGTACAGCCCGGCCACCCGGCCGCGGCTCGCCGACGACATCGTCAAACAGGCGGCCGGCGGCGTGGTCTCGATGGTGCTGTGCCTGGAGGACTCGATCGACGACGCGGACGTCGGGGCCGGCGAGGAAAACCTCGTCCGGCAGTTCGCCGGCCTCGCCGCCCGGACCGGGGCGGAGCCGCCCCTGCTGTTCATCCGGGTCCGCACCCCCGAGCAGATACCGGACCTGGTCCGCCGCCTCGGCCCGTCCGTGCGCCTGCTGTCGGGATTCGTGCTGCCCAAGTTCACCGAGGAACGCGGCATCCCCTTCCTGGAGGCCCTCACCACCGCCGAGCGGGCCTGCGGCCGGCGGCTCTTCGCCATGCCCGTCCTGGAGTCCCCCGAGCTGCTCTACCGCGAGTCGCGGGTGGAGACCCTGGAGGGCATCTTCCGCGCGGTCGACAAGTACCGCGACCGGGTCCTGGCCCTCCGCCTCGGCGTGACCGACTTCTGCTCCTCCTACGGACTGCGCCGCGCCCCCGACATGACGGCGTACGACGTCCAGATCGTCGCCTCCGTGATCGCCGACGTGGTGAACATGCTGGGCCGCGCCGACGGCACCGGCTTCACCGTCACCGGCCCGGTCTGGGAGTACTTCCGCGTGCCCGAGCGCATGTTCAAGCCGCAGCTCCGGCAGAGCCCCTTCCTCCAGATGCAGGCCGTCGAGCTGCGCGAGAAGCTGATCGAACACGCCATGGACGGACTGCTCCGGGAGATCTCCCTCGACCAGGCCAACGGTCTGCTCGGCAAGACCTGCATCCACCCCTCCCACGTCCTGCCCGTGCACGCGCTCTCCGTGGTCAGCCACGAGGAGTTCAGCGACGCCCAGGACATCCTGCGGCCGGAACGCGGCGGCGGGGGTGTACTCCGGTCGGCCTACACGAACAAGATGAACGAAGTGAAACCGCACCGCGCCTGGGCGGAGCGGACCCTGCTGCGCGCCGAGGTGTTCGGCGTCGCCAACGAGGACGTCGGTTTCGTGGAACTGCTCGCCGCCGGCATACCCGGCTGAACCTTTCGCCACCTCTCCAAGGAACGCATGAACAACGCAGTGAACGACGGGGTCTGGTCCGGCAGCTGGGTCGCCGAGCGGCTCGGGGTCGGGCTCGTGGGGGACGACGCGCTGCCGGCGCTGCTCGGGCTCGCCCTGCGGCGCAACCCCAAGCGGGCGCACCTGCTGGTCTCCAACGTCCTCGGCAAGCACGTGCCGCAGTCGCCGGCCGTGGTCTACGACCACGGGTTCCGGCTCGGCCGACGGGCCGCCGCGCTGCTCGGCCCGGACGACGCGGGGGCCGCCGTCGTCCTCGGGTACGCGGAGACCGCGACGGGACTGGGGCACGCGGTCGCCGACGGACTCGGCGCGGTGCCGTACCTGCACTCCACCCGGCGGCCGGTCCCCGGGGTCGCCCCGGCGGGCGGCTTCGAGGAGTCGCACTCCCACGCCACGTCGCACCTGCTGCTGCCCGAGGACCCGGGGCTGCTGGCCGGGGACGGGCCGCTGGTGCTGGTGGACGACGAGTTCTCGACCGGTAACACCGTGCTCAACACCATCCGTGACCTGCACCAGCGGTATCCGCGCCGGCGCTATGTGGTGGTGGCCCTGATCGACATGCGGTCGGCCGAGGACTCCGGCCGGCTGGAGCGGTTCGCGCGGGAGACCGGGGCGCGGGTGGATCTCGTCGCCGCCGCGTCCGGCACCGTGCTGCTGCCGGAGCGGGTGCTGGAGAAGGGGCAGGAACTGGTGGCTCGCTACGAGTCCGCCGGAGGCGGGCCGAGTGCGGCGCCACAGCCGGGGACCGTCACCAGGGTCGGCCTGGGCTGGCCCGCGGGTCTCCCCGACGGCGGGCGGCACGGTTTCACCCCCGCCCACCGGGCCCGGCTCGAAGCGGCGCTCCCCGCCATGGCCGGGCGCGTACGCGACGCCCTGCCCGCCGGTGCCCGCCGCGTCCTCGTCCTCGGCTTCGAGGAGCTGATGTACGCCCCGCTGCGGCTCGCCCGGGAGCTGGAGCAGGGGGTGGACGCCGAGGTGCGGTTCTCCACCACCACCCGTTCGCCGGTCCTCGCGGTGGACGACCCCGGTTACGCGATCCGCACCCGCCTGGTCTTCCCCGCCCACGACGACCCGGCCGACGGCCCCGGCGAGCGGTACGCCTACAACGTGGCCGGCGCCGGCTTCGACGCCGTCGTCGCCGTGGTCGACTCCGCCGCCGACACCCCCGCCCTGCACGCGCCCGACGGCCTGCTCGCCCGCCTCGCCGCGCACGTCCCGCACGTCCTGCTCGCGGTCGTACCGTCGTACGTCCCGCATGCTCCCGAAAGGCCGGTCATGCTCCCCGAGCCCCTCCGTGGCCCCGCATTCTCCTCGTACGCACCGGAGGAGGTCGGCTGGCTGCTCCAGGACCTGTCCGACGTGACCCTGGAGGCGCCGACGGAGGAGCGGGAGGAGGCCATCCAGAGCGGCGGCGCGCACTACGCCGAGTCGCTGCCGGTGGAGTACCAGCCCAGCGAGCAGTACCAGCAGCTGTTCCACGCGGCGCTCGACGCGTCGGCCGCGCGGCTCGCGCGGGCCGTCGGTGTCGTCACCGAGACCGTCGTCACCGAGCGTTCGCCCCGGCCCGTACTGGTCTCCCTGGCCCGGGCGGGCACCCCGGTCGGGATCCTGATGCGCCGCTGGGCGCGGTTCCGGCACGGCCTGGAACTCCCGCACTACGCCGTGTCGATCGTGCGCGGCCGGGGCATCGACGCCAACGCGCTGCGCTGGCTCGCCGACCGGCACGACCCCCGGGACGTCGTCTTCGTCGACGGCTGGACCGGCAAGGGCGCGATCAGCCGTGAACTCGCCGAAGCGATCCGGGAGTTCGAGCGGAAGGAGGGCGTCACCGGGTTCGACCCGGAGATCGCAGTCCTGGCCGACCCCGGCTTCTGCGTGCGCACCTACGGCACCCGCGAGGACTTCCTCATCCCCTCCGCCTGCCTCAACTCCACCGTCTCCGGCCTGATCTCGCGCACGGTCCTGCGCGCCGACCTGGTCGGCCCGCACGACTTCCACGGCGCCAAGTTCTACCGCGAACTCGCCGGCACGGACGTCTCCGTGGCCTTCCTCGACGCCGTCTCCGCGCGCTTCCCCGAGGTGGCCGACGGCGTGGACAGCGCGGTGAAGGAGCTGCTGGCCGCGGACCGCACCCCGACCTGGGCGGGCTGGCGGGCGGTCGAGCGGATCAGCGAGGAGTACGGCATCCACGACGTCAACCTCGTCAAGCCCGGCGTCGGCGAGACCACCCGGGTGCTGCTGCGCCGGGTGCCGTGGAAGATCCTGGCGCGGGCCGGCGCGGGCACCGACCTGGACCATGTGCGGCTGCTCGCCGAGCAGCGCGGGGTACCGGTGGAGGAGGTCGGCGACCTGCCGTACACCTGCGTCGGCCTGATCCACCCCCGGTACACGCGGGGCGCCACGGGCGCCGACGGCAAGGCGGTGAACGTCTGATGCCGGTGCTGGTGGCGAGCGATCTCGACCGTACGCTGATCTACTCCTCGGCGGCCCTCGCGCTGACCATGCCGGACGCGCGGGCGCCCCGGCTGCTGTGTGTGGAGGTGCACGAGGCCAAGCCGCTGTCCTACATGACGGAGACCGCGGCCCAGCTGCTGACCGACCTCGGGGACGCGGCCGTGTTCGTGCCGACGACGACCCGGACGCGCAAGCAGTACCAGCGCATCAACCTGCCGGGCCCGCCGCCGGCGTACGCGATCTGCGCCAACGGCGGGCACCTGCTGGTCGACGGGGTCACCGACGCCGGCTGGCACGCGCGCGTCCAGGCCCGGCTCGCCGACGAGTGCGCGCCGCTGGCGGAGGTCGGCGAGCACCTGCTGCGTTCCGCCGACCCGGTGTGGGTGCGCAAGCACCGGACCGCCGAGGACCTGTTCGCCTACCTGGTGGTGGAGCGTGAGCTGCTGCCCGGGGACTGGGTGAAGGAGCTGGCGGTGTGGGCGGAGAACCGCGGCTGGACGGTGTCCCTGCAGGGCCGCAAGCTCTACGCCGTACCGAAGCCGCTCACCAAGAGCGCGGCCGTCCGCGAGGTCGCCCGGCGCACCGGCGCGGAGCTGACCCTGGCCGCCGGTGACTCCCTGCTCGACGCCGACCTGCTCCTCGCCGCCGACCGCGGCTGGCGCCCGGCCCACGGCGAACTGGCCGACTCGGGCTGGACGGCCCCGGCCATCACCGCTCTCCCGGAACGGGGCGTCCTGGCGGGCGAGCGGATCCTGCGGGAGTTCCTGAGAGCGGTACGGCAGCCGGCCTGAGGGGCGCGGGGCTGTGTCCGTTGCGCGGCTGCGCCGCGGGGCGCGACCGACCAGGGCGGCCCCGCGCTCACCGGACGGCGTTCCCGGCACCCCCGTAGGCGGCTAACCGCAGCACCCTCCGCCACAACAGCCGCCCCCGCCTGCCCTCGGCGAAGGCGCGGGCGCGGACGTGGCGTTCGACACGCCCACCGCCACGGTCGACAGGAGCTTCACCGTGTCGTCGTGCCCTGCGGGGCACGACGCGGGGGCGGCGGACTGGGCCATGGGCCGACTGAGTTCGAACGTGTCGCCGCAGGTCCGGCAGCGGTACTCGTAACGAGGCATGCGTCCAGGTTAGCCGTCAAGGCCCGGTCGGCGGCGTCTCAATGTTTCATGAGTGTTGCTTTCTATCCGGCATATGTGCAGGGCATTCGAAAACGTTACTGATAATTTGTGAACGCCGTTGCGAGGATGCTCAGCTCACCCGCGCGAGCAAGACCGAGTGCGGAGGGAGACGCAGGCGTGACCAATGCGTCGCAGGGGGAGGACGGCCCCATGGGGGGTGGCCGTGGCGAGAAGCCGTTGGGCGCCGACGAGACGCTGCATCTGAGAGTCGACGCCCTCAGGGCGGACGAGACCATGCAGCTGCGCGTCCCGCCACCACCGGAGCCATCCGCTCCGGAGGGCGGCCGGGCCGAGCGCCGGCGCAGCGCGCGCTCCGCCGGGCGGGAGCAGGCCGCGAGCGCGGCCGTGCAGGCGGCCGGCCGCGTGCTGGCCCCGCTGGCCCCGTACGCGCGCCGCCTGGCCCCTTACGCGCGCCGTCTGAAACCGGTCTACCCGCGGCCCGGCCGCACCGGCTGGCGCCGCTGGATACCCTCCTGGCGCCAGTGGACAGGCGCCACCCTGACCTCGTTCGGTCTGCTGAGCGCGTTCCTCGTCACCGCGTACGCCATGACGGACATACCGGATAACCTCAACTCGTACGCCACCCAGCAGGACAACGTCTACTTCTGGTCCGACGGCACGCCCATGGCCCGGACCGGCTGGGTGCAGCGCCAGGCGATGCCGCTGAAGGACATACCCGAGGACGTCCGCTGGGCGGTGCTCGCGGCCGAGAACGAGAGCTTCTACTCGGACCCCGGCATATCCGCCAAGGGCATCACCCGCGCGGTGTTCCGCACGCTGGGCCAGGGGGACACCGAGGGTGGATCGACCATCACCCAACAATACGTAAAAAACGTTTATCTCACCCAAAATCAGACGATCAGTCGTAAATTCACCGAGGCGATGATCGCCCTCAAGCTCGACAACAAGATGAGCAAGGACCAGATCCTCGAGGGCTATCTCAACACCAGCTGGTTCGGCCGCGGCAGCTACGGCATCCAGCGCGCCGCCCAGGCGTACTACGGCAAGGACGTCGGCAAGCTCAACGCCTCCGAGGCGGCCATGCTCGCCGGACTGCTCAAGGGCGCCGGCCTGTACGACCCCACGCTCGGCAAGGCCAACCACGCCCGGGCCGCCGAACGCTGGTCCTGGATCCTCGACCGCATGGTCAAGATCGGCAAGCTGTCGCCGCAGGAACGGGCCAAGTACACCAAGTTCCCCGAACCGCTCAAGAGCAACCCGCTGTACAACACCGGCGCGCAGAGCGACTACCTGGTGGAACTCGCCTCCCAGTACGCCAAGAAGTCCGGACACCTGACGGACAAGCAGTTCGACCTCGGCGGCTACCAGATCTACACGACCTTCGACCGCAAGCGGGAGAAGGCCCTCACCGACGCCGTCACCAAGGCCCGCAAGCAGGCCGGGCACGACAACCCGGCCGCGGCCGGGGACGGCCACTACGGCGCCGCCTCGGTGGCCCCGGACGGCCGGATCCTCGCCGTCTACGGCGGCCCCGACCACCGCAAGCAGGGCTACAACGAGTCCAACGCCACCACCGTCCCGGCCGGCACCGCCTTCACCCCGTTCGTCTACGCGGCCGGACTCGAACACGGCGTGCACAAGACCCGCGGCGGACCCGCCACCCCCGTCACCCCGGACAGCGTCTACGACGGCGACGACGGCGTGCCCGTCACCACGCCCGAGGGGCCGTACTGGGACCGCAGCGGCAAGAAGGTCTCCGCCCACAACGACGGCGGCAGGTCGTACGGACAGATATCCCTGCGCGAGGCGCTCGCCAAGTCGGTGAACACCCCCTTCATGCAGCTCGGCATGGACACCGGCTTGGAGAAGGTGCGCCAGACCGCCGAGGCCTCCGGACTGCTGCCCTCCAGCTTCGGCCCCCAGGTGCCCGCCCTCTCCCTGGGCAACTCCACGCCCAGCGCGATCCGGATGGCCAGCGGCTACGCCACCTTCGCCGCCGGCGGCACCCACACCGAGCCGTACTCGGTGCGCCGCATCACCCGCAACGGCTCCCCGGTCCCGCTGGCCACCCCGCGACCCAAGCGCGCGATCGGCGCGAAGGTGGCCGAGCAGGTCACCGAGGCGCTGACCGACTCCTTCAGCACCGCCCACCCCGAGGCGGCCGGACGGACGGGGGTGTCCGGGAAGGCCGGCACCACCGAGAAGGACACCGCCGCCTGGTACGTCGGCACGGCCGACTCCGTGTCCACCGCGATCGTCGTCTACCGGATCGACCTGGCCAAGTCCCTGGAGCCCCTGCCACTCAAGGGCCTGGCCGGCACATCCGCCCACAGCGTCCCGTATGCCCTCTGGTCGGCAGCGACGGGCCTCGGCTGAGCCGGACCCGTGCACCCTTCCCTCCCGCAGAATGAGCCGCGCATGCCCCGCAAGATGTCGTCCTCAGGCCGCCGTCGAGCCGCCCGCCGCAGTACACCCCGCGCCACCCGGCCGCAGATCCTGACGCTGGCCGCCCTCCTCGTCGTGGCCTCGCTGGTGGCCGGCTTCCTGGCGCTGTCCGGCACCGACAGCAGCGGAACCCCGGCCGGCGCCGCGGGCAAGAAGCCCACCACCGCGCCGAAGACCAGCCCGACCCCGCAATGGGACGGACGCACCAAGGTCCTCGGCGACGGCTCCACCTCCTACACCGGCCCGCAGAAGAACCAGCTGAAGCCGGTCCCCCTCAAACCCGGTGAGAAGCCACCCCAGTTCGTCGTCTTCTCCTGGGACGGCGCCCTGGAGGGCAGCGACCACCTGTTCTCGCACTACCGCGAGCTGGCCCAGCAGTACAACGCCCACATGACCTTCTTCCTCACCGGCATCTACCTGCTGCCCAAGAGCAAGAAGGCGCTCTACCACGGCCCCATGCACTCCCCGGGCGACGCCGCGATCGACTACGCCACCGACGACCACATCCGCACCACCGTGGAACAGCTGGGCAAGGCGTACCAGGACGGCAACGAGATCGGCACCCACTTCAACGGCCACTTCTGCGGGGCCAAGGGCGGCGGCGACTGGAGCGTGAAGGAGTGGAAGAGCGAGATCGACCAGTTCTACTCCTTCGTCGAGCGCTGGAAGACCAACACCGGCTTCAAGGACCTCCCGCCGCTGCCCTTCGACTTCAAGAAGGAGGTCGCCGGCGGCCGGGCACCCTGCCTGGAGGGCCAGCCGAACCTGCTGAAGGCCATCAAGGACTACGGCTGGCGCTACGACGCCAGTTCCCCCGGCGACTTCCAGATATGGCCCTCGAAGAAGAACGGCATATGGGACTTCCCGCTCCAGATGCTGCCCTACGAGAGCGGCAAGTACCAGGGCCTGTCCATGGACTTCAACTTCCTCTACAACCAGTCCGACGGCGAGACCCAGGGCGACGCCGCCAAGTTCCCCCAGTGGGAACAGCAGACCGTCGACTCCTACATGGCCGGCTTCAACCGCGTCTACTACGGCAGCCGGGCCCCGCTGTTCATCGGCAACCACTTCGAGGACTGGAACGGCGGCATCTACATGAAGTCCATCGACCAGGTGGTCAAGAACGTCTGCACCAAGAAGGGCGTCAAGTGCGTCTCCTTCAAGGAACTGGCCGACTGGCTCGACGTGCAGAAGCCGCAGACCCTCGCCGCCCTGCGCACCCTCGACCCCGCCCAGTCGCCCGATTGGTCCGCCGTCGTCAAGTAACAAGTACGCGCAGGACGTTCCACTTGTGCAACCCCCTTCACATCCGCCACGCCACCCGTGGCAAGATGCCCTCGCCCGGTAGGTGTACCGGCGTAGAGGGGAACATCATTGAAATCTAGAAGACTGAGCCGTGGACGGCGCCGTACCGCCATAGTGACCGCCGCGGCCGCCTCCGTGGTCGCGGGCGTGGCGCTGGTGCCCAACTGGAGCGCGGGCGCGGCCGTGACCGACGACCCGACGGTGGACGCGGCCACCAAGGCGACCTTCCAGCGGCTGGCCGACGCGGTCTTCACCGACCGCACCCAGGCCCTCGTGGACGGCACCGGCAAGGCCGACACCCGGCACGCCTCCGGCTTCTCCGGATCCGTGCGCCTGTCCGGCGGGCAGACCCGCCAGGAGAAGTCCGCACTGGACACGCTGCGCGACCGCCGCAGCCGGCTCGCCCGGCTGGGCGAGACCTACCACGCGGGCAGCACCAAGGTCACGCTCGACGCCACCCAGGTGAAGGGCCGGCGCGCCAAGGTCGCCGTCACCGAGACCACCACGCTGGCCTACGACAAGGCGCCCGCCAAGGGCCCCAAGTCCACCGGCTTCCAGGCCCACCACGAGCTGACCTTCCAGGCCGACCGCCACGGCACCTGGCAGCTCACCGGCATCCGCGACACCGACGACGGCTACCTCGCGGTGAACCAGGTCGCCAAGCCCGCCGTCACCTCGGTGAAGGCCACCGGCGAGGACGACGGCCCGCCCTCGGCGGCCCGCTCCGCCACCACCTGGCCCGCGCCGGCCAACGCGAAGAACTTCTCCGCGACCGGCTACGACTACAAGGCCATGGTCGCGTACGCCCAGAAGTACTGGAACAACTACAACACCGACTACCCGGACTTCAACGGGCAGGGGGCCGGCGGCGACTGCACCAACTTCGTCAGCCAGGTCCTCAAGGCGGGCGGCTGGAAGCACGTACCCGGCTACACCAACGACTTCCACAAGTGGTTCGGCAACTCCCAGATCCAGTCGGACTCGTTCGTCGGCGTCAACGAGTTCTCCTGGTTCGCCCTGTCCTCCAAGCGGGCCACCAGCCTCGCCAACGTCTACCAGATGGACATCGGCGACGTGCTGCAGATGGACTTCAACCGGGACGGGTCCAAGGACCACTCGATGATCGTCACCGCCCGGGACCGCCGGGGCGTGCCGTACGTCAGCTACCACTCGACCAACACCTTCAACCGGTCGGTGGCCAGCCTCGTCGCCTCGTACCCGAACGCGGCGTTCTACGCCTACAGGACCTGACCCGGTCCCGGCTGACGCGGACCCCGCCGCTCCTGCACCTCCCGCTGTTCCCGCCGCACCGGCCCCTCCGGCCGCGCGCGCTGCTCCTGCGGGGAGATCTCGGGGTGGCGGGCCCGCCAGTACGGATTGTCGTGCGGCAGGGCATGGCCCACCCGGCCGTACATGCCGAAGGTCATCAGCACCAGGCCCACGATGAAGCTGAAGAAGACGTTCTGGATCTTGAAGGCCAGGAAATTGCTGGTCGTGTCCAGCAGGCCGAGGAACAGAAAGCCGTTCAGCAGGAACAGCACGCCGAGGACCATGTTCAGGGTCGACGCGACGTTCCCCCCGATCACCATGCCGGCCAGCAGCACCGCGCCGATGATGATCGACAGCACACTCAGCGCGCCATTGCTGTTCAGCCCGACGACCGTGTTACCGCCGATGCTGAAGAAGCCGATGTGGTTGATCACGCCCAGAATGCCGAAGACGACCAGGAAGGCACCGATCAGGCCCGCCCCGATCCGGTAGACCAGGTTCAGCCGGTGGTCGACGGGCAGGTGGTCGTCCAGCCGCATCCGCGGCCGGTCGTTCCTCGAACGCACTGCGTGTGTGGCCATGTCCGCCTCCCTCGGGCGCTAGCGGAGGCCATCCGTCCTCATCCGTCCTCTTAATATCCGCTGCCCCGCACCACCCGGCAACACGCGCGTCAGTGCCCGCCGCCGCGCTCCTCACGGATCTGCGCCACCACCCGCGCCACGGCCGCCCGCACCCCCTCCGTCTCCGTCAGGAAATGCCAGTAGTCCGGGTGCCGCCCCTCCAGCGTGCCCACCGCCCGCTCCAGCCGGGCCACCGCCTCGTCCAGCGGCCGCGCGTGCCGCGGATCGGGGGTCGTACGGCCCGTCATGGCCAGCCGCTGGGCGTCCCGGATCGCGAACCGCGTCCGCTCGATCTCCGCCTGCGGATCCTTCTGCACCGCGTTCAGCCTGCTCAGCCGGTCACCGGCGGCCGACACCGCCTCGTCCGTCGCGTTCAGCAGCGCCCGCACCGTCGACAGCAGCGACGCCGCGTCCGCCCACCGCTGGGCCTCCCGCGCCACCTGCGCCTCACCGAGCCTCAACTCGGCCTGCCGCACGTTCTCCGCGGCCTGCGCGGGCACCTGCTGCAGATCCTGCCAGCACGCGGCGGCGAACCGGCGGCGCAGCTCGCTCAGCACCGGCTCCACCTGCCCGGCCCGCGTGGTCAGCGCCTCCGCCCGGGTCCGCAGACTCACCAGCCGGTGATCGATCTCGGCCGCCCGCTCCGGCAGCCGCTCGGCCTCCGCCCTGATCGCCCCGGCCTCCCGCTGCACCCGCTCGGCCCGCTCCAGCGTCGCCGGCACCCCGTGCCGCCCGGCACCCTCGTTCAGCCGGGTCAGCTCCGGCGACAGGGCCGCCAGCCGCGCGGCCAGCTCATCGGCCCGCAGCCGCTTGTCCCGTACGGCGTCCAGGGCGTTGCTCGCCGCCAGCAACGACTGCCGGGCCCGCTCCACCGCCGGCGCCAGCCGGGCCAGCTGCGTCTCCGCCTTGCCCAGCAGCGGCCCCAGCGAGTCACCGAACCGGTCCAGCTCCTGCCGGACCCGCAGCAACTCGTCCTTGGCCCCCGTCAGCTCCGCCCGCGCCCGCGCGGCGACACCGGCCTCCAGATCGTCCCGGTCCAGGTCATGGGCGTCGACGGCCTGGATGTACCGCTGGCTGACCTCGTCGATCCGCCGGCCCAGCGCCTCGAAGTCGGAGACGGCACGCCGGGCGGCGGGGGAGTCGTCCACCGCCGCGATGGTCTCCACGGAGATCCGCAGGTCCCGCTGCGCGGTGTCGAGTTCGTAGAACGCCGTCGCCGCCGCGTCCTTCGCGGCCTGCGCGTCCGCCCGCTGGCTCTCCGCCCGCCCACCGAACCAGCGCCGCGTACCACCGCCGGCGAACGCCGCGGGCAACGCGAACGCGACCAGCACGGGCAGCCCCACCAGCACCACGGCATCCCGCAGCGGCCCCGGCCCACGCCGCCCCCGCGCGGCGGACGACGACGGGTACGGCTGTATCGCTGGCGTGCCCGGTGTCGCCGTCACATCCCTCTCCCGTGCCGTGGTTCGAGCTGGCTGGTGCCATTCTCCCACCCCTGAAAGACGAACACGGGAACCGATCAGTTCGCTGTGCGTACCGTGACTTCTCCGGACCGAGTCGCGCATGATCTCGGCGAGGGGGACGCGGGGGCCCGGATCGGATGGGTGACCTTCCCGGGCGGCGGTCGTTGGATGCGATGAAACGATCTTCGATGGCGGCTGGGGGGTTCCGGGATGGGCGGGCTGCGCGTGCCGGCCGCGCCGTTCGTGGTGTCCGGCCCTGCCGCGGTGTCGATCCGGACGCGGCTGCGGCTGTCGCCGGCGGACGCGGCGGTACTGACCGAGGTGGGGCGGATCCTCGGCTCGTTGGCGTCCCGGGATCTCGCGGTGATGTCACGGCAGGGGCGGGACCGCGAGGCCGCCTCCTGGGCAGCGCGCAAGCGGGCGCTGACCGCACCGTCGTCGGCCAGGTGGGCAGGCAGTGTCACCAAGGCGACGCAGGACCAGTGGGCGCTGGCGAGGCGGGGCCAGGCCGCCGAGGCGGCATGGCTGCGTGGGCAGATCGCGCGGATCGAGGACAGGCTGTCCCGGCCCGTGGGCGCGAAGTCCGACAAGCGGGCCGGGCTGGCGCGCGGCTGCGCCACCCGGGCCGAGTGGCATGCCAAGTCCCGTCGCCTCCATGCTCTCCGGGACCGGCTGGCCGCGGTGCAGGAGGCGTGGACGGAGGGCAGGGTCCGCGTGGTCAGGGGCGGCCGGAAGCTGGCCCGTCTGCGGCACCACCTGACCGAGGCCGGGCTGAGCCGGCACGTCTGGCGGGAACGGTGGCAGGCTGCCCGCATGTTCCTGGCGGCGGACGGCGAGTCCGGCAAACGCTGCGGCAACGAGACCATCCGCGTCACCGACGCCGGACAGCTCTCGATCAGGCTCCCCGCCGCTCTGGCCCATGCGGCCAACGCCCCGCACGGGCGATACGTCCTCGACACGACCGTGGTCTTCCCCTACCGGGCCGAGGAGTGGCGGGACCGGATCGTCGCGGACCGGGCCGTCGCCTACCGCATCCACCACGACGTTCTCCGCGACCGCTGGTACGTGACCGCATCATGGCGCCGTGCGGCGGTCCCCGCGCTGCCGGTCGAGGCCGCCCTGGCGCGCGGTGTGGTCGCGGTGGACATGAACGACGATCACCTCGCCGTCCGGCGCCTGGACGCCCACGGCAATCCGGTAGGCAGGCCGCGGAGCTTTGCCTACGACCTCTCGGGCAGCGCGCAGCACCGTGACGCTCAGCTCCGGCACGCCCTGACCCGGCTGCTGCACTTCACCCGGCGCAGCGGAGCAGTGGCGATCGCCGTGGAAGACCTCGACTTCACGGACGGCGCCGGCCGGGAGCAGTTCGGCCGGAACAAGCGATTCCGTCGCCTCGTCTCCCGCTTCCCGACCGCGAGGCTCAGAGTGCGTCTCGCATCGATGGCCGCCGAACAGGACGTGGCGATCGTGGCGGTGGACCCGGCGTACACCTCGCAGTGGGGAGCCCAGCACTGGCAGCAGCCGCTGACGACCGCCACTCGTAAGACGACCCGCCACGACGCCGCGGCCGTGGCGATCGGACGGCGCGCCCTCGGGCATCCGATCCGGCGACGGACGGCACCGCCCCCACCCGACCGGAGTGATCGTGTGGGGCATCGGACCGGCCAGGCCCGACCGGAGACCCGGGGGCGTGAGGGGACCCGCCCCCGCTTTCCCGGACCACGGACCGGATCCGTGCCGCCCGCAAGCGGAGCGAAAGCGGGCGACCAGCGTGCCCCGAACCGCTGGGGGCACGCGGCTGAGCGTGTGTCCTGGCAGCAGGGCATATTCCCGCTCGGCCGCTAGGGACGGTTGTCCCCGCCCTGGATTACGGTTTGCAGCACTGCCCCCTGGGCAATGTAGGCTGTCGACCTGTTCCCGGGTGCGTAGCTCAGTGGTAGAGCGCCTGCCTTACAAGCAGGATGTCGGCGGTTCGAAACCGTCCGCGCCCACCGGGTCGGCCCCTCGGAGATGGTTCCGAGGGGCTTTTCCGTGTCTACTCCTTCTCCGTCTGTTCGTGGGCGTGTTTCAGGCGGGTGCGGGCCTCCACGCGGTCCGCCGCCGCCAGCTCGGCCCAGAAGCGGTGGGTGCTGACGAAGACCGCGAGTTCGTGTTCGCGGCGGCGCAGCTTCTCCACCTCGGCCTGTTCGTCCTCCGTCCAGCCCGGGGACGCGGGCCGCTCCACCTTGCGCCAGCCGGTGTCGTCGCTGAATCCGTCCATCGGCTCGACCGACCAGGGCAGCCGCTTGAGCAGGGCCGACAGCTCGGCCCGGACCTGATGCAGCTCCTCCTGACCGGCGAGGAGGTCACTGGGGAATCCATAGGTCGTAGCCACGCCGCAATGCTACGCCTGTTCGATTTTCGATGGCGAGGGTGGACGGCAGGTCCGGGCGTGGGTTCATTCGAACGGGTGACCGCCCGCCGCCAGCTCCCGCACCAGCCGTTCCGTCACCGGCACCGCCACCCCGTGCCGCTCGGCCGCGCGCAGCAACGCCCCGCCGATCGCGTCGAGTTCGAGCGGGCGGCCGGCTTCGGCGTCCCGCTGCATGGAGGACTTGGTGGCGGGCGGGAAGGCGTCGTAGCGGGCCAGGGCCTGGGCCGGGTCCGCGGGGCCGCCGCAGGCACGGCTGACGGCCGCGGTCTCGGCGACCAGTGCCTCCAGTTCGTCGCGGTGCCGGGTGCGGGCGGTGCCGAGCGGGACGCCGTACCGGGTGGTGAGCAGGGCGAACGGGGCGAGGAAGGCCATCTTGGCCCACAGGGCCGCCGTCTCGTCCCCGGCCACGCGCGCGGTCGCGCCGGAGGCCGTGAGGTGATCGGCCAGCGTGTCGAGGCGGGCGCGGGGTACGGCGTCCCCGGCCAGGTCGATCTCGGTGAACGGGCTGCCGTGTTCGATCACGCCCGGGGCGGTGCGGGTGGACTCGACGCGGATCACGGCCGGGGCGACCCGGTCGGGACGGTAGCGGGCGCGCAGGGTGCCGGGGTGTTCGACGCCGTTCAGGAGCGGGACGAGCAGCGCGTCGCCGAGGGCGGCGGGCGGGACCCGGGTGAGGGCGGCGTCGAGCGCGGTGTGCTTCACGGTGACCAGGCAGGCGTCGACCGGTTCGCGCAGTGCGGTGTCCGCGTCGACGGTCGCGGTGAAGTCGCCGAACTGCCGGCTGCTGACCGTGATGCCGGTGCGGCGCAGTGTGTGGGCGGTGGTCTCGCCGGCCAGGCAGATCACGCGGTGACCGGAGCGGGACAGCAGGGCGGCGAGCAGGCCGCCGGTGCCGCCGGGGCCGAGGACGGCCACGGTGAGCGGGTGTGTCATGGAGTTGTTCCCTTCGATGGTCGGCCCCGGCTGTCGGTGGCCGCCTCGGCGGTGATCATCGCAGGGGGTGGCCGGGTGGGCCAGACTGGGTGCATGTGCCGGAGCATCAAGACGCTGCGCCCGCCCGTGCTGCCCGACGAGGCCACGGACGAGGAGATCCACGCGGCCGCGTTGCAGTACGTACGCAAGGTGTCGGGTTTCCGTGCCCCCGCCGCGCACAACCGGGAGGTCTTCGACCGGGCGGTGGCCGCGGTGGCCGAGGCCACGGCGGAGCTGCTCGGGGGGCTGGAAGTGCGGGGGCGGTCGGTCGGTGCGGCGGAGTAGGAGCGTTTCCCGCAGGGCGCGTGGCCGGATCTCCGGTGCGGCGGTCCGGCGGTCGGGCCGGGCTGCCCGCCAGGGTCAACTCGGGCTGCCCGCAAGGGTGTAGTTCTCGCCATCGGGCGTGCGGGGCCTGGTCGGCCGTGTGACCACTGTCATAGGGCCGCGGTCCGCTGCGTCCGATCGGCGGTGTTCTGTCGACGAGTTGGCCGTCGGGCTGCTCGGCGGCGGCGGCGGAGGGCCGCGTGTCTCGTCAAAAACCCCCGTATATCGGGCTGTTGGTCTTCGGCGTGCCCGCGGAGAGGGGCGTCGCCGGTCGGTCATGGCCGGTGTGCGACCCTTCGAAAACGGCCAGATGTTGAACTTGCAAGCATTGATTAGGTCCGCCTAACCTGGTCTTCCATTCGGTACCGCCGCCCCCACGACCGGCCCTTTCAGTCCCCGGCCGGCCCGACCGACACCGAAGAGGAGAACCCCCCTCATGTCCGCACGTCTCAATTCCGCTCAGCCCTACGCGATCGGGCTCTTCCGCATCGTCCTCGGCCTGCTCTTCGCCGTGCACGGCGCCGCCTCCCTGTTCGGCGTCCTCGGCGGCGCCGCGGGTAGCAACGGCGGCACGATCGCGGCCGGCACCTGGCCCGGCTGGTACGCGGCCGTGATCCAGCTCGTCGCCGGCGGCCTGGTGCTGCTCGGCCTCGGCACCCGCGGGGCCGCGCTGGTCGCCTCCGGCTCGATGGCGTACGCCTACTTCGACGTCCACCAGCAGGCGGCCCTGTGGCCCATCCAGAACGGCGGCGAGCTGTCCGTGCTGTTCTGCTGGGGCTTCTTCCTGCTGGTCTTCACCGGTTCCGGCGCCTTCGGCCTGGACCGCCTCCTCGGCCGGCGCACCGCGGCGGACGGCGAGCCCGCGGCGGAGCGCAGCCCGCTGGCCGCCTGACCTGCGGAGGGCCTGACCTGCGGGAGGCTTGACCTGCGGGAGGCCTGATCTGCGGCGGGCGCGAGCGGGGGCCGAGTGAAGCCTCTGTGATCGTCCCGCGAACCCCCCGCGAACCTCCTGTCACACCCCCGGCGTACGCTGTATGGCTGTCAACGGGGGAGTGACGGGAGTCGTGGTGTTGGAAAGCGTGGGGTCGCTGGCGGCCGGGCCATGGATCTATGCCGTGGTGGCGCTGTCGGTGCTGCTCGACGTGTTCCTGCCGGTGCTCCCGAGCGGAGTCCTCGTCATCACCGCCGCCACCGCGGCGGCTGCCGGCTCCGGAGCGGCGGCGGGCCAGGTCCCGCACGAGGTGCCGGACATCCTGGCCCTGATCCTGTCCGCGGCGACCGCCTCCGTCCTCGGCGACCTGGTCGCCTACCGGCTGGCCTGGCGCGGCGGGGAACGCCTGGACCGGGCGATAGCCCGCTCCCGGCGCCTGACCACCGCGCAGGAACGGCTCGGCGAGGCCCTCGCCCGGGGCGGCGGGGCGCTGGTCGTCCTCGCGCGCTTCGCCCCGGCCGGCCGCTCGATCGTCTCCTTCTGCGCGGGAGCCGCCCACCGCCGCGCCCGCGACTTCCTGCCCTGGTCGGCGCTGGCCGGTCTGTCCTGGGCCGGCTACAGCGTCGCCCTCGGCTACTACGGCGCCCAGTGGCTCGGCGCCACCTGGCTGTCCACGGGCATCTCCCTGGCCGCCCTCTTCGGCGCGGGAGCGGCGGCAGGCTTCCTGGTCCGCCGCCGCCCGGCTTCCTGAACCACCGTCGCCCCACGGCTCGGCCGCGCGGACGCGATCAGTCGCGGCGGACCCGCGCCCGGGAGAGGGCCGGGACCCGCTCGGCGCGACCGCGAGGACCCGCACGGCCCGACCGCGAGGACTCAGCAGCTCGCCAGGTAGTTCGTCAGCGCGCTCTTCTCGGCCGAGTCGACCGACAGGTTGTAGTAGTACTTCACCTGCACCCATGCCCGCACGTACGTGCACAGGTACGCGGACCGGGACGGCACCCACGTCGCCGGGTCCTGGTCGCCCTTGGCCTGGTTGACGTTGTCGGTGACGGCGATCAGCTGCGGCCGGGTCAGGTCGTTGGCGAACGCCTGCCGCTGCGCGGTGGTCCACTTGCTCGCCCCGGAGTCCCAGGCCTCGGCCAGCGGCACGAGGTGGTCGATGTCGAGGTCGGACGCGGCGGTCCAGGTGGCGCCGTCGTACGGGGAGTACCAGCTGCCGCTGGTCGCGGCGCAGGAGGAGTCGGTGACGACGTTCGTGCCGTCCCGCTTGAGGACCGTCTCGCGGGTGTTGCAGGCGCCGCTGATGGTGATCCAGAGCGGGAAGAGGTCCCGGCTGTACCCGGTGCGGTTCTCGGTGGCCACGGTGAGCTGGGAGAGGTAGCCGCGGGCGGTGGCGGCGCTGACCGGCGTGGGGAGGGCGGCGGAGGCGCTCGGGGAGTTGAACAGGGCGACGGAGGCGATCAGGCCGGTGAGGGCCGCGAGTATGCTCGTCCGTCGACGCGCGTAGAACCTGGACATGCGTGAACTCCCTTGTGGGGTCGGGGCGTTGGAGCACGGGCGAGGGAATGCTCGCGGTGCCGTGTGGCCGGGGGGTGAGCGCTCGGTAAGAAGTTAGTGACGTGCGCATGTCACGACAAGGTTGACGACGGAACTTTCACATCCCGTACGATGGGGAGCGCAGAAGGGGAGTAGCTCTTCGCCGGACCGTCGACATACTGCTCAGCGAGCCTGAGCCGGCGCCCGGAGGCGGACCGCGTTGCGGCGTGGCCCGCCAGCGAGACCTTCGGCAAGCAGTGCACGCCCGTGCCCCCCGGCGCGGGCGCCGAGTGTGCTGCCGTGCCGAGGTGTCATCGCGTGACGTACCGCACTCTCGGCGGGGCAGCCCGACCGATTGAGGAACCTTGATCAGCATCACCGTGACGGCGCTCGTCTTCGGCGTCATCTTTCTCGCCGAACTGCCGGACAAGACCGCGCTCGCCGGTCTCGTCCTCGGCACCCGCTACCGCGCCTCGTACGTCTTCGCGGGCGTCGCCGCCGCCTTCCTGCTGCACGTCGTGCTCGCCGTCGCGGCAGGCAGCGTGCTCACCCTGCTCCCGCAGCAGATCGTGCACGCCATCACCGGCGTCCTCTTCCTCGGCGGTGCCGCGGTGCTGCTGCTGAAGAAGGGCGAGGACGACGAGGAGATCAAGAAGCCCGCCGACCAGTCCTTCTGGAAGGTCGCCGGTACGGGCTTCATGCTCATCCTGGTCGCCGAGTTCGGTGATCTCACCCAGATCATGACCGCCAATCTGGCCGCCCGCTATGACGACCCGATCTCCGTCGGCCTCGGCGCGGTGCTGGGCCTGTGGGCCGTCGCCGGGCTCGGCATCGTCGGCGGAAAGGCCCTGATGAAGCGGGTGCCGCTGCGGCTGATCACGCAGATCGCGGCGCTGCTGATGCTGGCGCTGGGCGTCTGGAGCCTGTCGGAGGCCGTGAGCGGCTGAGCTGAACGCCGGGTGAACGCTCGCCGGGGGTGGTGGCGGGAGCGCGGCATGTTTTGTACCGTGGAGAAACAAAGTGGTTCCCGCCCGTTTTCCCTGACCGGCGGGCGGGGCCGCCTTGTCCCTCCCCGCACGGGGCCTGTTTCCCTCTGGAGCTGCCGATGCCGGCCACCGCCACGCCCACCGTCCTCACCGCCCGCGCCCTCCTGCTCGACATGGACGGCACCCTCGTCAACTCGGACGCCGTGGTCGAGCGCATCTGGCGGCGCTGGGCCGAGCGGCACGGGCTGGACGGCGACGAGGTGATGCAGGTCGTGCACGGGCGTCAGGGCCACGCCTCCATGGCCGTCCTGCTGCCCGGCCGGCCGATGGAGCAGAACCTCGCCGACAACGCCCGCATGCTCGCCGAGGAGACCGCCGACACCGACGGCGTCGTGCAGATCCCCGGCGCCGACGCGTTCCTCGCCGCGCTGCACGGAGTCCCGCACGCGCTGGTGACCTCCGCCGACGTCGCCCTGTCCACCGCCCGCATGAACGCCGCCGGGCTGCCACTGCCGGCCGTGCGGATCACCGCCGAGTCGGTCGGCGCGAGCAAGCCGCACCCCGAGGGCTTCCTCAAGGGCGCCGCGGAACTGGGCGTCGACCCCGCGGACTGTGTGGTGTTCGAGGACTCCGGGGCGGGGATCGCGGCGGGGTGCTCCGCCGGGATGACCGTGGTGGGAGTGGGGCCGCGAGCGGTCTTCCACGAGCCGGACGTGGCGGTGAAGGACCTCACGGAGGTGGCGGTCGAGCCCCTGCCGGACGGCACGGTCCGGCTGCACCTGGGCTGAGCCGCGACGCGCCGGCCGTTCGGCCGCGGCTGCGTGCGGGTTGCCCGCGCTTCCACGGCGGAGCCGCATCGGTGCAGCCCCGCGCCCCTTGGCGGACGGCGTTGCGAGATGCTCGCGCCCACACGGTGGAGCCGCATGCCGATGCAGCGGGCCGTGTCCTTGGGCGTGCTGCGCGCCGGGCGTTCTACGGCTTCGTCGTCTCCGCCTCCAGGCTCTTCCGCGTCGCCGCCCCGTACTCGCCCGGCAGGTCGCCCGTGATGCCCCGGGCCAGTTGGTAGTTGCGTACCGCGTCCTCCACGGGGCGGGTGAAGGTGCCGTCGATCTGGTCGCCGTAGAGGTTCAGCTGGCGCAGGCGCTGCTGGAGTTCGGTGACCTGGGGGCCGGTGTCGCCGCGGCGCAGGACCGGGGCCACGGCGGGGGTGGTCCGCGGGGTGGGGGACGCCGTCGTGGGGGAGGGGGTCGGCGAGGCGGTGTGCGAGGGCGTGGGGGACGGTGACGGGGACGCAGAGGTGGGGGTCGGCGTGGGGGTCGGGGAAGCGGAGCGGGACGGTGGGCGGGGGGCCGGTGCGGGCGGTGGGGCCTGGGCCGGTGTGGAGGGCCGGGGCGAGGCCGTCGGGATGCGTTCCCTGATTTCCTGGGCGCCCTGGTCGTGGGC
Organism: Streptomyces sp. NRRL S-1022; assembly: GCF_000720135.1. Lineage (GTDB taxonomy): Bacteria > Actinomycetota > Actinomycetes > Streptomycetales > Streptomycetaceae > Streptomyces. The sequence continues at coordinate 212,633 of NZ_JOIU01000007.1, read as the reverse complement.
CGGTGCGTGGTACGAGATCAGGGCGAAGGCCGCGGCCGCGATGATCGCCGTGCCCGCGGCCCCGGCGGCAAGCAGCAGGGTGCGGCGCGAGCGGCGCCCGGGCGGGGCGGGGTCGGGAGTGAGCGCGGGAAGCGGCCGGGTCGGGGTGTCCGGCGGGGAGAGGTGGATGCGCTGACCGCCCGTGGTCGCCGGCGGCGCGGGCGGTGCCGTGTCCGGGACCTCCACGTACGGTCGTATGCGCAGCGGGTCGAAGTCCTCCGCCGCTGCCGCCTCCGCCGTGCGTGCCTCGTGCAGTGCCTCGGCGGCCCGCTCGGTGCAGTCGCACGACGGCGTGCGGTCCGCCGTCCTCGGGGCCCCGCACTCCGGGCACCTGGTGCCCGGTTCCCCGCAGTCGCACGACGGCGTGCGGTCCGCCCCCCGCGGGGCCCCGCACTCCGGGCACCTGGTGCCGTGTTCTCCCGTCACGCCTGATCCCCCTCCCCTCGGGAACTTCAGAGAGTATGCGGATCCCCTCCGCCTCCGCAGGACTCGACAGGCCATAAGTGGTGACACCCACCACGATGGAAGAGGTGCACCCCGAGCCCCGGGAGGTCTTCATGGCCCTGGACACGCACGGCACGGCGAAGGACATGAGCAGCAGCGAACACGTGCCGGGCAGTGTGCTGGTCCCGATCGGCGCCCTGCTGCTCGGGCTGCTGCTCGCCGCCCTCGACCAGACCATCGTGTCGACCGCGCTGCCGACGATCGTGAGCGACCTCGGCGGGCTGGAGCACCTTTCCTGGGTCGTCACCGCCTATCTGCTGGCCTCGACCGCAGCGACGCCGCTGTGGGGCAAGCTCGGCGACCAGTACGGCCGCAAGCGGCTGTTCCAGACCGCCATCGTGATCTTCCTGATCGGCTCGGCGCTGTGCGGCATGGCGCAGAACATGCCGCAGCTGATCGCCTTCCGGGCGCTGCAGGGCCTGGGCGGCGGCGGGCTGATGGTGCTGTCCATGGCGATCGTCGGCGACCTCGTGCCGCCTCGCGAACGCGGGCGCTACCAGGGCCTGTTCGGGGCCGTGTTCGGCGCGACCAGCGTGCTCGGACCGCTGCTCGGCGGACTGCTCACCGAGCACCTCAGCTGGCGCTGGGTGTTCTACGTCAACCTGCCCGTCGGTGTGGTCGCGCTCGCCGTGATCGCCGCCGCCCTGCGCATCCCGCGCCGCACCGAACACCACGTCATCGACTACCTGGGCACGTTCCTGATCGCCGCCGTCGCCACCTGCCTGGTGCTCGTCGCCTCGCTCGGCGGTACGACCTGGGCGTGGGACTCGGCGCAGATCATCGGGCTCGCCGTGCTGGGCGTGCTGCTGGCCGTGGCGTTCGTCGCCGTGGAGCGGCGCGCCGCCGAACCGGTGCTGCCCCTGAAACTCTTCGGCATCCGCACCTTCGGCCTCGCCGCCGTCATCAGCTTCATCGTCGGCTTCGCCATGTTCGGCGCGATGACCTACCTGCCGACCTTCCTCCAGGTCGTGCACGGCATCTCACCGACGCTGTCCGGCGTGCACATGCTGCCCATGGTGGCCGGCCTGCTGCTGTCCTCCACCGTGTCCGGGCAGATCGTCAGCCGCACCGGCCGCTGGAAGGTCTTCCCCGTCGCCGGCACCGCCGTCACCACCCTCGGCCTGCTGCTCCTGCACCGGCTCGACGAGCACAGCCCGACCGCCGAGATGAGCGTGTACTTCTTCGTCTTCGGCCTCGGTCTCGGCCTGGTCATGCAGGTCCTGGTGCTCATCGTGCAGAACGCCGTCTCCTACGAGGACCTGGGCGTCGCCACCTCCGGCGCCACCTTCTTCCGGTCCATCGGCGCCTCCTTCGGCGTGGCCGTCTTCGGCGCGGTCTTCGCGAGCCGGCTCGGCGACAAGCTCACCGACGCCTTCCGGGGCGTACGCCTGCCGGCCGGCGCGAGCGCCGGCGCGCTGAAGGCCGATCCGCGGGGCATCGCCGCCCTGCCGCCCACGCTGCGCCCCGCGGCCCTGCACGCCTATGCGTCCGCCATCACCGACGTCTTCCTCTACGCCGCCCCCGTCGCCTTCCTCGGCTTCCTGCTGGCCTGGTTCCTGAAGGAGGACCGGCTGCGCGGCTCGGTCACCGCGCCCGACATCTCCGAGACCATCCCGCCCAACCCCGTCGAGCGCTCCTCCTACGACGAGGTGTGCCGCGCCCTGTCCGTGCTCGGCACCCGGGAGGGCCGCCGCGAGATCTACCTGAAGATCACCGAACGGGCCGGGTACGACCTGCTGCCCGCCACCAGCTGGATGCTGCTGCGCATGCGCCGCTACGGCTCCGTCGAACCGGCGGTGCTGGCCGAGCGCAGCCCGGTCCCGCTCCAGGCGGTCATGGCCGCCGCCCGCCAGGTCGAGGAACGGCGGCTCGCCGAACGCGGGGGCCTGGACCTCGTCCTGACCGACACCGGCCGCGAGGTCGCCGACCGGCTCGCCACGGCCCGCGAGGAGTCCCTGGCCGAACTGCTCGGCGACTGGTGGCAGCCCGGCCGGGAGACCGACCTGAGCCGGCTGGTCCGCGGCCTGACCGGCGAACTCTGCGGTGCCGAGCGCGAACGCCCGCACAACGGCACGGTGACGAAGGTCAGTTGACGGCCTGCGCCGGCACCAGCTCCTTGCGGAACCAGTGTTCGGCGTACGGGTCGGTGTTGTGCGGGCCGGTCTCGGCGTAGCCGAGCCGGGCGTACAGGGCGCGGGCCTCGACCAGGTCGCTGCGGGTGTCCAGCACGATCCGCCGGGCGCCGAGAGTGCGCGCGGCCTCTTCGGCGGCGGCCACGAGCAGCGGGGCCCCGCCCCGGCCGCGCCGTCCCGGCAGCACGAACACCCGGGTCAGCTCGGCGGTGTCCGGCTCCAGCAGCCGTACGCCCGCCGTGCCGGCCGGCGTGCCGTCGTACCGCCCGAGGAGCAACTGCCCGCCCGGCGGCGCGAGATCGGTGCCCGGCTGCGCGGCGATCTCCCGCTCCAGTTCGGCCGGGTCGGTGCGGCGCCCCTCGTGCAGCAGGTACCAGCGGTCGCTGACCTCCGTGTAGTACGCCCGCCACAGCGCGGCGGCGGCCGGGGAGTCGTACGGCTCCGGAGCGATCGTCCATGTCATGTCCGTCATTGTCCGGAGCCGCCCTGCGCCCCGCGAACCGTTTGTGGGCCTGCTTCCGGGTCACCCGAAGGGAGAACCGGCCAGCGGGGCCGGTCCGAGCGGAAGGCAACCATGTCCACAGGCCTGATCATTTTGTTGATCGTGATCGCAGCGGTCGTGGTCGTCGGTGCGGCCACCCTGGTCGCGCGCAGCCGCGGCAAGCACGGCGGGAGCAGCCTGAAGCGGCGCTTCGGGCCCGAGTACGAGCGGGCCGTGGCCCTGCACGACGGGGACACCAAGGCCGCGGAACGAGAGCTTGCCGAGCGCGTCGAACGTCATGGTGAACTGCGCGAGCGGCCGCTGGACGGCACCGAGCGGCAGCGGTACGCGGACCGCTGGACCTCGGTGCAGGAACACTTCGTGGAATCGCCCCGTGAGGCGGTGGCCGAGGCCGACCGGCTGCTCGCGGAACTCGCGGCGGAGCGGGGCTACCCGGACGGCGGCCGGTACGAGGAGCAGCTCGCCGCGCTGTCCGTGCACCACCCCGAGCACGTCGACGGCTACCGGCAGGTGCACCGGGCCGCCCGCCTGGGCGCCGGGGCTGAGGAGTCCGGCAACCAGACCGAGGAACTGCGGTCGGCGCTGCTCGGTGCGCGCGCGCTCTTCGACGAGCTGACCAGCACCGAGCCCGGCCGGCACCGGGCCCCGACCGGCGCGGAGCGGCCGGCGCCGGCCGCCGCGACCCGCTCCCACGCCCGCTCCCACACGCCGTGGGCCCTGCACCGGAGCCGACCGAAGGAGAGCTGAGCGCCATGACGGACAGGACGAGCGGCCCCGGCGGCGACCGGAACCGCACCGAACGCTTCACCCGCCCCCCGGGCGAGGAATGGACACCTGAGCAGGAGGCGGCGGACCGGGACGAGTGGTCCCCGGGCGACGCGACCCCGGCCCACCGCACCCCGAGAACACCCCGCCCGGACGAACACCTCCCCGGCGAACCGCCCGTGACCCCGGCCCCGACCACACCCCGCACCTCGCCCGAGGGCGCGCGGACCCGGCCCGAGGACGGCGGCGAGGGCGTGAGCGGGCCGGTTCCGGGTGCAAAGGCGCGTGGGCGGTCCGCGGAGGCGGGCCGGCCCGGGCGGGAAGGGCTGACCGGGGACGACCGTACGCCCGAGGACACACCGCAGGCGCCCGCGGGCCGCGCGGGGGCTGCCGGGGCGGTCCCGGAGCCGGAGCACGGGTCGGAGGGACTGCGGCCCGGAACCGAGGAGCTGGGGCCCCGGACGGCCGGTGCCGGCCGGCCGGACGCGGCTGCCGGACACGGCGGCACGGGTGCCGTGGACGAGGAGGGGCGCATGCCGGACGACGGGCTCGGCGCGCCGGCCGTCGGCGCGGCCAGCGGGCGTGAGGCCCGCACGGCCAACGGCCGGGGCACGGACTCCTGGCCGGCGGCACCGGCGGCTTCCGGCGCGGCCTCCGGCACCGACACCCCGCTGCTCCCGCACGAGGAGACGGACCAGTGGGAGCGCCGGCTGCGCGAGGTGGCCGTCGCCTTCGTGGACGACCCCAGGGAGGCCGTCGAAGAGGCCGACCGGGCCCTGGAGGAGATCACCACGCGGTTCACCGAGGCCGTGACCCACCGCCGCCGGACCCTGCGCATGTCCTGGCAGGGCACCGAGGAGCGCGGCCCCGCCGCGGAGACCGACACCGAGCAACTGCGACTCGCCCTGCGCGACTACCGGGAACTGGCCGGACGGCTGCTACACGGCTGAGCCGGTCACGCCCCCCTCGCCCCTGGCGGCAGCCCTGCGCTGCCGCCATTCGCGTACGACCTCCTCGACGTCGTACGGCTTCTTGCCCAGCGGCGGACCGGGCGGCGGCTTGAACATCATGTCCTTGATCCGGACGTTGACGTCCTCGATGATCTTGCGCGCCATCCGTTCCGAGGGTGCCGCGTACGCCGCCTCCAGCGCGTCCTCCGCCTCCTTGCGCAACGCGAGCGCGGGCGGCAGCACGGCGAGCCCCTCACGCACCAACTTCCGCTTGACCCACCACAGTTCGTCGTACGTGGAGTCGACCTCCGACGGCAGCGGCGCGCCCGCGCCCGGCAGCCGGTCGAACTCCCCGCGCCCCTGCGCGTCGCGGATCTGCTTGTCCACCCAGGACTCGAACGGCACACCCGGTGGCTTTCGCTCGGTCATGAACCCATTGTGCCGGACGCGGCCCCGCCGGGCGTTTTATCATTCGGCGGCGGTACGGCACAGCGTCCGCCGCGAACCAGCACCACACCAGGACGTTTCAGGGGGAACGCTCGTGCTCGAACTCACCATGGCCGCCGTCTCCGGCGCCGACACGGGCGCCACCGCCGGCATGACGATGGCCGAGGCCCCCAGTGAGCCCGGCGCGGTCCTGCGGGTCGGCCGCGACGCGGCGCTGTGCCGGCTGGCCACCCCCGAGGACTGGCTGTTCGTCTCCCGCGTCCACCTGGAGTTCCGGTGCGGCCCGGACGGCACCTGGCAGCTGACCTGGCTGCGCGGCTCCCAGCCCGACCCGGCGTCCGAGGTCCGGCTCACCGTCGGAGCGCAGACGCACCCCGTCGGCTACGGCGCGACCGTGGCGCTGCCGCACGGCGGGTCCGGCGAGATCGTCGTCCAGGACCGCACCGCGCCGCGCAGCGTCAACGTCGGCTTCTACCACGACCTGTGAAAGGGTTCCACCGCGACCTGTGAACGGGTCCGCGGCGGGTTCGCGGCCTCAGCCCAGCACCCGGGCCAGCGCGAACCCGTCGTAGCCCTTGCTGCCGACCGTCTGGATCGCCGTACCGGTCAACCGGGGGTGGCCGGCGATCAGTTCGATCGCGGCACGGGTGCCGACGACGTCCGGCCCGGTGTCGCCCGCGTCGGCCACCCGGCCGCCGCGCACCACGTTGTCCAGGACGATCAGGCTGCCCGTCCGGCTGAGCCGGAGCGCCCACTCCACGTAGTGCGGGTTGTTGACCTTGTCCGCGTCGATGAAGACCAGGTCGAAGGGGGCCGGGTTCTCGTCGGCGAGCTTGGGCAGCGACTCCAGGGCCGGCCCCACCCGCACCTCCGCGATCCGCTCCAGGCCCGCGCGGGCGATGTTCCGTACGGCCACCTCGGCGTGCTTGGCGCTGTACTCCAGCGAGATCAGCCTGCCGTCCTCGGGCAGGGCGCGGGCCAGCCAGATCGTGCTGTACCCGCCGAGCGTGCCGATCTCCAGGATGTTCCGGGCGCCCTGCACCTGGGCGAGCAGCTGGAGGAACTTGCCCTGCGCGGCGGTGACGGCGATGGCGGGCAGCCCGGCGGCATCACTGTCGCGCAGGGCCGCGCGCAGGGCCTCGTCGTCCGGTGAGAGGTTGCTGATGAAGTAGTCGTCGACGTCGTCCCAGACCTGCGACCCGCTCATAGCGTCTGCTGCCTTTCCCGAGTGTCCTGCTCCCATGATCGCAGCAGAGCGCCGTCTGCGGCAGGACTGTCGGCGGACCGGGGCGGCGCCCCGAAGCCGACGGCCGCCGCGGCTCCCGGGGCGCGGGGACGCGCGACCGGGAACCGCGGCGGCCGTCGGCCGGGAACGGCAGTGGGCCGGCTCGACTGTGCTTACCGGCTCTCCACCGACGGCGGGGAGCCCGGCAGCGGCCGGCCCGCGCACTCCGACATCCGCCACACGGCGAAACCACCCACGACGGCCGCGGCCATCATGTAGTAGGCGGGCATCATCATGTTCCCCGTCGCCCCGATCAGCGCGGTGACGACCAGCGGGGTCGTCCCGCCGAACAGCGACACGGACACGTTGAACCCGACGGACAGGGAGCCGTAGCGCACCCGGGTCGGGAAGAGCGCGGGCAGCGCGGCCGGCATGGCTGCCGTGAAGCACACCAGGAGCAGGCCGAGCGCGCCCATGCCCAGGCCGACGGCGAGCAGGCTGCCCTGGCGGATCAGCAGCAGGGCCGGGACGGACAGGAGCAGGAAGCCCGCGCAGCCCGCCGCGATCACCGGCCGCCGCCCGACGCGGTCGGTCAGGGCACCGGCGAACGGCTGGACGATCATCATCAGGGCCATCACCGCGAGCACGACCAGCAGGCCGTGCGTCTCGTCGTACTTCAGCTCGCTGGTGAAGTAACTCGGCATGTACGACAGCAGCATGTAGTCGGTGACGTTGTAGACCAGGACCAGGGCCATGCACAGCAGCAGGGGCTTCCACTGGCCGGTGATCATCTCGCGCAGCGGCACCTTCGGCCGGGCGGCCTCGGCCTTCTCGACCTCCGCCGCGAACGCCGGGGTCTCCTCCAGCCGCATCCGCAGGTAGAGGCCGATGATGCCCATCGGGCCCGCGATCAGGAACGGGATGCGCCAGCCCCAGGCCGTCAGGTCGTCGGACGACAGCAGGGCCGTCAGCAGTGTGACCAGACCCGCGCCGCCGATGTAGCCGGCGAGCGTGCCGAACTCCAGCCAGCTCCCGAAGAAGCCGCGCTTCTTGTCGGGCGCGTACTCGGCGATGAACGTCGTCGCGCCCGCGTACTCGCCACCGGTGGAGAAGCCCTGCACCAGCCGGGCGGCGAGCAGCAGCAGCGGCGCGCCGACGCCGATGGTGGCGTAGGACGGGATGAGGCCGATGGCGAACGTGCCCACCGCCATCATGATCATGGTGACGGCGAGGACCTTCTGCCGGCCGACGCGGTCGCCCAGCGGACCGAAGACCAGGCCGCCGATCGGGCGGACCAGGAAGGCCGCCGCGAAGGCGCCGAACGTCGACAGCAGCTGCGCGGTCGGGTTGCCGGACGGGAAGAAGACCTTGCCCAGGGTGACCGCGATGTAGCTGTAGACACCGAAGTCGAACCATTCCATGGCGTTGCCGAGCGCGGCCGCCTTCACGGCACGCTTGACGAGCGCGGGGTCGGTGACGGTGACACCGCGGGCCTGGGCGGCCCGGCGGGTCTTCTGATGCGGGAGGACGGCTGCGGCGGTCGCCAAAACGGGGCTCGCCTACCTTTCGACGGGGACAGGGACGGACCCGGACGGCGGCGGTGACGTGCGACGGGCCGAAAAACGACCATAGGGGGACTTCGGCCCCTTACGTGCCGTATGCACTTAAGTGCAGAGTGCATCCAAAGCGTGGATACGCAGGTACGTCTGCCCACTCGCGCCCGGCCATGCCACTTGATCATTGTGATTCTTATCGCGTCCCTGGCGCGGAACCGGCCGGCTAGGGGCACCCGTCGATGGCACGAAAAGCGGGGCGCCCCTGGAGGCGCCCCGCGGTCTTGCCTCGATCTCAGTAGATCCTGATCGAGAGAATCTCGTGGACGTGACCCGGATTCCACGAACTCCACTTCTGGAGGGTGACGGTTTCGAGTCGCGGGTCGCTCAGATTCCGCTGGAACTGGAGGGTCACGACATTGTTTCCGGATTCGACCCAGTTCACCCCGTAGATGGCGACGGGTATCGACCCGGCATTGGCGAAGCAGAGCGTGTCGCGACCTTCGTTGTTGTGGATTTCGAGGTAGCCGTTCTCGTTGCAGTCCGTACGGTTGATCGCCGGTCCGACGGTGGAAGCCGTGGTGGGCGACGCGGTGGCCGCCGCGGCGGGCGTGATCGTGGCGGCAAGTGCGGCGGCGACGACCGAGGCAACGCCGAGGGAATGGCGCACGGAGAGCTTCATTCGCTCCTCTTTCAGGCGGGATTGGTGCCATAACCGTTTCATGCGTCCCTGCCCCTCGGAAATCGCTTACTAGCCAGATTGATACGTTTGTTTATGCTTGTATGAATAAGGTGATCGATGCCACGTTTGCGGCGGCCGGAGGTGTGATCACCAGTTCGGGAGCGTGTCGGGGCAACCGGGTCCGCCGGGGCGGGATGCCGCACCACCGGAGGGTGGCGCGGCGGGCGCCGTGGGTGACACGTGCGTGATCAGGGGCGATGCGGAGATGCACCGCGACTGGGGGTCAGCCGAAAATCACGGAATAAGATCGTGCCCGCGTGGCGGCACGGACGAGTCGCTCCTCGCGGGCACGTCCTGGAGCCCGCACTCGAACCAGACGGTCTTCCCGTCGCTGGCCCCCGGCGACACCCCCCACTTGTCCACCACGGCGTCGAGCAGCGCCAGACCCCGGCCGCCCTCCGCCTCCCGGTCTGCGTCCGGCTCCAGCCGGGGCCGCCCGGCGAAACCGTCGGTCACCTCCGCCCGGACGCCCGCTGTCTGCCGGGCCACCACGAGGGTGCAGCGCCGGTCGGGAACATGCCGTACGACGTTGGTCACCAGCTCGCTCACGCCCAGCTCGACGGCGAACGTCAGCTCCTGCAACTGCCACTCGTCCAGCAGGGAGCGGACGATGCGGCGGATGTGGCGTACCGAGTGCTCGCCCACGGTGAGCTGCATGCGGTACTGGGGGGTGTGGGGAAAGTTCAGGTTCACAGGACGAGGCTGACGTCGTGTCACTACGCTGGGCTACCAGCTGAACACAACGCGTCCTGGAGGGGACTTGCCGTGGTGAACATCAACACCCTCGACCCCGGCGCCTCGCCGCTCGACTACTACGGCTTCGAGTTGCGGCGGTGCCGGGAGGCCGCCGATCTGACGCAACGGCAGCTCGGTGAGATCGTGAACTACACCGGTTCGCTGATCGGCCAGATCGAAACGGCCAGGAAGGTGCCGACGCTGGAGTTCAGCGAGCGGGTGGATGCGGCGCTGGGGACGGGTGGGTTGCTCTCGCGGCTCGTTCAGCTGGTGTTGCGCAGTCAACTTCCGGCATGGTTCAGGGAAACGGCGGAACTGGAGGCGCGGGCGCTGGAGATCTGCACCTTTCAGATGGGCATGGTCCACGGCCTCGTTCAGACTGAGGCCTATGCGCGCTCGGTGCTCGGAGTGCTGGACGAGGCCAAGGTGGATGACCGAACCGCCGCTCGAATGGCTCGGCAGCGGATCTTCCAGAAGTCGAACCCGCCGGTCTTCTGGATGGTCCTCAGCGAAGCCGCGCTGTACCAGGAGATCGGTGGCCCGGAAGTCATGCGCGGACAACTGGCTCACTTGTTGTCGTTTGAGGCCCAACCCCGGACCAACGTTCAGATCCTGCCGTTCTCGGCAGGGGCTCACGCCGGACTCACCGGCTCGTTCAACGTCTACCGCTTCTCCAGCGACCCAACCATCGTCTATACCGAGGGATATGGCAGTGGGCACCCAACCGCGAACTGGGACACGGTCCAGGACTGCTCGCTCCGTTACGATCATCTTCAGGCCGCCGCACTCTCCCTCAAGGACTCGGCGGAGCTGATCCGACGCGTGATGGAGGACCGCTATGGAGTGCAAGTGGCGTAAGTCGAGCTACAGCAGCGACCAGGGCGGCGATTGCGTAGAAGTCGCCGAGACCCCCGCCGCCACCCTCGCCATCCGGGACTCCAAGGCCCCGGCGGGGCCGATCCTCACCGTCGCCCCCGCCGCGTTCACCCGCTTCATCACCTGGACGTCGGCTACAGCCGCTGAATGATCGTCCCGGTCGCCAGCCCGCCGCCGGCGCACATCGTGATGAGGGCGAACTCCTTGTCCGTGCGCTCCAGTTCGTGCAGGGCGGTGGTGATGAGGCGCGCGCCCGTCGCGCCGACCGGGTGGCCCAGGGCGATCGCACCGCCGTTGACGTTGACCTTCTCCAGGTCCTGCTCGAAGACCTGGGCCCAGCTCAGGACCACGGAGGCGAAGGCCTCGTTGATCTCCACGAGGTCGATGTCCTTCAGGGACATGCCCGCCTTGCCCAGCACCGCGCGGGTGGCGTCGATCGGGCCGTCGAGGTGGAAGTGGGGGTCGGCGCCGACGAGGGCCTGGGCGACGATGCGGGCCCGGGGCTTCAGCTTCAGGGCGCGGGCCATCCGCTTGGACGCCCACATGATCGCCGCCGCGCCGTCGGAGATCTGGGAGGAGTTGCCGGCGGTGTGGACGGCCGTCGGCATCACGGGCTTGAGCCCCGCCAGCGCCTCCGGGGTGGTGTCCCGCAGGCCCTCGTCCCTGTCCACCAGGCGCCACATGCCCTGACCGGCGTACTGCTCCTCCTCCGTGGTGGGCACCTGGACGGCGAAGGTCTCCCGCTTGAAACGTTCCTCCGCCCAGGCGTGGGCCGCCCGTTCCTGTGACAGCAGTCCCAGCGCGTCGACGTGCTCGCGGGTCAGGCCCCGGTGGCGGGCGATGCGCTCGGCCGCCTCGAACTGGTTGGGGAGGTCGACGTTCCACTCGTCGGGGAACGGCTTGCCGGGGCCGTGCTTGGAGCCGGAGCCCAGCGGGACGCGGGACATCGCCTCGACACCGCAGCTGATGCCGACGTCGATCACGCCGGCCGCGACCATGTTGGCCACCATGTGGGAGGCCTGCTGGGAGGACCCGCACTGGCAGTCGACCGTCGTGGCCGCCGTCTCGTACGGCAGTCCCATGGTCAGCCAGGCCGTGCGCGCGGGGTTCATGGACTGCTCGCCGGCGTGCGTCACCGTGCCGCCGACGATCTGCTCGACGGCGTCGGCGGGGATGCCGGTGCGGCCGAGGAGTTCACGGTAGGTCTCGCCCAGGAGGTAGGCGGGGTGCAGGTTGGCGAGCGCGCCGCCGCGCTTGCCGATCGGGGTGCGGACGGCTTCGACGATCACGGGTTCGGCGGCCATGGGTGCGGGTCCTCTCCGAGAGGGCTCTCCTCCAGAACTAGTACGCGTTCTAGTTCTGCTCAGCAGTCTGCTGACGTGACGTCCATCACCGCAAGGGTCTTGCAGGTGCCGGGGGTGCGATCTGCGCGCGTTCCGCACGGATTGGGGGTGCCGTGCCTCTTGCTACTTGTAGAACCCGTTACTACCTTCACGGCACCCGCTGATGGACCGTCAGATGGCTGGAGCCGCCGATGCCCTGTCCAGCGCTGCCCGACGGGTTCGACCCCACCGATCCCGATCTGCTGCACCACCGTGTGACCCTCCCGGAGTTCGCCGAGCTGCGCCGTACCGAGCCGGTCCGCTGGATCCCGCAGCCGCACGGCGTGGCGGGGTTCGCCGACGCCGGCTACTGGGCCGTGACCCGGCACGCCGACGTCAGGTACGTCTCGACGCACCCGGAACTGTTCTCGTCCTCCCTCAACACCGCGATCATCCGCTTCAACGAGCACATCGAACGCGACGCGATCGACGCGCAGCGGCTGATCCTGCTCAACATGGATCCACCGGAACATACGCGGGTCCGGCAGATAGTGCAGCGCGGGTTCACGCCACGCTCCATTCGTGCGCTGGAGGAACGGCTGCGGGCCCGCGCGGAGGCGATCGTCGCCGGAGCCCGCGCCCGCTCGGGGCCGTTCGACTTCGTCACCGAGGTGGCGTGCGAACTGCCGCTCCAGGCGATCGCCGAGCTGATCGGGGTGCCGCAGGAGGACCGGTCCAAAATCTTCGACTGGTCCAACAAGATGATCGCCTACGACGACCCCGAGTACGCGATCACGGAGGAGATCGGCCGCGAGTCGGCCACCGAGATCATCGCCTACGCCATGAACATGGCCGCCGAGCGCAAACGCTGCCCCGCGCGGGACATCGTGACGACCCTGGTGGCGGCCGAGGACGAGGGCAACCTGAACTCCGACGAGTTCGGCTTCTTCGTGCTGATGCTGGCGGTGGCCGGCAACGAGACGACGCGCAACGCCATCACCCACGGCATGCACGCGTTCCTCACCCACCCCGACCAGTGGGACCTCTTCCGCCGCGAGCGCCCGGCGACCACGGCCGAGGAGATCGTCCGCTGGGCGACCCCGGTCAACTCCTTCCAGCGGACGGCGACCCAGGACACGGAGCTGGGCGGGGCCGTCGTCAGGAAGGGGGACCGGGTCGGGCTCTTCTACGCCTCCGCCAACCACGACCCCGAGGTGTTCACCGACCCCGACGGCTTCGACATCACCCGCGATCCCAATCCGCACCTGGGCTTCGGCGGAGGCGGTCCCCACTACTGCCTCGGCAAGTCCCTCGCGGTCCTGGAGATCGACCTCATCTTCAACGCGGTCGCCGACACGATGCCGGGCCTCCGCCTGACCGACGCCCCGCGTCGGCTCCGCTCGGCCTGGATCAACGGCGTGAAGGAACTCCGGGTCAGGGCCGGCTGACCGGTCACAGGACCGCCATCGCCCCTCCGGTGTTCATGTACGAGAAGCCGTACTTGTCCAGTTCCTGCTGCGATTCGGAGTAGGACGGCTCCTTGTCCTCCCCGTCGGACACCAGAGAAGCCGCCAGGGGCGTCAGCGGGCTCGTGTCCTCGGTGCCCAGCATCCACCACAGGGTGAGGTGCCTGCGTTTCCTCGTGAAGTTCAGGACCTGGTTGCTGTAACTGACCGGGACGCTGTACCTGACGTACGCGGAATCAGCAGGAACTCCTATCGAGTTCGTCACCCATGCGGGGGCCTTCTCTCCCGTCCCGGACCATGAGTGGTATTCCTGCACGGGGGCGTCCTGCAGCATCCTGTCCTTTCTCAGCAGATACGCTTCACTTTGGACCTGGACCGCCCGGTACGCCTTGCTGGGCAATTCGACAGTCTTCTCCTGGATGTACTTCTCGCCCGGATCCAACTTGTAATCGAAGGGCGCCAGGAGCAGTCCGAGGCTGACCGTGAAGAGCTCCGGCTTGTCGGCGAACGCTTCCAGGTCGCTCAGTCCTTCGTTGTCGACGTCCGCCTTCCACTCCTTCACCGTGCGGAACGGCTGGTACGTCGACTTCCAGTTGACCCCGGTGAGCGAGTAACTCGCCCCCACCACCCACGCGGCCACCTTTCCGGAGTTCTCCAACTGGAACGTCAACGGCACGTACGTGGTGTCCTTGTCCTTGCGGATGGTGCCGATCTTCGCGGAGATCACCACCGTCATGGGCGAGGCGTAAGGCGTGTAGATCTGGGTGTACACGAAGTTCGCGACGGTGATCAGCGCCGTGGCGGAGGCGATCGCCGCGAAGTTGCGACGGAACGTGATCTCCCGCCACGCCTGGCGACGGTGGAGGAGGTCCCACAGCGCCCAGCCCGACCACGCGATGAGGCCCAGCCAGACCCAGAGCCAGTGTGTGTACTCCTCCAGCTGGATCGCCAGCAGCATCAGACCGGCGCCCAGGACGGCCAGCGCGCCGAACAGGATGATCGCGGTCGTGTACTTCGTTCCGTGCCCCAGGAACCTGTCCACGGCGACGCAGGCCGCCGCGGTGAGGGCCACCAGCCCCGCGAGGACGAGCAGTCCGCCGGCGAGGCGGCCGGCGTACGACAACGCGTGCGTGGTGTCCGCACGCCCGAGGTAGACCAGCAGGCCCGCGGCCGCGATCAGGCCGGAGAACATGAACGCGCCGGATATCCTGCCGCGGCCCACGCCAGGAGGTGTGTGTGCCATGGCGCCATGCTCGTGCCGTGCAGCTCGGCCCGCTTGCGGTGCTGCTCCGATCGGCCCAGTCACTCCCGGCCCGACGCGAGCAGCGCCAGCACCCCCGATGCCAGTGCCGCGAGGAGCAGGGCGATGCCCAGGCCGTGGCGGAGGACCAGCCAGGCGCCCAGGCAGGCGCCGGCGGCCATGGCGAGGACCGAGGCCGAGCGGCGGGGGGAGCGGTGGCCCGTGGCGTCGCCGAGGCGGGACTCGGAGGCGAGGGCGGTGAGGGTCATCGTCAGGACGGTGGTGGTCAGGTCGGGCACGCCCAGTTTGCGGACCGTGGCGTTGCGCAGGCCCATCGCGAAGGCGGTGAGGGCGATCAGCGCGTACCGGGTGCCGGTGGTGCCCGGCCAGGCGAAGGCCACCGCCGCCGATCCGCCGACCAGTACCGCCTCGGCCGCGAGGGTCAGCCGGGCCCAGCGGCGGCGCGAACCCCGGCCGAAGCGGGCCGCCGTCCGGCCGCCCGCCACCGCGCCGAGCAGGAAGCAGGCCAGGGACGTGGCCGTGAGCGGGACGGAGAAGCCGGGGGCGCCGGCCGCGGCGAAGCCGAGCACGACCACGTTGCCGGTCATGTTCGCCGTGAAGACCCGGCCCAGGCCCAGATAGCCGACGGCGTCGATCAGGCCGCTGACGACGGTGAGCGTCAGGAGTACGGCCACCAGCCGCAGTCCGCGCGTCTCGGGGTCCCGCTCCACGGCCGGCGCCGGCGTCGTCATCGTTCCTCCGCGGTCGTCCGAGGTGTCACCACGGGGACACGGTAGGGAACGGCGGCCCGGGCGGGTGCCCGGACATGCGCGCGCACCCTCGCCGAGCGGAGGCGAGGGTGCGGATGCCGGGTCGGCCGGGCTGCTGCCGGGGGGCGGCGGCTCAGTACCAGCCGTTGGCCTGCCAGAAGTTCCAGGCCTTGACCGGGCTGCCGTAGCGGGAGTTCATGTAGTCCAGACCCCACTTGATCTGGGTGGCCGGGTTGGTCTTCCAGTCGGCGCCCGCGGAGGACATCTTCGAGGCCGGCAGGGCCTGGACCAGGCCGTAGGCGCCGGAGGCGCTGTTGGTGGCGGCGGGGTTCCAGCCGCTCTCGTGCTCGACGATCTTGCTGAAGGCGTTGAACTGCGCGGCGTCCGGGATCATCCGGTGCGCGGTCGCCTGAGCGGAGGAGGCGGAGGAGGTGGCGGCCTGGGCGGGGGCCGCGGTCAGAGCCAGGCCGGCGGTGGCGGCGGCCACGGCGGCGGTGGTGAGGGCCTTCTTCGGGGAAGCGATGCGGCGGAGGAAGGACAGGGACACGGAGAACCTCTTGCGTCGGGGACGGTGGATCGCCCGCATGGAAGGACCACGCGCTGTGGCCGTATGCGTCGGCGCCGCGGCCCGGTCGGGCTCGTGGTGCCTGGCGACGTCGTCCAGAGAAGCAGGCTCGGAAGCTGTCCGCAATGACCCCTTTTACTAGTTGTGGCCGGAGCGCCGGGAAACATCCTCTCTGTGACGTGGCTCGCAATCCGCAGGTCAGAAGGGGTGCGCAGTTGGGTGTATCGGACAAATGGGACTACGGCCCCGCTTCGTAGGTGACGTGCGTCATGTGGGGCGCTTCACCGTCTCGCTCACGGCACGGAGGCGAGTCCTCACGCCCCGGAGGTGGGTTCTCAGGCGCCGGGGCCGTCGAATGTGACCGCGGTCTCGAAAGCGGCCCGCCGTGTCGCCCGGCGCAGCGCCCGCAGCACCGCCGGGCCGAGCGCGAGGGTCAGCACCACCGTGCAGACCGCCCGGCCCAGGTCCCAGCCGAGCGAGGTGGCCACGCAGTACGCGACGAAGTGGGCCAGGTTCACGGCGACCGGGGCCCCGGCGGTGAAGGAGATGTTCGAGGCGGCGCTGTCCAGGAAGGTCCAGCCGGCCAGGTTCATCACCGTGCCGTAGGCGAAGGCCGCCAGGAAGCCGTACCCGGCGAGCACCAGCAGCTCGGCACGGCCGCGCAGCCGCACCGGGCCCGGCAGCAGGCCCGCGCCCATGGTGAACCAGCCCATCGACAGCATCTGGAACGGCAGCCACGGCCCGACCCCGCCCGTCAGCAGCGCGGACGCGAACATCGTCACCGATCCCAGGGCGAACCCGAAGCCGGGGCCGAGCACCCGCCCGCTCAGCACCATCAGGAAGAACATCGGCTCGATCCCCGCCGTACCCGCGCCGATCGGCCGCAGCGCCGCCCCCGTCGCGGCCAGCACGCCCAGCATGGCCACGGCCTTCGGCCCGAGGTCCGACTCGGAGATCGTCGCCGCCACGATCGCCACCAGCAGGATCAGCAGGCCCGCGAAGAGCCACGGCGCGTCCTGGGCGTGGGCGCTCAGCTGCGAGGCGGGCGGGGCGAGGAAGGGCCAGAACAGGGCCGCCACCCCTACGGCGCTGGTCAGCGCCAGCGCGGCCAGCGAGCGGGGGCCGAGGCGGACGGCACGGACGCGTGCGCCCGGTGTGGTGCGGCTCATGCGAGGGCCTCCCGGACCGCGGCCACCGTCAGCCACCGCTGCGGGGCCAGGATCTTCGTCACCTGGGGCGCGAAGGACGGGGACGACACCACGATCTCGGCCGTCGGGCCGTCCGCGATCACCTCGCCCTCGGCGAGCAGCACCACCCGGTGGGCCAGTTCGGCGGCCAGCTCCACGTCGTGCGTGGCCAGCACGATCGCGTGACCCTCCGCCGCCAGCCCGCGCAGCACGGCGACCAGGCGGGCCTTCGCCGCGTAGTCCAGGCCGCGGGTCGGCTCGTCCAGCAGGAGCAGGGGAGGGCGGGCGGTCAGGACCACGGCCAGGGCGAGCGCCAGGCACTGGCCCTCCGACAGGTCCCTCGGGTGTGTGTCGTCCGCGATGTCCGGCAGCAGGCCGGACACCAGCGACCGGCAGGTACCGGCTTCGGCGCCCGCGTCCCGGTCGGCCGCCGCGCACTCGGCGGCGACCGTGTCCGCGTACAGCAGGTCGCGCGGGTCCTGGGGGACGAGACCGACGTGCCGTACGAGGTCCTTCGGCGCCGTGCGGTGGGGGGCGGTCCCGCCCACGGTGACGCTTCCGGAGGTGGGCGCCAGCAGACCGACGAGCGAGCCGAGGAGGGTGGACTTGCCGGCGCCGTTGCGGCCCATGAGCGCGATGGTTTCACCGGGGGCCACGGTCAGGTCCACGTGGCGCAGCGCCTGGACGCGGTCCCGGCGGACCGAGAGGGCGCGCACCTCGGCGGTGTGCGTGCGCGCGGGCTCGCCGGCGGGCGCGGGGCGGCGGCGGAAGAGGGAGCGGCGGGGTGCGCCGGGTACGGCTTGCCGCTGCCGGACGGGGTCGGGGTCGGGGCCTGCTTGCCGCTGCCGGACGGGGGCGGGGCCGCCGGCCGCTGCCGGCGGGGTGCCGCCCTGGTCCGTGGCCGCGTCGGCCAGGCGGTCCCGGAGGGCCCCGGCCCGGCGGCGGGCGTCGCGGACGGTGAGGGGGAGGGGCGACCAGCCGGCCAGGCGGCCCAGGGCGACCACCGGGGGGCAGACCGGGGAGACGGCCATGACCTCGGCCGGGGGGCCCACGACCGGGGCGGCGCCCGGAGCCGGGAGGAGGACCACGCGATCGGCGTACTGGATCACCCGCTCCAGGCGGTGCTCGGCCATCAGGACCGTCGTCCCCAGGTCGTGCACCAGCCGTTGGAGCACGGCCAGCACCTCCTCCGCGGCGGCCGGGTCCAGCGCCGAGGTCGGCTCGTCCAGGACCAGCACCCGCGGGTGCGGGGTGAGCACGGAGCCGATCGCGACCCGCTGGCGCTGCCCGCCCGACAGGGTGGCGATCGGGCGGTCCCGCAGCCCGGCGAGGCCCAGCAGGTCCAGGGTCTCCTCCACCCGGCGCCGCATCACCTCCGGCGCGAGGCCCAACGACTCCATGCCGTAGGCGAGTTCGTCCTCCACGGTGTCCGTCACGAAGTGCGCCAGCGGATCCTGGCCCACCGTGCCGACGACATCGGCCAGTTGCCTCGGCTGGTGGGTACGGGTGTCCCGGCCGGCCACCGTCACCCGGCCGCGCAGGGTGCCGCCGGTGAAGTGCGGGACCAGCCCGCTGACCGCGCCCAGCACGGTCGACTTGCCCACCCCGGACGGACCGGCGAGCAGCACCAGTTCACCCTCGGGCACCTCGAAGTCGACGCCCGTGACGGTGGGTCCGGCGGCACCCTCGTACGTCACGCTGACATCCTCGAAGCGGATCACGGATGCTCCTTGGGGACGAAGGCGGGCAGCAGGGCGAGCAGGACGGCCGAGGCCGGCCAGAGCGGCAGGGCCGGCGCGACGAGCGGCACGACCCCCGGGTGCAGGGCCAGCGGATCGCGCACGGAGGCGAGCGTGAGCAGCGCGGCCACCGCGGCGCCGGAGCCCGTGACCAGCCAGGCGCGCGGCCCCCACGGGTCCGGGCGGTACCGCGTCCGCGGCGAACGCCGGCCTCCCAGCCGCAGCCCCGCGAGCGCGGCGACGACCCCGGCGAGCAGCAGCGGAAGCCCGTACGCGCCCCCTTCCGCCGTCAGCAGCCCGTACGTCCCCGCGCACACCCCGAGCAGACCGCCGAGGGTGAGCACGGACGTCGTACGGCGGACCCGGGCGGGAACCTCGGCGGTACGGCCGTAGCCACGGGATTCCATCGCGGCGGCGAGCGCCACCGAGCGCTCCAGCGCGCTTTCCAGGACCGGCAGTCCGACCTGGAGCAGCCCCCGCAGGCCCCGGTCCGGCCGGCCGCGCAGCCGGCGGGCGGCGCGCAGCCGCTGCACGTCGGCGACCAGGTGCGGCGCGAAGGTGAGGGCGACGACCACGGCCACGCCCGTCTCGTACAGCGCGCCGGGCAGGGACTTGAGCAGACGAGCCGGGCCGGCGAGGGCGTTCGCCGCGCCGACGCAGATGAGCAGGGCGGCGAGCTTCAGCCCGTCGTAGACGGCGAAGACGACCGCCTCCGCGGTGACCCGGCCGCCCAGCCGGATGCCCTGCGCCCAGTGCGGCAACGGGACTTCGGGCAGCATGAGCAGGGTGTGCGTGCCCGGGATCGGGGAGCCGAGCGCCACCGCGAACAGGACGCGGACGAGGAGGACGGCGAGGGCGAGCTTGACGAAGGCGGTGTAGGAGCGGGCCGCTGGAGTGGGGGAGCGGTGCGTGGCCACCACGTACGCGGAGGCGGCTATGAGCAGGCCGAGGAGGAGCGGGTTGGTGGTACGGGTGGCCGCGGTACCGAGGCATATCGCCCAGAGCCACCAGGCACCGGGGTGCACGGTCGCTCGGCGCCGGGCGCCGGGGCCGTCGCTCGGCGACCGCACCCCCTCCGGGACGCGGGCGTTCGGCGACCGCACCTCCCCTGGGGCGCGGGGAACCGCGCGACCGGCCACAGCGGACCCGCGCCCGCCCGGCCGCTCCCGCTCACGCGGACTCATCGCGCCGCCGCCGTGCCTGCCACACCGCCGCTCCCGCCAGCAGGGCGACCACCCCCGCACCGATCGGCAGCCCGAGCGAGGGCCCGCTTCCGCCACCGCCACCGCCACCGTTACCGCCGTCGCCGCCGCTTCCGCCTGCGCCGCCGCTCGGCCTGCCCTGGGCGGAGACCTGCTCGCCGCACCCCGTCCGGGGATACCCGGCGATCGCGCACAGCAGGGCGTTCGTGTCGTACCGGAGCGGCTTGGCCACGGCCGCCAGCGCGTCGGCGCCGGTCGCGTCCTGCGGCACCCGCGCGCAGGCCGTACGGCGGCCCGGCGGCGTCTGCCCGGACGGCGCGTCCGCGCGGGTGCCGAAGTCGAGGACGAGGGCGACGCGCTTGGTACCGGAAGCGGCGGGCGTACCGGCGCAGATGGAGGTGAAGTCCGCCGTACCGCGCGGCCGGCTCGCGTCCGCCGAGTCCGCGCTCACCGCGAACCGGAAGCCCTCCACCGCGCCGTCGTCGGGACGGACGGTCGCCGGCCCCTGCGTGGCGTACGTCCAGTGACCGCCGGCGCGCTCCCAGAAGGACCAGTAGCGGTAGCCGGCGGCCCCGGCCGGCCCGGCGGAGGCGAGGAGCAGCAGCGCGGCCAGCCCGGCGGCGAGCACCGGCACGGCACGGCGGACGAGGGTCACGACCGGCGCTTCTTCCGGCCGCTCAGCAGGAAGCCGATGCCGATGCCGGCGACGAGCCCGACACCGACGATCCACCACACACCGGTGTCCGAGTCGTCGGACTTCTCCGTGCTGTCCGAGTGCCCCGTGGCGGAGTCCATGTACGGGGCCGGGCCGAGCGCGTTGAGCGAACTGACCAGACTGGTGCCGTTGAAGTCGCCCGGCTGCTCGCCGATCGCGTGGGCGGCGAGGATCAGCTGGGCGTACGCGGCGGGGCCGCTCTGCACCGCCCACGGGCCGGCGTGCTTCTCCAGCCAGGCGTACGCCTTCTTCGCCGGCTCGGTCCGGCCGTCCGCGGCGAGCGCGACGACGGCGTCCGCGGTGTTGCCGTAGTCGGGCTGGTCCTTGGCGCCGGGCAGGGTCGACTGCAGGTGGCCGGACTTCGCGACGGCCGTCGCCAGGTACGCGCCGGCGTTGTCGGCGACCTGCTCCCGGGTCGGGTGGTCGGCCTCGGCGCAGGCGTCCTGCGCCGGAGGCTTGCCGGCCTCCGCCGCGAACCCCTTGCCGAGCGCGCCCAGCAGACCGGCCGCCGTCGCGTCCGCGTTGGCGAGCAGCTTGCCCTTCTTGTCCGGCTGGTAGGCGAGGGCGCCGCCGCCGTCCTGGTCGCAGGGGATGGACCAGGCGGGCAGCGCGTCGTACGGCGACTTGCCGGACTTGCGGACGCCCGCCGGGTCGGTGCCGGCCGCGGTGAGCGCGCCGATGACGACGGCGGTGGAGTTGGTGTCGCTGGAGCCGCCCGGGTAGTAACCCCAGCCGCCGTCCTCGTTCTGCACGGACTTCAGCCAGTCCACGGCCTTGCCGACGGCACCGCCGTGTCCGCCGGTCGCGGCCAGGGCCTCAACGGCGGCGGCCGTGCTGTTGGTGTCGGCCTTGGTCTTGTCGTCGCAGGGCTTGGCGGCGTCGGCGCGGAAAGCGGCGAAGGAGCCGTTCGCGCACTGCTGCCCGCCGAGCCAGTCCACGGCCGCGGGGGCGGGCCGGTAGCCGAGCGTGCGCTGGGCGAGCAGCGTGAGCGACTGCCGCCACACGCCGTCGTACGCCGGGTCGCTCTTGCCGTAAAGGCCGTGCGGCACGGTCGCCTTCGGGGACGGCGCGGACGGGGACTGGTCGGCGGCCGTGGCGGGCGCGGCGGCGGCCAGCACGCCTACGGCGGCGAGAGCCGCGGCACTGCGGCGGACGTTCATGGTCGGCGACTGCCTCTCCTGTGGGGAGCCGGGCAGCGCACGGGACACCCCGGGCGGCTCGGCTCCGTAGACCTCGACGGTGCCGTGCGCGGCGGACCGCCGGCGCACGCTGAGCCGGTCAACGTCCCGCCCGGGGCAGTCCGGCTCACCGCCCCTTCCGGCGGCACACGGCTGGGGGCGCCCCCGGCGCGAGCGCAGCCGGGAGCTGAGGGAGGGTCAGCGCCGGAATTGCACCGGCTTCCCCCCGTACGGGTGTGATGACGACCCCGCCACTTTACCGGCCGCCCTCGGAGGGCCGAGGGGTGGCTGTGGGCACAGGGGGTTGGTGAGCGGGGTCACGGGACCACGGTGCTTGCCGGCCCGGGCGTCGACTTGGTGGCGGGGCGCGTTACTCACTTTCGGGTGAGGGGGGCCGTGGTGGGGTGCCGGATCGTGCACCTCTCGGGGTCTTCGTCGCATAGATGGACATTGCAGTCGAAAGTCACGAATATGTGCGCGGATCGTAACGGTCGCCGTGTGTCATCGATCCGGGTCGCGTGTGTGCGCAAGGTAGGGCCGCGCGGCCGCCCGGCCGCCGCAGAACCCTTGTGAAAGGGGACTTCGTGTCCGTCTTCGTTTCCGTCACCGCGCGCCGCGTGGTCGCCGCCGTCGCCACAGCGGTCGCCGTCGTCGGCGCGGCGGCTCTGCCGGCCTCGGCTGCCGACCACGACCACGACCACGACCACGGCCGTGGTCACGGCCGCTACCACCGCCCGCCTGTGGTCATCAGGGACGTGCAGTACCGGCCGTCGGACCGCCGTGACGCCCGCGGCCCCGCCGACCGGCCCCTGAACAGGGAGTGGGTGGAACTCGCCAACGAGGGCCGCGAGAGCGTGGACCTCGACGGCTGGACGCTGTCGGACGAGGACGGTCACACCTACCGGTTCCGGCACCACCGGCTCGGGGGCCACCGAAGCGTCCGGCTGCACACCGGGTTCGGCCGGGACGGCGGGGACGACCTCTACCAGGACCTCCGGCGCAGCGTGTGGGATCGTGACCACGACACCGCGACCCTGCGCGACGAGCGCGGGCGCCTCGTGGACGTCGCGTCCTGGGGCCACGACCACCGTGGCGACCGCGGCCGGCACGACGGCGGGTGGCACGGCCGGCACCGCTGAGCCGAGTCCGGCCGTGCCCCGCCGGCCGCGCTGAGCACCGGCCTCGTCGCACCGCGGCCTTCGTCGCACCGCAGCCCTCTTCCGTTCGGCAGCGCGCCCTTCCCGCCGGGAGGGGCGCGCTGCCGTGCCCTACTCCTCCGGTGGGAACACCGTCTCCCCGGTGCCCAGCAGGGTGATCAGGATCGCCTCCACCGGGCAGTTCTCGGCCGCCGCCAGGACCTGTTCGCTGGCGTCCGTGTCCGGGGCGGCCGGGTGGGACTGGCGGGCGGGGTCGAGGCGGAAGCCGGCCGGGGCGTGGTGGAGGCACTGGGCCGAGCCGATGCAGAGCGACCGGTCGACCTCCACGTGCCAGCGGTCGCCCATGGGTCACGCCCCCGCCGGGAGGTGGATCATCTTGTGCTCCAGGTACGCGCCGTACCCCTCCGGCCCGAACTCCCGCCCCAGGCCCGAGTTCTTGTAGCCGCCGAACGGGCCGAGCATGTCGAGGCTGAAGGTGTTCACGGAGTAGGTGCCGGTGCGGACCTGCCGGGCGATGTCGATGCCGTGCTCGGTGTCCGCCGTCCACACGCTGCCGGACAGGCCGTAGTCGGAGTCGTTGGCGATTCTCACGGCCTCGGCCTCGTCGCCGTACGGCAGCAGGCAGATGACCGGGCCGAAGATCTCCTCGCGGGCGATGCGCATGGAGTTGTCGACGTCACCGAAGAGGGTGGGCTCGACGTACCAGCCGCGCTCCAGCCCGTCCGGGCGGCCACCGCCGGTGAGGACCTTGGCGCCCTCCTCCTGGCCGATGCGGATGTAGTCCAGGTTCCGCTGCTGCTGGCGCCGGGCGACCAGCGGGCCGACCTGGGTGGCCGGGTCCAGCGGGTCCCCCACGACGAGGGCGCGCGCCGCCTGCGCGAAGGCGTCGGCGAAGTCGGCGTAGCGGGCGCGCGGGACGAGGATGCGGGTCTGGGCCACGCAGGCCTGCCCGTTGTTCATCCAGGCCGCCGGGACGATCCCGGACACGGCCGCCGCCAGGTCCGCGTCCGGCAGCACCAGCGCCGCCGACTTGCCGCCCAGCTCCAGGGTGACCCGGGTGAGGTTGCGGGCGGCGACCTCCATCACGCGCCTGCCGGCCGCGACCGAGCCGGTGAAGGAGACCTTGTCGACGCCGGGGTGACCGACCAGGTACTCGCTGACCTCCCGGTCGGCGGGGACGATGGACAGTACGCCCTCCGGGAGGCCGGCCTCGCGAGCGATCTCGCCCAGGAGGTAGGCGTCCAGCGGGGACTCCGGGGACGGTTTGAGGACGACCGTGCAGCCGGCCAGCAGGGCGGGTGCCAGCTTGGCGGCGGCGACGAACTGGGGGACGTTCCAGGGCACGACGGCGGCGACCACGCCCACCGGCTCCCGCCGGACCAGGATCGGGCCCAGCACGCCGTCCCTGCGCTCCTCGTGGGTGAAGTCGCGGGCGACCCGGATCGCCGCGTCCCACACCATCATCGCGCCGAGCGCCTGGGCGAGGACGCTCCAGGAGTACGGGGAGCCGTTCTCCGAGGAGATCACCCGGGCGATCTCCTCGTGCCGGGCGGCGATGCCGTCCTTGACGCGGGTGACGACCGCGATCCGCTCCTCCAGTGAGGCCCGCGGCCACGGCCCTTCGTCGAAGGCGCGGCGCGCGACGGCCACGGCCCGGTCGACGTCCGCCCGGGACGCGTGCGGCACCCGGCCGATGACCTCCTCGGTGTGCGGCGAGATCACCTCGATCACGTCCCGGCCCAGCGGGTCGGTCAACTCCCCGCCGATGAACAGCTGTCCGTGTTCCACGAGCTCTGTCATGGCCGACTGCCTCCCGCCGCACCGCACCGCTTCGTTGTTTCTGACGCTGTGTCAGAACTGATACCAGTTCCCGGGTTGGGCAACAACCCGCATGCGTGGCAGGAGCGTCCCGGCCATCGCCCCAAGTTGCACCGGATCCGACTCCAGGCTCGGTCGCGCTGTCCACGAACGCCGAGAAGGTCACCGAGTTCGGTATCGACACGGCGGCAGCGGCAGCGGCTGCGCGCGGTCGGCATCGGCAGCCGGCTCGGGGCCTGGCTGTGACTCGCGCCAGTCCACCCACAGGACAGCGGTATCGCCGCGTGGGTCGTGGTTCGTGGTCGAAGGCCCGGCCTACCTAACCGGACCTTCATCTTCTCCTGGCCGTTCGTCGGGCATGTCCAGGATGGGCTCTCGGGTGTACCGAGGGCTCTCAGGTGGCGGGGCCGCACTAGGGACCATGAGTCCGGCGAGGAGCCCGCTTAGGTCATCCGTGGATAGCGCCAGGCCCAGAGTCTGCACGATGCGCAGAGCACAGTCCCGGATGGACCGAGCGTCCACCTCGGACGCCGCCGTGCTCCTGATCTCGTCACACACTCGACTGAACTGCTCGGCGCTGATCGTTGGCCGGCTTACCGGTTGCGCCATTGTGCGCTCCTCCTGGGAGAACGGGGGGCAGATGCGGGCGTCAGCCCAGCTGCTGAGCCGACTCGCCAGACGCCATCGCCGGCGCTGTGGTGGCCGTCAGCCGGCAGCCTTGGCGATGACGCGCTCCATCTCCTCTCGGTCGAAGGCCCGCAGGGTCGTGGAGCGGACGTTGCCCACCCCGCCGAGCTGAAGGAGTGCTGCCGCCGCGGTTTCGTCGTCGGGCGCCTCGACGAGGGCCACGAGGTCGTACGGCCCGACGGTCCAGTAGATACTCAGGAGCTTCGCCCCGAGCTTCTGGACCCCTGAGCCGAAGGTCTCGGCGCGCTTCGCGGTGTCCTTGTAGTTTCGGACCCCTTGTTCGGTCCAGCTCAGCAAGGCGACGTACGTCGGCATGTTCTTCTACCTTCACGAGGAGACGCATTGCGAGGTCAAGCCTGGCCAGCTGGGGCAGTACTTGCACGAGATACGCACCCGAACGAGCAATACGAGCGACCACAGGCATCGAGGGGCCGGCTGGCATCCATGCCTGACATCGACGAGGGCGGACACCACCGGATCGCAGTCGACCGCCACCGGCCACGGGTGACCGGCTGACCGGCCCGGCGGATCGCAGCGACCAACACTCGACCCTGTGCGCCGAGTTGAGCAGCCACTGAAACCAGTTCTAGTTATAGTGGGCAATGGCCGTGGGGCGGAGGGCGGACGGGTGGAGGGGTGATCGTGGCTGTGTTCGATCACGGTGGGGGCGTGCGGGCCGTTCGGGTGCCCATTCCGGACAATCCCCTCGGGTACACGCTGGTGTACGTGGTGGACACCGACCGGGGTCCCGTGCTCGTCGACACCGGGTGGGACGACCCCGGGTCCTGGGACGCGCTGACGGCGGGGCTGGCGGCCTGCGGTACGGCGGTCGGGGAGGTGTACGGCGTGGTGATCACCCACCACCACCCGGACCACCACGGCCTGTCGGCCCGGGTCCGGGAGGCCTCCGGCGCCTGGGTGGCGCTGCACGCGGCGGACGCGGCGATCGTGCGGCGGACCCGGGAGACCCGGCCGGAGCGGTGGTTCTCGTACATGGCGGCCAAGCTGACGGCGGCCGGGGCGCCCGAGGAGCACGTGGCGCCGCTGCGGACGCCCCGCGTGGGGGCCCTGCCCGGCCTGTCCCCGGCGCTGCCCGACCGGGAGATCGTCCCCGGTGAACTCCTCGACCTGCCCGGCCGCCGGCTGCGCGCGATCTGGACCCCGGGGCACACGCCGGGCCATGTCTGCCTGCACCTGGAGGAGGAGCATCCGGCCCGGCTCCCGGGCCAGGGGCGGCTGTTCAGCGGGGACCACCTGCTGCCCGGGATCACCCCGCACATCGGCCTGTACGAGGACCCCGACGACGCGACGGTCACCGACCCGCTGGGGGACTACCTGGACTCACTGGAGCGGATCGGCCGGCTCACCCCGGCGGAGGTGCTCCCCGCGCACCAGCAGTCCTTCACGGACGGCCCGGGCCGCGTCCGTGCCCTGCTCGACCACCACGAGAGCCGTCTGGCCGGCCTCCTCGCCCTCCTCGCCGAGCCCCTCACGCCCTGGCAGCTCGCCGAGCGCATGGAGTGGAACCGGCCCTGGACCGACATCCCCTACGGGTCCCGCAACATCGCCGTCTCGGAGGCGGAGTCCCACCTGCGCCGCCTGGTGAAACTGGGCCGGGCGGAACCGGTGCCGGGCAGCGACCCGGTGGCGTACGCGGCCGTGTAGCCCGTACTCCTCGCCCCGGCCCCTTCCGGCCCCGCTGGTCTCACCTCAGCCCCGCCGACTCCCGTTCGGCCTCCGTCAGCGGCGGTCCCGCCAGGGGGCCCTTGCGGGGGCCGAAGCAGACGTTCCACAGCATGTCCGGGGCGAACAGCCGGGCCGCCGGGGTGCGCAGGCTCATCACGTCCAGCAGGCCCCGCAGGGCGCGCGGGTTCTCGGAGCCGGCGGCCACGGCCTTGTCGACGTAGGCGGTGAGCAGGCGTTCGACGGCGGTCGGCGGCTGGGGGGCGGCCCCGGGGTAGTAGGCGTCCTGGCCGACCGCGAGGTTCCACGCGTTGCCGACCGGCCGGGCCACCGCGCGCTGGACGCGGCGGGCGGTGCCGGGGGCGGTGGGGCCGTACCGGTCGAGGGTCCGGCCGAGGGCGAGGGCGCTCTGCGCGGCGACGGACAGGCCGTGGCCGTACACCGGGTTGTAGCCGGCGACGGCGTCGCCGAGCACCGCGAAGCCCTCCGGCCAGGCCGCGGCCTTCTCGTAGAAGCGGCGGCGGTTGGCCGTACTGCGGGTGATCACCGGGTCGGTCAGCGGCTTGGCCTGGGCGAGGAGCCGGCCGATCACCGGGTCCTTCAGGCCGGTGAGCGCGAAGTCCTCGAACGCGTCGGGGTCGGCGGAGGGTTCGCCACCCCGGGTGCCGGAGAGCGTGACCAGCCAGCGGTCGCCCTCGACCGGTACGACGACCCCGCCCCGGCCGGGTGCGTCGCGCGGGTCGGCCTGCACGTTCACCACCGGGTAGCGCAGGGTCGCGGTGGCGCCGGGGGCCGCGTAGAACCGGCTGGCGTAGGTGACGCCCGCGTCGACCACCCGCTCCTCGACCGGGGCGTGGCCCAGGGCCTGGAGCCAGGTGTCCGCGTGGGAACCGCGGCCGCCGGCGTCGATCACCAGGTCGGCGCGGAGCGTCTCACCGGTGGCCAGGCGGACACCGGTCACCCGGTGCCGGTCGCCGGCCAGGCCCGCCGCCCGGGTCCCGTCGCGCAGGGTGATCCGGCGCATGGCGAGGACGTCGGCGCGGACCACCGCGTCCAGCAGGTCCCGGCTGCACACGATCATGTGGTGCCGGGAGTCGGTGAACCGCCGGAACCACTGCCCGGACGGCGCCTTGCTGACCAGGTCGCGCATCACGCCGATGAGTCCGGCGCCCTGCGCGGTCAGCTCCCCGGTGATGCCCGGCAGCAGCTGCTCCAGCGCGGCCACGCCGCCGGACCAGAGCAGGTGCGCGTGCCGCGCCTGGGGCAGGCCCTTGCGCGGCTCGGGGCCCGCCGGCAGCCGGTCGGCCTCCACGATCGTCACCTCGTGGAAGCGGCTGGCGAGCACGGACGCGGCGAGCATGCCGGCCGTGCTGCCGCCGATGACGAGCGCGGTACGGCGGGCGGTGGGTATGTCAGGCATGTGAGGTGAGACCTTCCGTGGCGACCGCCTGCCGGCGGAACCTTTCTACGGCCGCCGCGTGGAAGCGCAACGCGTGGGCGACCGACTCCAGTTCGCTGTCCGGGACGGAGGCGGACCCCGGGTGTTCCCCGGGCAGCGAACGGTCGTGGTCCGCGGGCGCGTGCAGCGCGTCGGCCGCGACGAGGATGTCCACCGCGGCCGCGATGCCCCGGGCGACGGAGTCCGGGTAGCCCACCGACCCCGCCGCCTGCCGGGTCCGCTCCCGCCGGTGCGGGCTCAGGTGCGGGGCCAGCTTGAGCAGCCCGTCGTTGATGGCGGCCCGGCGCAGTTCCAGGCGCAGGGCGGCGCCGCTGACCCGGCCGGTCGCGGGCGCCGAGGGCGCGGTGACGGTCAGCATGGTCTGCCACAGCGGCTTCAGGCGCCGGTGGGTGCGCACCAGCCGCCGGTGCTCGGCCGCCCACGGGCCGGCCTGCCCGGTGATGAAGCCGACGGCCACCAGGCCGGCCTCGGCGATGGCGAACGGCGGGGCGACGTACGTGGACAGCCAGTCCCACTCCCGGCCGGTCCACCGGGCGCCGATCGCGGCGAGCTTGGCCAGGTCGAAGATAAGCCCGAGGGCGTAGGCCTCCTGGAGGTAGATCACCGCCCGGCGCAGCCAGGTGTCCTCGATCTCCCGGTACCAGGCCCACAGCATGCCCGCCGCGACCAGCGCGGACACCAGGTGGGCGACGAGGTAGAGCAGGACGAACTCGCGCATCCAGGGGGTGTCGGCGTAGTAGGTGTCGAGGTCGCGGGTGCGTTCCACGCGGTGGTCGCCGAGCAGGAACGTCGTCCACAGGCCGACGATGATGACGGTGTACGCCATCCAGACCAGCCGGGTGCGCCGGCGGCGGACGGCGGACGGCGGTTCCCGCCAGGTGATGATGAGCCACAGGCAGGCGCCGCAGTACGCGGTCAGCAGTGAATACACCCACAGACCGGCGAAGTTGGGGATGCCGGAGAGCTCGTTGATGTGGTGCAGGTTGGCCGGCGGCAGCGAGGCGAAGACGACCGCGCCGATGCCGAGCAGCAGCGCGGTGGCCCGCAGGATCGGGTCCTGCCAGGCGCGCCGCAGCAGCGGCAGCTTGATCACGAAGGCCACGGCGAGCAGGGCGGCCGGGACGGCGTAGGCGGCGAAGGAGCCGGCGATGTCCCAGCGCATCACGGCCCGCCGATGTTGCCCAGGGAGGACGACAGCCGGTCGGTGAGGGTGTCCTGGGTCATCCGGCCGGCCGCGCCCGGCCCGACGACCTTGGAGAACTTCGCGGCGAGGCGCAGCCCGCACTCCTCGGCCTCCCACTCGGCCTCGGCCGCCGCCGCGGCGGGCGAGCGGGTGGCCATGGCCGCCACCCGGTCCCAGGGGACGTCGTCCTCGGCGCGGGACAGCAGCCGGCGGGCGGCGGCGGGCAGGCCGGCCTGGTAGTGGACGTCGAGCGTGCCGTAGTGGATGTGGCCGATCTCGTGCCCGGCGATGACGAACTTGTGCGGGTCCGGAGCGCGTTGTTCGACCACGACGATGTAGTCCTCCTCCCGTGCGAGGGTGATGCCGGAGACGTCGAGGCCGGGCGGGAAGGCGACGAACTTGAGCCGGACGGGGCGGTCCAGCTGGGGGCTGAGCGTGGCGCACAGCGCGTGCAGGAAGGCCTCCGGGCCGGTCGGCGGGGTGAGGCCGCGGACGGTGTCGCGGACGAGCCGGTCGAGGAAGCGCCTCGGGGACCTCGGCTGCCTGGCAGGGGCCGCGGACCGAGGGCGCCTGGCCGGCCTCCAGGCCCCGGCGGTCGGTTCAGGCACGCCCGGTGCCCTCCGCCCGCTCGGAGGCGATGATCATTTCGGCCAGGTCGGCGAGGGTGGCGAGCTGCCGGGCGTTCATCTGCGGGGCCCGGGCGGCCAGCCGTACCAGTCCGCTCTCGCGCAGCCGCAGCAACGGGTCCGCCTCGGCCTCCAGAGCCTGGAGCACGGGTTGCAGCGCCTCGTGCAGCGCCTCGGGCTCGTCGGCCGTGAAGAAGCCCGCGGGCAGGCCGAAGAAGCGGCGCAGCCGGTCGGCGTGCTCCAGGCTCGGCATCCCGCTCTTGCGCCACTCGCTCAGCCACTGCCGGCTGGTTCCGGCGATCCGGGCCAGCTCGTCCAGCGAGTACCGCTTGCCGTCCGGGCGGCGCCGGCTCTCCCGGATGAAGTCCAGCCGCTGGCGCACGCGTTGGGCCAGGCAGGCCTCCGGGGCCCGGCCGCCGGAGAGCAGTTCGACGACGACGCCGACGGGGATGCCGGTGCGGTAGGAGAGGCCGGCCACGTCGAGGGCCTCCGGCAGCCGTCCGGGGCGGCCGGTCAACTCGCCGAGCCGGTCCAGGACATCGGCCAGCGAGGCATAGGCGTCACTCACCGAGGTCCCCCCTGGGCATGTCATCCGTTCGGTGGCTGGACTGACGCGAGGCTACCCGTTCGCCCGTTCGGCGACCAGACGTGACAACGCTCCCTGCCAAATAGCGCAGCTATCGTTGACAGTTGGGGGCGCTGTGGGTGAGGATCACTGCACGGAGAGCAAGATCCGACCCGCCCCGGGTGCCGCCTATGGGGGAGCGGCACCCGGGGTGTTTCTTGTCCGCCCTCTCCTTGAGGAAGGTCCAGGCACCATGGCGCAGCCCGTCGTGCTCCTCGGGGCCGGCCGCCGGGAGACGTGCGACGACGTCCCGCTGGCCCGGATCGCCGCGCTCCGCCCGGTCGTCCTGGTCGACCCGGACCCGCCCGCCTGGGCGCGCCCGTACGTGACGGCGCACCTCGCGGCCGACCCGGCCCGGGAGACCCAGGCGGCGGAGGCGGTCCTGGCCTACGCGGCCGGGCATCCGGTCGCCGGCGTACTGACCTGGTCCACGCGGCACCTGCCCGCCGCCGCGCTGATCACCGGCCGGCTGGGCTTGCCGGGCCTGCCGTACGGGACGGCCGCCGCCTGTGCCGACCCGGTGGCGTTACAGGCCCTGCTCCTGCGGCACCGGCTGCCGACGGCCGGCCCCGGTGACCCGGAGGAGCCGGCCGACCCGCTGGTGTCCGCGGAGACGGTGGTCCTGGACGACGAGGTCCGCATCGTGGCCCTCACCCGTACGACCCCGGGCCCGCCGCCCGGCCGGGTCGCGCTGCGGCACCGCGTCCACGCCCACGACGGCCTCCTGCACAACCGTTTCCTGCGCCAGTGCGTCGAGCGGACCGTCCGCGCCCTGGGTCTGGCCCACACGGTCGCGCACGTCACCCTCCGGCTGACGGACCGCGGCCCGCGCGTCCTCGACGTCGCCCCGCACCTCCCGGGCGACCTGATCCCGCTGCTGGTGGAGCGCGCCACCGGTGTCGACCTGGCCGAGGCCGCGGCGGCCCTGGCCACCGGCCGGCACCCCGAACTGACCCCCACCCGCCAGCGGGCCGCCGCCGTCCAGTTCGCCTACCCGACCGTGACCGGCCGCCTGAGCCACCTCCACCTGGACCCCGCCGCCGACCAGGACCCGGCCGCCGACCGCATGCTCCTCACCCACCGTCCCGGCGCCCCGGTGACGGCGGCCCCGTACGCGGACGCCGGCGACCGCCTGGCCCACTGGGTGGTCACGGCCGAGAACCCCACGGACTGCGAGACGGCCCTGCGCCGCCTGGCCCGCCACCTGACGGCGACGGTCCTGCCGGCGACCAACGTCTACGCGGCCTAGGAACGTCCGGGACCCGGCGGCCGGCGGCGTGGCCGTCTGCGCGTCGGCCTCCGCCTGCCGTGGCCCACGATCGGAGCCCGCCGCCGCCAGTCCCGTATGTTGGCAACTGGTGGGAATTGACCGGTTCCGTCAGGGGTGTTCCGGCCTATGCTGGTAGTGGCCTACGAGACGAGTGAGGGAGCCCCCACCGGAGTAGCCGACTCAGGCGAGACGCTCAGGCATCCGCCCGGGCCGACAGCGACGGTAGGGCTGAGAGGCCGGAAGGCAGCAGTCAGGCCGTACGGCGACCCCCAGGACCTGATCCGGACCATGCCGGCGAAGGGAACCCGTCTCGTAGGTCCTGCCATGTGTCACGGACCGCGCCGGGCGTGCTCCTCCTCGCCGGCGCCTCGCGGCGGGGTCATGTGGGTGTCCGCGACGGGACCCGCCGGTGGTGCGGCCAACTCCCCACCCCTTCGGTGCGATGCGGCGGACGTCTCCGAAGGCTACGGGCTGACCTGCGGGTTTCGCCCGGGGTTCGGGGGGATTCGGAGTGCGGCCGGCAGGGGGCGCCGGGGGGCGAAGGTCGAGGTGCACGCCGTCGGCCGTTCGTCCCGGAGGGAACGCCATGATCTTCCAGCTGCCGCTCGCCGCCCAGCTGCCCGTCCTGCTCGCCGCGCTCGTCTTCCTCGCCGTCTACGCCGGGGTCGTCCTGCCCGCCGTGTGGTCCCGCCGGCCGGCCCGGCGTACCGCCGCGCTCAGGGTGCTCGACCGGCTCCTGGGGGCGCTGCGGCGCTGGCGACGGGGGTGATCGGCGGCGAGGGGCGACCACGTGGGGCGGGTCAGGCGCGGTCGGCCGGGTCCGTCAGGTCGATCAGGCGGCACACCGTCTCGATGTCGACCTTCACCTGGGCGATGGAGGCGCGGCCCGACAGCCAGGTGATGAGCGCCGAGTGCCAGGTGTGCTCGATGACCCGGACCGCGGAGAGCTGCTCGGGGGTCGGGTCCGCCAGGCCCATCGCGTCCAGGATGATCGCGGTGGTCTGGCGGGAGACCTGGTCGACCTCCGGCGAGACGCTGCGGTCGGCGAAGGTGAGCGCGCGCACCATCGCGTCGGCCAGGTGCGGCTCGCGCTGCAGCGCCCGGAACGCGCGCATCAGGGTCTCGGCGACCCGCTGGGCCGCCGAGTCGCCCGTGGGCGGCTTCTTGCGCAGGGTGCCGTGCATGTGCTCCAGCTGGTCCTGCATGGTGGCCACCAGCAGGTGCACCTTGGACGGGAAGTAGCGGTACAGCGTGCCGAGGGCCACCTGGGAGGACTCGGCGACCTCGCGCATCTGCACCGCGTCGAACCCGCCCCGGCTGGCCAGCTGCGCGCTGGCGTGCAGGATCCTGCGCCGGCGGGCCTCCTGCCGCTCCGTGAGGGGTGACGAGGCCGGGCGCGAGGTGCTGGCTTCCGCAGGCATGGGTCCCGTTCCGTGACAGTCGGTGAGGGTGTCTGTAGGGCTCGTGATCAGACAGGACGACAGGGGCGCGCGCCGTGGCGTGAATCACCTGATCCACTGCTCACAGCGCCCCTACCTGCCGGTAGATTCAGAGCCTCTTGAACGATCAAGTCTGAAACTTGTTCTAGATTAGCGTCCCGTCGTAGTCTCGCGGGACAGTGCAGGCAGAAGGGGGCACGGAGTGACCGCTGAGGCCCGGGAAGCGGGTGCCCAGGAGGGCCCCGCATCTGACGGCGAGCGACCGCTCGACATCGCGCTCCTCACCTATAAAGGGAACCCGTTCTGCGGGGGCCAGGGCGTCTACGTACGGCACCTCTCGCGTGAGCTGGCCCGGCTCGGCCACCGCGTCGAGGTCATCGGCTCGCAGCCGTACCCCGTCCTCGACGAGGGCTGCCCCGGTCTCACCCTCACCGAGCTGCCCAGCCTCGACCTCTACCGCCAGCCCGACCCCTTCCGGACCCCGAAGCGGGACGAGTACCGGGACTGGATCGACGCCCTGGAGGTCGGCACCATGTGGACCGGCGGCTTCCCCGAGCCGCTGACCTTCTCGCTGCGCGCCCGCCGGCACCTGCGCGCCCGGCGCGGCGAGTTCGACGTCGTCCACGACAACCAGACCCTCGGCTACGGCCTGCTGGGCGACATCGGCGCCCCCCTGGTCACCACGATCCACCACCCCATCACCGTGGACCGGCAGCTGGAGCTGGACGCCGCCGGCAGCTGGCAGCGCCGCTACTCGGTGCGCCGCTGGTACGCCTTCACCCGCATGCAGAAGCGCGTCGCCCGCCGGCTGCCCTCGGTCCTCACCGTCTCCGGCAGCTCCCGCCAGGAGATCGTGGACCACCTCGGTGTCCGCGACGACCGCGTGCACGTCGTCCACATCGGCGCCGACACCGACCTGTTCGCGCCGAATCCGGCCGTCCCCGAGGTGCCGGGCCGGATCGTCACCACCTCCAGCGCGGACGTACCGCTGAAGGGGCTGGTGTTCCTCGTCGAGGCGCTCGCCAAGGTGCGCACCGAGCACCCGGCCGCGCACCTCGTCGTCGTCGGCAAGCGCCCGCAGGAGGGCCCGGTCGCCCAGGCGATCGAGCGGTACGGCCTCGAAGGCGCCGTCGACTTCGTCAAGGGCATCTCCGACGCCGAACTGGTCGACCTGATCCGCTCCGCCCAAGTGGCGTGCGTGCCCTCCCTGTACGAGGGTTTCTCGCTGCCCGCCGCCGAGGCCATGGCCACCGGCACCCCGCTGCTCGCCACCACCGGCGGCGCGATCCCCGAGGTCGCCGGCCCGGACGGGGAGACCTGTCTGGCCGTACCGCCCGGCGACCCGGGCGCGCTGGCCGCCGGGCTGAGCCGGCTGCTCGGCGACCCGGAGCTGCGGGCGCGGCTGGGCCGGGCGGGCCGCGAGCGGGTGCTGCGCAACTTCACCTGGGCCCGCGCCGCCGAGGGCACGGTCGCCCACTACCGCGAGGCCATCGCCCGCTCCCCGGGCCCCCACCGCTCCGCGGCCGGCCGCAGCCGCTCCGCGGCCCAGACCCCCGGCCGCCCCGCGGCCCCGGCAAGTGTTGCAGGCGTCTCCTCCGAAAGCAGGGCCACGTGCTGACCGTCGACTTCTCCCGGTTCCCGCTCGCCCCCGGCGACCGTGTCCTGGACCTCGGCTGCGGAGCCGGCCGGCACGCCTTCGAGTGCTACCGGCGCGGTGCCCAGGTCGTGGCGCTGGACCAGAACGGCGAGGAGATCCGCGAGGTCGCCAAGTGGTTCGCGGCGATGAAGGAGGCCGGGGAGGCGCCCGAGGGCGCCACCGCCACCGCGATGGAGGGCGACGCGCTCGCCCTGCCCTTCCCCGACGAGTCCTTCGACGTCGTCATCATCTCCGAGGTGATGGAGCACATCCCCGACGACAAGGGTGTGCTCGCGGAGATGGTGCGCGTGCTCAGGCCGGGCGGCCGCATCGCGATCACCGTGCCGCGCTACGGCCCCGAGAAGGTCTGCTGGACGCTGTCCGACGCCTACCACGAGGTCGAGGGCGGCCACATCCGCATCTACAAGGCGGACGAGCTGGTCGGGAAGGTCCGCGAGGCGGGCCTGAAGCCGTACGGCACCCACCACGCGCACGCCCTGCACTCGCCGTACTGGTGGCTGAAGTGCGCGTTCGGCGTCGACAACGACAAGGCGCTGCCGGTACGGGCGTACCACAAGCTGCTGGTCTGGGACATCATGAAGAAGCCGCTCGCCACCCGGCTCGCCGAGCAGGCGCTGAACCCGCTGATCGGCAAGAGCTTCGTGGTCTACGCGACCAAGCCGCACCTGCCCCGGCTCGCCGGGCCCGCCGGGGTGGCCGGGACCGACGGGGTGGCCGCCAAGTGACCACCCCCCGGACGGAACACCTGGTCCTGCCCGGGGTCCTCACCGCCGGGCAGGCCGCCGCGACCGTCCGCGGCATCCTCGCCGTGCAGCGGGAGGACGGCGCGATCCCGTGGTTCCGCGGGCACCACCTCGACCCGTGGGACCACACCGAGGCCGCCATGGCCCTGGACGCGGCCGGCGAGCACGAGGCCGCCGAGCGGGCCTACGACTGGCTCGCCCGGCACCAGAACGAGGACGGCTCCTGGTACGCCGGCTACGCCGACGGCGCCCACGACGAGGTCACCGACCACGCCCGCGAGTCGAACTTCGTCGCCTACATAGCCGTCGGCGTCTGGCACCACTACCTGTCCACGGGCGACGACACGTTCCTGGACCGGATGTGGCCGACCGTCTACGCGGCCGTCGAGTGGGTGCTGCGCCTGCAGCAGGCGGGCGGCCAGGTCGGCTGGCGCCGCGAGGACGACGGGACACCCACCGCCGACGCCCTGCTGACCGGCAGCTCCTCGATCCACCACGCCCTGCGCTGCGCCCTCGCCATCGCCGATGAGCGGGAAGAGCCGCAGCCGGACTGGGAGTTGGCGGCCGGGGCGCTGCGGCACGCGATCCGTCGCCACCCCGAGCGCTTCCTGGACAAGGACCACTACTCGATGGACTGGTACTACCCGGTCCTCGGCGGCGCGCTCACCGGAGCGGAGGCCAAGGCCCGCATCGAGGCGGACTGGGACCGGTTCGTCGTCCCCGGGCTCGGGGTGCGCTGCGTGGTGCCCAACCCGTGGGTGACCGGCGGCGAGTCCGCCGAACTCGCCCTGGCCCTGTGGGCGATGGGCGAGTCCGACCGCGCGCTGGAGATCCTCCAGTCCATCCAGCACCTGCGGGACCCGGAGAGCGGCCTGTACTGGACGGGCTACGTCTTCGACGACGACGCGATCTGGCCCCGCGAGCTGACCACCTGGACGGCGGGCTCCCTGCTGCTGGCCGTGGCCGCACTGGGCGGCCACGACGCCACGTGCGCGGTGTTCGGCGGCGACCACCTGCCGGCGGGGCTCGATCCCGACTGCTGCCGCTGAGCGGTCACCGGGCGGTCAGTGCCGCTGCATCCGGTTGGCGATGGCGTGGCCCACGAACAGGTAGACCACGGCCGCGAGACCGTAGCCGGCGACCACTCGCGCCCATGCCTCGTCGAAGGTGAACAGGTCGTGCGACCACCCGGCCAGCCAGGAGGCCGCGTCGTGGACGAACTGGACCAGACTGTTGGCCCGGTTGGCGTCCAGCAGGTACATCAGGATCCACAGGCCGAGTATGAGCGCCATGATGTCGGCGACGATCGCGATGACCGTCCCGGCCTGATTCGCACCGTTGCGATAACGAGGGGACATGCCTACCGGATTGCCGGGCGGCGGCCGGTGAAACCAGGACGGGACCCGGGCAGGGCCCGGACGGCACCCGGACGCCACCCGGACGGCGTCGCCCGGGTGGCGGATCCGGAGGGCCCGGGTGAGGCTGCCGGAGGAAGCAGACCGCTCGGGGAGGACACGTCCGGAGGACCTCGTGCCCGTACCGATACGGCGCCTCGTGGTGGCGCTCACGCTGTGCTGTGCCCTGGTGGCCGGTGCCACGGCCTGTGGCGGTGAGCAGGCGAGCAGTACCAGGACCACTACCAGGAGCAGTGCGCAGGACACCGGGGAGGTGCGGGCCGAGCCCGCCGCCGTCACCCCCAGCCCGACCGCGTCGGCGGAGAAGCGCAAGTTCGCCAAGACCCGCTTCGTGGTGGACGCGGGCCTCGCGGCCGGTGCGACCTACCAGTGGATCGTGAAGCCCTGGAAGGCCGGCAAGTTCAAGAAGGGCGCCAAGGGCCGCAAGCTGACCTTGGTCAAGGCCGCTCTGGCCGGCGCCTTCGCCTACAACCGGCTCAAGGCGGCCCAGAAGAACGCCCAGGCCGACCCGACCCTGTCCAAGGCGCTCGCCCCGCTCACCGCCGGCATCGCGAGCCTGAAGGACCTGCCGTCCAAGCTGCGCGGCGGCGACGGGAACGCGGCGAGCCTGTTCGAGGACGTCATCGGCAACGTCAAGGACGCGGGCAAGAGCGCCGGCGCCCCGGTCAAGGACCAGGTGCCCTCCGCCTCCCAGCTGACCAAGGGCTAGGAGTTCAGCTCCGCCAGCACCCGCAGGGTGTGCGGGTCCGGTGACAGGGCCAGCAGGTCCGTCACCGGGCCCGCGCGCCACGACTCCAGCCGCTCGGCGATGCGTTCGCGCGGGCCGACCAGGGAGATCTCGTCGGCGAAGGCGTCCGGCACGGCCAGCACGGCCTCCTCCCGGCGTCCGGCGAGGAACAGGTCCCGGATCCGCCGGGCCTCGGCCTCGTACCCCATGCGGGCCATCAGGTCGGCGTGGAAGTTGCGGGCCGCGTGGCCCATCCCGCCGATGTAGAAGCCGAGCATGGCCTTCACGGGCAGCAGCCCCTCGGCGACGTCGTCGCACACCTTCACCCGGGCCATCGGCGCCACCAGGAACCCCTCGGGCAACTCCCGCACCACGTCCCCGTACACCTCGGGCCGGCCCGGCGCCCAGTACAGGGGCAGCCAGCCGTCGGCGATGCGGGCCGTCTGGGCGACGTTCCGCGGGCCCTCGGCACCGAGGAGGACGGGCAGGTCGCGGCGCAGGGGATGGGTGATCGGCTTGAGCGGCTTGCCGAGCCCGGTGCCGTCCGGACCCCGGTAGGGGAGCGGGTGGAACCGCCCGTCCACCGCCACCGGCGCCTCCCGGCGCAGCACCTGGCGTACGACGTCCACGTACTCCCGGGTCGCGGTCAGCGGCGACGCCGGGAACGGGCGGCCGTACCAGCCCTCCACCACCTGCGGCCCGGACAGCCCGAGCCCGAGCAGCACGCGCCCGCCGGAGAGGTGGTCCAGGGTGAGCGCGTGCATCGCGGTGGCGGCCGGCGAGCGGGCGGCCATCTGCGCAACGGCCGTACCCAGCCTGATCGTCGAGGTGTGCGCGGCGATCCAGGTCAGCGCGGTGAAGGCGTCCGAGCCCCAGGACTCCGCCGTCCACACCGAGTCGTAGCCGAGCCGTTCCGCCTCCCGGGCGAGCGGCACATGGCCGGCGTCCGGACCGCGTCCCCAGTAGCCGAGTGCGAGACCGAGCCGCATGCGCCTGCCTCCTGACGCTCCATCAGACATCAGCCGGGAGCCGACTGTACGACAACGGCCCCCCGCCCGGAAGGGCGAGGGGCCGGTGCGCTGCGGCGGTGCCGGATCAGCCGCGCTGGATACCCGAGGTGTCCTGGAGCACGCCACGGCGGCCGTCCTGGGTCTGCGCGACCAGCGCGGCACCGCGCTGCTCGACGGCCAGGTACCAGGTGCCCGGGGCCAGTTCGGCGATCGGCGTCGGCGAGCCGTCCTCCGCGAACAGCGGACGGGTCACCGGCACGGCGAACCAGAACGGCGAGAAGTCGGCGGCGGCCGGCTGCGGCGCCGGAGCGGCCTGCGCGGCCGGCTGCTGCTGCCCGTACGGCTGCCCCGGCTGCGGCTGCGCACCGTACGGCTGCTGCGGCTGGGCGCCCGGGTAGCCGTAACCACCGGGCGGCTGGGCGCCGTAGGGCTGCGGGGCGGCCGGCTTCGGGGCCGGCACCAGGGCGGCCTGGAGGGCGGGGACCAGCGGGGTGGCGATGGCGGCGGCGGCCAGGACGAGCGCGGCGATGAATCCGAGGATGAGACCGGCGCCGACGTCCGCACCGTCAGGCGTGTCGATCAGCGTCCACAGCAGCGTCCAAGCCGTGAGGACGGCGAACGCGGTGCCGACGACGGAGAGGTCGAGCCCGGCCACCTTGCGGGGCTGCGGCAGACAGCGGTTGACGACGATGAGGACGGCACCGATCACCGCGCCCATGTAGACGCCCAGGCCCATGCCCAGGTTGTCCCACGCGTTCCCGTCGGCCGAGGCGCCGAAAAAGGAGTAGCTCTGGAAAGTGAGGAACGACGCGATGAACAGCACCACCGCTGCTCCGATCACCACGCCGTCGCCTCTAGTGAGGGAGCGGATATTCACTTCAGGTCCTTCGTAGTCGTCTCGTCGTCGGTAGACACTACCGTCCGCAAGATCCGGCTGTCCGGCCGGTTCCGCCCACCGGTCACGACTCGCGCAGGAAACTCACGATTCCCTCAGAGATCCCCTGCGCCGCCCGCTGCCGCCAGGCCCCGCTGGTCAGCAGTGCCGCGTCCTTGCTATCGCGCATGTTGCCGCACTCGATGAACACCTTGGGAACCGTTGACAGATTGAGACCACCCAGGTCCGTGCGCGTGACGAGACCGGTACCGTCGCCGAGGTAGTTGGAGGGCGGCTCGCCCGTCTCGCGCAGGAACGTGCCCGCGATGCGCACCCCGAGGTCGTGCGACGGGCCGGTGACGAGACGGGTGTCGGCGGCACCGGCGTGCACGGACCCCGGCAGGATGACGTGGAAGCCGCGGTCGCCCTCGGCGGAGCCGTCGGCGTGGATCGAGATCGCCGCGTCCGCGCGCGCGGTGTTGCCGATCCGGGCCCGCTCGTCCACGCACGGACCCCACGCCGGGCTGTCGCCGTCGCGTGTGAGCTTCACCGTGGCCCCCTGCTGCTCCAGCAGGGTCCGCAGCCGGTGGGCCACGTCGAGGGTGAACCGCGCCTCGGTGTAACCGTCGTTGGTGGACGTCCCGGTGGTGTCGCACTCCTTGCGGTTGGTTCCGATGTCCACCTGGCGGCTGATCTCGGCCGTGTGCCGGAAGTTGCCCGGGTTGTGCCCCGGGTCGATGACGACGACCTTGCCCTTGAGGGTGCCGGTGCCGGAGCCGTCCGGCCGGGCGGAGGGCGAGCCCGACGCCTTGGCGTCGTCGCCCGGGGAGGCGGACGGCGTCGCGGAGGACACCGTGGCGCTGCGCGGGACGGGCGCCGGGGAAACCGTACGGTCCGCGCCGCCGGGGCCGCCGCCCGCCGCCTCGTACACCAGCCAGCCGAGCAGGGCGCCGGGCACCAGCGCGGCGAGCGCCACGGTCAGCGGGCCGCGCCGGGGCCGGCGCTGCTGCGGGGGATCGAATTCCGGGCCTGTGTACGACACGTCTGCGACTCTAACCGGGGCGTCGGATCCCCGCCCCCGTTCGCCGCAGGACACGCAGCGAGCCGGTCGCCGACACCTCGGTGAACGCCCCGGAGTCAAGGGCCCGCAGATAGACGCGGTACGGGGCCTGGCCGGTGAACTCGTCCTCCGGATGGGGGAAGACGTCGTGGATGACCAGCAGCCCGCCCTCGGCCACGTGCGGCGCCCAGCCCTCGTAGTCGGCGGTGGCGTGCTCGTCGGTGTGACCGCCGTCGACGAACACGAAGCCGAGCGGGGAGTTCCAGATCGCCGCGATCTGCGGGGAGCGGCCGACGAGGGCGACCACGTGCTCCTCCAGGCCCGCCTTGAACAGCGTGCGCCGGAAGGCCGGGAGGGTGTCCATGAGGCCGGTCACGGGGTCGACCGTCTCCGGGTCGTGGTAGTCCCAGCCGGGCTGCTGCTCCTCGCTGCCCCGGTGGTGGTCGACGGTCAGCGCGGTCACCCCAGCCGCGCGGGCCGCGTCGGCCACCAGGATCGTGGACCGCCCGCAGTACGTCCCCACCTCCAGCACCGGCAGCCCGAGCCGGCCGGCGGTGACGGCGGCGTCGTACAGGGCGAGCCCCTCGTCGACGGGCATGAACCCCTTCGCCGCCTCGAACGCGGCCAGGATCTCGGGCTTGGGAGCGGCGGGCATGGGGCGCCTTTCGGTCGTACGTCAGTCCGACCGCCCATGATGACAGGGGGGCGTGCAGCGCCCCGAAGGGGCGCGGGGAACTGCGCGAGACACCACGACGGCGCGTTCCCCGCAGGACGGCGGGACCGCCCGAGCCCTCAGGCGCTCACCGTCTCCCCCGGCAGCGAGAGATCCAGATCGACAGCCCGCTCCACACCGGAATGCGTCACCGAGGAAGCCAGTGGCCCGTGGCCGGAGGCCTTCGCGGCCAGCACGTACGCCCCCTCACCCGGCACCGCCAGCACATAGCTGCCGTCCGCCGCGGAGAGGGTCGCGCCGGCCTGCCGCCCCCGGCGGTCGATCAGGGTGACCTTGGCCCGCGCGACGGGCGCGCCGCCGGCGTCCAGGATCCGTCCCCGGAACCCGCGCAGCACCTCCTCGGCCCGCTCCAGGCCGGCCTCCTCCTCGCTGCTCGCCCGCAGCTGCGTGTGCTGGACCGGGCGCGCGGCCTTCGGCAGGCACAGCGCGAGCAGCAGGCCCACCGCGACCGCGGCCGTGGCGATCAGGAAGGAGACCCGGAAGCCGTGCATGGTCGGGACGGCGACGCCGCCCACGTCGTTCGCGGTGTTGGCCAGCACCATGCCGATGACGGCGCTGGACACCGACGTGCCGATGGACCGCATCAGGGTGTTCAGGCCGTTGGCCGCGCCGGTCTCCGAGGCCGGGACCGCGCCGACGATCAGCGCGGGCAGCGAGGAGTAGGCGAGGCCGATGCCCGCGCCGAGCACCACGGAGGTGACGACCGTCTGCCAGGCCGCGTCCATCAGGCCCAGGCCGCCGCCGTAGCCGATCGCGATGATCAGCAGGCCGGTGATCAGGGTGACCCTGGGGCCGTAGCGGGCGGACAGCCGGGCGTAGACCGGTGCGGTGAACATCATCGTCAGGCCCAGCGGGGCCACGCACAGGCCCGCGACGACCATGGACTGCCCGAGGCCGTAGCCGGTGGCGGTGGGCAGCTGGAGCAGCTGGGGCAGGACGAGGGAGACGACGTAGAAGCTGACGCCGACCATGATCGAGGCGAGGTTGGTGAGCAGCACCTCGCGGCGGGCGGTGGTGCGCAGGTCGACCAGAGGGGCCTGGACGCGCAGCTCGAACACGCCCCACAGCAGCAGGACCACGACGGCGCCGGCGAACAGGCCGAGCGTCGTTCCCGACGACCAGCCCCAGTCGCTGCCCTTGGTGATGGGCAGCAGGAGCAGGACCAGGCCGGCGGACAGGCCCAGCGCGCCGAGCAGGTCGAAGGAGCCCTCGGCGCGCATCGGGGACTCCGGTACGGCGAGGAGGGTGAGGACGATGGCGAGCGCGCCGAGGCCGGCGGCGCCGTAGAACAGAGCGTGCCAGTCCGTGTGCTGGGCGACCAGGGCCGCGGCGGGCAGCGCGAGGCCGCCGCCGACGCCGATCGAGGAGCTCATCAGGGCCATGGCCGAGCCGAGCCTCTCGCGGGGGAGCATGTCGCGCATCAGGCCGATGCCGAGCGGTATCGCGCCCATGGCGAAGCCCTGCAGGGTACGGCCCGCGATCATGACGAGCAGCTGGCTGGTGACCGCGCTGACCAGGGCGCCGGCCACCATCACGGCGAGGCTGAGGATCAGCATGCGGCGCTTGCCGTAGAGGTCGCCGAGCCGGCCCATGATCGGGGTGGCGACGGCGCCGGACAGCAGGGTCGAGGTGAGCACCCAGGTGGCGTTGCTGGGGGCGGTGTCCAGCAGCTGCGGCAGGTCCTTGATGACCGGTACGAGCAGGGTCTGCATCACCGCGACCACGATGCCCGCGAAGGCGAGCACCGGGACGACGGCGCCGCCCGCTCTCCGGGTGGGCTGGTCGGTCGTCGTGTCTGGCATGGGGTGAGGCCTTCCGCGTGGCATAAGTGCCGGGTAAACCTCGTATGCACAGGCAACTATTCCGTTGCTTCGGGCCTCTAACGAATCCTTGACCGTTCCATGGCATTCTGACTCGGTGTCAGGGTCTGGTGTGTTGGTGGAACACGTTCTAGCCTGGCGCGCCATGAAGGCCTATGTCGCCGGGGTCGGAATGACCCGCTTCGAGAAGCCCGAGACCAGGCAGTGGCAGTACTGGGACATGGTGCGCGAGGCGGGCAGTGCCGCACTGGCGGACGCGGGCGTGGCCTACACCGACGTGGAACAGGTTCCCGTCGGCTACTGCTTCCAGCCCTCGACCGCCGGCCAGCGCGCCGCCTACGAACTCGGCCTGACCGGCGTCCCCGTCTACAACGTCAACAACAACTGCGCGACCGGCGCGACCTCGCTCATGCTGGCCCGGCAGCTGGTCGAGGGCGGCGCGGCCGACTGCGCCCTGGCCCTCGGCTTCGAACGGATGAAGAAGGGGGCGCTCGGGGCGGGGACCGGCGGCGGCGACTTCGCGGCGTCC
Organism: Streptomyces sp. NRRL S-1022; assembly: GCF_000720135.1. Classification (GTDB taxonomy): domain Bacteria; phylum Actinomycetota; class Actinomycetes; order Streptomycetales; family Streptomycetaceae; genus Streptomyces. Next base: position 168,264 of record NZ_JOIU01000007.1, on the reverse strand, counting down.
CCGGTGGCCCGGCACTACGGCGTCATGGCCGCCCGGCACGGCTTCGCGGCGAGCCCGCCGACCGCGCAGATCTTCGGCGCCGCGGCCCGCGAGCACAGGGAGCGGTACGGCACCACCGAGGCGCAGCTCGCCGCCGTCGCCGCCAAGAACCACCGCCACTCGGCGCACAACCCCTACGCCCAGTTCCGGGACGTGTACGAGGTGGACGACGTCCTCGCCTCCCGTACGGTCCACCGGCCGCTCACCAAGCTCCAGTGCTCGCCCACCTCGGACGGCGCGGCGGCGGCCGTGGTGGTGTCGGAGCGGTTCGCCGAGCAGCGCTCCCTGACCGGCCTGGTGGAGATCGTCGCGCAGGCCATGACCACGGACACCGAGGAGTCCTTCGCCTCCGGGTCCTGCATCGACGCCGTCGGGCAGCCGATGTCCCGGGCGGCGGCCCGGCAGGTCTACGACCGCTGTGGGCTCGGCATCGAGGACGTCGACGTGATCGAGCTGCACGACTGCTTCTCCGTCAACGAACTGCTGACGTACGAGGCGCTCGGCATGTGCGCGCCGGGGGAGTCGGGCGGCCTGGTGGAGTCGGGTGCGACGACCTACGGCGGGCGGTGGGTGGTGAACCCGTCCGGCGGGCTGATCTCCAAGGGCCATCCGCTGGGCGCGACCGGTCTGGCGCAGGCGGCCGAGCTGGTGTGGCAGCTGCGGGGCGAGGCGGGCGCACGGCAGGTGCCGGGGGCGCGGGTCGGGCTCGCGCACAACATCGGGCTGGGCGGTGCGGCGGTGGTGACGGTGCTGCGGGCGGTGGAGGCGTAGCGGCCACGGGGCGTCGGCCGGGGAAAGTCATCGCGTTCCGCGGACCTCTGGTTCGTGTGCGTCGCCGCGGACGTGACGAAGTGACCGGGGACGCGACAGGCACCGCTCACAGCCAGCCCTGCTGCCGGGCCTCCCGTACCGCCTCCGCCCGGTTGCGGGTGCCGGTCTTGCCGATCGCGGAGGAGAGGTAGTTGCGGACGGTGGACTCGGACAGGTGCAGCTTGCCGGCGATGTCGGCGACGGTCGCCCCGTCCACCGACGCCTGGAGCACCTCGCACTCGCGGGCCGTCAGCGGATTCGGCCCGGCGCCGAGCGCGGCGGCGGCCAGCGCCGGATCGACCACGGTCTCCCCGGTGAGCACCCGCCGGATCGCCGCGGCCAGTTCCTCCACCGGCCCGTCCTTGACGAGGAATCCGGCCGCACCGGCCTCCATGGCCCGGCGCAGATAGCCCGGCCGGCCGAAGGTGGTGAGGATCAGCACCCGGCAGTCGGGCGCCTGGTCCCGCAGCTCGGCCGCCGCGTCCAGCCCGCTCCTGCCCGGCAGTTCGATGTCCAGCAGGGCCACGTCAGGCCGGTGCGTGAGCACGGCGTCCACGATGCCGTCCCCCGCCCCCAGCTGGGCCACGACCTCGATGTCCTCCTCCATGCCGAGCAGCAGGGCGAGAGCGCCACGCAGCATGCCCTGGTCCTCGGCGAGCAGCACCCGGATGCACTTGGCGGGCCGACGGTCCCGGGGCAGCTCGTTCATGGAGCCAGATTACGGCGGAGCGGGGGTGAACGGGGGCGGGCCGGCGAAGGGTTGCCGCCCCGGCACGCCAGGGCACCGGCGTCCGGCCGGGCCGTCGCGGGTCCGGTGGAAATCGGCTGTCCGCGGGGCGGGGAAGGGCGGAGACTCGTCCCATGACCGACATGAGGGCGTTCCGGGAGGCGGTCACCGCGTGGGCGGCCGGAGGCGCCGAGGGCCCCGCGCGGGAGCTGGCGGCGCGGCTGTCCGTCCGGACGGCCGTCCTGCTGGAAGGGCCGAGCGACGCCGCGGCGGTCGGCGCGCTGGCCGCGCGCCGCGGCCGGGACCTGGCGGCCGAGGGGGTCTGCGTCCTGTCGATGGGCGGGGCGATGAACGTCGGGCGCTTCGCCCGCCTCCTCGGGCCCACCGGGCTGGACCTGCGCCTCACGGGGCTGTGCGACGAGCGTGAGCGCGGCTATTACGCCCGCGGCTGGGAACGGGCCGGCGCGGCACGGCACGGGTTCTTCGTCTGCGCGGCCGACCTGGAGGACGAGCTGATCCGGGCGCTGGGCGTGACCCGGGTGGCGCAACTGGTCCGGGCGGAGGGCGACCTGCGCGCCCTGGAGACCTTCCTGCGCCAGCCCGCGCAGCAGGGCCGCAGTCCCCAGCAGCAGGTGCGGCGCTTCCTCGGCACCAAGAAGGGCCGCAAGATCCACTACGGCCGGGTGCTGGTCGAGGCGCTCGACCCCGACCGCGTCCCGGCCCCGCTCGACGGCCTGCTCGACGGGCTGCTCGCCGGTTCGTGAAAGCCCGGCGGTGAGGGCCCGGCGGTGAAGGCCCGGCCGTAAAGAATCGGCATGGTCCGGTGCGGCGGGGGTTGACGGCTCCGGGAGGCACCCAAACAATCGCCTCTGCCTTCGCAGGAATCCCGGGAATCTCGCCACGTGAACAGGTTCGGTATATCGGCCGAACAACGTCCGATATCTCGAACGTCTTGAACGCCCCCTTCGATGAACCCGAGGTGCACCGTACCGATGAGAACCCCCCGCGCTCTCCTCTGTCTCCTGGCCGTCTGCGCCACCCTCACCGCGCTGCTCCTCGGCACCGGCGCGCCCCCGGCAGCCGCCGCGAGTTCGCTGCCCTGCGACCTCTACGGCGCCGCCGGCACCCCCTGCGTCGCCGCGCACAGCCTGGCCCGGGCGCTGTACGGGTCGTACAACGGGCCGCTGTACCAGGTGCGGCGGGCCTCGGACGGGGCGAAGAGGAACATCGGTCTGCTGACCGCCGGCGGGTACGCCGACGCCGCCGCCCAGGACTCCTTTTGCTCCGGCACGACCTGCATCGTCACCGAGATCTACGACCAGTCCCCGCGCCACAACGACCTCACCGTCGAGGGCGCGGGCGGGGCCGGGGCCGCCGATGTGGGGGCGCCCGCGGACGCCCTGCCGGTGACCGCCGGCGGCCATCAGGTCTACGGCCTGGAGATCTCCGCCGGCATGGGCTACCGGGACAACTCCACCTCGGGCGTGGCCGTGAACGGACAGGCCGAGGGGATGTACATGGTCACCTCGGGCACGCACGTCAACAACCGCTGCTGCTTCGACTACGGCAACGCCGAGACCAACAACCTGGACACCGGCAACGGCCACATGGACGCCATCAACTTCGGCACCGAGTGCTGGTTCTCGCCCTGCTCCGGGCAGGGCCCGTGGGTGCAGGCCGACCTGGAGAACGGGCTGTTCCAGTCCGACGCCGGCTACAGCAGGAACACCTCCGACACCGGCACCGGACCGCTGCCGTTCGTGACCGCGCTGCTCAAGAACAACGGTCAGAACCACTTCGCGCTGAAACGCGGCAACGCCCAGTCCGGCGGGCTGACCACCACCTATTCCGGGGGTGAGCCGACCGCGGGCGGCTACTCGCCGATGCATCAGGAAGGCGCGATCGTCCTCGGCACCGGCGGCGACAACAGCAACGGCTCCATCGGCTCCTTCTTCGAGGGCGTGATGACCTCCGGCATCCCGACCGACGCCGCCGACGACGCCGTCCAGGCCGACATCGTCTCCGTCGGCTACGGCGGCCCGACCGGCAGCACCGGCACGCTCGGCCCTGCCTCGGAGATCTCCCTGCGCGCCACGACCTCCTGCTGCACCAGCGACTACGTCCGCCACCAGAACGACGCGGCCCTCATCTCGCCGGTGTCGTCCGGCAGTTCGTCCGTCGACAAGGGTGACGCCACCTGGATCGTCCGCCGGGGTCTGGCCGACGGCTCCTGCGTCTCCTTCGAGTCGCGGAACTACCCCGGTGACTTCCTGCGCCACTTCAACTACCGGGTCTACCGGCAGCCCATGGACGGCACCGCCCAGTTCCGGGCCGACGCCACCTTCTGCCCGCAGACCGGCAAGAGCGGCGCCGGTACCTCGTTCGCCTCGTACAACTACCCGACGAGGTACCTGCGCCACTACGACCACAACCTCTACATAGCGAGCAACGGCGGATCCAACGCCTTCGACAGCGCCACGTCCTGGGCGAACGACGTCAGCTGGGCGGTCGGTGCGCCCTGGGCGCCGTAACCGCGGCCGGCACCGCCTCCGCACCGCCGGCCGGGAGGTCGGCGGTGACCGCGAAGCCGCCGCGCGGCGCCGGGCCGGCCGTGAGGGAACCGCCCGCCGCCGCGAGGCGCTCGGTCAGCCCCTTCAGCCCGGTACCGCCGACACCCCCGCTCGTGCCGGTGCCGGTGCCCTCGCCGTCGTCCGTGACCGTCAGCCGCACCCGTTCGGCGGCTCCCTCCACGGTGATCTCGCAGCGGCTCGCGCGGCTGTGCCGGACGACATTGGTGACCGCCTCGCGCACCACCCAGCCGAGCAGCGCCTCGGTCTGCGGGGCGAGCGGTGCCCCGGACTGGCGGACCACCGGCCGCACGCTCGCCGCGGACAGCGCCGACCGGGCCCGGGTCAGCTCGGTGGCCAGGCTGCCCTCGCGGTAGCCGGTCACCGCCTCCCGGATCTCGGTGAGCGCCTGCCGGCCCACCGACTCGATGTCCGAGATCTGCGCCAGCGCCGCGGCCAGATCACGCGGGGCCAGCCGGCGGGCCGCCTCGGACTTCACCACGACCACGGACAGCGTGTGCCCGAGCAGGTCGTGCAGATCCCGGGAGAAACGCAGCCGCTCCTGCTCCACCGCGCGCCGGGCCAACTCCTCGCGGGCGGCCCGCAGTTCCCGCACGGCTTCGGACAGGCTGAGGATCGCGGCCGTCACCATGGCGGAGATGAAGGTGCCGTAGGCCATGGTCGTCGCGTTCGCCCAGTCGTCGCGGACAGCGGAGACGGCCCCCGCGTACACCGCCAGCAGGATGCCGGTGCGGCCCAGCCAGGGCCCGCGCAGGACGGCGCCGGTGGCCAGCCCCAGCAGCGGGAAGAACATCAGCCAGCTGCCGCCGTAGCCGAGGGCGAGGCCGGTGGTGAGCAGTGCGAGCAGGCCCAGCGCCACCCGTGTGCTGACCGACTCCCGCCTGGCCCGGTCGAAGGCGCGGAAGGTGACGTAGACGTACAGCGAGTTGAAGGCCAGCAGGCCCAGGCCGCCGATCCACGGGTTCGCGGTCCGGCCCTGGAGCAGGTTGGAGAAGGAGCCCATGCCCATCAGCAGCCAGGGCAGCAGGGAGAACCCGGTGGGCGGCGGGCCCGGATGGTCCACGGCGGCGGGATCCGCGCCCCGCTTCCGGGCGGCGCGTCGGGCGGCCCTGAACCGCTCCAGGTCGGCCCGCCACCGACGGCGCTCGGTCCGCAGGGCCCGTATGTGGCAGCGTGCTCTCCGCATCCACGTCATGTTCGATGTTTCCCCCGGTCAGATGGTCCCCGCCGACGGCGGTACGACAGCACAGCGTACGAACAACCGCCCCGTCCCCGGCAGACACACATGTACGGACCCGGGCGGGACAAATGTCACAGCCGCCGCCACCGGAGCTGACACGGCGTCAGGAGCCTTCACAACTGTGGAGCGCTGGGCTATACAGAGGGCGCCGGACTGGAACGCGTTCTAGGTCCGCACGTGGACGACCTCGGTGCGGCCGACGGTGCGGACGTCCGCACCGAGGTCTTGAGACCCGTCAGGAGCCCCATGCCCATCGACGCAGCCCAGGCCCTCGCCGCCGAACCCCGCTCCGGTGAGATCGGCTGGACCGCCAAGGACGTCCAGCTCTACCACCTCGGCATCGGCGCGGGCGCCAACCCGGACAAGGACGGTCCCGCCACCGATCCGGACGAGCTGCGCTACACCCTGGAGAGCCGGCTGCACGTCCTGCCGAGCTTCGCCACCGTCGCGGGCGCCGGCTCCCCCGGGGTGATCAGCGGACTGTCCATGCCGGGCGTCGACGTCGACCTGGCCAAGGTCCTGCACGGCGGCCAGAACCTGACCCTGCACCGGCCGATCCCGGTCGCCGGCACCGCCACGGCCGGCAGCCGGATCGCAGCCGTGTACGACAAGGGCAAGGCCGCCGTCCTCGTCCTGCGCACCGAAGTCACCGACGCCGACGGCCCCTTGTGGACGAACGACGCCCAGATCTTCGTACGCGGCGAGGGCGGCTGGGGCGGTGACCGCGGGCCCTCCGCCCGCCCGGAACCGCCCGCCGGCGACCCCGACCGGACCGTCGACCGGCCCGTCCGCCCCGACCAGGCCCTCCTCTACCGGCTCTCCGGCGACTACAACCCCCTGCACGCCGACCCCGAGTTCGCCAAGCTCGCCGGCTTCGACAAGCCGATCCTGCACGGCCTGTGCACCTACGGCATCACCCTCAAGGCGGTCGTGGACACCCTGCTCGGCGGCGACGTGACCCGGGTGCGCGGCTACGCCACCCGGTTCGCCGGGGTCGTGTTCCCGGGGGAGACCCTGCGCGTGCGGATGTGGCGCGAGGAGGGACGGGTGCGGGTCACGGTGGGAGCCGTGGAACGCGGGGACGCTCCGGTGCTCGCCGACACCATCGTTCAGCACTCCTGAGAAGCCTGTGAGGGGAGCCGCACCATGCGCGCAGCCGTACTGCACGAGATCGGCCAGGAAAAGCTGGAGGTCCTCGACGACGTCGAGGCGGTGGGCTTCGGCCCCGGCAAGGTCAGGGTCCGGGTGCGCGCCACCGGGCTGTGCCACTCGGACCTGTCCGCGATGAACGGCGTGCTGCCCCAGCCGGCCCCCTTCGTGCCCGGCCACGAGGGCGCCGGCGAGATCCTCGACGTGGGCGACGGCGTACGGCACCTGAAGCCCGGGGACCGGGTCGTCCTGTGCTGGCTGCCGGCCTGCGGTGCCTGTCCCGCCTGCAAACGCGGGCAGACCCAGCTCTGCCTGGCCGGGTTCATGAACGCGGGCACCCCCAACTTCCGGCGCCCCGGCGGCGACGTGTTCGGCTTCGCGGGCACCGGCACCTTCGCCGAGGAGGTCGTGGTCGACGCCGGCTGCGCCGTGCCGATCCCCGAGGACGTGCCCTTCGACATCGCCGCCCTGATCGGCTGCGGGGTCACCACCGGGCTCGGCGCCGCCCTCAACACCGCCGACGTGGCCGCCGGTTCGTCGGTCGCCGTCATCGGGTGCGGAGGCGTCGGCATCTCCGCCGTCCAGGGGGCCCGGCTGAAGGGCGCCGCCGAGATCGTCGCCGTCGACCCGGTCGCCGCCCGGCGCGAGTCGGCCCTCCGGTTCGGCGCCACCAGGGCCGTCCCGCCGGAGGAGCTGGCCGACGCCAAGCAGCAGGTGACCGGCGGCGAGGGCTTCGACTACGTCTTCGAGGTCGTCGGCAGGTCCGCCACCGCCCGCACCGCCTACGACGCCACCCGGCGCGGCGGCACCCTCGTCGTGGTCGGTGCCGGCGCCATGGACGACGTCCTCCAGCTCAATATGTTCGAGCTGTTCTTCGACGAGAAGCGCATCCTGCCGTCCCTGTACGGCGGCGGCGACGTGCTGCGTTCCTACGAGCGCGCGATCGCCCTGTGGCGGGCCGGCCGCGTCGACCTCGCGGGCCTGATCACCCACCGGGTGCCGCTCGCCGGGATCAACGAGGCGCTGGACCAGATGCGCACCGGGACCGCCCTGCGCACCTGCATCGAGATCTGAGGACGCCGCATGTCACAGCCACTGGCGGGCCTCTCCGCGATCGTCACCGGCGCCGGACGCGGGCTCGGCCGGGCCGAGGCCCTGGAACTCGCCCGGCTCGGCGCGGCGGTCGTCGTCAACGACTACGGGCAGCCCGGACGGGACGGCTCGGGCGCCGCGTCGGCGGGGCCCGCCGAGCAGGTCGCGGCGGAGATCCGGGCGGCCGGCGGCACCGCCGTGCCGCACACCGGGGACGTCTCCGACTTCGCACAGGCACGGGAACTGGTCGAGTCGGCGATCGCCCAGTTCGGCAAGCTGGACATCCTCGTCAACAACGCCGGCATCCTGCGCGACCGCATGGTCTTCTCCATGACGGAGGACGAGTGGGACTCGGTGATCCGCGTCCACCTCAAAGGCCACTTCAACACCACCCGTTTCGCCGCCGCGCACTGGCGGGAGCGGGCCAAGGCGGCCGGGGGACCGGTCTACGGGCGGATCGTGAACACCTCCTCGGAGGCGTTCCTGGCGGGATCCGCCGGGCAGCCCAACTACGCGGCCGCCAAGGGCGGGATCGTCGGCCTCACCACCTCCACCGCCCTCGCCCTCGCCAAGTACGGCGTCACCGCCAACGCCGTCTGCCCGCGCGCCCGGACCCGGATGACCGAGGACGTCTTCGCCGGCCTGCGGAAACCGGACGAGGGCCTCGACCCGCTCGCCCCCGAGCACGTCGCCCCGCTCGTCGGTTACCTGGCCGCACCGGCCGCCGCCGGGGTCAACGGCCAGCTGCTCGTCGTGCACGGCGGCATGGTGGCCGTGGTGGAACGGCCGCGGGTGCGCGCCCGCTTCGACAGCGCGCAGGAAACCTTCACCTACGACGAACTCGACGCGCTGCTCACCCCGCACTACGCGGACCGGCCGCCGGGGGAGACCTTCGCGGCGACGGAGGTGCTGGGGCTCAGGCGGGGGTAGCGCCCGGGGGCCCGGGCGGCGGTCGTGCCCGGGGAGCCGGATGCGGGCAGTGCTCAGGGGCTCGGGCGGCGGTCGTGCTCGGGGAGCCGGATGCTGATGGCGTCCAGGGACCCGGGCGGGGGAGCACGGCGTTCGGGCGGGGGAACGGCGAAGGGGGCGCCCGTCGAGCGGACGCCCCCTCTTCCTCACTGCCGTCAGGCAGCCGCCTCGACCGTCTCCTGGACCGGCTTGCGGTGCCGGCCGTGCGGAGCCGTGTCGCTCTCCTGGGCCGCGACCGGGCCGCGGTGCCGGCCGTGGCCGGCGGTCTCGGAGCCGGCAGACAGCTGCTCAGTCGTGCTGGTGTCGCTCATCGGACGTATTCACCCCGTCAACCATGATCTTTCGTACAGCCGAGCGAGTGTAACCGGCACACCACGGGCCGAATCCAGGCGCACACGCCGACCGGCACTAGTTCGTTACAAGACGTCCCAGAGGTGCCTGCTGCAACGGCACGGGACGGGTCACCGGCCGTACCGCGGGCTCCGGTTGGGCCACCGGCGGGACCGGCCCGGGCACCGGCTCGGCACCGCTTTCCCGGCCGGGATCCGCCGGCGCCGCCAGGTCCGCCACACCGCACGGCGTCTCCCGCGTCGCGTACGGCAGCCGCAGCAGCCCCTCCCGCGTCCACACCCCGGCCCCCGCCAGCCAGCCCTCGGGCGCCGGAAGGTGCCGGACCCGGCGCTCGGCCGGCCGCCAGGTGCCCACCCAGGTGCCGAAGGCGCCGTCGAACCGCAGGCCCACCGCGCAGTCCTCCGGCATCAGCACCTGCCCCGGCTGGATCGCGAACGGCGTCACCACGCAGTCCGGCACCCGCAGGCACTCCGGGAACCGCACCGGCAGGGTGCTGCCGAGCACGCCCCAGCCCAATCGTTCCTGCCCCGGCGAGGGCGCGTCGGAGGAGATCAGCAGCAGGCCGCTGTCCTGGTCGGCGAGCAGCAACCGGTCGTCGCTGCCCTCCGCGATCTGCAACAGCGGCGAGACCTCCGCGCGCTCCAGGTCGAGCACCACCGTCTTGGTGTGCCCGCCCAGCTCCCGGTCGAGCGCCAGCAGCCGCCCGGCGCCGTCCAGCCAGACCCCGCCCGAGCAGCGTCCCGGCACCTCGGCGAGCCGCTCGGGGCCGAACGCCCCGCCCGCCACCAGCCACACCGAGCTGGAGCGCGGCCCGACGGCGAGGGCGTACGCCCGCACGCCCCCCGGCGCCGGCGGCAGCAGGGTGAGCCGGGTGCCGGGCTCGGGGCACTCCACCGCGCCCAGCGGCAGCTCACCGGTGCCGGGACCGGTCGGGTACAGCAGCGCGAAGACGTGCCGCGGCTGCACCGGACGGTGGATCAGCACCCGCCCGTCGCCTATCGGCTGCACCTCGGTGCCGGGCGGCTCCGGCTGGTCGCCGGGCAGCGGTACCGCGTACGGCTCCGGGCCGTCCAGGGTCCAGCGCTCCGGGTACCAGGAGTCACCGTCCCGCGCGAGCCGGGCGGCGTACGCACCGTCCGCCGTGATCGCGCACCCCGCTCCCGGCACGCCGTCGGCCCCGCCCGTGGACGGTGGTTCGATAGCACAGGCCGTCATCGTTCGGTCACCTCCGGCGACGAAGCTAGTTTTCGCACGCACAGGCGGGGCTCCCCCTGTCCCACGCTTCACACATACGGGTGGCGCAGAAGCGATTCACCTGAGGAAACCGGGGCGTCTGTGCTGACCGGGGACAGACCGGACGCATGCGGTACGGCCCCGCCGGGCAGCCAGGTAGCCTTGGGCCGTGCCCCGTCTGTCTGAAGTCATCGCCGCGCTGGAGAACCTGTGGCCCGCCGAGCGGGCCGAGTCCTGGGACGCGGTCGGCACGGTGGTGGGCGACCCCGAGCAGGAGGTCACCCGGGTCCTGTTCGCCGTCGACCCGGTCCAGGAGATCGTCGACGAGGCCCTGAAGCTCGGCGCCGACCTGCTCGTCACCCACCACCCGCTCTACCTCCGCGGGACGACCACGGTCGCGGCCACGCACTTCAAGGGCCGGGTCGTGCACACCCTCATCAAGAACGACATCGCGCTGCACGTCGCCCACACCAACGCCGACACCGCCGACCCGGGGGTCTCCGACGCCCTCGCCGGAGCCCTCGACCTCCGCGTCGTACGGCCCCTCGTGCCGGACCCCACCGACCCGCACGGGTGCCGGGGCCTCGGCCGCGTGTGCGAACTCGACCACCCCCTCACCGTCCGCGAACTCGCCGCCCGCGCCGCCGAGCGGCTGCCCGCCACCGCGCAGGGCATCCGGGTGGCCGGCGACCCCGACGCCGTCGTCCGTACGGTCGCCGTCAGCGGCGGCTCCGGCGACGGCCTCTTCGACCAGGTCCGCGCGGCCGGCGTCGACGCCTTCCTCACCGCCGACCTGCGCCACCACCCCGCATCCGAGGCGGTGGCCCACAGCCCCCTCGCGCTGCTCGACGCGGCGCACTGGGCCACCGAGTGGCCCTGGTGCGAGCTGGCCGCGAGCCAGCTCGACGAGATCTCCGACCGCCACGGCTGGGGCCTGCGCGTCCACGTCTCCAAGACGGTCACCGACCCCTGGACCGCCCACGCGGCGTCCACCACCCCCTCTAGCTAACAGGAGCCCCCAACTGAACGCCGCGCCCGCCGACCAGATCCGTCTCCTCGACGTCCAGGCCCTCGACGTCCGCCTGCAGCAGCTCGCGCACAAGCGGAGGTCCCTGCCCGAGCACGCCGAGATCGAGTCGCTGACCAAGGACCTCACACAGCTGCGCGACCTGCTCGTGGCCGCGCAGACCGAGGAGAGCGACTGCGCCCGCGAGCAGACCAAGGCCGAGCAGGACGTCGACCAGGTGCGCCAGCGCGCCGTCCGTGACCAGCAGCGCCTGGACTCCGGCGCGGTCACCTCGCCCAAGGACCTGTCCAACCTCCAGCACGAGATCGCCTCCCTCGCCAAGCGGCAGGGCGATCTGGAGGACGTCGTCCTGGAGGTCATGGAGCGCCGCGAGGCCGCGCAGGAGCGGGTGAACGAGCTGACCGGGCGGGTCGCCTCCGTGCAGTCGAAGATCGACGACGCGACCGGCCGCCGGGCCGCGGCGTTCGAGGAGATCGACGGCGAGGTGGCCTCGGTGACGAAGGAGCGCGAGGTCGTCGCCGCGTCCGTCCCCGCCGACCTGCTCAAGCTGTACGAAAAGCTGCGCACGCAGCAGGGCGGCATCGGCGCGGCCAAGCTGTACGCGCGCACCTGCCAGGGCTGCCGGCAGGAGCTGGCCATCACCGAGCTGAACGAGATCCGCTCGGCGGCGCCGGACACGGTCGTCCGCTGCGAGAACTGCCGCCGCATCCTGGTGCGTACGGCGGAGTCGGGTCTATAGGCAAGGAGTGGGGCCGGTGCGGGAGTTCATCGTCGAGGCCGACGGCGGCTCGCGGGGCAACCCCGGGCCCGCGGGCTACGGGGCCGTGGTCTGCGACGCGGCGACGGGGCAGACCCTGGCGGAGGCGGCCGAGTACCTCGGCGTCGCCACGAACAACGTCGCCGAGTACCGCGGCCTCCTGGCCGGCCTCCGCTCCGCCCACGCCCTCGACCCCACCGCGCGGGTCCACGTCCGCATGGACTCCAAGCTCGTCGTCGAGCAGATGTCGGGCCGCTGGAAGATCAAGCACCCCGACATGAAGCCCCTGGCCACGGAGGCGAGGTCGGTCTTCCCGCCGGACCAGGTCAGCTACGAGTGGATCCCGCGCGAGCGGAACAAGCACGCGGACCGCCTGGCGAACGAGGCGATGGACGCGGGCGCGAAGGGCCGGCAGTGGTCCCCGTCCGAGTCCAGGGCGGCCTTGGACACCCCGCCCGCCGCCCCCGCGCCGTCGGGGCCGCCCGGGGACGCGGCGGCGGGAGCGGCGAAGGCCCGCGCGGCGCTCGCGGAGGGCCGGACCGGCGGTCCGGTGCGGCCGGTGGCGGCTGCGGCCGAGGACGACGCCGAAGCGGAAGCGGTACGCGAGACGGATACCACCGCCCCGGCACCCACCGGCGAGCCGCGCGTGGCCAGTGCCTCCGGTGAGCCGCGCCTGACCGGTACCTCCGGCGAGCAGCGCGTGGCCAACGCTCCTGACGAGCAGCGCGGAACCGGTACGCCCGGCCAGCAGCGCCTGCCCAGTGCCTCCGGCTCCGGCGAGCAGCGCGTGACCAACGCCCCTGGCGAGCCGCGCGGGACCGGTACCTCCGGCGAGCCGCGCCTGCCCATCGCCCCCGGTGAGCCGCGCCTGCCGAGCACCCCCGGTGAGCAGCGTGTGGTCAGTACCCCGGGCTGGAGCTCCGCCCCCGATCTCGGTGCGCCCGCCACCCTCGTCCTGCTCCGGCACGGCGAGACCCCCCTCACCCCCCAGAAGCGCTTCTCCGGCAGCGGTGGCAGCGATCCCGGCCTCTCCGCCGCCGGCCGCGAGCAGGCGCACCGCGTCGCCGAGGCACTCGCCAGGCGCGGCACGATCCAGGCGGTCGTGGCCTCCCCCCTCGCCCGTACCCGCGAGACCGCCGGCATCGTCGCGGCCCGGCTGAACCTGGACGTCACGATCGAGGACGGTCTGCGCGAGACGGACTTCGGCGCGTGGGAGGGCCTGACCTTCGGCGAGGTCCGCGAGCGTCACCAGGACGACCTGAACGCCTGGCTCGCCGACCCGGAGGCGCACCCCACGGGCGGCGGCGAGAGCTTCGCCGAGACGGCCACCCGGATCGCCGCCACCCGGGACAAGCTGGTCGCGGCCCACGCGGGCCGCACGGTCCTGCTGGTCACGCACGTCACCCCGATCAAGACCCTGATCCGGCTCGCCCTGGGCGCCCCGCCCGAGTCGCTGTTCCGGATGGAGCTCTCGGCGGCCTCCCTGTCGGCGGTGGCGTACTACGCGGACGGCAACGCGAGCGTACGGCTCTTCAACGACACCTCCCACCTGCGTCCCTGAGCCCGGCCGCGGCCCGCGCCAGCCGCTCGACCCGGTCCCAGTCCCCGGCGGCCACCGCCTCCGCCGGGATCATCCAACTCCCGCCCACGCAGCCGACGTTGGACAGGGCCAGGTACTCCGGCGCGGTCTGCGGGCCGATCCCGCCGGTGGGGCAGAACCGGGCCTGCGGCAACGGCCCCGCGAGCGACCTCAGGTACGCCGTACCGCCCGCCGCCTGCGCCGGGAAGAACTTCATCTCCCGCACCCCGCGCTCCAGCAGCGCGACCACCTCCGAGGCGGTCGACACCCCGGGCAGGAACGGCACCCCGGACCCGCGCATCGCCGCCAGCAGCGCCTCCGTCCAGCCGGGACTGACCAGGAACCGCGCCCCGGCCGCCGTACTCGCGTCCACCTGCTCCGGTGCGATCACCGTGCCCGCCCCGACCACGGCCTCCGGGACCTGCTCGGCGATCGCCCGGATCGCGGCCGGCGCCGCCGGGGTCCGCAGGGTCACCTCGATCGCCGGCAGCCCGCCCGCCACCAGCGCCCGCGCGAGCGGTACGGCGTCGGTGGCGTCGGCGAGCACCACGACCGGCACGACGGGGGCGAGATCCAGGACGGAGGCAGCCGGGGAGGAGGGCAGCGGCGAGGTCATGCCCTCATCGTGCCCAGCGGCTGCATCACCCGCAATGAGCGTTGCACATGCTGCAACGCCCTGCGGTGACCGTGCGTTTAGTGGACCTCCTCCACCAGCACGTCCAGCGCCCACGCCTTGCCCGCCTTCCCGGGCGCCTCCGCCTCCACGGCGTACCCCAGGTCCCGCAGCGCCGCGACCAGCTCGGCGGGCCCCTCCGGCACGGCCCCGGCGGTCAGCAGGCTGCGCACGATCCGGCCCTTCGTCGCCTTGTTGAAGTGGCTGACCACCTTCCGGGTCGGCGCGTGCAGCACCCGCACCGTCGCCGTCCGCCCGGCCACCTCGCCCTTCGGCCGCCAGGCCGCCGCGTACGCCGAGGACCGCAGGTCCAGTACCAGCCCCGCCCCGGCCGCCTCCGGCAGCACCTCGGCCATCGGCGCCCGCCAGTGCCCGGCCAGCGCACCGAGTCCCGGCAGCTTCACGCCCATCGAGCAGCGGTAGGAGGGGATCCTGTCCGTCACCCGCACGGCGCCCCACAGCCCGGAGAACACCAGCAGCGAGTCCGCCGCGCGCCGCCGGGCGGGCGCGTCCAGCGTGGCCAGGCCCAGGGCGTCGTAGAGGACACCGGTGTAGATCTCCCCGGCGGGGCGGGCGCCGGCCGTGCGCAGCCCGGCGTTCTTCGCGACCTCGCCCCGCAGGCCCTCGCTCAGCCCGAGCACCTCGCGGGCCTTCTCCTCGTCACCGGAGCACAGCTCCACCAGCTCCCCGAGCACCGCCTCCCGGGCGGCGGTCAGCCCCGGCAGGGACAGCGACCCGAGCTCCAGCGGGGCGCCCCCGCCCGAATTCGCCTTGCCTTCCGAGGGCGGCAGCAGGACCAGCAACACGTACTCCTCACGTAGACCTCCGCGCCAGGGTACGACGGCATGGAATCGGGGCCGTACGGCGTTGCACCCTGGGCAGGGCGACGCGAAGGAGAAGGACCGATGGGGGAACAGGCACGGTGGACACGGGCCCGGCTGGGCCGCTGCGGGCCCCCGCTCGACCTGCTCACCGCGAGCTTCCGCCGGCACGTCTACGCCCCGCACGCGCACGACGAGTACACCATCGGGGTCTGCGTCGGCGGCTCCGAGGTCATCGACTACCGGGGCGGCCACATCCGCACCGGCCCCGGCCGGATCGTCGTCCTCGAACCCGGCGAGATGCACACCGGCGGCCCCGGCAACACCACCGACGGCTACGCCTACCGGGCCCTGTACGCCGAGCCGTCCCTGCTGGCCGACGGCACCCTCGGCGGCCTGCCGCACTTCCGCGAACCCCTCATCGACGACCCCGCGCTGGCCACGGCCCTGCGCACCGCCCACACGGAGCTGAGCGCCTGCCCCGACGCCCTGCACGCCGAGTCCGTCCTGCCCTGGCTGCTGAGCGCCCTCGCCCGGCGCCACTCCACCGCGCGACCGGCCGCCGACCGCGTCCCCGGCGCCGACGCCATCGCCCGCACGGTCCGCGACCGCCTCGCCGGCGAACTCACCGACCCGCCCTCCCTCGCCCTGCTCGCCACCGACCTCGGCCTTTCCCGCTACCAGCTGCTGCGCGCCTTCCGCACGACGATGGGCATACCCCCCTACGCCTGGCTCGCCCAGCACCGGGTGACCAAGGCGCGGGTCCTGCTGGAGAGCGGCCTGCGGCCCGCCGAGGTGGCCCCCCTCGTCGGCTTCGCCGACCAGGCGCACCTGACCCGCTGGTTCCGCCGGGTGCTCGGGGTGACCCCGGCGGTCTATCGCAACAGCGTTCAAGACAGCCGGAGGCCGTGAGGCCGACACTCGGCCGCATGACTGCACGCGGCTGGTTCCTGTTCTCCCTGATGGGAGTGGTCTGGGGCATCCCCTATCTGATGATCAAGGTGGCGGTGGACGCGGTGTCCCCGCCGGTGGTGGTCTTCACGCGGTGCGCGCTCGGCGCGCTCCTGCTGCTCCCGTTCGCCCTGCGGCAAGGCGGCTTCGGCACCGCGATACGGACCCACTGGCGCCCGCTGCTGGCCTTCGCGGTCCTGGAGATCATGATCCCCTGGTTCACCCTCACCGACGCCGAACGGCACCTGTCCAGCTCGACGGCGGGCCTGCTGATCGCGGGCGTGCCGATCGTCGGCGTGGTCCTGGCCCGGCTCCTCGGCGACACCGAGCACCTCGGCGCCCGCCGCGTGACGGGCCTGGCCCTGGGCCTCGCCGGGGTCGCGGTCCTCACCCTGCCGCACCTCACCGGCGGCGACAGCCGCTCCCTGCTGGAGGTCCTGCTGACGGTCCTGGGCTACGCCACCGCGCCCCTGATTGCGGCCCGCCGTCTCAAGGAGGTCCCGTCCCTCCACCTGACCGCCGCCTGCCTGACCCTGGCCGCCCTGGTCTACGCCCCCGCCGCCGCGCTGACCCGCCCGTCCGCCGTGCCCGCGCCCACCGTGCTGGCCGCGCTGGCCGGACTGGGTGTGATCTGCACGGCGGTGGCCTTCGTCGCGTTCCTGGAGCTGATCAGGGAGGCCGGCCCCACCCGGGCCACGGTGATCACCTACGTCAACCCGGCGGTCGCGGTGGCCGCGGGCGCGCTGTTCCTGCACGAGCCGCTCACCCTGCCGGTGCTGGCGGCGTTCGCGCTCATCCTGGCCGGCTCGGTCCTGGCCACCGCCGCCGGTCCCCGGTCCGGTTCGCGCCGGGTACCATGGTCGGCACGGCAGACGAGCCGGGCGGACGGCCGCGTGGAGTCCCCCTAGGGGGCTTCCCGAGGAACGTCCGGGCTCCACAGGGCAGGGTGGTGGCTAACGGCCACCCGGGGTGACCCGCGGGACAGTGCCACAGAAAGCAGACCGCCCGGGGCTTTGGCCCCTGGTAAGGGTGAAACGGTGGTGTAAGAGACCACCAGTGCCCAGGGTGACCTGGGCAGCTAGGTAAACCCCACCCGGAGCAAGGTCAAGAAGGGGCCGCCTTTCTCACGAAGGGCGTCCCTGCGCGGACGATCGAGGGCTGCCCGCCCGAGTCCGCGGGTAGACCGCACGAGGCCGGCGGCAACGCCGGCCCTAGATGGATGGCCGTCGCCCCGGCGTCCGCGAGGACACCGGGGAACAGAACCCGGCGTACAGCCCGACTCGTCTGCCCCATAAGCCCTGCCCTGCGGCAGGGCGTGAAGGGCCCGTGCCGGTCAGGCTGCCGCTTTCAGCCGGGCCACGTCGCGGGCTCGCGCGTCCAGCGTGCGCACGGCCGGCAGGGAGACGTACGGGCGGATGGATGTCCGGAGGGTGGCGAAGTGCTCGTCCCCCCGCGCCGAGGAGATGCCGGCGTAGTCGTCCAGGAACGCGTTCCACTCCCGGGAGGCCTCTTCCACGTGCCTCATCTCCATGAGCCGGGCGGCAAGGAGACCGGTGGCGTGTACGCGACCCTGCCGCTCACCTGACGGCCTGGCCTTGTTGGACCGACGCAGCGCCTTCACCGACCCGGGCCGGTCACCCAGCTCCCACAGGACGTGGGCGACGTGGAACTCGTAGGCGGCGCGGTCGTAGCCGCCGATGTGGTCGTTGCGGCCGTCCGCCTGCGACAGCGCTTCCTCGGTCTCCTTCAGCCGGGCGAACGCCTGCCGACGGTCCTTGACCATGGCCGCGCCGTGGGCCTGTTGACCGCGCAGGAACGCCACCAGGCGCGGCCCCGACGCCGGGGCGGCTTCCGCGGCGGAGTCGGCGAGTTCCAGCGCCTTCGGGCCGTAGCCCAGGTTCGACGCCTGCATTGCCATGCCGCGCAGGGTGCGGCAGTAGGTCACGTGATCCTCGGCCGCGCCGGCAAGCTTGAGGGCCTTGACGTAGTACCGCTGGCCGACGCCGTGCTCCCGCTCGTACATGGCCATCCAGCCCGTCAGGTACGTGAGATCGGACGCGGCGGCCCGCATCGCCCTCCTCACCTCGTCCGTACCGTCCGCCCTCAGGTAGGGGCCCACGGTGTTGACGAGGAAGGCTGCTGCCATCGGTCGGGCGTGGCCGCCTCCGAGGTCGTCGAGGATGTCCGCGATCCGCTCCGTCATCCGCTCCACGGTCTCCACCTCGGACCGGCCGATACGGACGGTGCGACCGGCGGCCACGTGTTCCATCCGGCCCGTCACGTCGTCGTACCGCGGGATGGCCAGTGCCGCCGAGTACAGGCCCGCGCCGAGCACAGCGCGCCGGGACGGATCCATGTCCGCCCTTCCGAGGTCGACAATCCCCGACACCGCGTCCGGGGACCCGGCGTCGGTGTCCCAGCCGAGTTCAGCCGACGTCACGGGCCGCGCGAGGAGCCGTGAGAGCGCTTCGGTGACAGCGGGGCGCGCTTGCCGTTTCGGCCGGTGGCCCTTCAGCCACTGCGAGACCGCCGTCTTCGTGTAGGTCAGGCTCAGGCCGAGTTCCCTGCCGGTGGCGTTGACCCGCCGTGCTAACTGGTCGTTCTGGATGGCCCCCTCTCGCATCAGCGCCGCAAGGGCGTCGTTCGGCATGAGTGGCTGACGTCCCATCGAGACTCCCGAGCGTGTGCAACCAGTGCAACTCACCCTCCACTCTGCTCCCTTACCCGATGAAGCGCAGCGGAGTTGAGTGATTACCGGCCGTCCGGTGATCGCTTACCGGTGGCCAACGGCCGTGGTGGTCACTCCTCCCCGGGGACCACCACGGCATCCCCCCATCCCCGAGCGAGACATGACGATGACGATGGCGATCGCGGAACCGAAACCGACAGGCCACCCCGGCTACAACCTGACGATGTCCTCGACGCCGGAGGCGGCGGCCGAAGCCCGGCGCCTGGTACGCCGGAGCTGCACCCTGTGGGCGTTCGATGACGAGACCGGCGAGACGGCCGCGCTCCTCATCTCGGAACTCGTCGCCAACGCAGTCGTGCACGGGCGCAGTCACTCCATCCGGGTGATCATCGCCCGCCCGGCTGCCGACCGGGTCCGGATCGCCGTCGTGGACAGGAAGCGCTGCATCGTGGAGGCCATCGCTCGCAGCGCTGACGACGTCTCCGGCCGGGGCCTGGTCCTGGTCGACGCCCTGAGCGGCAAGTGGGGAACGGATCTGCTCCACTGGGGCAAACGCGTCTGGGCCGAGATCCATGTGAAACGGCACGACGTCTCGTGACGGGCCGCCACAGGATGCCCGGGGCTGACGGCCGTACCGCCGGTGCAACCCTTCTCGGGGCCGTCGCCGCCGGGCTCGGCCTGGTCGTATGGGCGCCGCCACCAACTTGCGCGCCGCGCCCGCCCGGTCCACGGCCGACCAGGGAACGCGCCCCGACCTGCCGTGGATGTCGGGGCGCGGCGCCGTCCCCGAAGCCGGGCTGCCCGCAGGCCCCCTCACTCCTCGAACAGCGCCTCCTGTTCGCCCTCCTGCTGCCGCCGTACCCGCCGGTTCCGCGCGCCGACCACCACGGCCGTCGCCGCCGCCGTCGCGCCGAGGGCGGCCGGGACCATCCAGCCGCGGTCGAAGACGTGCCCGAGGGCGTGGTCGAGGGAGAGCCGGCCCGGGCCGGTGACGGCGAGTCCGGCGGCGGCCAGGCCCAGGCTCGCCGCGTGCTCGTAGCCGCCCTCCTGGGCGAAGAAGCCGCTCGGCATGTGGACCGCGGCGGCCCCCGCCATCGCCCCGGCCGCCGCCGCGCCCGCCGCCGGGGTGGCGAGGCCCAGCGCCAGCAGCACGCCGCCGCCCGTCTCCGCCAGGCCCGCGGCCGTCGCACTCGCCTTGCCGGGCGTGTAGCCGACGGACTCCATGAACTGGCCGGTGCCCTCGATGCCGTGCCCGCCGAACCAGCCGAACAGCTTCTGCGCGCCGTGCGCCGCCAGTACTCCGCCGGTGCCCAGCCGGAGCAGCAGCAGGCCCAGATCACGTCGGTCGTAACAGGTCACGGTGACTCCCCAGCAGACAGGCGGACAGGTCCCCTCCCGCGTCCCCACCCTCGCACCGCCGGCGGCGTCCGGCTCGCCCTGGCTGCCGTTCGGGTGGCGGGACCGGGGGAGCGGTGTGAGCCTGGCGCCATGACGATTCAGCCAGCCAAGCTGAGCGACCCGGCCGTCCGGGCGTTCGTGCACGCCGTCAACTCGCACGACCGCGAGGGCTTCATGTCCTTGCTCGCGCCCGGCGCGACGATGGCCGACGACGGCTCCGACCGGGACCTCGCCGAGTGGATCGACCGGGAGATCTTCTCCTCCCACGGCCACATGGAGGTCGACAACGAGTCCGACGGCGGCCGGACCCTGCTGGCCCGCTACAGCAACGACGCCTGGGGCGAGATGCGCACCAAGTGGTACTTCACCGTCGACGACGACGGGCGGATCTCCCGGTTCGAGACCGGCCAGGCGTAACGGTCCTCGTGACAGGGCCTCGTAGCAGGGCTTCGTGACAGGGCTTCGCGGGGCTTGTGTTCGCGTGCACTTGAGCCCCTAGCGTCCACGCCCATGACGACACGGACGACAGCTACGACCCGGGCGACCCGGGCGTTGGGACGCAGTGGCATCGAGGTGAGCGCGCTCGGCTTCGGGTGCTGGGCCATAGGGGGCGAGCACCGGACCGCCGACGGGCAGCCCGTCGGCTGGGGGAAGGTGGACGACGACGAGTCCGTACGGGCCGTCCGCCGGGCGCTCGACCTGGGCGTCACCTTCTTCGACACGGCCGACTGCTACGGCACCGGGCACAGCGAGGAGATCCTCGGCCGGGCCCTCGGCAAGCGGCGCGACGAGGTCGTCCTCGCCACCAAGTGGGGCAACGTCTTCGACGCCGGCACCCGCACCCTCACCGGCACCGACGACACCCCGGAGTACGCCCGCCGGGCCCTCACCGCCTCCCTGCGCCGCCTCGGCACCGACCGCGTCGACCTGTACCAGCTGCACCTCTCCGCCGCCGACCCGGCGCGTGCCGCCGAACTCCGTGACGCCTGCGAGGACTTCGTGCGCGAGGGACTCGTACGCGGCTACGGCTGGAGCACCGACGACCCCGCGCGTGCCGCCGTCTTCGCCGAAGGCCCGCACTGCACCGCCGTGCAGCACGCCCTCAACGTCCTGCAGGACGCGCCCGGGCTCGTGTCACTGTGCGAGCGGCGGGAACTGGCCAGTGTCAACCGCAGTCCGCTGGCCATGGGTCTGCTGGCCGGGCGGCGCGGCGGGGCGCTGGAGGCCGGGGACATCCGCAGCCGGCCGCCCGCCTGGCTCCCCGGGTTCGCGGACGACGGCTCCGGCGCCGATCCCGAGTGGCTGGCCCGGATCGACGCGGTCCGTTCCGTCCTCACCAGCGACGGCCGCACCCTCGCCCAGGGCGCCCTCGCCTGGCTGTGGGCCCGCAGCCCGCGCACGGTGCCCATCCCCGGATTCCGGACCGTCGCCCAGGCCGAGGAGAACGCGGGCGCGCTCGCGAAGGGGCCGCTCGCCGCGGACCAGTCGGCCGAGATCGACCGCCTGCTGGGCCGGTGAACGACTCCTGGTAAGAGAGGTGTAAGGCGCGGGAAACCGGGTAGAGCATCGGATTTTCATAACGCGGCAAATTCCGCGCCGTATCGGCCTCCGCTCGCGAATCCCCTGCTCGAAGCGGTGTACGGTCCCCGGGTGCGCGAATGTTCCCGGCTCAGCCGGCGTGCCGTCCTCGGGCTGACGGCCGCCGCCCTTCCCCTGTCCACGGCCACCGAGGCCGCCGCCGCGACCGCCACGGTCGTCGGCGGCGCGCGGCTGGCCCGCACCGGCGTCCAGGTGCGCGGCGCCTCCGGACTGCCCAGGAAGCTCACCGCACGCTCCTGGCTGGTCGCCGACTGCGCGAGCGGGGAGGTGCTCGCGTCGTTCGACGCGCACCGGCGGCTCGCGCCCGCGTCCACGCTGAAGATGCTGTTCGCGGACACGGTGCTGAAGAAGTTCGACCGGAACCAGCGGTACCGGGTCACCGACGCCGACCTCGCCGACGTCCCGGCCGGTTCCAGCCTCGTCGGCATCAAACCCGGCATCACCTACACCGTCGAGCAGCTGTGGCAGGGCGTTTTCCTGCGCTCCGGCAACGACGCCGTGCACGTGCTGTCCCACATGAACGGCGGCATCGCGAAGACCGTCGCCGAGATGCAGGCCAAGGCCGCGGACCTGCAGGCCCTGGACACCCATGTGGTCAGCCCCGACGGCTTCGACCACGCGGGGCAGCTCTCCTCGGCGTACGACCTCACGCTCTTCGCCCGCCACGGCCTGAAGGACGCCGACTTCCGCGGCTACTGCGGCACGCGGACCGCCGACTTCCCGGCGGGCGGCAAGAAGACCTTCCAGATCCAGAACACCGACCGCCTGCTGACCGGGGCGTGGGGTCTGAAGACATACGACGGGCTGATCGGTGTCAAGAACGGCTACACCAGCCATGCCGGCAACACCTTCACCGGCGCGGCGACCCGGGGCGGGCGCACCCTGCTGGTCACCGTGATGCACCCCGACGCCGGCGGCAACGCCGTCTACGAGCACGCGGCGGCCCTGCTCGACTGGGGCTTCACCCACGGGCGTGCGGCGCAGCCGGTCGGCCTGCTGGTCGAACCGCTCAGCGAGGGCGGGGCGAGCGCGAGCCCGGCACCCGGGCGCAAGACCGTCCAGGCGGCGGCCGGCGCGCCCGGCCCGGGGTCCGGGGGCGGCTCGGCGTGGCAGGTCACGGAGGGCGCCGCCGGGGCACTCGCGGTGCTGGGCCTGGGCGCCTGGGCTCTGCGCAGGCGCCGGACCCGGGCGGCGTCGGCCGCGGAGGGCGGCGAGCCGGGGGCACGCGGCACCCGGGACGCGGGCGACGCGGAGGGCGGACACCGGTCCTGAACGGCCGTGCCGTGCGCCGGGGATGCCGTAAGGACACGTCGTGCGGCGGCCGTTCCACCGGCCAGCGGGCACCCGCGGTGCGCCGCGAGGTCCACTGCGTGGTTCAGCCCCGCCCGAGGTACGGCATCGTCGTCGCCAGCACCGTCGCGAACTGCACGTTCGCCTCCAGCGGCAGCTCCGCCATGTGCCGTACGGTGCGCGCCACATCGGCCACGTCCATCACCGGTTCGGGAGCCACCTGCCCGTTCGCCTGGAGCACGCCCGCCTGCATCCGGGCCGTCATGTCGGTGGCCGCGTTGCCGATGTCCACCTGCCCCACCGCGATCCGGTACGGCCGCCCGTCCAGGGACAGCGACTTGGTCAGGCCGGTCAGCGCGTGCTTCGTCGCGGTGTAGGCGACCGAGTGCGGGCGGGGCGTGTGCGCCGAGACGGAACCGTTGTTGATGATCCGGCCGCCCCGCGGCTCCTGCTCCTTCATCCGCCGGTAGGCCGCCTGCGCGCACAGGAAGGCCCCGGTGAGGTTGACGTCCACCACCTGCCGCCAGTCGTCGTACGACAGCTCCTCGACGGGGACCTCGCGGGGCCCGTTGATCCCCGCGTTGTTGAACAGCAGGTCCACCCGCCCGAACCGCTCCACGGCCGCGGTGAACAGCGCGTCCACGTCCTGCGGCCGGGACACGTCGGCGGGTACGGCGAGGGAGGTCGCCTCCGGCACCAGCGCCGCCGTCTGCGCGAGCGGCCCGGGGCGCCGGCCGGCCAGCGCCACCGACCAGCCGGCCCGCAGCAGCTCCACGGCGACCGCCCGCCCGATGCCCGAGCCGGCGCCGGTCACCACCGCGATCTTCGTATTCCTGTCGGTCATGACACCGCAGCGTAGGCGGAACCTCCGCCATGCGGAATCCGGTGTCCGCGATACGGTTACGCGGCCGGAGCGACCGCGTCCCCGGGATACCGCACCCCGATCCGCTCCCGCACCGCGTCCAGCGTCCGCATCACCGCGAGCGTCCCGTCCAGCGGCACCAGCGGCGACTCCTTCTCGCCCGCCCGCAGCGCCCGCATGACCTCCTCGGCCTCGTGCCGCATGCTGGTGCGCGGCCCGTCGGCGGGGTCGGCGGCGAACTCCTCGGGGTCGCGGCCGTCGCGGTGCAGCACCAACCGGTCCGGATGGAAGAACCCGGACGGGATGTCGATCCGGCCGCGCGTGCCGGTCACCGACGCGGTGGCCCCGGTACCGCCGACGATCGAGCAGTGCACCGAGGCCAGCGCCCCGCTGTCCCACGACAGCAGCGCGCCCGTCTGCAGGTCCACGCCCTCCTCCGACAGCACCGCGCGCGCGGCGACCCCGTCCGGCTCACCCAGCAGCAGCTGCGCGAACGACACCGGGTACACCCCCAGGTCCAGCAGCGCCCCGCCGCCCAGTGCCGGATCCCGCAGCCGGTGCGCCGCCGGGAAGGGACCGGCCAGCCCGAAGTCGGCCTGCACGGTGCGCACGTCACCGATCGCCCCGTCGTCCACCAGCGCCTTCAGCCGCCGTACCAGCGGATTGCAGTACATCCACATCGCCTCCATCAGGAAGCGGTCGTGCTCCCGCGCCAGCGCGACGAGTTCCTCCGCCTCGCGCAGGTTCAGCGTGAACGGCTTCTCGCACAGCACGTTCCGGCCCGCCGCCAGGCACAGCCCGGCCGCCGCCCGGTGCGCCGAGTGCGGGGTGGCCACGTACACGACATCGATGTCCGGGTCCCTGGCCAGCGACTCCCAGTCCCCGTAGGCCCGTGCCACCCCGAACCGCTCCGCGAACGCCTCCGCCGGCTCCCGCCGGCGCGAGGCCACCGCCACGATCTCCGCGTCCGGGAGATCGACCAGATCCGCCGCGAACGTCGCCGCGATCCCGCCGGTCGCAAGGATCCCCCACCGCACGCTCTGCTCCGCCATCGCCGCCCCACCCTCGCTCATGTGTGCCTCGGCAGTGTGTACGAGCTGAGAGCATAGGTGCCGGTCGGGTCGGCGACACCGATGTCAGACGAAGCAGGGGCGAGCATCAGGGAGGGACACATGCCGGAGCACGCGGCGGCACCGACACCGGATCAGGACCGTCCGTCCCCCTCCGCACCGGCACCGGCCGGCGCCCCGCGCCGCACCGGCCCGCTCGTCACCTTCCTGCTGGGCGGCCTCACCGCGACGACCCCGCTCGCCATGGACATGTACCTGCCGTCGCTGCCGCAGGTCACCCGCTCCCTCGACGCGCCCGCCGTCACCGTCCAGCTCACCCTCACCGCCTGCATGGCCGGGCTCGCGCTCGGCCAGCTGGTCGTGGGCCCCATGAGCGACCGCTGGGGCCGGCGCCGCCCGCTGCTCACCGGGCTCGCCGTCTATCTCCTCGCCACCGCCCTGTGCGCCCTCGCGCCCACCGTCGAGACGCTGATCGCCTTCCGGCTGGTGCAGGGCCTCGCCGGCGCGGCCGGGGTGGTCATCGCCCGGGCCGTCGTCCGCGACCTGTACGACGGGGTCGCCATGGCCCGCTTCTTCTCCACCCTGATGCTGATATCCGGCGCCGCGCCCATCGTCGCGCCGCTCGTCGGCGGGCAGATCCTCCGGGTGACGGACTGGCGGGGCGTCTTCGTGGTCCTCACGGCGGTCGGCGCCGTGCTCACCGCCCTGGTCTGCGCGCGGCTGCCGGAGACCCTGCCCCCGGCCGAACGGCACCGCGGGGGAGTGGGCGAGGCCCTGCGCGCGATGCGCGGCCTGCTCGCCGACCGGCCCTTCACCGGCTACACGCTCGCCGGCGGCTTCGCCTTCGCCGCGCTGTTCGCCTACGTCAGCGCCTCCCCGTTCGTGATCCAGGAGATCTACGGCGCCTCCCCGCAGACCTTCAGCCTGCTGTTCGGCCTCAACTCCGTCGGCCTGGTGGCCGCCGGCCAGCTCAACGGAAAGGTGCTGGTCGGCCGGGTCAGCCTGGACAAGGTGCTCGCCGCCGGACTGACCGTGATCGTGCTCGCCGCGACCGCGCTGCTGCTGATGGCCACCGGTGCCCTCGGTGACACCGGGCTCGTGCCCGTCGCCGCCGCCCTGTTCGTCCTGATGTCCGCCATGGGCGTCACGCTGCCCAACGCCCAGTCCCTCGCCCTGCTGCGCACCCGGCACGCCGCCGGCTCCGCCTCAGCGCTGCTCGGCACCTCCTCCTTCCTGGTCGGCGCGATCGCGTCCCCGCTGGTCGGGGTCGCCGGGGAGCACACCGCCGTCCCGATGGCCGTCGTCCAGCTGGCGGGAGCACTGGTCGCGGCGGCCTGCTTCGTGGGACTGTGCCGTCCCTGGACGGCACGGGAGACCACCCGTGCCGGGTCGGAGGGAGACGAGAGCTGAGCGCACCGAGACTGCGCACCGGCACACCGGAACGAGCCGGGCTCGACCCCGTCGCGCTCGGGCATCTGGTCGAGGAGGTGCACGCCCTCACCGTCGGCGCCCGCCCCTGGGCGGCCGGAGCCGTCGTGCTGGCCGGCCGCGGCCCCGTGATCGCCGTCGCCGAGGCCACCGGCTGGGCGGTGCGCTACGCCTCCTACGACCCCGAGACCGGCACCGGAGTGGAACTGCCGCCGGCCGCCCGGGTCCCGGCCACCCTCGGCACCCCCTTCGACCTGGCCTCCCTCACCAAGCTGTTCACGTCCGTCGCCGCCGTGCAGCAGATCGAGCGCGGCACCCTCGGCATGGACGCCCGGATCGGCGACTACCTGCCCGACTTCCACGCCGCCGCCGCGCACGGCATCACCGTACGGCAGCTGCTCACCCACACCTCCGGTCTGCGCCCCGAACTGCCCCTGTACGACTGCGCCGACGACGCCACCCGCCTGGACCTGCTGCGCGCCGAGGCCCCGTCCGCCGAGCCGGGCCGCCACCTCTACTCCGACCTCAACATGCTCCTGCTCCAGTACGTCCTGGAGCGCATCACCGGCCGCACCCTCGACGTGCTCGTCCGCGACGGCATCACCCGGCCGCTCGGCATGACCGCCACCGCGTTCGGGCCCTGCCCCGGCGCCGCGGCCACCGAGGACCAGCGGCGGCCCTGGGCCAAGGCCGACCGGGGGATGCTGCGGGGCGTGGTCCACGACGAGAACGCCTGGGCGCTCGGCGGGGTCGCGGGCCACGCCGGCCTGTTCTCCACCGGGCCCGACCTGGCCGTCTTCTGCCGCACCCTGCTCGCCGGCGGCTCCTACGGTCCCGCGCGCATCCTCGGCCCCGACTTCGTGGAACTGCTGTTCACCCCGCCCGGGCTGGGCTTCGCCCTGGACCAGCCGTGGTTCATGGGCGAGCTGGCGGGCCGCGGCGCGGCGGGCCACACCGGCTTCACCGGCACGTCCCTGATCCTCGACCCGGCCACGGACACCTTCCTGATCCTCCTGGCCAACACGGTCCACCCCCGCCGCCGCCACCCGGAGCACGTCCCCCGGGCGACCCTGGCGACGCTCCTGGCCAAGGCGGTGGTCTGACCCCCGGACGTGCCGGCACCGGAGCCGGGCGCCATAGAATCACCGGGTGAACGACCCCCTGCGCACCGCGCTGGCCGAGCTGCTGGACGGTCTGCCCCCCACGGAGGTGACCGCCGCCGTGGACCGCCTGATCACCCACTACCGCGGCGACACCCCCACCCACGCGCCGATCCTGCGCGACCGCGCCGACGTCGCCGCGTACGCCGCCTACCGCATGCCGGCCACTTTCGAAGCGGTCCGCTCCGCACTGGAGGCGTTCGCGGCCACCGTCCCCGGCTGGACCCCCGGCAGCCACGTCGACATCGGCGGCGGCACCGGCGCCGCGACCTGGGCCGTGGCGGAGACCTGGCCCGGCGCGCGCGCCGTCACCGTGCTGGACTGGGCCGAGCCCGCCCTCACCCTGGGCCGGCAGCTCGCCGCCGCCCACCCGGACCTCGGGGACGCCCGCTGGCAGCGCGCCCGGATCGGCGCCGACCTCGCACTCGACGACACCGACCTGGTCACGGTGTCGTACGTCCTCAACGAACTCGCCGGACCCGACCGCGCAGCCCTCGTCGACGCCGCCGCCGGCGCCGCGCGGACCGTCGTCATCGTCGAGGCCGGCACCCCGGCCGGCTACGGACGGATCATCGAGGCCCGCGACCGGCTGATCCGGGCCGGTTTCCGCGTCGCCGCCCCCTGCCCGCACAGCGCCGCCTGCCCCATCGCGCCCGGCACGGACTGGTGCCACTTCTCCGCCCGGGTCGGCCGCTCCTCCCTGCACCGCCAGGTCAAGGGCGGCTCGCTGGCGTACGAGGACGAGAAGTTCAGCTACGTCGCCGCGACCCGGCTGCCCGCGGAGCCGGCCCCGGCCCGGGTGGTCCGCCGCCCGCAGATCCGCAAGGGCCAGGTGCTGCTCGACCTGTGCGGGGCCGAGGAGCGGCTGAGCCGCACGACGGTCACCAAGCGCCACGGCGAGCTGTACAAGGCGGCCCGGGACGCCGACTGGGGCGACGCCTGGCCGCCGTACGGCTCCGCG
The DNA here is from genome assembly GCF_000720135.1 of Streptomyces sp. NRRL S-1022. Lineage (GTDB taxonomy): Bacteria > Actinomycetota > Actinomycetes > Streptomycetales > Streptomycetaceae > Streptomyces. Next base: position 139,801 of record NZ_JOIU01000007.1, on the reverse strand, counting down.
TCGTAGCCCGCCGCCGCGGCTTGTTACTTTCGACCCCATGGTCGACAAGCCCGCCCCCGACGCCACCCGCCGCAGCGAGAAGTCCCGCAGGGCGATCTACGCCGCCGCCCTCGCCCTGGTCGGGGAGGTCGGCTACCCGAGGACCACCGTCGAAGGGATCGCCGCCCGCGCCGGCGTCGGCAAGCAGACCATCTACCGCTGGTGGTCCTCCAAGGCGGACGTCCTGCTGGAGGCGTTCCTCGACCTGTCCCGGCAGGCGGCCCGGGACGCCGGCCAGGAGCCGTACGCCATCCCGGACACCGGTGACCTCGCCGCCGACCTCAAGACCGTGCTGCGGATCACGGTGGACCAGCTGCTCGACCCGCGCTTCGAGGCGCCCTCCCGGGCGCTGGCCGCGGAAGGCCTCGTCAACGAGCAGCTCGGCCGCGAGGTCGTCGGCACCCTCCTCGAACCGCAGCTCCAGCTGTACGTGGCCCGCCTGCGCTCCGCGCGGGAGGCCGGGCAGGTACGGCACGACGTCGATCCCCGGATCGCCCTGGAACTGTTCGTCTCGCCGCTCGCCCAGCGCTGGCTGCAGCGGACCGGGCCGGTCTCGTACGCGTACACGGACACCCTCGTCGAGTACGCCCTGCACGGACTCGCGCCCCGCTGACCACCGCCCGCCCCCCGGTTCCGCCGGATTCCAGACCCCCGAAGCACGTGAAGATGGGACGATAGGGCATGCTGTCCGCACAACAGCGAGGCGAGGGGATAGATGAGCGCGACGTTCGGCGGCCGGAGCGGCCGGCAGGGCAAACTCTCCCAGTGGCTGCTCGGACGCCGCCCGCAGGAGGCCGCCGACGAAGGCGGCCGTGAGGCCCTGCTGCTCGGCGCCGCCGCGGCGGGACTGCCCCTCGCCCCCGCCGCGCACCCCACCGACGGTTACCGCTGCTCCTGCGACCGCGTGGGCTGTCCCACCCCCGCCCGGCATCCGGTGTCGTTCGCCTGGCAGACGCAGTCCACCACCGACCGCGCCCAGATCGAGCGCTGGGCCCGGCACCAGCCGGAGGCGAACTTCATCACCGCCACCGGCATGGTCCACGACGTGCTGGACGTGCCGCTGGAGGCGGGCCGGGAGGCCCTGGAGCGGCTGCTCGGCTCCGGCGTCGAGGTCGGACCGGTCGCCGAGAGCGACGACGGCCGCATGCTGTTCTTCACCCTCACCCGGGGCACCCCCGAGGACGAGGACGAGTGGTGGCCGTGCGAGCTGGACTGCCACCCGGAGACGATGGACGAGCACCCCGGCCTGCGCTGGCACTGCCGGGGTTCCTACGTCCTCGTACCGCCCGCGCGGCTGCCCGGTGACGCGGACCGGCAGGTGCGCTGGCTGCGCGGCCCGGAGCACGCGCTGCCCGACCCGCTCACCCTGCTGGAGACACTCACCGACGCCTGCGCCCGGCACGTGGGCACCGGAGCCGGCCACCAGGGCGCGGCCTGGCCCCTGCACCGCTGACGGGCCGGCCGGTTATTCGCCCTGCGCGGCCGTCAGGCCCTGCACGCGCCCCAGCATCCGCACCGGGCCGCTGCCGGCCGGGTCGAGCACGGCCTCGTTGGCGATCGACTCCAGCGTCAGGGACTGCTTCGCCTCGCCCTTGACCAGCGCCTGCACGTCCTTGTTCGGGACCGACACGGAGCCGCCGGTGTAGGCGGTCTGCTTCTCGTAGTGGTGGGTGGTGAAGAACACCAGCGCCCCGCCGTCCGCCGTGCGCAGCGCGAGCGGCGCGTAGTCGCGGTGGGTGAGGGGTTCGTCGATGAACTGCCGGACCAGGCCCGGCTTCTCCGCCGCCTTCCTGCGGTCCGCGCGCAGCCCGCTGGTGTCGCGGCCGTCCGCGAAGGCCCGCCCGCCGCTCTTCAGGTAGGCGGCGTACGTCCTGCTCAGCTCGTCCGGCCGGACGGCCAGTTGCGTCGTGTCGGCCGGTACCGCCTCGGCCCAGCCGTCCGCGTCCTTCCTGAACTCCGGTACGGTGCCGGGCGCCATCAGCGTCAGATAGCTCACCTGCCACCGCTCGCCGAGGTCGTTGCGGGTGAACACCAGCACCCAGCGGAAGTTCCCGCCCTTGTTGCCCAGCCCGTCGGCGACGAACCAGCGCGGCCAGCCGGCCTTCTTCGGGATCGTGTACTTCACGTCCGTCAGCTTCAGCGGCGCGTGGGCCCGGTTCCCGGACGGGCTGTTGACGTGCCCGGCCCGCAGCCGGGCGGAGTCGATGTCGGCCACGGCGCCGGTGACGTAGGGCGCGTCCAGGGAGCTGTCGAAGGCCTTGTCGGCCTTGTTGTACGCGGTCGTGAAGGCGGTGAGTGCCTCGGCGGCCTCGGCGCGGGTGCTCGCGGGGAGCACGACACGCTCCCCGTGCACCACCACGCATCCGCTCGCGGTCAGCGACAAAGCGGTCAGCGAGGCCGCTATGAGTGCGTTCCGGTCACGCCTGCGACGCCGCTGACGGCTGCGTTCCCTGGTCATCGGGCTCCTTCACCTTCCCCTTCCCGGAGGCGAACCCTACCGGGGAGAGGAACAGCGCGAGCACCGGGACCAGGTACAGCGCCCACACCGTGATCTGGACGACCGTCGGATCCGGCTGGAAGTTGAAGACGCCCTTGAGCAGGGTGCCGTACCAGCTGTCCGGCGGGATGGTGCCGCTGATGTCGAAGGCCAGGTGGTTGATGCCCGGGACCCAGCCGGCCTCCTGGAGGTCGTGGAAGCCGTACGCGAGCACGCCCGCCGCGACCACGACCAGCATGCCGCCGGTCCAGGTGAAGAACTTGGCCAGGTTGATCTTCAGGGCGCCCCGGTAGAACAGCCAGCCGAGGAGCACCGCCGTGGCGAGGCCGAGGGCGACCCCGACCAGCGGGCGCGGGGTGCCGTCGGAGGCCGCGTGCACCGACGCCCACACGAACAGCGCGGTCTCCAGCCCCTCCCGGCCGACCGCGAGGAACGCGGTGGCGACCAGCGCGCCCGTGCCGAGCGCGAGGGCCGCGTCCAGCTTGCCGTGCAGCTCCGACTTCAGGTGCCGGGCGGTGCGCCGCATCCAGAACACCATCCAGGTGACCAGGCCCACGGCGACGATCGACAGGGAGCCGCCGAGGGCCTCCTGCGCCTGGAAGGTCAGCTCCTGCGAGCCGAACTCCAGGGCGCAGCCGAAGCCCATGGCGATGGCGATCGCGATGCCGATGCCGATCCAGATCGGCCGCAGGGCGTCCTTGCGGCCGGTCTTGACCAGGTAGGCGATCAGGATGCAGACGACGAGCGACGCCTCCAGCCCCTCGCGCAGGCCGATCAGGTAGTTGGAGAACACGGGCTACGCCTCCTTCGAGAACAGCGTGCGGCCCCACCAGTCGCCGGAGTCCCGGACGCCGGGCGGGACCGCGAAGACCGCCGAACCCACGTGCTGGATGTACTCGTTGAGCGCGTCGTGCGCGGCGAGGCTGCGCTGGAGCGGGATGAACCCCTTGCGCACGTCCCGCTGGTAGGCGAGGAAGAACAGACCCGCGTCCAGCCGGCCGAGACCGTCGGTGCCGTCGGTGAAGGAGTAGCCCCGGCGCAGGATGGTGATCCCGTTGTTGGAGTCGGGGTGCGCGAGTCGCACGTGCGCGTCCGGCTTCATCGCCTTCAGGAACGGCTCGTCGTGCTCCTTGGCCTTGCCGACCGGGGCACCCTCGCGCTTGTCCCGGCCGAACACGTCCTCCTGCTCCTGGAGCGAGGTGCGGTCCCAGGTCTCGATGTTCATCCGGATGCGCCGGGCGACCAGGTACGACCCGCCGGTCATCCAGTCCGGTCCGTCCTCGCCGCCGACCCACACGAACTCCTTCAGCCGGCCGGTCTCGGTGCCCGCGATGTTGCGGGTGCCGTCCTTGAAGCCCATCAGGTTGCGCGGGGTCTGCGCGTCCGGGGTGGTGGAGGAGGTCTTGCCGAAGCCGAGCTGGGACCAGCGGATGGCGACCTTGCCGAAGCCGATGCGGGCGAGGTTGCGGATGGCGTGCACGGCGACCTGCGGATCGTCGGAGCAGGCCTGGACGCACAGGTCGCCGCCGGTGCGGGACCGGTCCAGGTTGTCGCCGGGGAACTTGGGCAGGTCGACCAGGGCCTCGGGCCGCCGGTCCTGCAGCCCGAACTTGTCGAACAGCGACGGGCCGAACCCGATGGTCAGGGTCAGCCGGGACGGCTTGAGCCCCAGCGCCTCGCCGGTGTCGTCCGGCGGGGCCTCGGCGAGCCCGCCGTAGGCGCCCTCGCCGACCGGCTTGCCCGCGGTCATCCGGCGGGCCGCGTCGGTCCAGTCCTTGAGCATCTGCACGAACTCGTCGCGGTCCCCGGTCTTCACGTCGAACGCGGCGAAGTGCAGCCGGTCCTGCACCGGGGTGGCGATGCCGGCCTGGTGGGCGCCGTGGAACTCCACCGCGCCACCGGTCTCGGCGGCGGCCGGGTCCATGTCGTCGCCCGTCCTGGCCATCGCCACGGCCCCGCCGGCCGCGGCGGCCCCGAGCGCGAGCCCGGCACCGCCCCAGCCGATCAGCGCGCGGCGCGACGGAGCGGCCTGGGTCTCCTGGGTCTCGGTCATCGCCCTGTCCCCCTTGCTTACTTCGCGACCGCGGCGGCGAGCTTGGACAGCGGCTCGGCGAGCGCGTTCACCGCGTCCGACAGCTCCTTGCGCTGGTCCTTGGTGACCTTGTCGTAGGAGACGAAGTCGTACGCGTTCTTGTCCGAGCGGTACGTGTCGAGCAGCGTGTCCAGCGCCGCGAACTGCTTGTCCAGTTCCTTGGCCAGCGCCGGGTCGTTCTTCGCGGCGACCGGCTTCAGCAGCTCGTACGCCTTCTGGGCGCCCTCGACGTTGCCCTTGAAGTCGACCAGGTCGGTGTGGGCGTAGCGGTCCTCCTCGCCGGTGACCTTGCCGGTGGCGACCTCGTCCAGCAGCTCCTTGGCGCCGTTGGCCATGGAGGTCGGGGTGATCTCGGCCTTGCCGACCCGGCCCTGCCAGTCCTTGAGGTCGGTCAGCAGCCGGCCGGCGAGGGCCTTCTCCTCGGCGCCGATCTTCTTGTCGTGCCAGAGGGCCTTCTCCAGCCGGTGCCAGCCGGTCCACTTCTGGCCGTCCTCCAGGCCGTCCTCGCGGACGTCGACCTTCGGGTCGATGTCACCGAAGGACTCGGCGACCGGCTCGGTGCGCTCCCAGCCGAGGCGGGAGAGGCCGTAGGCCTTCTTCGCGGCGTCCAGGTCGCCGGCCTCGACCGCCTTCACGAAGGTCTCGGCCTTCGGCAGCGTCTCGTCGGCCTGCTCCTGGGCGTACCGGCGGTACTCGGCGACGGCCGAGTCCAGCTTCGGGTCCCGCTCGGCGGTGCTGCCGCCGCCGGTCACGGTCAGCTTCTGCCGGATGCCGTGGCCCTTCATGCCGGGCCGGCAGGCGATCTCGTACGCGCCGGCCTTCACCTCGGCGGTGAGCGTGTACTTGGTGCCGGGGCCGATGTTCTCCTTCTCGGAGACGATCCGGTCGTCCGGGAACAGGATCTCGACCTCGGTGGCCTTGGAACCCTTGTTCTCGATCTTCAGGGTCACCTGGCCGGCCGGCACGGACGTGCTGGAGGTCTTGCACGCGGAGTCGGCGGCCGTGACCTGGATGGCGTCACCGTCCTTGGCATCGCTTTTCGCGGTGCAGGCCGAGAGGGCGGTCAGAGCCGCCGCGGTGGCGGCGGCGGTGACGGTCAGTCGGACGGCGCGCATGCAGGCTCCAAGCGGATCTGGTCTGGTGAGGCTGCCCTAACTTACATGAGGCTAACCTCACCCATATCCGCCGGGGTCGTGATTCAGCTCTCACGGGAAGACCACGGACACGGCTTGATCGCGATGTCTCAAAAGAGACGGCAACGGACGGCAAAGGCGGCGCCAAGCGGGGCCGGCCCGCGATGTTTCAATTTCCCGGTGACTGACTACGACGTACTCCGCGTCTTCTGCGGGCCTGACGGCGGCTACGGCAACGAGCTGGGCGTCGTCCGTGACGGCTCGGTGCTGCCCGAGCGGAGCGACCGGCAGGAGCTGGCGGCCAAGCTCGGCTTCAGCGAGACCGTGTTCGTGGACGACCCCGAGCGCGGAGTGATCGACATCTACACCCCCACGCTGCGCCTGCCCTTCGCCGGTCACCCCTGCGTGGGCACGGCCTGGCTGCTCGACGTACCCGAACTGGTCACCCCGGCCGGGGTCGTCGGGACCCGGCTGGACGGCGAGTTCAGCTGGATCGAGGCCCGCGCCGAGTGGGTGCCGCCACGCACCCTGCGCCAGTACGCGAGCGCCGCCGAGGTGGACGCGCTCCCGGTGCCGCCGAAGGGGGAGTGGATCTACGCCTGGGCCTGGGAGGACGAGGCCGCCGGACGGATCCGGGCCCGCGCCTTCCCGGGGCGCGACGACGGCATCGAGGAGGACGAGGCCACCGGTGCGGCCGCCCTGCTCCTCACCGAGCAGCTGGGCCGGGCCCTCAACATCACCCAGGGCCGGGGCTCGCAGATCCTCACCGCGCCCCAGCCGCACGGGTGGACCGAGGTCGGCGGCCGGGTCCACCTGGAGCGCTGACGCGTACGCGCGTCCGGGTGGGCGTCCGCGCCCCCGTTCGGGGGGACCCGCGTGTGCGTGCGAAGGCGAACGGGGACCTCTGGGCATGACCACTCCGCCTCCCCGAGAGGAGCACCATGCACATCAGATCTGTCCTGGCAGCGACGGTCCTCGCCGCCGCCCTCGCCGCCACCGGCGCGACGACGGCCGGCGCGACCGCCCACGACACCCGGGACGACGAGGCCGTCTGCAGCCCGTACGCCGGCGAACTCAGCTCGCTGGAGAACCACATCTCCTGGTCCGGCGCCCACTGCAGCGGGTACCTGCGCTGATGCGAACCGGGTCCCCCTCGCGCAGGCGGCGGGGGACCCGGTCGCCCAGGCTCGGCCACCTGGGCCGCCGGTCAGGGCAGGGTCAGGATCTCCGCGCCGGTCTCCGTGACCACCAGGGTGTGCTCGAACTGCGCGGTCCGCTTGCGGTCCTTCGTCAGGACCGTCCAGCCGTCGTCCCACATGTCGTACTCGTGGGTGCCGAGCGTCAGCATCGGCTCGATCGTGAACGTCATCCCCGGCTGCATCACCGTCGTGGCGTGCGGGCTGTCGTAGTGCGGGATGATCAGCCCCGAGTGGAACGACGTGCTGATGCCGTGCCCGGTGAAGTCCCGGACGACGCCGTAGCCGAAGCGCTTGGCGTACGACTCGATGACCCGGCCGATGACATTGATCTGCCGGCCCGGCTTCACGGCCCTGATCGCCCGGTCGAGCGCCTCACGGGTGCGCTCCACCAGCAGCCGGGACTCCTCGTCCACGTCACCGACCAGGTAGGTGGCGTTGTTGTCGCCGTGCACCCCGCCGATGTACGCCGTCACGTCCAGGTTGACGATGTCGCCGTCCCTGAGGACCGTCGAGTCCGGGATGCCGTGGCAGATGACCTCGTTGACCGACGTGCACAGCGACTTCGGGAAGCCGCGGTAGCCCAGCGTGGACGGATACGCCCCGTGGTCGCACAAGTAGTCGTGGGCGACCTTGTCCAGCTGGTCCGTGGTGACCCCGGGCGCGATGATCTTCGCGGCCTCCGCCATCGCCTGCGCGGCGATACGGCCGGCGATCCGCATCGCCTCGATGGTCTCGGGGGTCTGCACCTCCGGCCCGGTGTACGGCGCCGGCGCGGGCTTGCCGACGTACTCGGGGCGGCGGATGTTTCCGGGGACCGAACGGGTGGGGGACAGCTCCCCTGGTACGAGCAGCGACTGGCCAGACATGCCAGCGAGTCTAACCAGCGGGCATGGGGGAACATGTCGGTGGCGAGAGGAGCTGTCCATGGCCTTGTTCAAGAAGCGCACCGCCGGCAAGCCGGGGGAGTGGTACTACTGCCTGGAGCACCAGAAGGTCGAGGAGGGCCCGGACTGCCCGGGCAAGGACCGCTTCGGGCCGTACGCCTCCCGTCAGGAGGCCCAGCACGCGATGGAGACCGCCGCCGAGCGCAACCTCCAGTGGGAGAACGACCCGCGCTGGCACGACGCGCCGTCCGGCGGCAAGACCGACGAGGACTGATCCCGCACCGAGACCTGACCTGACTGGTTCCGGGCCGGTTCCCGGCCGACGGGAGCGGTCACCAAGGGGCCGGCGGGGGTGCCGTCAGGGCTTCCGTGAGACGGGCCAGTCTGTCCCGGAAGCCCCGCCGCGCCCGCGGAGAGCCCCCGTTCTCGCCGGCCGCCGCGCTGACCAGGTGCTGGACGGTGTCGAGGTCCAGCTCCGCCCCCTCCGGCACGGCCAGCGTGTCGTGCGCCATCGCGGCCAGCTCGCCCCCGCCCGCGCCCAGCGTCAGCACCGTCACCCCGGCCCGCCGGGCGTCGTGCACCCGCTCCAGCAGCGGCGCGGGCTCATCCCGCGCCACGACCAGCAGGGTCTCGCCGCGCCGCGCCGCCGCGATCCGGCCCGGTCCGACGGCCAGGTGGGGCGGGTCGGAGGGGCTCGCGCGATGCCGTACCAGCGTCGGCGCCAGCTCGGGCGTACCCGACCACGCGGCCTCGTCCACCAGGTGCGCGGCCAGGTGCCAGGGTTCGTACCGGGGCGTGCCGACCAGCAGCAGCCCGCCCCCGTGTGCCACCACCGACCCGCGCAGCACCCCCGCGAACCTGCGGGTGGCCCCCAGCCACTCGGTCCCGGCGAGCACTTCGCGCAGCAACGCGACCCGTACGGCGTCCATGTGACCGCATACTGCCGCAACCGGTCACTCGTGACGTGGAGTTCACCCCGAATTCGCCCGACCCGGGGAGGGTGACGGGATGACCGACGTGACCGTCCCCTTCCGCGCGGGCCACGAGGGGTACGCCAGTTTCCGTATCCCGGCCGTCGTCGCCACCCGGTCCGGCACGCTGCTCGCCTTCTGCGAGGGCCGCGTCGACTCCGCCGCCGACCACGGGCACATCGACATCGTGCTCAAGCGGTCCACGGACGGCGGCCGCACCTGGGGGCCGCTGCGGGCCGCCGCGCCGGGCGGCGGCAACCTCGCCGGCAACCCCGCCCCGGTCGTCCTGGACACCGGCCGGATCCTGCTCGTGCACGTCCGGGCCGCCGCCTCCGCGACCGAGGCCGCCGTCCTGCGCGGCCAGGTCGCGGACGCCGACGGACGGCGGGTGTGGGTGCAGCACAGCGACGACGACGGAGTGACGTGGTCCCCGCCCAGGGAGATCACCCGGCAGGTCAAGCGGCCCGGCTGGCGCTGGTACGCCACCACCCCCGGGCACGCCCTCCAGCTCACCTCCGGCCGCGTCCTCGTCCCGGCCAACCACACCCTGCCGCCCACCGGCACCGACACCGGCGCCGAGGCCAGGTACAACAGCGGCCACTGCCTGCTGAGCGACGACCGCGGCGAGAGCTGGTACCTCGGCTACCTGGACGAGAACACCGACGGCTACGTCAACGCCAACGAGACCACCGCCGCCGAACTCCCCGACGGCCGCGTCTACCTCAACACCCGCAACGACTCCCCGTCGCCCGGCAACCGCGCCGACGCCCACTCCGGGGACGGCGGGAAGACCCTCGTGAAACCCTTCCGGCCGCAGGCCGGTCTGACCGCACCCGTCTGCGAGGCCTCGGTCCTCCAGCTCCGCGACCCCGACCTGCTGCTCTTCTCCGGCCCCGCCGACCCCGGCGGGGCCCGCGCCCTGATGACGATCCGCACCTCCGCCGACGGCGGCACCACCTGGCGCCCGGCGTTCACCGTCGACGGGCTGCCCGCCGCCTACTCCGACCTGGTCCGCGTCGACCCGCACACCGTCGGGCTGCTCTACGAGACGGGCGACTTCGGCGCCTACGAGACGATCACCTTCCGCCGGGTGCCCGTGCACCGGCTGACCTGAGCCGGTACGCGCCCGGCGGCGGACGTAGAGTCGGCCCATGACCTCTACCGACAGCGCACAGACCCCTGCCAAGGCCCCCGCCAAGGACCCCTGGGACCTGCCCGACGTCTCCGGGTACGTCGTCGGCGTGCTCGGCGGCACCGGACCGCAGGGCAAGGGCCTCGCCTACCGGCTCGCCCGGGCCGGCCAGAAGGTGATCATCGGCTCCCGCGCCGCCGAACGCGCGCAGGCCGCCGCCGGGGAACTCGGCCACGGCATCGAGGGCGCCGACAACGCCGAGACCGCGCGCCGCAGCGACATCGTGATCGTCGCCGTCCCGTGGGAGGGCCACGGCGACACCCTGAAGTCCCTGCGCGACGAACTGGCCGGCAAGCTCGTCGTGGACTGCGTCAACCCGCTCGGCTTCGACAAGAAGGGCGCCTACGCGCTCAAGCCGGAGGAGGGCAGCGCCGCCGAGCAGGCCGCCGCCCTGCTGCCCGGCTCCCGGGTCGCCGCCGCCTTCCACCACCTGTCCGCCGTCCTGCTCCAGGACCCGGAGATCGAGCAGATCGACACCGACGTGATGGTCCTCGGCGAGGAGCGCGCCGACGTGGAGATCGTGCAGGCGCTGGCCGGCCGCATCCCCGGCATGCGCGGCGTCTTCGCGGGCCGGCTGCGCAACGCCCACCAGGTCGAGTCGCTGGTCGCGAACCTGATCTCCGTCAACCGCCGGTACAAGGCACACGCCGGGCTGCGCGTCACCGACGTGTGAGCGGGCCCCGGCCATGGGGGACACTGGTGACCTCGAGCAGTGTCCCCCCGACCGGATCCGGAGCCGACCCCCATGCCCCGCATCGCCCTCTGCACCCTGATCGTCTGCCTCCTCGCGGTGGCAGCGGCCGTCGTCTCCTTCGTCCAGGGCAGCTGGCTGGGGATCGTCTGGGTGCTGCTGGCGGGCCTGTCGTCCAACATGACCTGGTACTACGTCAAGCGCGAGAAGGCGGCCCGCGGCAGGTCCGTCACGAGCTGACCGCGGCGCAGTACTCGTTGCCGCCCTGCCAGAACCGGTACAGGTCCTGGCCGCAGTAGCGGGAGAAGTCGTCGACGTTCAGCGCCCGCATGATCGAGTCGATCACGTCGAAGAACGCGTTGTTGACCGACGGCAGCCACAGCAGCGCGAACACGAACAGCAGGCCGAACGGCGCGAACGGCTCCACCTGCCGCTTCACGTTGTACGACAGCCAGGGCTCGATCACGCCGTAGCCGTCCAGGCCCGGCACCGGCAGGAAGTTCAGCAGCGCGGCCGTCACCTGGAGCAGGGCGAGGAACGCCAGCGCGAACCGGAAGTCCGCGGGCACCCCGTCCAGCGCGTGCAGCCAGAACGGGGCCGTGCACACCGCGGCGAACAGCACGTTCGTCAGCGGGCCCGCCGCCGAGATCAGGCTGTGCCGCCAGCGGCCCCGGATCCGGTCCCGCTCGATGAACACGGCACCGCCCGGCAGACCGATCCCGCCCATGATCACGAACAGCACGGGGAGCACGATGCTCAGCAGCGCGTGCGTGTACTTCAGCGGGTTCAGGGTGAGGTAGCCCTTCGACCCGACCGTGATGTCCCCGCTGTGCAGGGCGGTGCGCGCGTGCGCGTACTCGTGCAGGCACAGGGAGACGATCCAGGCCGCGGTCACGAACAGGAACACCGCGATGCCCGGCTGCGCGGCGAACCCGGTCCAGGTGGCCCAGCCGGTCACCGCCGTCACGGCCAGGATGCCGACGAAGACGGGACTGACCTGCCGGTCGCCGCGGCGGGTGGTGGCGGTGGTCATGGGCGAGCTCCTGTGCGGGCCGGTGACGGTCGGGAACTGCGACCGTACCGGCCGCGGACACGTGGGGAAAACGCCTCGCGGTGGCCGCCGGGTTCCTGGACCCTGGGGGAATGCCACGGACGAGGGTGTTCTACGACTGCGCGGAGATGGAGTGCTGCGGTACGCCGTTCGCCGTCGGTGACGAGGTCTCCTGGCGGCTGCTCCGCACGGCCGGGGCGGACGGCCACTACGGCGCCGCCGCCCGGGTGGAGAACCACGGCGGCCCCGACCGGGCGACCACCGGCCGGGTCCGGGGCATCGACCTGGTGCACCAGGAGTACCTCGCCCACCACGACCCGCGCGCCGTCGCCCCGCCCGCCGCGGAACCCGGCGAGGTGATCTTCGTCGCGTCCGGGCGCGCCCTGGAGCCGGTGCCCGGCGCCACCGTCCTGGAGCCCGTCGACGTCTGCCCGAAGTGGTTCGACGCGTTCGAGCAGGAGGATCAGCCGCCACGGCGGGTCCCCTACCGGGTCCGCCTCGCCGTCGGCGTCCTCGTCACCCTGGACGTCCCCGGCGCCACACCGGGGCAACCCGGTGACCGCCGCTGACCACACCGGAGACAATGGACCCCGTGCGCTTCTCGCTGCTCGGCACCACCCAGGCGATCCGCCCCGACGGCACGGCCGTCCCGGTCGGCGGGGCGCGGCTGCGTGCCCTGCTGAGCGTGCTCGCCCTGCGGGCCGGCCGGACCGTGCCCGCGGGCGTCCTCGTGGACGAGGTGTGGGGCGCCGACCCGCCCGCCGACGCCGCCGGCGCCCTGCAGGCGCTCGTCGGCCGGCTGCGGCGGGCACTCGGCCCCGACGCGGTCGCCTCCGTCGACGGCGGCTACCGGCTCACCGCCGCGCCCGACGACGTCGACCTCGCCCGCTTCGACCGGCTGACCGGCGACGGCCTGCGCGCCCTGGCCGACGGCGACCCCGCCAAGGCCGCCGCCGTCCTCGACGACGCCCTCGCCCTGTGGCGCGGGCCCGCCCTCGCCGACCTGCCCGACCGCACCGCCGAGGCGGCCCGCTGGGAGACCCGCCGGCTGGACGCGCTGCGCGCCCGGCACACCGCCGCCCTCGCCCTCGGCGCGGCCGAGCAGGCGCTGCCCGAGCTGACCGCGCTGTGCGACAGCCACCCGCTGGACGAGCCGCTCCAGGCGCTGCGGCTGCGCGCCCTGCGCGACACCGGCCGCCCCGCCCAGGCGCTCGCCGCCTACGAGGACGTACGCCGCCTGCTCGCCGACCGGCTCGGCTCCGACCCGGGCGGCGAACTGCGCGCCCTGCACACCGAGCTGCTGCGCGAGGAACCGGCCGAGCGGCCGCCCGCGGCCCGCCTGGGCAACCTGCCCGCCCGGCTGACCTCCTTCGTCGGGCGGGAAGCCGACATCCGGGCCATCGGCGCCGACCTCGCCGCGGCCCGCCTGGTCACCCTGCTCGGACCCGGCGGCGCCGGCAAGACCCGGCTGTCCCAGGAGGCCGCGGAGGCGGTACGGCACACCGTCCGGGACGGGGTCTGGCTCGCCGAGCTGGCCCCCGTGGACGACCCCGAGGCCGTACCGCAGGCCGTGCTCACCGCGATCGGCGCCCGCGAGACCGTGCTGCACGGCACCGGCGTGGACAGCATGCGCGCGGTCACCGACCGGCACGACAACCCTCTCGAACGGCTCGTGGAGCACTGCGCCCGGCGCCGCATGCTGATCATTCTCGACAACTGCGAGCACGTCGTGGACGCCGCCGCCCGCCTCACCGAGCGGCTGCTGGCCCGCTGCCCGGAGCTGACCGTGCTCGCCACCAGCCGGGAACCGCTGGGTGTGCCGGGCGAGTTGCTGCGGCCGGTGGAGCCGCTGCCCGAACCGGTCGCGCTGCGGCTGCTCGCCGACCGCGGTGCGGCGGCCCGGCCCGGCTTCCGGACCGAGGACGACCCCGAGGCGTGCGCCGAGATCTGCCGCCGCCTGGACGGACTGCCCCTCGCCATCGAGCTGGCGGCGGCCCGGCTGCGCATGCTGACGCCCCGTCAGATAGCGGACCGGCTGGACGACCGCTTCCGGCTGCTCACCTCGGGCAGCCGCACCGTACTGCCTCGCCAGCAGACCCTCAGGGCCGTCGTCGACTGGTCCTGGGACCTGCTGGACGCGGGGGAACGGGACGTCCTCGCCCGGCTGTCGGTGTTCGCCGGCGGCTGCGACCTGGCCGCCGCCGAGGCCGTGTGCGGGCCGGGCGCGCTGGACGCCCTCGGCTCCCTGGTCGACAAGTCCCTGGTGGTGGCCGCGCCCGCCGCCGACGGAGGCATGCGCTACCGGCTGCTGGAGACCGTCGCCGAGTACGCCGCCGAACGCCTCGCCGAGACCGGCGGCCGACCGGAGGCCGAGCGCGCGCACCTGATCTACTACCGAGAACTGGCCCGCGCCACCGACCCGTTGCTGCGCGGTCCCGAGCAGCTCGCCGCCATCGACCGGTTCCAGCTGGAGTACGAGAACCTGCGCACCGCCTTCCGGCACGCCGTCGCCGAACGCGACGAACAGGAGGCGCTCTGCCTGATCCTGTCCCTGCTGTGGTTCTGGCAGATGCGCGACCAGCGCATCGAGACCCGCACCTGGTGCCGGGAGGTCATGGCGCTCGGTCCCGACCCGTTCGGCGAACCGGTCCGTCCCGCCGAACCGGTGTGGCGGCGCTGCACCGACACCCCGCCGCCGTACGCCGGGGAGGTGCTCGCGGAGGCCCGGCGCGGGGTCCACCTGGCCCATCTGGCCTGCATGGACACCGAGCTCGACGTCTGGCAGACCCCCGAGGCGCAGGCGAAGCTCCGCGCGGTCGCCCGGACCTACGAGCCCGGCCTGCCGCAGATCTGCCGGCCCCCGGGCATCCTGTGGTTCTTCGCCGAGCTGCTGACCGGCGGCGCCACCCGGCTGCGCACCATCGCCGACGCCTGTGTGCAGACCTGCCGGGACACCCCCGGCTACGAGTGGGAGCTGGCCGGCGCCCTCCAGCTGCGCGCCAACCTCCTCGCCAACCGCGCCGACTGGGCCGGAGACGCCACCCGCGACGCCGACGAGGCCCTGGAGATCTACCGCCGCCTCGGTGACGCCTGGGGCACCACCGAGGCCCTGTCCGCCCGCGGCGAGGCCCGGGAACGCAAGGGCGACCACCACGAGGCCGCCGCCGACTACCGGGCCGCCATCGAGCACGCCGAGCGCCTCGGCGCCCGCGCCCAGGTGGCCGTGCTCCGCGCCCGGCTCGGCGGCAGCCTGCTGGAGGCGGGCGAGAGCGAACGCGGGGAGCGGATGCTGCGGGACGTCATCGCCAGCAAGGAAAGCACCCACAACGAGGCCATGCCCGCCGCCCGGCTCTTCCTGGCCGGCTGGCTCGGCCTGACCGGCCGCACCGCGGAGGCCCGCGACCACCTGCGGCTGCTGCGCGACGAGGTCCGCATCGCGCGCTTCGTCGTCTTCGACGCCGTCATCCTCTGCCAGGAGGCCTGGCTGGACGCGGTGGAGGAGCGCACCGAGGAGGCCCTCGGCCGGGCCCGCGCGGCGCTGCGCCTCGCCGCCGACCCGCTGAGCCGGGCCATCACCCCGCACCTGCACTCCGTGGTCCTCGCCGTCGCCGCGATGGCCCTCGCCCCCGCCGACGGCCGCGCCGCCGACGCCGCCCGCTGCCTGGGCGCCGCCGAAGCGCTGCTGCCGGCCGGCCACGTGCCCTCCGGTGTGGAGCGGCGGGCCCGCGACCTGACCGAGGCGCGGATCCGCGAGCGGCTCGACGCCCGGTCGTACGAGGCCGCGTACGCCGAGGGCGGCGGCCTCTCCCTCGTGGAGGCCACCGCCCTCTTCGGAGCGTCCTGAGAGGTCAGCTCTTCGTACGGAACTTGTGGATCGCCACCGGCGCCATGACCGCGGTCAGACCCACCGACCAGATCAGCGTCACCCACAGGTCGTGCGCGACCGGACCGCCCTCCATCAGACCGCGCGCGGTGTCGGCCAGCGCGGACAACGGGTTGTAGTCGGTGAACGACTGCAGCCAGCCCGGCATCGACGCGGTCGGCGCGAAGATCGACGAACCGAACTGCAGCGGCATCAGCACCAGGAAGCCCATCGCCTGCACCGACTGCGCGTTCTTCATCACCACGCCGAGGGTCAGGAACACCCACATCAGCGCCGAGCCGAACACCGCGGACAGACCCACGGAGGCCAGCAGACCGGTCCAGCTGTTGATGTCGTAGCCCACGAGGAGGGCCACCACCAGCAGGACCACGGTCGCGAACAGCATCCGCATCAGCTCCACCGCGATCTTCGCGAAGAGGACGGAGCCGCGCCCGATCGGCAGGGACCGGAAGCGGTCCATGACACCGGAGTTGAAGTCCTGGTTGAAACCGGTGCCCACGCCCTGGGCCATGTTCATGCCCATCATGGCCATGAGTCCGGGCACCACGTACTGCACGTACTGGTCCTGCCCGCCGCCCAGCGACTTGCCGATGGAGCCGCCGAAGACGTACACGAACAGCAGGGTGAAGACGACCGGGAACAGGATCGCGTCGAACATCGACTCCGGGTCCTGCCGGATCCACAGCAGGTTGCGGCGGATCAGCGCGCCGGTGTGCCGCAGGTGCGCCCGCAACGGGATCGGCGTGTCGGTCTTCGTCGCGGCGGCGGGGGAGAGAGTGTTCGAAGGGGCGGCGCGGAGCGCCTCGTCCAGGGTGGCGGTGGGTGACGGGTGGGCACTCATACGGCGACCTCTTCGCGGGTGTCGGCGGGCACGGCGTCCTGCGGGGCACTGGCACGGTGGCCGGTGAGGGACAGGAACACCTCGTCCAGGCTGGGAAGTTCGGTGGTGATGGAGGAGATCGTGATGCCGCGCGCGGTGACCGCGCCGACCACGGCGGTCAGCTGCTCGTCGCTCAGGATCGGCACCAGCAGGGTGCCGGTCTCGCTGTCCACGGTGGTGGCCGCGAGCCCGGTGATGCCGAGGTCGTCCAGCATCGCTGCGAGCGGGCGCACCTCCAGCGGGTCGACCGGCCGCACGCGCAGGGTACGGCCGCCGACGCGGGCCTTCAGCTCCTCGATGCCGCCGTTCGCGATGACCTTGCCCCGGTCCACCACGGTCAGCTCGGAGGCGAGCTGCTCGGCCTCCTCCATGTACTGGGTGGTGAGCAGCACGGTGACGCCGTCGCCGACCATCGCCTTGACCTCGTCCCACACCTCGTTGCGGGTGCGGGGGTCGAGACCGGTGGTGGGCTCGTCCAGGTACAGCACGGCCGGGCGGCCGATCATGGAGGCGGCCAGGTCCAGTCGCCGCCGCATGCCGCCGGAGTACGTGCCCGCGGGCCGCCTGGCCGCCTCCGTCAGCGAGAACCGCTCCAGCAGTTCGCCGGCGCGGGCGCGGGCGTCCTTGCGGGACAGGTCCAGCAGGCGGCCGATCAGGTACAGGTTCTCCCAGCCCGGGAGCTTCTCGTCCACGGACGCGTACTGGCCGGTGAGGCCGATGACCCGGCGCAGCTGGCGGGGCTGGCGGATGACGTCGTAGCCGGCCACGGTGGCCTGTCCGGCGTCGGGGGTGATCAGGGTGGACAGGATGCGGACGAGGGTGGTCTTGCCGGCGCCGTTCGGCCCGAGCACACCCATCACGGTGCCCTCGCGCACGTCCAGGTCGACGCCGTCCAGTGCCTTGGTCTCGCCGTAGTGCTTGACCAGTCCCCGTACGGTCACGGCGGAGCGGCCGCCGGCGGGGTTGTCGTCGATGCGTGTCATGCCGATGACAGTGCCAGCCCCCACCGACAAACGGCCTACAGCCGGCCTACACCGGCCGACACCCGGCCGACGGACCACCGACACCGGTTCGGGCGGGCAGAACAGCAGCAGCCCGCCGACGGGGGACGATCGGCGGGCTGCTCTGTGGTGCCGCAGTGGCTCAGTGGACGGAGTGCTCCTCCAGCGGGAAGGTCCCGCCGACGACGTCCTCCGCGAACGCCTTCGCCGCGTTGCCCATGACCTCACGCAGGTCGGCGTACTTCTTGACGAACTTCGGCACCCGGCCGGAGGTCAGGCCCAGCATGTCGGTCCACACCAGCACCTGCGCGTCCGTCTCCGGGCCCGCCCCGATGCCGACGGTCGGGATGTGCAGCACCCGCGTCACCTCGGCCGCCAGCTCCGCCGGAACCAGCTCCAGCACCACCGCGAACGCTCCCGCGTCCTGCACGGCCTTGGCGTCGCGCAGCAGCTGCTGCGCGGCCTCCTCGCCGCGCCCCTGCACGCGGTAGCCCATCGCGTTGACGGACTGCGGGGTCAGCCCGATGTGGGCCATGACCGGGATGCCGGACTCCACCAGCAGCCGGATCTGCTCGTGCGAGCGCTCGCCGCCCTCCAGCTTGACCGCGCCGACCCCGGCCTCCTTGACCAGCCGGGTCGCCGAGCGCAGCGCCTGCACCGGACCCTCCTGGTAGGAGCCGAAGGGCAGGTCGCCGACGATCAGGGCGCGCTGCGTGCCGCGTACGACGGCGGCCGACAGCATGGTCATCTCGTCGAGGGTGACGGGCACGGTGGTCTCGTACCCGAGGTGGCAGTTCCCCGCCGAGTCGCCGACCAGCATCACCGGGATCCCGGCCTCGTCGAAGACGGACGCGGTCATCGCGTCGTAGGCGGTGAGCATGGGCCACTTCTCGCCCCGCTCCTTGGCGAGGGCGATGTCGCGGACGGTGATGCGGCGGGTGCCCTTCCCCCCGTACAGCGCCTTGCTGCCGTCGGAAGGCTTGTTCTGGGCAGCCGAAAGCTGCGTCATGGCAACGGCTCCTTCAGTCATCTCGAGGCACCCTGACGGCGTCCCCGGATCGACTCCATGGTGGCACCTCGTGCCATTCGGGGCCAGGGGTACCCCCTGTGAGGCGAGCCGTGTAAGGCCTTGGTAAAGAAATAAGATACGAGACCGTTCCGTATCGAAATGATCGTAACCTCGGACACATGACAAGTCCCGTCCCCGCCCCCCGAATACCGGAAGCGGTGCACCGGCGCCGCTGGGCGATCCTCGGCGTACTGATGCTGAGCCTGCTCATCGTGGTGCTCGACAACTCGATCCTGAACGTCGCCATCAAGACCATCGCCACCCCCGCGCCGACCGGTCTCGGCGCCACCCAGAGCGAGATCGAGTGGGCGATCAACGCCTACACCCTCGTCTTCGCCGGCCTGCTGTTCACCGCCGGACTCGTCGGCGACCGGGTCGGCCGCAAGAAGGTGCTGCTCGGCGGCATCGCCGTGTTCGGCATCGGCTCCGCGCTCGCCGCCGAGTCCGGCTCGCCGGCCCAGCTGATCGCCTACCGCGCGCTGATGGCCCTCGGCGCCGCCTTCGTCATGCCCGCCACCCTCGCCGTCCTCATGAACGTCTTCGAGCGCGAGGAGCAGCCCAAGGCCATCGGCATCTGGGCGGGCGGCGTCGGCCTCGCCATCGCCATCGGTCCGATCACCGGCGGCGCGCTCCTGGACCACTTCTGGTGGGGCTCGGTCTTCTTCATCAACGTGCCCATCGTGATCCTCGCCCTGGTCCTGATGGTCTGGCTGGTGCCCGACTCCCGCGACCCGCGCCCCGGCCGCCTCGACCCGGTCGGCGTCGTCCTGTCCGTGGTCGGCCTGGTGCTGCTGGTCTACGGCATCATCAAGGGCGGCGAGCTGGCCGACTTCACCGACGCCAAGGTGCTGGCCACCATCCTCGCCGGGCTCGCCGTGCTGGCCGGTTTCATCGTCTTCGAGAAGCGCAGCGACCACCCGTCGCTGGACGTCACCTACTTCCGGAACAAGGTCTTCTCGGCCGCCATGAGCGCCATCGCGCTGGTCTTCTTCGCGCTGATGGGCGTCACGTTCTTCAGCGTCTTCTACACGCAGAGCGTGCGCGGCTACTCGCCGCTGCAGTCAGGTCTGCTGATGCTGCCGCTGGCCGCCGCCCAGATGATCTTCGCGCCGCGCGCCCGGCTGGTCGTCGACCGGTTCGGCAACAAGGCCACCACCACCGTCGGCCTGCTGCTGATCGCGGCGACCCTGGCCGTCTTCGCCACCTTCGAGGCCGACACCCCGATCTGGCTGCTGGAGGTCGTCTTCTTCCTCATGGGCACCGGCATGGCCCACATCATGACGCCGACCTCCGTCGTCATCATGCAGGCCCTGCCCCGCGAGAAGGCCGGCTCCGCCTCCGCGCTCAGCAACACCTTCCGCCAGGTCGGCGGCGCCCTCGGCATCGCCGTCCTCGGCTCGGTGCTCGCCGCCTCCTACCGCGACGGCATCGAGGACAAGCTCGGCGCGTTGCCGCCGGGCCTGCGCGACACCGCCGCCGAGTCCGTCGAGGCCACCCTCGGCATCGCCGAGAAGCTCGGCCCGCGGGGCGAGGCCCTGGTCGCACCGGCCAACGACGCCTTCCTGCACGCCATGCACCTCACCGCCCTGTGCGGTACGGGCGTCGCGCTGATCGGTGCCCTGGTGACCGCCCTGTTCCTGCCGGGCAAGCCGCCGGCCGGTCAGCGCGACGACGCCGAACCGGAGTTGGTCACCGCCGCGGAATGACGGGACCCGCCCCGGGGGGCGGGTCCACGGGGGAAGGAGGGCGCTGCGGGACAATTCCCGCACCGCAGTGAGAGGACGGAACGACGTGACCCTTGCCGACAGCCGGCCACGGCCGGACGGCCCCGCCCGGGGCCGGCCGCGCAGCGAAGCCGTGGAACGGGCCATCCTGGAAGGCGTGATGAAGCTCCTGGAGGAGGGCGTGCCCCTCGCCGAGCTGTCCATCGAGCGGGTCGCGCGCACGGCCGGGGTCGGCAAGGCCACCATCTACCGCCGCTGGAGCGGCAAGGAGGAACTGTTCGTCGACGTCGTACGCGCCGCCGAACCCCCCGACCCCGAACTCCCCGGCACCTGCCTGCGAGACGACCTCGTCGTGCTGCTGGAGTCGCTGCGCCAGCGCGGCCTCATGCACCGCTCCTCGGCGATCCTGCACAACGTGTACGCCCAGATGAAGACCGCCCCCCGGGTCTGGGCGGCGTACCACGCGGGCGTCATAGCGCCCCGGCGGGCCATCGCCCTGGAAGTGCTGCGCCGGGCGCGGGACAACGGCGAGATCCGGGCGGACGTCGACCTGGAGCTGGCCAACGACATGTTCGTCGGCCCCATGCTCGTCCGCTCCGTCATGCGCCCCGACGCCGACCTGCCCGAGGGCCTGGCCGAGCAGATCGTCGACACGGTCCTGGAGGGCCTACGACCCGTCAGGTCGACAGCCTCGTAGCACTCGTGTGCGCGTTTCGTCACAGACCGCGCCGTCCGCGGGGTAACCGGAACTCGCGGCACCGGCTCGTTCGTCCTCGTCTTCCGTACGGCCGTCATGGGACGGCGG
Source organism: Streptomyces sp. NRRL S-1022 (assembly GCF_000720135.1). Classification (GTDB taxonomy): domain Bacteria; phylum Actinomycetota; class Actinomycetes; order Streptomycetales; family Streptomycetaceae; genus Streptomyces. The sequence goes on along the minus strand of NZ_JOIU01000007.1, from coordinate 118,690 downwards.
GAACGAGCCGATCATCCCCTAGGGTCGTCAGGAGCACGGGGGGCGAACGGTGTGCACGGCAGGCAGTGAGGCAGACGGTATGGCGCAGCAGGCGTACATGACGGAGACGGCGGGCGACGGCTCGGGGCCCGAGCGGCCGGGATCCCGGCTTCGGCGCCTCGCGCACCGCCTGTTCTCCGGCTGGCGGAACGATCCACGGATCTGGCGGCGCGGCCTCGTCCTCGCCGCACTGGCCCTGCTGCTCGCCCTGGTGATGCTGGTGCACGCCCACATCCCCAACCGGGTGGGCAACCTCGGCTCGCTCACGGAGACGTTTCTGCCCTGGCTGGGCCTGGCCGTCCCGGTGCTCCTGGTGCTCGCCCTGGTCCGCAGGTCGGCGACCGCGCTGATCGCGCTCGTCCTGCCGGCGACCGTCTGGCTGAACCTCTTCGGCGGCCTGCTCACCGACAAGGCGGGCAGCGGCGGCGACCTCATGGTGGCCACCCACAACGTCAACGCCGACAACCCCGACCCGGCCGCGACCGCCACCGACGTGGCCGCCTCCGGAGCCGACGTCCTGGCGCTGGAGGAGCTGCCCGCCTCCGCCGTGCCCGTCTACGAGAAGGCGCTCGCGCAGACGTACAAGTACCACGCGGTGGCCGGCACGGTCGGCCTGTGGAGCAAGTACCCGATGAGCGGGGTGGACGCCGTCGACATCAAGCTGGGCTGGACGCGCGCGATGCGGGCCACCGTCGCCACGCCCCGCGGCCCGGTCGCGGTGTTCGTCGCCCACCTGCCCTCGGTGCGGGTGAAGATGGAGGCCGGGTTCACCGCCCGGCAGCGGGACAAGAGCGCCGACGCGCTCGGTGAGGCGATCGCCGACGAGCCCCTGAAGCGGGTCGTGCTGCTCGGCGACCTCAACGGCACGATGAACGACCGCTCGCTCAACGCCGTCACCTCCCAGCTGCGCTCCACGCAGGGCGCGGCGGGCAGCGGCTTCGGGTTCAGCTGGCCGGCGTCGTTCCCGATGGCGCGCATCGACCAGATCATGGTCCGGGGCGCCGAGCCCGAGAGCAGCTGGACGCTGCCGCGCACGAACAGCGACCACCTGCCGGTGGCGGCTCGTGTGAAGCTCGACACGGCCTCCTGATCCGCTGGAATTCCGGACCGGAGCGCGTTTGTTCAGTACGGGAACATACTGCGACACTCGAACCCGTACGGCACTCCGCTCTGAAAGGTCCTTCATGCCCCTCGCCCTGCTCGCCCTCGCCGTGGGCGCCTTCGGCATCGGCACGACCGAGTTCGTGATGATGGGGCTGCTCCCCGAGGTCGCGGACGACCTGCACATCTCGATCCCCACCGCCGGGCACCTGGTCTCGGCGTACGCGCTGGGCGTCGTCATCGGCGCCCCGCTGCTGGCCGCGCTGACCGCGCGGATGCCCCGCCGGACCGTGCTCATCTCCCTGATGGCCCTGTTCGTGGCGGGCAACGCCCTCTCGGCGTTCGCCCCCGGCAACGGCTCCCTGCTGGCCGCCCGCTTCCTGAGCGGCCTGCCGCACGGCGCCTTCTTCGGCGTCGGCGCGGTCGTCGCCACCGCGATGGTCCCGCCGGAGCGCAAGGCGCGCTCGGTGTCCCTGATGTTCCTCGGCCTGACCGTCGCCAACATCGCCGGCGTCCCCGCCGCCACCCTCATGGGCCAGCACTTCGGCTGGCGGGCGACGTTCCTCGCGGTCAGCGCGATCGGCCTGGCCGCGATCGCCTCCCTCGCCCTTCTCGTCCCGCACGACCGCGAGCACGCGGCCGCGTCGACGGGCCTGCGCGGCGAACTGGCCGCCCTGCGGTCCGTGCCGGTCTGGCTGGCCCTCGGCACGACGGTGGCGGGCTTCGGCGCGCTCTTCGCGGCCTACAGCTACATCACCCCGATGCTCACGGACACCGCCGGCTACGCCGAGACGAACGTGACCCTGCTCCTGGCCCTCTTCGGCGTCGGCGCCACGGCCGGCAACCTGCTGGGCGGCCGGCTGGCGGACCACTCGCTGCGCGGCACCCTGTTCGGCGGCCTGGTCTCGCTGGGCGTCGTACTGCTGCTGTTCCCCCTGCTGATGCGGGCGGAGTGGAGCGCGGCCCTCGCGGTGACCCTGCTGGGCACGGCGGCGTTCATCACCGGCTCCCCGCTCCAACTGATGGTGATGGAGAAGGCCGCCGCGGCCCCCTCCCTCGCCTCCTCCGCCAACCAGGCGGCCTTCAACCTGGCCAACGCCGGCGGCGCCTGGATCGGCGGCCTCGCCCTGGCGGCCGGCTTCGGCACGACCTCCCCGGCCCTCGCGGGCGCGGCCCTGGCGGTGCTCGGCCTGGGCGTGGCGAGCGTGGCCTACGCGGTGGACCGCCGCCGGGAGACCCCGTCCGCGGGACGCGTGGTGACGTCCCACGTGCCGGACGGGGCGGGCACGCTGCACCGGTGACCGCCGCCGCACCGGTGACCGCGGCCGGGCGCCGCGGTCACTTCGGGTCCCGCTTGAACGTCGAGGTCGACCAGGCGTAGCCGAGGACCGTCAGGGCCAGGCACCAGGCCACCGCCAGCCAGCCGTTGTGCCCGATCCCCGTGCCGAGGAGGAGGCCCCGCAGGGTCTCGATGGCCGGGGTGAACGGCTGGTACTCGGCGACCGGCCGGAACCAGCCGGGCAGGGCGTGCAGCGGGACGAAGGCGCTGGACAGCAGCGGCAGCAGGATCAGCGGCATCGCGTTGTTGCTCGCCGCTTCGGCGTTCGGGCTGACCAGCCCCATGCCGACCGCGATCCAGGTGAGCGCCGTGGCGAAGAGCACCAGCAGTCCGAACGCCGCCAGCCACTCCAGGGCGGTGGCGCCGCTGGAGCGGAAGCCGATCGCCACCGCGACGGCGCCGACGAGGACGACGCTGACGACCGACTGCAGCACGCTGCCGACGACGTGCCCGACGATGACCGAGCCGCGGTGGATCGCCATGGTGCGGAAGCGGGCGATGACGCCCTCGGCCATGTCGGTCGAGACGGACACCGCGGTGCCGATCGTGGTGCTGCCGATGGTCATCAGCAGCAGGCCCGGGACGATGTAGGCGATGTACCCGGCACGGTCCGGGGCGCCGCCGATGCCCGCGCTCATGGTGTCGCCGAAGACGTAGACGAAGAGCAGCAGCAGCATGACCGGGGTCAGCAGCAGGTTCAGCGTGAGCGACGGGTAGCGCCGGGCGTGCAGGAGGTTGCGGCGCAGCATCGTCGCGCAGTCCCGTACGGCCAGGGCGAACCGGCTCGGGTGGACGGGGGCCGGGGGAGTGCTCATCGGACGGTCTCCTCGGTCTGGGTCGGCTGGTGGGGGACGTTCGCGCCGCCGGTCAGCGCGAAGAAGACGTCGTCGAGGTCGGGGGTGTGCACCGTCAGCCCGTCCGCCTCCACGCCGGCCGAGTCCAGCCGGTCGAGGAGGGCGCGCAGCTCGCGCTGACTGCCGTCGCCCGGGATCCGCAGGGCGAGGGACTCGTCGTCCCGGGAGGCCTCGCGCAGCGCGGCGGCGGCGCTCCGGTACGCGGCCGGGTCGGTGAAGCGGAGCCGGACGTGGCCGCCGGGGACGATCCGCTTCAGCTCCTCGGCGGTGCCCTCCGCGGCGATCCTGCCGTCGTGCAGCACGGCGATGCGGTCGGCGAGCTGGTCGGCCTCCTCCAGGTACTGCGTGGTGAGGAAGACGGTGACGCCGTCGGCGACCAGCTCGCGGACGATCTGCCACATGGTGTGCCGGCTGCGGGGGTCCAGGCCGGTGGTCGGCTCGTCCAGGAAGATGATCCGCGGGCCGCCGACCAGGGTCATCGCGATGTCCAGGCGGCGCTTCATACCGCCGGAGTAGGTGGAGGCGGGCTTGCGCGCGGCCTCGGTGAGGTCGAAGCGCTCCAGCAGTTCGGCGGTGACCTGCCGGCGCCCGCTTCCGGACAGGTGGTGCAGGTCCGCCATGAGGAGCATGTTCTCCTCGCCGGTGATCAGGCCGTCGACGGCGGAGAACTGCCCGGTGACGCCGATCGCGGCGCGCACCGCCTGCGGGTCGGTGACCAGGTCGTGGCCGCCCACGCGGATCTCACCGGAGCCGGGGCCGGGGGAGACGAGCGTGGAGAGGATCTTGACGGCGGTGGTCTTGCCGGCGCCGTTCGGGCCGAGCAGGGCGAAGACGGTGCCGTGCGGTACGGCCAGGTCGACACCGTCGAGGACGGTCCTGCCGTCGTAGGACTTGCGCAGCCCGGTCGCCGCGATGGCCAGGTCGGTCATGGGGAGTGCTCCTGTTCAGAGGCTGCGGGCGGTGATGTCGCCGTGCGAGGTGGTGGCGCGGATGTCGAGTTCGGCGGTGCCGTCGTTGCGGAGGGCGTTGCCGATGCGGCCGTGGCCGGTGCCGGCGTCCAGGGCGGCGGAGACTCCGCGGGCCGCGCCGACCGCGATGTCGCCGGACCGGGTGTGCAGCACGACCGTCCCGCGTCCGGCCTCCGCGATGCGGATGTCGCCCCGTGCGGTGCTGATCTCCGCCGGGCCGTCCAGCCGGCCGATCTCGACGTCACCGTCGACCGCGGTGAGGTGGACGCTCGCGGCTTCGTCGAGCTTGATCCGGCGGTAGGCACCGTCGAAGGCGACGTCGCCGAGGCGGCCGACACCGCGCAGCTCGCAGGCGGACGACTTGCCCTCCACCCGGGAGCCGGCGGGCAGCTGGACGGTCACCTCGACGGAACCGGAGGCGCCGAAGAGCTGGTTCGCCGCCGCCGGGGCCGCGATCCGCAGGACGCCGTCGCCGTACTCGACCTCGATCTGCTCCGCCGCCTTCACGTCACGGCTCCTGGCGGCGTCCGCGGGCCGGACCTCGACCGTGGTGTCGGCCCGGTCCGCGGCGATGAACTGGACGCGTCCGGCGGGGATGTCCAGGACGGCGGAGACGGGGGCGGGGGTGGTGAACTTCTGCATCGTGCGCTCCTACGGCTTGTTGTTTCCGATGACGGAAACGCTACGTTGCGTTCGAGGGAGCAGCAATAGGTTTGTTGCATGCAGTGCATGTAACTGCAGTTCAGAGCGTAGAAATCATTGCAATAGGGCTGACGATAACGCAACGCACGCCTCGCTCCGCGTTGCAATGAAATGCAGGTGAACGCTAAGCTGCCGGTGCCGCAGACCGATGAAGGAGGCCGTGATGCCGGGAGGCAGGCTCACCCAGCAGGAACGTCAGCAGATCGCACTGGGACTGGCCGACGGCCTCGCCTACGCGGAGATCGCCAGACGGCTCGACCGTCCGACCTCGACCGTCACGCGCGAGGTCATGCGCAACGGCGGCCCCACCGCCTACCGCGCCGACCTCGCCCACCGTGCCACCGAACGCCGCGCCCACCGGCGCCGGCCGGCCGCACCCCGCGGGACGGAGGCGCCCCCGCAGGGCTACGGACGCGATCCCGAGGCCGTGCGCGCGTACGAGGAGACGCTCACCACGGTCTTCATGCAGTCGGGCACCCCCCACATGATGGCGCGGGTGATGGCCTGCCTGACCATCAGCGACACGGGCAGCCTCACCGCGTCCGAACTCGTCCGGCACCTCCAGGTCAGCCCGGCGTCCGTCTCCAAGGCCGTCGCGTACCTCGAAGGCCAGGACCTGGTCCGCCGGGAACGCGACGAACGGCGCCGTGAGCGCTACGTCGTCGACGACGAGGTCATGTACCAGGCGATGATGGCCAGCGCCCGGTCCACCGCCCAGGTCGCCGAGACCGCGCGGCAGGGCGTGGGCGTCCTCGGTCCCGGCTCTCCGGCCGGCGCCCGCCTGGAGAACACCGCCCGCTTCCTCGACTTCGTCGCCGAGAGCCTCGCCCGCGCCGCGGAGCAGGCCCGCGAGATCCTCCACACGAAACCCGGGGCGCCCGCGGACGGCCCCGCCGCGGCCCGGTGACGCGGAAGGGGCGTGGGGTCACCAGGACCCCACGCCCCTCGGGCGATCCGGAGGATCAGCGCCGGCGGAACGACTGGACGTAGCCGTTCGCCGGGGAACCGACGCCCGTCACGTCGTCGTAGCCCTTCACCGCGGACAGCGAGCTGTCCTTGCCGAGGCTGCGGACCGAGGTCGCGAGACCGCCGGAGGCGTCGAGGCCGTTGACGAAGTCGATCCGGGCGACCGCCAGGCCGGAGCCCGTCGGGCTGTCCGTGACGTCGTGGAAGACGCCCTTCTTGCCGTACTTGGCGTAGATGGCCGGGTTGGCGAAGCCGAGGGCCTTGCCGCCGCGGGCCTCCTGGGCCAGTGCCTGGACGGCCGCGATGACCGGGGCGGCCAGCGAGGTGCCGCCGATGCGGTACTCGCTGTACTGCTCGGTGCCGTCCGGGAACGTCTGGGTCTGGCCGACGAGCAGGCCGGTGTTCGGGTCGGCGATGGCCGCGATGTCCGGGACGACGCGGTTGCCGTCGGCGCTGTTGGCCTTGGCGAGCGAGTCCGGGACGACGCCCTTCTGGTAGTACGGCTGCGGCACGGTCTTGCTGGTGCCGCCGCCCGCGCCCGAGGTGAACGTGCCGGGGAAGTTCGTCCAGCTCTTGCCGTCGGCCGACAGCGAGGCCTTCTCGGTGCCCCAGCCGGTCTCCCACAGGTACGAGTCGCCCTTGCCGACGGCCAGCGAGGTGCCGCCGACCGCGGTCACCCACGCCGAGTTGGCCGGGGTGTCGACCTGCTTCGTCCCGGTGTTGGCGACCTCGTCGCCGTTGTCGCCGGAGGAGAAGTAGAAGCCGATGCCCTGCACCGCGCCCAGCTGGAAGACCTGGTCGTAGGCCGCCGCGAGGTCCGGCGTCTGGTTGGCCTCGATGTCGCCCCAGGAGTTGGAGACGATGTCGGCCAGGTGGTTGTCGACGATCTTGCTGAGCGAGTCCAGCAGGTCGTCGTCGTAGCAGGAGGCCGCGCCCACGTAGGTGACGTCGGCGCCGGGAGCGACCGCGTGGACCGCCTCGACGTCGAGGGTCTCCTCGCCGTACCAGCCGGCCGCGCCGCACTCCTTGGTCTTGGTGTAGTTCTTCGGCAGCACCTGGTGCAGCTGGCCGGTCCTCCACGCCGCGTCGCCGTGCTTCTTCGCGTAGGTGCCGGCGTCGTAGGCGATCGTCGGGGAGGCGTACGCGTCCGTGATGGCGATGCGGACGTTCTTCCCGGTGTAGGTGCCCGCACCGTACGCGGCGCGCAGCTGCTTGCCGGTGTAGCCCTTGATCGCGTACGGGACCTTCTGGCCGTACGCGTCCGGGAGCGTGGTCGCGGTGTTCGAGCCGTAGTACGAGGAGAACGGCCCGGAGTTCTTGAACACGGCGTCCGGCGGCGGCAGCTGGTCGTCGTGGTTCGCCTTGTGCGGGGCGTTGTCCAGGCCGGTGACGGTCAGGACGGCGCCCTTCAGGGCGGCCGGGACGGAGGCCGTGCGCGCCGGGGCGCGGTAGGTCTTCGAACCCTTGGCGAAGTCGTGCAGCTGGGTGCCGAACGCCTTCTCGGCGGCGGCCACGTCACCGGAGACGGCGACGTAGTGCGGGGTGACCGCGGTGACGGTCAGGCCGGCCGACTTCAGCCAGGACGTGACGGCGGCCACCTGGGCCCTGGTCGCCCCGAAGCGGGCCTGTGCCTTCTTGCCGCTCAGGTACTTGCCGTACAGCGGCGAGCCGGGGTCGGACACCGCCTTGGCGTAGGCGGCCAGGCCGGCCGGGTCCTGCCCCGCGAGGTAGACGCGGGCCTTGACCCGGGCACCGTCCGGGGTGGCGCCCTTGTCCGCCTTGGCCGTCGCCCAGAGCGGCTTGGTGCCCTTCAGAACGTCACGAGCGGGGCTGTCCGCGGCGTGCGCCGCGGGTATGCCCAGCGCCAGTGCGCCGGCGATCATGGGCAGTGTCGCTGCCATGCTCACGCCGGCGCGCACGGTGGCGCGGTTGGATCTCATAGAACCCCCTGCGATGCGGTTCGCATGCATGTCGTGGTGGTCGGTACGTCGCGCTCCCGCGCGCCGGCCCGCGGCGGTGTCGGCCGGCGAGTGGATCACACGATGGGGGCCACTCTTTCGATGAACCGTTCATGCCAGGGGAAGGGGAAAGTCAAGAGAAGCTCAAGTAACCGCCATCCAGGGCGGTTTGCCGCATTCATCCTTACGGCGGTGTTACGAACGGGCTTGCGCCCCCCGCTCCTTGAGCATCCCGGCCATCAGCTCGATCTCCGACTGCTGCGCGTCGACCATGCCCTGCGCGAGCCGCTTCTCCACGCCGACGGTGCACTTGGCGACACAGCCCTCCGCCATGTGGATCCCGCCCTGGTGATGGGCCGTCATGAGCTGGAGGTACAGGACCTCGGCCTGCTTGCCGCTGAGCGACTGGAGCTTCTTCAGCTCGGTGTTCGTGGCCATGCCCGGCATCAGCGCGCCGTCCTTGCCGGAGGCCATGTCACCCATGCCCATCCAGGTCATCGGCGGATCGGCCGACACCTTCGGCAGTCCCCACAGGTCCAGCCAGCCCAGCAGCATCCCGCGCTGGTTGGCCTGCGTCTGCGCGATGTCGTACGCGAGCCGCCGGACCTCCTCGTCCTTCGTGCGGTCCCGCACGATGTACGACATCTCGACGGCCTGCTGGTGGTGGACGGCCATGTCCCGGGCGAACCCGGCGTCGGCGGACCGCGCGTCCGGCGTCCTCGTCTCCGGCGCGCCGGTGTCCTCGGCCACGGAGTACGTGATCGCGCCGGCCGCGACGAGCACCGCCGCCGCGGCCCCCGCGACCCAGCCGATGTGCTGCCGCCTCACTTCATGACCCCGCCGGTGCACGAGGCGCCGGGCTCGGGCGTCTGCTGCCCCTGCACGTAGGCGGCGAAGAACTTGTCCACTTCCGGATCCTTGGCGCTCTTCACCGCGACCTGGTGGCCCCACGCCGACAGGATCAGCGGGGCGTCCTGGTTCTCGTACGGGCTCATCAGCGAGTACGGCGTCTTCTTCACCTTGGCCGCGAGCGCGCCGACGTCCGCCTTGTCCGCCTTGTTGGTGTACGTCACCCAGACCGCGCCGTGCTCCAGCGCGTGCACGGCGTTCTCGTCCGCGACCTGCTTGGTGTAGACGTCGCCGTTGCAGTTCAGCCAGACCGGGTTGTGGTTGCCGCCGACCGGCGGGTGCATCGGGTACGACACCTTGGTCGTCACATGCGTCCGGGACAGCTTGCCCGACCAGGTCTTCACGCCGTCCTTGCCGGTCGTGAAGTGCCCGGCGTCCCCGGCGCCCTTGGCGTCACCGCTCGGCGTCGCCGCGTCCTTGCCGGAGTCACGCTGCGAGTCCACCAGGACCACACCGCCGACGACGAGACCGGCGACGACCACCACGCTGGCGGCGATGGTGAGCACCCGGTTGCGGCGCTCGCGGGCACGCTCCTCGCGCCGCATCTCCTCGATGCGCGCCTTGCGCGCCGCGGTGCTGCTGTTCTTGCCGGAACCCATGAGGCGTGTCCTTCTTCAGAAGGGGACGTGGACGGTGGGGCCCGCTGATCGTAATGCGCGGGGGCCGCGCTTCCGTAGGGAGGGCGCGGGAACCGGATAATTTGAAGCCAGGATGCGCATTACCTACGCTCACGGTATGCGGCTGCTGCGCTCCACCGACCTGGCCCTGCGCGTCCTGATGCGACTCGCCGTGGCCGACGCCACCCCCACGACCCGCCAGGTCGCCGCCGACATGGACGTCCCCTACACCCACGCGGCGAAGGTCGTCGCCGAACTGCAGCACCTCGGCCTGGTCGACGCCCGGCGCGGGCGGGGCGGGGGGCTGACGCTGACCGAGCGGGGGCGTACGGCGTCGGTGGGCGCCGTCGTGCGGACCTTCGAGGGCGACGGCGACGTGGTGGACTGCGAGGGGACGCAGGGCACGCCGGCCTGCCCCCTGCGCTCCGCCTGCCGCCTGCGGGGCGCGCTGCGGGGGGCCCGGGAGGCGTTCTTCGCCTCGCTGGACCCGGTCACGATCGCCGGCCTCGTGGTCGAACCGACGGGACCGCTGCTGCTCGGGATCGCCCGGCGGCCGGAGTCGGCCTGAGCGGGATCGGTGGGAGCGGGGGCGGTCCGAGCGGGGCCGGTGGGAGCGGGCGGGGGCGGTCCGCGCACACGGCGAGGTGCCACGACAGGCCGCCTGGCGGGTGCGGCGCCGTCGTGGCACTTGCGCCCTCACGGGGCGCTGTCGCTCAGCCCCCGGCCAGCCACAGGTCGGGGCCGAAGACCTCGTAGTGGATGTCCGCCGGGGCGACGCCCTTCGCCGTCAGCTGGGCGCGGACGGCGCGCATGAAGGGCAGCGGGCCGCACAGGTACGCGCGCGTGCCGGGGTGTACGGCGATGTCCGCCAGGTCGACCAGGCCGGTCCGGGTGCCGGGCCCGGCGTCCCGCTCGTAGAAGAGGTGCACCGAGGCGTCGGGCAGCTTGCCGGCCCAGGCCGTGTGGTCGGCGCGCAGGGCGTGCTCGGCGGGGGAGCGGTCGCCGTGCACCACGGTGACCGGGGCGCGGTGGCCGCCGGCCGCGAGGCCGGCCAGCATCGCGACCATCGGGGTGACGCCGATGCCCGCCGAGGCGAGCAGCAGGGGGGTGTCCGGCGCGCCGGACAGGACGAGGTCGCCGTACGGCTCGGACAGCTCAAGGACGGCACCGGGCCGCACGTGCGCGTGGAGGTGGTGGGAGACCTCGCCGTCGGGCGTGGCCGCGCCGTGCACGCGCTTGACGGTGATCTGGCGTACCGCCTCGCCGGGCGCCCCGGACAGGCTGTACTGCCGGATCTGCCGGGCCCCGTCCGGCAGGGTGACGCCGACGGAGACGTACTGCCCGGCGCGGAAGCCGGCCACCGGGCCGCCGTCGGTCGGCCGCAGCCGGAGGGTGACGACGTCCGCCGTCTCCTCGACCCGCTCCACGACCTCCCACGGGCGCAGGCCGGGGCCGCCGCCCTCCTCGTACAGCCGCTTCTCGATGGCGATCAGCGCGTTCGCCATCAGCCAGTACACCTCGTCCCAGGCGGCGGCCACCTCGGGCGTGACGGCCTCGCCGAGGACCTCGGCGATGGCGGCGAAGAGGTGCTCATGGACGACGTCGTACTGCTCGGGGGCGACGCCGAGGGAGGCGTGCTTGTGGGCGATGCGGGCGAGCATCGCGTCCGGCCGCCGGTCCGGGTGGTCCAGCAGGTGCGTGGCGAAGGCGGCGATCGAACCGGCGAGGGCCTGCCGCTGGGTGCCGGCCGCCTGGTTGCCGCGGTTGAACAGGTCGCGCAGCAGGGCGGGGTGGGCGTCGAAGAGGCGCGTGTAGAAGCGCTCGGTGATCTCGCCGATCGCCCCGCCGACGGCGGGCAGGGTGGCACGGACGGTTGCTGCGGACTGCTCGGTCAGCATCGGGACTCCTCGGAGAACTCGGCTCAGCCGCACGCTATGAAAACTTGCATTTGAGATGCAAATTTAACGGCCGTGGTGTCGGTCACGGAGGAAGGGGATCGGCCATTACGGATGCCGGTCCGAGCAGGCAAGATGGGCGAGAGTGCAGTACAGCTGCCGTACGAGAGGCGTTCAGCACGAGGACGCCCGGGCGATCAAGGTCCGCAACGCGCGTGAAACGGTGTTGTGGTGGGATGCTCAGGTGCCCGACCGCCTCCCGTGGTACCGGGGACAGGCGGCCTGACCAGCAAGGATGGGGAAGCGGAAGATGGACAAGCAGCAGGAGTTCGTGCTCCGGACCTTGGAGGAGCGCGACATCCGGTTCGTACGCCTGTGGTTCACGGACGTGCTGGGCTTCCTCAAGTCCGTCGCCGTGGCCCCCGCTGAACTCGAACAGGCCTTCGACGAGGGCATCGGGTTCGACGGCTCCGCGATCGAGGGCTTCGCCCGGGTCTACGAGTCCGACATGATCGCCAAGCCGGACCCGTCCACCTTCCAGGTCCTGCCCTGGCGCGCGGAGACCCCCGGCACGGCCCGCATGTTCTGCGACATCCTCATGCCGGACGGCTCCCCGTCCTTCGCCGACCCGCGCTACGTCCTCAAGCGTGCCCTCGCCCGCACCTCCGACCTGGGCTTCACCTTCTACACCCACCCGGAGATCGAGTTCTTCCTGCTGAAGGACCGCCCGCTGGACGGCTCCCGGCCCACCCCCGCCGACAACTCCGGCTACTTCGACCACACGCCCACCAACGTCGGCATGGACTTCCGCCGCCAGGCGATCACCATGCTGGAGTCCATGGGCATCTCGGTGGAGTTCTCCCACCACGAGGGCGCGCCGGGCCAGCAGGAGATCGACCTGCGCTACGCCGACGCGCTCTCGACGGCCGACAACATCATGACGTTCCGCCTGGTCATGAAGCAGGTGGCGCTGGAGCAGGGCGTCCATGCGACGTTCATGCCGAAGCCCTTCTCCGAGCACCCCGGCTCCGGCATGCACACCCACCTGTCCCTCTTCGAGGGCGACCGCAACGCCTTCTACGAGTCCGGCGCGGAGTACCAGCTCTCCAAGGTCGGCCGCTCCTTCATCGCGGGCCTGCTGCGGCACGCCGCGGAGATCTCCGCGGTCACCAACCAGTGGGTGAACTCCTACAAGCGCATCTGGGGCGGCTCCGAGCGCACGGCCGGCGCGGGCGGCGAGGCCCCCTCGTACATCTGCTGGGGCCACAACAACCGCAGCGCCCTGGTCCGCGTCCCGATGTACAAGCCCGGCAAGACCGGCTCCGCCCGCGTCGAGGTCCGCTCCCTCGACTCCGGCACCAACCCCTACCTGGCCTACGCCGTCCTCCTCGCCGCCGGCCTGAAGGGCATCGAGGAGGGCTACGAACTCCCGCCGGGCGCCGAGGACGACGTCTGGGCCCTGTCCAACGCCGAACGCCGCGCCATGGGCATCGAGCCCCTTCCGCAGAACCTCGGCGAGGCCCTGACCCTCATGGAGAGCAGCGACCTGGTCGCCGAAACCCTCGGCGAGCACGTCTTCGACTTCTTCCTGCGCAACAAGAAGTCGGAGTGGGAGGAGTACCGCTCCGAGGTGACGGCCTTCGAACTGCGGAAGAACCTGCCGGTGCTGTAGCGCAGCTCGGGGCGGGGGTCCGCCGGAACGACCCTCGGGGCCGACGGCCGTGGACCGTCGGCCCCGAGGCGTTCCGCCCCGGGGCCACCGAGGCGGATATCCACCGCAAGGCAGTGCCGAGGCGGTTCGTTCGGCCATGGCCGCCGAGTCCGACGCCGCCCGCGCGATGGAGCCGAGCGAGGAGACGCTCCAGCAGTTCCGTCACTCCGTCACCGCCCGTGTCGCCCTACACGGCAAGGTCTCTGCTGAGGGCGATTCGTCGGGCCTGGGGTCTGCCGGTGCAGGAACCGGCCCGCCCGCGGCCGGGGTCCTCCGGCCGCCCTGGGTCCATCCCCGGGCAGCCGGGTCCGTGACGGGCCGGGCGGCCGCGTGCCGACGTCGACGCGGGCCCGTCACTCCGGGCGCAGTACCTCGATCTCGTAGTCGCCGCTGTCCTCGTCGATCGTCACGCCGTGGGTTTCGCTGCGGAAGCCGGGGAAGCGGCGGTCGAAGGTCTCCAGGGCGGTGAGGTAGCGCAGGAGGGGGCCGTCGGGGGTGCCGGTGGACTCGCCCGGCATGAGGACCGGGATGCCGGGCGGGGTGACCGTGACCATCGCGGCCGCCACCCGGTGCGCCGCGTCGGCGATGCGGATGCGTTCCGTGCCGCCCCGCACCAGCCGCTGGTAGCAGTGCTGGGGCGGGTGGACCGGTTCCGGGAGCTGCTGGAACGCGGTTTCGAGCAATTCCACCAGACGTGCCGAGCGCAGCTGCTCGTGCATCTGCCGGCACAGCTCGCGCAGGGTCAGACCGGCGTAGCGCTTCGGGTGCGCGGCGACGGCCTCGGGCAGCACCCGGTCCAGCGGGGCGTCGGAGTCGTACAGGGCCTTGAAGTCCATCAGGGCGTCCAGCAGCGTGCCCCACTTGCCCTTCGTGATGCCCATGGAGAACAGGATCAGCGTGGTGTAGCTGTCGGTCTTCTCGACGACGATGTTCCGGGTGGCCAGGTACGCGGTGAGGATCCGGGCCGGGATGCCCTCCTCGGCCATCTCCCCGGTGGCGGTGATGCCCGGGCAGGTCAGCGTGACCTTGACCGGGTCCAGCATGCAGTGGCCCTCGGTCAGCCCGGGGAAGCCGTGCCAGGCGGCGCCCGGTTCCAGCAGCCAGCAGGACTGCTCGGTGCGCAGCAGCTCGGGCGGGGCGTCCGCGAAGGACAGCCGTTCGCCCGTCGCCGGGTCGGTGACCTCCTCCGGCTGCCACACGCCGAAGAACCACGGCGGCCGGTCCCCGGCGTTCGTCACCCGCCGCCCCAGCCGCACCATCTCCTGACGGAAGCGGATCGCCTCCGTCACCGCCTCGTCCAGCAGCCACTCGCCCTGCGGGCCGTCCATCATGGCCGTCGCCACGTCCAGCGAGGCGATCATCGGGTAGAGGGGCGAGGTGGTGCCGTGCATCATCAGCGCCTCGTTGAAGCGGTCGTGCTCCACGGGCGCCCGCGGCGCCGGCCGTACGTGCACCATCGCCGACTGGGACAGCGCGGCCAGCAGCTTGTGCGTGGACTGGGTCGAGAAGACCGTGGGCCGGTCCGGGCCGGGGAAGGCGCCGGCGTCCACCGACATGCCGTAGCGGCCCCGGTACAGCGGATGGAAGCGGGCGTACGCGAACCACGCCTCGTCGAAGTGCACCCGGGGCGTGCTGGCCGCGAGCGCCTTCGCGACCGGTACGGCGGCGTAACACAGGCCGTCGTAGGTGGAGTTGGTGAACACCGCGTACTGCGGGTCCCGCGAGACGGCGCCCTCGGCGAGCGGGTGCGCGCCGATCCGGCCGGCGATCGAGTCCGCCGCCAGCTCGGCCGGCGGGAGCGGGCCGGCGAGACCGTAGCCGTTGCGGGTGGGCACCAGGTAGACGGGCCGGGCGCCGGAGACCACCAGGCCGTGCAGCACCGACTTGTGGCAGTTGCGGTCCACCAGGGCGAGTTCGTCGCGGGTGACGCTGAAGTGGCCCACCAGCCGGTTGCAGGTGGAGTCGCCGTGCAGCACGAAGTAGCTGAGGTCGGCGCCGAAGACGCGGGCCGCGTTGCGCTCCGCCTCCCCGATCGGGCCGCTGTGCTCGAACAGCGAGCCCAGTTCCTCCACCGAGATCGACAGGTCGGAGCGGAGCAGCCGTTCGCCGAAGTAGTCGTGGAAGGCGCGCCCCGCGGGTGACTTGAGGAAGGCCACGCCCCCGGAGTGGGCGGGGGTGTGCCAGGAGTACTCGTGGGCGTCGTGGAAGCGGCGCAGCGCCCGGAAGAACGGCGGCAGCACGTCCTCCCGGTAGGCACGGGCGGCGCTGCTGATCCGGCCCGCGATGAACCCGGGGGTGTCCTCCAGCGGCCACACGTACCCGACGACCGTCTCCGACACCCACAGCGGCAGTTCCCGCAGGCCCTCCTCGGCCATGACGAGGAACACCGGCAGGTTCTGGTACCGCCGTCCGATCCGGCGCAGCACGGTGGCCCCGCCCGCAGCTCCGTCGACGGCCCCGTCCGGCACGGCGAGCGCGGCCCCGGGCCCGTCACCGGCGGCCCGCCCGCCGGGCAGGTCCCAGGCGACCAGGGCCGCGGCCAGGCCCGCCTCGGTCCGCAGCACCGCGTCCGCGTCCTCGGCGGTGACCGCCCAGCGCACCCCGAAGCCCTCCGCCTCCACCGCGTCCCGGATCTTCCGCAGCTGCTCGGCCCCGGCGCCCTCGGCGCGCGGGTGCTCCGGTACCGCGACCAGGATCCTGCTGTCGGCCATCCCGTGCCCTCGTTCTCTCCCGGCCGCCGCCCGGCCGCCGCCGCGGCAAGTCTCCGGCGCGGCGGTCCGGTGCCCCGGCAGCCCACGGAGGTGAACCACCGTGATGGCGGAAACCGGGGGCGCCGGGTTGACTCCCGGCGGGGCTAACCGAGGTACGCCGGTGACACCGCGGCCGGGCTGATCCGGCGGGGCCGGCCCGAGCCGTCCGCGGGGACCTCGTAGAGGTCGGCGCCGTAGTCCCCGGGCAGCGCGTACACGAGCGTGCGCGCGTCCTTCCACAGGGCCTGGTCGTCCACGCTGCGCGGCTCGGCGAGCGGGGTCTCCCGCATGGTCCGCAGGTCCAGGACGTACAGCCGCCAGGGCGCGTCCTTCGGCAGGCCCGCGACCCGCTTCTTGTACGCGACCCGGGTGCCGTCCGGCGACAGGGACGGGCACTCCACGTTCGTGTGCAGCGTGGTGACCGTGCGGCGGCGCAGATCGCCGCGGACCAGGTACGTCCGCCCCCCGCTCGCCATCGTCGCGTAGAAGGTGCGGTCGTCGGCCGCGAACGTCACGCCCCAGAAGTTGACGTCCGCCGCCCGGTACGGACGCCCGTCCCTGACGATCCGGAACGCCTCCAGGGACGGGATCAGCTCCCCGCTGCGGGTGTCCACGATCGCCGCGCGCGTGGAGAAGTCGGTCCCGGCGTACGAGTCGCCGCCCACGAACGCCGTCCAGGCGGCGAAGTGCCCGGTGGGGGAGACCCGGGCGCGTGAGGGGATGCCCGGCACGTCGTAGCGGTCCACGGTCCGCAGCCGGGCGTCCAGGATCAGCGCGCGGTAGGTGTCCGAGACGGGTCCGTGCACGGCCTGGAGGCACACGCCGGTGCCCGAGGCGGCGTGGAAACGGAGGCACTTGAGGCCGGCGGCGGTGCGCGGCCCGCCCGGGTCGCCCGCGGGGACGGCCGTCAGCTCGTCCCGGTGCGGCCCCCACGCCATGTTCCGGAACACCAGCCGTCCGGCGCCGCGCAGCGTCACCGTGCCCGGGGTGACGCGCGGTCCGCCCGCCTGCGGGTGGTCACGGCGGTCCGCCCGCGCGGAGGCGTGCAGCACGGAGGCCAGGGCGACGGCCGCGAGCACGGCGACGGCCGAGACGAGGACGAGGACGCGGCTGCGTACGGTCATGCGGGCACCGGCCCCTTCGGGCGCAGGGTGAGGGAGAACGCGGCGCACGCGGCCAGCGCCGCCGCCGCCCCGGCCAGGGCCGCCCGGTCGCCCCACACCGTCCAGGCCGCGCCGAACAGCAGCGAGCAGGCGAACCGGGTCAGCGCCTGCCCGGTCTGTACGACGGCCAGCCCGGAGGAGCGCAGTGCGTCCGGCACGCTGTCGGAGGCGGCGGCCATCAGCACCCCG
This sequence comes from Streptomyces sp. NRRL S-1022, assembly GCF_000720135.1. GTDB lineage: Bacteria > Actinomycetota > Actinomycetes > Streptomycetales > Streptomycetaceae > Streptomyces. Next base: position 101,529 of record NZ_JOIU01000007.1, on the reverse strand, counting down.
TCGGTGGCCGCGTAGAAGCCGCCGTGCAGGGCGAGCACCAGACCGGGCAGCAGCGTGCCGTGCCAGGAGGTCAGCAGCAGCCCGTAGGCCAGCAGCAGGGCGCCGTGGCCGGCCAGGAAGACCGGCCAGCGGCCCACCCGGTCCGCGAGCCGGCCGAGCGGCACCGCCAGCAGCAGGAACGCGGCGGCCGTGCCCAGCGGCAGCAGCGCGAACCAGCGGTCGGGGACGCCGAGGCGGCGCTGGAGCAGCAGGTAGACGAAGGAGTCGCTGACCGTGGCCAGGCCCAGCAGCAGCGCGCAGCCGGTGATCCGGCGCAGGTCGCGGCGGCGCAGCAGGGCGAACGCCGCCCGCAGCGTGGGCCGCTCCGCCGGGACCGGGCCGCGCCGGCCGCCCGGCACGAACAGGACCAGCACCAGGACGCCGAGTACGGCGACACAGAAGCTGACGGTGAACACCGCGTCGTACCCGTCCACGGTGGCCCGGAGGATCAGGAACGCCACCAGCGGCCCGAGCAGAGCCCCGGCGGTGTCCATCGCCCGGTGCACCCCGAAGGCCCGCCCGCGCGTCTCGGGCGTGCTGGACAGCGAGATCAGCGCGTCGCGCGGTGCCGTGCGCAGCCCCTTGCCCGTCCGGTCGGCGGCGAGCACCACCCCGATCGGCGTCAGCGAGTGCGCCACCAGCAGCAGCGGCTTGCACACGGCCGAGACGGCGTAGCCGAGCCCGGCGACCCACTTGTGCCGCCCGCCGCCCCGGTCGGCCAAGTGCCCGCCCACCAGGCGCACGAGCGCCGAGAACCCGTTGTAGATGCCGTCCAGCAGCCCGAAGCCCAGGGGTGACAGCCCCAGCCCGGTCACCAGGTACAGCGGCAGCACCGCCGTCACCATCTCCGACGACACGTCGGTGACCAGGCTCACCGTCCCCAGGGCGAGCACGGTGGGGGCGAGGGCCGCACGGCGCCGCCCGGCGGAAGGCCGGACGGCGCCCTGAGCGGACGTACTGGCACGGCTGTCCGCTACGTACACGTCAGGACGCCCAGATGCCGGAGATGTCCTTGGCGGAGGCCGCGTTGCCCGCGTGCGTGCTCAGGCCCTGGCTGTCCTCCAGGGTGCGCAGCAGGTCGTAGTGGTTGTACGTGGTGGCGGAGCTGGACCCGGGGGTCACGGGCTGGCCGTAGAGCACGGTCGGGATCCGGTTGCCGCTCAGCCGGTTGTCCTCGTCGAAGGTGACGACGAGCAGGCTGTTGTGGGTCTTGGCCCAGGTCGCGTAGGCGCCCAGGTTGTTCTTCAGCCAGGTGTCACCGGTGGACACCGAGCAGTCGTGCATGTCGCTGCACAGGTTCGGCACCACGAACGACACCTGGGGGAGCGTCGTGTAGTCGGCCGGGAACTGCGTGAAGGTCTTCGCGGTCGAGGTCGGCACGTTGCTGAAACCGAACCACGGGTTGTGCTTGCGGGCGTAGTCGCCGCTGCTGCACGTCGTGGAACCCTGGCTCGGCAGCGTCTCGTTGTAGCTGGCCCAGGTGCGGCCGGCGGCGATCAGCTCGGAGGCGAGGTTGGGCGCCGACGAGAAGCCCGGGGTGTAGCAGCTGTCGTCGGTGATGCCCTGGGTCGAACCGGAGAACAGCGCGAAGTAGTTGGGCTGGCTGGGGTGGGTCTCGGCGTACGACTGGGTCAGGTTGGCGCCGCCCGTCTTCAGCGAGTTGATGTACGGCGCGCTGGAGGACCCGATGACCTGGCTGTACGCATGGTTCTCGAAGACCACGACGACCACGTGGTCCGGGCTGGGCACGGCGCCCGCGGCATGGGCGGACTCGCCGCCGAGCCCGGTCCACAGACCGACGGCGGCTGCGGCGAGGGCCGCGGCGGACGCCACGGCGGTACGGGCACGGCGATACGCCGAACGTGCAGAACTGCCGGACACATCAACCTCCGGGGAATGGATGGACGGCTGGCGGTGCGGACAGAGCATGCACACGCCAACATTCCCGCGGCCCACGCAAGCCAACCTCACGGGTGAAGACCCGATGAACGCCGGGTACTTGGGCTCCCATGGCGAAGATCCTCATCGGCACCTGCGGCTGGACCGACCCGGACCTGCTCAGGAGCGGCTGGTATCCCCCCGGCCACCGCGACACCGAGAAACGCCTGCGGTACTACACGACCCGCTTCCCGCTGGTGGAGGTCGACTCCCCGTACTACGCCCTGCCCAGCCCCCGCACCACCGCCCTGTGGGCCGACCGCACGCCGACCGGCTTCCGCTTCGACGTCAAGGCGTTCTCCCTCCTCACCGGCCACCCCACCCGTCCCGCCGCCCTCCCGCCGGACCTGCGCGGCCACCCCCGGGACGAGGACCTGCGCACCGAGATCTGGAACCGCTACGCCGAAGCGCTGGCCCCCCTGCGCCACTCCGGCCGGCTGGGCACCGTCCTCTTCCAGTACCCGCCCTCCCTCACTCCCGGCCCGAAGGCCGAGAGCTTCGTCCGCACCGCCCGCGAGCGCGCCCGCGACTGGCCGTTCGCGGTGGAGTTCCGCGACCCCGCCTGGTGGCACCCCGACCGGGCGGACCGTACGGCCGCCTTCCTCAGGGACCTGCACGCGACCGCCGTGGCCACGGACACCTACGAGGGCGTCCAGCCCGCTCCCGTGACGACCCCCGGCCTGTCCGTCATCCGCTTCCACGGCCGCAGCCCCCACTGGGGGAAGGGCACGAAGGAGGACCGCTTCCGGCACGCCTACACCGAGCGGGAGCTGACCGAATGGCTGCCCGGCATCCAGGCCCTGGCGGAGGCCGCCGACGAACTGCACGTCCTCTTCAACAACTGCTGCGCGGACGCGGCGCCCACGGCGGCCCGGACGCTCCAGGACCTCCTGCGGACGCCGCACCAACGCGGCACCACCAGCCGCACCGCGCCCTGACCGGGGGCCGCGCACGGCGGGGAGGGAACGTGCCGTTCCACCGCCCCCCGGCACAGGCCGGCCACCCTCCGGCGGCACACCCCGGCCAGGCCGCCGCACGCAGAAGGGACACCGCCCGACGCGTCCCGGCCCACCACGGGCACGCCGCACGACCCGGCCCACCGCAGGCACGCCGCACGCCCCGGGCCGCCGCGGGCACGGCGGCCGCGCCGCACGCCCCCGGGTGCCGGCACCGGCTGCCGCACGCCTCGGCCCACCGGCGCCGGTCGCCGCGGGGACGGCGGGCGTCCCCCGCACCGCGCGCGGACGGCGAGCCGCCCCCCCGTGCGCAAACCGGCCCCGCAGGCGTGGCAGGTGCGCCACGGGCCAGCACGCACCGGTGCCGGTCGCCGCGGGCATGGCCGGCGCACTCGCACCGCGCGCACGGCGAGCCCCCCCCCGCGAACCGGCCCCGCAGGTGCGCCACGGGCCAGCACGCACTGGTGCCGGTCGCCGCGGGCATGGCCGGCGCACCCGCACCGCGCGCACGGCGAGCCCCCCCGCGAACCGGCCCCGCAGGTGCGCCACGGGCCAGCACGCACTGGTGGCGGTCGCCGCGGGCATGGCCGGCGCACCGCCATCGCGCGCGGACGGCGCCCCCCGTGCGCGAAGCCGCCGTCGCTGCCTCCGGTTAGGCTCTGGCCAGGACGAGCTCGATCCGAGACGTACGCAAGGGGAGGTCACGGACATGACGCCGGGGCGCAGGAGCAGCACCTTCACCCGTCTGCTGCGGCACGGCTTCACGGACCCCTCCGCCGCCGAGCGCCTCCTCGACGGCCCCGAACTGGCCCCCGTCCGCGACGACCCCGTCCTCCTGGAAGCCCTCGGCGCCACCGCCGACCCCGACCTCGCCCTGCACGGCCTGGTCCGCCTCCTGGAGGCCCAGCCCGGCGCCACCGCCCACCGCGAGCTGCTGGACACCCTCATCGCGGCCAAACCCCTCCGCGACCGCCTCCTCGGCATCCTCGGCGCCTCCGCCGCCCTGGCCGACCACCTGGCCCGCCACCCCGGCGACTGGCAGGCCCTGGTCACCTACGAGCCGCACGACCTGCACCCCGGCGTCACGGAGTTCGAACACGGCCTGGCCGAGGCCACCGACCCGGTCTCGCTCCGGATCGCCTACCGCCGCTGCCTGCTGTCCATCGCCGCCCGGGACGTCTGCGGCACCACCGACGTCGCCGAGACCGCCGCGGAACTCGCCGACCTGGCCACCGCCACCCTGCGCACCGCCCTGTCCCTGGCCGAGCGGGCCGCACCCGAGGACGCCGCCGCCTGCCGCCTCGCGGTGATCGCGATGGGCAAGTGCGGCGGCCACGAGCTGAACTACGTCTCCGACGTGGACGTGATCTTCGTGGCGGAGCCGGCCGAGGGCGTCCCCGAGCACCAGGCCCTGCGGTCCGCCACGAGACTCGCCTCCCACCTGATGCGGATCTGCTCCGAGACGACCGTCGAGGGCTCCATCTGGCCGGTGGACGCCAACCTCCGCCCCGAGGGCCGCAACGGCCCCCTCGTCCGCACCCTCAGCAGCCACCTCGCCTACTACCAGCGCTGGGCGAAGACCTGGGAGTTCCAGGCCCTCCTCAAGGCCCGCCCGGTGGCCGGCGACCGCGCGCTCGGCGAGGCGTACGTCGACGCCCTCGAACCCCTCGTCTGGAAGGCGGCCGAGCGCGAGAACTTCGTGGCGGACGTCCAGAAGATGCGCCGCCGCGTGGTCGAGAACATCCCCGCCGCCGAGATCGACAGGGAACTCAAGCTGGGCCCCGGCGGCCTCCGCGACGTCGAGTTCGCCGTCCAGCTCCTGCAGCTGGTGCACGGCCGCACCGACCCGGGCCTGCGCAGCGGCACCACCCTGGACGCCCTCCAGGCCCTGGCCGCCGGCGGCTACGTCGGCCGCGAGGACGCCGCCCGCCTGGACGAGGCGTACCGCTTCCTGCGCTCCATGGAGCACCGCATCCAGCTGTACCGGCTGCGCCGCACCCACCTCGTCCCCGAGTCCGAGCCGGACCAGCGCCGCCTCGGCCGCTCCCTGGGCCTGCGCACGGACCCGGTGACCGGCCTGAACCGCGAGTGGAAGCGGCACACCGGCGTCGTACGCCGGCTGCACGAGAAGCTCTTCTACCGCCCGCTGCTCGACGCGGTCGCCCAACTCGCCCCCGGCGAGGCCCGGCTGCGCCCGGAGGCGGCCCGCGAACGGCTGGAGGCGCTCGGCTACGCCGACCCGGCCGCCGCCCTGCGCCACCTGGAGGCCCTGGCCTCCGGCGTGACCCGCAAGGCGGCGATCCAGCGCACCCTGCTCCCGGTCCTGCTGGGCTGGTTCGCCGACTCCGCCGACCCGGACGCCGGCCTGCTGAACTTCCGCAAGGTCTCCGACGCGCTCGGCAAGACGCCCTGGTACCTGCGGCTGCTGCGCGACGAGGGCGCGGCGGCCGAGAACCTGGCCCGCGTCCTGTCGGCCGGCCGCCTCGCCCCCGACCTGCTGATGCGCGCCCCCGAGGCGGTCGCCCTGCTCGGCGACGGCAGCGGCGCCGGCCCGGCGGCCCTCGGCGGCGGCCTGGCGCCCCGCGACCGCGCCCAGCTGGAGCAGGAGATCCTGGCGGCCGTGGGCCGCGCCGAGAACGCCGCGCAAGGCGTCACCGCGGCCCGTGGCGTCCGCCGCCGCGAGCTGTTCCGCACCACCGCCGCCGACATCATCAGCTCCTACGGCACCGAGAGCAGCCCCGTCGTGGCCGACCAGGGCGCCCTGGTGGACCGGGTCGGCGCGGCCGTCTCCGACCTGACCGCGGCCACCCTCGCCGGCACGCTGCGCGCGGTCGTCCGGGACGGCTGGGGGGACACCCTGCCCACCCGGTTCGCGATCATCGGGATGGGCCGCTTCGGCGGCCACGAGCTGGGCTACGGCTCCGACGCGGACGTGCTGTTCGTGCACGAACCCCGGGACGGCGTCGACGAGCACGAGGCGGCCGCGGCGGCGAACCGGGTCGTCGCCGAGATGCGCCGCCTGCTCCAGCTGCCCAGCGCCGACCCGCCGCTGCTCATCGACGCCGGCCTGCGCCCGGAGGGCAAGTCGGGCCCCCTGGTGCGCACCCTGAAGTCGTACGAGGCGTACTACCGCCGCTGGTCCCTGGTCTGGGAGTCACAGGCGCTGCTGCGCGCCGAGCCGGTCGCCGGCGACGAGGACCTGGCCCGGCGGTTCGTGGAGCTGGCCGACCCGCTGCGTTACCCGGCCAAGGGCCTCGGCGAGGACGCGGTCCGCGAGATCCGCCGACTCAAGGCCCGCATGGAGTCCGAGCGGCTGCCCCGCGGCGCCGACCCCAAGCTGCACACCAAGCTCGGCCCCGGCGGCCTGTCCGACGTCGAGTGGACCGTGCAGCTGATCCAGCTCCGGCACGGCCACCGCGTCCCCGGCCTGCGCACCACCCGCACCCGGCAGGCCCTGGCCGCCGCCCGCGAGGCCGGGCTGCTGGCCGCGGAGGACGCCGGGATCCTGGACGAGGCGTGGGTGCTGGCCACCCGGGTGCGCAACGCGGTGATGCTGGTCCGCGGCCGGGCCGGGGACACCTTCCCGACCGAGCCGCGCGAGCTGGCCGCCGTCGGCCGCTACCTGGGCCACGGGGCCGGGCACGCCGGGGACATGCTGGACGCCTACCGCCGTACCGCCCGCCGGGCGCGCACGGTGGTGGAGGAGCTGTTCTACGACGACAGGGCCTGAGCCGGCGCGGGCGGCCGGGCCGGCACCAGCCGGGGCAGCGCGTGCGGCAGGCGGCCGTACCACACCCGGGCGACCGCGCAGCCGAAGGCCAGGCAGAGCACCCCGCCCACCGCGTCGAGCCAGAAGTGGTTGGCCGTGGCGACGATCACCAGCAGGGTGGCCGCCGGATACAGCAGCCCCAGCACCCGCGCCCACGGCACCGAGGCCAGCGCGAAGACCGTCAGCCCGCACCACAGCGACCAGCCGATGTGCATCGACGGCATCGCCGCGTACTGGTTCGACATGTGCTTGAGGTCGCCGGAGGCCATCGAACCCCAGGTGTGGTGCACCGTCACGGTGTCCACGAAGTGCCCGCCGTGCATCAGCCGGGGCGGCGCGAGCGGGAACAGGTAGTAACCGACCAGGGCCACACCCGTGGTCGCGAACAGCACCATCCGGGTGGCCGCGTACCGGCCGGGATGCCACCGGTACAGCCAGACGAGCACCCCGAGCGTGACGGCGAAGTGCAGGGTGGCGTAGTAGTAGTTCATCCCCACGATCAGCCAGGACACCGAATTCACGGCGTGGTTGACCGACTGCTCGACGGCGACGCCGAGCGAGTGCTCGGCGCGCCAGATCCAGTCCGCGTTGCGCAGGGCCTTGCCCCGCTGCTCCGGCACCGCGTTGCGGATCAGCGAGTACGTCCAGTAACTCACCGCGATCAGAAGGATCTCGAACCACAGCCGGGGCCGGCGCGGGCGGCGCAGGCGGTCCAGCGGACCGGGCCGGTCCCCGCCCGTGACGGTTCCCGGAACGGCCACCTGCTCGTGCCCCTCCGGCCCTGTCACGGTCGAGTCACTCATAGGCACAGAGTCTGCCAGATGCGGCATCCCCGGCCGATCATCCCAAGGCCGGGTCCGCGGCGCACCTTCTACGACGCGCGGAGGGCGTGCGGGGCCGAAGCGGTGGAGCCGCGCACCACCAGTTCCGGCATGAACACGAACTCGCTGTGCGGTGCCGGGGTCCCGCCGATCTCCTCCAGCAGGGTGCGCACGGCGGCCTGCCCCATCGCCGGGACCGGCTTGCGGACCGTGGTCAACGGCGGATCGGTGAAGGCGATCAGCGGGGAGTCGTCGAACCCGACCACGGACACGTCCCGGGGGACCTCCAGGCCCCGCTGGCGGGCCGCCCGTATGGCGCCCAGCGCCATCATGTCGCTGGCGCAGACCACGGCCGTGCAGTCCCGGTCGATCAGCGCGCTCGCCGCCGCCTGGCCGCCCTCCAGCGTGTACAGCGAGTGCTGCACCAGCTCCGTCTCGACGGTCTGCGGGGGCAGGCCCAGCTGGTCGTGGACGGCCCGGACGAAGCCCTCGATCTTGCGCTGCACGGGCACGAACCGCTTCGGCCCCAGCGCGAGCCCGATCCGGGTGTGCCCCAGCGACACCAGGTGGGTCACCGCGAGCGCCATCGCCGCCCGGTCGTCGGGGGAGATGAACGGCGCCTGCACCTTCGGCGAGAAGCCGTCCACCAGTACGAACGGCACGCCCTGGGCGCGCAGCCGCTCGTAGCGCTGCATGTCGGCGGTGGTGTCCGCGTGCAGCCCGGAGACGTAGATGATCCCGGCGACCCCGCGGTCCACCAGCATCTCGGTCAGCTCGTCCTCCGTGGACCCGCCCGGGGTCTGCGTGGCGAGCACCGGCGTGTAGCCCTGGCGGGTCAGCGCCTGGCCGATGACCTGGGCCAGGGCCGGGAATATCGGGTTCTCCAGCTCCGGCGTGATCAGCCCCACCAGGCCCTCGCTGCGCTGCCGCAGCCGCACCGGGCGCTCGTAGCCGAGCACGTCCAGCGCGGCGAGCACGGACTGGCGGGTGGTGGCGGCGACGCCCGGCTTCCCGTTGAGGACCCGGCTGACGGTCGCTTCGCTCACCCCCGCCTGCGCAGCGATGTCGGCAAGCCGTGTGGTCACGCCACTGGACTGTACCGGTCGTATCCGCCCTTGCACACCGCTCGGGCGCCGGTCGCGGGCGGGCGCACGGCCTGCCGTGGGTTGCTGCGTCATCGCGCTCCCTCGGGATTCTTCGTGGCAAGAGCTTGCAAGTCTTGCACAGCTGCCGTCCAGACCGCTCAGCTCCTGCACCACCGGGTTGCGTCCCGGTCGCCGGGCGGTCACGGCGGGGTAACCATCGTGTCGCCTTGCACTTTTTTTCTGCAAGGTCTTTCGCAACGCTTACACGGCTGTTACGTTCCCACTCGCCCGGCGGCCTCCTCCACGCTCGACTTCGCTCGCGCTGGGGGACCCCCATCGGCGCAGTGGCAACACTCGGGCTTAACCCTCAAGGAGAACTCATGCGGCGTGGCATAGCGGCCTCCGCGCTGGTGGCGTCCCTCGCCCTGACGGCGACGGCGTGCGGCGGAAGCGACAGCGACAGCGGGAAGTCGGACGGCCCGGTCACCATCACCTGGTGGGACACCTCCAACGCCACCAATGAGGCGCCGACGTACAAGGCCCTGGTCCAGCAGTTCGAGGCCGCCAACAAGAACATCAAGGTCAAGTACGTCAACGTGCCCTTCGACCAGGCGCAGAACAAGTTCGACACCGCGGCCGGCGCCACGGGTGCCCCGGACGTGCTGCGCTCCGAGGTCGGCTGGACCCCGGCCTTCGCCAAGAAGGGCTTCTTCCTGCCGCTGGACGGCACCGACGCCCTCGCCGAGCAGGGCAAGTTCGAGCCGAACCTGATCAAGCAGGCCCAGTACGAGGGCAAGACCTACGGCGTGCCGTTCGTCACCGACACCCTCGCGCTGGTCTACAACAAGGCCCTGTTCAAGAAGGCCGGCATCACCGAGGCCCCCAAGACCTGGGACGACCTGAAGGCCGACGCCGCCAAGATCAAGGACAAGGCCGGGACCGACGGCTACTGGGGCTCCACCCAGGCCTACTACGCCCAGACCTTCCTCTACGGCGAGGGCGCCGACACCGTCGACGTCGCCGCCAAGAAGATCACCGTGAACTCGGCCGCCGCCAAGAAGGCCTACGGCACCTGGCTGAGCCTGTTCTCCGGCAAGGGCCTGCACAAGGCCGACGCCACCGCCGACGCCTACGCCCACATCCAGGACGCGTTCGTCAACGGCAAGGTCGCCGCGATCATCCAGGGCCCCTGGGAGATCACGAACTTCTACAAGGGCAGCGCCTTCAAGGACAAGTCGAACCTCGGCATCGCCACCGTCCCGGCCGGCTCCGCCGGCAAGGCGGGCGCCCCGACCGGCGGCCACAACCTCTCGGTCTACGCCGGCTCCGACAAGGCCCACCAGCAGGCGGCCCTGAAGTTCGTGAAGTACATGACCTCGGCGCAGGCCCAGGAGACCATCGCGCTGAAGAACTCCACCCTGCCCACCCGCTCCGACGCCTACACCGACAAGGTCAAGACCGACCCGGGCATCGCCGGCTACCAGGGCGTCCTGGCCGCCGCGCAGCCCCGCCCGGCGCTGCCCGAGTACAGCTCCCTGTGGGGCCCGCTCGACACCGAGCTGCCCAAGATCGCCAGCGGCAAGGAGTCGCTGGACAAGGGCCTGGGCAACGCCGAGCTGGCCATCTCCAAGCTGGTCGACGGCTTCAGCAAGTGAGTCCGAGTGGCCGTCGGACCCTCCCCGTGCGAACGGGGAGGGAAGGATCCGGCGGCCACCGCCCTGTGCCCAGCCCAACCCCTTGAACGTTTGAAGGTGTCGAACCATGACAGTCGCCATCGACCGCGCGACCGGCAAGCGCCGCGGTGACCGCGCGCCTCGTCCCGGGCTGGGGCAGCGCGTCAGGAACAGCTTCCAGAGGTACTGGTACGCCTACGCGATGATCGCCCCGGTGGTCCTCGTGCTCGGCGTCCTCGTGGGCTATCCGCTGGTGCGGGGCTTCTACCTCACCCTCACCGACGCCAACAGCCTCAACTCGGCGCGCACGATCGGCGTCAACCACATCGACGCCACCTACAAGTTCATCGGCCTGGACAACTACAAGGACATCCTGTTCGGCCCGACGGCGTACGACCGGTTCTGGTCGCACTTCCTGTGGACCGTGTTCTGGACGGTGGCCTGCGTCGCCCTGCACTACACCATCGGCCTCGGCCTCGCGCTCATGCTCAACCAGAAGCTGCGCGGCCGTACCGTCTACCGGCTGCTGCTCGTCCTGCCCTGGGCCGTGCCGACCTTCGTCACCGTCTTCTCCTGGCGGATCATGCTCGCCGACTCCGGCGCGCTCAACCAGCTCCTCGGCAGCCTCCACCTGCCCCAGCCGGAGTGGCTGGAGGACACCTTCTGGCAGCGGTTCTCCGCGATCATGGTCAACACCTGGTGCGGTGTGCCGTTCATGATGCTGTCCCTGCTCGGCGGCCTGCAGTCCATCGACTCCACGCTCTACGAGGCCGCGGAGATGGACGGCGCCACCGCCTGGCAGCAGTTCCGGCACGTCACCCTGCCCGGGCTGCGCTCGGTCGGCTCCACCGTCGTGCTGCTCGGCATCATCTGGACCTTCAACCAGTTCGTCATCATCTTCCTGCTGTTCGGCAAGAACTCCGCCCCGGACGCCCAGATCCTCGTCACCTGGGCCTACGCCCTGGGCTTCGGCCAGCAGCCGCGCGACTTCGCCCAGTCCGCCGCGTACGGCGTGCTGCTGCTGTCGATCCTGACCGTCTTCACCTCCTTCTACTTCCGCTGGCTGAAGCGCAATGACCAGCTCGCCGTCTGACGCCGCAGGAGCCGCCGCCATGAGCACCACCACCCTGGACACGACCGAGACCGCCCCGGCCCCCGCACCCGCGCCCCGGCGCCGGGGCCGCCGGCGCGGCGAGCGCGGCCCGGCCGGCACCGCCCTGCTGCACGGCGGCCTCGTCGTGGCGAGCCTGATCGCCCTGGCCCCGGTGGCCTGGCTGTGCTACCTCTCCCTCGGCCCGGACAAGGAGGACTACCTGCACCCGGGCGGGATCGCGGGCAAGGCGACCTTCTCCAACTACAGCTTCGTGCTGGAGCACACCGGGTTCCTCGACTGGTTCAAGTCGACCATGATCGTGGCCCTCGGCACCACGCTGATCGGTGTCCTGGTCGCCGCGACCACCGGCTACGCGGTCTCCCGGATGCGCTTCCCCGGCTACAAGCAGCTGATGTGGGTCCTGCTGCTCACCCAGGCCTTCCCGATCGCCATCCTGATCGTGCCGATGTACGAGATCTTCAGCGAACTCGGCCTCATCGACAGCTACTGGGCGCTGATCCTCATCAACTGCACCACCGCGGTGCCGTACAGCGCCTGGCTGCTCAAGGGGTACTTCGACACCATCCCCTTCGAGATCGACGAGGCCGGACGCGTGGACGGGCTGAGCCCGTTCGGCACCTTCTTCCGGCTCATCCTGCCGCTGGCCCGCCCGGGCCTGGCCGTGGCCGCGTTCTACAACTTCATCACCGCCGTCGGCGAGGTCGCCTTCGCGACCACCTTCCTGCTGGACGACTCCAAGTACACGTTCGCCGTCGGCCTGCAGACCTTCGTCAGCGAGCACGACGCCCAGTGGAACTACATGGCCGCCACCGCGGTGCTGATCGCGATACCCGTGACCGTGTTCTTCTACCTCGTGCAGAAGAACCTCGTCACCGGTCTCACCGCCGGCGGCACCAAGGGCTGAGGCCCGCACCCCGACCAGGCGGGCCGCTGTGCCATCCGACCCCGCTGTACCGCGGCCCGCCTCGCAGTCCCTCCCGGCCGCCCGCCGCCGCACCCACCGCCCGACCACCATGCCCCTGTTACGTATCAAGGACACCATGAGCCAGCAGCACCCTGCCGCACCGGCCCGCCACTCCGCCGTCGCCACCGTCGCCGCCCGCCATGACTGGTGGCGGGACGCGGTCATCTACCAGGTCTACCCGCGCAGCTTCGCCGACAGCAACGGCGACGGCATGGGCGACCTGGAGGGCGTACGCTCCCGTCTGCCCTACCTGCGTGACCTCGGCGTCGACGCCGTGTGGCTCAGCCCCTTCTACGCCTCCCCGCAGGCCGACGCCGGCTACGACGTCGCCGACTACCGCGCCGTGGACCCGATGTTCGGCACCCTGCTGGACGCCGACGCGCTGATCCGCGACGCCCACGCGCACGGCCTGCGCATCATCGTGGACCTCGTCCCGAACCACTCCTCCGACCAGCACGAGTGGTTCAAGCGCGCCCTCGCCGAGGGCCCCGGCTCCCCGCTGCGCGAGCGCTACCACTTCCGCCCCGGCAAGGGCGAGGACGGCGAACTCCCGCCCAACGACTGGGAGTCCATCTTCGGCGGCCCGGCCTGGACCCGGGTCACGGAACCCGACGGCACGCCCGGCGAGTGGTACCTGCACCTCTTCGCCCCCGAGCAGCCCGACTTCAACTGGGAACACCCGGCCGTCGGCGACGAGTTCCGCTCCATCCTGCGGTTCTGGCTGGACATGGGCGTGGACGGCTTCCGCATCGACGTCGCCCACGGCCTGGTGAAGGCCGAGGGTCTCCCCGACCTGGGTTCCCACGACCAGCTCAAGCTGCTGGGCAACGATGTCATGCCGTTCTTCGACCAGGACGGCGTGCACGCCGTCTACCGGCAGTGGCGCACGATCCTCGACGAGTACTCCCCCAGCCTCCGGCCGGGGGGACCCCCAGAACGCATCTTCGTCGCCGAGGCCTGGACGCCGACCGTCGAGCGCACCGCCAACTACGTCCGCCCCGACGAGCTCCACCAGGCCTTCAACTTCCAGTACCTGGGCACGGAGTGGGACGCGGCCGAGCTGCGCGGGGTGATCGACCGGACCCTGGAGGCCATGCGCCCGGTCGGTGCCCCCGCCACCTGGGTGCTGTCCAACCACGACGTCACCCGGCACGCCACCCGCTTCGCCAACCCGCCCGGCCTCGGCACCCAGATCCGCACGGCGGGCGACCGCGAACTGGGCCTGCGGCGCGCCCGGGCGGCCACCCTGCTGATGCTGGCGCTGCCCGGCTCGGCGTACGTCTACCAGGGCGAGGAACTGGGCCTGCCGGACGTCGTGGACCTGCCCGACGAGGTGCGCCAGGACCCGGCGTACTTCCGGGGCGCCGGCCAGGACGGCTTCCGCGACGGCTGCCGGGTGCCGATCCCGTGGACCCGGGAGGGCTCGTCGTACGGCTTCGGCAGCGGCGGCAGCTGGCTCCCGCAGCCGGCGGGCTGGGCCGAGCTGAGCGTGGAGGCGCAGACGGGCGTGCCCGGCTCGACGCTGGAGCTGTACCGGGCCGCGCTGCGGGCGCGCCGCTCGCACCCGGACCTGGGCGCCGGTGACGCGGTGGAGTGGCTGCGGGCGCCCGAGGGCGTACTGGCCCTCCGGCGCGGCGACTTCGTGTGCGTCGCGAACACCACGGGCGAGTCGGTGACGACCCCGGCGTACGGCCGTGTGCTGCTCGCCAGCGGGGAGATCGCCGAGACCGGCGGCGAGGCGAAGGTGCCCGCCGACACGACCGTGTGGTGGACGACGGCGGAGTGAGACCGGGCCGGCGGCCCCGGCTGATGCCCGCTCTGAAAGTTCTTTCATGAACTTCACTACGGCCCGCTGCCTTTCGGGCAGCGGGCCTTTAACATCTGCGTCACCGCAAGTTTGCTGAAAGATTTCAGCAAGCGCCGTCAGCGGTCCTTGCCTTCAACGTCGAAGGAACCCCACATGGCACGCAGAACCCTCCCCGCGGCGGTCGCCCTCACGGCCGCCGCCCTGATGAGCATGACCCCGACCGCCGCCGAGGCCTCCCCGCCCGGCACCAAGGACGTCACCGCCGTCCTGTTCGAGTGGAACTACGCCTCGGTGGCCAAGGAGTGCACCACCACCCTCGGGCCCGCCGGCTACGGCTACGTCCAGGTCTCCCCACCCGCCGAGCACATACAGGGCTCGCAGTGGTGGACGTCGTACCAGCCGGTGTCGTACAGGATCGCGGGCCGCCTCGGCGACCGCACGGCGTTCCGGGACATGGTGAACACCTGCCACGCGGCCGGTGTGAAGGTCGTCGTCGACACGGTGGTCAACCACATGTCGGCGGGCAGCGGCACCGGCACCGGCGGCTCGTCCTACACGAAGTACGCCTACCCGGGCCTGTACTCCTCCTACGACTTCGACGACTGCACCTCCCAGGTGTCGAACTACTCCGACCGCTGGAACGTGCAGCACTGCGAACTCGTCGGCCTGGCCGACCTGGACACCGGCGAGGAGTACGTCCGCAAGACGATCGCCGGCTACCTGAACGACCTGCTCACCCTCGGGGTCGACGGCTTCCGCATCGACGCGGCCAAGCACATTCCCGCCGACGACCTCGCCAACATCAAGAGCCGCCTGACCAGCCCGTCGGTCTACTGGAAGCAGGAGGTCATCTACGGCGCGGGCGAGGCCGTCCAGCCCTCCGAGTACACCGGCAACGGGGACGTCCAGGAGTTCCGCTACGCCTACGACCTCAAGCGGGTCTTCACCAGTGAGAAGCTCGCGTACCTCACCAACTACGGCGAGGGCTGGGGCTACCTGAACAGCTCGGCCGCCGGCGTCTTCGTGGACAACCACGACACCGAGCGCAACGGCAGCACCCTGAACTACAAGAGCGGCGCCGACTACACGCTGGCCAACGTCTTCATGCTCGCCTGGCCCTACGGCGCCCCCGACATCAACTCCGGCTACGAGTGGTCGGACGCCGACGCCGGCCCGCCCAACGGCGGCCGGGTGAACGCCTGCTGGCAGGACGGCTGGAAGTGCCAGCACGCCTGGCCGGAGATCATCCGCATGGTCGCCTTCCGCAACGCGACCCGCGGCCAGGCGGTCGGCAACTGGTGGGACAACGGCAACAACGCGATCGCGTTCGGCCGGGGCGCCAAGGGCTACGTGGCCATCAACCACGAGTCCTCGTCGCTGACCCGCACCTACCAGACGTCCCTGCCCGCCGGGACGTACTGCAACGTCCAGAACAACACCACGGTGAGCGTGAACTCCAGCGGACAGTTCACCGCCACCCTCGGCTCGGACACGGCCCTGGCGATCTACGCCGGCAAGTCCAGTTGCTGAAACCGTTGCTGACGGTGCGTGAAACCCCTTTCGGGCGGTTTCACGCCCCTTGCTGCAAGTCCCCGTCGCAATCCCCCTGAGGAGTCACGACCCGTGATACCGAGATGGCCGGCGCCCCGCACGCGCCGTACGCCGCATGGCAGAAGAAGGGCCGCCGCTCTCACCGGCCTGGCCCTCGCCGCCGCCCTGGTCCAGGCACCGGCGGCCCGGGCCGCCACCCCGCCCGCACCCCCCTCGGACGCGAAGCTCGCCGCCGTGCCCGCCCGGCACGACGACACCCGCGAGCAGTTCTACTTCGTCATGCCGGACCGGTTCGCCAACGGGGACACCTCGAACGACCGGGGCGGACTCACCGGCTCCCGGCTCAGCACCGGCTACGACCCCACCGACAAGGGCTTCTACCAGGGCGGCGACCTCAAGGGCCTGACCGGGAAGCTGGACTACATCAAGGGGCTCGGCACCACCGCCATCTGGCTGGCCCCCATCTTCAAGAACCGCCCGGTGCAGGGCACGGGCAGCAACGCCTCCGCCGGCTACCACGGGTACTGGATCACCGACTTCACCCAGGTCGACCCGCACTTCGGCACCAACCAGGACCTCAAGACCCTCATCGCCAAGGCGCACGCCAAGGGCATGAAGGTCTACTTCGACGTCATCACCAACCACACCGCCGACGTCGTGGACTACGAGCAGAAGTCCTACGACTACCTGTCCAAGGGCGCCTTCCCGTACCTGACGAAGGACGGCAGGCCCTTCGACGACGCGGACTACGCCGACGGCAGGCGGCCCTTCCCGGCCGTCGGCACCGGCTCCTTCCCGTACACCCCGAAGGCCGCCGACAGGAGCAAGGTCCCGGCCTGGCTCGACGACCCGGCGCTGTACCACAACCGGGGCGACTCGACGTACGCCGGCGAGTCCGCCACCTACGGTGACTTCTCCGGCCTGGACGACCTGTGGACCGAGCGTCCCGAGGTCGTGCACGGCATGGAGAAGATCTACGAGCGGTGGGTGCGGGACTTCGCCGTCGACGGGTTCCGGATCGACACCGTCAAGCACGTGAACATGGAGTTCTGGACCCAGTGGGCGACCGCACTGGACCGGTACGCGGCACAGCGCGGGCGGAAGAAATTCTTCATGTTCGGCGAGGTCTACTCCGCCGACACCTCCGTCACCTCGCCGTACGTCACCCAGGGCCGGCTCGACGCCACCCTCGACTTCCCCTTCCAGGACGCGGCCCGCGCCTACGCCTCCCAGGGCGGCAGCGCGCGGAAGCTGGCGGGCGTCTTCGGTGACGACTACCGGTACACCACCGACAAGGCCAACGCGTACGAGCAGGTCACCTTCCTCGGCAACCACGACATGGGCCGCATCGGATACTTCCTGAAGCAGGACAACCCGAAGGCGACCGACGCCGAGATCCTGGCCAAGGACAGGCTCGCCAACGAGGTGATGTTCCTCAGCCGGGGCAACCCGGTCGTCTACTACGGCGACGAACAGGGCTTCACCGGCTCCGGCGGCGACAAGGACGCCCGCCAGACCATGTTCGCCTCCAAGGTCGCCGACTACCTGGACGACGACGAGATCGGCACCGGCCGCACCCACGCGAGCGCCGCCTACGACCGCGGCGCCCCCCTCTACCAGGACATCGCCGCCCTCGCCAAACTCCGGAAGGACAACCCGGCGCTCACCGACGGCGTGCAGACCGAGCGGTACGCGGCCGACGGCGCCGGCGTCTACGCCTTCACCCGGACGGACGCACGCTCCGGCACCGAGTACGTCGTCGCCCTCAACAACGCCGGCGAGGCGAAGACCGCCACCTTCGAGACCGGTTCCGCGGGCATGACGTACCGCGGGATCTACGGCACGCACGCCGCGGCGGACTCCGACGCCGACCGCAAGGTCACGGTCACCGTCCCGGCCGGCTCCGCCGTCGTCCTCAAGGCCGCCGGCCCCCTGGCCGAGCCCACCGCCAAGCCGTCCCTCACCTTGAAGGCCCCGGACGCCGGCGCCACCGGCACCGTCGAGCTGTCCGCCGACGTCGAGGGCGGACAGCTGAACCGGGTCGTCTTCGCCGCCCAGGTCGGCAACGGCGCCTGGCACACCCTCGGCTCCGCCGACCACGCCCCGTACAAGGTCACCCAGACCATCGGCAAGGGCGTGAAGGCGGGCACCGTCCTGCGCTACAAGGCCGTCGTCGTCGATTCCGCGGGACGCACCGCGAGCGCCACGGCGACCAGCGCCACCGGCACCGCGCCCGCGCCCGAGGTCCCCACCGCCTCCTCCCGCGACTACGCGGTCGTCCACTACAAGCGCACCGACGGCGACTACGACAACTGGGGCCTGTACGCCTGGGGCGACCTCGCCGACGGCGAGGCCACGAACTGGCCCGCCAGTCACCCCTTCGTGGGCCGGGACGCCTACGGCGCCTTCGCCTACGTCAAGCTCAAGCCCGGCGCCTCGAACGTCGGCTTCCTGGTCATCGACAAGGACGGCGACAAGGACGTCTCCGCCGACCGGAGCATCGACGTCACCAGGACCGGCGAGGTGTGGATCGAGCAGGGCAAGGCCGACGTCCTGACCACGAGGCCCGACTACCCGGCGCAGGACGAGACCAAGGCGGTCATCCACTACCACCGCGCCGACGGCGACTACGCCGGCTGGGGCCTGCACGTCTGGACCGGCGCGGCGAACCCCACCGACTGGTCGAACCCGCTGAAGCCGGTGAAGACTGATGCCTATGGCGCGGTCTTCGAGGTGCCGCTCAGCGCGGGTGCCACCGGTCTCAGCTACATCATCCACAAGGGCGACGAGAAGGACCTGCCCACCGACCAGTCCCTCGACCTCAAGTCGGACGGCCACGAGGTGTGGCTGTTGAACGGCCAGGAGGAGCACCTGCTGCCGCAGCCCGCGGGCAGCGCGGCCGCGCTCGACCTGAGCACCTCCAAGGCGATCTGGATCGACCGGGACACCGTCGCCTGGAACGGCGTCGAGGGCGCCGCCTCCACCCAGCTCCTCTCCTCCCACGACGGCTCGATCACCGTCAGGGACGGTGCGCTGACCAGTGACGACGAGCGCTGGCTGCGATTGGCCAAGACCACCCTGACCGACGCCCAGAAGGCGAAGTTCCCGCACCTGAAGGACTACACCGCCTGGTCCGTCGACCCCCGTGACCGGGACCGGGTGCGCGGCGCGCTCGCCGGGCAGCTCGTCGCCACCCAGCGGGCCGCGAACGGCGCCGTCCTGGCCGCGACCGGTGTGCAGACCGCCGGCGTGCTGGACGACCTGTACCCCGGGGCGACGAAGGCCGCCCTCGGGCCGGCCTTCCACGACGGCAGGCCCACACTGGCCGTCTGGGCGCCGACCGCGCAGAGCGTCCACCTCGACCTCGACGGCACGTCCGTGAGGATGCACCGCAACGACACCACCGGTGTCTGGTCCGTCACCGGTCCGGCGTCCTGGAAGGGCAAGCCTTACCGGTATGTGGTGAGGGTGTGGGCGCCCAGCGTCCGCAAGGTGGTCACCAACAAGGTCACCGACCCCTACTCGGTCGCGCTGACCGCGAACTCGGCGCGCAGCCTCGTCGTGGACCTGAACGACAAGAAGCTCGCCCCGCGCGGCTGGGCGGCTCTGCGCAAGCCCAGGGCGGTGCCGTTGAGGGGCGCGCAGATCCAGGAGCTGCACATCCGGGACTTCTCGGTGGCCGACAAGACCGTTCCGGCCGAGGACCGGGGCACCTACCTGGCGTTCGCCGACAAGAACAGCGACGGTTCGAAGCACTTGCGGGCGCTGGCGAAGGCGGGGACGTCGTACGTGCATCTGCTGCCTGCCTTCGACATCGCCACGATCCCCGAGAAGCGGGCCGATCAGGCGACGCCGGACTGTGACCTGGCCTCCTACCCGGCCGATTCCGACAAGCAGCAGGAGTGCGTGGCGAAGACCGCCGCGAAGGACGCCTACAACTGGGGTTACGACCCGTACCACTACACGGTCCCGGAGGGCTCCTACGCCACCGACCCGGACGGCACCGCCCGTACCGTTCAGTTCCGCACGATGGTGAAGGCGCTCAACCAGGACGGCCTGCGGGTCGTCATGGACGTCGTCTACAACCACACGGCGGCCGCCGGCCAGGCCGAGACCTCGGTGCTCGACCGGATCGTGCCCGGTTACTACCAGCGGCTGCTGGCGGACGGCTCGGTGGCCACCAGTACCTGCTGTGCCAACACCGCGCCGGAGAACGCGATGATGGGCAAGCTGGTCGTGGACTCGATCGTCACCTGGGCCAGGCAGTACAAGGTCGACGGGTTCCGTTTCGACCTCATGGGCCATCACCCGAAGGCCAACATCCTGGCCGTCCGCAAGGCCCTGGACGCGCTCACGCCCGAGAAGGACGGCGTGGACGGCAGGAAGATCGTCCTGTACGGCGAGGGCTGGAACTTCGGCGAGGTCGCGAACGACGCCCGGTTCGTGCAGGCCACGCAGCAGAACATGGCCGGCACCGGCATCGCCACCTTCTCCGACCGTGCCCGGGACGCGGTGCGCGGCGGCGGCCCCTTCGACGCCGACCCCGGCGTGCAGGGTTTCGCGTCCGGGCTGTACACCGACCCCAACTCCTCCGCGGCCAACGGCACGAGGCAGGAGCAGAAGGCCCGGCTGCTGCACTACCAGGACCTGATCAAGGTCGGTCTGAGCGGCAACCTCGCCCGGTACCGCTTCACCGACACCGACGGCAAGGACGTCACCGGCGCCCAGGTCGACTACAACGGCCAGCCCGCCGGCTACGCGGCAGCGCCCGGCGACGCCCTCGCCTACGTCGACGCGCACGACAACGAGTCACTGTTCGACGCGCTGGCCTACAAGCTGCCCAAGGACACCCCGGCCGCCGACCGGGCCCGCATGCAGGTCCTGGCGATGGCCACCGCGGCCCTCTCCCAGGGCCCGGCCCTCTCCCAGGCCGGCACCGACCTGCTGCGCTCGAAATCCCTGGACCGCAACTCCTTCGACAGCGGGGACTGGTTCAACGCCATCCACTGGAACTGCGCGGACGGCAACGGCTTCGGCCGCGGACTGCCACCGGCGGCCGACAACGCCTCCAAGTGGGACTACGCCCGGCCGCTGCTCACCAGCGTGAAGGTCGGCTGCCCGCAGATCACCGGGGCCTCGGCCGCCTACCGGGACCTGCTCAGGATCAGCACGACGGAGAAGGCGTTCTCGCTCGGCACGTCCGCGCAGGTGCAGCAGCACCTCTCCTTCCCGCTGTCCGGCAAGGACGAGACCCCGGGCGTGATCACCATGCGCCTCGGTGACCTGGTCGTCGTCTTCAACGCCACCCCCGAGCGGCAGGAACAGCGGATCCCGGCGCTGGCCGGGCGGCACTACCGGCTGCACCCGGTGCAGGCCGCCGGCGCCGACCCGGTGGTGAAGACCTCCGCCTACACGGCCGGCCCGGGCACGTTCAGCGTCCCGGCGCGGACCGTCGCGGTGTTCACGCGGGCGGGGAAGTAGGGTCGGGCCGACGCCGTAGAACAGGAGTGCGCATGCCGCAGATCACCATCGACTACTCGGACATCGTGGAGAACGCCTTCGACCGCGAGGGCTTCGCCCGGGCGCTGCACGAGGCGACCGTGGAGATCGCGGCGGCGAAGCCGGAGGCCTGCAAGACGCAGATCCGGCCGAGCGCGTACACCGTGTTCGGGTACGAGGATCCCGGGGCGCGCGGGCACGCCGTCGTGCACGTGACGATCGGGCTCCTCGCCGGACGCAGCGACGAGACGAAGGCGCGGCTGGCGGAGGCGGTCCTGGAACTGCTCCGCAAGCACGTGGCGGACACGGCCTGCGCCGTGCACGCCTCCGCCGAGATCCGTGACCTCGACGCGTCGTACCGGAAGTTCGACCGCTAGGACACGCTCACGAACCGAGGGCGATGAGCCGGCCGACCAGGTCCGCGAAGGGGCCGTCGGCCGGCTCGTCCTTCACCATCGTGCGCAGCAGCCCGGCCATGTCCGGGTCGTAGGCCGCGCTGACGGCGGCCAGCGCGGCGAAGTCGTGCACGAGCTGGACCTCCAGCTCGGCGCGCGGAACGCGCCGGCCGTCCAGCCAGAGCAACGCCGTGGACTCGGCGAGCGAGATCCAGGAGCGGACCACCAGCTCCAGGCGCGGGGACGCCTGCCGCACGCCCAGGTGCGACAGGATCTGGTCGTACGCGGCCTGCCGCACGGAGTCGATGAGCGCGTTCGTGGTCGAGGAGCCGACGGCCGGGCCGCCGCGCATCAGGGCCGAGAAACCGGGGCCGTGATCGTCCACGAAGTCGAAGTAGCGGCCCATCACGCGCAGCAGCCGGGCGCCGAGCGGCCCCTCGTGCGGCTCGGCGAAACGGCTCGCGAGGTCCTCCGAGGCACGCTGCAACGCGGCCTCGTACAGGCTGAGTTTGCCGGGGAAGTAGTGGTAGACGAGCGGGCGGGAGATGCCCGCCGCCGTGGCGATCTCGTCGATGGAGACGTCGTCGGGCGAGCGTCGGCTGAACAGGTCGAGGGCGACACCGATCAGCTGCTGCCGCCGCTCCTCGACGCCCATCCTGCGGCGAACCCCGGTACTCATGCGAACACTTTACCGATCGGTTCCGGCCGTCCGCGGTCACATGTCGAGCACCAGGCGATCGCCCCGCGCCCGGGACACGCAGATCAGCATCGAGTCCGACCGTTCCGCGTCGATCAGCAGCTCGTCCCGGTGATCGATCTCCCCGTCCAGCACCCGCTGCCGGCAGGTCCCGCAGAAGCCCTGCTCACAGGAGTAGGCGGTGTCCGGCAGCTCCCGGCGCACGGCGGCCAGCACCGTCGAACCGGCCGGCACGGTCAGCGTCCGTCCGCTGCGCCGCAGTTCCAGCTCGAACGCGGTGTCGCCACCGGCCGGCGCACGCGGAGCGAACCGCTCCAGGTGCAGGTCGGCCCCCTCGGGCAGTGCCTCCTGCACCGCCGCCGTCAGGCCGTCCGGGCCGCAGCAGTACACCGCCGCACCCGCGGCCGTGCCGGCGAACAGCGCGGCCAGATCCTGCCGGCCGTCCTCGTCCTCCGCGACGACCGTCAGCCGGTCCCCGGCCAGTCCCCGCACCTCCTCCAGGAACGGCATCGACGCCCGGGTCCGCCCGCAGTACAGCAGCCGAAAGTCGGTGCCGTCCGGCAGGGACCGCAGCATCGGCAGGATCGGGGTGATGCCGATGCCGCCGGCGACGAACACGTACGAGGGCGCACCGGCCAGCGGGAAGCGGTTCCGGGGGCCGCGCACCTCCAGCTCCATGCCCTCGGCGAGCCGCTCGTGCACCTCGCGGGAGCCGCCCCGGCCGTACGGCACGAGCCGCGCGGCCACCGTGTAGGAGGAGGTGTCCCCGGGGTCCCCGCACAGCGAGTACTGGCGCACGAGCCCCGACGGCAGCACCAGGTCCAGGTGCGCCCCGGGCTCCCAGCGCGGCAGGTCCGCGCCCTCCAGCCGCAGTTGTACGACCCCGTCGGCGATGGTCTCGTGCGCGGTGAGCAGCAGCCGCCGGGCCCGCGGGCGCGGCCGGCCGGAGAGCGGCGGGTCCAGGGCGGGCAGCGGCCACAGCGGGGAGACCCTCACGCGGCGGCGCAGGGCCCGCCGGGTGAGCAGGGCGGCGCCCGCGACGAGCGCGACGGTACGCGGCTTCGCTATCACGCGGCCCTCTTCTCCGCCGCGATGGCCGCGGGCGAGGAGGCCAGGTAGGCGACGGCCTGCTCGGTGTCGCCCTCCTGCGAGGGGTGGTAGTCGCGGCGCAGGTAGCGGGGGACGGACCTGAGCATGTCCCCGGTCGAGGGCAGCAGGCCCCGCCTGCCGCGGACGTACAGGTCCTTGAACGAGGCCTTGCCGTCGACGAGGGCCGGGTCGTTCGCCATGAAGAAGCGCGTCCCGCGCTGCCACAGGAACACCAGCGCGGTGAAGGCGGTGGCCCAGGTCCGCACCCGCCGGCGGTAGCCGCCGTCGAGGTGCATGAACAGCTCGAAGGCGACCGAGCGGTGCTCGACCTCCTCCGCGCCGTGCCAGCGCAGCAGGTCCAGCATGGTCGGGTCGGCGCCGTGCCGGTCGAGCGCCTCGGCGCCCAGGACCCAGTTGCCCAGGAACGCCGTGTAGTGCTCGATGGCCGCGATGAGGGCGACCCGCTCCATCAGCCACCACCTGCGCGGCCTGCCCGGGGGGAGGGTCCGGTCGCCGAGCAGCTTCTCGAAGAACCAGTCGACCTGCGCGGTGTACGGCGTCGGATCCAGGCCCAGCTCCCGCAGGTGGGGCAGCACCTCGTCGTGGGCCTGGGAGTGCATCGCCTCCTGGCCGATGAATCCGAGGACGTCCGCGCGGAGCCGCTCGTCCCGGATGTACGGCAGCACCTGCTTGTACACGTGCACGAACCAGCGCTCCCCGGCCGGCAGCAGCAGGTGCAGCACGTTGATGGTGTGCGAGGTGAAGGGATCCCCCGGCACCCAGTGCAGCGGTGTGCCCTCCCAGGAGAAGGACACGTTGCGCGCCTGGAGCGGCACCCGGGCCTGCGTATGAGACATGGCGTCAATGTACTGGCGGGTAGGGTGACCTGAGAACCCCTGTGCGGCAGCTTGTTGACGCCAGTGTCAACTAGTGCAGCCCGCTGATCTCCCGCCCGTCCGCCAGCCTCCCCGTCAGGTCCGCCCGCGCCCCCTGCGCGGCCTTCACGGCCAGCAACGGCCCCGGCGCGGAGGCGGTGACCCCGCCCGAGGCCCCGATCGACGCGGTGTTCCTGCTCCCCGCCGCCAGCAGGTACCAGGAGCCCGCCGCCGACTTCCACAGCACCCCGGCCAGCACATGCGGATCACGCGGCCCGCAGGCCGGCACGTCCGTACCCTTGGCGACGACCGTCCCGGCCGCCCTGCCCGGCGTGCGGAACAGCGCCAGCGCGGCCGTGCCGTCGCCCCGCCAGGTCTCCGCCCGGGTGCACACCCAGGTACCGGAGCCGCTGCCGTCGGGCAGCGGCTGCGCCGCGTACGCCCAGGCGTTGACGCTCCGGATGCCCGCCGAGCGCTCGGCCGCCAGGGAACAGGCGAACGGCGCCCACGTGCGCAGCCCCTCGGGGCCGGACACCTCCCCGGCTGCACCGGGCCGGCCGGCCGTGAGGTGGGCCGGGACCAGCTCGCCGAGGTCGGTGGTGAGCTGCGTGCCGGAGGCGCCGGTCAGCTGGAGCACGTTCCACGAGGTGCAGGCGCCGGGCCGCAGGGCGGGGCTGGCCAGCGGCACGGTGACCCCGTCGGCCAGGGCGAGCGGCGTCACGGCCGCGTCCGGCTTCGTCAGGTCCCGCTCGGCCGCCTTCGTCACCCAGGGAGCGGTCAGATAGCGGACGTTGCCGTCGGAGCGGCCCAGCACCAGCGCGCCCGCCGCGCCGCCCGCCGCACCGTCGACCCGGGCGAAGTCCAGGGCCGCGCCCTGCGTACCGCTCTTCGGCTCGGCGTACCGGGCGATGCGCAGGCCGTCGTAGAGGATCACCACCCGGGCGGTGTCGATCTCGCCCGCGTACAGCAGCTGGGGCGGGCCGGCCGGGCCGCCGGTCTGGGTGCCGGGGGTCGACGACACCCGGACCGTCTCCCCGGGGCGGGCCCAGACCGCGAGGGCACGGCGCAGCAGGCCCTTGTCCCCGGTGAGCGGGCCGCGCGCGGGCCAGACGGAGAAGTCGGTGCGGGCCGAGGTGCGCCAGACGGCGGGGGAGACCCGGGTCAGCCGGCCGGGGTCGAGGGCGGCCTCGGCGGCCGGGTTCTCGGCGTAGGCGGGCGCGGCGGCGCCGTCGGGGCCCCAGCCGCCGCCCGGTACGGCGATCAGCGCGCCGCACACCGCGAGCGCTCCGGCGGCGGCCAGCACCGCCTTGGTGTGCTGGCGGCGGCGCATCAGGTCGGTGGGCCGGGCCTGCAGCGAGCACGGGTCGAACTCGGGGGAGGACAGCAGCCCCGGCTGGGCGGGCACGCTGTTCGCCGCGGCCAGCGCACCGCCCGGGTCGGCCACCCCGGCGGCTTCGAGGAGGTCGCGGACGTCCGGGTCGGGCAGCTGCTCCAGGCCGCGCAGCACGTAGGCGGCGCGGGCCGGTCCGGACAGGGCGGACAGCCGCTGGTCCAGGGCGAGTTCGTCGGCGCCGCCCGAGCGCGGGAACAGCCGGAGGCCCCACACCTGGGGCAGCAGCGGCGGCAGCTGGGCGAGCCGGGGCAGGCCCTTGCGCGGGCGGGCCGCCTCCAGGGCCGTGCGCAGCACCCGCTCGCGCAGGTAGGCGTACCCGGGGTCGCCCGCCCGGCCCGGGGTCTGGGCCGGGATCACGGACGGCTGCTTGCGGCCCCGGGGCAGCGCGCGCTGGGTGAGGGCGTGTGCGGTCAGCACGCGGCGGCTGCGGCCGAGGCCCGGCGGCAGCACGAGGTAGGCGAGCCGGACCAGCCGGGGGTAGTGCTCGACGAGCGCGGCCTCGGCCTGCTCGACGTCGACCGGGCCGGTGCCGCCGGCGGTGGGGGGACGCTGGGATACATCCTGTGACTGCACGTCCGGGAGAACGAGCGAGCCGGTGGTTGGTCACCGCCGGACGAGTGGTTCACCCCCGGGGTTCGACCAGGGCGCGCGCGTAGTTGGCCATCGACCGCTGGTAGCGCGGCAGATGGGGGGCGAGCGCGCCGAGCACGAGGGACAGGCCCTCGCGGTCACGGCCCAGGCTGGACAGGCACAGGGCGAGACAGGCCCGTACCGCGTCGTCCAACTCGTCCGAAGGGCCGTCCAGTTCGGGTGTGAGGATCTTGACGCCCTCCTCGGCGTGCCCGGTGTTCCGCAGCGAACTCGACAGCTGGATCTTCGCCCGGCGGCCCCGGTAGCCGTCGAGCCCGCGGGCCAGCGCCTCCCGGTACAGCGGCACCGCCCTGTCGGAGTGCCCGGTGGAGTCCCAGGCGCAGGCCTGCTCGAAGGGGCCCAGCGGACTGTCGTCCGGCAGCTCGGCCACCAGTGCGTCGATCAGCGCGCGGAACTCGTGCGCGCGCTCCTCCGGATAGTCGTCGAACGCGGCCCAGGCGGCGGCCACACGGTCTTCCCATTTCTCGTTCACCGCGCCACCTTCGCACACCCGTACGCGCCCGGTCACCGGATTTGAGCGCACCGCGCGCGGGAGCCGTATCCGAAGGAGCTGGGGCATGCTTGGCACACCAGGACCGGAGGAACAGATGAGGTTGACAGGACTGCTGCTCGGCGTCGCGGCCGTCGTGACGCTGGCGGGCTGCGGCTCCGGCTCGGGCGGGCACGGCGATGCGGTGCCGCCCACCGCGACCGGCAGCCTGGAGCGCCTGGCCGCCGAGGTGAAGTGCAAGCCGGACATGCAGACCGACGCCGACGAGATCCGCCAGGCCATCTGCCGCAACGGCGACGGCAGGTTCATCCTCGCCACCTTCGCCACCGACCGCGGCCAGCGTGAGTGGATCAACGACGCGAAGGACTACGGCGGTCACTACCTGGTCGGCCGCAAGTGGGTCGCCGTCGGCGACGACGGGGTGGTCCAGGCGCTGCGCGGCACGCTCGGCGGCGACCTGGAGGAGGGCACCGACCACCACGCGCACAGCGGCTGACCGCGATGCCGGGGCATGACGAAGGCCGGTGACGGGAGGGGGGTTCGTCACCGGCCTTCTGTCCTGCGTCCGTTACCGGATCACGCGCAGTTCTGACCGCTGTTGAGGCAGTTGGCGATCTTGTTGGCCAGACCGTTCTTCGTGACGCTGATGAAGTCGTCGTGGTCCGTGGCCGCCTTGTGCAGCTGCTCCGGGAAGCCGTCCACGGCGTAGGCGTTCTTCACCTGTCCGTTCTGGATGGTCGGCGGGCTGATGTTGTAGACGAGCCGCATGGTCAGCTGCGGGATCGCCTTGAACCCGTTCGGGCAGACACCGCTCGCCGGGTCGGCGAACGCCACGTGGGTGCGGTGGTTGGCGCTGTCGGTGTTCTGCCCGTCCCAGCAGCTCTGGAAGGCGAACGTGCGCACCACCTTGCTGCCCTGCGGACAGATCGGGTACTGCTGCGTCAGCTGCACCTTGTTCTCGAAGCCGGTGCAGCTCCAGTGCGCGTTGGCGTTCGCCAGACCGTTGGTGGTGGTCTTGGCGTCACCGGTGATGATGCGCAGGAACTGCGGCATCGCGACGACCTTGCTCGCCGGGCTGCCCACGTACTTGATCTGGGCCTGGGCCGGCGTCAGGATGCGGCCGACGTTGCCTTCCTTGCCGCCGCCGTCCTTGTTCTGGTCGAAGTCCTGCGTGCCGTCCTGGATGCGGACCACCGGCCAGTAGTACGACGACAGGTCGCTGCGGTTCTGGCAGCTGGTGCCGCCCTGCAGGAACGTGTTGTTGCTGGCGAACGCGTTGATCTTCTGGTTGCCGACGTAGTCGTGCAGGTGGTGCGCGCCGTTGGTCACGCCGGGCGCCACGATCACGTTGTCGGTGTTGAAGTTCTTGTTCGCGTTCACGCCGCAGCGCGTGGTGAAGGTGCCGGTCGAGGCGTTGCCGGTCTTGCGCGGTTTGCCCTGGACGTTCGGCGCCACCTTGGTGATGTCGACGAAGTCCGCCGCGACCGGGCCGTTGCCGGCCTGCCCGCCGATGTTGCCCTGCTGGCCGTTCTGGCCCTGCTGCTGGCCGCCGTTCTGCTGCTGGCCGTTCTGGCCCTGTTGCTGGCCGCCGTTCTGCTGCTGGCCGCCGTTCTGGCCCTGCTGCTGCCCGCCGTTCTGCTGCGAGCCGCCGGCGTTCGTCTGGTTGGCGGTCTGCGTCGTACAGGCGGCGAGCTGCTTGAGCGCGTTGTCGAAGGAACCGCCGACCCGCTGGATGTCGATGCGGATCCGGTCGATCGTCGCCGACCGCTTCTCCTTCAGGGGGCCGACGATCGCGTTCTGTACGAAGCTCGCGTCCTGCTGCTGGGCGTTCCTGGTGGAGGCGAGCCGGTTGTAGGCCTCGGTGATCTGCTTGTCGAGGTTCGCCAGCTCCGTCGCCACGCCCTGCCGGGCCGCGTTCGGCACGTTCGTCAGCTTCTGGCCGACGTCCGGGCAGGAGATGGTCGCGGCCTGCGCCGTCGCGGCCTTGGTCTGGTTGCCTCCCCACGACTGGTTGTTCGACTCGTGCGCCGAGGCGTAGAAGTTCGCCCAGATCAGCCCGCCCCCACCGAGCGCTAGGGCCGCCGATGCGGCAATGGCCTTGGTGGCCAGCGGCGTACGGCGTTTTCGTGTGTTGCGTCCCATGGAACTCCTCTGACTTCCTTGCGGGGCAGCATCGAGGCGCCCGACAGGAGTGAAGCGGCGCCCTTCCATACGGACGCCGCCCCCAAGGTGTTCACCGGTCTCACAAATTCCCCTCGGAAACAGCGGAGTTGCGAGATCACCGGTCACGGTCCAGATGGGCGAGCACCGCCAGCACGCGCCGGTTGTCGTCGTCGGACACCTCAAGGCCCAGCTTGGCGAAGATGTTGGAGGTGTGCTTGGCGACGGCCCGCTCCGTCACCACGAGCTGGGCCGCGATCCCCGCGTTGGACCGGCCCTGCGCCATCAGCTCCAGCACCTCCCGCTCGCGCGGGGTCAGCCGGGCCAGCGGCTGGTCGCCGGCCGACCGCCGGGACAGCAGCTGCTGGATCACCTGCGGGTCCATCGCCGTACCGCCGGCCGCCACCCGCCGTACGGCGTCCACGAACTGTTCCGCGTCGAACACCCGGTCCTTCAGCAGGTAGCCGACCCCGCCCGTGCCGTCGGCGAGCAGCTCGCGCGCGTACAGCTGCTCCACGTGCTGGGAGAGGACCAGCACCGGCAGCCCGGGCCGTGCCCGCCGGGCCGCGAGCGCGCACTGCAGACCCTCGTCGGTGTGCGTCGGCGGCAGCCGCACGTCCACCACCGCCACGTCCGGCGCCGACTCGGCCAGCGCCCGGCTGAGTTCCGGCCCGGACTCGACGGCGGCGGCGATCTCGAAGCCGTAGGCCTCCAGCATCCGCACCAGCCCGTCACGCAGCAGGAAGAGGTCTTCGGCTAGGACAACACGCACGGGATCTCCAGGGTCACCATGGTGGGACCGCCGGCGGGACTGCTGACGGCCAGGACTCCGTCGAAGGTACCGAGCCGGCGCTCGATCCCGGCGAGCCCCGAACCGGCCCCGGCCACCGCGCCGCCCTGTCCGTCGTCGGTGACGATGATCCGCAGCCGGCCGTCGGTGTGGTGCAGGTCGACCCGGATCCGGTCGGCACCGGAGTGCTTGACGGCGTTGGTGAGCACCTCGCTCACCGCGAAGTAGGCGGCCGACTCGACCGGCGCGTCCGCACGGCCGGGCAGCTCCACGGTGACCTCCGTGGGAAGGGGCAGCCGCAGCGCCAGCGCCCGTACGGCGTCGCCGAGTCCGCGTTCGGCGAGCACCGGCGGGTGGATGCCGCGCACCAGGTCGCGCAGCTCCGCCAGGGCGTCGGCGGAGTTGCGGCGGGCCTGGGCGAGCAGCCGCTTCGCCTGCGCCGGGTCCCGTTCGACCAGCATCTCGATGGTGCCGAGGTCCATGCCCATGGCGACCAGCCGGGCCTGGGCGCCGTCGTGCAGGTCCCGTTCGATGCGGCGCAGTTCGGCGGCGGAGGTGTCGACCGCGTCCCGCCGGGTCTCGGTCAGCACCCGGACCCGCTCGGCGAGTTCGGCGTGGGAGGCGCCGATCACGGCCCGGGCGAGCCGGAAGTGCGCGGTGAGCAGGCGGGGGGTGAAGCGCCAGGTGACGGCGAGGACGAGGGCACCGAACGCGGCCGCGCCGAGGGCCGTCGCCTGGCCGGTGACCGGCACGAAGCCGTACCAGTAGACGTCGCCCGGTTCCCGGACGTACGCCCGCCACAGCCCGGCGCCCACCAGGAAGCCCTGGAGCGGGAAGAACACCAGCACGGCCGGTGCCAGCGCGGTGACGAAGCCCGCGGTCATGTCCACCGGCAGCCAGAGCACGTCCCGCCGTACCTGCGGGTCCCGGAGCAGCGCGACGGTGCGCGTCCAGGGGTTGGCGCGCTCCGGGAGCGGCCGGTACGCCGCCGGGATGCCGATCCCGCACCACTGGGCCGCGAGCCTCCTGCGGGCGTCGGCCAGCGCCCGTACCCCGGTGAGGACCGCCGGAGTGGTGAGGAGGCCGATGCCGATCGGTATCAGGGCGACGGAGAGGAGGGTCAGGACGAGGAAGGCCACACCGCACGGCAGCACGACGACGGCCAGCACCAGCCCCTGTACGGCGGCCAGCAGCGCCTCCCTGGCCTGGGAACGGAAGGCGGCTCGGTCTGAGTCGGTGTTCATGCGGCCAGTCTTGCCGACGGCGGCGGCCGGGTCAGTCGTCCGAGGGCCCCTCCTGGGGGGTGGTGCCAGGTACACCCCCCGCCCGGGCCAGCACCTTCGCCTCCACCTCCGGGTCCAGGCCCGGACGGGGGCGGTCCGGCCGCCGGGGCGCGCTGCCGCCGGACCCCGTCAGCCAGCGCCAGGTGTCCGCCACGGTCTCGTCCACCGGCCGGCACACCAGTCCCGTCGCCAGCGCCCGCGACACGTCCGCGCAGTGCACGGCGTCGAACATCTCGCCGCCCGGCGGCACCCACACCGGCAGCTCGGTCCACGGCTCGATCCCGGCGGCCAGGATCGGCTCCGGGTCGGTCCAGCACAGCTCCGCGTCCGCGCCGGTGACCCGCAGGCACGCCCCGAGCAGCTCGCCCATCGTGGCGTGGCCGGGCGGCCCGACCAGGTCGTACGGCCCGGACAGACCGCGCTCCAGCGCGCCGAGCAGCCACCTGGCGAGGTCGCGCGCGTCGACGTACTGCAACGGCAGTTCGCGCGGGCCGGGGGCCAGTACGGGACCGCCGCGGGCGATCCGGGTCAGCCACCAGGGCAGCCGGCCCACGTTCTCGTACGGGCCGAGGATCAGGCCGGCCCGGACCAGCAGCGAGCCGGCCGCGCCGAAGGCCCCGACGGCGGCCAGTTCGCCGCCGCGCTTGTCCGCCGCGTAGTCCGTCGCTCCGGCGTCGGCGGCGCCCTCGACCAGCGGGGCGTCCTCGGCGGCGCCGCGCGGCCAGGGCCACGCGTAGACCGACCGGCTGGAGACGTACGCGTACCGGCCGGCCCGGCCGCGCAGCAGCCGGGCCGCCTCGTGCACGGCACGCGGGGCGGACGACCAGGTGTCGACCACGGCGTCCCAGCCGGAACCGTCCGCCGTGAGCGCGGTGAGACCGTCGGGCGCGGTGCGGTCGCCGTGCAACGACCGCACCCCGGGCGGGGGCCGGTGCCGTCCCCGGTGGAAGACGGTCACCTCCCAGCCGCGCCCGAGCGCGGCCTCCACCACGGCCCGCCCCACGAACTCCGTACCGCCCAGCACCAGAAGTCTCATGCCGGGATCGTGCCCGGTCCGGGGCCGCGGGAGCACCCGGCTCTGCCGACGGCAGAACGGTCAGCGGCCGGCCGGCGGCGTGTACTTGTAGCCGACGCGGCGCACCGTCTGGATCGCGTGCCGGTGCTGGGCGCCCAGCTTGCGGCGCAGGCGGGCGATGTGCACGTCGACGGTGCGGCCGTCGCCGACATGGCCGTAGCCCCACACCGTGGTGACCAGCTGGTCGCGGGTGTGCACCCGGTGCGGGTGCGCCACCAGGTGCGCGAGCAGCTCGAACTCCAGGTAGGTAAGGTCGAGTTCGCGGCCGTCGACGCTGGCGGTGCGCTGCACGGTGTCGATCCGCACCAGCGGGTCGGTGCCGTCGGGGCCCGCCGTGGGCTCCGGCTGGTCCGGGACCGCGACCGGCAGGAACGGGGGCCGCTGGTCGGCCGGGACCAGCACCAGGTAGCCGACCATCGGCGGCTGGCCGGGCAGGGTCGGCAGGGTGTGCTGCGGAGCGGGCAGCCAGGTGGCGCCCGGCGGCAGGAAGTCCGCGACGTCGACCACCTCGTCCCGGTCGACGGCGCGGAGCCGGTGCCGGGCGCCGTTCGGGGCGGGGTCGGCCAGGGTGGCGGTGGAGAGGGAACCGGAGGTCGCCATGAGAGGTCAGCTCTTTCGCGCGAGGAGTTCGTCGGGAGGATCGGCGGCCGCGATTCGTGGTCGGGCGCGCCGGAGGACGTACGTCGTTCCGCGCTGGCCGAAGGCCGGGGGTGTACGGCTTTAGAGGGCCCGCGCGTTCATCGCGCGGCGACACACACGGTCGAAGTCGTGGTGCTGTCGGGAAGGCCAGAACGGCTCAAGGTCGTCGCGACCCGTCGCGGTGATCTTCTGGAAGCCGGCCATGGCCCCATTGAAGCAGAGGCGCGCGGCGGGCAGGAGACTCCTCTCACTGCTTGGACGCTTCCGCGGTGTGAAATCGGCATGGCACCCCCCTGGTCCCCCGGTGTTACGCCCTGGTCAGGGGCGTGACGGCGGCCGACCGCGGACGGAACGCCGTCTCACTCCTCGGGACGGCGGCGGGCCGGTGCGGCCGGGAACCGGCGCGCACGGGGGCGCGACATGCGCGAGGGGCGCCCGCTGTGACAGCGGGCGCCCCTCGGTGCGGTGACGGTGGATCAGACCTGGCCGGCCTTCTCCAGTGCGGCGCAGCAGGTGTCCACCAGCAGGCGGGTCACCACGTACGGGTCGACGTTGGCGTTGGGGCGGCGGTCCTCGATGTAGCCCTTGCCGTCCTTCTCGACCTGCCACGGGATGCGGACCGAGGCGCCGCGGTCGGAGACGCCGTAGGAGTACTTGTCCCAGGGGGCGGTCTCGTGCAGGCCCGTCAGGCGCTCGTCGATGCCGGCGCCGTAGTTCTTGACGTGGTCCAGCGGCTTGGAGCCCTCGCCGAGCGACTCGCACGCGGTGATGATGGCGTCGTAACCCTCGCGCATGGCCTTGGTGGAGAAGTTGGTGTGCGCGCCCGCGCCGTTCCAGTCGCCCTTCACCGGCTTCGGGTCCAGGGTCGCGGAGACGCCGAAGTCCTCGGCGGTGCGGTACAGCAGCCAGCGGGCCACCCACAGCTGGTCGGAGACCTCCAGCGGGGCGAGCGGGCCGACCTGGAACTCCCACTGGCCCGGCATGACCTCGGCGTTGATGCCGGAGATGCCCAGACCGGCCTTCAGGCAGTGGTCCAGGTGGGCCTCGACGACGTCGCGGCCGAAGATCTCGTCCGCGCCGACGCCGCAGTAGTAGCCGCCCTGCGGGGCCGGGAAGCCGTTCTCGGGGAAGCCCAGCGGGCGGGAGCCGTCGAAGAAGGTGTACTCCTGCTCGATGCCGAAGATCGGCTCCTGCGCGGCGAACCGTTCGGCGACCTCCGCGAGCGCGGCCCGCGTGTTGGAGCGGTGCGGCGTCATGTCGATGTCGAGCACCTCGCACAGCACCAGGATGTCGTCGCCGCCGCGGATCGGGTCCGGGCAGGTGAAGACCGGCTTGAGCACGCGGTCCGAGGAGTGGCCCTCGGCCTGGTTGGTGGACGACCCGTCGAAGCCCCAGACCGGCAGCGTGTCGAGACCGGCGAAGGCACCCGTGACGATCTTCGTCTTGGAACGCAGCTTGGCCGTCGGCGCGGTGCCGTCGATCCAGATGTACTCAGCCTTGAAGGTCACGGGGCCACATCCTCCGGGGGTGGTCGGGCGCACTCGCGGGTGCCGCGGCGCTGCGGCACGGGGCGCCGCTCGATCTGCCGGGCAGCCTGTCAACAGGCCGTTTCCCGTCCATTGCCCGAATGTGAACCCCGTGTTACCCGGCCCCGTTGTGGCCGGGCTCACCCGGTGCGGCCCGCCGGGTGGCGCGAGGACCGCTCACCGGGCCGCGGCGGCGGCCTCCCGTACGCCGGTGAGGAAGTCCCGGATCGCCGCGAGCTGGTGGTCGTCGTAGCCGCGCAGCAGCTCCACCGACCGCTCGATCAGCGGCCCGAAGAAGGCCCAGCCGAGGTCCATCGCGCGGTCCTCCACCTCCACCACGACCCTGCGCCGGTCCTCGCGCCCGCGCACCCGGCGCACCAGCCCGGCCCGCTCCAGCCGGTCGACGAGCGCGGTCGTACCCGCGGAATTGAGCCCGAGCAGGCCGCCGAGCCGCCCGGCGCTCGTCTCCTCGCCCGCGCGCCGCGCGTCCATGAGCGCGATCAGGGCGCGTACGTCGGTGGGATGCATGCCGTTGCGGTGCGCGAACCGGGCGCTGTGCAGGCCGAGTTCGACGGCGGCGGCGCGCAGCAGGTGGACGGTCTCCAACTCGGGCCCCGGGGCGGGGCCGGACGGGGCGGGCGGGGTGGACACGAGCAGCCTCCCGGCTATCATCTCGCTCGGCGAATATCTTGCTGAGCGAGATGATAGGGGGCGGCGCCATGTCCGGACACGACCGTGCGGCGTACCGGATCGCGTACGACAGGGTCATGGCGAAGTGGCCGGCCGACCGTACGGCGCTGCCGGTCTCCACGCCCTTCGGCGAGGCCCACGTCAACGCCTGCGGCCCGCGCGACGCACCGCCGCTGCTCCTGCTGCCGGGCGGCGGCGGGGCGACCTCCGCCTCCTGGTACGCGCAGGCCGCCGGCCTGGCGCGCACGCGCCGCGTGTACGCCGTGGACCTGCCCGGCGCGCCCGGGCTGAGCCCGGCCGGCGACCGCCACCCCCGTACGGTCGCCGACCTGGCCGACTGGGTGGACGCCGTCCTGGACGGCCTCGGCATCACCTCGGCCGACGTCGGCGGCCATTCCTACGGCGGCTGGATCGCCCTGCACCACGCGCTGCGCGCGCCCGCCCGGGTGCGCCGTCTGTTCCTCCTGGACCCGACCCAGTGCTTCGCCGGGTTCAAGACGGCGTACCTGCTGCACGCGCTGCCGATGCTGCTGCGGCCCGCACCCCGCCGGATCCGCGCCTTCCTGGAATGGGAGACCGGGGGAGCGGCGCCCGATCCCGACTGGCTGGCCCTCCAGGAGGCCGCCGCCGGCTTCCCGGCCGCGAAACCGGTGACCGGCCCGCGCCCGGCGCCGGACGCGCTGCGCGCCCTGAGGGTGCCGGTCCTGCTGCTCGTGGCCGCGAACAGCAGGACCCATGACCCCTGGGAGGTGGCGACGCGGGCCGGTGCGCTGCTGCCGCTCGCGGAGACGGCCGTACTGCCGGACGTCTCCCACCATGCGCTGCCGCAGTCGGCGTCACCCGCCCTGGTCCGCCGCCTCACCGGTTTCCTGACGGCTGCCTGAGCCTCACCCCACCTTCTCGATCACGGCGCGGCGGATGAGGAACTTGCCCGGTTCCCGGACCTGTTCGAAGGCCGCGTTGTTGAGCAGCACGCAACTGCCGGAGACGGAGGTCACCTTCACCGTGGTGGACTTGTTGTTGTCCAGGTTGGTGACCTTCAGGGTGGTGCCCGCCGGGAACTGGTTGCTGGACGCCGCCGGGGCGCCGCCCTCGCCGGAGAGGGTCACCGTGGAGCCCTTGCACACCTGCTGGCCGGAGGCGGCGCCGGCGCCGTTGTCTCCCGCGGCGGCCGGCTGCGAGGGCTGCGCGGACTGCTGGGCGCCCCCCGCCTGCTGACCGGCACCCGCCTGCTGACCGCCGCCCTGCTGGGCGTTGCCGCCCTGCGCCGCCTGGGAGCCCTGAGCCGATTCCCCAACGGTGCAGCCGGCCGCCTTCTGCTGGACCTCGATCTGCTTGATGACCGCCTCGCGGTTGGCGATCCGGGCCGCCGACTGCGCGTCCGGTTTCGCCCTCTGGTCCGCGATGAACTTGTCGTTGTTGCCGTGGGCCGTGGCCAGCCCCTGGCAGACGGTGGAGTCCCCGGCGGACAGCGTCTTGGCCTGCTGCGGGCTCTGCGCGGCGTTCGAGGTGGACGCCAGCGCGAAGGCCCCGCCGCCCGCCACCGCCGCGGCGCTGACGAGCAGCGCGATCTTCTTCTTCGTACCGAGAGTTCTCCTGCGCGACATCCGCGCCTCCTGAAGAGGTAGGGGAGCGTACGCCGCTATGTACGAGATACCGAACGAGGTTGCTCAGCGGTCGCGGATACCGTCCGAGTAACCTGCGTCACAAGGGAGTTGAGCCGTTCTCAGCTCTTGTTGTGCGCCAGGGCCTCCCGTACGGCCTCCTCGGTGCGCGCCACCAGCGCCGTTCCGTCGTCCGCCGTGATGATCGGGCGCTGGATGAGCCGGGGGTGCTCGGCGAGCGCGGTGATCCACCGGTCCCGCGCGCCCTCGTCCCGCGGCCACTCCTTGAGCCCCAGCTCCCCGGCGACCGGTTCCTGGGTGCGGGTGATGTCCCAGGGCTCCAGGTTCAGCCGCTCCAGCACGGCCCTGATCTCGTCCTCGCCGGGCACGTCCTCCAGGTAGCGGCGGACGGTGTAGTCGGCCTGCTCCGCGTCGAGCAGGCTGAGCGCGCTCCGGCACTTGGAACAGGCCGGGTTGATCCAGATCTCCATGCGGGACACGGTACTCGGCGGGGGTCGTGTTCGATTTTGTGACACCTCGGCAGTCCCGTCGCCCCCACCCGTGACAGTGAGTCAATATCCGGCTCCACCTGCGGATTCTCGCCCTCTCGCAGACCCCCGATTGTCAGTGCCCGCCGGTAGACTGGAATCAGTGTTCGAGGAGGTCGCCGGAGCCCCGGGGACCGCCTGACCGCGACAGGAGGATGCCTGTGCCCGCTGCCGCCCTGAAGGCCAAGCCGTTGCCGACCCAGTCCACCGCCCAGCGCGCCGTGCTGTTCGACTCGCCCTACGAGCCCGTGGCGAAGCGACCGCTGCCGGCCGGACGGCCGCGCGAGTGGTACGTCACGCACAACCGGCGCCTGAAGGCCATGCGCCTCGCCATAGCCCTGCTCGACTCCGGCGTCTACCTGCCGGACCAGGCCCGGAACGAGACGATCCGCAGCACGGCCGAGCGGATCGGGATGCGCCCCCCGTCGGACACCACGTGCCACATGGTGCGGACGCTGATGCGTTACGCGCGCTGAACCACCCGCCCTGCCGGGTGCCCCGCACCGCCGGTACGGGACACCCGGCACCCGGCCGTCACCTCGTCACGCCGTCGACTGCCACTGCGGCGGCGTACGGAAGCGCGGGACGGCCCGGGTGCTGCAGTGCGGTGTGCCGGTGTGCCGCCGTCCCCCCGTCAGGCCGGCCTGCCCGGCTCACGACCCGGTGCCGCCGGGGTCGCCGGTGCCGCCGGTGCCGCCGACCAGCGGGCCCGGCACCCGGGGCGGCCCGTCCAGCAGTGCCGTCACGAAGGCCTTCCGGTCCTCGGCGTGGTCGCGGAACCACCGGCCCAGGAAGTGGTCCGCCCCGGGGAGTTCGAAGCGGGTGAACCGGCTGCCGGCCGACAGCGCCTCCTGTACGGCCGCCGTCACCGCCGGCGGGATGACCGTGTCGGTCCCCGGGACCGCCAGCACCGCCCGGCCCTCGTAAGCGCGGTACGCCTCCAGGGCGGGGGAGCGCCGCCAGCTGTCCGGGGTGCGGATCAGCGCGGAGAAGCGGCCCGCACCGGTGCCGAACGGGAGCTCCCAGGCCTCCCGCGTGTACACGGCGGGAGCGCACAGACCCACCGCCGCCACCCGGCGCCCGTAGTGCCGTACCAGATCCGCCACCGTCTGGCCGCTCATGCTGAAACCGACCAGCACCAGGGGATCACCGGCCGGGACGTGCGCGTCGAGCACCGCCACCGCCTGCTCGAACCGCCGGCGCAGGCTCAGCTCCGCGAGCGCGCCCGTGCTCCCGCCGTGGCCGGAGAAGTCGAACGCCAGGGCGCGGCAGCCCCGGTCGGCGAAGTCGGTGACGAACGGCAGCAGCCGCTCCTTGCTGCCGTTGCCGGCGCCGTGCAGCAGGAGCGCCGTGGTCCGGCCGGGCCGTCCGGCGCTCACCCCGCTGAGCCGTTCGCCGTCGTACTGGTGGCTGAAGTCGGTGAGTTCATCCATGCGGGCCATTCACTCACGGCCGTCCACACCCCCGGAAAACGGGGTGCACCGAACGTCACGGCCTGCCTACGCTGAGCACACGCAGGCACGTCCCCCGACTCACCCCAGGAGGTCCGTCATGCGTGGAACGCTCGCGACCGGGACCGTCGTCCTGGTGATCCTCGGAATCGGGAACCACCTCTGGTGGCTCGCCGCCGTCGTCCTGCTCTACCTGTACGCGACACACGGACGCGGCTCGCCCGGCACGGCACCGCCCGGCACGACACCGCCCGCGGGCTCCGGCGCCCCGCCCGACAGCTACCGGGCGTACCGGGAGCGCCGGGACCGGCAGGCCCGGTGGGAGCGCCGCTACCGCCGTGAACGGCCCCGCGAGGCCTGGCAGGAGCGGGGCGGGAGCACGAAGTGAGCGGGGGCGCCCCCGGCCGTCAGAGGCCGGGGGCGCCCCACACCGGGAACCAGCGGCCCAGGTCCGGCTCGATCCGCAGGTCGCCCCCGAGCACCGCCCTCAGCTGGAGTTCCAGCGCGGTGTCCCGCCGCTCGGCGGCACCGGGCAGCGGGGCGAACGGATAGAAGGTGCCGCGCTTGTAGAGGTAGACGAGCGCCAGCCTGCGGCCCGTCCCGTCGGTGAACCCGGCCAGCGAGCACAGCAGTTGCGGGCCGAAGCCGTTGACCTCCAGCGAGGTGTTGACCGCGTGCAGGTCGTTGACCAGCTCGGGCAGCCGGCCGGGCGTACGCCGGGACACCAGCCAGGAGTAGCCGTAGCCGTCCCGGCGCAGCTCCACCGGCGGCCCGGTGCGCTCGGTGTCCGCGTCCAGCAGCGCCTGCACCTCCCGGTGCATCTGCTCGAAGGCCGCCCCCTCGACCGTGGCGAAGCACACCGCCCCGTCCCCGGTCGGCGTGAAACCGGCCGCGGCCTCCAGCGTCACGGCCGCCGACGGCAGCGCGAACAGCCGGTCCAGATCGGGCGCGGCCGGTTTCGAACGGCCCAGCAGGATGTCCAGCAGCCCCACGGTCAGCCCGCCTTCCCCGGGGTGGCGGCCTCGCCCAGCTCCGCCGAGATCCGGCCCAGCTGCTCCAGCCGCTGCTCCAGGCTCGGGTGCGTGGAGAAGAACC
This sequence comes from Streptomyces sp. NRRL S-1022, assembly GCF_000720135.1. GTDB lineage: Bacteria > Actinomycetota > Actinomycetes > Streptomycetales > Streptomycetaceae > Streptomyces. The sequence continues at coordinate 61,862 of NZ_JOIU01000007.1, read as the reverse complement.
GCTCGATGCCGGGCTCCCGGCCGGTCGCCGGAGTGAAGTAGAACGCGTTGAACGCCTGCGCCGTCCGCAGGTCCTTGGTCGGGATCCGCGCGATCTCCCCGGTGACCTTGGTGAGCGCCGCCGCCAGCGCCGAGGGCCGGCCGGTCAGCAGCGCCGCCGCACGGTCGGCCGCCAGCTCCCGGTACCGCGACAGGGCCCGGATCAGCAGGAAGCTGATCGCGTACACGGCCGCGGAGACGCCGAGCACCGCGGCGAACACGGCGGCGGTGTTCTGGTCGCGGCGGCCGCCGAAGACCTGCGAGTAGAACGCGAACCGTACGACCAGACCCGCGACCACCCCCAGGAACGAGGCGATCGTGATCACGGCGACGTCCTTGTGCCGCACGTGGGACAACTCGTGCGCCAGCACGCCCTCCAGCTCCGCCGGCTCCAGCCGGCGCAGCAGCCCGGTCGTCACACAGACCACCGCGTGATCGGCGCTGCGGCCGGTCGCGAACGCGTTCGGCATGTCCATCGCGGACACGGCGACCACCGGCTTGGGCAGGTCGGCGAGCGCGCACAGCCGGTCCACGACGGCGTGCAGCCCGGGATACTCCTCCCGCTCCACGACCCGCCCGCGCATGGCGAACATCGCGATCCGGTCCGAGAACCAGAACTGCGCCACGAACATCGCCCCGATCAGGACGGCGACCAGCACCCAGGACTTCAGCAGCACGATCAGCGCGGCGACGAACCCCACGTACAGCAGCCCGAGCAGGAACATCGTCAGGCCCATACGCACGGCCAGCCGCCGATCACTCCGGAACCGGCTCCGCATCTCGCATCACCCCGCAGTCAGGCACTCGCCCCGCTGTCCAGTGTGCACCTGCGGATTCCCATGAAGCGGTCGCGAACGGCCCCAGGGGCGGCAAAGGGCCGTCGCCGAACCGCCGGGCGTCAGTACGGCGAGCGCATCTGGGCGTAGCCGAGGAGGACGATGACCACCGCCACGCAGCCGAGGACCACGGCGGTCGAGACCCAGGACGAGCGGCGGGGGGCCGGGTCGGGGTCGGCCCGGAAGGGGGTGGGGTCCGGGGGATTCTCCTTCCAGCGGGCGGCGAGCATGCGGGCCCGGGCGGAGGGTTCCTTGTGCTCGGCCGAGTTCGCCCATCTGTGATCGAACTCGTGCTCCCAGTCGTCCTGTTCCGGCATCCCCGTTCAACCTCTCTCGTCCGACACGATCCGGAGGGATGATCCCCCGACAATAGGAAGTTTGAGAAGTGCGAAAGGTTGCACGGTTGCGGGACCCGGTCAGCCGGAATGGCGGAAACGGGTGCGGTACTCGGTGGGTGTGGTGTCGAGCTTGCGGCGGAACGCCCGGATCAGGGTGTCGGTCGTACCGAAACCGCACGCGGACGCGATCCGGTCGAGGGTGTCGTCCGTGGTCTCCAGCCGGTTGCGGGCGGCCTCCACGCGGGCCGCCTCCAGATAGGCGGCCGGGGTCATGCCGAGTTCCGCCTTGAAGACGCGGGCCAGCTGGCGCTCGCTGACGTGGGCGTGCCGGGCGAGGTCGGCGAGGGTCAGCGGCCCGGTGAGGTGCTCGGCGACGAAGTGGCGCAGATCGGCCATGCGCCGGGTGGTCGAGACGGGCTCGACGGGCACGCTGAACTGGCTCTGGCCGCCCGGCCGCTTCAGGTACATGACCAGCTGACGGGCGATCCGCAGGGCGACGGCCTCCCCGAAGTCCTCCGCGACCAGTGCGAGGGACAGGTCCAGGCAGGCGGTGATGCCCGCGCCGGTCCACACCCCGCCGTCCCGGATGAAGATCGGGTCGGCGTCGACCTCGACCGAGGGGTGCTCGGCGGCGAGCTGCCCGGCGGTCGACCAGTGGGTGGTGGCCCGCCTGCCGTCCAGCAGACCGGCGGCGGCGAGCAGGTGCGCGCCCACGCAGACGGAGGCGACGCGCCGGCTGCGGGCGGCGAGCGTCCGCACCCGGGCGACGACGCCGGGATCGGCGAGGGCGTGCACCCGGCGCTCCTCGTCGACCTCGACCGAGCCCGGCACCAGCAGCGTGTCGATGGCGCGCCCGGACAGCTCCGCGAAGGTGAGGTCGGGCAGCATCCGCACGCCGGCGGCGGTGGTGACGGGCTCCAGGGTCTCGGCGGCCAGCGCCACCTCGTACCCGCTGGCGCCGTCGGTCTCCCTCCGCAGCAGCGCGAACACCTCCGGGGGACCGGTGACGTCCAGCAGGTCGACGCCGTCGAACAACATGATCACGATCAACCGCCGGACCCCGCCCATGTCCCCCGCCCCCTCTCCCGATGTCCGGATCTGCAAGTTACCTGACATTGCCGCCATCAGGACCGGCTCCTAGCGTGGTCGCCGTACCCACGCCACCACCCGAGAAGGGGCCGACATGCCCACCACGACCCTGCGCGACCTGAACGGCCTCGACCAGAGACCGGCCTCCCTCGCCGGTGCCACGCTGATCCTGGTCGACTACCAGAACACCTACACGCGCGGCGTGCTGGAGCTGGACGGCTGGCGGGCCGCCCTCGACGCCGCGGCCGGCCTGCTCGCCAGGGCCCGGGCCGCGGGCGCCCGGGTCGTCCACGTCATCCACGACGGCGGCGAGGGCACCCCGTACGACATCCGCGCCGAGATCGGCCGCATCCACCCCCGCGTCGCCCCCCTCGACGGCGAACCCGTCGTCGTCAAGACCGCCCCCGACGCGTTCCACGGCACCGACCTCGCCGAACACGTGGACGCCGCCGGCCACCGGGACGTCGTGATCGCCGGCTTCATGACCCACATGTGCGTCCTGTTCACCGCCCAGGGCGCCTTCCTGCGCGGCAACCGCCCCACCGTGGTCGCCGACACCTGCGCCACCCGCCCCCTGCGGACACCGCTCGCCGAGGTACCCGCGGCCCAGCTCCACCACAGCGCCCTCGCCACCGTCACGGACCTCTACGGCGTGGTCGTACCGTCGGCATCCGCCCTGACCTGACCCCGACGACGCCGGGGCCCCGCCGTCCCGGGGGAGCGGCGGGGCCGTCGTCGGCGCTGCGGGGCGTCTGTCACACGTCGAAGAAGTGATGTGGTCAGCCCCGCTGTGATGGCGCACGCCAGGTCCGTGCGGTATCACGAACTTCGGCGGCCAGAACGACGTTGTCCGGCACTTGCCTCTCTTGGGACGCGAAGGCCAGATCGATGTACATGATCGCGGCGGCCGAGTTGTCGAGCTGGGTTCCGTGACCTTCGACTCCCCAGCGGGCGAGGTGACGTGCCCCCTCATCCAGACCGTCCTCGGGAGCGGTGGGAAAGATTTCGCGCAGGGCGGCGCGAGCGATCTCCACAACGCTTCGTGTCTGCATCGTAAGGGTCCTTCCTGAAGGGTCACGGGTGGTTGGCGCGCGCGGTGCACACGAGGCACTTGTCCTGGTAGCCGGTCAGCCACATCACGGCGCGGGCGAAGCTCTCGGCGGATTCCAGTGCCTCGGTGCGGTCCAGTTCAGCAAGTTCGACCGTGCAGAGTACGTCCCGGACCAGGATCTCCCAGTGGTCCTGGGCCTTCTTCCAGTCTCCCCGGTGGGCCCGCCTCACATAGCGGTCCAGGAACTCCTGGTCCACCGCGCTCTTGAGGTGGAGCGACTCGAGGAAGGTGATCCTTCCCGGCAACTTGAGCCGGCAGGCGAGGCCCCTCTGCTGGAAGAGGTGATTGGTGGCGATTTCCTTGACCCGCTGCATCCGGGTAGCGATCACATGACCGGCCACTCCACCGATGAGGGCGGGAACAAGCAGCCAGCCGAGAACCGACGCGCCCCACGACGATTCGTGCACGGGCGGGTCGATGAGCGTGAACGCCCTGTAAATGCCGCTCCAACCCTTTTCGGATCGGCTGGCACCGAACACCCAGACGAACCCGATGAGCAGGGCGATCGGTATACCCCAGTCGATGAACCACTGTGTGACGCCTGACAGCGCCTTGCGTGAGCGGAACGTACGCCGTATCCACACCGCTGGTGACTGCCCGCGCAGCGGTGGCAAAGATGGCGGCAGAGGCGGCTGAGGTGGTGATGGCAACGGAGGCCCTCCAGGGGGGCGACAGGGCTCGGTCACCGCAAGTGACGCTTTCATGCGGTCTGTGGTTGCAGGTACCTCAGCTGCTGCCGGTACCGGACCCTCACCGGCCACACCATGACGACCCGCCCACCACGAAGACGCGTTGCCGTCACTGCCATCGGAGGTCGGAGTGGACGATCTTGCGTCGGCCACCGCATCCCGGACCGGTCGACGCAATCCTTCGGCCCTGCCTCCCGCCGGCGGTCGCCACGATCCGGGTTTGGAAGATCGCGCAATGCGGATGGCTGCTGACCTGGCACGCAAGGGGCACGCACGGCCCGCTGCGGACCGCCTCAAGCGCCTTCAGCCCACCCTCGCGGCACCAACGCCCACCCGCACAGCAAGAAGAGCACCCGGCGCGAACATCAAGGCCCTGGCCGAGTACCTCGGTTACTCCGGCCCGGGGTTCACGCTCCGGACGTACACGCACCTCATGCCGAACAGCCAAGGCCGTGCCCGCAGGGCCAGCGACGCCGCGTTCGGCGTGCCGGATGCGGACACCGGCCCCGGCGGAGCCGGTGCGCAGAGCTGAGCGGCGGCGGGGCCAGAGCGCTCGACAGCCGTTCGCGGCGCAGGGCCCGAAAAAGGCCGTCGGCCGTGCCTTCCCGAGGGGGAAGAACACGGCCGACGGCCCACAGGCGGCCCAGGGGAGCGGTTACCCGCTCTGACCTGGGGCGATATCACACGTCGAAGTACAGCTCGAACTCGTGCGGGTGCGGGCGCAGCTGGAGCGGGGCGATCTCGTTGGTGCGCTTGAAGTCGACCCACGTCTCGATCAGGTCGGACGTGAACACGTCGCCCTGGAGGAGGAACTCGTGGTCGGCCTCAAGGGCGTCGAGGACGGCGCCGAGGGAGGTCGGGACCTGGGCGACGTTCGCGTGCTCCTCGGGAGCCAGCTCGTACAGGTCCTTGTCGATCGGCTCGGCCGGCTCGATCTTGTTCTTGACGCCGTCCAGGCCCGCGAGCAGCAGGGCCGAGAAGGCCAGGTACGGGTTGCCGGAGGAGTCGGGCGCGCGGAACTCGACGCGCTTGGCCTTCGGGTTGGAGCCCGTGATCGGGATACGCATCGCGGCGGAGCGGTTGCGCTGCGAGTACACCAGGTTGATCGGCGCCTCGAAGCCCGGCACCAGACGGTGGTACGAGTTCACCGTCGGGTTGGTGAAGGCAAGCAGGGCCGGGGCGTGCTTGAGGATGCCGCCGATGTAGTAGCGGGCGGTGTCCGACAGGCCCGCGTAACCGGCCTCGTCGTAGAACAGCGGGTCGCCGTTGCTCCACAGCGACTGGTGCACGTGCATGCCCGAGCCGTTGTCGCCGAAGATCGGCTTCGGCATGAAGGTCGCGGTCTTGCCGTTGCGCCAGGCGACGTTCTTCACGATGTACTTGAAGAGCTGGAGGTCGTCGGCGGCGGCGAGCAGGGTGTTGAACTTGTAGTTGATCTCCGCCTGGCCGGCCGTGCCCACCTCGTGGTGCTGGCGCTCGACCTTCAGGCCGGACCGCTCCAGCTCCAGGGAGATCTCGGCGCGCAGGTCGGCGAAGTGGTCGACCGGGGCGACCGGGAAGTAGCCGCCCTTGTAGCGGACCTTGTACCCACGGTTGTTCTCCAGGGCGCCGGTGTTCCAGGCACCCGCCTCGGAGTCGATGTGGTAGAAGGACTCGTTCGCCGAGGTGGCGAAGCGCACGCTGTCGAAGACGTAGAACTCGGCCTCGGGGCCGAAGTACGCGGTGTCGGCGATACCCGTCGACGCCAGGTACGCCTCCGCCTTCTTGGCCACGTTCCGCGGGTCACGGGAGTACTGCTCGCCCGTGATCGGGTCGTGGATGAAGAAGTTGATGTTGAGGGTCTTGTCCCGGCGGAACGGGTCCACCCGCGCGGTGGACAGGTCGGCACGCAGAGCCATGTCGGACTCGTGGATGGCCTGGAAACCACGGATCGACGACCCGTCGAAGGCCAGCTCCTCGTCCGGGTCGAACGCCTCAACGGGCACCGTGAAGTGCTGCATGACGCCCGGCAGGTCGCAGAAGCGGACGTCGACGAACTTGACGTCCTCGTCCGCGATGAACTTCTTGGCCTCGTCGGCGTTCTGGAACATCCAGCTCCTCCTACTCCCGACCGTCCTCGCCGGGGTGGTAGATCGTTCGTGCGGCCAGTGCGGTGGCACACGCTGGTCTCGACCCTAGGGACGGGTGATTTCTCGGGCGTGACCCGTTTGTTTCGCAGAAGTTAACCAGCCACTCGTCCACGGTAGCGCCGGCCCACCCCTGTGCGTAGTGCCCGAAACCGGGCGCAGTACCGTGGACGGGTGGACAACAGGCAGGCAATCGGATCGTGGCTCTCCGGGCCGCGCGCGGCCATGGAAGAGGCGGGCGCCGACTTCGGTTACCGGGGCGAGCAGCTCGGTCTCCCGGAGCACGGACCGAACTCGATCGCACGGCCCGGCAGGCGGCTCGGCGCCCTCGCCGTGGACTGGGCGCTGTGCGTCCTGATCGCATACGGCCTGATCACCCACGGCTACGGCCCGGCCACGAGCAACTGGGCACTCGGCGTCTTCTTCGTCCTGAGCGCCCTGACCGTCGGCACGGTCGGCTTCACCCCGGGCAAGCGCCTCTTCGGCATCCGGGTCGTGGCCCTGGAGACCGGCACGGTCAGCCCGGGGCGCTCCCTGGTGCGCACGGTCCTGCTCTGCCTCGCGATCCCCGCCCTGGTCTGGGACCGCGACGGCCGCGGCCTGCACGACCGGCTGGCGAAGACGGTCGAGGTACGGATCTGACCGGGGCCTGAATCCCGGATCCCGGTGAGCCCGGCGGCCGCCGGGCTCACCGGTGTGCTCAGCCCCTGCGCAGGACCGCCGCCAGCACCCCCCGCAGCTCCGCCTCCGGGTCCGCCGCCGCGCCGGCCGCGCGCCAGGCGACGAACCCGTCCGGCCGTACCAGCACCGCCCCGTCGGCCGTCGTGCCGTGCGCCGCGGCCCAGTCCGTGCCGCCGCCGGGTCCCTCTCCGTCGTACGTCAGGTCGGCGTCCGCACCCGCGCCGATCCGGTACGCCTCCAGCCGTACGCCGTCCGTGCCGGCGATGCGGCGGGCGGCCGCGTGCCAGGCGGCGCCCGCCGCCGACCCGGCGTCGCAGAGCAGCACCATGGACCGCTCGTACAGGTCGACCGTGGAGAGCCGGGCGCCCGCCCGGCGCAGCCACAGGTGCGGGGACCGGCTGCCCGGGTCCGCGGTCAGCCGCACCGCGTCGGGTACGACCGGATGGGTGGGGTCGGCGTCCAGGACGGCGCCCTCCAGGTAGCGGTAGCACAGGACCACCGGGAGGATGCCGCTGCGCGGGCCGCCGCCGACGCCGGGCGTGGGCGCGAAACCGGGGTGGCTGTGCTCCACCGACCGGGCCGAGGCGCGGGCGCTGGTGGCCAGGGCGACGGGCCGGCGTTCGGTGTCGTAGGTCTCCAGCAGACCCGGTCCGGCCCAGCCGTCGAGGACGGCGGACAGCTTCCAGGCCAGGTTGTGGGCGTCCTGGATGCCGGTGTTGGAGCCGAAGGCGCCGGTCGGGGACATCTCGTGGGCGGAGTCGCCGGCGAGCAGGACCCGGCCGGCCGAGTACCGCTCGGCGACGCGTTCCGCGGCGCGCCAGGACGCCTTGCCGGTGATCTCGACGTCGAGGTCGGGGACGCCGACGGCCAGCCGGATGTGCCGCTGGAGCCGCTCCTCGGTGAACTCCTCCAGGGTCTCGCCGTGCTCCGGGTGCCAGGGGGCGTGGAAGACCCAGTGCTCCGTGTTGTCGACGGGCAGCAGGGCGCCGTCGGCCTCGGGGTTCGTGAGATAGCAGCAGATGAAGTGCCGGTCGCCGACCGTCTCGGCGAGCAGCTTGGAGCGGAAGGTGACACTCACGTTGGCGAAGAGGTCGCCCGGCCCGCTCTGTCCGATGCCGAGCCGGTTGCGGACCGGGCTGCGCGGGCCGTCGCACGCGACCAGATAGTCCGCCCGGACGGTGTACAGCGCGTCGCTGTCACGGTCCCGGACGAACGCCGTCACCCCTTCGGGGTCCTGCTCGACCGCCTCCAGTTCGTGGAAGTAGCGCAGGTCGCCGCCGAGGGCGCGGGCCCCCTTCAGCAGCACCGGTTCGAGGTCGTTCTGGCTGCACAGGCACCACGTCGTGGGGCTGAACTTCGCCAGTCCGCCGCCCGGGTCGATCTCTCTGAACAGCCATTCGCCGGCGTCGCCGACCAGCGTCGGAGTCTGGAGGATGCCGTGGTTGGCCGCGAGGAGCGAGGCCGCCGCCTTGATGTCCGGCTCGATGCCGGCCACCCGGAACAGCTCCATCGTGCGCAGGTTGTTGCCGCGGCCACGCGGGTGGATCGACGTTCCGGAGTGCCGCTCGACGAGCATGTGCGGTACGCCGAGACGGCCCAGGAACAGGGAGAGGGACAGGCCCACCAGAGAGCCGCCCACGACGAGGACGGGCACCTGGTGATCGGCTTTGTGCTGCATCGAGTCTCCAGAGGCAGGGTCGGGATGTGAGGCGCGTCGCTGTTTCTGTGCCCGCTGAGACGGCTTTCGCGTACTTCATCACCCACGTGGTTCACGCGAGTCGCGCGCACCGCGGGAAGCGGCACAGGATCAAGGAGCGCTGACGTCGCGTCATCGGCGGCCGGCGTTCGCCTCTGCCCCCGTGAAGGAGATGCGCAGCATGACCACCCTGTCGGAAAAGATCTCGGACCAGTCGACGCGCGAGGTGTCGAAGAGGGTCTCCCAGTCCGTGTTCGACGGCTCCCGTCTCCGGGTCGTCCTGCTCGTGGACGTCCACGACGGTGCCCAGCAGCAGTTCCTGGAGGCCTACGAACAACTGTGCAACCAGGTGGCGCAGGTGCCCGGCCACGTCAGCGACCAGCTGTGCCAGTCGATCGAGAACCCCTCCCAATGGCTCATCACCAGCGAGTGGGAGAGCGCCCCGCCGTTCCTCACCTGGGTGAACAGCGAGGAGCACGTGCGGATGGTGGAACCGCTGCACAGCTGCGTCCGGGACACCCGGTCGCTGCGGTTCCACATCGTCCGCGAGACCGGCGGCGAGCCGGCCGGGGCCGCGTCGCGGCGCCGGCTCCAGGCCTCCCCGCGGATCGGCGACGGCGTGATCCGGCACGCGCTGACCTTCACGGTCAAGCCGGGCAGCGAGCGGGAGGTCAAGCGGATCCTCTCCGACTACGCCTCGCCCGAGGCGCAGGTCGACGAGACGACCCGGCTGTGCCGTACCTCCCTGTTCATGCACGGCAACCGGGTCGTGCGGGCCATCGAGGTGCGCGGCGACCTGCTCGCGGCGCTGCGCCACGTCGCCCGGCAGCCCGAGGTGCGGGCCGTCGAGGAGGCCATCAACCCCTACCTGGAGCAGGAGCGCGACCTCGACGACCAGGAGTCCGCGCGGGTGTTCTTCACCCGGGCGGCGCTGCCCGCCGTGCACCACGTCACCGCGGACGAACTCACCGAGGGCGAGCGGCAGGCGCTGTACTACCCGGCCCGGCCGGACCGCGGCATGCGGCTGGCGGAGCTGCTCGCCCAGCAGGACGAGGCGGCGGCGGAGGACCCGGACGACCCGATCCTGCGCAGCACGATCTTCCAGCGCGACGACGTCGTCGTCCGGCTGGTCGACGTACGCCCCGGCCCGGGCGCCCGGGTCCTGCTACCGGAGCCCGGACGGCAGGACGCGCTCGGCAGCCTGCTGGACGGGGAGCCCGTCGGCATGGACCTCGTCACCGACCGCCGCTCGCCCGACGCCTGACCCGGCAGGCCCAGCACACCAACGGAGGAATGCCGTGATCAAACCCCTTCCGAAGATCGTGGACCTCAGCGAGGTCGACCCCAACACCCGGCGCGGCGGCGATCTGCGCGCCATGCTCACCCCGGCGACGGTGGGCTCCACCAGCGGTTTCATGGGCGTGGCCATCGTGCAGCCCGGCGACCGCATCGGGGAGCACTACCACCCCTACTCCGAGGAGTTCGTCTACGTCGTCTGCGGCCGGCTGGAGGTGGACCTGGACGGGGAACCGCACCCGCTGCGGCCCGAGCAGGGGCTGATGATCCCCATGAACATGCGCCACCGCTTCCGCAACGTCGGCGACGTGGAGGCGCGGATCGTCTTCCACCTGGGCCCGCTGGCCCCCCGGCCGGCCCTCGGTCACGTCGACACCGAGGGGACGGAAACCGTCGCCGCCGCGCCGGCCGACCGGGCGCAGGTCCGCTCATGAGCCGGCGCGTGGCGGTCACCGGCATAGGCGTCGTGGCACCGGGCGGGATCGGCGTACCGGCGTTCTGGGGGCTGCTCGCCGAAGGCCGTACCGCGACGCGGGGCATCACGTTCTTCGACCCGACCGGGCTGAGGTCCCGGATCGCCGCCGAGTGCGACTTCGATCCCGCCGCACACGGCCTGGACGCCGACCAGGTCCAGCGGGCGGACCGGTACATACAGTTCGCCCTGGTCGCCGGCGAGGAGGCGGTACGGGACTCCGGTCTCGACCTCGCCCGGGAGGACCCCTGGCGGGTCGGTGTCTCCCTGGGCACCGCCGTCGGCGGCACCACCCGGCTGGAGCACGACTACGTCCTGGTCAGCCACCGTGGCCGGCGCTGGGACGTCGACCACACCGAGGCGGAGCCGCAGCTGCACCGGGCGTTCTCCCCGAGCACCGTGGCCTCCGCGGTGGCGGAACGCTTCGGCGCACAGGGCCCGGTACAGACCGTCTCCACCGGCTGCACCTCCGGCCTGGACGCCGTCGGGTACGCCTTCCACACCGTCCAGGAGGGCCGGGCCGACATATGCATCGCCGGGGCGTCGGACTCGCCGATCTCCCCGATCACCATGGCCTGCTTCGACGCGATCAAGGCCACGTCCCCGAACAACGACGACCCCGCGCACGCCTCCCGGCCCTTCGACAACAACCGTGACGGCTTCGTCATGGGCGAGGGCGGCGCGGTGCTCGTCCTGGAGGAACTGGAGCACGCCCGGGCCCGCGGTGCCCACGTGTACTGCGAGTTCGGCGGCTACGCCACCTTCGGCAACGCCTACCACATGACCGGCCTGACCAAGGAGGGACTGGAGATGGCGCGTGCCATCGACACCGCCCTCGACCAGGCGCGGCTCGACCCCACGGCGATCGACTACGTCAACGCGCACGGCTCCGGCACCCGGCAGAACGACCGCCACGAGACGGCGGCCGTGAAGCGGGCGCTCGGCCACCACGCGTACGACACCCCGATGAGCTCCATCAAATCCATGGTGGGGCACTCCCTCGGGGCGATCGGTGCCATCGAGCTGGTCGCCTGCGTACTGGCCCTCGTCAAGCAGGTCGTACCGCCGACCGCGAACTACGAGATCCCCGACCCCGAGTGCGACCTGGACTACGTCCCGCGTGTCGCCCGCGAACGGAAGCTGACCAGCGTGCTGTCCGTGGGCAGCGGGTTCGGCGGCTTCCAGTCCGCGGTGATCCTGACCCGGCCGAGGGAGTGAGGACACGATGAGCGAACCGCAGGACCGGCACGCGGCCATCACCGGCATCGGTGTGGTCGCGCCCAACGGCACCACCACCGGCACCTTCTGGAAGTCCACCCAGGAGGGCCTGAGCGTCCTCGACCGGATCACCCGCGAGGGCTGCGAGCACCTTCCCCTCAGGGTGGCCGGTGAGGTCCGCGCCTTCGACCCGGCGGCGACGATCGAGGAGCGCTTCCTCGTCCAGACCGACCGGTTCACGCACTACGCCATGGCCGCGGCCGACTTCGCGCTGGACGACGCCCGGCTCGGGCCGGGCAGCGTGCCCGACGCGCCCTACTCCATCGGCGTGGTCACCGCGGCCGGATCCGGCGGCGGCGAGTTCGGCCAGCGCGAACTGCAGCAGCTGTGGGGCAAGGGCAGCCGGTTCGTCGGGCCGTACCAGTCCATCGCCTGGTTCTACGCCGCGAGCACCGGCCAGGTGTCCATCCGCCGCGGCTTCAAGGGACCCTGCTCGGTCGTCGCCTCCGACGAGGCCGGCGGCCTGGACGCCCTCGCCCACGCGGCACGGGCGGTACGGCGCGGCACCGACGTGATCGTGGCCGGCTCCACCGAGGCACCCCTCGCGCCGTACTCGATGGTCTGCCAGCTCGGCTACGACGAACTGAGCCGCGAGCCGGACCCGTCCCGGGCCTACCGCCCGTTTACGGACGGGGCCTGCGGGTTCGTGCCCGCCGAGGGCGGCGCCATGCTCGTGGTGGAGGCGTCGGGCACCGCCCGCGCCCGCGGCGCCCGGATCCAGGCCTTCGTGGCGGGCCACGGGGCGACCTTCACCGGCGCCTCCCGCTGGGAGGCGTCCCGGGAGGGCCTCGCGCAGGCCGCCCGGCAGGCCCTGCGGGAGGCCTGCTGCGCCCCCGAGGAGGTCGACGTCGTCTTCGCCGACGCCCTCGGGGTCCCGGCGGCGGACCGGGCCGAGGCGCTGGCCATCGCCGACGTCCTCGGTGAGCGCGGCACCCGGGTACCGGTCACCGCGCCGAAGGCCGGGATCGGCCGGGGGTACTGCGCGGCCCCCGTGCTGGACACCGCGGCGGCCGTGCTCGCGATGGAACACGGCCTGATCCCGCCGACGCCGAACGTCTTCGACGTCTGCCACGACCTCGACCTCGTGACGGGCCGCGCCCGTGTCGCAGAACTGCGGACGGCGCTGGTCCTCAGCCGCGGACTCATGGGGTCGAACTCGGCGCTGGTGCTGCGACGCGGCACCGCGCAGTGAGGAAGCAAAGGAGGAGAACATGCCCCAGATCACCGTGGAAGAACTCGCCGCGCTGATGAAGAAGGCCGCCGGGGTCACCGTCAGCCCGGAGCAGCTGAAGGAGCAGCCGGAGACCGGTTTCGACGTCCTCGGCGTCGACTCGCTCGGCCTGCTCGGCATCGTCGGCGAACTGGAGAACACGCACGGCACCCCGATGCCGGTCGACGCGGAGCGCTGCAAGACGCCGCAGCAGTTCCTCAACCTCGTCAACAGCACCCTGATGGCAGGAGCCTGACATGGCAGGACACACCCGGAACGAGATCACCATCGCCGCCCCGCTGGACCTGGTCTGGGACATGACCAACGACCTGGAGCGCTGGCCGCAGCTGTTCAGCGAGTACGCGTCGGTGGAGGTCCTCAAGCGGGAGGGCGAGAAGACCACCTTCCGGCTCACCATGCACCCGGACGAGAACGGCACCGTCTGGAGCTGGGTCTCCGAGCGCGAGCCGGACCGCGCCTCCCGGACCGTCAAGGCGCGCCGGGTGGAGACCGGCCCCTTCGCCCACATGAACATCCACTGGCGGTACGAGGAGGTCCCCGCCGGCACCCGGATGGTCTGGACGCAGGACTTCGCGATGAAGCCGGACGCGCCGGTCGACGACGACTGGATGACCGACAACATCAACCGGAACTCCAAGATCCAGCTGGAGCTGATCCGGGAGAAGATCGAGAAGGCGGCCGCCGGCGAGCGGCCCGCCCCGGCCCTGGCCGACTGAGCCGGACGACAGGAGACGACCGTGCACCAGGCCCTGATCGTCGCCCGTATGGCCCCGGGCTCCGCCCCCGGCATCGCCAAGGTGTTCGAGGAGTCCGACCGCGGAGAGCTGCCGCACCTCGTCGGTGTCGTCCGGCGCAGCCTCTTCCAGTTCGGTGATGTGTACATGCACCTCATCGAATCCGACCGCGAGCCCGGGCCGGCCATCGCCAAGATCACCTCGCACCCCGAGTTCAAGGAGGTCAGCGAGCGGCTCACGGCGTACGTCAGCGCGTACGACCCGGAGACCTGGCGCTCCCCGAAGGACGCCATGGCCCAGCGCTTCTACCTCTGGGAGCGCGACGCCGGCGCCTGACCCTCCGGCCGGACCACCGGTGCCGGGCCCGCGTCCGACGCGGACCCGGCACCGGTGTGCTGGGGTGAGTCGCTCACGCGGGGACCATGCAGTCGAACGCGTGCAGGAACGGGTTGACCGGGCGGATGTCCCCGACGGCCAGGCCCGCCGCCTCAAGCCGGCCGACCATGCTGTCCGTGGTGTGCTTGGCCCCGCCCACGTTCAGCAGGAGCAGCAGGTCCATGGCGGTGCTGAAGCGCATCGAGGGGGTGTCGTCCACCAGGTTCTCGATGACGACGACGCGGGTGCCGGGCCCGCCCGCCTCGACGACGTTGCGCAGCAGCCGGGTCGTGCTCTCGTCGTCCCACTCCAGGATGTTCTTGATGATGTAGACGTCGGCCTCGACCGGGACGGCGTCCCGGACGTCGCCCGGCACGATCCGCACGCGGTCGGCGAGGTCACCGCCCTCGCGCAGCCGCGGCAGGGCCTTCTCGACCACCCGGGGCAGGTCGAGCAGGCTGCCGTGCATCGCCGGGTACTTGTCCAGCAGGCAGGCCACCACGTGCCCCTGGCCGCCGCCGATGTCCGCCACCGAGCGGCTGCCGGACAGGTCCAGCAGGGCCGCCACCTCGCGCGCCGACTGCTCGCTGGAGCGGGTCATCGCGCGGTTGAAGACGTCCGCCGACTCGGGGGCGTCCTCGTTGAGGTAGGTGAAGAACTCCTTGCCGTACAGGTCCTCCACGACGTTGCGGCCGGTGCGCACCGCCTGGTCCAGGAGCGGCCAGGCGTCCCAGGTCCACGGCTCGGTGCACCACATCGCGATGGCCCGCAGGCTGTTCGGGTCGTCCTCGCGCAGCAGCCGGGACATCTCGGTGTGGGCGAACGTCCCGTCCGGCCGCTCGGCGAAGACGCCGTAGCAGGACAGGGCGCGCAGCAGCCGGCGCAGCGGCCCCGGCTCGGTGTGCAGCGCCGCCGCCAGGGTGTCCACGGTCATGGGGGCGTCGCCGAGCGCGTCGGCGACGCCCAGCCGGGCGGCGGCGCGGACCGCGGCGGCGCAGGCCGCCCCGAACGCGAGCTCGCGCAGCCGCATCGACGGGGGAGGGGAGGGGGGTGCCCCGGGCTCCGGGGGAGCCGAGGGCGCGCGGGATGGTGCGGTCATGTGCCGCCTTCCTTCCTTGCGTGGATCGGGTACGGCCGTCCGGTCAGCACAGGCCCGCGGGCCGGGAGGCCCGGCAGGAGTTGCCGGTGAAGGCGTTGCCGCTCTTGACGGTCTCCTGGTTGACGAGGTCCGCCGGGGAGTTGTCCGCCAGCCGGTTGCCGGTGATCCGGTTCTTCTCGCTGGGGGCGCCCACGAAGCTCTTGAACAGGACGATGCCGCCGGACAGCGGGGACTTGCCCTGGTGGCCGGTGACCCGGTTCCGCGTCACCAGGGCCTTCTCGGTGCCGGTCAGCACGATGCCGGAGCCCTTCAGGTAGGGCAGCCGGGCGGTCTTCGGGCAGTACTTGTTGTTCTGCACGACCAGGTTGTCGCTGACGGTGAGGGCGCCGGCCCGCGGCTTGTTCTCGTCGCCGACGACGAACACGCCCGCGCAGTTGCCGGTGACGTAGTTGTTCGTGACGGCGAGGTTGCGCAGCCGGCGGACGGTGATGCCGATCCGGTTGCCCTGCAGCCGGTTGTGGTCGGCCACCGCGCCCTTGCTGTCCGTGGCGCCCTGCTCGGCCTTGACGTTGTTGGCGAGGAACAGCCCCGCGTCCCCGTTGGCCAGGGCGGTGTTGTTGCGGAACAGCCCGCGGGTGGAGTGCTCCTGGGCGATGCCCCACTGGCCGTTGTGCTCGGCGATCACACGCTTCACGGTCAGCCGGTCGGTGCCCATGGAGAACAGGCCGCTCCGGGCGAAGCCCGTCACCTTCAGATCGGAGACGGTGACGCCGGTGAGGGGCTTGGTCTTGCCCCCCACCACACAGATGCCGTTGCCGTCCGAGAGGCAGGTGACGGCGGCCTTCTTGCCGTGCGGGGCGGGCTTGGTCTTCTTGGCGGGGGGCTGGATCACGGTGCCGGGGCCCGCACCGCGCAGGGTCAGGCCGGCCGTCTTGACCGTGACGCTCTCACGGTAGGTGCCGGCGAGCACGAACACGGTGTCGCCGGCCTTGGCGGCGTTGACCGCCTTCTGGATCGACTCACCCGCATGCACCACGAGGACTCGGTGGGCGGCCGACGCCGGGGTGGCGCCGACGACTGCCCCGACGAGGGTCGTGGCGCATGCCAGGTACGCAATGTGTCGTTTTGTCACACCCCGAAGGCTAGGAGCGGACGACCCGATTACCGGCCGGATGCTCCGTTCGGCGGCGTGTCAGCGCTAGCGGCCCCGCGGGCCGCCCTTCGGGAGCTTCATGCCCTTGGGCATCGGGCCCTTCGGCAGGGGCATGTTGCTCATCAGGTCGCCCAGGGCGCGCAGCCGGTCGTTGGTGGCCGTGACCTGGGGGCCGGTGAGCACGCGCGGGAGCTTCAGCATGGTGGTGCGGAGCTTCTTCAGCTCGACCTGGCCCTCGCCGTCGCCGACGATCAGGTCGTGCACCGGGACGTCCGCGACGATGCGGTTCATCTTCTTCTTCTCGGCGGCCAGCAGGGTCTTCACCCGGTTCGGGTTGCCCTCGGCGACCAGCACGATGCCGGCCTTGCCGACGGCCCGGTGCACCACGTCCTGGCTGCGGTTCATCGCCACCGCCGGAGTCGTCGTCCAGCCCCGGCCGATGTTGTCCAGCACGGCCGCGGCGGCGCCCGGCTGGCCCTCCATCTGGCCGAAGGCGGCCCGCTCGGCCCGGCGGCCGAACACGATCGCCGTCGCCAGCAGAGCGATCAGCAGGCCGAAGATGCCCAGATAGACCGGGTGGCCGATCAGAAAGCCGATCGCGAGGAAGACACCGAGGGTGCCGATGCCGACGGCCGCGAGTACAAGGCCGATCGTCTTGTCGGCCTTGCGGGTCATCTTGTACGTGAGGGCGATCTGCTTCAGTCGCCCTGCGTTCGCGGCGTCCGCCGCGGTTTCCTTCCTCGCCATGCCACGAAGTCTACGTGCCCCCAGGAGCGCGGACGACGGCAGTGCCCGGCGGGGAGGATCAGGGGCGGCCGGCGGCGGCCTGGTCCAGGACCCGCTGGGCCTCGACCCGGTCCTTGGCCCGGCGGCGGTCCTCCAGGACGGACGTCCACGCGTTGCGGCGGGCGGTGCGCTGACCGCCGCTCATGAGCAGGGACTCGACGGCCCGCAGGGCGTCGGTGAAGGTCGGGATGGCGGTGGCGCGTACGGGTGCGGCCTGCATGATCGAGGTCCCCCCTCGGAGCGGTGGAGATACGGGGCGTGATACCAGAGTCACTGATTGGTGTTACCAGGGCGTGTCCGGCCGGTCAAACGCCCATGAAGGTCTGATAGGGGGCTCGGAAACGCCGACGCGGCCCTGACGGACGTCCTCATCAGCGAGGACGGTCAGGACCGCGTCGTCCTGGCCATTACTGGCCGGTAATACCTTGTGCGCGAATTCACACGCTCGGCTCACACCGCCTGGCCGGCGACGAACGCGCCGCCCCGCTGCGGAGCAGCTGAATGACGCTGTTCGACGGCCATCTGGTACAGGCGCCCGGCACGGTACGACGACCGCACCAGCGGGCCGGACATCACACCGGAGAAGCCGATCTGCTCGGCCTCCTCCTTCAGCTCCACGAACTCCTGCGGCTTCACCCAGCGCTCCACCGGGTGGTGCCGGACGGAGGGGCGCAGGTACTGGGTGATGGTGATCAGCTCGCAGCCCGCGTCGTGCAGCTGACGCAGCGCCTCGCCGACCTCCTCGCGGGTCTCGCCCATGCCGAGGATCAGGTTCGACTTGGTGACCAGGCCGAAGTCGCGGGCCTCGGTGATGACCTTCAGGGAGCGCTCGTAGCGGAAGCCGGGGCGGATCCGCTTGAAGATCCGCGGGACCGTCTCGACGTTGTGCGCGAAGACCTCGGGCCGGGAGGAGAAGACCTCGGCCAGCTGCTCGGGCACCGCGTTGAAGTCGGGGGCCAGCAGCTCCACCTTGGTGCGGCCGCCCTCGCGGTCCGCGGTCTGCTGGTGGATCTGGCGCACGGTCTCGGCGTACAGCCAGGCGCCGCCGTCCGCCAGGTCGTCGCGGGCGACGCCGGTGATGGTCGCGTAGTTCAGGTCCATGGTGACCACGGACTCGCCCACGCGGCGCGGCTCGTCGCGGTCGAGCGCCTCGGGCTTGCCGGTGTCGATCTGGCAGAAGTCACAGCGCCGGGTGCACTGGTCGCCGCCGATGAGGAAGGTCGCCTCGCGGTCCTCCCAGCACTCGTAGATGTTCGGGCAGCCGGCTTCCTGGCAGACCGTGTGCAGGCCCTCGCTCTTCACGAGCTTCTGCATCGCGGTGTACTCGGGGCCCATTTTCGCCCGGGTCTTGATCCACTCGGGCTTGCGCTCGATGGGGGTCTGGCTGTTGCGGACCTCAAGGCGCAGCAATCGCCGCCCGTCAGGGCTTGGCACTTGCTTCCCGTCGGGTGCGACTGCGGACACGACCGGCTCCCTGTGACTTCGATTCTTCGGCGTACACCAGGGTACGCCCGTGCTCTGTGCGCCCTGCCGTCGAGGCCAACCCCGCTGTCGCAGGGCGCATTCCCCGGACGGACGATCAGGCGGAGGCCTTCTCGACGACCCGGGGCTTCAGGTCCGCTTGCTCCAGGACGTCCTTCAGGTGCTTCTCCACCATCGGCAGGACCTCCTCGATGGTGACGTCCCGGCCCAGCTCGCCCGCGAGGGAGGCCACCCCCGCGTCCCGGATCCCGCACGGGATGATCCGGTCGAACGCCTTCATGTCGGGGTTCACGTTGAACGAGAAGCCGTGCATGGTGACGCCCTTGGCCACCCGGATGCCGATCTGCGCGATCTTGCGGTCCTCGCGCCGCTGGCCCGCGTTGGACGGGGCGTACTCGGGGCCGTTGAGGCGCGGGTCGAACTCCTCGTCGTGCAGCCGGGGGTCGAAGTCCAGGGACAGGCCTCCCCCAGCCTCCGGCCGGGGGGACCCCCAGGCCGGCCGCTGCTCGACCGGGTCGCCGAGCACCCAGACGCCGCTGCGGCCCTCCACCCGCGTGGTCTCCAGGCCGAACTCGGCGCAGGCGCGGATGATCGCCTCCTCCAGCCGCCGTACGTGCGCGACCACGTCCACCGGACGGGGCAGCTTCTGGATCGGGTAGCCGACCAGCTGGCCCGGGCCGTGCCAGGTGATCTTGCCGCCGCGGTCCACGTCGACGACCGGGGTGCCGTCCAGCGGACGCTCGCTGTCCTCGGTGCGCCGGCCCGCCGTGTAGACCGGGGGGTGCTCCAGCAGGATCACGGTGTCCGGGACCTCGTCGGCGAACCGGGCCGCGTGCACCCGGCGCTGCTCGTCCCAGGCCTCCTGGTAGTCGACGGCATCGGCACCGAACCCCATGCGGACGAACCGCAACTCACTCACGGCAAGCGCCTCCCTCGGCGAAGGATGTGTCAGGCACGTATCGCGCCCACGCCACTGTACGTCCGACCGGAGTACGTCAGCCCTGGGGGCGTTCCTCACACGATCGGATGAATGCCCCGCGAAGTATGCGACCGTCTGCTCACTCTCCGCTACATTCGCGCCGTTCGTGAGGCCATAAGGGCTGCTCAACGGCAATCCGGGCACATCGAGGGCCCGGAAGGCAGGAGACCGCACCGCAGATGACGGACCGACCCGCGCAGCGCACCCCCAACCGCCAGCTCGCCGCGCTCATCGCAGAGGCGGGGTTCTCCAACGCGGGTCTGGCTCGTCGCGTCGACCAGCTCGGCCTTGAGCACGGGCTGGACCTGAGATACGACAAGACCTCCGTCACCCGCTGGCTGCGCGGACAGCAGCCGCGGGGGACCACCCCCGCCCTCATCGCCGAGGTGTTCACCCGCCGCCTCGGGCGCCGGCTCACCGCCCAGGACCTCGGCCTGGACGCCTGCGCCCCGGTCTACGCCGGGCTGGAGTTCGCGGCCACCCCGGAGGAGGCCGTCGACATCGTCAGCGGGCTGTGGCGCAAGGACTCCGGCAGCCACGCCGAGCTGCGCAAGATCGCCTTCACCCCGGCGGGGCTCGTGGTGCCCAGCCGGGACTGGCTGATCGGCAAGGCCGACGACCGGGTGGCCCGGGAACCGGGGCCCCGGGTGCCGCCGCAGGGCCGGCCCGGTGCGGCCAGACTCCAGCTGCCGGCCCCGCCGCGGTCGCGCGGCCAGGCCGAGCGCGGCTCCGGACACCGCGTCGGCAGCGGTGACATCGCCGCCCTGCACTCGGTCGGCGAGCTGTTCCGCACCCTCGACGACCGGTTCGGCGGCGGCCACGCCCGGCAGGCCCTGGTGCGCTACCTGGAGCACGAGTGCGAGCCGATGCTCCGCGGCAGCTACGACGAGCAGACCGGTCGCCGGCTGTTCGGCGCCGCCGCCGACCTGACCCGGCTCGCGGGCTGGACCTCGTACGACATCGCCGCGCACGGGCTCGCCCAGCGGTACTTCGTGCAGGCCCTGCGGCTCGCCCAGGCGGCCGGCGACCGGGCCTACGGCTCGTACGTCCTGGTCACCATGAGCCGCCAGGCCGTCTACCTCGGCCACGGCCGGGAGGCGGTGCAGCTGGCGCGGGTCGCCCAGCAGGGCGTCGGCACGGGCGCGCCGCCGGTCGTCCAGGCGCTGCTGCACGCCTCCGAGGCGCGGGCGCACGGGGTCCTCGGCGAGGTGCGGGCGTGCACCGCGGCGCTGGTGCGGGCCGAGCGCGCCCTGGAGGCGGCCCGGCCCGGGGACGACGTGCCGTACTGGGCGGCGTTCTTCGACGAGGCGCAGCTCGCCGACGAGTTCGGGCACTGCCACCGCGACCTGCAGCAGTTCCGGGCGGCCGCGCAGCACGCCGAGCGGTCCCTGCAGCTGCGGGCGCCCACCTACGCCCGCAGCCGCCTGTTCTGCCGGGTCGTGCTCGCCACCGCGCGCCTCGGCCTCGGCGAGCTGGACCAGGCGTGCGCGATCGCCGCGGAGGCGGCGGGGCAGGCCGCGGAGATGCGCTCGGCCCGCGCCGTGGAGTACGTGAGGGAGTTCGAGCGCCGGCTGGAGCCCTATCGGGACGCGGCGCCGGTGCGGGTGTACCGGGAGAAGGTGGCGGCACTGGGGTGAGGGCCGCCTACGCCGCCCTCGGCAGCGTCGGGGCCGGGTCCGCGCTGTGCATCGAACCCGCGGCGCCCAGATCGGCCAGGATGGCCGACGCGGCGCGGTGGGCCGAATGCAGGGCGCCCTGGACGGTGCTGGTGTCGCGGTGGTCGCCGCAGACGTAGAGGCCCGCCAGCAGGCGTACCGGGCGGCGCAGGTCGTGCGGGGGGCGCATGGCGGGGACCGCCTCGGGGGTGTGGTGCACGGCCAGCGTCTCCCAGCGGCGGGTCGAGGTGCCGTACAGGCGGGAGAGGTGGATGCGGACCGCAGTGTCCACCCCTTCCGGCGGGGTGCCCAGCACCGTCGACGAGATGAGCACGCGGCCGGCCGGTGCCCGGCTCGGGTCCACGTTGCTGAGCACCGCCGTGTGCGCCACCGGCCCGCCCCGGTCGGCGTCCAGCAGCAGCGAGCTGCCCGTCGGGAAGGCCGCCGCCGGGTCGTCCGCCGTGTGGTGGACGACCGTCACCGGGTGGAAGTCCGGCACCCTGAGCCCCGGCAGCAGTTCGGCCGCGGCCCGCGCGTCCGTCGCCAGCAGCACCGCCCGGCAGCGGACCTCCCCGTGCTCGGCGGTGGCCACCGAGGTCGTCGCCACCGAGGTGACCCGCACGCCGGTGTGCACGGTGCCCGGCGGCAGCGCCCTGGCCAGCAGCTCGGGCAGCATCTCGGCGCCGCCCTCCGGCACGCACAGCCGCCCGCTCGCGAAGGCGTGCAGCGCCAGGTCGGCGCACCGGCTGGAGGTGGTCAGCCCCGGGTCGCACAGCAGCGCGGCGAGCAGCGGGCGCAGGAAGCCGTCGACGGTGCGCGCCGGCACCCCGCGCTGGGCGAGCGCCTGCGCGGCCGGCATCTCGGGGCGGGCCAGGAGGCGTTCGACGGGGGTCGCCGCGATCCGGCCGAGCGCGGCGCCCAGCCGGGCCTGGTCCACCGCGCCGCCCACCGGCGCGCCGGGCGTGGCCGCCGTACCCCGGGGTGCGCTGGCGAGGGCGCGCACCACATGGAGTGCGCCCCGTGCGCCCCGTGCGCTCCCGGCGGCCGCCGGCTCGCCCGCGCGCTGGGTGCGGCCGTCGTGGTGCAGCAGGACGCCCGGCGCGAAGCGGCGCAGGGTCAGGGCGTCCAGGCCCGGGGTCAGGCCGAGTTCGGGATGGGACGTGGACAGCAGCTGTCCGATGCGGTCGAGCCGGAAGCCGTCGACCTTCTCGGTCGACATGCGGCCCCCGACGCAGGGGGCCGCCTCCAGGACCGCGGTGGTGATTCCTGCACTGGTCAGCCGATGAGCCGCCGAGAGGCCGGCGATTCCGGCTCCCACGATGACGACGTCCACCTGGTACGCGGGCTCAAGCACGAGGCCCCTCCTGTGGTTGCGCGACCGGTGGAGACGTGATGCCCCCAACAGGCGCAAGGGATACCCGGGTTCGGGTCGAGGGTAGGGGCGCGATCGGTCATAAGGAGTCGCGCATCAACAGGGCACGGTCGCATGGAGGTCGCATACGGTCACTTTCG
Organism: Streptomyces sp. NRRL S-1022; assembly: GCF_000720135.1. Taxonomy (GTDB): domain Bacteria; phylum Actinomycetota; class Actinomycetes; order Streptomycetales; family Streptomycetaceae; genus Streptomyces. Next base: position 39,206 of record NZ_JOIU01000007.1, on the reverse strand, counting down.
TTCGCCGGTGTTGTCAGCCGGCTCAGAGGGCCGCACGGATCGCTTCGTCGATGCCCGGAAACGCGAACCGGAACCCCGACTCCAGCAACCGTCTCGGCACCACGCGCTGGCTGCCCAGCACATCCCCGGCCATCTCCCCGAGCGCCGTCCGCAGCACCGGGGCGGGCACCGCGAACAGCGCCGGCCGGTGCAGCGCGCGGGCCATCGCCGCGGTGATCTCACCGTTCGTCAGCGGCTGCGGAGCCGTCAGGTTGACCGGACCCGACAGGTCGTCGTGGTCGATGAGGTGCCGGATCGCCGCGACCTCGTCGTGCAGCGCGATGTACGACCAGTACTGCCGCCCGTCGCCCAGCCGCCCCCCGAGCCCCGCCCGGAACAGCGGGAACAAGCGCCCCCAGGCCCCGCCCTCCCGGGCCACCACCAGCCCCGTCCGCGCGCACACCGTCCGCACCCCCGCCTCCCGCGCGGGCGCCGCCGCCTCCTCCCACTCCACGCACAGCGAGGCCAGGAAGCCGTCGCCGGGCGGCGCGTCCTCGTCCACCACCCGGTCGCCCGTGTCGCCGTAGAAGCCGATCGCGCTGCCGTTCACGAACACCCGCGGCGGGCGGGGCAGCGCGGCCACCGCCTCGGCCAGCGCCGTCGTGCCCAGCACCCGGCTGTCCCGGAGCAGCCGCTTGTACTCCGGGCTCCAGCGCCGGTCGCCCACCCCGGCCGCCGCCAGGTTGACCACCGCGTCGCACCCGGCCAGCCCGGCCGCGTCGACGTGACCCCGCCCGGGGTCCCAGCGGATCTCGTCCGCCCCCCGGGGGGCCCGCCGCACCAGCCGGACCACCTCGTGCCCGTCCGCGGTCAGGGACCGCACCAGAGCGCTGCCGATGAGACCGGACGCGCCGGCCACCGCGATACGTGAACGTTCCATGACCCCAGCATGACCGCCCAGCCCCCCCGGTAACCCGGTGGGACGCCCGGGCCGCCCGCCGTAGGGTGACCGTCATGCCCGAGCCGCACATACGCACCGCCCGGCCCGCCGACGAGGAGGAACTCGCCGTCCTCGACCGGGCGACCTGGTCCACCCTGCACGCGGTGGCCCCCCGGCCGCAGCCGCCCTACCCGCCGTTCTTCGACGAGCGGCACCGCCCCGACGACTACCTCGTCGCCGAGGCCGGCCGACGCCTCCTCGGCTACATCCGCCTCGTCCCCGCCACCCCGCTGCCCTCCAACGCGCACGTCCTGGCCGTCCAGGGCTTCGCCGTCGCCGTGGAGGCGCGCGGACGCGGCGTCGGGCGCGCCCTGGTCCGGGCCGCCGTCGCGGAGGCCCGCCGGCGCGGCGCGCGCCGCCTCACCCTGCGCGTCCTCGGGCACAACACCCCCGCCCGGGCGCTGTACGCGTCCGAGGGGTTCGCCGTCGAGGGCGTGCTGCCGCAGGAGTTCCTCATCGACGGCCGGTACGTCGACGACGTGTGCATGGGCCGCGCCCTGTAGGCCCCGCGCACCCGCCGGCCCCCGCGCCGGGGCCTACGAGTCGGCCAGCCGGCCCGTGTCCACCCGCGCCGTCGCCGTGGCCGCACGCCGGGCGTCGCCCGCCACCTCGGCCGCCGTCAGCGCGTACCCCGTCTCGGCGTCCGAGGTGGACCGGGCGAAGACCACCCCGAACACCCTGCCGTCCGTGGTCAGCAGCGGGCCGCCGGAGTTGCCCGGCCGGACCGTGGAGCGGACCGAGTAGATCTCCCGGGTGACCGTGCGGTCGTTGTAGATGTTCTGGCCGGTCGCCCGCACCCGGTTCGCCACCGTCGCCGCCTGCAGGTCCAGCGCCCCGTCCTGCGGATAGCCCGCCACCACCGCCGCGTCCCCGCGCGCGGCACCCGGGTCGAACCGCAGCACCGGCGCGCGCAGCCCCGGCACGTACAGCACCGCCACGTCCCGGTCCGGGTCGAACAGCACCACCCGCGCCCGGTACGACGGCCCCACCCCGCCGACCCGCACGCCCGGGTCGTCGATGCCCGCCACCACGTGCGCGTTGGTCATCACCCGCTGCGGTGCGTACACGAACCCGCTGCCCTCACGGCCCTCCACGCCCGCGGCGCCCTCGATCTTCACCGAGCTCCGCTTGGCGGCGCTCGCCGCGGCCGGCGTGACGCTGTCCCCGGTCGGCCGGGCCACCCGGGCCGTCGACTCGTTCTCGAACGGGTTGAAGACCTGCGGGAAGCCCGCCTCGGTCAGCGCGGACGTGGCCCGCGCGAACCAGGCCGGCGTGGTCTGCGGCATCGCCTCCTGCACCGCGCCCAGCAGCGCCGAGTTCCGTATCGCCGTCGTCAGGGGCTGCGCCGGGGCCGCGCTCAGCACGCTCGCCGCCACCCAGGCCACGATCAGCACCGCGACCGAGTTCGCCGCGGCACCCCCCAGTCCGTCCGCCACCCGCAGCGGACCCCGGTCCAGCTCCCCGCGCAGCCGCAGCGCCAGCCGGCCCGCCAGCTCGTGCCCCACCACCGCCGGTACCAGCACCGTCAGCACCGCGAGCACCGTCGCCGCCGACGTGCCCCGCTCCACCTGACCCGTCACCCAGGGCAGCAGCCACACGCCGACGACCGCACCGCCCACGAACCCGGCCAGCGAGACGCAGCCGGCCACCAGGCCGCGCCGGTACCCGGACACCGCGTAGACGGCGATCACCAGCACAAGCACCAGGTCGAGCAGATCCACGGAGCCGCCTTTCTCTCGGACCCCTCAGTACGGACCGGGCCGGTCCGCTGATCAGCACACGCACCGGAGACGGTCACCGGGCGGCGGAACCGGTCAGGTACGCGTGCACCCCCAGGAACGACCCGGACCAGGACGATGGTTCCATCCGGTGGCACAGCGCACATCACGGGCACCCCGCGGCGCCCGCGGTACCGAGCCCCCCGGCCCCCGGTCCGCAGGGACGCCAAAGACGGCACGCAGCCCGCCGCGAGCCCCGCGCCCCACGGCCGGACGCGGCCGTAAGCCGCCCGGGTGCGGGACAGGTGAGGACCAGGCCGACGCGGCCCCGACGCGCCACGCCGTCACGGCCGGCCGCGCCGGAGCCGGCGTCACTCCCTGAACCGCTCCCACAGGCGGGGGTACCGCTCGGCGAGCACCCGGTCGCTCTCCAGGTCCAGCGGCGTGCCCTGCGGCTCCGCGGGCGCCGGGGCGATACCCAGATCGGGCGCGACCGCGCCGGTGAGCTGCTCGTACGCCTCGTCCGCCGCGTACCCCAGCTCCTCGCCGTCGCCGTCGATCTCCTCGTCGAACTCGCCCAGCAGCTCGGCCAGCGCGTCCGGATCGTGCAGCGCGCCCTCGAACACCTCCCGGCCCTGGCCGATCAGCCAGCACCGGAAGAAGTCGAACGCGTCGTCGCTGCACCCGTCCAGCAGCAGCCAGGCCGCGCCCCACAGATCCCAGCGGTAGGCGCGGTTGTAGCGGGCCTCGAAGTGACGGGCGAAGTCCAAAACCAGCTCGGGATCCAGCCGGAGCAGCCGGTCCACGAGCAGGTCGGCCTGGTCCTCGGGGTCGCCCTCGGCGGCCTCCCGGGTGGAGTCGATCAGCTCCCAGAACTCCGTCTCGTCCATCACGGTCACCAGCATCGGGCCTCGGCCGGTGAGCCGCACGCGGAGTACCGCGCCGCGCGCGGGCCGTCAGCCGGCGTCCCCGCGGGCGTACCGCGCCGCCAGCCGGGCCGCGTCCGCCGCGCACCGCTCCCGCAGGCTCGCCGGAGCCAGCACCTCCGCCTCCGCCCCGAGCGCGGTCAGCTGGCCGTGCGCGACCTCCTCCGACTCCACGGCCAGCGTCAGCGTCACCCAGCCCTCGGCGTCCGGCGCGCCCGCACCGGCCAGCGCCTCCCGAGCGGCGAGCGGATCGACCGCGTACGGCAGCCGGCGCACACCGTCCGCGGAGAGCCGTACGACCACCTCGGCGCGCAGGATCGACCGGGCGAACCGCTCGGCGTGCCCCGCCCAGTGCGCGGGCAGGTCGAAGTCGGCGGCCCGCTGGAAACGCCCGTCCAGGGCGTCGACGGCCTCGAACCGGTCGATCCGGTACGTCCGGAAGGAACCGCCGCCGGCCACCCGCGCGCACAGGTACCAGACACCCGCCTTCAGCACGAGCCCGTACGGCTCCAGCGTCCGCTCGACCTCGGCATCCCCCCGCCGGTAGCGGGCCCGGAGGCAGCGGTCGTCCCACACCGCCTCCGCGATCACCGGCAGCAGCGCGGGCGTCCCGGGCTCCCGGAACCAGGCCGGGGCGTCCAGGTGGAAGCGCTGCGCGGCGGTGTCCGGGGCGTCCCGCAGCGAGGGCAGCAGCGCGGCCGACACCTTCAGCCGGGCCGCCGAGGCGACGTCCTGCAGACCCATCTCCCGCAGCGCGCCCGGCACCCCGCTCAGGAACAGCGCCTCGGCCTCGCTCCGGGCCAGCCCGGTCAGCCGCGTCCGGTACCCGCCGACCAGCCGGTACCCGCCGGCCCGCCCCCGGTCGGCGTACACCGGCACCCCCGCCTCCGACAGCGCCTGCGCGTCCCGTGTCACGGTCCGCTCCGACACCTCCAGCTCCCGCGCCAGCTCGGCGGCGGTCATGACGGGCCGGGACTGGAGCAGGAGGACCATCTTGATGAGGCGGGCCGCACGCATGCACACATCATGCAGGCGGCCCCCGCCTGAGCGGGGGCCGCCTGCCGGTAAGCGGTGCTCTACAGCCCGTACTTCTCCCGGGCCTCCTTGACCGCCGTGGCCTTCACCTCGCCGCGCCGGGCGAGCTGGGCCAGGGCCGCGACGACGATCGACTCGGCGTCGACGCCGAAGTGGCGGCGGGCGGCCTCACGGGTGTCCGACAGGCCGAAGCCGTCGGCGCCCAGCGAGGACCAGTCCTGCTCCACCCACTGCGCGATCTGGTCCGGGACCTGGCGCATGTAGTCCGACACGGCCAGCACCGGGCCCTCGGCGCCCTGCAGCGCCTGGCGGACGTACGGCACCCGCTCCTCGCCGCGCAGCAGCGCCGCGTCGGCCTCCATCGCGTCCCGGCGCAGCTCCGACCAGGAGGTCGCGGACCACACGTCGGCGGCCACACCCCACTCCTCGGCGAGCAGCCGCTGCGCCTGAAGCGCCCAGTGGATCGCCGTGCCCGAGCCGAGCAGCTGGATGCGCGGGGCGTCGGCGACGACGGTGATGCCCGCCGACTCGGCCGTGTTGAAGCGGTACAGGCCCTTGACGATGCCCTCGTCGATGCCGAGGCCCTGCGGCTTCGCCGGCTGCGGCAGCGGCTCGTTGTAGACCGTCAGGTAGTAGAAGACGTTCTGGTCCTCGCCCGGCTTGGCCTCGCCGTACATCCGGCGCAGACCCTCACGGACGATCACCGCGATCTCGTAGGCGAACGCGGGGTCGTACGTCAGCGCGGCCGGGTTGGTCGCGGCGATCACCGGGGAGTGGCCGTCGGCGTGCTGCAGGCCCTCGCCGGTGAGGGTCGTACGGCCGGCCGTCGCGCCGACGAGGAAGCCGCGGCCGAGCTGGTCGCCGAGCTGCCACATCTGGTCGGCGGTGCGCTGCCAGCCGAACATCGAGTAGAAGATGTAGAACGGGATCATCGCCTCGCCGTGCGTCGCGTACGCGGTGGACGCGGCGATGAAGTCGGCCATCGAACCGGCCTCGGTGATCCCCTCGTTGAGGATCTGGCCGTTCTCGGCCTCCTTGTAGTACATCAGCTGGTCGCGGTCGACCGGCTCGTACGTCTGGCCCTTGGGGGAGTAGATGCCCAGGGACGGGAAGAGGCTCTCCATGCCGAAGGTGCGCGCCTCGTCCGGGACGATCGGCACCCAGCGCCTGCCCGTCTCCTTGTCGCGGACCAGGTCCTTGACCAGGCGGACGAAGGCCATGGTGGTGGCCACGTTCTGCGAGCCGGAGCCCTTGTCGAAGGAGGCGAACGCCTTCTCCGCCGGGGCGGGCAGCGCGGGCAGCGCGTGGGTACGGCGGGCCGGGGCCGGGCCGCCGAGGGCCGCGCGGCGCTCCTGGAGGTAGCGGACCTCGGGGGAGTCGGCGCCCGGGTGGCCGTAGGGCACCACGCCGTCGGTGAAGTCGCTGTCCTTGATCGGCAGCTCCAGCAGGTCGCGCATCGCCTTGAACTCGTCCACCGTCAGCTTCTTCATCTGGTGGTTGGCGTTCTTCGACGCGAAGCCCTCGCCGAGGGTGTGGCCCTTGACCGTCTGGGCCAGGATCACGGTCGGCGCGCCCTTGTGCTCGACGGCCGCCTTGTACGCCGCGTAGACCTTGCGGGACTCGTGACCGCCGCGGGAGAGGTGGAAGCACTCCAGGATCTTGTCGTCGCTCAGCAGCTTCGCCATCTCGGCGAGCGCCGGGTCCTTGCCGAAGAAGTCCTGGCGGATGTAGGCGGCGTCGCGGGTCTGGTACGTCTGGACCTGGGCATCCGGTACCTCGCGCAGGCGGCGGACCAGCGCGCCGGTGGTGTCGAGCTGGAACAGCTCGTCCCAGGCGGTGCCCCACAGCGTCTTGATCACGTTCCAGCCGGCGCCGCGGAACTGGGCCTCCAGCTCCTGCACGATCTTGAAGTTGGCGCGGACCGGGCCGTCGAGACGCTGCAGGTTGCAGTTGATGACGAAGGTGAGGTTGTCCAGCTCCTCACGCGCGGCGAGCGCGAGGGCCGCCGTCGACTCCGGCTCGTCCATCTCGCCGTCGCCCAGGAAGGCCCAGACGTGGGAGGCGGAGACGTCCTTGATGGCGCGGTTGGTCAGGTAGCGGTTGAAACGCGCCTGGTAGATCGCGGAGAGCGGGCCGAGGCCCATCGACACCGTCGGGAACTCCCACAGCCAGGGCAGGCGGCGCGGGTGCGGGTAGGAGGGCAGGCCGTTGCCGCCCGACTCCTGGCGGAAGTTGTCGAGGTGGTGCTCGGTCAGCCGGCCGTCGAGGAAGGCGCGGGCGTAGATGCCGGGGGAGGCGTGGCCCTGGATGTAGAGCTGGTCACCCGAGCCGTCGCCCTCCTTGCCCTTGAAGAAGTGGTTGAAGCCGGTCTCGTAGAGCCAGGCCGCGGAGGCGAAGGTGGCGATGTGGCCGCCGACGCCGTACTTCGAGCCGCGGGTCACCATGGCGGCCGCGTTCCAGCGGTTCCAGGCGGTGATCCGGGCTTCCATCTCCGGGTCGCCGGGCACGGCCGGCTCGGCGGCGGTCGGGATGGTGTTGACGTAGTCGGTTTCGAGGAGCTTCGGCAGCGCGATGCCGCCCGCCTCGGCGCGCTCCAGCGTGCGGCGCATCAGGTACGCGGCGCGGTGCGGCCCGGCCTCCCTGGCGACGGCGTCCAGGGAGGCCTGCCACTCGGCGGTCTCCTCCGGGTCGCGGTCCGGGAGCTGGTCGAGCGCGCTCGGCTGGATGGCGTTGGGGTCGGTCATGTCGCCGCCTTCCTCAGTCGAAGGGGGTTCCCTCATCGGTAAGGGTTCGGGGGTGCCCTTGGTCTTTGGCAGGACAGGGCAGTGGACCTCGGTGGAAGTCCGTCGGCGACTGTAACTCGCTGATCGATGATCGATCAAAGGGTTGAGGGCGAAAAAGTCTTGATTCCGAGAAAGTAGGCACCCGGTGCCTTCAGTGATGGCACCGGGTGACGCGAAAACGCCTTGTTTTCGCAGGTGAGGCGGCGTTTGAGCGCGGGCTCGCTCGGCTGAACCGGGGCCGTCAGGCCCGCGGCGCGCAGCCGAGGACGTGCGCCTTCACCAGCTCGGCGATACGCGGATCCCGCCGCTTGAACGCCTGCACCAGCTCCTCGTGCTCCTCCGCGTACGACTGCTGGACCGTGCCCAGCCAGCGGATCGACAGCGCCGTGAACACCTCGATGCCCAGGCCCTCCCAGGTGTGCAGCAGCACCGAGTTGCGCGCCGCGCGGACCAGCTCGCGGTGGAAGCCGACCGTGTGGCGCACCTGACCGGTGCCGTCCGCCTGCCGGTCGGCCTCGTACAGGGCCAGGACGTGCGGCTCCAGCGCCGAGCAGTCCTCCGCCAGGCGCTCCGCCGCCAGCTCCGCCGCGATGGCCTCCAGGCCGGCCCGCACCGGGTAGCTCTCCTCCAGGTCGGCCGCGGTCAGGTTGCGCACGCGGACGCCCTTGTTGGGGGCCGACTCGATCAGGCGCAGCGACTCCAGCTCGCGCAGGGCCTCCCGGACCGGGGTCTGGCTGACCTCCAGCTCGGTGGCGATCCGGCGCTCAACGATGCGCTCGCCCGGCTGCCAGCGCCCGCTGACGATCCCCTCCACGATGTGCTCGCGGATCTGCTCGCGCAGCGAGTGGACGACGGGCGCGGTCATGAGGGCTCCTTAGGGAGGGCTGACGTTTAGACAATAAGGCCGGTCCGCTCCGCGGGTAGGGCGCGTGGGGGTGCTTTTGCGCAGGTGAGACAAGGCTTACACGCCCGGCATGCGAACAAACGCGAACACCCCGCCCGGAAGGTTCCGGGCGGGGTGCCGTACGGCCTGATCGGGGACCGGGGGTCAGAGACCGAGCTCGACCTCGAACTCGCCCGCCTCCAGGATCGCCTTGACCGCCGTCAGGTAACGGGCCGCGTCGGCGCCGTCGACCAGGCGGTGGTCGTAGGAGAGGGTCAGGTAGGTCATGTCGCGGACGCCGATGACCGTGCCCTCCTCCGTCTCGATGACGGCCGGACGCTTGACCGTGGCACCGATGCCGAGGATCGCGACCTGGCCCGGCGGCACGATGATCGTGTCGAAGAGCGCGCCGCGCGAACCGGTGTTGGAGATGGTGAAGGTCGCGCCGGACAGCTCGTCCGGGGTGATCTTGTTGGCGCGGACCTTGCCGGCCAGCTCCGCCGTGGCCTTGGCGATGCCCGCGATGTTGAGGTCGCCGGCGTGCTTGATGACCGGGGTCATCAGGCCCTTCTCGGAGTCCACCGCGATACCGATGTTCTCGGAGTCGAAGTAGGTGATCGTGCCCTCGGCCTCGTTGATCTTGGCGTTGATGACCGGGTGGGCCTTCAGCGCCTGCGCGGCGGCCTTGACGAAGAACGGCATCGGGGAGAGCTTGACGCCCTCGCGTGCCGCGAAGGAGTCCTTCGCCCGGGCGCGCAGCTTCATCAGGCGGGTGACGTCGACCTCGACGACCGACGACAGCTGGGCCTGCTCGTGCAGCGCCTTGACCATGGGCCGGGGCAGCGGCGACGGGCGCCGGAGCCGGGGCCGGAGCGGCGGGGGCCGGAGCCGGCGCGGGAGCCGGAGCCGGAGCCGGGGCCGGGGCGGGAGCCGGGGCCGGGGCGGGAGCCGGAGCGGCGGCGGGGGCCGGGGCGGCCGGAGCCGGAGCGGCGGCCGGGGCGGCACCCGGGGCGCCGATGACGGCGAGCTTGGCGCCGACCTCGGCGGTCTCGTCCTCGCCGACCGTGATCTCCAGCAGCACACCCGAGGTGGGCGCCGGGATCTCGGTGTCGACCTTGTCCGTGGAGACTTCGAGCAGCGGCTCGTCGGCCTCGACGGAGTCGCCCACCGACTTCAGCCAGCGGGTGACGGTGCCCTCGGTGACGGACTCGCCGAGCGCGGGCAGGACCACGTCCGTGCCCTCGGCGGAGCCGCCGCCGGAAGCCGCCTCGGCGGTCGGGGCGGGGGCGGGGGCGGCCTGCTCGGTGGACGGAGCGGCCTGCGGGGCCGGCTCGGGCTCGGCGGCCGGAGCCGGGGCGGGCTCGGCGGCCGGAGCGGCCTCGGCGGCGGGGGCCGGGGCGGCGGCGGGCGCGCCCGTGCCGTCGTCGATCAGGGCCAGCTCGGCGCCGACCTCGACCGTCTCGTCCTCGGCGACCTTGATGGAGGCCAGCACACCGGAGGCGGGGGCCGGGATCTCGGTGTCGACCTTGTCGGTCGAGACTTCGAGCAGCGGCTCGTCGGCCTCGACGCGTTCGCCCTCGGCCTTCAGCCAGCGGGTGACAGTGCCCTCGGTGACGCTCTCACCGAGCGCCGGAAGGGTTACGGAAACCGCCATGGTTTCGGTTGCTCCTAACGAATTGCGGAAGTCTGTGTCGTCGCGCCCGTGGACCGAAGGCTCAGTCGTGGGAGTGCAGCGGCTTGCCGGCCAGGGCCAGGTGGGCCTCGCCGAGCGCCTCGCTCTGCGTCGGGTGGGCGTGGATGAGCTGGGCGACCTCGGCCGGCAGCGCCTCCCAGTTGTAGATCAGCTGGGCCTCGCCGACCTGCTCACCCATGCGGTCGCCGACCATGTGGACGCCGACCACGGCACCGTCCTTGACCTGGACGAGCTTGATCTCGCCCGCGGTCTTGAGGATCTTGCTCTTCCCGTTGCCCGCCAGGTTGTACTTCAGAGCGACGACCTTGTCCGCGCCGTAGATCTCCTTGGCCTTGGCCTCGGTGATGCCGACGGAGGCGACCTCCGGGTGGCAGTACGTCACCCGCGGGACACCGTCGTAGTCGATCGGAACGACCTTCAGACCGGCCAGACGCTCCGCCACCAGGATGCCCTCGGCGAAGCCGACGTGCGCGAGCTGGAGCGTCGGGACGAGGTCGCCGACGGCGGAGATGGTCGGAACGTTGGTGCGCATGTACTCGTCCACGAGGACGTAACCGCGGTCCATGGCGACCCCGGCCTCCTCGTAGCCCAGGCCCTGCGAGACCGGGCCGCGGCCGACGGCGACGAGGAGGACCTCGGCCTCGAACTCCTTGCCGTCGGCGAGGGTGACCTTCACGCCGTCCTGGGTGTACTCGGCCTTCTGGAAGAAGGTGCCGAGGTTGAACTTGATGCCGCGCTTGCGGAACGCACGCTCAAGAAGCTTCGAGGAGTTCTCGTCCTCGACCGGGACGAGGTGCTTCAGGCCCTCGATGACCGTGACGTCCGAGCCGAAGGACTTCCACGCCGAGGCGAACTCGACACCGATGACACCGCCGCCGAGGATGATCGCGGACTTGGGCACGCGGTCCAGGACGAGGGCGTGGTCGGAGGAGATGATGCGGTTGCCGTCGATCTCCAGGCCCGGCAGCGACTTCGGCACGGAGCCGGTCGCCAGCAGCACGTGGCGGCCCTGGACGCGCTGGCCGTTCACGTCCACGGAGGTGGGGGAGGACAGCCGGCCCTCACCCTCGATGTACGTCACCTTCCGGGACGCGATGAGCCCCTGCAGACCCTTGTACAGGCCCGAGATCACGTCGTCCTTGTACTTGTGGACGGCCGGGACGTCGATGCCCTCGAAGGTGGCCTTCACACCGAACTGCTCGCTCTCGCGGGCCTGGTCGGCGATCTCGCCCGCGTGCAGCAGGGCCTTGGTGGGGATGCAACCCCGGTGCAGGCAGGTGCCGCCGACCTTGTCCTTCTCGATCAGGGCGACGTCCAGGCCCAGCTGCGCCCCGCGCAGGGCCGCGGCGTAACCACCGCTACCACCGCCGAGGATCACTAGGTCGAAAACGGTGCTGGCGTCGTTCGCCACGTCACGTCCTCCATGCATGTGCGCCGTAGGCCGGTCTTCGCTGACCGGCAGGCGGCTGGTGTCCGGCCGCTTGATGCTTCGGCCCTTCGGTGGGGGCCCTGTCCTGCCGGGCTCCATCTTTGCACTTGTCGGACGGGATCGAGACGCCGGGCCGGTGTGTGAGACGTCCCACGTTCCCTGGAAAACGAAGGCGCGCGGGGGCAGGGGCGCGGGGAACTGCGCGAACAGCCCCCACGCCCCTGCGGACGCCGTAGTGCCGGCCGGACCGGGCCGGCAGGCGACTCAGCCCAGGTCACCCGCGGCGGTGAGCTCCGCGAGCCGCACCAGCGTGCGCACGGCCGACCCGGTGCCGCCCTTGGGCGTGTAGCCGAACGGGCCGCCCTCGTTGAACGCCGGCCCGGCGATGTCGAGGTGCGCCCACGTGATGCCCTCGCCCACGAACTCGCGGAGGAAGAGGCCGGCGACCAGCCCGCCGCCCATCCGCTCGCCCATGTTCGCGATGTCGGCCACGGTCGAGTCCATGCCCTTGCGCAGGTGCTCCGGCAGCGGCATCGGCCAGGCCGGCTCGCCGACCTCCTCCGCCGCCTCGTACACCGTGGAGCGGAACGCGTCGTCGTTGGCCATGACACCGAACGTCCGGCTGCCCAGCGCCAGCATCATCGCGCCGGTCAGCGTGGCCACGTCCACGATCGCGTCCGGGCTCTCCTGCGAGGCCGCCCACAGCGCGTCGGCGAGCACCAGCCGGCCCTCGGCGTCGGTGTTGAGCACCTCCACCGTCTTGCCGCTGTACATGCGCAGCACGTCACCCGGGCGCACCGCGGAGCCGGACGGCATGTTCTCGGCCAGCGCCAGCCAGCCGGTGACGTTGACCTCGAGCCCGAGGCGCGCGGCGGCGACGACCGCGGCGAACACGGCGGCGGCACCGCTCATGTCGCACTTCATCGTCTCGTTGTGCCCGGCCGGCTTCAGCGAGATGCCGCCCGAGTCGTAGGTGATGCCCTTGCCGACGAAGGCCAGGTGCTTCTCCGCCTTCGGGTGCCGGTACGACAGCTTCACCAGGCGCGGGGTGGCCGCCGAGCCGCCGCCGACGCCGAGGATGCCGCCGTAGCCGCCCTTGACCAGGGCCTTGTCGTCGAGCACCTGCACCTTGAGGCCGTGCTCCTTGGCCGCGGTCTGCGTGATGCCGGCGAAGGCGGCGGGGGTGAGGTCGTTCGGCGGCATGTTGATCAGGTCGCGGGCGCGGTTCAGCTCCTCGCAGACCGCGACCGCGCGGGCGAGCGCACCCTTGTGGGCGGCGTCGCGCGGCTTGCCGCCGAGCAGCGCGGCCTCGGCCAGCGGCGCCTTGCCGTTCCTGGCCTTGGCGGTGCCGGCGTCCTGGCCGCTCCGGTAGGCGTCGAAGGAGTAGGCGCCGAGCAGGATGCCCTCGCCGATCGCGCCGATGGCGCCGGGGCCGTCGATCGGCAGCGCGAACGCGGCCTTGCGGGTCCCGGTGAGCGCGCGGGCGGCCACACCGGCGGCCCGGCGCAGGGCCTCGGCGTCGTAGCCGGCGTCCTCGTCGTCGCCGGGCTCCGCGCCGAGGCCCACCGCCACCACGAGCGGGGCCTTGAAGCCGGCCGGTGCGGGCAGCTTCGTCAGCTCGCCCTCGGCACCCGAGGCACCGAGGGTCTCCAGAACGCCGGCCAGCTTGCCGTCGTACGCCTTGTCCACGGCCTCGGCGCCCGGCGCGACGACGGGCCCCTGGGCGCCCTTGGCGACACCGATCACGATCGCGTCGGCCCGCAGGCCGGGCGCCGCGGCGGTGCTGAGAGTCAGAGCAGTCACGGTGGTGAAATCTCGCTTCCGATGTGAAGTTGCAGTGGCCGAAATGGGGTGGGTCGACCGGGCCCGAGAGCCGACCCTAGGTCCAGGCCTGGGGACAGGTGGCAACCGGGGCCTTCACCCTGTCGGCGAACACCCGGGACGAGACTACGCGCGTGGGTGCGTCCGCTCATTCCCTCGGGTGGCGGAACGGGCGGCGGAACACGGACGTGCCGGGCCGGGAACGGCTAGCGGCCGAGGGCCAGCACCACGAGAGCGACGGTCGCGGCCGTCTCGGCGACCGCGCCGAACACGTCCCCGGTCACCCCGCCGAACCTGCGGACGCACAGCCGCAGCAGCACCTCGGCCCCGCCGGCCCCCGCCGACACCGCCGCGGCGGCCCGCGGGCCCGCCACCGCGGCCAGCGCCACCACCGCCGCGGCGGCCCCCAGGGCGACGGCCCCCGGCACCACCCCGGCCACCGCCGCCCCGAGCCCCTCCGGGCGGGCGGCCGGCACCCCCGCGCGGGCGGCCAGGGTGAGGGCCAGCCGGGCGGTGACCGCCGAGGCCACGGCCGCCACGGCCCCCCGGGTCCACGAGTCGCCGTAGAGCTGCGCCAGTACGGCGACCTGGGCCAGCAGCACCAGGACGAGGGTGAGCACCCCGAACGGCCCGATGTCCGACTGCTTCATGATCCGCAGCGCGTCCTCGGCGGGCTTGCCGCTGCCCAGCCCGTCGGCGGTGTCGGCGAGCCCGTCCAGGTGCAGGCCCCGGGTCAGCACGGCCGGTACGGCGACCGAGGCGACGGCGGCGAGCAGCGGGCCCGCGCCGAGCAGGAGCAGCAGCACCCCGAGCCCGGCCGCGCAGCCGCCGACGACCAGCCCGGCCACCGGGGCCGACAGCATGCCCCCGCGCGCGGCCACCCGGTCCCAGCGGTGCACCCGGACGGGCAGCACGGTGAGGGTGCCGAAGGCGAACCGGAGACCGTCCAGGGGGGAGGATTTCTGCACCGGCGCAGGGTACCCGGCGGCCGGAGGGCCCCCGAGGGGTGCCGGGGATACAGTGCGCACATGGGGCACTGGTGGGTGCGCAACATCGTCGAGCCGGGCAAACTCCCGCTGCTGCTCGCCCTCACCGCCTTCGTGCTGACGTTCGTCCTCACCCGGGTCGTCACCCGGCTGATCCGGGCCGGCAAGGGCCCGTTCGGCAACGTCAGGGCGGGCGGGCTGCACATCCACCACGTCGTGCCCGGGGTCGTGCTGACCCTGGTCGGCGGCTTCGGCGCGGTCGCCAGCGACCGGCACGGCGCCGGCGGGATCGTCTCCGCCGTGCTGTTCGGCATGGGCGCGGGCCTGGTCCTGGACGAGTTCGCGCTGATCCTGCACCTGGACGACGTCTACTGGACCGAGGAGGGGCGCAAGAGCGTCGAGGTCGTCGTGCTGACCGCCGCCCTCGTCGGCCTGCTGCTCGGGGGCTTCTCCCCGTTCGGCGTCAACGACCTGTCGCGGGAGGAGCTCCAGGACCGCGGCGGCGTCCTCGCCACCGTCTCCGGCAACTTCCTCCTCTCGCTCATCGCCCTGGGCAAGGGCAAGGCCCGCACCGCGCTCTTCGGGGTGATCGTGCCGCTGGTCGCGCTGGTCGGCGCGGTCCGGCTCGCCCGCCCCGGCTCCCCGTGGGCCCGCCGCTTCTACGGCCGCCGTCCCCGTGCCCGCGCCAGGGCCGCGCTGCGCGCCTACCGGCACGACCGCCGCTGGGTCCGGCCGAGCCGCGCCGTTCAGGACTGGATCGGCGGCAAACCCGATCCGCGTCCGGCGCGCCTGCCCGACCACAGGTGACGGCCGGGGCGGTGCGGCCGCCCCGCCCGCTGGTGCCGCAGCGCCGCCAGCAGGCACAGCAGCCCCACCGCCATCAGCGCGGCCAGGTGCTCCTTGCCCGCCAGGTTCTCCTTCACCAGCACCTCGACGACCATGGCCAGGGTCACCGCACCCGCCGTCGCGTAGGCGCCGTACCGCCAGGCCACGAACACCGCGAGCCCCACCACGGCCGCCGACGGGCCGGTGTCCACCACCTGCGCGTCGGTCCACGGCAGCCCGAACGGGGCGTGCCCGCCGAGGGTGATGCCCAGCCGCGCGTACAGGGTCCCGGCGAGCGTGGCGACGTAGGCGATGGTCAGCGCCCGCCCCCAGCCCAGGCACAGCTCGGCGATCCCGAACACCAGCAGGATCTGGGCCAGCGCCCCCCACACCGGCAGGTCGAGCGCGGGCACGAACATCGACAGGGGGGTGCGCAGCAGGGCCAGCCACAGCGGGTCCTCGGCCCGTACGGCACCCAGGTTCTGCACCGGCTGATAGCCCCACGGCTGGTTCTGCACGTACTGCAGGAACGCCGTCATGCCCACCGCGGCGACCGTCATCGGTACGGCCGCCAGACCCCGTCTCCGCAGGGGTTCGCGCGCGGCGGCGCACAGCGGCCCCCACTCGGCACGGGCCCCGCGGGCCAGGGCCCTCACGGCACGTCCCTCGTCGAACGTTCCCCCGTCAAGCGTTCCTGCCATCGAGCGTTCCCCCGTCGAACGAGTCTCATCGGTGCGTGTCCAGGTGCCTGCGGTGCAGCCACTTCGGCAGTCCCGGCGCCTCCAGGAAGCCTTCCGCGCGGGCCGAGGCGAGGCCGATGCGCGGCAGGTCCGCGCTCTTCTCGAAGAGCAGGAACCGCGGCTCCCAGATGGGCCGGTACTTCGCGTTGGCGCGGTACAGCGACTCGATCTGCCACCAGCGTGAGAAGAAGCTGAGCAGCGACCGCCACAGCCTCAGCACCGGACCGGCACCGAGACGCGCGCCACGTTCGAAGACCGACCGGAACATCGCGAAGTTCAGTGAGACCTGCGTGATCCCGATCTCGCCGGCCCGCCGCAGCAGCTCGATGACCATGAACTCCATCAGCCCGTTGGCGGAATCGTCGGCGTCCCGGCCCCGCCGCATCAGGTCGAGGGACAGCCCGTGCGGCCCCCACGGCACGAAGGACAGCAGCGCCCGCAGCCGGCCCTCGGCGTCCGTGCACTCCAGCATCACGCACCGGCCGTCCCCGGGGTCCCCGAGCCGGCCCAGGGCCATGCTGAAGCCGCGCTCGGTGGCGCCGTCCCGCCAGTCGTCGGCCCGCTCGACGAGGTACGCCATCTCGTCGGCCGGGACGTCCGCGTGCCGCCGGATGCGCACCCGGTACCCGGCCCGCCGTACCCGGTTGTACGCCTGCCGGACGGTGCGCATCGCCCGGCCCTCCAGGGTGAACTCGGCGACCTCCACGATCGCTTCGTCGCCGAGTTCGAGGGCGTCCAGGCCGTGCCGGGAGTAGACCGTCCCGGCCTCCTCGCCCGCCCCCATCACCGCCGGGATCCAGCCGTGCGCCCGCGCCTGGGCGAGCCACGGCGCGATCGCCCCCGGCCACGCCTCGGGGTCCCCGATCGGGTCCCCGGAGGCCAGGCTCACCCCGCCGACCACCCGGTAGGCGACGCCCGCCTTCCCGGTCGGCGACCATACGACGCTCTTCTCCCGGCGCAGCGCGAAGTAGCCGAGCGAGTCGCGCTCGCCGTGCCGCTCCAGCAGCTCGCGCAGCCGCTTCTCGTCGTCCTCGGTGAGCGGGTCGACGGCCCGCCGGGACCGGAAGGCGGCGTAGAGGACGGCGAGGACCAGGGCCGTACTGAGCACGTTGACCGCCACGTTGGCCCAGTTCGGCGGGTCGATGCCCGGGAAGTGGGACTCCTCGGCGGCCACGGACACCAGCCGCAGGGCGCCGTAGTGCCAGCGCTCCGGGAACGTCGAGCGGGCCGCGTCCGGCGCCTGGTTGGTGACCGTCACCAGCAGCCCTGCCAGCAGGCTCGCGACCAGTCCGCCGCCGACGGCCACCGTGGCCGCGAGCCGCGGGTTGGACCGGTCGCCCTTGGCGTAGAACTCCCGCCGGCCGACGAGCAGCGCGCCCACGAAGGCGGCCGTCAGCGCCAGGGAGATCCAGTTCTGCGCGTACCGCCGGATCTCCGGGAACGCCATGGCGAACGCGAACAGGGCCAGGAAGAGCCCGCTCATCACCAGGTTGAGGATCCACGCGGCCCGCTTGCGGCGCCGCATGGTGATCGCCAGGAAGGCGGTGAACACCCCGGAGGCGAAGCCGGCCGTCAGCAGGTACGGCGTGAAGAAGTCGTCCTGGTTGTGCCGGCGCACGTCCTGGCCGAGCGAGACCCACACCGCGCTCAGGAAGTTGATGAAGGCGACGGTCCGCAGGTACCAGACGGCGAAGGCGGCGGCCCGCCGGGACGTCCCGGCGGACCGCCGCGCCTGCTCACCCGTCCGTGCCGCCTCCACGCGCTGCTCCACGGCAATTCCGGCATCTCCCATGGGGCAGGATCATATGGGGACCGGATGTGGCGAACCGTGCTTTTCGCTCCGACGCGGACGTCATCCTTCCGCTTCCCCGGACCCCCTTCCCCGCCGGCTGCTTCCCCCGGGTCACTCGTCTCCGCCGGGACGGCGGACGGCCGGGGTGGAGTGCGGCTGGGGTGGCGTATGGCGGGGATGGAGTACGGCCGGTACGGCGCGGGGCCGGGACGGCGTGGCCCGGCGGTGCCGGCCTGGCCGCAACCGCCTACTTCGCCTCCGGCGCCTCCTCGACCGGCGCCTCCTCGACCCCGGGTCACTCGTCTCCGCCGGGACGGAGTGCGGCCGGGATGGAGTGCGGCCGGGACGGAGTGCGGCCGGGACGGAGTGCGGCCGGGACGGAGTGCGGCCGGGACGGCGTGGCCCGGCGGTGCCGGACCGGCCGCGACCCCCTACTTCGCCTCCGGCGCCTCCTCGGCCCTGCGCCTACTCCGCCTCCGGCGCCTCCTCGGCCCTGCGCCTACTCCGCTTCCGGCGCTTCCCCGGCACCCGGGGTCTCCCCGGTGGCCGGCGGCTCCTCCGTGGCCGGGTTTTCCGGCAGTTCCGCGGCCAGGGCGGCCGCGGCCCGGACCAGCGGCAGGGCCAGCAGCGCGCCGACCCCCTCGCCGACCCGCACCCCCTGCTCCAGCAGCGGTTCGAGGGCCATCCGGTCCAGCGCCTTGGCCTGCCCCGGCTCCCCGCTGTCGTGCCCCGCCAGCCACCAGTCCGGCGCCCGGAACGCGACCCGCTGGGCGACCAGCGCGCACGCGGCGGCCACGACCCCGTCGAGGATCACCGGCAGCTTCCGTACCGCGCACTGGAGCAGGAACCCGGTCATCGCCGCGAGGTCCGCCCCGCCCACCGTCGCCAGCAGCTGGAGCTGGTCCCCGAGCACCGGCCTGGCCCGCCGCAGCGCGTCCCGGATCGCCGCGCACTTGCGCATCCACGCCAGGTCGTCGATCGCGACTCCGCCCCGCCCGGTCACCACGGACGCGTCGGTGCCGCACAGCGCGGCGATCAGCACCGCCGCCGGGGTGGTCCCGCCCACGCTGACATCGCCGAGCACCACCAGGTCGGTCCCCGAGTCGGCCTCCTCGTCGGCGACCGCGACGCCCGCCAGCAGGGCGGCCTCGGCCTCGTCCAGGGTGAGCGCGTCCTCGATGTCGATACGGCCGCTGCCCCGCCGCACCCGGTACCGGGTCACGTCCTTCGGGAAGGCGTCCGGTTCGCAGTCCAGCGCCATGTCCACGACCCGTACCGGCACCTCCAGCCGGCGCGCGAGCACGGACACCGGGCCGGCGCCCTCCAGCACCGCCCGCACCAGCTGCTCCGCACCGCCCGCGGGCCGTGCCGACACGCCCAGCTCGGCGACGCCGTGGTCACCGGCGAACAGCACCACCCGCGGCCGTTCGACCGGTCGTACCGGTACGGTGCCCCGCGCGGCCGCCAGCCATTCGCCCAGCTCGTCCAGGCGGCCCAGCGCTCCCGGCGGCACGATCCGGCGCTCCCGCAGGGCCTCGGCGTCCCGGCGAACGCCCCCGTCCGGGCGCTCGATCAGATCGGTGAAGTCGTCCAGATTAAGGCTGCTCATTCGCCGAACAGTACCGCCAGCGAACGACGGCTCCCGCGCCACATCGCCACCACACCCCCGCGACGTCTTTGCACCTCGGATCGGTATCCCATACGTTCCGGTTTGCCGCGGAATGTCGCACAGGGAGCCGCCCATGCCGACCTCGTCCCTCACCCCGCAGACCATCACCCCCTTCGACCCCTTCCAGGAGCCGCGCCGCGAGGACTGCCCCTGGTGCGGCTCCCGCCGCCTGCGCACCCGGGTGCGCGCGCCCGACCCGCTGCGCCAGCGGCCGGGCACGTTCGCCCTCGACCGGTGCCGGGACTGCGGCCACGTCTTCCAGAACCCCCGGCTCAGCGCGGAGGGAATCGCCTTCTACCACCGGGACTTCTACGACCGGCACCTCGACGAGCTGACCGCCCGCGTCCTCTCCCCGCGCGCGGTGCGCCGCCGGCACCGCACCGCCGCCTGGCGCCTGTCGGCGCTGCGCGAGCCGGAGAGCTGGCTGGACGTCGGCACCGGATACGGCCGCTTTCCCGAGGCGGCGAAGGAGTTCTTCCCCTACACCAGCTTCGACGGGCTCGACCCGACGGAACGGGTGGAGCAGGCGCTGCGCGAAGGGCGGGTGGAGGAGGCGCACCAGGGCTACCTGGCGACGCCGGGCATGGCGGCGCGGCTGCGCGCCCGCTACGACGTGGTCACCCTGTTCCACCACCTGGAGCACGCGCCCGACCCGCGCGCCGAACTCCGCGCCGCGCTCACCGTGCTGCGGCCCGGCGGCCACCTGGTCGTCGAGGTCCCCGACCCCCGCTGCCTCTTCGCCGCGCTCCTCGGCAGCCGCTGGTTCCCCTACGGCCAGCCGCGCCACCTGCACCTGCCGCCCCCGGCCAACCTGCGCGCGGAACTGGAGACCCAGGGCTGCACGATCCTGGTGACGGACCGCAGGGATCCGCACGTGCCCCTCGACCTCGCGGCCGCCGTCGCCCTCTCCCTGGCCCCCGCCCACCCCCTGCTCCAACTCGCGGCGAGCCCCCTCCTGGACGTGGCCGCGGCAGTGGACCACGTCCTGGCCCCCCTCGCGCGCCGCACCCGCTTCTCCAACGCCTACCGCATCGTGGCGCAGAAGCGGCTCACCCCCTGAGCACCAGCGCCTGCCCGGCGACGACCAGCAGCACCTGCTCGCACTCCGCCCCGAACGCCGCGTTCAGCCGCCCCAGTTCGTCCCGGTACCGCCGCCCGGACGCCGTCGCGGGGACGATCCCGGAGCCGACCTCGTTGGACACCGCCACCACCGTCCGCCGCGTCGTACGCACC
Organism: Streptomyces sp. NRRL S-1022; assembly: GCF_000720135.1. GTDB lineage: Bacteria > Actinomycetota > Actinomycetes > Streptomycetales > Streptomycetaceae > Streptomyces. The sequence goes on along the minus strand of NZ_JOIU01000007.1, from coordinate 18,694 downwards.
GCGGCCGCCAGCTCCCGCACCCGCTCCCGCAGCTCCTTCTCGCCACCGCCCGCCCACTCCGCGTCGTCCCACGCCCCGACGGAGTCCATCACATCGGTCAGCCACAGCGACAGACAGTCGATCAGCAGCGGCGGCCCGTCCTCGGCCAGCAGCGGCACCAGGTCCGTCGTCTCCGTCGTGCGCCACGACCCCGGCCGCCGCTCCCGGTGCGCGGCCACCCGCGCCGTCCACTCGGTGTCCCCGCCCCGCGTGCCGCCCGTGGCCACGTACAGCACGTCCGGGAAGGTCTCCAGCCGCCGTTCCGCCTCCACCGACTTGCCCGAGCGCGCCCCGCCCAGCACCAGCGTCCGCCGCGGCACGTCCGGCACCTCCTCGTACGCCCCGACCACCAGCGTCGTCCCGTCCGGCACCGCCCGCGCCCCGGCCGCCGCGAGCCGGCGCCGCAACTCCGCGCCGGGCGGCACGTCGTGGTCCAGGTGGACCGCGAGCACGTCCGTCGTCGGGCCGACCGAGCCCACCGCGCGGAGCCGGGCGAGCGCGTCGGGCCGCCCGACGACGTCCGCCAGGAGCATGTCGTACGACTCCGCCGTCGCCTCCTCCAGACCGGCCGGCGCCCCGCCCGGCGGCAGGTACAGCAGCCGCTGCCCGTCCGGCCCGGTCACCGCGTAGCCGGTGCCGCCGGCGTCCATCGCCACCGCCCGCACCCGATGCCCCGTCAGCAGCGCCAACTCCCGCCCGTCCGGCACCCGGCCGGGCTGCGGCAGCCCGGCCGGCACCTCCACCGCGGGACCGTCGTGCGGGTGCGACAGCAGCACCTGCCGCAGCCCGCCCAGCGAATGCCCGGCGCGCGCCGCCGCGAAGGCCGCACCCGGTGTCAGGTCGAGCAGCAGCGCGCCGTCCACCAGCACCGCGGTCGCGGCCCGCGCGTCCGGCCCGAGCGCGGTCGCACAGGCGGCACAGGAACAGTCGGGGCGAGGCAGTCCCGCGGGGGCGCCGGTACCGAGCAGAGTGATGTCCACGGAACGATTTTCACCTCTCTGAGCAGGTCTTGCGCTTCCGGCTAGGCTCTCGGCAGGTGTCGGATCAAAGGAGGCCCACATGACGGCATGGACGTGGCGGTTCGAGAAGGCCGACGGGACGGAGGTCCAGCCGGCCGTGCAGCCCGAGGAGTTCACCACCCAGGGCGACGCCGAGTCCTGGATCGGCGAACACTGGAAGGCGCTGCTGGAGGGCGGGGCCGACCAGGTGCGGCTGTTCGAGGAGACCACCGAGATCTACGGGCCGATGAGCCTGCAGGCCGACGCCTGAGGCCACCGGCGGGACGAGAAGGCGGGAAGGGGGAGGGGGCCGCGGGGCCGCCCTCACCCCTTCCTCATTGCTCGCCCAGCGTCACCGGGACCGTCTTCTCGGCGCCGTCGCGCAGGTACGTCACCGACGTCCGCCGGCCCGGCTTGCCGGCCGCCAGCGCCTCGGCGAGCGAGGTCATGGTGGTGATGGGCTGGTCACCCACCCCGGTGATGATGTCCCCGGGCCGCAGGCCGGCCCGTTCGGCCGCGCCGCCGGCCCGGACGCTGACCACCGCCACCCCGACCGGCCGGTAGCGGTCGTCCACGAAGGTCCGCCCGGTGATGTCGAGGGCCGCCCGCCCGGAGTCGACGACCTTGCCCTGCCGGACGATCTGGTCGGCGATCGTCCGCACCATCGACGCCGGGATCGCGAACCCGATGCCCGGCGCCGCGCTGCCGCCGAGGCCGGGATCGGCCGCCGCGAGTGTCGGGATGCCGATCACCTGCCCGGCGAGATCGACCAGGGCGCCGCCGCTGTTGCCGGGGTTGATCGCGGCCGACGTCTGCACCATGTTCGCGATCGTCGCGCCCGTACCGCCCTCCGTGCTGCCCTCGCTGACGGTCCGTCCGGTCGCCGAGACGATGCCCTGGGTCACGCTGGACGACAGCCCCAGCGGCGACCCCATCGCCAGCACGATCTGGCCGACCTCCACCTTTTCGGAGTTCCCGAACACCGCCGGCTTCAGCCCGTCCGGCACCCGGTCCAGCCGGATCACGGCCAGGTCCTGCTCGGGGTAGGAGTAGACCAGGCTCGCGGTGAGCGGCTCCTCGTTGCTGGCCGTCGTCACCTGGAAGGTCTTCTCCGACCCGACCACGTGCGCGTTGGTGACGATGTGTCCGTTGCCGTCGTACACCACCCCGGAGCCCAGGTCGCGGCTCGCCTGGATCTGCACGACCGACGGCAGGACCTCCTTGATGACCCTCTGGTACTGGCTCTGCAGGTCGCCCGCGGCCATCGGCAGGGCCGCCAGGGTCCCCGCCGGAGCCGTCGCCGGGGCGTCCCGCCCGGCCGGTGCGGCGGGAACGGTGCAGCCGGCGGCGAGGGCCGCGCAGCACGCCAGCGCGGCGGCGGCGCGGACGGCCGTCCGCGGGGCACGCGCACGGGTACGGGAAGCGTCCATGCCCCGAGTCTCACCGCAGGGTGATCACCCGTCCCGCGCTGTTGCCCCGAACGGGCTCAGCCGCGTACCCCGCACAGATGCAGCAGCGCCGCCACCCCGCGGTAGGGGTCCGTGCGCCCGGCCCGCTCCTCCACCGCGAGCAGCGTCCCGAGGTCCTCGGGTACGTCCGCGTCGTCCGCCACCGTGTCCGTGAAGACCCGGACGCCGTACCAGGCGTGCAGCGGGGCGGCGATGCCGGCGAGCGTGGCGGTCAGGGAGGCCAGACGGTCGGCGCGGACGTCCAGGCCGAGGCGGTTGCGGTACGCGGTGGTGTCGAAGGCGGCCAGGGCCCCGGCCCAGTCGCCGGTCAGGCCCGGGCGCATGGCGAGCGCGTCGCCGTTGCGCACCAGGAGGGAGAGCAGACCGCCGGGGGCCAGCATCCGGGCCAGGCCCGCCACCAGCGGGTCGGGCTCCTCGACGTACATCAGTACGGCGTGGCACAGCACCACGTCGAAGCTGCCCGGCAGGAAGTGCACGCCGGTGTCCCGCCCGTCGCCCTGCACCAGCCGGACCCGCTCCCGGATGCCCTCCGGCTCCCGGGCCACGGCCTCCCGGGCGGCGGCGATCATCGTCGCGTCCTGCTCGACCCCGGTCACCTGGTGGCCGAGCCGGGCCAGCCGCAGCGCCTGCGCGCCGCGGCCCATCCCCACGTCGAGCACCCGCAGCCGCCGCCCGACCGGGAACCGCCCGGCTATCTGCTCGTCCAGCTGCCGCGCCACCAGCTCCTGGCTCACGACGTCCCGCAGGCCGCCCAGCCGGTCCGGCCGGGCCTCGGCCGCGCCCCCGGTGAAAGCGTCAGCGCTCAGGGCCGCGCTCCGCGCTTGACCTGAGGCTTCGGCAGCCGGAGCCGGCGCATCTGCAGGGACCGCATCAGGGCGTAGGCGACCGCGCCGCGGGTGTTCTCGTCCGGGAAGCGCTCCTTGAGCCGCTTCTTCAGCCGGAAGCCGCTGAACGCCGCGTCCACCACGATCAGCACGATCACGACCAGCCACAGCAGCAGCGCGATGCTCTGGATCGCGGGCACCCGCACCACGCTCAGCACCAGGATGACCACGGCGAGCGGCAGGAAGAACTCCGCCACGTTGAACCGCGAGTCCGTCCAGTCCCGGGCGAACCGCCGGACCGGGCCCCTGTCCCGGGCGGGCAGGTACCGCTCGTCGCCGCCGGCCAGCGCCTGGCGCTGCCGCTCCAGCGCCCGCCGCCGCTCCTCGCGCTGGCGCTTGGCTGCCTCCTTGCGGTTGGTCGGCGTCTGGGCGACGCTGCGACGCTGGGACTGGGCCTCACTGCGCTTGGGCGTGGGCCTGCCCTTGGGCGCCTGCGGGTCACGGGGCTGCTTGGAGTCGGTCACCGCCGCCTTGTCGGCGGGGGCCTTCTCTTCCTTGGCACGGCTACGGAACACAAAACCCAAGGGTAAGGGCTGCACCGGCATGGACCCCAGTCCGCTGGGGAACGATCCGGCAACACCGGACGTCTTCAGGGTGGATCACCTACTCCTCACGCCGGAGCCGCGCGGACCGCAGTCGTCCTCGGGGATGAGCGCATCACCCCGCGAACGGTGCGGTAATGGAAGCAGGGCCCGTACTGTGGGTCCTGTCGCAGGTTCGGTGAGCCGGAGTCCGTCAGAAGGGGGCGCGCGAAGCCCATGAGCGGTGTCATGAAGCGTATGGGGATGATCTTCCGCGCGAAGGCGAACAAGGCCCTTGACCGGGCCGAGGACCCGCGCGAGACCCTCGATTACTCGTACCAGAAGCAGCTGGAGCTGCTGCAGAAGGTCCGCCGGGGCGTGGCGGACGTGGCCACCAGCCGCAAGCGCCTGGAGCTCCAGCTCAACCAGCTCCAGCAGCAGTCGTCCAAGCTGGAGGACCAGGGCCGCAAGGCGCTCGCGCTCGGCCGGGAGGACCTGGCCCGCGAGGCGCTGTCCCGCAAGGCCGCGCTCCAGCAGCAGGTCACCGACCTGGAGACGCAGCACGCGACCCTCCAGGGCGAGGAGGAGAAGCTCACCCTGGCGGCCCAGCGCCTCCAGGCCAAGGTGGACGCCTTCCGTACGAAGAAGGAGACCATCAAAGCCACCTACACCGCCGCCCAGGCCCAGACCCGCATCGGCGAGGCCTTCTCCGGCATCTCCGAGGAGATGGGCGACGTCGGCCTGGCCATCCAGCGCGCCGAGGACAAGACCGCCCAGCTCCAGGCCCGGGCCGGCGCCATCGACGAACTGCTCGCCTCCGGCGCCCTGGACGACCAGTCCGGCATGCACAAGGACGACATCCAGGCCGAGCTGGACCGGCTCTCCGGTGGTACGGATGTAGAGCTGGAACTGCAGCGCATGAAGGCCGAGCTGGCCGGGGGCTCCCCGCAGCAGGCCATCGAGGGCGGCACCGGTCAGGGGCAGTCCCAGCAGCAGCCGCAGGACACCCCGCGCTTCGACAAGCAGTAGGCCGGCGCCGGGGCCCGAGCCGAGGAGGCCGACATGATCGTACGGATCATGGGGGAGGGCCAGGTGAGACTGGACGACACCCGTCTCACCGAGCTGAACAAGCTGGACGACGAGCTGACGCGACGCTGGAGGAGGTCCGGGAACTGCTGAGCGACGACGGGCTGATCCCGGGCTGATCCCCGGCCGGGCGACGACGCGACGCTGGAGGAGGTCCGGGAACTGCTGAGCGACGACGGGCTGATCCCGGGCTGATCCCCGGCCGGGCGACGGGGCTGAGCGGCCGGGCGTCCGGTGACCCTTTCCGCCGTCACGCCCTGTGCCGGAACCGTACTGTTCCTCCGTGAGCACTCTCGAACGCGCCCGGTGCAGCCTCAAGGCCCACCCCCTCGCCCTGGACGCGGCCCTCGCGGCGGGCGTGCTGGCCTGCATGATCGCCGGCACCTTCGCCGTGCCCCGGGGCGAACAGGGCGTCACCTGGGAGCTGCGGGTCCCCGACGCCCTCAGCCTGCTGCTGATGCTGGCCGGCGCGGCGGCGCTGGTCTTCCGCCGCCGCACCCCGCGCACGGTCCTGGCCGTCACCGGCACGGCCTCCCTCGTCGAGTTCGTCACCGGCGACCCGCGCGCCCCGGTCGCGATGTCCGCCGTCGTCGCCCTCTACACCGTGGCCGCGACCACCGACCGCCCCACCACCTGGCGCCTCGGCCTGCTCACCATGACCGTGCTGACGGCCGCCGCCATGCTCGCCGGCCCGCTGCCCTGGTACGCGCAGGAGAACCTGGGCGTGCTCGCCTGGACCGGCATCGGCGCCACCGCGGGGGACGCCGTACGCAGCCGCCGGGCGGTCGTGCAGGCCATCCGGGACCGCGCGGAACGCGCCGAACGCACCCGGGAGGAGGAGGCGCGCCGCCGGGTCGCCGAGGAGCGGCTGCGGATCGCCCGCGATCTGCACGACGTCGTCGCCCACCACATCGCCCTGGTCAACGTGCAGGCCGGGGTCGCCGCCCACGTCATGGACAAGCGGCCCGACCAGGCCAAGGAGGCCCTCGCGCACGTCCGGGAGGCCAGCCGCAGTGCGCTGAACGAACTCCGTGCCACCGTCGGCCTGCTCCGCCAGTCCGGTGACCCGGAGGCCCCCACCGAACCCGCTCCCGGCCTGAACCGCCTGGAGGAGCTGGCCGACACCTTCCGCAGCGCGGGCCTGCCGGTGGCCGTGGCCCGCGCCGACCAGGGCACCGAACTCCCGGCCGCCGTCGACCTGGCCGCCTACCGGATCGTCCAGGAGGCCCTCACCAACGTGCAGAAGCACGCCGGCCCCGGCGCCGGGGCCGAGGTGAGCGTCGTACGGGCCGGCCCGGCCCTGGAGGTCACCGTGCTGGACGACGGCTCGGGCACGGCCGGCGAGCCGGAGGCCGGTGGCGGGCACGGACTGCTCGGCATGCGCGAGCGGGTCACCGCCCTCGGCGGCACCCTGACCACCGGCCCCCGCTACGGAAGCGGCTTCCGGGTCCATGCGATCCTGCCGGTCGAGACGACGACGGCCCAGGGGGAGTCCGTATGACCATCCGTGTCCTGCTCGCCGACGACCAGGCACTGCTGCGCAGCGCGTTCCGGGTGCTGGTCGACTCCGAGCCCGACATGGAGGTGGTGGGGGAGGCCGCCGACGGCGCGGAGGCGGTCCGGCTCGCCCGGGAGCACGGCCCCGACGTCGTCCTCATGGACATCCGGATGCCCGGCACCGACGGTCTCGCCGCGACCCGGCTGATCGGCGCCGATCCCTTGCTGGCACAGGCCCGCGTGGTCATCCTGACCACCTTCGAGGTCGACGACTACGTCGTCAGGGCGCTGCGGGCCGGCGCCTCCGGCTTCCTCGGCAAGGGCAGCGAGCCCGAGGAGCTGCTGAGCGCCATCCGGGTCGCGGCCGGCGGCGAGGCGCTGCTGTCCCCGGCCGCCACCAAGGGCCTGATCGCCCGCTTCCTCGCCCAGGGCGACGACGAGGGCCGCGACCCGGCCCGCTCCGAGCGGCTCGGCGCGCTCACCGGCAGGGAGCGGGAGGTCCTCGTCCAGGTCGCCGGCGGCCACTCCAACGACGAGATCGCCGAACGCCTGGCGGTCAGCCCGCTGACGGTGAAGACGCACGTCAACCGGGCCATGGCCAAGCTGGGCGCGCGTGACCGGGCGCAGCTCGTCGTGATCGCGTACGAGTCCGGGCTGGTCCGTCCGAAGACGGAGTGATCTCCACCCGCGTGTACTGCGCGCGGAGTAGGGGGCCGGTGGAGGACGGGACCTGGGGCCTACGGAAGGGGCCCCCGGCATGGCTCAGGGTGGTCGAGTGGGCGCTCACCTGCGTCCTTGCCGCTTCTGCCGCTCACAGAAGAGAGACCCTGCCCCATGTCCTGGCTGTCCCGGTTCAGCCTTGCCCAACGGGCCCTCGTCGGGCTCGTCTCGATCATCGCGCTCGCCTTCGGGCTGATCGCCATACCCCAGATCAAGCAGCAGCTGCTGCCCACCATCGAACTGCCCATGGTGTCGGTCGTCGCGCCGTACCAGGGCGCCTCGCCCGACGTGGTCGAGAAGCAGGTCGTCGAGCCGATCGAGGACAACCTCCAGGGCGTCGACGGCGTCACCGCGGTCACCTCCACCGCGAGCGAGGGCAACGCCGTGATCATGGCGTCCTTCGACTACGGCAACGACACCGACCGGATCGTCTCCGACGTCCAGCAGGCCGTGAACCGGGCCCGCAACCGGCTCCCGGACGACGTCGACCCGCAGGTGGTCTCCGGCTCCACGGACGACATGCCGACCGTGGTCCTCGCCGTCACCTCGGACAAGGACCAGCAGGCCCTCGCCGACCAGCTCGACACGACCGTCGTGCCGGCCCTGAAGGACATCGACGGCGTCGGCCGCGTCCAGGTCATGGGCGTCCGCGACCTCCAGGTCACCGTCACCCCGGACGACGCGAAGCTCGCCCGGGCCGGCCTCACCCCCGCCGCCCTCGGCCAGGCCCTCCAGGCGGGCGGCGCGACCGTCCCGGCCGGCTCCTTCGACGAGGACGGCGCGAACCGCACCGTCCAGGTCGGCGGCGGCTTCACCTCGCTCCGGCAGATCGAGGACCTGAGGATCCCCGGTGAGGGCGCCGGGAAGCCGGTGCGCCTCGGGTCCGTGGCCACCGTGCGGGAGCAGCCGGCCCCGGCCGACTCCATCACCCGCACCGACGGCCGGCCCAGCCTCGCCGTCAACGTCACCATGGACCACGACGGCAGCGCGGTCTCCATCTCCGAGGCGGTCCAGGACAAGCTGCCCGGTCTGCGCGCGGACCTCGGCTCGGGCGCGCGGCTCACCGTCGTCAGCGACCAGGGCCCGGCCGTGTCCAAGTCCATCAAGGGACTGACCACGGAGGGCGCGCTCGGCCTGCTCTTCGCGGTCCTGGTGATCCTGGTCTTCCTGGCCTCGGTCCGCTCCACCCTGGTCACCGCGGTGTCCATCCCGCTGTCCGTGGTCCTCGCACTGCTCGTGCTGTGGATGCGCGACCTGTCGCTGAACATGCTGACGCTGGGCGCGCTGACCATCGCCATCGGCCGGGTCGTCGACGACTCGATCGTGGTCCTGGAGAACATCAAGCGGCACCTCGGCTACGGAGAGGAGCGCAAGGAGGCCATCCTCACCGCGGTCCGTGAGGTGGCCGGCGCGGTCACCTCCTCCACCCTCACCACGGTCGCCGTGTTCCTGCCGATCGGCCTGGTCGGCGGCATGGTGGGCGCCCTGTTCGGCTCGTTCAGCATCACGGTGACGGCGGCCCTGCTGGCCTCCCTGCTCGTGTCGCTCACGGTCGTGCCGGTGCTGTCGTACTGGTTCCTGCGCGCCCCGAAGGGCACCCCCGAGGACGCGGCCGAGGCCCGCCGCAAGGCCGAGGAGAAGGAGGCCGGCAGCCGTCTCCAGCGCGCCTACGTCCCCGTCCTGCGCTTCGCGACCCGCCGCCGGCTGACCAGCGTGGCTCTGGCGATCGTCGTCCTGGTCGTCACCTTCGGCATGTCCGGCCTGCTGAAGACGAACTTCTTCGACCAGGGAGACCAGGAGGTCCTGACCGTCAAGCAGAAGCTGAGGCCCGGCACCAGCCTGGCCGCCACCGACGCGCAGGCGAGGAAGGTCGAGAAGCTGCTCGCCTCCACCGAGGGCGTGAAGGACTACCAGGTCACCGTCGGCTCCTCCGGCTTCATGGCGGCCTTCGGCGGCGGCACCGACACCAACCAGGCGTCGTACCAGGTGATGCTGAAGGACTCCGCGTCCTACGGGGACGTGCAGAAGCACCTGGAGGACGGCCTGAAGAAGCTCAAGGGCATCGGTACGACCACGGTGTCGGCCGGTGACGGCTTCGGCAGCCAGGACCTGAGCGTGGTGGTCAAGGCGTCCGACCCGCAGGCGCTGCGCACGGCGGCCGAGCAGGTCCGCTCCACGGTCGCCGGCCTCGACCACGTCACGGACGTCAGCAGCGACCTCGCGCGGAGCGTGCCGCGGATCTCCGTCAAGGCGAACGCCAGGGCGGCGGCGGCCGGGTTCGACGACCAGAAGCTGGGCGCCGCGGTGGCGCAGGCCGTGCGCGGTACGACGGCGGCCAGGGCGATCCTGGACGACACCGAGCGGGACGTCGTCGTACGGTCGGCGAAGCCCGCGACGACGCTGGCCCAGCTGAAGCACCTGCGCCTCGGCCCGGTCCGGCTCGGCGACATCGCCACCGTGCGGCTGGTGGACGGCCCGGTGTCCATGACCCGGATCGACGGGCAGCGCGCGGCCACCGTCACGGCCAGGCCGACCGGTGACAACACCGGCGCGATCAGCGGCAAGCTCCAGACGAGGATCAAGGCGCTGAAGCTCCCGGCGGGGGCCACGGCAGAGATCGGCGGTGTCAGCTCCGACCAGGACGACGCGTTCAAGAACCTGGGCCTGGCCATGCTGGCGGCCATCGCGATCGTCTTCATGCTGCTGGTCGCGACGTTCCGCTCGCTCGCCCAGCCGCTGATCCTGCTGGTCTCCGTCCCGTTCGCGGCGACGGGCGCGATCGGCCTGCTGGTCGCCACCGGCACTCCGATGGGCGTGCCCGCGATGATCGGCATGCTGATGCTGATCGGCATCGTGGTCACCAACGCGATCGTGCTGATCGACCTGATCAACCAGTACCGGGCGCAGGGACACGGCGTGGTGGAGGCCGTCGTCGAGGGCGGCCGGCACCGGCTCCGCCCGATCCTGATGACGGCGCTGGCGACCGTCTTCGCCCTGCTCCCGATGGCCCTGGGCGTCACCGGTGAGGGCGGTTTCATCGCCCAGCCGCTGGCCGTGGTCGTCATCGGCGGCCTGATCACCTCGACCCTGCTGACCCTGCTCCTCGTCCCGACGCTCTACGCGATGCTGGAGCTGCGCAAGGAGCGGCGCGCGAAGAAGCGGGCGGCGAAGAAGGGTCTTGCGTCCCCGGCCCCGGCCGCCTCGGACGAGCCGGAGCCCGCGGGGGTCTGACCCCCGCCCCGGCGCCCCCTCCCGCGCAGGACTTTCCCATCCTGTGATCCGGACCTGCTCTTGCGGGGGAGGGGAACGGGGCGGTGGCACTGCACGGGTCCGGACCGGTCCGCGAGGTCGCCGCCGAGGTGGTCCACGCCGGTACGCCGTGGACCCCGCCGACTCGCCGGAGCTGCCGGGGAACGAGGGCGCCCTGGCGGTGACGACCCCCGTCGGCACGCTCTTCACGCGGGATCCGGCCCGCCCCGGACGCGAACCGGCGCCGGCGTGCCCGGGCACGCCGGCGCCGGTTTCCGCCGGACGGGTACGGCTACGGAAGCGCCAGCATCCGCTCCAGGGCCAGCTTGGCGAACGCCTCCGTCTCCTTGTCGACCTCGATGCGGTTGACCAGGTTGCCCTCGGCCAGGGACTCCAGGGCCCAGACCAGGTGGGGCAGGTCGATGCGGTTCATGGTCGAGCAGAAGCAGACGGTCTTGTCGAGGAAGACGATCTCCTTGCCCTCGGGGGCGAAACGGTTCGCCAGCCGGCGGACCAGGTTCAGCTCGGTGCCGATGGCCCACTTGGAACCGGCCGGGGCGGCCTCCAGCGCCTTGATGATGTACTCGGTCGAACCGACGTAGTCCGCCGCCGCCACGACCTCGTGCTTGCACTCCGGGTGGACCAGCACGTTCACGCCGGGGATGCGCGCGCGCACGTCGTTCACCGAGTCCAGGCTGAAGCGGCCGTGGACCGAGCAGTGGCCGCGCCACAGGATCATCTTCGCGGCGCGCAGCTCCTCGGCGGTCAGCCCGCCGTTCGGCTTGTGCGGGTTGTAGACCACGCAGTCGTCCAGGGACATCCCCATGTCACGGACGGCGGTGTTGCGGCCCAGGTGCTGGTCCGGCAGGAAGAGGACCTTCTCACCCTGCTCGAAGGCCCAGTCGAGGGCGCGCTTGGCGTTGGAGGAGGTGCAGATCGTGCCGCCGTGCTTGCCGGTGAACGCCTTGATGTCGGCCGAGGAGTTCATGTACGACACCGGGACCACCTGCTCGGCGATGCCCGCCTCGGTCAGCACGTCCCAGCACTCGGCGACCTGTTCGGCCGTCGCCATGTCGGCCATGGAGCAGCCGGCGGCGAGGTCGGGCAGGACGACCTTCTGGTCGTCGGAGGTCAGGATGTCCGCCGACTCGGCCATGAAGTGCACACCGCAGAAGACGATGTACTCGGCCTCCGGGCGCGCCGCCGCGTCCCGGGCCAGCTTGAAGGAGTCGCCCGTGACATCGGCGAACTGGATGACCTCGTCGCGCTGGTAGTGGTGGCCGAGCACGAAGACCTTGTCGCCGAGCTTCTCCTTGGCGGCGCGGGCCCGCTCGACCAGGCCGGGGTCGGACGGCGACGGCAGGTCACCGGGACACTCGACGCCCCGCTCGCTCTTCGGGTCGGCCTCGCGGCCGAGCAGCAGCAGGGCGAGCGGAGTCGGCTGTACGTCGAGCTCCGGGGTCTGGGCGGTGGTCACGACACGCACCCTTTCTACTTTTCGTCTAACTGACGCTATCTATCATATCCGGTTCACGTCACTTTGACGATGGCGATAGCGTCGATGTGACGTGAATCCCGCCGGGTCCCTCTTCGGGCGCCTGTCCGCGTTCCCGGGCATGTGCGAGCATGAGGAGGCAAGGAAAACGCGACCACGCGAATGCCCGGCCCGGAATGAATCCGCGGAAGCGCCGGTTGCACTCGTCGGCAAGCAGTCTCCGTACAACCCGGGAGAGATGTAGATGTCCGTATCGGACGAGACCACCACCGTCACCGACGGCATCATCCTGACCGACGCCGCCGCGGCCAAGGTGAAGGCCCTGCTCGACCAGGAAGGCCGCGACGACCTCGCGCTGCGCGTCGCCGTCCAGCCCGGCGGCTGCTCCGGCCTGCGCTACCAGCTCTTCTTCGACGAGCGCTCGCTCGACGGCGACGTCGTGAAGGACTTCGGCGGCGTCAAGGTCGTCACGGACCGGATGAGCGCTCCGTACCTGGGCGGCGCCACCGTCGACTTCGTGGACACCATCGAGAAGCAGGGCTTCACGATCGACAACCCGAACGCCACCGGTTCCTGCGCCTGCGGCGACTCCTTCAGCTGAGCCGGCACCGGCCCGCACGGGCCGGAGAAGGCAGCAGAGGCGGCGGTCCCTTCCGGGGGCCGCCGCCTTTCGTGTCCGGCGCGTGCCCGCGCCCGGGCTCCCGCCTAGCGCGGCCGCGCCGACGCGTCCGGTCGCAGCGAGCCCGGCTTCGCCTTCGGGACCGGCCTGCCGTCCGTGCCGACCACCGTCCGCCCGTCCAGCGGCGCGTGCAGCGTCACTGTCTTCACGTAACTCTTCGCGATCAGGATGCACACCCGGTCCGGCCAGGGCTTCTCGGTGACCGTCACCGTCACCCGGCCGCCGCTCTCCCGGGCCGACGTCTTGTAGTCGGCGCAGACCCCGCCGGAGAAGCGCAGGTTCAGCGTCCGCCCGTCGGCCGTGTAGGCCTCCACCCGCACGCCACGGCTCTTCCCGGGTGCCGGGGAGGGCGGCGAGGACGCGGACGGGGACGCCGACGCCAGGTACTTCGGGTCGACGGCCGGGTACGTCACCGTGAACGCGTCCTCCGCCGTGGACCCCCGCACCTGGAACAGCCAGGACGGCACCAGCGTCTGCCGGCCGCCGACGGAGTGCGCGGCCAGCCCGAACACCGCCTTCTCGACCGTGACCGTGCCGGCGCCCGTCTCCGTGCCGCCGTCCGTCCCCGTGCCGGCCGACGGCTCGGCCGACCCCGGGGACGCGCCGCACGGCTGCTCCAGCCGGTCCTTCAGCGGCACCGGGCTGGCGCACCCGCCGATCCCCATCCGGTGATCGCCCTTCACCGTCCGGTTCATCAGGTCCACCGTCTTCCGCGCGCTCAGCACGGGGTACGTGTCGCCCTTCACCGGCGCGGCGAGCAGCCCGTGGCCGCCGACCAGCTCGCCCTTGCGGTCCACGGTCAGGCCGGTCGTCCAGCCGTAGGTGGGCAGCCCGCCGACCACCGGATCGGCGTTCACCACCCGCTGCGCGCCCATCACCTGGCTCGCGTCGAGTTCCGCACCGGCCGATCCCACCGCCTCCAGCACCGGCGCCGCCGCCTTCTCGGCCTCCGCCACGCTCACCGGGGCGCCCGCCGGAGCGCCCGGGTCCTGCGTGCAGACGGTCACCTTCCGGCAGTTGTCCGTGCCGGGCGCGTACCGGTCGAAGCTCCAGCTGCCCGGCGCGTCGCGGTTCACCGTCAGGCTGGGTCCGGAGCCGTCCCGGCCGCCGATCCGCCAGCTGCGGCCCTCGGCCACCGGCGTCCCGTCGATCCCGAGCGCCTTCGCCAGCCGGACCACCCGGGCCCGGCCGACCTCGCCCCGCGGCTCGTACACCGGTGCCGCGCCGGGGCCGTCCGGCAGGTCGCCCCGCACCACGTACCGGGTGCCGTACGGGTCCGGCTCACCGGGCGCGATCCCGCCGGTGCCGGAGTGCTCCCAGCCGTCCAGAGTGAGGGGCGGGGGAGTGCCGCCGGCCGCGCCGGGGGCGGCCGAGTCGCCCGTACGGCCGTCCGTGCCGCTGCCCGCGGCGAGGTAGGCGCCACCGCCGCCGATCACCAGGACGGCCGCGGTGGCGACGGTGACGATCACGGCGGTGGGGCGCCGGCCGCTCGCCCGCCCGGGTTCCGCCCCTTCGGGAGCTTCGGAGTTCTCAGGCCGCTCGGTGTTCACCGCATCGCTCCTCACTGCTCGTGTCCCGCATCCCCGGCTGCGGGGGACGGCGATGGGACGCGGGAAGGGAGCGTACGGTTCCCGGGCGTGCGCCCCGGGGTCAGTCGCCGTAGTCGGACATCGCGTCCAGCAGTCGGGCCGAGCGCACCGGCACGTCCACGCCGTGGATGAGGGACGGCGGCACCGGCCGGGACGCGGCGTGCTCCGGGACCTCCCAGTGCGGGGCCATCCGGGCGCAGTCGCCGCGCAGCGCGGCGAGGCCGCCGTCGAGATCGGCCAGGGCGGTGGAGGTGACCTTGAGGTTCGTCATGACCGAACCGTAGGCACGGCGGAGGCTGCGGAGAAAGGGCTACTATCGGGTAGTTTTGTCAGCTTCAGTGGCGGCTCCGGACCGGGTAGCGTGAACTGTCAATCCCGCCTCCCGCAGGAGAATGCCGCCGTGCGCATCGCAGTCACCGGCTCCATCGCCACCGACCACCTCATGACCTTCCCCGGCCGCTTCGCCGACCAGTTCGTCGCGGACCAGCTGCACACGGTTTCGCTCTCCTTCCTGGTCGACAACCTCGACGTGCGCCGCGGCGGCGTCGGCGCCAACATCGCCTTCGGCATGGGCCAGCTCGGCACCGGCCCGATCCTGGTCGGCGCCGCCGGCTTCGATTTCGACGAGTACCGGGCCTGGCTCGACCGGCACGGCGTCGACACCGAATCGGTCCGCATCTCCGAGACCCTGCACACCGCGCGCTTCGTGTGCACGACGGACTCCGACCACAACCAGATCGGCTCCTTCTACACCGGCGCCATGAGCGAGGCCCGCCTGATCGAGCTGAAGACCGTGGCGGACCGCGTGGGCGGCCTCGACCTGGTCCTCATCGGCGCCGACGACCCCGAGGCGATGCTCCGCCACACCGAGGAGTGCCGCTCCCGCTCCATCCCCTTCGCCGCGGACTTCTCCCAGCAGATCGCCCGCATGGAGGGCGAGGAGATCCGGATACTGCTGGACGGGGCGACGTACCTCTTCTCCAACGAGTACGAGAAGGGCCTCATCGAGTCCAAGACCGGCTGGAGCGACGAGGAGATCCTCGCCAAGGTCGGCCACCGGGTCACCACGCTCGGCTCGCGCGGCGTACGCATCGAGCGCACCGGCGAGGACCCGATCGAGGTCGGCTGCCCGGAGGAGGAGCGCAAGGCCGACCCCACGGGTGTCGGCGACGCCTTCCGCGCGGGATTCCTGTCGGCCCTGGCCTGGGGCGTGTCCCTGCAGCGCGCGGCCCAGGTGGGCTGCATGCTCGCCACGCTGGTCATCGAGACCGTCGGGACGCAGGAGTACCAGCTGCGGCGGGGGCACTTCATGGAGCGGTTCGTGAAGGCGTACGGCGACGAGGCCGGGCAGGAAGTCCGGGCCCACCTGAGCTGAGGCCGGCGCGGGGTCGTCCGGGGGCCGGCGCCCCCCGGAACCCCCTCAGCCGGCCCGGCGCACCACGTACGCCGTTCCCCTCTCCGCCGGCTCCTCTCCGACGTACTCCTGGCCCCGCATCTCGCACCAGGCCGGGATGTCCAGACGGGCCGCCTCGTCGTCGGAGAGGACCCGGACGGTGCCGCCCACGGGGACCTGGGCGAAGACCTTGGCCAGCTCGATGACGGGGATCGGGCAGCGCTTGCCGAGGGAGTCGACGAGCAGCTCCTGCGGGCCGCCCTGGGTGACCGGCACGGGCGCGCCCAGCTTCTCGCGCACCCCGGCCACCGCCCCGGGCAGCACCTCCAGGAACCGTTCCACGTCGGCCTCCGCCGTACCGGGCGGCAGCGAGACCCGGACGTTGCCCTCGCTCAGCACCCCCATCGCCTTCAGCACATGGCTGGGCGTCAGCGTGCTGCTGGTGCAGGAGGAGCCGGAGGAGACCGAGAAGCCGGCCCGGTCCAGCTCGTGCAGCAGGGCCTCGCCGTCGACGTACAGGCACGAGAAGGTGACGATCCCGGGCAGCCGCCGCTCGGCGTCGCCGACCACCTCCACGTCCGCCACCAGCTCCGGCACCCGCGCCCGGATCCGCGCCGTCAGCTCCCGCAGCCGTACCGCCTCCTGGGCCGCCTCCGCCCGTACGGCGCGCAGCGAGGCCACGGCCGCGACGATCGCCGGGATGTTCACGAACCCGGGTGCCCGGCCCGACTCCCGCTCGTCCACCGGCCCTTGCGCGGCGAACCGCACCCCCTTGCGGACGACGAGCAGCCCGACCCCCGCGGGCCCGCCCCACTTCTGGGCGCCGGCCGTCAGCAGCGACCAGTCGCCCTCCACCGGGCCCCAGCCCAGCGACTGCGCCGCGTCCACCAGCAGCGGCACCCCGGCCGCCCGGCACGCCCCGGCCACCTCGGCCACCGGCTGCACGGTCCCCACCTCGTGGTTGGCCGACTGGAGGCAGGCCAGCGCGGTGTCCGGGCGGAGCGCGGCCGTGTACCCGGACGGATCGACGGCCCCGGCCCGGCCGACCGTCACCCGGGTGACGGAGCCGCCCTCGGCCTCGAACGCCTCCGCCGAATGGAGTACGGAGGAGTGTTCGACCGCAGACACGATCAGGTGGCGTCCGACCCGCCGCCGCCCGGCCAGCACCCCGGCGACACCCGTGTGCACGGCCCGCGTCCCGGACGACGTGAACACCACCTCGTCCGCCCGGCACCCGACCGCCTCCGCCGCCGCCTCCCGAGCGGCGTCCAGCAGCATCCGCGCCTTGCGTCCCTCCCGGTGGAGCCGGGCCGGATCGGCCCATCCGTCATCCAGAGAGGCCAACAACGCCTGGCGGGCGACGGGATGGAGAGGAGCGGCGGAGGCAGCGTCGAAGTAGGCCATACGGCAACGCTAAACCGCCGGTACGGGCAGCGTCCCGAAGGGGCGCTGGGCGGTGGCATCAGGGGCTCCGGCCAGGGGCGCGACCAGCCACAACGGACCCGCAGCCGCCAATCCAGCGAACCACCCCACCCAGTAGGCACCCCTCCTCGCGAACCCTCGGAGAGGGTGGGCTAGGGTTTGGTCCGCATAAACATCCAAACCCCTGCCCGACGCAGGGCGGCGACCGACCAGCGAGAAGGCCGCAGCCAACCGCGCGGGCGAGACTCTCGGGAAGGCGCTACGTGAGTCCCAACGGCTCCGACCGCTCGCCGCGGCGCCCGATGCGGCGGAAGCTGCTGCAGGCACTGACCGCGGGCCTGGTCCTGGCGACCGCAACCGGTTGCACATACAAGGACTTCCCCCGCCTTGGCATGCCCACCCCGACCACGGAAGAGGCTCCGCGGATCCTCTCCCTGTGGCAGGGCTCCTGGGCTGCCGCGCTCGCCGTCGGCGTGCTGGTGTGGGGCCTGATCCTGTGGAGTGCCCTCTTCCACCGGCGCAGCCGCACCAAGGTCGAGGTTCCTCCGCAGACTCGGTACAACATGCCGATCGAGGCCCTGTACACGGTGGTCCCGATCATCATCATCTCGGTGCTCTTCTACTTCACGGCCCGGGACGAGTCGAAGCTGCTCAGCCTCACCGACAAGAAGCCGGACGTCACGGTCAACGTGGTCGGCTTCCAGTGGAGCTGGGGCTTCAACTACATCGAGAACGTCCCCGGTTCCACCGGCGACGCCAAGACCGACGGGAACCTGGACGCCATTCCGGCCCGGTTCAAGAAGGACTTCCCGGCGAACGCCGGCGGTGTCTACGACGTCGGTACCCCTGGCACGCGGAACCCGCAGACGAACAACCCCGGTCCGACGCTCTGGCTCCCCAAGGGCAAGACGGTCCGCTTCGTCCTCACCTCGCGTGACGTCATCCACTCCTTCTGGGTGGTGCCGTTCCTGATGAAGCAGGACGTCATCCCGGGCCACACCAACGCGTTCCAGGTGACCCCCAACAAGGAGGGGACCTTCCTGGGCAAGTGCGCGGAGCTCTGCGGCGTCGACCACTCCCGGATGCTGTTCAACGTGAAGGTCGTCTCCCCGGCGGCTTACCAGAAGCATCTTCAGGACCTCGCCAAGAAGGGGCAGACCGGTTACATTCCCGCCGGCATCGCGCAGACGAGCCACGAGAAGAACCGGGAGTCGAACGTACTGTGAGCATCCTCAACGAACCCCAGGGTGCCGCCGCAGCTGAGGACTCGTACGAGAACGAGCTGCCGGTCTGGTCACCTCGTTCGCGTTCTTCCTGATCGGCGGCGTGATGGCGCTGCTGATGCGCGCCGAGCTGGCCCGCCCGGGTCTGCAGTTCATGTCGAACGAGCAGTTCAACCAGGCGTTCACGATGCACGGCACCGGCACGATCATGCTGCTGATGTTCGCGACGCCGCTGTTCGCCGGCTTCACGAACTGGATCATGCCGCTGCAGATCGGCGCGCCCGACGTGGCGTTCCCGCGGCTGAACATGTTCGCCTACTGGCTGTACCTGTTCGGCTCGACCATCGCGGTGGGCGGCTTCCTCACCCCCGAGGGCGCGGCCGACTTCGGCTGGTTCGCCTACTCGCCGCTGTCGGACGCGGTCCGCAGC
>NZ_JOIU01000006.1 GCF_000720135.1 Streptomyces sp. NRRL S-1022 | reverse complement strand
TTCGGCGCCACCCGGGACGGATCCGCGATCTCCGGAACGTCCACCGCACGTCCAGCGGTCTGCACGGTCGTCGTCACCATCATGCGCCCCTCCCAGTACGTCAACTCTGCCGGCGCCGGTCTCTCGTCCGGCAAGCCGCGTCTACCCCGATCATCCACCAGCATGCACCACATCTCGTGAAGCCGGTGTCACCCCCGCCCCCGGCGGTCCGTGCCCGGCGCCGGCTCGTCGGCCGTGATGACCAGAGCGGCCTGGTCGTCCTCCACGTTCGCGCCGTCCACGAAGCCGCGGACGTCCTCGGCCACCGTGCTGATGATGTCCGCGGCGGTCGGCCGGCGCGGGGCCGAGGCCAGGGCCTTGGCCAGTCGCACGTCGCCGTACTGCTCGGTCCCTTCGGTGCGGCACTCGGTGAGGCCGTCGGTGTACAGGAGCAGGCTCTCGCCGGGGCGCAGCGTGAAGCGGCGGGCGGCGAGCCGGGGCGGGATGCCGATGCCGAGCAGTCCGCCGGACGCCTCGACCGTGTCGACCACGTGCTCGGCGTCCAGCAGCAGGGGCAGCGTGTGGCCGGCTCTGACGAGGTGGACGGCGAGACCGTCGGCCGCTGGTGCGAGGTGGCCGTAGACGAGGGTCACGAAGCCGTTGTTCTGGTGGGCGTACCGGTCGTTCAGGGCCTTGTCGACGGCCTTGACGACGTCGACCGGGTCGTCCAGGAGGGCGGCGACGGCACGGGCGGTGTGGCGGACCAGGGCGGTGGTGGTGGCCGCCTTGGCCCCGCGCCCGCAGACGTCGCCGAGGATGAAGGCCCAGCTGCCGTCGTGCCGGGCGAAGACGTCGTAGAAGTCGCCGCCTATCTCCAGTCCCTCACCGGCCGGGTGGTAGAAGGCGGCGAGCTGGGCGCCGGGGACGGCCGGCAGGTCGGGCAGCAGCAGACCGGTCTGCAGGTCGCGGGCGAGGGCCGCCCGCTGCTCGTACTGGCGTGCGTTGCGGGCGGCCGAGGCGGCACGGCGGGCCACTTCCTCCGCCAGGGCGACCCGGTGGCCGTCGAAGCAGTCCCCGTCGGTGGACAGCAGGGTCAGTACGCCGAAGGGCCGACCGCGGTCCAGGAGGGGGACGCAGACGTAACCGGTGACACCGAGCTCCTGCCAGGGCCCGGGACCGGTCGGGGTGCGACGGGCCACCTCGGTCATGCCGGAGGCCAGCACACGCACGACGGCGTCGTCCTCGGCGTCGCGGCCCGGGGCGTGGCGGGCGAGGAGGTCGCGGGCCTGCTCGGTCGGGGCGGCGGTGGCCACCCGGTGCACGCTTCCGGCCTCCAGCACGTCCACCGCTGCCAGGGGCGCCAGCGTCGGGGTGGACAGGGCGGCGAGCCGCTGGAGCGTCTGCGTCTCGTCCAGTCGCCCGGCCAGGGCGGTGCTGGCGGCGAGCAGGAAGGCGATGTCGTCGCGGGCCGCCTTCTCGCGCGCGTGGGCGGCCAGCCGGGCCTGTTCCGCGTGGTGCCGCTCGATGGCGAGGGCCGCCGTGTCGGTGAAGACGCGGGCGAGCGCCAGGTCGGTGTCCTGGGGGGCCCGCGGCGCGCGGTGGTACATCGCGAAGGTGCCCAGCAGCCGTCCGTCGCGGGCGAGGATCGGCGTCGACCAGCAGGCGGCGAGTCCGGCCCGGGTCGCGAGGTCCCGGAAGTCGTCCCACAGGGGGTCGGTGGCGATGTCGCTGACGATCACGGTCCGGCGCCGGTGGGCCGCGGTGCCGCAGGAACCCACGCCTTCGCCGGTGGCGATGCCGTCGATGGCCTGGTTGTAGAAGTCGGGCAGGGTGGGAGCCGCACCGTGGCGCAGGTGCCGGCCGTCCTCGTCGGCCAGCAGGACCGAGACGATGACCTCGGGGGTCAGTTCCTCGATCGCCCTGCACATGCCGTCCAGCACGTCGGGCAGCGGCGCCTCGCGGGCGATCTGTTCCAGCAGGGCGCGCTGCTCGGCGGCCAGTCGCCGGGCGTGCTTGACCTGCGTGGTCTCCACGCCGATCATGCGTACGCCGATGACGTTGCCGCCGGCGTCGCGGCGGGGCTCGTAGGTGAAGTCGAAGTACGCCTCGCGCGCGTCCTCGCCGACCCCGAGCAGGACCCGGGCGTCACGGCCGACGTGCCGCACTCCCGACCGGTACACGTGGTCGAGGAGTGCGACGAATCCCTGGCCGGTCAGTTCGGGCATGAGTTCCGCCAAGGGAACACCGGTGCGTTCCCGTTGTGCACCGCCGATGGCCGCGAAGAAGGCCGGGTTCGCCGCTTCCAGCACGTGCGCGGGCCCTGCCATCGACGCGAACAGCGCGGTGGACGGGCCGAACAGCAGCGACAGGTCCTCGTCCGTGTCGCGCACCGCCTTCGACCGGCGGACTGCGCTGGCCGACCGCCGCTCATGCCCAGCCGTCATCTCGCCCCCCTCACCGAACCCTCGCCTGCCGCCTGTGCCGGCACGCCATCGTCTCACCCGGCACGGACCGGTGCCTCGCGCAGGTGTTCAAGGTGTGCCCGCCGGCGGGTCCGCCACTCATCCCACCGTCAGGTGCAGGCGTACTACCAGGCCGGACGGCGGTGTCCGGATCTCCACGAGGTCGCAGAGCTGGTGCATCATCCACACTCCCCTGCCGCCGGCCGGGGACATCGGGTCGGGACGGCGCCGGCCGACGAGCGGATCGACGAGCCGCCCTCGGTCGCGTACCTCGGCGACCAGGGTGTCGGCCGTACGCCACAGCCGCAGGGTGCCGCGCCCTCCTCCGTGCCGGACCGAGTTCCCGGTGGCCTCGTTGACGGCCAGCAGCCAGTCCGTACGGCGGCGCGGCGACAGGCCCGCCGCTTCGGCCCATTGCGTGGCGGCGTCGCGGACGGCCGCGAGGTCCCGCTCGTCGAAGTCCAGGACGACCGGGGCCACCGGTTCGGGCAGCGGCGCGTCGCACTCGCGGCACACCTGCTCCGGGTCGGCGTAGACCGGGCTGGACCGGTAGCCACCGGCGTCACCGACGACGGGATGGGTCCGGTGAACCTGGGCCAGGACCCGCTCGGGCAGTGCCGTGTCGTACGGGCACAGGAAGGTGGCGTTCCGGCCGGCGAAGGCGAGGTTGACCAGTGCTTCGTGGCGGGTGGCCTCGTGTGTCTCCGCGGAGGTGCGTCCCGCCCAGAGCGGCTGGCCGACGATGGCGGGGTGCCGGTCCGCGTGCCGGTCGGCGAAGTCCAGGAGCAGCGAGAGGATGCGCCCCGGGTTGCGTCCGGCCTGTCGCATGTCGACCCAGGTGATGTCCTCGTACTCGCTGCCGAAGACGTCCTGGAGCCGGGTCAGGCGTTCGCCGGGGACGACGACCAGCAGCGGCCGGCCGCGGGCCGCTTGCGTGCGGACGAAGTCGCCGACGCCGGTCAGGTATTCGTCTTCCGTGGCGCACAGGAGGGCCGGGTGGTGGAAGGCCACGTCGTCCCGGACCGGTTCGAACGGCTGTCGGGCGTAGGTCGTCACCGGCCCGGCACCTCCAGACCACACCCAGCTCGGGGAAGAGTTCGAGCATGCGGCGGAGTGCGGGCGGGGCTCCCAGGAGCCGCACGGGGGCGCGGGAGGGCCGCCGGTGCACCGCGCCCACTATGCCGGCCAGCGTGGCGGCGTCCAGGTGGTCGAGGGCCGACAGGTCGAGCGTCATGGGGTCTGCCGGGCAGGCGGCGAGCGCGGCCGCCGCGGAGGCGGCGACGCGGCGGCTCTCGTAGCCGGCCGAACCGGACAGCCGGAACCCGGTCGGCCCGGCCAGCGGGGCGACCGACAGACTCGGTCCGGCGGCACGGACGGCGGCACCGGACCGCGTCAGGTGGGCCTCCGAGAGCACCGCCAGGTCGTCGGGAGACAGCAGGCGCCGGTCGTAGAAGCACCAGGCCGTCAACGGCAGCCGTTCGAAGACCTCGTGGTGGATGCGCAGCTCGTACTCCAGCAGGCGTTCGGCACCCGCCATGTCCCGGGCTCCCCAGGACATCTCGCCGATCGCGCGCAGGCCCCGGAAGCGCCGATCGCGCGCAGGCCCCGGAAGCCCTGTGCCGCGGCACCGTCCACGGCCTGGCACCACACACCGATCATCGCGTCCGGGTCGAACCGGGAACCGGCCAGGTACGTCTCGTCGGCGGTGACCACCACCAGCTGCCCGCGCCGTACGGCGGCAGCGGCGTCCACGCCCCGGTGGGTGAGCGTACGGGTCACGAGGCCGGGGTCGGTCGCGTCCGCGAGGTACTGCACCTGCTCGCCCGCCATGAGCCCCGCCCGGACGAAGTCCACGAGGTGGCCGGCCCACTCGTCGTCGCTGGAGTACTCCACGGCGACATGCCGGTACGCCGCGGTCGCGCCGTCGGGGGACGCGGGTCCACGCATGGAACCACCCTCCCTGACGGTGCGACGACAATGCGGCGTCGGCCAGTGTACGGGAGGCTTCCGGTGCCGGGCCGTGAGCGTTCCGGCCGCCGTCCGCCCCCGGCTGTCGCAGGTGCGTGCAGCGGTCAGTCCGGCACGCCCGTACGTCCGCCGGTGCGGTCGGGCTGCCCGTCCGTGGCCTGGCCGGCGAGCGCGTCGGCGACCGTGGCGTGGACGGGCATCAGCTGGGAGATACCGGTGATGCTGATCATGCGGGAGAGGCGGTCGGGCACCTCGGCGAGGCGGAGGGAGCCGCCCGCCCCGTGAGCCGCCTGCATGAGGGTGATCAGGGCGCTCAGACCGGTGGAGTCGACGAACCCGACCTGTGCCATGTCCAGGACGACATGGGCGGCTCCCTCCTCCACGACGGCCAGGGCGCGGTCGCGCAGGATGGGCGCCGTGTGCAGGTCCACGTCACCGGCGACGGCGAGGACGGCACTGCTGTCGCCGGTGTGCTGAACGGTCATGTCGAAGGCTTCGGTCACCTGGGTCATCACTCCTGGCCGGAAGGCTCGGTCACTGCGGCAATTGTCCGCGGGACGGACGGGGCCCGGGACTCGTTGTGTCACGGCTCACGGCCGAGGCCGTGGACGGTGGCCAGGCCGACGAGACCCGAGACGGTGAGAACGGGCTCCAGTAGAGGCGTGGCGATGAGCTCCAGCCGGTCGGCGTGGGCGAAGAGGACGCTGAGTCCGGCGCTGTCGAGGTACTCCACCTCGGTCAGGTCCACGACGACGGGGCCGGACTCGGCGGCGAGCGCCTCGTCCAGGGAACCGGCATTGCTCATGTCGATCTCCCCGCGCACCGCGAGCCGCGCACTGCCGTCCGGCCCCCGCTCGGGGACGAGGGTGAGGGGGGTGGTCATCAGGCGATCCTCATCTGCATGTCGACGGTGGTGCCGGAGGGGCCCGGGGTGATGGTGACCTGCTGCATCATGGCTCGCATGAGGGCCACGCCCCGGCCGCGGTGGGTGTTGAGCTCGGGCCGGGGGGTCTTCCACCGGCCGCTGTCGGTGACCGTCAGGCGCAGGTTGTCGACCAAGGCCTCGGCCCGCAGCAGCACGGCCTCCCCCGGGAGGTGCCGGTGTCCGTGCTCGATGGCGTTGGCGCACGCCTCGCCGGCGGCCACGAGCACGTTCTGCACCGCGTTCGGCGGCAGTTCGCACTGGTCGAGCCAGCTGCGCAGCGCCTTGCGGACCGGCGCGAGCTGGGACGACTCGGCCGGGAAGGACATCTCCAGCGGCGCCGGGTGGCGGTACAGCAGCAACGCCACGTCGTCGTCGTAGCCGCTCGCCGGCGCGAGCCGGGCCATCACCTGGCTCGCGAGGTCGTCGACCGGGACGTCGCGGCCCTGCTGGACGGCTTCGCCCGCCTGGTGGATCCCGGCGCTGAGCGGACGGCGGCGGCGTTCCACGAGTCCGTCGGTGTAGAGCAGCAGGGTGCCGCGCGCGGGCAGGGTGCACGCGGCCTCGGGACGTTGCCTGCCCGGCCGCACGGCCAGCGGCAGGGACCGTCCCTCGTCCAGCAGCCGGGTGGTGCCGTCGGGGTGCGCGACGATGCCGGGCGGGTGTCCGGCGCTGGAGTAGGTCAGCTCCCCGGTTCCCGAGTCGAGGACGCCGCAGAAGACGGTGGTGCACAGCGCCCCGGACACGCTGGCGGCGAACTGGTCGAGGGCCATCAGCGTCCGGGCCGGACTGGGGTCCTGCAGCAGCAGTGCGCGACAGGCGCTGCGCAGCTGCCCCATGACGCTCGCCGCCCCCAGGCCGCGTCCGACGCAGTCGCCGACGACGATGCCGATCCGCCCGTCCGGCAGGGCGACGGTGTCGTACCAGTCGCCCCCCACTTCCAGCGGGCGGGTGGCGGGCTCGTACCGCACGGCGAAGCCGTCGGGAAGCCGGTCGGGGCCCAGGATCGCGCGTTGCAGGGCGATCGCGGTCTCCCGCTGCTGGTCGATCTGGTGGGCCCGGACCAGGCCCTGCGCGAGGTGCCCGGCCAGCAACGACAGCAGCAACTGGTCCTCGGAGGTGAAGGGCCGGTGCTCCCCCAGATCGACCCACAGGGCCAGCGGGCCGTCGGGGTGCTCCAGCAGGATGCCCGCGCCCGTGTCCGCGGCCACCGGGGTCAGCGGTGGCCGCAGGCGCAGTGCGGCGAGTGCCTCCTGGCGCTCCGCGGGCAGGCTCTCCCAGTCCGGACCGGCTTCCGTGGCCGCGACGGCCGGTACGTCACCGCGCCCGAAGACGGCGGCCACCACGTGTCGCGCGCGCCAGAGGGACTTGAGTTCGCCGAGGGCACCGGACAGCGCCTCGGTCAGGCTGGCCGCCCGGGACAGCGACGTGCTCAGCGCGGCCAGCGCCGTCTCGCGCTGGACGGCGTAGTGCTCTGCGGTGACGTCACGGAAGGTGCCGACGGTGACCCGGCGCCCGGTGTCGGGGTCCTCGGTCCTGTTCCAGGAGGCCGCCACCCACAGGCGGTGTCCGTCCCGGTGGGTGACGGGCACCGTGTGGCTGCCCTGGTCGTGTTCGAGCAGGGTCGCGAAGGCGTCGCCGAGCTGCCGGTGTGCCTCGGGATCCACGGCGGCGTCCGGCCACCAGGGGTGGACCGGGGCGTAGGGGAGGTCCTCGGGGCCGTAGCCGAGGATGTCGGTGAACGCCGCGTTGATCTCAACGACGGCTCCGGACTCGTCGCAGACGAAGAACGCCTCCTGGAGGGAGTCGATGAGCGCGGTCCGCCACCGCAGGTGGTGGCTGCGCAGCCGGGCCAGTTCGATGTTGGCGCGCACCCGGGCGAGGAACTCGGCCGCGGCGAACGGCTTCACCAGATAGTCGTCGGCCCCCGCCCGCAGTCCCTCGATCGACGCTTCCTGACCGGCCCGGGCCGACAGCAGCAGAACGGGCACCGCGGCGGTCCGTGTGTCGCCGCGCAGTCGCGCCACCAGTTCCAGCCCGTCGAGCCGTGGCATCATCACGTCGCTGACCACGAGATCGGGCGTGCCGCCGCGGACGGAGCGGAGGGCTTCCACGCCGTCGGTGACGGTGGTGACGTCGTATCCGGCCGCGGCGAGGATGCGCGCGAGGTACTCGCGCATGTCCGCGTTGTCGTCGGCGACCAGCACCCGGGCGCTGACCGTGCGCGCGGGGCTGGGCGAGGTGGCGTCGTCGGCCGGCACCACCTCCCCCCGGGCCGCCGCGCCGCCGTCGTCGTCCGGCAGCCAGCGCAGGGCTTCCTGGACGTAGGGGTCGGCGGTGGCGGAGGCCACCGTGCTGCCCGCTTCGGCCACCACGGAGTCGGGCGGCAGGTGGGCGGTTCCGTACGGGATCCGGATGGTGAAGGTGGTGCCTTCGCCCTCGACGCTGTCGGCCGTGATCTCGCCCCCGTGCAGACGCACGAGTTCCTGTACGAGGGCCAGACCGATGCCACTGCCCTCGTTCGAGCGGGAGCGGGCGTTCTCGATGCGGTGGAAGCGTTCGAACAGCCGGGGCATCTCCGCCTCCGGCACGCCGACGCCGCTGTCGGCGACGGTGACCACGGCGTGGCCGTCCGCACCCCGCACGCCGACCCGGATGGTCCCGTCGAACGTGAACTTCAGCGCGTTGCTGAGGAGGTTGAGGACCACCTTCTCCCACATGCCGCGATCGACGTACACGGGC
The DNA here is from genome assembly GCF_000720135.1 of Streptomyces sp. NRRL S-1022. Classification (GTDB taxonomy): domain Bacteria; phylum Actinomycetota; class Actinomycetes; order Streptomycetales; family Streptomycetaceae; genus Streptomyces. Next base: position 252,452 of record NZ_JOIU01000006.1, on the reverse strand, counting down.
TCGTCCGGAGTCCGGCAGTCCACGTCGAAGGCGAGCCCGGTCTTCTCGACGGCCGAGCGGAAGACGCTGGCCAGCTCACCGGTCACCACGGCGAGGTCGACCGGCTCGTAGCGGGCCTGCATCCGCCCGGCCTCGATGCGGGAGAAGTCCAGCAGTGTGTTGACCAGCTTGCCCAGGCGCAGGCCGTTGCGGTGGATGGCGTCGAGTTCCCGCCGTGCCGGTCCGTCCGCGTCGCCGAGCCGGGTGCGCAGTTCCTCGACGGGGCCCATGATCAGGGTCAGTGGCGTGCGGAACTCGTGGCTGATGTTGGAGAAGAAGGCGGTCTTGGCCCGGTCCAGTTCGGCCAGTTCCTCCGCGCGCCGCTGCTGCGCCTCGTAGCTGCGGGCGCTGCCGATACCGGAGGCGATGTGGCCCGCGGTCAGCTCGACGAAGCCCCGGTAGCCCGGGTCCAGGACGCGGTACCGGTTGAGGCCGGCGACGAGGAAGCCGTACGGCGCGCTGCCCTGCTGGAGCAAGGGGACCGCGAGCGCCTGGACGGGCGGTTCGGGCCAGTCACCGGCGGGCAGGCCGGCGAAGACGTCGCCGGTGAGCGGGACGAGGGCCGTCTCGCCCCGGGCCAGGTCCGCGGTCGGCCACACACCGCCGTGGCCGCCGGCCGGCAGGGAGGCGGGTGCGGCCGGGTGCCCCGCCGGGATACCGATGGCACCGGCCAGCCGGGCGGTGTCGCCGTCGAAGAGGTAGGTCAGGGTGAAGGGCAGGTCCTGTCGGTTGCGGGCCAGCTGCCGGTCGGCGAAGGCGAGGACCTCCTGTTCGGTGCGGATCACACTCGGGTCGGAACCCAGGTCCCGCAGCGTGGCCATGCGCCGCTCGCCGATCACCCTGTCGGTGTCCTCGCTGACCACGCACAGCATGCCCACCACGTCGCCGCCGTCGTCCCGCAGCGGGCTGTAGGAGAACGTGTGGTACGTCTCCTCGCTGTACCCGGACCGCTCCAGGAACAGCAGCAGTCCCTCGTCCCAGGTGGCCTCGCCGGTACGGAGCACGGTGTCGATCCGCGGGCCGATGTCGTCCCAGATCTCCGCCCACACCTCGTTCGCGGGACGTCCCAGGGCCCACGGGTACTTGCGGCCGAGCGTGTCACGCCGGTAGGCGGCGTTGCAGAAGAAGGTCAGCTGCCCGCCCCAGGCCATCCACATCGGGAACCGGGAGGACAGCAGGATGCTGACGGCCGTCTGCAGGCTCTGCGGCCATTCCCGCGGCGGACCGAGGGGCGTGGCCGCCCAGTCGACGTCGGCGAGGTCTTCGCCGACCTCCCGGTCCGCGGCGAACACGTCGGCGGCCGTCCTCGGCTCGCGTTCAGCCTCGTCGGAACGCCCCACGCGACACCCTTCCCCTCACGCCGGCCCACCCGTGTGACCGTCACCCGTCTCGAACATGTTCGCGATGGCCCCCGAACCGCTCGCCGTGTCCGTCTGCCCCTCGATCGCCGTCCGACGCCGAAGGCCGCGTCCGTCTTCATACGGACGACGGCCCCTCTCCCCCGCCGGCATTCTCCCAGACATCACGGACGGAAGATCCGTGCGGCGGGTTCCGCGTCCTGCGTGCAGGCGCGGCCTCACAGGGTAATGCAGCCAGGCGGGCGAGCCCGTGGGAGTAGCGTAGGGCGACGGATGCGCCGCCACGATGACGTGGATCACCGCGGGGGCGCCTGCCGAACGGATTCCACCGGCCCGTCGCGGCCGACTCGCCGCACAGGAGACCTGGTGCACGACACAGAGGGCACTCTCGCCATCAGCACGCACTCCTCGCCGGACGGGCTCGTCGTCCTGCGTCTGACCGGAGAGCTCGACCACTACACGAGTCCCGGTTTCCGCCGGGCCGTCGAGGACGTGCTGCGCGACTCCGGCGCCGCCGTCGTCGCCGATCTCTCGGCACTGGACTACTGCGACTCGTCGGGGATGACCGCGATCATCACGGCCTATCGTCTGGCCCAGGCCGCCGGCACGTCCTTCTCGGTCGCGGCGCTCAGCGAGGCCATGACCCAGCTCTTCCGCGTGGCGGGGCTCGACCAGGTCCTCACCCTGCACTCCAGCGTCCAGGAGGCAGTCGACTCGTTCAGCGGGTGAGTCCCGCGGCTTCCGGCCGTCCTCGGCGCCCGGCGGGCGGGGCCGTGCGCGTACGGCCGGAAGCAGCGCGGCAGCGCCGGCCGGAACGACCTCGGCCGCACGCCGGGGAGCGGGCCAGTCCGGCACCGGCCGGCCAGGTGCGGTCCCGACCGCCGTCCGCACTCCCGTAGTCGGCCCTCACGCTCCCGGCGTCGGCCACCCCGCTCCCCCGGGGCCGGGCGGCCTGGCGGCGGCCCTGCCGTGTCAGCCGGCTGCCCCGGCGAGGGCGAGGAATTCGCTGCGGGAGCGGGGGTCGGACCGCAGGAGGCCGAGCAGGGTGGAGGTCATGGTGCTGGATCCGGTGGCCTGGACGCCCCGCAGGGTCATGCAGGCGTGTTCGGCCTCGACGACCACGCCGACGCCCTTCGGCTCCAGGTTGGTCTGCAGCCAGTCGGCGACCTGTTTGGTGAGGCGTTCCTGGACCTGCGGGCGGCAGGCGAAGTGCTCGACGACGCGGGCCAGCTTGGACAGGCCCAGGATCCGGGCGCCGGGCAGGTAACCGACGTGGGCGGTGCCGACGATCGGCAGCAGGTGGTGCTCGCAGACGGTCCGGACCGGTATGCGGCGAGCGAGGACGAGTTCGTCGTAGCCCTCGTCGTTGGGGAAGGTGGTCAGGTCGAAGGGGCGCGGGGTGAAGAGTTCGGCGTAGGCGCGGGCCATGCGGCCCGGTGTGCCGCGCAGGCTCTCGGAGGCGGTGGAGATGCCGAGGGCGGTCAGGAACTGGCCGGCCGCCTTCTCCGCGGCGGCCAGGTCGATGCCTCCGGCTTCGTGGACGACCCGCAGGGCGGGCCGTGCGGGTACCGGTCCCCCGTCGTCGAGCAGGTCCGTCAGGGCGGTGGTGCGGCGGGGGCTCTCGGTCATGTCAGCTGCCCCCCACACCGAGGGCGCTCAGCAGGACCAGGACGAGGGTGGCGACGGCGAACAGGCCGTGGGCCACTACGACAGGCACCGGGAAGTGCCGTTCGGCGGGAACGGTCCCCGCACCGCCCTGCGCCGTGGCCGCGGCGGTCGTCCCGGCGGCGTGGTCTCGGTGGACGGGGATCCAGCGGGCCAGCATCACGAACCCCAGCACGGCGACCGGGAGCAGCAGGCCGAACGAGGTCCAGGCCAGGGCGGTCCTGTCGGCCACCACGTAGACGATCCACACCACCAGTCCGATCGCGGCCAGGGCGAAGTGACCGAAGACGACCTGTGCGGGCAGGCGGCTGGTGCCGGCTTGCTGTTGCCGGATCCCGCCGCGCCGGATCCAGGTGCCGAGCATGTAGAAGCCGCCGAGGGCGGTGACCACCCAGGTGATCAGTGCGGCGATGTCCATGGGGACTCCAGGTGCGGTTGGGTGTGGCGGGCGGCCGGGGCGGGCCGGCCGCCATGAGCGGGGACGGGGCGGGGGCGGGTCAGGCGGGGGTGCACGTGCTGCCGCGACCGGAGACGGGCGGCGTGTATCCGTCGGCCTGGGTGTGCTCGTCGGCGACGCGCACGCCGTAGCGGTAGGCGAGCTTGCCGCCCAGGAATCCCGAGACGGCCAGGGCCGCCACGCTGACCGCGGACAGGACGAGCGGGCCGGTTCCGACACTCCTGCCGGTGGTGTAGTCGCCGTGGCGCCAGAGGAAGTTGACGACGTAGGCGGCGGTCACCAGCAGGTTCAGCGTCATGTGCACCAGGGCGGTGCGGAAGGCCCGGGTGCCGGCGGGGATCGCGAACAGGTCGAGGAAACCGACCATGGCCGCCAGCAGGGCACCGATCACCCCGACCGCGATCAGCCACTCCGAGGACTGGGTCAGGAAGCCGGGACGGTGCACGGCGTGGGAAGCGATGTCGAACACCAGGCCGGCCACCCAGGCGCCGATCGGCACGGTCACCAGGATCGGGTGGAACGGGTGGCCGTACGGGCCGGCGAGCGCGGTACTGACCGGGCGCTTCGCCTGCAGCTGTGACTCATGGGCCATCGTCATCGACCTCCCGATAGTTTCACCAACGATTCTTGGTCTTATTGGGAGGGGGCGTCAAGACGCTCGATGGAAGAGGTGAGAAGAACGCTTGTGCCCATGCCGATGGGCGTTACCGTGGTCGTGTGGCTTCCGATCCGAGTGAGCAGGCCGGCACGGCCGACAGCGCCATCGACTCCGTCAGCGTCCTGAGCGAGGACTCGCGGCGGCGCATGTTCACCTTCATCCGCCGCGCCCGCCGCGCCGTCACCCGTGACGAGGCCGCCGCCAGCGTCGGCATATCCCGCAAGCTGGCGGCCTTCCACCTCGACAAACTCGTCGACGCCGGGCTGCTCCGCGCGCGCTACGAAACGCCGGGCGGGATACGCAAGGTCGGCAGGCAGCCCAAGGTCTACGAGCCCACCGACGCCCAGATCACCGTGAGCATCCCCGACCGCCGCCACGAACTGCTGGCGGACCTGCTGCTGGACGCCGTCCTCACCGAAGGCCAAGACGAGAACGCGGCACAGGCGGCGGTGCGGACCGCCGGGCAGCGCGGCCGGCGACTGGGCGAGGCCGCGCGGGAGGAGACCCGCCCGGGCCGGCTGGGTCCCGAGCGCGGGCTGACCGCGTGCGAGCGCCTGCTGGAGCAGTACGGCTACGAGCCCGTCCGGGAGACCCCCACCCGGCTGCGGCTGCGCAACTGCCCCTTCCACCCGCTGGCCGGCAAGGCCCCCGGCCTCGTGTGCGGCATGAACCACGCTTTCCTGAGCGGCTGCCTGAAGGGCCTGGAGGTCAACGGCGTCCACGCCGTGCTGGCCCCCGAGCCCGGCGAGTGCTGCGTACGGCTGGGCCCGAGCGGCGCGACACAGGAGGAAGGGGCCGACTGAGACGCCCGCGCCGGTATGGGCCGGCTGAGGCGCCTATGCGAGGACAGGGCCGACCTGAGCGCCCAGGCCAGGACGGGCCGGCCGAGACGCCCGCGCGAGGGCCGACCACGCCCCCCACGCCGGGGACGGACCGACTTAGATGCCCGCGCGAGGAGGCGGCCGACTGAGACGCCCGCGCGAGGACGGGGCCAACCGGGGCACCCACGCCGCGGGACGGGCCGGCCGAGGCGCCCACGCGAGGGCCGACCACGTCGCCCACGCCGGGGACGGACCGACTTAGACGCCCGCGCGAGGACGGGGCCAACCGGGGCACCCACGCCGCGGGACGGGCCGGCCGAGACGCCCACGTCAGGACGGGCCGGCTGAGGCGCCTGTGCGAGGACAGGGCCGACCTGAGCGCCCACGCCGGGACGGACCGGCTGCGGTGCCCGCGCGAGGACGGGGCCGACCGGGGCACCCACGCCGGGCCGGGCCGACTACGGTGCCCGCGCGAGGACGGGGCCGACGGCGGTGCCCGCGTGGGAACGAGCCCGTCCGCCCGCGGGCCCGGTGCAATCGGCTCCGCTCTCTCCCGGCCCCGACTGCGCGCCCCCGCCATGGCGACGGCCGGCGGGACCGGTCGCGTCGGCCCCCGGATGAGCAGCCGCCGGCCCTCACGCCGGTCCCGGCGTCCTGGCGGGGCGCCCGGCAGGCCGGTCGCGTCAGCGGCTCGTGCGCTGTGCCGCCACGATCGCCTTCAGGGTCTTCTCGGCACCCGCGCGCCGCTGCACCCGTTCGGCGAACGCCGGGAACTGTGACGCGATCCTGGTCAGGAACCGCAGTTCGAGCGGGGCGACGTTGATCTCGGCGGCGTTGCGTTCGATCGCCCGCGTGACACCCTGGACGACCTGCCGCGGTGCGACCGTACGGACGCCGGCGGGCGTGGGTGAACCGGTGTCGGCGAACATCCCGAGGTCGCGGACGAAGCCGGGCTGGACGATGGAGACGCCGACGCCGGTGCCGTGCAGATCCTGGCGGAAGGCCAGGGAGAGACCGCGCAGGCCGAACTTCGTCGCGGTGTACAGGGACGAGGACTTGGTGGCGGCCAGGCCGGACAGGGAGCCGACGAAGCAGATGTGGCCGTGTCCGCGAGCCACCATGCCGGGAGCGAGGAGCCGGGCGAGCATCGCGGGGGCGCGCAGGTTCACCGCGAGCGCCCGGTCGATCTGCGCGGGTGTGTAGTCGAGCAGGTCGCCGCTGGAGGGCAGCGCCGCGTTGGCGACGAGGATGTCCGTGCCGGCGCCTTCGTCGGCGAGCCGCCTGACGTCCTCGTCGTCGGCGAGGTCGGCCAGGATCGTCCGGGCACCGTAGCGGTCGGCGAGGGGTTCCAGCGCCTCGCGCCGCCGGCCGGTGAGGACGAGGTGCGCGCCGCGCGCGGACATCTCCGCGGCGATCGCACCCCCGATGCCGCCTGTGACCCCGGTGAGCAGAACAGTTGCCCCGGCAATGTGCACGACTACCCTCCCATGTTGTTCGTTCGAACGAACAGTAGGGATGGCGGGGGCTTCTGTCCACCACGTCGACGGCACACGTGCGGTCCGGGCCGCAGGACCGCTGATGGAACAATGCGTGGCATGCCGAACGCCGCCCCCGCCGCCTCCACCCGCCAGCGCATCGTCACCGCCGTCCTGCGGATCATCGGCGAGGACGGGGTCGCCGCGGTCACCAACCGGCGCATCGCCCGGGAGGCGGGAGTGTCGCTCGGCTCGGTGACGTACCACTTCGAGACCCAGCACGAGCTGCTGCGCGAGAGCCTGCTGCACTTCGTGCGCGAGGAGGCCCGGCACTTCACGGAGCTGGCCGACCAGTGCCGGACCGAGGGCATCGGCGTGGAGGAGGCCGCGTCCCTGGCCGGCCAGGTGGCGTGCGGCACGGCGCTGGACAGTGCCCAGCTCGCCCCGTTCGAGCTGTACCTGCACGCCGGGCGCGACGAGCGGCTGCGGGAGGCGGCGGCGGAGGCCTTCCGGGCCTACGACCGGCTCGCCACCCGGATCCTCAGTGGCCTGGGCGTCCCGGACGCGGAGCGCCTGGCAGCCACCACGGTGGCCGTGGTGATGGGCCTGCAACTGCGCCGTCTGGCCACCGGCAGCCCGGCGGAGGACCTGGTCGACGCCCTGCTGCTGCTCGCGCGGGGGGCCGCGGTCCAGGGCTGACTCCCGGGGGAAAACCCCCTGCGGCCGGTGGGGCGGCCCTCCTGGGCATACGGTGGCGGGCAGGCTTCTTCGCGTCGTACGGCGTCTCCAGAATTCTCGGCATGACGATCTCTTCCGATGCCTCCCCCGCCGGCCTCCGTGCCGCCGTCGACGCGGGCAGGCCGCGCGCCGGTACCGGCAGCGACTTCGCGCGCCTGTCCCGACGGATCACCGAGGCCGGCCTGCTGGAGCGGCGCCCCGGCTACTACGCGGTGCGGCTGGGTCTGGTCGTCGGGGCGTTCGCCGGTGGCTGGGCGGCCTTCTTCGCCCTCGGCGACTCCTGGTGGCAGCTGGCCGTGGCCGCCTTCCTGGCCCTGGTGTTCGGGCAGGTCGCCCTGGTGGCGCACGACCTGGCGCACCGGCAGGTGTTCCGGCGGCGCCGGCACGGCGAGTTCGCGGGGCGGCTGTTCGGCAATCTGGGCGTCGGCATGAGCTACGGCTGGTGGATGAACAAGCACACCCGCCACCACGCCCATCCCAACCATGAGGAACTCGACCCGGACGTCGCCCCGGACATCTTGGTGTGGTCCGCCGAGCAGGCCCGCGCCAGCCGGGGTCTGGCCCGTCTCCTCGGTGGTCACCAGGCGGTGCTGTTCTTCCCGTTGCTGACCCTGGAGGGCTTCAACCTGCACGTCGCGAGCGTGCGGGCGCTGCGCTCACCGTTCATGAAGAGCCGGATGCTGGAGGGGGCGCTGCTCCTGGCGCACATGGCCGCTGTGCTCTCCGCCCTGTTCCTGGTGCTCCCGCCGGGCAAGGCGGTGGCGTTCCTCGCCGTGAACCAGTGCCTGTTCGGCCTCTACCTGGGCTGTACCTTCGCCCCCAACCACAAGGGCATGCCGACGCTCACCGGTGACCAGGAGCTCGACTTCCTGCGCCGCCAGGTCCTGACCTCCCGCAACGTGCGCGGTGGTCTGCTCACCGACCTGATGCTGGGCGGGCTCAACTACCAGATAGAGCACCACCTGTTCCCGGTCATGCCCACGGTCCACCTGCGCCGGGCCCGGCCGATCGTGCGGCGGTACTGCGCCGAGATCGGGGTGCCGTACCACGAGACGGGACTGGTGCGGTCCTACCGCGAGGCGCTCACGCACCTGCACCGCGTGGGCGAGCCGATCCGGCGGCGGCGCAGGGCGTGAACAGCGGGCAGGGTGTCAGCTCGCCGGGGACGAGGCCCGGCGCGGCAGCTTCCAGCCCGGTCGCGGGAAGTGACAGGTGTAGCCGTCCGGGTAGCGTTCCAGGTAGTCCTGGTGCTCGGGCTCGGCCTCCCAGAAGTCGCCCACGGGCTCGACCTCGGTGACCACCTTGCCCGGCCACAGGCCGCTCGCCTCGACGTCCGCGATGGTGTCGAGGGCGACGCGGTGCTGCTCCTCGCCGGCGTAGAAGATGGCCGACCGGTAGCTGCGCCCGATGTCGTTGCCCTGGCGGTCCCGGGTGGTCGGGTCGTGGATCTGGAAGAAGAACTCCAGGATGTCGCGGTAGCTCGTGGCCGTCGGGTCGAAGACGATCTCGATGGCCTCGGCGTGGTCGCCGTGGTTGCGGTAGGTGGCGTTCGGCGTGTCACCGCCGCTGTAGCCGACGCGGGTGGACACCACGCCCGGCTGCCTGCGGATCAGGTCCTGCATGCCCCAGAAACAACCGCCCGCCAGTACGGCCCGCTCGGTTTCCGATGTCATCGGTCGCTCCCTCACCTTCGAGCCGCTGTCCGGCGCGGACGTCGACGTACGGTTCTCACGTCCACCCAGCTTATTACGACGCCCGAGTGGGCATCGAGCGGCCCGGGGACCCCGTCGGCGGGTATCCGCGGCGCCGAAGTCTTGACTCGGCAGGCGGCACTGGCGATCCTCGTGGCGCACGGTTTACATAGACATGACAAAACGGTATCGCGCGTGTCCCCGGGCCCCGACCATCCCGCCGGCCGGCCGCGCATCCCGCCGACCGAGGGACGTGGGCCGTGGCCATGACCAGCCGCCCGTACCGCCGACGCAAGCACGTCACCGCAGTGTCACTGCTCCTCCTCGTCCTGGCCGTCGTACTCGGTCCCACTCCGAGTTCGGCGGCCGGCAACGACTGGTGGGTCCCGGGCGCACGGCCGGCGCCGGACTCGCAGATCGGCGTCACCGGCGAGCCGTTCACCGGCACCGACGCCCAGGGCCGGGTGCGCGGGTTCGTCGACGCCCACGACCACCTGTTCGCCAACGAGGGCTTCGGCGGGCGTCTCATCTGCGGCAAGGTCTTCTCCGAGGCCGGCATCGCCGACGCGCTCAAGGACTGCCCCGAGCACTACCCCGACGGCTCGCTGGCCGTCTTCGACTTCATCACCAAGGGCGGTGACGGCAGACACGACCCGGTCGGCTGGCCCACCTTCAAGGACTGGCCCGCCCACGACTCCCTGACCCACCAGCAGAACTACTACGCCTGGGTGGAGCGGGCCTGGCGCGGCGGCCAGCGGGTGCTCGTCAACGACCTCGTCACCAACGGTGTGATCTGCTCGGTCTACTTCTTCAAGGACCGCGGCTGCGACGAGATGACGTCCATCCGGCTGCAGGCGAAGCTGACCTACGACCTCCAGGCCTACGTCGACAGGATGTACGGCGGCCCGGGCAAGGGCTGGTTCCGGATCGTCACCGACAGCGCGCAGGCGCGTGACGTCATCGAGCAGGGCAAGCTGGCGGTCGTCCTGGGCGTGGAGACCTCCGAGCCCTTCGGGTGCAAGCAGATCCTGGACGTCCCGCAGTGCGACAGGAAGGACATCGACGCCGGCCTGGACGAGCTGTACGCGCTGGGCGTGCGCAGCATGTTCCTGTGCCACAAGTTCGACAACGCGCTGTGCGGCGTCCGCTTCGACTCGGGCACGCTCGGAACCGCCATCAACGTCGGGCAGTTCCTGTCGACCGGGACCTTCTGGAAGACGGAGAAGTGCGCGGGCCCGCAGCACGACAACCCGATCGGCTCGGCCGCGGCGCCGGGGGCGGAGGCGAAACTCCCGGCGGGCGTGAGCGTCCCCTCGTACGCCTCGGACGCGCAGTGCAACGTCCGCGGGCTCACCGACCTCGGCGAGTACGCCGTGCGCGGCATGATGAAGCGCAAGATGATGCTGGAGATCGACCACATGAGCGTCAAGGCCGTGGGCCGCGCGCTCGACATCTTCGAGGCGGCCTCCTACCCCGGTGTGATCTCCTCGCACAGCTGGATGGACCTGAACTGGACCGAGCGGGTCTACGGCCTCGGCGGCTTCGTCGCCCAGTACATGCACGGCTCCGAGGGATTCGTGGCCGAGGCGAACCGCACCAAGGCGCTGCGGGACAAGTACGGCGTCGGATACGGCTACGGCACGGACATGAACGGGGTCGGCGGCTGGCCGGGCCCCCGGGGCGCGGACGCCCCGGACAAGGTCGTGTACCCCTTCCGCAGCGTCGACGGCGGCTCCCTCCTCGACCGCCAGACCACGGGCGAGCGCACGTGGGACCTGAACACCGACGGGGCCGCGCACTACGGCCTGGTCCCGGACTGGATCGAGGACATCCGGCTCGTCGGCGGCCAGGACGTGGTGAACGACCTCTTCCGGGGAGCCCAGTCCTACCTGGACACCTGGGGCGCGACCGAGCGGCACCAGGCGGGCGTCGACCTCGCCCGGGGCGCGCCCGCGACGGCCAGTTCGACGGAGTGGTGGAACCCGTTCACCAGCTACGCGCCGGGCCGCGCCGTCGACGGCGACCGGGACACCCGGTGGGCCAGCGAGTGGAGCGACGACCAGTGGCTGCGGATCGACCTGGGCTCCACCCACCGGGTCGGGCGGGTCACGCTCGACTGGGAGCGGGCGTACGGGAAGGCGTACAGCGTCCAGCTGTCCACGGACGGCGCGGACTGGCGGACGGTCTGGTCGACCACCACGGGCGACGGCGGCCTCGACATCGCACGGTTCACCGGCACCCCGGCGCGCTACGTCCGCGTCGCGGGCACGGCGCGCGGCACCGGGTGGGGCTACTCGCTGCGGGAGGTCGGTGTGCACAGCGGCTGAGCAACGGGCCGGGGCCCCTCCCTCAGGCGACCGCCGGCCTGCCGGGCTCCCGGTTCTCGTGGTGGATCGGTGTCCGCCCACCGGTCAGGGGGACGCCCGTGCCGCCCCGCCGGGCGGCGACGATCTCCGCGACGATCGACAGGGCCGTCTCCTCCGGTGTGCGGGCGCCCAGGTCGAGGCCGATGGGCGAGCGGAGCCGGGACAGCTCGCGTTCGGTGACGCCTTCCGACCGCAGCCGGCGGTTGCGGTCCTCATGGGTGCGGCGCGAACCCATCGCACCGACGAACGCGGCCGGCATCCGCAGGGCCTCCTTCAGCAGCGGTACGTCGAACTTGGCGTCGTGGGTGAGCACGCACAGGACCGTACGCGCGTCGGTCGCGGTGCGCCGCAGGTAGCGGTGCGGCCAGTCGACGACGACCTCGTCGACGTGCGGGAAGCGCTTCCGGGTGGCGAAGACGGGGCGGGCGTCGCAGACGGTCACGTGGTAGCCGAGGAACTTGCCGGCCCGGGCCAGCGCCGACGCGAAGTCGACGGCGCCGAAGACGATCATGCGCGGGGGCGGCACGTTCGACTCGACCAGCAGCGTCAGACCGCCGGGGCAGTGCGAGCCGTCCGCCGAGAGGTCCACCGTGCCGGTGCGGCCCGCCTCCAGCAGGGCCCGGGCCTCGGCCGCCGCCACCCGGTCCAGTTCCGGATGGCCGCCGAGGCCGCCCTCGGACGTGCCGTCCGACCGGACCAGCAGAGCCCCTCCGAGAAGCTCGGCGGGGCCGCGGGCGACCCGGACGAGGGCCCCCGGCTCGCCCCCGGCAGCGGCCGACAGCGCCGGTCCGAGGGCCGTCCGGGCGGGCGCCCGCGCGCCCACGGGCGTGATCAGCACATCGAGCGTCCCGCCGCAGGTCAGTCCCACGGCGAAGGCGTCCTCGTCGCTGTAGCCGAATCGTTCCAGCAGGGTCTCTCCGGTGCGCAGCGCCTCCTGGCACAGGTCGTAGACCGCGCCCTCGACGCAGCCGCCGGAGACCGAGCCGATGGCGGTGCCCGCGCTGTCGACGGCGAGGGCCGCACCGGGGCCGCGCGGTGCGCTGCCGCCCACGCTCACCACGGTGGCGACGGCGAACTCCCGGCCCTCCTCGATCCATCGGTGCAGTTCGCCGGCCAGGTCAAGCATCCGGCGCCCCCGCGGCGGCCGACAGGACACGGTCCGGCCGGATGGGCAGGCTGCGGTGGCGTACGCCGGTCGCGTGCCAGACCGCGTTGGCGACGGCCGCCGCCGCGCCGACGATGCCGATCTCGCCGATGCCCTTGATCCCCACCGGGTCGTCGGGATCCGTGTCGTCGATCCAGTCGGCCTCGATGCGCGGCACGTCGGCGTGGGTGGCCACGTGGTAGCCCGCGAGGTCGGCGCCGACGGGGCCGCCGGAGGCGTGGTCGCGGACGGCCTCCTCGTGCAGGGCCATGGAGATGCCCCAGATCATGCCGCCCAGGAACTGGTTGCGTGCGGTGAGCGGGTTGACGATGCGGCCGGCCGCGAAGATGCCCAGCATCCGCCGCACCCGCACCTCGCCGGTGGTGACGTCCACGGCGACCTCGGCGAACTGCGCCCCGAAGGAGTGGCGTTCGGCCGGGGTGAGGGACCCGATGGCCTGGGTGGTGTCCGACCGGACGGTGATGCCCTCCGACGGGATGTCGGCGCCCAGGGCCAGCCGCTCCCGCAGCTCGCCGGCCGCCGCCTGGACGGCCCAGGACCAGGAGCGGGTGCCCATGGAGCCGCCGGCGATCATCGCCGGGCCGAAGTCGCTGTCGCCGATGCGGACCCGGACCCGCTCCGGGGGCACGCGGAGCGCGTCCGCCGCCACGAGGGAGAGCGCGGTACGGGCCCCGGTGCCGATGTCGGCCGCGGAGATCCGCACGGTGAAGGTGCCGTCCGGATGCGCGGTCGCGGTCGCCGTCGAGGGCGCGGCACCCGACGGGAAGGAGGCCGCCGCGGTGCCGGTGCCGAGCAGCCAGCGGCCGTCCCGGCGCTGTCCGGGGCGCCGGTCCCGGTCCGTCCAGCCGAACCTGCGGGCGCCCTCCCGGAAGCAGGCCGCCAGGTTGCGGCCGGCGAACGGCAGGCCCGACACCGGGCCCCGCTCGGGTTCGTTGCGCAGGCGCAGCTCGATCGGGTCGATGCCGCACTTCTCGGCGAGTTCGTCGAGCGCCGACTCCAGCGCGAACGAACCGGGTGCCTCGCCCGGGGCGCGCATCCACGTGGGGGACGGCACGTCGAGCCGGACGACGCGGTTGGCGGTGTGGTGGGCGTCGGCGTCGTACATCACCCGCGCCACCCCGGCGCTCGGTTCGACGAACTCGTGCACCGTGGAGGTGAGGCTGACGGAGCTGTGCTCCAGTGCGCGCAGGCGTCCGTCGGCGTCGGCGCCGAGCCGGACCCGCTGGGCGGTGGGGCTGCGGTAGCCCGCCAGCGAGAACATCTGGCGCCGGGTCAGGACGACCCGTACGGGCCGCTGCAGCTGGGTCGCGGCCATGACGGCGGCCACCTGGTGGGCGCGCACGCCCTTGCTGCCGAAGCCGCCGCCGACGTGTTCGGAGCGTACGCGGACGGAGGCCGGGTCGAGCGAGAAGAGGCTGGAGAGTTCACCGACGACCCAGGTGACGCCCTGGTTGGAGTCGATCACCTCCAGCCGTCCGCCCTCCCAGCGGGCGGTCGCCGCATGGGGTTCCATCGGGTTGTGGTGCTCTTCGGGGGTGGTGTACTCGGCGTCCACGACGACGGCCGAGGCGGCCAGCCGGGCGTCGAGGTCGCCCTTCCCGGTCACCGCCGGCATATGGCCGTCGACCGGGTAGGCGTCGGGATGCTCCGCCCTGAGCCGGATGTCGTGCGGCTCCTGTTCGTAGTGCACGACGAGTGCCTCGGCGGCCTCCCTGGCCTGCTCGGAGGTCTCCGCGACGACCAGCGCCACCGGCCAGCCCAGGTGCGGCACCCTGTCGTGCTGGAAGACGGCGCAGGTCGGGTCGGGCCGGCTGCCCATCAGGCCGGTGTAGTCGGTGTTGAGGCGGGGCGCGTTGCGGTGGTCCAGGACGGCGAGGACGCCCGGCATGGCGAGTACGGGCTCGGTGTCGAGGGCGAGGACGCGGCCGCGGGCGACCGTGGAGAGCACCAGCCAGCCGTGGGCGAGGCCGGCGAAGGGCACCTCCGCCGCGTAGCGGGCCGCGCCGGTGACCTTGTCCCGGCCCTCGATGCGGGTGTGGCCGGTGCCGACGGCGGGCGCGTGGGCGGCGGTTCCGGTGGTGACGGCGGTCATCGTGCGGCCTCCTCGGCGAGTTGGGACAGGACGGCCACCACGAGGTTGCGCAGGAGGTCCACCTTGTAGCCGTTGTGCGGGAGCGGCCGTGCCGCCGCCAGTTCGGCGTCCGCCGCGGCGGCGTAGGTCTCGGTGCCGGCGGCCGCGCCGATCAGGACCCGCTCGGCCGCCGAGGCCCGCCACGGCCGGGAGGCGACGGCCCCGAAGGCCAGGCGCGCGTCCCGGACGACGCCGTCGCGGATGTCGAGCGCGGCGGCGAGGGAGCCGATGGCGAAGGCGTAGGAGGCGCGCTCGCGCACCTTGCGGTAGCGGGAACGGGCGGCGACCGGGGCGGGCGGCAGGGTGACGCCGGTGATGAGCGCGCCCGGCGGCAGGGCGGTCTCCCGGTGCGGGGTGTCCCCGACGGGCAGGTAGAAGCCGGCGAGCGGCAACTCGCCGGGACCGTCCGCCGTTTCGTAGTGGACGACGGCGTCGAACGCGGTGAGGGCCACGGCCATGTCCGAGGGGTGGACGGCCGCGCAGTGGCCGGACGCGCCCAGGATCGCGTGGTTGTGGTGTTCGCCCTGGATGGCCGGGCAACCGCTGCCGGGCACCCGCTTGTTGCAGGGCTGGGTGACGTCGGTGAAATAGCCGCAACGGGTGCGCTGCAGCAGGTTCCCGCCGACCGTGGCCATGTTGCGCAGCTGTCCCGACGCGCCGGCCAGTACCGCCTGGGCGAGCGCCGGGTAGCGGCGCCGGACCTCGGGGTGCGCGGCCAGATCGCCGTTGGTGACGGTGGCGCCGATGCGCAGGCCGCCCTCGGGCGTCGGCTCGATCTCGTCCAGCGGGAGTTCACGGATGTCGACGAGCCGTGCGGGGCGCTCGACACCGGACTTCATGAGGTCGACGAGGTTGGTGCCGCCGCCGAGGAAGCGGGTGTCCGGATCGGCGCCGAGCAGGGCCACGGCGCCGGCGACGTCGTGCGCCCGCTGATAGTCGAACTCCCTCATGCCACGGCCTCCTCGGCACCCGCGACGTCGACGTGTTCCGTGTCCCGCCGGGCTTCCGCCGCGCGGGCCACCGCCTCCACGATCGAGACGTACGCGCCGCAACGGCACAGGTTGCCGCTCATCCGCTCCCGGATCTCCTCGGCGGTCAGGGCCGGCGGCCCCGCTTCGGGGCGGACGTCCCCGGTGACGGCGCTCGGCCAGCCCGCCGCGTGCTCCTCTATGACACCGATCGCCGAGCAGATCTGGCCGGGGGTGCAGTAGCCGCACTGGAAGCCGTCCAGTTCGAGGAAGGCCTGCTGCACGGGGTGCAGCCGCTCGCCGTCGGCCACGCCCTCGATGGTCGTGATCTCCCGGCCCTCGGCGGCCACGGCCAGCTGGAGGCAGGCGACGGACCGGCGCCCGTCGAGCAGGACCGTACAGGCCCCGCACTGTCCCTGGTCACAGCCCTTTTTGGTGCCGGTCAGATCGAGACGCTCGCGCAGCGCGTCGAGCAGGGTGGTGCGGTGATCGACGGGCAGTGTGTGTTTCTCGCCGTTGATCTGCAATGTGATGACACTGGACGTCGATGAGGCCATGAGCTGCTTCTTTCGCATTTCCAGGACAGACGGGGGGGCCGGCGGGCGGCACGGACGGTGTGTCGTGCGGGCCGGGAGGCGCGGGTGCGAAGCGAGGTGCGGGATGCCGGGGCCGAGCAGTGCAGCTGGCGACTGCCGAAGGGGCGCGTCCGCCGCTATCGTGGACGTGACCGGACAGCTGTCCGCTACCTGGAAACTTAACGGACAGCTGTCCGCTTAGCAAGGGTGAGGTTTTGGCCACGCCCTGGAGGAGGACGAGTGCCGCAGCAGACGGACCCACCCCGGCGCTCCGACGCACAGCGCAATCGCGAACGCATCCTGGAGGTGGCCGTCACCGAGCTGTCGCGCTGCGCGGACGCCCCGCTCAGCGCGATCGCCAAGAAGGCCGGGGTCGGGCAGGGCACCTTCTACCGCAACTTCCCCAACCGCGAGTCGCTCGTCCTGGAGATCTACCGCCACGAGATGCAGCAGGTCGCCGACAGCGCGGACCACCTGCTCGCCACCCGGGCGCCCGACGAGGCCCTGCGCGCCTGGATGGACCGGCTCTCCGAGTTCGCCATGACCAAGGCGGGGCTGGCCGACGCGATCCGGCAGGTCACCGGCGCGCCCGGCGGCCCCGCGAAGCCCTCCCCCACACCGGTGGCCCGGGCGGCGGAACTGCTGCTGCGCGCCAACGACGAGGCCGGCACCATACGGCCCGGGGTCACCGCCGACGACTTCCTGCTGGCCATAGCGGGCCTGTGGCAGCTCGACCCGCACGACGACTGGCGTCCCCGCGCCGCCCGGCTCCTGAACCTGGTCATGGACGGTCTGCGCACGGGCGCACAGCGCGGGTGAGGCGCCCCGCCGCCGGTCCGTCGTAGGCGTGGTCGCCGATCGTGGCGGGTTCGGAGCCGAAGAATCCGGTGAGCCGCCACCCGACGGGGTCGGCCAGGAAGTGCTGCCGCATGATCTCGGTGGGCAGCAGGCAGGGGTGGCCGCGCGGCACGGCGTCCCGGAGGCGCGCCAGGTCTCGCCGGGGGGGGCCGGGACATCAGGACGTACCGCCGACCGGAGACTCGCCGACGCCGTAGGTCGGTTGAGGGAACCAGGCCGGTCCGCACACGTCCCGCAGATCCCCCGACGAGTCGCTCACCCCCGCCGAGAAGCACGGTCTGGACTTCGACGTACTCAGCGACATCGGCTCCGGCACGGCCAAGCAGTACGGCCTCGCCTTCGACCTCCCCGACGTCCTCGCCGCCGTCCACGACAGGCTCGGCTTCGACCTCCAGCGCGTCAACGACGGCCACCCGCGCACGCTGCCCGTGCCGGCCACGTACGTCATCGACCGCTCGGGCACCATCCGCTGGGCCTTCGCCGACAGCGACCACACCGCCCGCGCCGAGCCGGACGACGTCCTCGCCGCCCTCGACACGCTGGACTGACTCACCGTCCGGTGCGCGGCCGGCCTGTCACACCTTCAGGCCGTAGAAGTGCACCGGCGTGTTGGGCTCGAAGCCGATGCGGGGGTACACGGGCGCGCCGGCCGCCGTGGCGTGCAGGGTGGCGCGGGTCAGGCCGGTGGCCCGGGCTCCCTCGTGCAGGGCCTTGCGGGTCACCGCCTCCCCGTAGCCCCGGCGCTGCCATTCCGGCGCGGTGGCGACGAGGACGACGAACAGACGGCCGTCCGCCTCCACGGTCGCGGCGCACGTCACCGGGACTCCGTCCCGCAGACCCAGGTAGGCGTGCACCCGGTGCTTCCACAGTTCGGATCCGAGGAGCCCGTCGCGGCCGTCCTCCAGCGGGAAGCCGTAGGCACGTGAGTTCAGGTCCGCGTACGCCCGCAGCTGTTCGTCCGTCGTCACGCGGGCGAAGGTCAGGTCCGGGTGGTCCGGCTCGGGGACGGGCAGGAGGTCTCCGGCCATACCGGTGCCGGGGAAGGCGTACTCGAGGCCCGCTCTCCCGGCGGCCGTCCGCACCTCCGCGCGTGCCTCGTCGTCCAGCAGTCCCTCGAAGAGCCACAGGAACCCCGGGCGCTTCTTCGAGCGCATGATGCCGGCCGCCTCGCCGAGCCGTTGCGCGAGCAGAGCCGGGTCCGCGCCGACGTCGGTCAGCGTGACGCAGTTCCAGAAGGCGAACCGGCAGTCGGCCCAGCGGACGGCGATGCCCGGGAGATCCCGCACATCGGCACCGGGATCCCGGTCGAGCACCATGCTGCGCCAGACCACGGCGAGTTGCTCCATCGATTCGACCGACTCCGTACGGCCGTCCGTCATCAGGCCTCCCTGCTGCCGGCGTTGTGTAAGTCTTCCCGGGTCATACTGTCCCTCACGGCCCCCGGCGCCGACGGGATTGCGTCACAGTTCGGCCAGTGCTGGAGAACCCTCTGGACGCGTGCGTCGCGGTGGGCCGGTGCGGCCCGGCGGTCCACGCGGGCGCGCCGTGCGCGAACCGCTGTCCGACCTGCGCCCTCCCGGAACGGCACCGCCCCTGGCGAGGTACGCCGTACCCGCGGTGTGCCCGCCCCGACGGTGTCCGGACAGTCGCTTGCCGTGCGCTCGGCGCCGGGGTGAGCATGTGTGCTCCCACCCGCTGCACGCCAGGGGGTGGCCCAGGTCCGCTAGCTCGACAGCAGTGCGTCCTGTGTCTTCCGGAAGGGCTGGTCGTGCCAGAGCCGCTTGATGCCGTGAGCCCCGTCGTCACCGGTACACCCCGGTCTCCCGCGCAGGCGGCCGCACCGCCGACGGTAGGCGTGGAGGAGGAGTTCGTCCTGGCCGACCGGCACAGCAGGGCGGTCGCGCACAGAGCCCCCGCCGTGGTGGGTGCCGCCCGCGGCCGGCTCGGCGCCCCGCACGCCACGGCGGAGGTCTCGCAGGCGCAGGTGGAGACCGTCAGCGCGGTGTGCCGCACCGCCGGGGAACTGGAGGCGGAGATCGTCCGGTTGCGCGGCGGCGCGGCCACGGCCGCCGCCGAGTACGACTGCCTCCTCGTGCCCACGGGCAGCGCGGTGCTCGGCAGACCCGGCCCGCCGCCCGTCGTCGACAAAGCGCGCTACCGCGCCTTCCTGGCCCGCTTCGGGCCTCTCGTCCACGACCAGGGGGTGAACGCCTGCCACGTGCACGTCGGGGTCGAGGACCGGGAGGAGGCCGTACGGTCGGTCAACCACCTGCGGGGCTGGATGCCCCTGCTGCTGGCGCTCACCGGCAACTCCCCCTACTGCGACGGCACGGACACCGGATACGCGAGCTGGCGTTCCATGGTCTGGGGCCGCTGGCCGGTGGCGGGACCTCCGCCCTACCTGCGGGGCGCGGCCCACTACGAGGAGGTCGTCGGCCACCTCGTGGCCAGCGGAGCGGCGATGGACCCGGCGATGGTCTACTGGCACGTCCGGCCCTCGCCGCACCTTCCCACCCTGGAGGTCCGCGTCGCCGACGTGCTGGCCGAACCCGCGGCCACCACGGCCTACGCACTCCTGGTCCGCGCCCTCGTCGGCTGCGCCGTGGACGCGGTCCGCGCCGGTGAACCCGCGCCCCAAGTCCCAGACCTGGTGCTGCGG
Source organism: Streptomyces sp. NRRL S-1022 (assembly GCF_000720135.1). GTDB lineage: Bacteria > Actinomycetota > Actinomycetes > Streptomycetales > Streptomycetaceae > Streptomyces. The sequence continues at coordinate 232,828 of NZ_JOIU01000006.1, read as the reverse complement.
GCGGCGTGCTGGCACGCCGCCCGGCACGGCACGGACGGCGCCCTGCCCGCCACCCACACCCGCGACTGCGCCCCCACCGCCGTCGGCCGGCTGGTGGAGGAACTCTGGAAACGGGTCGAGCCGCACCTCAGCCGCTACGGAGACGACCGGTGGGTCGGGGACTGGCTGAGCGAGGTCCAGCACCGGGGCACCGGCTCCGTACGGCAACGGCGGATCGCGGAGCAGCACGGGGGCCGTCTCCAGGCCGTGGTGGACCAACTCGCCGTCCCTCCCCCGTGATCCACCGGTCCGCAGCGAAGGCCCGCGCATCGCCGTACCGGATCGCCGTGCCGGACCCCGGTCGCCCGCACACCCGGCCCCGGCCGGCCGGGCGTCGGCGGGGACGTGAGTAGGATGATCGAACACACGGCTGAACAGCCCTCGGGTCCCACGGAGTTGCCATGATCGACACCAGCAAGGCGCATCCCGCGCGGGTCTACGACTGGCTGCTGGGCGGCAAGGACAACTATCCGGTCGACGAGGCCGTGGGCGAACGGCTGCCGGCCGAGGCGAAGGACGCGGCGCGGCAGAACCGTCAGTTCATGCACCGGGCCGCCGCCTGGCTCGCCGCGCAGGGCATCGACCAGTTCCTGGACATCGGCACGGGCATCCCCACCCCGCCCAACCTGCACCAGATCGTCCAGGACATCGCGCCGTCGGCGAAGGTGGTCTACACCGACAACGACCCGATCGTCCTGCGCCATGCCGAGGCGCTGCTGATCAGCGGCACCGAGGGCGTCACGGACTACATCCAGGCCGACGTGCGGGAGCCGGAGTCCATCGTGCGGCACGCCCGGCAGGTGCTGGATTTCGACCGCCCCATCGCGTTGTCGCTGATCGCGCTGATGCACTTCATCACCGACGAGCAGGACGCCCACGGGATCGTCCGCAACCTGGTCGCCACCCTGCCCGCGGGCAGCCACCTGGTGCTGTCCCACGCCGCGTCCGACCTCTATCCGGAACTCGCCGCGCAGGTCACCGCCGAGTACGCCAAGGGCGGTATCGAACTCGGTTTCCGGTCCCGCGCGGAGGTGGCGCGCTTCTTCGACGGCATGGATCTCGTCCCGCCCGGCCTGGTGACCGCCACGGAGTGGGGCACGCCGGATCCGGACACCGAGCCGGAGGGCAGCGGCATCTACGCGGCAGTGGCGCGGGTGCGCTGACCGGCCGCGGGCCGCCCCGGCTTGCCTTCGAGTGGACTCCAGCAGCCACACTGAGCGCGACCAGCGAAGCGGCACCCGTGCCCAGGACAGAACGGCGGCAGCAGATGGCAACGACGAGCGGGGCGGGGCATCCCCTGCCGTACGACACCTATCGCGAGGCGATCGAGCGGGAGACCCACCGGTTCGCCGAGGCGGTGCGCGGCGCCGATCCCGCGGGCGCCGTGCCCTCCTGCCCCGACTGGACGCTGGCCGAGCTGACCCGGCACGTGGGAGCGGTGCAGCGCTGGTTCAGCGCCCTGCTCACCCGGCGGGTGCAGGAGCCGCCGCGCAGCCGTGAGGTGGAGCTGGGGCTGCCCGAGCACGAGCGGGACCTCGCCGACTGGGTGGCGGCGGGAGTGCCCAGGGTGGCGGCCGTGCTACGGGACACGGATCCCGGCGCGGCGATGTGGGCGTGGGGCGAGGACCAGCATGCGCGGTTCTGGGCCCGCCGGATGCTCTGCGAGACGCTGGTGCACCGGGTGGACGCGGAGCAGGCCGTGGGCCGGGAGTCGGACGTCGACCCGAACCTCGCGGCTGACGCGGTGGACGAGTTCCTGGTCAACCTCCCCTACGCGGGACTGTTCGCTCCCGGGGTGACGAAGCTGCGCGGCGACGGCGAGACCGTCGCGTTCCGGTGCGCCGGCACCGGCGAGGAGTGGCGGGTGCGGCTGGACCCGGACGGGTTCCGGCTGCTGCCGCTCACCGGCGGCGGCCCCGCGCCGCAGCCGCCCACCGTGGCGGTGGTTGGTGCCGCGGCGGATCTCCTGCTGCTGCTCTACGGACGGCGGTCGTACCAGGAGGCGGCTTTCGACGTCTCGGGGGAGACCGCGGTCCTCGACCGCTGGTTCGCCCACACGGCCTTCTGAGCCGGCCGGAGGCGCTTGCGGAGCCCCGCCGCGCCGCGCTCAGCCGGCCGGTGACAGCGGCGGCAGGGACGGCTGCGCGGCGGGCAGGCACACGGCGAGCGCCGCGATGTCGTCCTGCAGCCGGTCGCCGCTGTGGTCCAGCAGGTCGTGGTGGAGCCGCTCCAGGAGCTCCCGGGGCGGCAGGCTGCCCCAGGAACGCAGGCGCTGGAGCAGCGGGTAGAAGGTGCCGGCGGCGTCGCGGGTCTCCGTGATGCCGTCCGTGTACAGCAGGAGCAGGTCGCCGGGCCGGAACGAGTAGGTGTCCACGTGGTACGGCTCCCCGACCAGCATGCCGAGGTTGAGCGGCGGAGCCGAACGGCCGCTGTCCAGTTCCCGCACCTGCCCGCACCGGATCCGCACCGGCGGCGGGTGACCGCAGTTGACGAAGCGGATCACCGGCTCCTGCGCGGCGATCTCGGCGAAGACGGCGGTGACGAACCGTTCGCCGACCTCGCCCCCGCCCAGCAGCATCGCCCTGCGGTTCATGCTGGTCTCCACCCGGTCGGCCAGGTCGGGCAGTGCGGGTTCGTCGTGGGCGGCCTCGCGGAACGCGCCGAGCAGGGCCGCGGCCGTCTCCACCGCGAGCAGCCCCTTGCCCCGGACGTCGCCGATGAGCAGCCGGACGCCGTACCGGGTGGGGACGGCCTCGTACAGGTCGCCGCCGATGCGTGCCTCCGCGGCGGCGGACCGGTAGAGGCTCTCCAGGCGGAGGCTGCCGATGTGGTGCGGCACGGGCCGGAGCAGGACCCGCTGGGCGATGTCGGCGACGAAGCGTACGTCGGCCAGCGTGCGCTCGCGGCGGACGCGGTGCGCGGCCAGGATCATGCCGAGGACGCCGACCAGGCCGGTGCAGATGTAGGCGGCCACGTAGTGGCGGTCCCACAGGTAGCCGACCTCGCGGCCCGCGCAGCACGGGGTGCCGGCCAGCACCGCTTCCAGGACGACGGCGAACACGGTGGCACCGCCGACGACGACCGGGCCGTGGGCGAAGGCGGCCACGAGCGGCAGGGCGATCAGCACGAAGCTCACCGGCCACTGAACGGGCGTCGCGGGCTCCAGCACCAGGAGGACCGCGACGTACAGCGCCGGAAGCCACCGCATCCACGCCGGGGGCGCCGACAACCGGGTCCGCACGCCGGCACCGTCCTCCGACTCCCGGCCGGTATGTCCAGGTCTCGGCATACGTGGGCTGCGCACACGGACTCCTGTCACAGGAACTCGACAAGACTCCCAGCCTGGTCCGCCGGGCCGCGGCGCGCCCGGATTGCTCCACTCAACGGAGTGTTCCCGGCCGCGGCGCGGGCCCCGTGGCCGGTGGCGCAGGGGCCGGCCCGGTCGCCGTGCCCGCGCCGCGGCCGGCGGCGGACACACCGGTCGCCGGTCACGGAGTTCCAGTGCTAGAAAAGGGAGATGAGCGGACGTTCCCGCTGGCCATGGGCGAGCCCGGCGCCACCGCCCGGCACACGTGGGCCGTCCGACCGGTCCCGTAGTCGCAGGCCCTGGCCGTCACGCGGACGCCGCCTGTCGTCGTCCCTGAGCGTCCGCACGCTCGCCGCCCAGGTCTTCCTGCTGCAGGCACTGATCATGCTGCTGCTGGTAGCGGTGGCGGCCGCCGCCCTCGTCGTGCAGGGGCGCTACGACGCCGAGCGCAGCGCGGAGGATCGTTCCCTCGCCGCGGCGGAGGCGTTCGCGCACGCGCCCGGAACGGCGCTCGCGCTGCAGTCGCCGCACCCGACGGCCCGGCTCCAGGCGGCGGCCGACCAGGCGCAGAAGGGCTCCCGGGTCGACTTCATCAGCGTCCTGGACAAACACGGGATCCGGCTCGCCGACACCGTCCCCTCGCTGATCGGCACGAAGGCCGAGGGCGTCGGCCGGGCCGCCGCCGGCGAGACGTTCACCGAGACGTTCCACGGGGAGCCCACCGACGCCGTGCGCGCGGTCGTACCCGTGACGGATGCCAGCAGGCGCGTGATCGGCATGGTCACCGCCGGGATCCAGTACGCCAACGTGAGCCACCTGCTGAACCGGCAGCTGCCGATGCTGTTCGGCGCGGCGGCGGGGGCACTCGTGCTGGCGACCGGCGGCGCGGCCCTGGTCAGCCGGCGCCTGCTGCGGCAGACCCACGGACTCGGCCCCGCCGAGATGACCCGGATGTACGAACACCACGACGCCGTGCTGCACGCGGTGCGCGAGGGCGTGCTGATCCTCGACGGCGAGGGGTGCGTGCTGCTCGCCAACGACGAGGCGCACCGGCTGCTGGACCTGCCTCAGGACGCCGACCGGCGGCAGGTGTCGGAGCTGGGGCTGGCGCCGCGGCTCGTGCGGCTGCTGGAGTCGCAGGAGCCCACGACCGACGAGGTCATCCCGGCCGGGGACCGGCTGCTCGCGGTGAACATCCGGCCCACCGCCCCGTACGGCGGCGCCCAGGGGCTGGTCGCCACCTTGCGGGACACCACGGACCTGCGGGCCCTGTCCGGGCAGGCGGAGGTGGCGCGGGGCCGGCTGTCCTTCCTGTACGAGGCGGGCATGCGGATCGGCACCACCCTGGACGTACGGCGTACGGCGGAGGAGCTGACCGAGGTGGCGGTCCCCCGGATGGCCGACTTCGTCACCGTGGAACTCCTCGACTCGGTGCTGCACGGCCAGGAACCCACGAGCGCCGTGCGCCAGATGCGCCGTACCGCGCTGCGCGCCTCGCGGACCGGGCACCCGCTCCAGCCGGTGGGCGACGTGATCCGGTTCGTGATGGCCGACACGCCGATGACCTCGGCCCTGCGCCAGGGCAGGGCCGTCCTGGTGCCCGAGCTGCACAGCGCCGAGGACTGGCGGGCCCAGGACCCCGAGGGGGCGCTGCAGGCACTGGACTACGGCATCCGCTCGCTGATCACGGTGCCGCTGCGGGCACGCGGGGTGGTCCTCGGGATGGTCAACTTCTGGCGTGGCGCGGACTCTCCCCGGTTCGAGCAGGAGGACGTCGCCGTGGTCGAGGAGCTGGTGGCCCGGGCCGCCGTGGCGATCGACAACGCGCGCCGCTACTCCCGCGAGCACGCCCTGGCCATGACGCTGCAACGGAACCTGCTGCCGCTGGGCCTGCCGGAGCAGGGGGCGCTGGAAATCGCCTCGCGCTACCTGCCGGCGCGGTCCGGCGTCGGCGGCGACTGGTTCGACGTCATCCCGCTGCCCGGCTTCCGGGTCGCGCTGGTCGTCGGGGACATCGTGGGGCACGGGCTGCAGGCCGCGGTGACCATGGGCCGGCTGCGCACGGCCGTGCTGAACTTCTCCTCGCTCGACCTGGCCCCGGACGAACTGCTCGGACACCTCGACGAGATGGTGACCCGGCTGGACACCCAGGGCGGACCCGGCGACGACGACCGGGTGCCGCTCACCGGGGCCACCTGCCTGTACGCCATCTACGACCCGGTCGGCGGGCACTGCACCCTCTCCCGCGCCGGGCACCTCGCGCCGGCCGTGGTGGACCCGCAGGGCAGGGTGAGCTTCCCCGACCTTCCCCTGTCACCGCCCCTGGGGGTCGGCGGCCACCCCTTCGAGGCCGGGGAGCTGGACCTGCCCGAGGGCAGCCGGCTGGTGCTGTTCACCGACGGCCTGGTCGAGAACCGCGGACGGGACATCGACGAGGGCCTGGAGCTGCTCTCCTCGGCCGTCGGCCACGCGGATCTGACACCGGAGGAGACCTGCCGCGCCCTGGTGGACACGATGCTGCCCGGGCACCCCAGCGACGACGTGGCGCTGCTGGTCGCCCGGACCCGGCTGCTCGCCCCCTCGTCCGTCGCGACCTGGGACGTCCCGTTCGACGCCGAGGCCGTGTCCCGGGTGCGCAGGGAGGTGAGCCGGCGACTCGCCGACTGGGGTCTGGAGGGGGTGGCCTTCGCCACGGAACTGATCCTGAGCGAACTGCTCACCAACGCGATCCGCTACGGCGCGCCGCCCGTGCGGGTCAGGCTGCTGCTGGGCCGCACCCTGGTCTGCGAGGTGTCGGACGGCAGCAACACCTCGCCCCGGCTGCGGCGCGCCGCCACCACCGACGAGGGAGGCCGGGGGCTGTTCCTGGTCTCGCAGTTCGCGGACATGTGGGGCACCCGCTACGCCCCCCGGGGCAAGGTCATCTGGACCGAGCAGAATCTGGACACCGCCTCCGAACCGGACCCGTCGGCCCTGCTCGGCGCCCTGGGACTGTGACAGCCCCCGCGGCACGGGCGTGACGGCCGCGGCCGAATGTTTCGGGAGCGCTCCAAAAAACCCGGTCTCGTTCACGCCTCCCCCTCCGACCTGCGGCTTCGAACGCTCTTCGATACTCACCTCGCCGTCGGTCTTGTCAGGAACATGGGCAGTCCCTACAGTCCCTGCCCAACGGAGGGTATGGGAGCGCTCCCATCCACACACCGATGGGAGCGCTCCTGTACTGCCCCCACCGTCATGTGAGAGGACCCGCATGCGACCGTCCAAGCACCATGTCCGTGGAAGGCGCGGCCTGTTGGGCGCGCTGCTCACCGCACTCGCCGCCGTGGCGGCGCTGCTGAGCGTCGCTCCGCCGGCCCAGGCCGACACCACGATCTGCGAACAGTACGGGTCGACGACGATCCAGGGCCGCTACGTCGTCCAGAACAACCGCTGGGGCACCAGCGACACGCAGTGCGTCACCGCCACCGACTCGGGATTCCGCGTCACCCAGGCCGACGGCTCCGTACCGACGAACGGCGCCCCGAAGTCCTACCCGTCCGTCTTCAACGGCTGCCACTACACCAACTGCTCGCCCGGGACGAAGCTCCCGGCCCGGCTCAGCACCATCTCCGGCGCGCCGACCGGCATCTCGTACACCTATGTGAGCAACGCGGTGTACGACGCCGCGTACGACATCTGGCTCGACCCCACGCCCCGCACCGACGGCGTCAACCGGACCGAGATCATGATCTGGTTCAACAAGGTCGGCCCCGTCCAGCCCGTGGGCTCGCAGGTCGGCACCGCCACCGTCGCCGGCCGCCCGTGGCAGGTGTGGTCCGGCAACAACGGCTCCAACGACGTCCTGTCCTTCGTCGCGCCGTCGGCGATCAGCAGCTGGAGCTTCGACGTCATGGACTTCGTCCGGCAGGCCGTCTCGCGGGGTCTGGCGCAGGACAGCTGGTACCTGACCAGCGTGCAGGCCGGGTTCGAGCCCTGGCAGAACGGCGCCGGTCTGGCCGTGACCTCGTTCTCCTCCACGGTCGAGACCGGCGGCGGCTCCGGCGGCACGGCGGCCTGCAAGGTGGCGTACGCGACGAACGTCTGGCAGGGCGGTTTCAGCGCCGACGTCACCGTCACCAACACCGGCTCCTCCCCCGTCAGCGGCTGGAAGCTGGCGTTCACGCTGCCCGCGGGGCAGCAGATCAGCGGTGCCTGGGGCGCCGGCGTGACGCCGTCCTCGGGGGCGGTCACCGCGAGCAACCTCGCCTACAACGCACAGATCGCGCCCGGCGGCCAGGTGTCCTTCGGGTTCCAGGGCAGCTATGGCGGCACCTTCGCCAAGCCGTCCGGTTTCAGCCTGAACGGCGGCGCCTGCGCCACCGCGTGACCCACCCGCTCCGGGACCCGCTCGTCCCGCCCCGCCGATCGGGCGGGTCCCGGCTCCACCCCAGCGCCGCCCCGCTCCCGGACCGCTCCAGGAAAGGCCCGCCCCCATGAGCCTCCTGCTCGCCCGCCGCAGCCCGGTGACGGCCCTGGCCGTGTGCGCCGCGGCCCTGGCCCTCACCGCGCCGGCCGCAGCCGCACCGGAGCCCGCCGTCGCACCGGCCGCGCTCCTGCCCTACCAGGACGCGTCCTTACCCGTGCCGGACCGGGTCACCGACCTGCTGTCCCGCATGAGCCTGGACGACAAGCTCGGCCAGATGACCCAGATCGAGAAGGACGCCCTCGTCCCGCAGTCCGACCTCGCCGCCTACCGCATCGGATCCGTACTCTCCGGCGGCGACTCGACCGTCAGCCCCAACAACGCGCAGACCTGGGCCGACACCTACGACTCCCTGCAGCGCACCGCGCTGGCCACCCCGCTCGGCATCCCGGTGATCTACGGCATCGACGCCGTGCACGGGCACAACGCGGTGCGCGGAGCCACCCTGTTCCCGCACGACATCGCTCTGGGCGCCACCCGGGACCCCGCGCTCGTCCAGCGGATCGGGCGGGCGGTGGCCGAGGAGGTGTCGGGCACCGGCATCGACTGGGACTTCGCGCCGTGCCTGTGCGTGGCCCGCGACGACCGGTGGGGCCGTACCTACGAGTCGTACGGCGAGACGCCCGAACTGCCCTCCGCCCTGACGACGTTCATCACCGGGCTCCAGGGCGACGCACTGGGCGCCGGGCCCGCGTCCGTGCTCGCCACCGCCAAGCACTACCTCGGCGACGGCGGCACCGCCGGCGGCGTCGACCAGGGCGACACCAAGGTGTCCGAGGCCGAGTTGCGCGCCGTCCACCTGCCGCCGTTCAAAGAGGCGGTGCGGCGCGGTGTGGGCGCGGTGATGCTGTCGTACAGCAGCTGGAACGGTGTGCGGTCGCACGCCGACCGGTACCTCGTGACCGACGTGCTCAAGGGCGAACTCGGCTTCACCGGGTTCGTGGTGTCCGACTGGGCGGCGGTCGACCAGCTCGACGGTCGGAGCGGTTTCACCGGCGCCGAGATCCGTACGGCGGTCGACGCGGGCGTCGACATGGTGATGGTCCCGCACGACTACAAGAAGTTCCTCACGCTGCTGCGCGGCGAGGTCACCGCCGGCCGCATCGCCGTGTCCCGGATCGACGACGCCAACCGGCGCATCCTCACCAAGAAGTTCCAACTGGGTCTGTTCGAGCATCCGTTGACCGACCGCTCGTACACCGCCACGGTCGGCTCGGCCGCGCACCGGGAGCTGGCCAGGCAGGCGGTACGCGCCTCGCAGGTGCTGCTGAAGAACGACGGCGGCGTGCTGCCCCTGCCGAAGTCGGCCAAGCTGTTCGTGGCCGGCAAGTCCGCCGACGACATCGGCAACCAGAGCGGCGGCTGGACCGTCGGCTGGCAGGGCCGCAGCGGCCCCGTCACCGACGGCACCACGATCCTCCAGGGCATCCGGGCCGCCGTCACCGACCCCTCCCGGGTCACCTACGACCGCTACGGCAACGGCGTCGACTCCAGCTACCGGGCCGCCGTCGCCGTTGTCGGCGAGACCCCGTACGCCGAGGGCCGCGGCGACCGGCCGGGCGGCCTCGGGCTGGACCAGGAGGACTTGAGCACCCTCGCCCGGCTGAAGGCGAGCGGCGTGCCGGTCGTCGTGGTCCTGGTCTCCGGCCGTCCGCTGGACGTCTCCGCCCGACTGCCCGACTGGAAGGCGCTGCTGGCCGCGTGGCTGCCCGGGACCGAGGGCGGCGGCGTGTCCGACGTCCTGTTCGGCGACCACGCCCCCACCGGCAGACTGCCGGTGAGCTGGCCGAGGACGTCCGCCCAGGAACCCGTCAACGACGGTGACGGCAAGGACCCGCTCTTCCCGTACGGGTACGGGCTGACGTACTCCGGCACCGGTCCCGCACCGGCGCCCGGGACGTGCACCGCGCGGATGCGCACCACCTCCTCCTGGCCGGGCGGTCACCAGGCGGAGGTCACCGTCGAGAACACCGGTTCCGTCGCGCTGACGGGCTGGTCCGTGGACTGGGAGCTGGGCGGCTCCCGCATCAACAGCCTCTGGAACGGCTCGCTCGGCACGGCCGACGGCCGGGTCACGGTCCGCAACGCCGCCTTCAACGGCTCCCTGGCGCCGGGCGCCACCGCCTCGTTCGGCTTCACCGCCGACGGCAGCGCCGGCACACCCGCACCGCACTGCGCCGGCAGCTGAGCGCGCCGGCCCCGACCGCCGACCCCCGTACGCACGAGGAGGGCACATGCCACACCCCATCCGCCGAGCGCCCGTACCCCGGCCGGGGTACGGCCGGCGACGGCGCCGGGCAGCCTCGCTGGGCGCGGCGCTCGCCGCCCTGGCACTGGGCCTGGCCGGGCAGTTCACCGCACACCCGGCCGCCGCCGCCGAGAACCACGTCGACAACCCGTTCGCCGGGGCCTCGTTCTACGTCAACCCCGACTACACCGACCACGTCCGCACCTCGGCCGCCCGGACCCCCGACCCCGGGCTCAGGGCGAAGATGCGGAAGGTGGGCCGCTATCCCACCGCCGTGTGGCTGGACCGGATCGCCGCCATCGGCGGCGGGGGCGGAGAGGCCGGCCGCCGGAGCCTCGCCGACCACCTCGACCTGGCGCTCGCCCAGAAGCGGCGCGGACAGCCGATCACCGCGACCTTCGTGGTGTACGACCTGCCCGGCCGGGACTGCGCGGCCCAGGCCTCCGGCGGCGAACTCCCGCTCACGCAGGCCGGTCTCGACCGCTACGAGAGCGAGTACATCGACGCCATCGCGAAGGTGTTCAAGAAGCGGAAGTACCGCGACATCCGCATCACGGCGGTGATCGAGCCGGACAGCCTGCCCAACCTGGCGACGAACACCTCCGACCCGGAGTGCGCCGAGGCCGGGAGCAGCGGGATCTACGTCAAGGGCATCCGGTACGCCCTGGACAAGCTGCACGCGCTGCCCAACGTCTACACGTACCTGGACTTCGCGAACTCCGGGTGGCTCGGCTGGGACAGCAACCTGGCGCAGAGCGTGCAGCTGTACACGGACGTCGCCCGGGGCACCGCCGCCGGACTGTCCAGCGTCGACGGGCTGGTCACCAACGTCTCCAACTACATGCCTCTGGAAGAACCCTTCCTGACCGACCCGGACAAGCCCGTGGGCGGCAACCCGGTCAAGTCCTCGAAGTTCTACGGGTGGAACCCCAACCTCGACGAATCGGACTTCACCCGCAACGTCCACCGCGCGCTCGTCGCCGCCGGCTGGCCCGCGTCGACCGGCATGGTCGTCGACACCTCCCGCAACGGGTGGGGCGGCCCCGGGCGTCCCACGGCGGAGAGCACCAGCACCACCCTCGACACCTACGTCGCCGAATCCCGCGTCGACCGCCGGACCTACCGGGGCCTGTGGTGCAACGTCGGCGGTGCCGGGCTCGGGCGGCCGCCGCAGGCCGCGCCCTCCGGCTACCCCGACTCCCACCTCGACGCGTTGCTGTGGGTGAAGCCGCCGGGTGAGTCGGACGGTGCGAGCAGCGACCTCCCCAACGACGAGGGCAAGGCCGCGGACCCCATGTGCGACCCCGGGTACGCCCCGCCGGGCGCGGGCGGCGACAAGACCGGCGCGCTGCCCGGCGCCCCGCTGGCCGGGCAGTGGTTCCCGGAGCAGTTCGCGATGCTCGTGCGCAACGCCGACCCGGCCGTGACCCCGGGCGGCGGCACCGGTCACTGACACGACGTACACCGACTCCCCGGCGGACCCCGCCCGCCTCGGTGCGGCGCCCGCCGGGGGTGCACCACCGCCTGATGCGAACCGAGAGGAGCAGAACGTGGCTCGACGCAACAGACTGATGTCGGCGGCAGCAGCCCTGTCGACCCTGCTCGCGGCGCTCGCCCTGACCCTGCTGGGGCAGAGCAGCGCGCAGGCGCACGGGGTGGCGATGCTGCCCGGATCGCGAACCTACCTGTGCTACCTGGACGCGCACACGACGACCGGCGGGCTGGACCCGACCAACCCGGCGTGCCGGGACGCGCTGGCCGAGAGCGGTGCGACGGCGCTGTACAACTGGTTCGCCGTGCTCGACTCCCACGCCGGCGGCCGGGGCTCCGGTTACGTCCCGGACGGCACCCTGTGCAGTGCGGGCGACCGGTCACCGTACGACTTCCGCGCCTACAACGCGGCCCGCGCGGACTGGCCGCGGACCCATCTGACCAGCGGGGCGACCATCCAGGCCCAGTACAGCAACTGGGCGGCGCATCCTGGTGACTTCCGGGTCTACGTCACCAAGCAGGGCTGGTCACCGTCCTCCGCCCTGCGCTGGGCCGACCTGGACCTGATCCAGACGGTCACCGATCCGCCGCAGCAGGGGTCGCCGGGCACCGACGGCGGCCACTACCACTGGGACCTGAAGCTGCCCTCCGGACGGACCGGCAACGCCCTGATCTTCATCCAGTGGGTCCGCTCGGACAGCCAGGAGAACTTCTTCTCCTGCTCCGACATCGTCTTCGACGGCGGCCACGGCGAGGTCACGGGCATCCGCGGCTCCGGCAGCACGCCGACGCCCACGCCGACGCCGACGCCGACGCCGACGGATCCGCACACCGGTTCCTGCATGGCCGCCTATTCCGTGGTGAACTCCTGGAACGGCGGCTTCCAGGCCTCCGTCGAGGTCATGAACCACGGCACGGCGCCGCTCGACGGCTGGGCCGTGTCCTGGCTGCCCGGGGCGGGCACCAGGATCAGCAGTCTGTGGAACGGCACGCGGTCGACCGCCGCCGACGGCACGGTCACGGTCCGCAACGCGGACCACAACCGGGTCGTGCCCGCCGACGGCAGCGTCACCTTCGGCTTCACCGCCACCTCGGCCGGCAACAACGTCCCCGCCGGTCCGATCGGCTGCGCCACGGCGCAGACCACCCGCTGACCCATACCGGCCGCACCGCCTCCCCGGCCCTTCCGGGGAGGCGGTGCGGAACGCGGTCCCCGTACCCCCCCCATTCCCGAACACCGATTCCGACAGGATCCTTGACGAGCCGTCGGCAGTCCTGGTCGGCCGGTGTGAGCGGGCTGTACGACACCGTGGGCCGGAACATCGGCCGCAAGCCCTCCTCCGCCAAGGCGACGCCCTCGCTCTCCGGGGACATCCTCGGTGACTGGCGGGAGGAGGTCGTGTGGCCGACGACCGACAACCGCGCCCTGCGCATCTACAGCACGCCGTACCAGACCGGCACCAGGATCACCACGCTGCTCCAGGACATGCAATACCGCACCGCGCTGGCCTGGCAGAACACCGGCTACAACCAGCCGCCGCACCCCGGCTTCCTCATCGGCGACGGCATGCCCACCCCGCCCCGCCCCAGCGTCTACCCGCCCTGAGCGCCGGCGCGGCCGGAGCCCGGCGCGCGCTGCGCCAGGAACTGCGAGAGGTGTTCGAGGCCGGCGCGGAAGTCGGCCTCGGGCCCGCCGAAGCCCAGCCGTACCGACCGGGGGGCGTCGAAGGCGGAGCCGGGCACCAGCAGCGTCTTGTGTGCGGCGAGCAGGTCCCGGCAGAACTCCTCGACCGCGGTGCGGTCCTGCGCGTGGGCCAGTTCACGGATACCCAGCAGGCAGCACACCCCGCCTTCCGGCGGGGTCCAGTCGACGAGTTCTCCGTGCCGGGCCGCCCAGTCGGTGAGGTGGGCGAGGTTGCGGCGGGCCTCCGCGGCGCGCCGGCCGATGAGCCGGTCGGCGTGCCGCATGGCGTGCTCGGCGATGAGTTCGACCAACGGGGACAGGAACAAGGTGGTGCGGTCGCGCAGCGGGAAGGTGGCCCGCAGCAGTTCGGGCGAGGTGACGGCCCAGCCGACGCGCAGGCCGGGCAGGCCGAAGGTCTTGGAGAAGGTGCCGTAGGTGACGGTCCGTTCGTAGCGGGTCGCCGGGTCGGGCAGCGGCTCCCAGCGGTGGGCGATCTCCGCCGTCGCGCCGTCCCAGACCAGGACGGCGCCGACGGCCTCCACCCGGGCCAGCAGGGCGTCCAGTCCCCGGGGGCTCAGGGTCCGGCCGCTCGGGTTGTGCGGGAAGTTGACGATGACGGCCGTCGTGTCCGGGGTGACCAGCCGGGCCAGTGTGTCCGGGTCGATCTCCCCGTCCCGGACGCTGTCGGCCGGCAGGGGCACCGTCCGGCATCCCGTCTCCCGCGGGAAGTAACCCAGTGAGTGGTAGATGCTCTCCTGCACCACCACACGGTCACCGGGCCGCAGCAGGGCGTCGAGGGTCAGGGCGATCGCCTCGCTGGACCCGTGGGTGACCAGGACCCGGTCGGCGTCGCCGGCGCAGTACCGGTCGGCGATCGCCTGGCGGATGCCGGCGCCGCCCTCCGAGACGCTGTCGTCCATGACGATGCCGTCCAGGTCCTCGACGCGCAGCGCGCACACCTCGCGGACCTCCGCGAAGGAGTAGGGGTGGACACCGCTGGAGCTGATGTCGAAGCGGCAGGCGGGCAGGTGCCTGCGGTACCACTCTTCGAGGATCGGGGGGTCTTCCTGCCGGGTCCGCAAGGGGGCCATGTCTTCGGGCGCTCTCTTCTCGTCAGGCGTCGGGCACGAGGCGTCGGGAGTCGGGAGTCCGGGGTCGGGAGTCCGGGGTCGGGGCGGTGGTCTCAGGCGGTGGGTGCGCCGGTCTTCCCGTCGCCGAGCCGGGAGCGGAGCGCGTCCGCCAGGTCGAGCCGCTCCCAGGAGAACTCGGGGCGGCCGAAGTGGCCGTAGGCGGCGGTCGGCTGGTAGGCGGCGGTGCGCAGCGACAGGCGCTCGATCACCGCTTCCACCCGCAGGTCCACCAGGGCCGTCAGCACGGCGGCGATGTGCTCGTGGGCGACCGTGGCCGTGCCGAAGCACTCGACGTCGAGCCAGACCGGCAGCGGGCGGCCGATGGCGTAGGCCAGGCCGATCCGGCAGCGGCCGGCCAGTCCGGCGGCCACGACGTTGGCGGCGAGGTAGCGGGCGGCGTACGCGCCGGACCGGTCGACCTTGGTGGCGTCCTTGCCGGAGCAGCAGCCGCCGCCGTGCCGGACCAGGCCCCCGTAGGCGTCGACCATGAGCTTGCGTCCGGTGAGCCCGGCGTCGGCCGAGGTGCCGCCCACGACGAAGGTGCCCGCCGGGTTGACGTGGATGTCGGCGGGCACGACGCCGCGGTCCTCCAGCGCCGGTGTCACGATCTTGCCCGCCACCAGGTCGGCCAGCTCGTCCAGGGAGAGGTCGGCCGGGTGCTGCGCGGAGACGACGACGATCGCCCGCTCGGCACCGTCCCGGCGGGACAGCTCCACCTGGACCTTGCCGTCCGGTCCGAGCGCCGGTACGCCCTGCTCACCGGTGGCGCCGACCCGGCGGGCGATGTCGTGGGCGAGGACGCAGCTGAGCGGGAGCCGTTCCGGTGTCTCGTCGCAGGCGTACCCGTAGACGATGCCGGAGTCGCCGGCACCGCCGCGGTCCACCCCGTCGGCGATCTCGCGGGACTGGCGGTCGAGCAGCACCCGCACGGTCGAGGTGTCGGCGCTCAGGCCGTGCCGCTCCACGTCGTGGTAGCCGATCTCGCGCAGCACGGAGCGGACCGTCGCGTCGATGTCCACCTCGGCGTTCGCGGTGATCTGACCGGTGGCGATCACGTTGTCCCTGGTGACCAGGGTCTCGCAGTTGACCCGGGCGTGGGGGTCGATCGTCAGGAAGGCGTCGAGCACGGCGTCCGAGATCCGGTCCGCGACCTTGTCGGGGTGCCCGGCGCACACCGACTCGGCGATCTGCGATCCGGACCGGAAGCTCAGGGGTGCGGCCATGTGGACTCCTTGTCTCGAAGCAGGAGGGGCTCGGGGCGGGAGGGCGGGGGCGTGTGCTGCGGCGGGGGCCGCCTCACGCCGCCCGGGTCAGCTCGGCGAGGACCGCCTCGCGCTGGGCCGTGGGACCGATGCTCATCCGCAGGCAGTCGGTCAGTCCGGGTGCGGCCAGATGCCGTACGAACACCCCGGCCTGCGCGAGTCGCTTGGCTACGGCGGCGGCGGTCTCGGTGTCGGCGCAGCGGAAGGTCACGAAGTTCGTCGTGCCCTCCAGCACCGTGTAGCCGAGCTCGGTGAGCCGCCTGCCGTAGTGGGCCCGGCCCTCGGCGGTGCGCCGGACGGTGTCGGTGAGATGCCCGACGGCGTCGAGCGCGGCGAGGGCGGCCGCCTCGGCCACCCGGCCGACGACGTAGTGCTCGCCACCCCGGCGCAGTGCGGCCAGGAGGGCGCGGTCGCCCACCGCGTAGCCGATCCGCAGGCCGGCCAGGGCGTGGGCCTTGGAGAAGGTGCGCAGCCAGAGCATGCGCCGGCCGGTCAGCTCGCCGGCCGCGGGCCGGTCGGCGGGCGGCTGGTATTCGGTGTAGGCGCCGTCGACGACCAGCAGGGTCCGGGCCGGCAGCCGGTCCGCCAGCCGCAGCAGGGCCGGTGCGCCCAGCGAACCGCCGGTCGGGTTGTCGGGGTCGGCGAGATAGACGACGTCCGCGCCGGTGTCGGTGGCCCGCCGTACCAGGGCCTCGGTGTCCACGCGCGCGTCCCGGTACGGCACGAGGTGGACCGTGGCCCCGCCGGCGCGTGCGAAGTAGGCGAAGGTCGGATAGGTGGCGTCGCTGGTCACGGCGGTGCGCCCCGGCCCGAGGAAGGCGCGGCCGATGACGCCGAGCAGTCCGTCGATGCCGGAGCCGATGTGCACGTGGTCCTCGGGGACGCCGAGGGTGTGCCCGAGTCGCCGGCGCAGCTCGTGGTGGTCGCAGTCGGGGTAGCGGTGGCACTCCCGGGCGGTGGCGCCGATGGCGCGGACCACCTCGGGGGCCGGTCCGAACTCGTTCTCGTTGGTGCTGAGCCGTTCACGCGCCCGCAGGCCCGTGGCGCGTTCGGTCATCTCCAGGGAGGGGAAGGGGTTCTCCTCCCCGCCGGTCACCGCCTCCCCTCCTGGGGGAGGTCCGGTACGTCGGCCAGCCCCAGGCGCTCGGCGAGGTATTCGTTGTACCGCCGCATGGCCAGCATCCGCAGCAGTCCGCCGGTGATCAGTTCCATGCTGGCGTCCGGCTCGGCCTCGACGATGGGCAGCACGACTCCGTCCAGCCACTCGGGGCCGTGTTCGGCGTCGCCCTCCATGTGGTTGAAGAAGAACTCGAAGTCGTGCTGGGCGGTGAACCCGTTGCGTTCCAGGCCCTTGACGACCGCAGCGTCGCGGTCGACGTCGAACAGTTCGGGCATGGCCAGGCTGCCCAGGGCCTTGAAGTAGTGGCGCCGGTTGCAGGCCAGCAGGAAGTAGAGGTTGTGTCCGGCGTACGGCCGCCAGTCCTCCCAGGGCGGGACGGTGGGCAGTTCGAGGCCGAGCCGGCGCAGGCTGCGGGTGAACTGCAGGGTGTGCGCGGCGTCGGGCCTGCCTTCCCCGCACTCGTCCCACATGTGCTTGCTGATCTCGTGCTTGACGCCCTCCATGAAGTGCGGCTGGGCGAGCACGAGGGCGTCGTAGAAGCGGTAGTTGAGGTAGCCGTCCGCCTGGATGAAGGCGGCCAGTTGGCCGGTCGTGGCCTTCTCCGCCAGGTAGGTCTCCACCGCCCGGTCGAGGTCGCTGCGTTCCTTCGCCGCCGCGAGGAACCACTCGCGGACGAACCCGGGGTGCCGGGCGTCGCCCGCGGAGGGCAGCCGGTCGGCGATCTCCTCGATGTCCGCGGCGAGGACGCGGTCCTCGTACAGGGAGCGGAACGCGTTGAACCAGGTGCTGCGTTCGTGCCGTGCGGCCGGGCTGAGCGGGTGCCCCAGCAGGGTCTCGTACACGGTGTAGGCGCTGCGGTGGACGTCGAGCAGCGCGTCGTCGTCCCCGTGGGACAGTCCCTCCTCCAGCCTCCGGGTGAGTGCGGCCGTCAGGTCGTCGTGGACGGGGAGTCGCTCCACCGTCGTCCCGGGGCCGCGGAGGCACTCGTTCAGCCTGCGTTCCACCGATTCGGCCGGGGTCTCGTGCGCGTCGCGCAGCACCCCGTGCCGAGCCGGCATCCGCTCCAGGCTCAGATCCCTGCTCACTCGCCTGTCCTCCGTCGCTGTCGTTCCGTGTGATGGTGCGATGTGCGGGGAAGCCGGGTCCGGCTCCTCACACGATCTCCGGGTCGGGGTACTCGATGGTTTCCTGCTGCCAGTTGACGGCGCGCAGGACGCGGACGCCGTTGGCGTCGACGGCGTGCCGCGGGTAGGCGTCCGGCGAGTCGATCAGCGGGACGGTGTACTTGCCGGTGGCGTGCGGCAGCACGTATTCGGGCACGGCGGGGTTGGATATGTGCCGTTTGAGCGCGCGGACGATCTCCACCCCGCGGCTGACGGGGACGCGGAAGGCGCTCGCCTCGGGGCTGTGCGGCATGAAGTGGTACAGGTAGCCGGCGTGGACGCCACGCCGGTACAGGCCCATGCACAGCTCCCGCATCGTCCCGGTGTCGTCGTTGACGCCGCCGAGCAGCGGGACGTTGGCGAAGAGGATGGGGACCGCGCCGTGCAGCCGGCGTACCGCGTCGTCGAAGTCCGGGCTGAGTTCGCGGGGATGCGTGATGTGCAGGCCGACCGCGGTCACGTCGTGCCGGGCCAGTACGGAGACGAGACCGGAGTCGATGCGGTACGGGTTGAAGGTGAGCGAGCGGGTGTGCAGGCGCACGATCAGGTCGGGGCGGACGGCGCGGGCCTCCGTCAGCACCTGGTCGATCTGGTCGTTGCTGTGCATGAGCGGCTCGCCGCCGCTCAGGATCATCTCCTCCACCTGCGGGTTGGCGCGCAGGAAGTCGAGCGTGGCCTGCCAGTGGCCGCGGTCGAAGGAGACCTTGGTGGAGTCGCGGTCCAGGGTGCGCAGCGCCTCGTAACAGAACTGGCAGTAGGCGTGGCACACATTGGCGTAGCGGACGATGACCCGGTTGTCGTACTTGTGCTGGGCGATCGGGGTGACCATCTCGCTGGGCAGTTCCCAGTTCTCGGTCTTCCCGTCGTACGTGTAGGGGTCCTCCCCGTCGCCCGTCTCGTCGGTGTCGATGGGGACGACCTGCTTCCACAGCGGGTCGTCGGCCAGCGGGTTGCCCGTGTGCGGGTCCGTCTCGACGAGGCTGAGGAAGTAGGGCGTCGCCTGGAACCGCTTGGTCCGGTTGTGCCGGTCGATGATGTCCAGCAGCCGCTGGTCGCAGTTGGGGAAGTGGCTCTTCAGCTGGCGGGAGGTGCGTACCGCGTTGCGCTGTTGCCACTTCCAGTCCGTCCACGCCTGCCTCGCGGCGTCGGGGGACAGGGTTTCCACAGCCATCGAGATCCTTCGGGGTTCAGCGGCGGTGAGGTCGGGGGGCGGTACCGGTGCGCTCAGACCACGCGTACGGCCGAGGTGACGGGTGCCGCGACGATCAGCTCGCGGACCGCCTCGGCGGCCCGGGTGCGCAGCTCGGCCAACGAGGCCACGGAGTAGAAGGCGGCGTGCGGGGTGAGCAGCACGCGGGGGTGGTCGCGCAGCCAGTGCGGCAGTTCCGGTTCGCCCTCCACGACGTCGAGCGCGACGCGGCCGGGGCGGCCGGCGGCCAGCGCCGGGCGCAGCGCGGAGACGTCGACCACGCCGCCGCGTGCCGTGTTGATCAGCAGCGAGCCGGGCTTCATCCGGTCCAGTTCGCGCGCGCCCAGCAGGTGGTGGGTGGTGGAGTCGAGCGGGACGTGGACGCTCACCACGTCGGCGTCGGCGAGGAGTTCGTCGAGGGAGTGCCTGCGCTCCAGGCCCAGGGACTTCTCGATCCCGGGGTGGTTGTGGGGGTCGTGGAAGCAGACCCGGATGCCGAAGGCGCGGGCGCGCTGGGCGACGGCCAGGCCGATGCGGCCCAGCCCGACGATGCCCCAGGTCATGTCGCGCACCCGGGGGGCGTCGGTGATGGAGCGCCAGTCCCAGCCGCCGTCGCGCACGTGCTCGCGGAGGTCGGGGAGCCTGCGGACCTGGGCGAGGAAGAGGGCGAGGGTGTGGTCGGCGACCTCCTCGGTGCCGTAGTGGGGGATGTGGAAGACGCTGGTGCCGGCGGCGCGGGCCGCCTCGACGGCGACGTGGTCGTACCCCGTGCTGGCGCAGATGACGGCGCGGCATCTGGTGTTGCGGGTGAAGTAGGAGGCGTCGAGCGGGACACGGTGCCAGAGGATCATGTAGTCGCACTCGGCCTCCGGCAGCCGGTCCCGCTCGTCTTCCGGCACGACGACCAGGCGCACGGTGCCGTGCGGGCCGACGACGCGTCCCTCGATGTCGGGGCTCTCGACGTATCCACCGCCCGGAGCGTCCACCACCCACACTACGGGCGTCTTGTCGTGGCCGTCTCCCGCGTCCCTGGGCACGTCAGGCGCCAGCTGAACCATCGCTCCCCTTTGACATAGGTGCGGACGAAACAGCCGTGCGGACGGCCGGATGGGGGCCACCGCCGGCGGTTTCGGGGGTTTCTCCGTTCCGACAGGAGAAGTTCCGACAGGAGGAGAAAGAGAAGTTACCTGGCCAGGCCTTCGGCCTCCGGGCCGGGCCGGCCGTCATGCGCATCCGTCAGCTGCTTGAAATGGATCAGAAATACAGCCGGTAACGACTCTGTTCTATCAGTTCGAAAACGGCCGCACAAGGATGCCGTCGTGCGCATTCCAGCCGGTTTCGAGCGTGCCGGGCAGCATCCCCCGCCCGGGTGTGACTCAATCCTGACCGCATATCACCCGAACGAACCAGGTCGAGAACCGGACATGCCGGAGGTGGAAATCCCGCCACCGGGAAGGGTCCTGAATGACCGACTCTACTCGGGTTTGTTCATGCTTCTTTCCGCCACACGTGGCCGGAACATGTGGTTACCGTCCGGTTGGTATCCGTGCACCGTGGCCGGATGCATGACCTCCGCACGGTGCAATCACACCTCCGCCATCCCCCGTACCACCGGAAGTTTTAAATTCTTTTCGACGGCGGGGCTGCACCGCGATTTGGCGGGGCCCGTTCCACGTGCGCTTTCGCCGCACTACCGAATCCGGCAGTCGACTCGTTACCCTGGGATCCTGTCGCCGGTAAAAAATCTTGCGCTGACGCGCGTCACCGGCCGCCCGGTATTTCTCGCCACTCGACCGCCGCCGCAGACGGGTCCGGCAATCCGGCCCGTCGCTTCTCGGGCTTCCTCGGGCTCCCCCCTCCCGGGCTCAGACGAAAGAGGTGCGCTTACTTGCCACACCGTGAGGACACTCGGCACACCGACCACGCGACAGGCCCCCGGGGCCCCTCCGACAGCCGGCCGACGACAGCGGACGGGCGCGCGCACGCCCTGCACGCGAGAGCGCGGGAACTCGCCGCGCTCGAACAGGTCCTCGACCACGACGAACCCGGCGTGCCGCTCGTCGAGGTGCGGGGCGACCCCTGGATGGGCAAGTCGGCCCTCCTGGCGGCCCTCGGCGAACGCGCGCGTGAACGGGGGTGGACGGTGGCTTCCGCGGCGGCCGGATCGGTCCCCGAGGGACTTCCGTTCGGCGTCTTCGCCGACGCCCTCGACGAGCTGCTGGCACCGGTCGGCGACCAGACCGTGTCCTGGCTCTCCCCGCACCACCTGTCCTGGCTGGCCGGCATCTTCCCGGCGCTGTCCTGGCACGCCCCGGCCGTCGCGCTGCCCGCCAACCCCTGCGAGCACCACCACGCCCTGCACGCGGTCCGCAGCCTCCTCGGCCATCTCGGCTCCCGCGACCGCCTGCTGCTGATCCTCGACGACATGCACCTGGCCGACGAGGCCTCGGTCCTGCTCCTGCAGCACCTGCTGCGGCACCCCGCCCCGCGGGTGGTGCTGGCGCTCGCGCACCGGCCCCGGCAGGACCAGCAGAGCCTGCGCATCCTGCTGGGGGAGGCCGCGGCGGCCGGCCGGTCCGCCCGGCTGGAGCTGTCGCCGCTGCCCGACGAGCAGCTCGGCGCCCTCCTGCCCCGGCCCCTGCTGCCCGCCCGGCTGCGCAGCCTGCTGCACGCCTCCCAGGGCCGCCCCGGGCTGCTCCGCGCCCTCGCCCTGAGCGCCCCGTGGGCCGACGACGTGCCGGGCGGCCCGCACTCTCCGGCCGACCCGGCGATGTCCCTGCTGCGCGAGTTCCGCGGACTGTCCCCGCTGGGGCGGACGGTGGCGCACGCGGCGGCCGTGCTCCAGGAACCCTTCGACACCGCGCTGCTGGCGGAAGCCGCGCGGGCCGGCGAGGACGAGACCCGGGCGGGGGTGGACGAGCTGGTCCGGCGGGACATCCTGCGGCCCGGTGCCACCAGGGGGACCTTCCGGTTCCGCGATCCGCTGGTGCGCCGCACGGCGCACGACACGGCGGGCGTCGCCTGGCAGCTGGGCGCCCACGCGCGCGCGGCCACGGCGCTGCGCGACCGCGCGGCCTGTCCGGCACGCGTCGCCTGGCACCTGGGCCACGGCGGGCTCACCGCCCGGGACGGCGAGGGCGTCCGCATCCTCCAGGAGGCGGCGCGCTCCGTGCTGTGGCAACGCCCCGACCGCGCGGCCGGCTGGCTCGGGGCCACGCTGGACCCGCGCTCGGACACCGGCGACCCCCGGCAGCGGCTGCGGCTCGCCACGGCGCTGGCGCTGAGCGGCGATCCGGCCGGGAGCCTGGCCATGTTCGACGGCACGCTGGAGAAGGGCTCGGTGGCGCACCCGGACGCCGAGCTGTGGCGCGCCCGGGTGCTGCGCCTGCTGGGCCGGCACGGCGAAGCCGCCGACCTGCTGGAGAAGACGGCCGCCAACCTGACGCCGGACGCCCACGAGTTGCGGGCCCGAACGACGGCGGCCCTGCTGGAGACCTGCCTGGAGGCGGGCGAACGCCCGCGCCCGGCCCTGGTCGAGGACGCCGGCGCCGTCACGGAACCCGACCCCGCCCTGCGGGCCCTGCTGCTCGCGCTGCGGGCGCTCGCCTCCGGGTCCGACGCAGCCGCGGCCGGCGGGCGGGCCGAGCTGGTGCAGCGCGCGGCCCGCCTGGCGGACGGGCTGGGCGACGAGCCGGCGCTGCGCGCGCTGGACACCCTGTACTGGGTGGCCCGGGCCGAGAGCGCGCTGGGCCGGGACACCGCGGCGCTCGGGCGGCTGGAACGCGCACTCGACCTCGCGCTGCGGCACCGGCTGCGCTACGTCGTCCCCCAACTGGCCGTCGCGGCGGGACGGATCCTGCTGGCCCGGGGGGACACGGCCGCCGCCGGGCTGTACGCCGACCACGCCCGGCGCGCCGCCGAGCGCATGGGCAGCGGTTTCCAGGCCGAAGCGGCCGGCCGGCTCCGCGCCCGGACCGACCGGCCCGGGCCGCCCGGCACCGCACGCGCCACCGCCGGGAGGGACGCGGCGCAGGCCGAGCCGGAGCCCGGCACGGCCGGGGCGCCCGAGCCGGTGCCGGACGACCGCCCCGCGGACTCCTCGACCGGGCTCAGCCGGCTGAGCGAACGCGAACGGGAGATCTCCGTGCTGGTCAGCAAGGGCCGGACCAACCAGCAGATCGCCCGGGCGCTGGCGCTCAGTCCCAAGACGGTGGAGACCTATCTGGCCCGGGTGTTCAAGAAGCTCACGCTGTGTTCCCGGGCCCAGCTGGCCGCGCTCGTCGGGATGGAAGGGGGGCTGGCCGGCTGACCGGACGCCGGCCCCTCAGGACGCCGGGGCCCGCAGCACCGCCCGTCCGATGAGATCACGCATGACCTCGCTCGGCCCGGCGGCGATGGTGGCCGCGCGGGCGTCGCGGTGGATCCGCGCCACCGCCGAGGAGTCCAGGTAGCCCGCCGAGCCGTGCAGTTGGAGGCTGGTCTCGGCCAGCCGGCACGCCAGTTCCGTCGTGTGCAGCTTGGCCATCGAGCACTCGGTGGCCGGCAACTCCCCCTGCTCGTAGAGCCAGGCCGCGTGGTAGACGAGCTGACGGGCCGCCGCGAGCTCGGTCGCGAGGTCGGCGATGCGGTGGGCGGGGGCCTGGAGGTCGGCCAGGTGGCCGCCGAACGCCCGGCGTCCGGTCAGGAAGCGCCGGGTGTCCTCCAGGCAGCGGTCCATGCCGCCGAGCGCCGCCGCCGCGGCGACCAGGCGTTCCAGTTGCAGGCCCCGCATCAGCTGGTAGAAGCCGCTGCCGGGCCGACCGAGCAGGCAGCCCACCGGGACCCGTACCCCGTCGTAGGTCACCGTGGCCGTGCCCGCGGAGCGCCAGCCGAGGGTGGCCACCGGCTCGGTGGTGATGCCGGGCAGCCGGGCGTCGACCACCAGCAGGGAGAGCCCCGTCGTGCCGCGCGGCCCGGAGCCGGCGGGGGGCGCGGTGCGGACGGCCACGACGTGGAAATCGGCGCTCGTGCCGTTGCTGACCATGGACTTCACCCCGCGGACCACATAGTGGCCGCCGTCCTGTTCCGCCGTGGTGACGAGCCCGGACAGGTCCGCGCCCGCGCCGGGTTCGGTGATCGCCAGGGCGGCGACCCGGTCGCCGCGGACCGCGGGGGCGAGGTAGTCGCGGTCCAGCACGGGATCGCGGGCCGCCGCCAGGTAGTGCGTGGCCATGTAGGCGTGCACGGACACCGCGGCGCGGCAGCCGCCGAAGCCGGTGCGGCCGAGTTCCTCCAGGAACACCACGGACGTGAACAGGTCCTGCTCCGTGCCGCCCACCCGCCGGGGGTGCAGCAGGCCCAGCAGGCCCTCGTCGCCGAGGACCTTCCACGCCGTACGGGGCAGTCGCCCCTCCCGCTCCCAGGACTCGCCGGCCGGCCCGGCGAGCGCGTCCAGCACCGCCCGCACCCGGGCGCGGAACTCCTCGTGCCGTTCGGTCAGGTAGACGGATCGTGTCATCCGGCGGCTCCGAGTTCGCGGTTGAGCAGGTCCACCACGCCGGCGGACGGGTCGGAGAGGAAGAAGTGGCCGCCGGTCACCTCGTGGCCCCGGAACCCGCCGGACGCCAGATGCCGCCACGCCCGTACGGCGCTGGGCGGGGCGACCGGGTCGGCGTCGCCCCACAGCACGGTGACGGGGACGGGGACGGGGCGCGGCGGGTGCGCCGGCCAGGTCTCGGCCAGCCGCACATCGGCGCGCAGGGCGGGTGCGAACAGCCGGAACAGGCCGGGACTGGCCAGGACCTCCGCCGGAGCGCCGCCCAGGTCGCGCAGCCGGGCGGCGAATTCCGGCTCCGGCAGGTGGTGGATGGCGGGCAGGGCGCGGGCGACGCCCGGGGCGCGGCAGGCCGAGATGACGACGCGTTCCGGTGGGCGGCCGAGTCCGGCGGTCGCCGCCTCGTACGCGAGCATGCCGCCCATGCTGTGTCCGAACAGGACGTACGGCGAGGGCACGTGCCGCATCAGGGCGCGGCCGAACGCGCCGACCAGCGCGTCCCAGTCGGACAGCGGCCGTTCGCCCAGCCGGCTCTCCCGGCCGGGCAGCCGGACCCACACCGGCTCCACGTCCGGGGACAGCTCCTCGGCCCAGTCCCGGAAGACCGCCGCGCCGCCGCCCGCGTACGGCAGGCCCACCAGCCGGACCCGGGCGGCGGGCCGGGCCAGCGGGCGGTGGAACCACCGGCTGGTGGAGGTCACCGGGACCGGGCCGGACCGGAGGGCTGCTCACCGGAGGCCTCGACGGCGGCGGCCAGCGCGCCGAAGGTGCCGGCGGTGAAGATCAGGTCCGGTTCCAGCGCGTCCTCGCCGAGCTGCTCCTCCAGCCGGGTCAGCAGGCGCATGGCGGTCAGCGAGTCGCCTCCGAGGTCGAAGAAGTCCGCGTCCGGGCGGACCGCCTCGGCGCCGAAGATGCCCGCCCAGACCCGGGCGAAGACCTCGGCACGGGCCGAGAGCGGGACGGTGGCCCGGGGCACCTCCTCCGCGCGCTCGCCGGCCGCCCCGAGGTCGGTGGTGAGTTCGAACCGGCCCGGTGCCGGGGTGCCGGGCAGCCTGCGGGCCAGCAGGTCGCGCAGTTCGGCCTCCAGGCGCCACAGCACCGGCCCGGGATTTGGCCGGTGCGCGGTCCCGGGCGGGCGGGCGCCGGTGTCCCCGGGCGCGCCGGGGCGGCGGGCGTAGACGTTGACGCAGGCGGTGTCGGCCAGCCGCGGGTCCTGCTCGTGGACGACGCCGAAACCCCGGCCCTCCAGGGTCTTGGTGACGGAGGCCAGGCGTCCGTCGATGTCGTGCACCTCCATCACGATCTGCCGGATGCCGGCCCACAGCTCGGGGCTGATGCCCCGCAGCACGTCCTCCTCGGCCTTCTCCACGTCGATCTTGAGCAGGTCGATCCGGGTCAGCCCGTGGTCGGCGGCGATCCGGGCGAGCGTGGTGACGGCGACCCGCCGGTGCTCGGCGGCCAGCAGGTCGGCGGCGAGCCGGTCGGCCACGAGCCGGTCCTGCGGGTCCACGCCCTCGCTGTCGGCGCCGGTGAGCAGGTAGCCGCGCAGCGTGCGCCGGTCGTCGTCGGCGTCGGCGAACGCGCCGGACATCACGCTGTTGTGCGGGTAGAAGGTGAAGTCCGCCTCCCCCTCGGCGGCGCCGACGGCCCGGGCGACGACCGTGACGTCGGCCGCGTGCACTTCGGCGTTGACGGCCACCGCGGCGGCGAGTTCGGCGAGCGGTTCGCAGGCGATGATCCGTGCTCCGGGGCTGCGGCGGGCCGCGCACAGGGTGAACATGCCGATGTTGGCGCCGACGTCCACGACGACGGCACCGGCGGGCAGGTCGACGCCGTGCCGGAAGTAGACGTCGTCCACGAAGATCTCGCGGTGGAGGAAGTCGCTCTCGCTGCGGTTCACCCCGGCCACCCGCAGGTCGGCGGCGGGCTCGTGCCAGCCGAGCGGGCCGAGGCGGCCGGCCGCCTCCACGGCCGCCGAGCGGTGCAGCAGCGGGGCCCGCTCCGGGTCGGGGACCAGGCGGACGACCGCGGGGCCGCCGCCGTCCGGTACCTCCACGGCGGCGTCGGCCACGGCCGCGTGCTCGCGCAGCACCGCCGCGAGCCGCCCGGCCGGGTCGGTGTCCTCGAACTGGCTCATGCGTCCTCCAGGACGTCGCTCAGGAACCGCTCGGCGAGCCGGACCACCTCCGGGCCCGCGTCGAACGCGGTGAGGTGGTCGCCGGACGGCCGGGTGACCAGCCGCGCCCGGGGCAGGTGGGCCGCGACGTAGCGCGATCCGGCCGGGTGGGCGGTGACGTCGTCCCGGCTGGTCACCACGAGCACGGGCTGGGCGGCCGACAGGTAGGGGCGGGAGTCGTGGGACATGATCGCTCCGTTGAGCAGGCCGTAGCGGTGCAGCAACAGCGGAGTCGCGTAAGGGTAGATGAGGTGGTGGGCGATGTCGGGGCGCAGCGAGTCCAGCACCACGGGGCGGCGCATCAGCCGGTGCACGCCCGCCGCCTTCTCCGGGCCGCGGGCGGCCATCGCCATCATGGCCTGCATGTCACGCTGGTGCTCCGTCCGCGGTGCCGCGTCCCCGAGGTCGTAGTCGCCGTGCCACAGGCTGAGCGAGCTGACCCGCGGGCCGGCGGTGGCCGCCGCGGCCAGCGCGAGGACCGCTCCGCCGCACAGTCCCATCACATGGGCACCGGGGACGTCCAGGGCGTCGAGGACCGCGAGCAGGTCGCCGGCCTGGGAGGCCACGTCATGCGCGCCGAGCGGGGCGGGACCGTCCGCGTCCGGCGCGCCGAACATGCCCCGGCTCTCCCAGGTCACCACGCGGAACGGGCCGGCGAGCGCCCGCATCCATCCCGCGGTGAGCCCGGCCGGCATGCCGCAGGCCGTCACCAGGGCGACGACGGGGGCGTCCGGGGGCCCGGCCGACCAGCAGCGCAGCGCGGTGCCGTCGGTGGCCCGGACCGGGACCGGCCCCTCGGTACGCCACTGACCCGCCGGCCCGGCGGCCGTGCCGTCCCCGGCGCTCGCCCGGGCCAGGTGTCTGGTGAGTGCCAGTTCCACGGACCACAGGCCGTCGGGGTCCGCGACCACCTCCAGCCGGGGCAGTCCCAGCTGCCCGGTGACGGAGTCCAGCCGCACCTGGGTCAGCGGGGCGCCGGGCGTCGAGGCGACCCGCAGGCCGGGCACGGCGCGGACGAGGGCGTCGGCGTCGACGAGGGCCTCCGCCAGGCGCCTCGACGGGTCCATCACCGGGTCGCCGGCCGGGAGCGGTGCGGGAACGGGACGCCCCGGGTGGTGTGTCCGGCCAGGGTGTTGTGGCCGTAGCGGTCCTCGCCGCTGACCAGCACCGCGCCGTAGCGGTCCAGGCTCACCGTGCCGCCGTACTCCTCGATGACCTCGGTGTCCGGGTAGATCCGCACCGAGGTGGGGACGTACCGGGACGCGTAGCCCATCCGCATCTGCTTGCTCCTGCCGGAGTGCGGATGGGAGGCGTGCATGAGGGTCGACCAGAAGACGATGAACTGCCCGGCGCGCATCTCCATCGACACGGCCTTCGACTCGTCGGGCTTGAAGTCCGGGTCGATCTGCAGCTCCCGGTAGTCGTAGCCGAAGAAGCCGCGCCGCACGCCGTCCTTCACCACGGAGGCGTTGCGTTCGGGCGCGTAGTGCATGCGTTTGGTCTCGTCGTAGTTCATGGACTCGTGGGTGCCGGGGATGAACTGCAGGCAGCCCATGTCGACGGTGGCCTCGCTGAAGGCGCACCAGACGGTGATGGTGCCGCCGAAGCGGGATGCGCCGGGCCACAGGATCTGCGGGCTGCCGGAGGCGTTGGCGAAGGTGTCCGCCTGGTGCCAGTCGGTGCCCTCGTCGCCCGGGTTCTTGGGGAAGAACTCGGTGCGCCAGCACAGCACGTCGGGGCCGAGGATGCCGGCGACGCGGTCCACGATCTCGGGGCGGCCGATGTGCTGGGCGAGGAACGGGTGGTCGAGGTGGCGGTCGTAGTTGGCGATGTTGGTGCTGCCCGAGACGGCCGCGTCGGCGCGGTAGACGGCGTGGCTGCGGTCGAGCAGTTCCAGCCGGGTCCGGCCCCACCGGTCGGCGATCTCCTCGGGTTCGTAGAGGGTGAAGGGGCCCGCGAAGCCGTCGCGGTGGAAGGCCGCCAGTTCCTCGGGGGTGAGGGAGAAGTCCGTGGTCTGCGCCGTCATGGTGTCTCCGTAAGGTGTCGGGCGCGCTGGGCCAGCGCGGCGTCGACGTGCGGGGCGAGCGCGCCCACCGTCGCCCCGCCGATCAGGACGGTGATGTCGAGATCGGTGTCGAATTCCTCGTTGACCCGGGCGAACATCCGCACCAGGGACAGGGAGGTGCCGCCGAGGGAGAAGAAGTCCTCGTCGGCTCCCACGTGCGGCACGTCCAGCACGGACCGCCAGATCGCGGCGATGCGCTCCGCGGTGCCGGCGGTGGGGCCGGCCGCGGCGGCGGGTCCGGCCGCGCCGGGCGGTGCGGGCAGCCGGTCCTTGTCCACCTTGCCGTTGGCGGTGAGCGGCAGTCCGGCCAGCGTGACGTACCGGGACGGACACATGTGGGCGGGCAGCAGTTCCCCGGCCAGCTTGGCGAGTTCGGCGGCGAGGGACTCCGGGGCGGCGGCGGACTGCACGTACGCGATGAGCCGGACGTCGCCGTCGCCGTGGTCGTGCGGTACGACGACGGCCCGCCGGACCTCGTCGTGACCGGCGAGGACCGCTTCGATCTCGCCCGGTTCGACGCGGTGGCCGCGGATCTTGAGCTGGTCGTCGACCCGGCCCAGGTAGCCGTAGCCGCCTTCCGGCAGGGCGACGACCCGGTCCCCGGTGCGCAGCCGGCGCCGGCGTACGCCGTCGGCTCCGACGTGTGCGACGAACCGCTCCGCGTCCAGGTCCGGGCGGCCGAGGTAGCCGCGGGCCACGCCCGGTCCCTCGATGAACAGTTCACCGGGCTCGCCGTCGGCGGGGGGCGTGCCGTCCTCGCCGAGCAGGTGGAAGGCGAGGTCGGCGAGCGGGGCCCCGATCGGGCTGGGTCCGCGCCGGTCCAGATCGGTGCGGTCGAGCGGCCGGCAGGAGGCGTGCACCGTCGCCTCCGTGATGCCGTACATGTTGACCAGCCGGGGACGGTCGGTGCCGTACCGGTCGGCCCAGGGCCGCAGTGCCGCGACGTCCAGCGCCTCGCCGCCGAGGATCACCAGCCGCAGGGCGCCCGGGTCGGGCGCGGTCCGCAGGTCGGCCGCCATGAGCCCGTGGAACGCCGACGGTGTCTGGCTGAGCACGGTGACGCCCTGGGCGCGCACCAGGTCGCGGAACGCCTCCGGGGCCCGGGCGACCTCGCGCGGGACGATCAGCAGGCGGCCGCCCGACAGCAGCGGGCCCCAGATCTCCCACACGGAGAAGTCGAAGGCGGCGGAGTGGAACATCGACCACACGTCGTGCTCGTCGAAGGCGAGGTGCTCCCGGACGACGTCGAAGAGGCGGAGCACGCTGTGCTGTTCCACCTGGACGCCCTTGGGGTCGCCGGTGGAGCCGGAGGTGTAGATGACGTAGGCGAGGTCGGTGCCGTCCCCGGCGGGGTCCGGGGCGGCGGGACCGGCCGGCGCCGCGGGCGGGCCGTCCAGGGTGACGGCCCGTACGGCGGGGTGCCGCCCGGCGCCCGGCAGCAGGGGCGCGGTGGCCGGGGTGACGACGGCCAGCGGGGAGCCGCTGTCGCGCAGCGTCCACGCGATGCGGGCCGGCGGGTACTCCGGGTCGATGGGCAGGTAGGCGGCGCCCGCCTTGAGGATGCCGAGCATCCCCACGACGAGGTCGGTGCCGCGCGGGGTCAGCAGGGTCACCAGCGAGCCCCTGCGTGCTCCCGCGCGGACGAGTTCCGCGGCGAGCGCGTCCGTGCGCGCGTCCAGTTCGCGATAGGTCAGGTCGCCGTCCGGTGCGGTGACCGCCGTCCTGTCCGGGAATTGCGCGACCGCACCCCGGAACGCCTGGGGGATCGTTCGGGCTGCCTGGGGCATCCGCCCTCCTCGTGTGTCGGCTCGGTTCCTGCAAGACGTCGGCGTGCTCCCGGACGGGACCGGCCGGCGGCGCTCAGGACTCCATGGCCCGCCGCAGGCTCAGCGGCCTCATGTCGGTCCACCGGGTCTCGATGTCGGCCAGGCAGGCGTCCTTGGTCGCGGCCCGGCCCACCGCCCGCCAGCCGGCCGGCACCAGCCTCCCGGCCGGCCAGATGGAGTACTGCTCCTCGTCGTTGACGACCACGACGTAGCGTGCGGTCACGGCGTCGGTCATGTCCGCTCCCTGTGTGTCGGTTCCGGTGCGGCGGCTGCGCGGCTCCCGGCCCGGAGCGGGACGGGACCTCCGTGGGCGCCGCGGCCCACGGACGGAAGGGTCGTCGGCGGTGCCACGGCGGGTGCGCCTCCCGGGCCGCTCGTGCGGCGGGCCCACGCGGACATGGCACTCCCCCTGGGACGAGGTCGGGTGATCTTGATTGGCAGCATGTCATCCGGGACGGCGGGGCGAGAGTCGGGAAGCTCCCGCACAGCCGTCAGGTCCCGGTGTCGGGTGCGGTGTCGGGGAGTTGCCGGGCTTGCCCCGGGCCGGCCAGCAGTTCCGCGACCTGTTCGTCGGACAACTCGGCCAGCCAGTCCAGGACTTCGCCCAGCTCCTCGCCGTCGGTCTGGGTCAGCTGCCGGGTCTGGATCAGGCCGGCCAGCCGCTCGATGGTCAGCGGGCCGCCGCTCAGCAGTTCCCCGACCGGCAGTTCCAGCCCGAAGTCGGCGCGGACGCGTACGGCGAGCCGGGTGGCCAGCAGCGAGTGGCCGCCGAGGGCGAAGAAGTCGTCGGTCACGGACGGTTCCCCGATGCCGAGCACCTCGCTCCAGATGACGGCCAGCGAGCGTTCCACGGCGTCCCGGGGGGCGGTCCGGGCGGGTGCACCGGGCCGGCCGGCCGGCTCGTGGGCCGCGGGTTCGGGCAGCGCGGCCGGGTCCAGTTTGCCGTGCGGACCGACCGGCAGCCGGTCGAGCAGGTACACGGCGTCGGGCAGCAGTCCGGGCGGCAGCCGTTCGGCCAGGAAGGCGCGCAGGCCGTCGGGGCCGGGTGACGCGGCGGTGCCGGCCACCGCCCAGGCCAGCAGACGGGGCCGGCCGTCCGGACCGGGGCGGGCCGCCACCACGGCGGCGCGGACGGCCGGGTGGCGGCCGAGGACGGTCTCGATCTCCGCGGCCTCCACCCGCTGTCCGCGGATCTTGAACTGCCGGTCGGTCCGGCCCAGGAACTCCAGGCTGCCGTCGGGCAGGAGGCGCCCGCGGTCGCCGGTGCGGTACAGCCGGGCACCGGGGACGAAGGGGTGCGGGACGAACTTCTCCGCGGTGAGCGCCGGCTGCCCGAGGTAGCCGCGGGCCGGTGCGAGGCCGCCGATGTACAGCTCGCCCGGCGCCATGGGCGGGGCGAGGTGTCCGGCGGAGTCCAGGACGTACACCTCGGTGCCGGCGATCGGCCGCCCGATCGGCAGGCGGGTCCGGCCGGCCGGGGGCAGCGGGACCGGGTGGGCGGTGACGTCGATGGCCGCCTCGGCGGGTCCGTACAGGTTGTGCAGCTCCACTCCGGGCAGGACG
Organism: Streptomyces sp. NRRL S-1022; assembly: GCF_000720135.1. Taxonomy (GTDB): domain Bacteria; phylum Actinomycetota; class Actinomycetes; order Streptomycetales; family Streptomycetaceae; genus Streptomyces. The sequence continues at coordinate 200,570 of NZ_JOIU01000006.1, read as the reverse complement.
CGGGCGAAGCGCTCGGCGAGGGCGGGCGGCAGTTCCTCGCCGCTGCACACCACCCGGCGCAGCACGGGCGCGCAGGCCGCCACCTGGGGTTCCGCCAGGAAGGCGTCGAGCATGGACGGCACGAAGTGGCAGGTGGTGACGGCGTGCCGGGTGATCAGGCGGGCGAGGTAGGCGGGGTCGCGGTGGCCCTCGGGCCGGGCCAGGACCACGGTGGCGCCGGTGGTCAGCGGAGCCAGGAGTTCCCAGCCGGCTACGTCGAAACTCACGGGTGTCTTGTGCAGCACGGCCTCGCCTGGGCGCAGCCCGTACTCCTGGTGCACCCATGCCAGCCGGTTGGCGAGGGCGGCGTGCGTGGTCATGACGGCCTTGGGTTCGCCGGTGGAGCCCGAGGTGTGCAGGATGTTGGCCAGGTGTGCGGGGTGTACCAGCGGTTCGGGGTGCGGCGGTGCAGGGTGCGGCGGGTCCGGGGCCGTGGCCGGCCCGGCGGTGGGCCCGGCGGCGGGTACGGCGTCGAGCACGGCCGGTGCGGTGGCGGTGCCGTCGAGCCCGGACAGCACGCGTCGCGCCGTCTCCTGTGTGCCGATCAGAACCCGGGCGGAGGTGCCGGTGACCTGCCGGGCGAGCCGGGCCGGCGGGTGGGAGGGGTCGAGCGGCACGTAGGCGCCGCCGGCGACGAGCACCGCGCACACCGCGACGACCAGTTCCGGGGAGCGGGGCAGGCAGACGGCGACCGGCTGGTCCGGGCCCGTGCCGAGCGCGCCGAGCCGGGCGGCCAGCGCGTGCACGCGGGACATCAGCTCGCGGTAGGTGAGCACCCCTTCGTCCCAGACCACGGCCCGGACGTCCGGGAAGTCACCGGCGGCCCGGCGCAGGAGGTGGTGCACGACGCCGTGGTCCAGGGCGGCGGGACCGCCGTTGCAGACGGTGCGGACCCGCTCCTCGGTCTCGGCGGCCGTCAGCAGCGGCAGGCCGGCGACGGGGGCCGTGGGCCGGTCGAGCGCCGCGGCCAGCAGGTTCGGCAGGCCGTCCAGCAGGCCGGCGACGGTGGCCTCGTCGAAGAGGTCGGCGGCGTACACCGCGTGGCCCGCCAGCGAACCGTCCGGGCTCTCGCCCAGATGCACCGAGAGCTCGAACTGGGCGCCTGGTGAGGGGAGTTCGAACGGTTCGGCGCGGATACCCGCCGCCTCCCAGGGTTCGACGGGCAGGTTCTGGAGCACCAGCAGGGTGCGGACGACGGGGGCGCGGCTGCCGTCGGGCTGTCCGCCCAGGGCGCGGACGATGTCGTGGAACGCGTTCGCCGGGTGGCCGTGGACGGCCAGGCAGGCGGCACGGACCCGGTCGAGGACGGTGGTGAAGTCCACCGTGTCCACCGTGTCCGCCGGGCCTTCGCCGGGGGGCCGCAGGCTGACCCGGACCGGCACCGTGTCGGCCAGCAGGCCCACGTGTTCGGTGTCCTCGCCCCCGCCCCGGCCGGACACGACGGTGCCCACCACCAGGTCGTCCTGGCCGCTCCACCGGCCGAGCAGCACGCCGAAGGCCGCCATCAGGACCATGAACGGGGTGGCTCCGCGCTCGGCGGCGAGCGCCCGCAGCCGGCCGGCGAGGCCGGCGTCGATGCGGACCGGCAGCGCTCCCCCGCGCCAGGTCGGCAGGGCGGGGGCGGGGCGGTCGGTGGGCAGGGCGACCGGTCGGGCGGTGCCGATCCGGGCCCGCCAGAACGCGGCGTCGGCGTCGGTGAAGGCGGGGCGGGGCGCGGGGGGCCGGCCGGCCGCCGGAACCGGCGGGGTGCCGCCTGCCGTCAGCCGGCGGTAGCCGTCGGCGAGCCGGCGCAGCAGCAGGCCCAGGGACCAGCCGTCCAGCACGATGTGGTGGGCGGCGAGCCCGAGCATCCACCGGGTGGGCCCCAGCCGGACCAGCAGCACCCGCACGAGCGGCCCGGCGGCGAGGTCGAAGGGTTCGGCGGCGAGCCGGGCGAGGAGGTCACGGGCGCGTGCCGCGCGGCCGGGTTCCCGCGGCGGCCCGGACAGGTCCATCACGGTCGGCCGGTGGCTGTCGCCGGGCGGCCGGACCTCCACGGTGGGCAGGCCGTCGGGTCCGGCGGGGAACACCGAGCGCAGTGCGGGTGTCGTGGCGAGGAGGTGGGTGAGGCACTCCTGGAACACGCCGGCGTCCAGCGGTCCGGTGATGTCCAGTCCGCCCGCGATGTGGTAGGCGCCGCCGGCTCCCATCTGGTCCAGCAGCCACATCCGTTCCTGCGCGGCGGTCGGCCCCCAGGGACCGTCGGCGGCGGGCCGGACCGGCTCCTGCTGCGGGAGGCCGGCGAGGTCGCGCGGGGTGAGTCCGCCGAGCAGGGCGGCGAGGGTCACGGCGAGCTTGTGCTCCTCCCGCAGTGCCGCCAGCAGGCGCACGGCGCGCAGCGAGTCCAGGCCCTGGGCGACCAGCGGCACATCCGGGTCGAGGGCGGCCGGTGACGTCCCCAGTTCGGCCGCGGCGAGCCGGAGCAGGCCGTCCGGCGGCCCGCCGGCGACCGGGACGGCGCCGGCGGCCGGGGCTACGGCGATCGGGACGGCAGCGGCCGGGGCCGGGGCGGCCGGAGGTGCGGCCACGGGTACGAGGTCGCCGGCCAGCCAGCGGGTACGGCACTCCGCCCGGCGGATCTTGCCGCTGCTGGTCCGCGGGATCGCGCCGAGCCGCACCAGGACGACGTCGTCGACGCGCACCCCGTGCCCGTCGGCCACGCTCTCCCGGACCGCGGCGGTGATCCGGGAGACGGCGTCGGCGTCCAGCCGCCCGCGCACCTCGTGGACGAGGACGATCCGGCCCCCGGCGTCGTCGTCCACGGTGAACGCGGCACTGCGCGCGGGCTGGAGCGCGGGGTGCGCGGCCTCCGCGGTCTGTTCGAGGTCGGGAGCGTAGTGGTTGCGGCCCCGGACGATCATCAGGTCGTCGTTCCGGCCGGTGAGGAAGAGTTCCCCGTCGTGCCGGAAGCCCCGGTCCCCGGTGCGCAGGAAGACCCGGCCGGGGTGGCCCGCGGCCCGGGCGGCGAAGGTCTCGCGGGTCTGCCGGGGCCGCTGCCAGTAGCCGAGCGCCACCGTGGGTCCGCCGACCCACACCTCGCCCACCTCGTCGTCGGGCAGCGGGCGGCCCGAGGCGGGGTCGACGACCAGCAGGAGGTCCTCGTCCTCGGCGCGGCCGCAGCCGACGAGTTCACGGCTGTGCGGGCCGCCGGGCGCGACGACGGCCCGGCCCTCGTCCAGCGCGGTCCGCTCCACCCGCAGCCGGGCCGGTTCGGCGGACGGGCGGGTGCCGCCGCAGACGAAGAGGGTGGCCTCGGCGAGGCCGTAGCAGGGCACGAAGGCCGACCGGTCGAATCCGGTGCCCGCGAAGGTCTCGGCGAACCGGTCGAGCGTGGCGCCGCGCACCGGCTCCGCGCCGACCAGGGCGTGCCGCAGCGCCGACAGGTCCAGGGCGCGGCGGTCCTCGGGGGTGACCCGGCGGACCGCCTCACCGTAGGCGAAGTCGGGCGCGGCGGTGACGGTGGCGCGGGTCCGGGTCAGTTCGTGCAGCCAGCGTGCCGGACGGTACATGAAGGCCAGCGGGGACAGCAGGGTGCAGGGGAAGCCGGTGTGCAGCGGTTGCAGGATGCCGCCGATCAGCCCCATGTCGTGGTAAGGCGGCAGCCAGCTGACGGCCCGGCTGTCCTCGGTCAGGCCGAGGGCGCGCGCGATGACGGCCGAGTTGTGCACGAGGTTGCCGTGGCTGACCATGACCCCTTTGGGGCGGCCGGTGGAGCCGGAGGTGTACTGCAGGAACGCGAGGTCGTCCGGGGCGGGGCGGTGCTCGGTCCAGTCCTCGGCCCGGGCCGGGTCGACGTCGTCGCCGGCCGCCCAGTGCACCGTGCCGGCCGTGCCGAGTCCGTCCCGGGCGTCGGCCGGGCCGTCCAGGAACTCCCGGTCGGCCAGGGCGAGTTCGGCTCCGGCGTCGGCGATCACGGCGGCCAGCCGGTCCCGGCCGCGCGCTCCGGTGGGCGGGTAGACCGGCACGGCCACCGCTCCGGCGTACAGGCAGCCGAGGAAGGCGCCGACGTAGTCGGGCCCGGGCTGGTGGACGATCAGGACCCGGCCGCCCGGGGGGACGTGGTCCTGGACCAGCGCGGCGACGGCGCGGGCGCGCCGGTCGAGTCCGGCGTGGTCCAGGGGCAGGTAGGTGTCCTCGCCGAGCGCGAACTCCAGGGCCAGGCGGTGCGGTGCCGTCCCGGCCCGTTCGCGCAGCAGCTCCACGAAGCTGGTGCTCATCGGCCCTCCTCCGCCCGGGGCTCGCCGATCGGATGGCGCGCGGCGCGCTGGATGGGCACCGGTTTCGCCGCCGTGTCCGCCGCCCGGTCCAGGAGGGCGGCTACGGCGGCGACGGTGGGCGCCCGCAGCAGGGCGCCCACGGACACCTCGCCGCCGGGCAGGGCACGGAGTCGGCCGACGAGTTGGACGGCCAGCAGGGAGTGGCCGCCGAGGGCGAAGAAGTCGTCGTGGACACCGATCCGGTCGACGCCGAGCACCTCGCACCACACCCGTGCCACCGTCCGTTCGGTGGCGGTGCGCGGGGCCACGAAGCCGGTGGCCAGGGTCGGGCGCAGCCCGTCGGGTGCGGGCAGGGCGGAGCGGTCCAGTTTGCCGGTGCGTCCGAGCGGCCACTCCTGCAGCACGATCAGCGAGGCCGGCACCATGAAGTCGGGCAGCGTCCCGGCCAGGTGCTCGCGCAGGGCGGCGACGGCCAGGCGTTCGCGGGCCGCGCGCCGCGGCTCGTTGGTGTACGCGGACCAGGTGCCGGGGCTCTCGTCGGGGCCGGGGAGCCGGGCGGGGGCGGCCGGCGTCGCGGCGGGGTCCGGGAACTCCAGGTCCAGGGTGCCGGGTACGGCTCCGAGGTGCGGCACCATCGTGCGGCCGGCCGCGTGGGCGTGTTCGGCGAGGGCGGCCGGGTCGGCGGCCGGACCCTCGGGGGTGGCGGCCAGCGTGCGGCGCAGGTCGTCCACGGTCTCGTCGTCGCCGGCCGTGGCCAGCGCGCGGACCGCGCGCAGGTCCGCGCCCAGCCGGGCGTCGGGCACCCCGCGCCAGCCGAAGGGGTCCGGCTCGCGGTCGCCGGGCAGCGCGGCCGGTCCCGGCCAGGGCCGCCAGCCGGCGGGCGGGGCGGAGGGTGCCCCGGCGGGGCGGGGGGTGATGATCACGTCGTAGCGGAAGCGGGTCAGTTCGTTGCGGTACGGCGAGGTCTTGGCGAGGACGCCGACCGTGGCACCGGGGCCGGCGACCGCCTCGAACAGGGCGGGGTGCACGAGGAGTTCCTCCTCGCGTGCGGCCTGCCGGGCGACCAGCCGGCGCAGGGTGCGCACGGGTGTGTCGGGCGGCAGCCGGTGCAGCAGGACCGAGGTGTGCAGCGCGTCGAGCAGCCGGAGGTCGCGTACGTCCCCGAGGAACAGGCGGCCGCCCGGGGCGAGCAGCGACAGCGCGCCGCGTATCACGCGCACCAGGTAGTCCGCGTCGGGGAAGTACTGGACGACCGAGTTGAGGACCACCGTGTCGAAGCCGCCCGCGGGCAGGCCGGAGAAGTCGTCGGCGGCCCGGTGGGACAGCTCCACGCGGGTGCCGTCGAGCCGCTCGGTGTGGCGGCGCAGCCGGCCGACGACCTCGGCGGAGACGTCGGTGCCGTGGTAGAGCGCGCAGTGGGGGGCGATGCGGAACAGCAGCAGGCCGGTGCCGCAGCCGATCTCCAGCACCCGGCGTGGCCGCAGGGCGCAGATCCGGGCGACGGTCTCCTCGACCCAGGTCCGCATCTCGGCGTCGGGGATGGGTTCACCGGTGGCCGAGTCCACCCAGCCGACGGTGTCGAAGGCGGGGTCCTCGGGCCGGGAGCCCCGGTAGGTCTCGTCGAAGACGGTGCGCCACCGGTCGACGTGCTCGGCGTGCTCGGCGGCCTCGTCCTCGCGCGGGCCCGCCGCGTCCGCGCGCAGGCCGACGTAGGCGGCGAGCTGGAGGTCGCCGGCCGCGTCCCGGTACGGCTCGACCGCCGCCCGCTCGACGGCCGGGTGGGCGCCGAGCACCGCCTCGATCTCGCCGGGCTCGATGCGCTGGCCGCGGATCTTGAGCTGGGAGTCGAGCCGGCCGAGGAAGTCGAGGGTGCCGTCGGGCAGCCAGCGGGCCCGGTCCCCGGTGCGGTACAGGCGCCGGCCGGGTGCGAAGGGGTCGGGCAGGAAGCGCTGCGCGGTGAGCCCGGGACGTCCGCGGTACCCGCGGCCCACGGGGAGCCCGCCGAGGAACAGTTCGCCGGGCATGCCCGGCGGCACGGGACGCATCCGCTCGTCCAGGACGTGGGCCCGCGCGCCCGCGATCGGCGTGCCGATCGGCAGCCGGGCCCACGCCTCGGCGTCCAGGTCCTCGGGTACGGTCCACGCGGTCACGTCGATGGCCGCCTCGGTCGGGCCGTACAGGTTGTGCAGCGCCACCCCGGGCAGCGCCTCCCGGACGCGGGCCGCCAGGGCGGGCGGCAGGGCCTCTCCGCTGCACACGATCCGGCGCAGGGATCCGGCGCAGCCGGCCGCCGCGGGGTCGTCCAGGAAGATCCGCAGCATGGAGGGGACGAAGTGGCAGGTGGTCACGGCGTGGTCGCGGATCAGCCCGGCGATGACCGCGGGGTCGCGGCGCCCGTCCGCGTCGGCGACCACGACGCGGGCGCCCACGGCGAGCGGCCAGAGCCACTCCCAGACGGACACGTCGAAGCCGAGGGGGGTCTTGTGCAGCACCGCCTCGTCGGGCCGCAGCCGGTACTCCGCCTGCATCCACAGGATCCGGTTGACGACGGCCGCGTGCTCGTTCACGGCGCCCTTCGGCCGCCCGGTCGATCCGGAGGTGTAGAGGACGTAGGCGCTGTGGTGCGGCGAGACGGTGACGCCGGGCCGGGTGTGCGGGGCGTGCCGGACCGCGTCGTCCGTCACGCTCAGCACGGGCGGCGCCGCCGTCGTCCCGTCCTCCTGTGCGGCGGCCACCAGCCGGCGGGCCGTCGCGTCGGACTCGGTGAGCACCGTGTGGACCGCCGCGTCGGCGGCGAGCCGGGCCAGGCGCAGCGGGGGCAGCGCGGGGTCCAGCGGGAGGAAGGCCGCGCCCGCCTTGAGCGCCCCGAGCATCGCGGCGATCGCGTCCGCCGACCGCGGCAGGGCGATCCCGACCACGTCCTCGGGGCCCACGCCCCGCGCGCGCAGGCCGTGGGCGATGCGGTTGGCACGGCGGTCGAGTTCGGCGTAGCCGACGCCCACGCCGTCGTGCACCACGGCGGTGGCCGAGGGCCGCTCGTCCACCGTGCGTTCGAACAGCAGTGGCAGGCTCTGCCCGGCCACGTCGTGCGCCGGTGCGCGGCGCGCGTACCGCGCGACCAGGTCGCGGTCCGCGTCGCCGAGGACGTCCAGCTCCCGCACAGGGGTGTCCGGCCGGGCCGTGCCGTCGGTCAGCAGCAGCCGCAGCCCCCGGGCGAGCCGGGTGGCGGTGGACTCGTCGAACAGTTCCCGGGCGTACTCGATCCAGCCGGTGAGGCCGCCGTCCGGGGTGGGGGCCAGCTCCACCTCCAGTTCGAACTTGGCGGTGCCGGTCTGCACCGGCAGGACGGTCACGTCGAGGCCCGGGAGTTCGAGGCGGGGGCGGGGGGTGTTGTGCAGGACCAGCATGTGCCGGACCAGCGGCACGCGCGCTCCCGGGTCCCGCTCGGGCCGCAGCGCCTGCACGATCCGCTCGAACGGGACCTCCTGCCAGGCGTAGAGATCGGTGCAGCCTTCCCTGGCCCGGCCCACGAGCGTGCGCAGCGACGGGTCACCGCTCAAGTCCAGCCGCAGGGGCAGGGTGTTGACGAAGAAGCCGATGAGCGGCTCGATCTCGGTGCGGTCGCGGCCGGCCACCGCGCAGCCCAGCAGGACGTCCTCGGCCCGGCCGGCCCAGCGGGCGAGCAGCGCGGCGAACGCCGCCGACAGCACCATGAAGGGCGTGGCGCGTTCCTGGTCGGCGAGCCGCTTGATCCGGGTCACGAGGCCGGGGGGCAGCTCCAGGCCGGCCCAGCCGCCCGCGTACGACTCCTCCTTCCGCCTCGGCCGGTCGGTCACCAGGTCGAGCGGGGCGGCCCCGGCGAGCCGGTCCGTCCACTTCTCCAGCAGCTCGGCGTGGCGGGGCCGCTCGGTCAGCTCCCGCTGCCAGCGGGCGTAGTCGGCGTACTGCACGCTCAGTTCGGGCAGCGGTGAGGGCCGGCCCTGCCGGAACGCCGCGTACAGTGCGCCGAGTTCGCCGATGAGGACCCCGAGGGACCAGCCGTCGGCGGCGATGTGGTGCATGGACAGCTGCAGGAGGTGTTCGTCGGGGGCGAGCCGCAGCAGCGCGCAGCGCAGCATCCGGTCGCGGGCCAGGTCGAACGGGCGGGCGGCCTCCGCGGCGAGGTGCTCCCGAACGGCCTCGGCGCGCCGCTGCTCCGGCAGCGCGGACAGGTCCGTCTCGGGCAGGTCGACGGGCCCGGCCTCGTCGACGCGCGCCCAGGGTTCGTGCTCGCCGGGGAAGGTGGTGCGCAGCGACTCGTGCCGGCGCAGCACCTCGTCCAGGGCGCGGCGCAGCACGGGGATGTCGAGCGCTCCGCGCAGCCGTGCGACGCCGGTGATGGTGTAGAGCGACGAGCCCGGCCGGACCCGGTCGAAGAACCAGATCCGCTGCTGGGCGAAGGACAGCTCGGCGCGTTTCCGGTCGGCGGCGCCCGGTGCGGGCGCGGCCCGGCGCGGTTGCCCGGCCTGTCCGGCCTGTTCGTCGAGGAGTCGCTCCAGCAGCCTGCGCTGGTCGGCGGTGAGGCGGGCGCTCATTCGGCCAGGCTCCTTTTCACCTGTTCCTCGGACATGGCGCCCACCTGGAGCACCAGCCGGGCGACGCGGTCGGCGTCCACACCCTGCGCCCCGGCCGTCACCCGCAGGTGGGCGGCGAGGGCCGGCAGGGTGCTGGCGGCCAGGAAGCCGCGGATGGACAGGTCCACCCGGAACAGGTCGCGGATCCGGGAGACCGCCTGGGTCACCAGCAGGGAGTGGCCGCCCAGTTCGAAGAAGTCGTCGCCCGCCCCGACCCGGTCCACCTTCAGTACGTCGGCCCAGACGCCGGCCAGGACCTCCTCCAGCGGCCCGGCCGGCTCGACGTAGGCGACGGCCTCGGAGCGGACCGGGGCGGCGTCCGGGAGCGCGGAGCGGTCGAGCTTGCCGCTGGGCAGCAGCGGCAGCCGGTCCAGCAGGACGAACGCCGACGGCACCATGTGCTCCGGCAGCCGCTCTCGCAGGAAGCGGCGCAGCTCGCCGGAGCTGGGCGGCAGCGGTCCGCAGGCGGTGAGGTAGGCGACCAGGCGCTGGTCCAGGTCCTCGCCGCGCATCAGCACCACACCGCGTTCCACGTCCGGGTGGGCCGCGAGCGCGACCTCGATCTCGCCGGGCTCGATGCGCAGGCCGCGCAGTTTCACCTGGTGGTCCAGGCGACCGAGGAACTCCAGCTCGCCGGTCGCGCGCCAGCGGGCCGCGTCACCGGTGCGGTACAGCCGCCCGCCCGGTACGGCGCCGAACGGGTCGGGGACGAACCGCTGCGCGGTCAGGTCCGGCCGGCGCCAGTAGCCGCGGCGTACGGCGGCGCCGCCGACGAACAGTTCGCCGCGCACACCGGCCGGGACCGGTTCGCCGTGGGCGTCGAGGACGTAGACCCGCTGGTTGGGCAGCGGCCTGCCCCACGGGATGCTGCCCGGGACCGGTTCGGGCCGGCGCACCAGGTGGTAGAGGGTGCAGTACGACGTCTCGGTCATGCCCGCCAGGTTGTACAGGCGGACGCCGGGGACCAGGCCGGCCAGCCGGTCGGCGAGGGTCGGCGCGGGCCGGTCGCCGCCGAGCACGGCCAGTCGCAGCGCGCTGCCCGGCAGGCCGCCGTGCCCGCGGGCGTGGGCCACCAGCATCTCCAGCAGGGCGGGCGCGCTGCTCCACGCGGTCACGGCCGCGTCCCCGAGCAGCCGGCGCAGCCGCTCGGGGTCGGTGACGTCGTCGTCCCGGGGGACGACGACACAGCCGCCGGCCAGCAGCGGGCCGAAGATCTCGTACACGGACATGTCGTAGTTCAGCGAGGAGATCGCCAGCATCCGGTCGGAGGCGTCCAGGCCGAGGCAGCGGTTGAGGCCGAGGAGCGTGTTGACGACGCCGCCGTGCTCGTTGGCGGATCCCTTGGGCACGCCGGTGGAGCCGGAGGTGTAGATGACGTAGGCGAGGGTGCGTTCGGCGGCGAGGTCGGCCGGCGGGTCGGCCCGCCGCCCGGTGGCCTCCTCGGTCAGGACCAGCCGGGGGCCGGTGCCGCCGGCGGGCGGGTCGAGCAGGCCGCTCGCGGCGACGGCCGCGTCGGTGACGACGACGGGCACTCCCGAGTCGCGGACCATCAACTCGACGCGCTGCCGCGGGTAGCGGGGGTCGAGCGGCATGTAGCCCGCGCCCGCCTTGAGGATGGCGAGCAGGGCGACGACCATGTCCGCGGACTTCGGCAGGCAGACGCCCACCAGCTGTTCCGGGCCGGCGCCGAGGCCGCGCAGGACGTGCGCGAGCGCGTTGGCGCGTTCGACCAGGTCCCGGTAGGTGAGGCCGGCCTCGCCGCACACCACCGCGGGGGCGTCCGGGTGCCGCTCGGCCGTGCGGTCGATGAGGCGGTGCAGGCAGCCGGCGGTGTCGGCGGCGCTCGCGTCACCGTCGCCGGACAGCTCGTACAGGACGCGCTCGCGTTCCTCCGGGGAGAGCAGCGGCAGCCGGTCCACGGGCAGCTCGGGTTCCCGGGTGGCCGCCGTCAGCACCTGCACGAAGGCCTGCCCGACGGCGTCGGCCGTGGCGTCCGTGAACAGGTCGGTGCTGAACTCCACCCGGCCGCGCAGCCGTCCGTCCCGGGCGGCGACGAGGTCGAGGACGAGGTCGAACTTGCTGGACCGGCCGGTGAGCACCACGTCGAGCTGTTCGGCCTCGATGCCGTCGAGCGCCACCTCCTCGGCGGGTGTGTCGCGCAGCGCCAGCATCACCTGGACCAGCGGGACGGGGCCCTGGGAGCGGTCCGGGGCGAGCGCCTGGACCAGTTTGCCGAACGGCACTTCCTGGTGGGTGTAGGCGTCGGTGCAGGTCACCCGCACCTGTTCGAGCAGTGTGGCGAAGGACGGGGCGCCGAAGAGGTCCACGCGCAGCGGCAGCGTGTTGACGAAGAACCCGGCGAGCCGCTCCAGTTCGGGGTGGCTGCGGCCCGCCACGGGCGAGCCGATCACCAGGTCCCGCTGTCCGCTCCACCGGGACAGGACGACGGCGAACGCGGCGACCAGGACCATGTACGGGGTGACGCCCGTCCGCCCGGCCAGCTCGCCCACCTGCCGCCACAGCCCGGCGGGCACGGTGAACGGCACCGACGCGCCCCGCCAGGTCCGCTCAGCGGCGCCGGGCAGGTCGGCGGGCAGCTCCAGCACGGGCGCGTCCTTGAGCCGTTCCCGCCAGTAGGCGAGCTGTTCCTCCAGCAGCCCCTGGTCGAGCCAGGCGCGCTGCCAGACGGCGTAGTCGGCGTACTGCACGTCCGGTTCGGGCAGCCCGTGCGGCGTGCCGTGCCGGAAGGCGTCGTACAGCACCCCGATCTCGTGCTGGAGGACGTCCAGTGTCCAGCCGTCCGCGGCGATGTGGTGCAGGCTCAGCAGCAGCACGTGGTCGTCGTCGGCCAGGCGCAGCAGCCGGGCGCGCAGCATCAGGTCGCGGGTCAGGTCGAAGGGCCGGGCGGCTTCGGCGCGGCAGCACTCGGCGACGGCGGCCTCCCGGTCCTGGGGGGCGGCCGTGCCGAGTTCGGTGACGGGCAGGGGCACCGGGCGGGGCGGCCCGACGCGCTGTTCGGGTTTCCCGCCCTCGGCCGGGAACGTGGTCCGCAGCGCCTCGTGGCGGCGCACGATCTCGGTGAGCGCCCGGCCCAGCGCCGCCGTGTCCAGCGGTCCGCGCAGCCGCATCCCGCCCGGCATGACGTACGCGGTGCTCCCGGGGTCCGCCTGGTCGAGGAACCACAGCCGTTCCTGCGCGTAGGAGAGCGGGAACCGGGTCCCGGGGCCCGGACGGGGGCGGCGTACCGGGCGGTTGGCCGCGGTGCGGCGCCGGGCCAGTTCCAGGGTGAGCAGGGCGCGGCGTTCGGCCGACAGGGCGCCCGCGCGCTCCCTGGGGTCGTCCGTGGTGCTGCGGGGGTCAGCCATGTGCCACTCCTTCTGCCGCGAGCAGCCGGCCGCCCACGGCCGCGTCGGCGTCCTCGACCAGGGCGGTGAGCAACTCGTCCTGCGACTGCTGGGGAAAGAAGTGGCCGCCGGGGAAGGTCCGCACGGTGTGGCCCCCCGTGGTGCGGCCGGCCCAGCCCGCGACGGCCGGGTCCGCGTCGACGGTGGTGTCCCGCGCGCCGAGGTAGACGTGGACGGGGCAGTCGAGCGGCGGCAGGTCGCGCGGGGTGCGTCCGGCGACCAGGGCGAGGTCGGCGCGCACCAGGGGCAGTGTCTCGGCGAGGTAGCGCGGATCGTCGAGGAGCTCGGCGGTGGCGCCGCCCCAGGCCCGCAGCAGGCCGGTCAGGTCCGCGTCGGACACGGTGTCCAGGGCGGCGGGCAGCGGCCGGTCCGGCGGGTCGCCGGCGGCGGCGACCAGGGCGGCGGGCCGCCAGCCGCGCTCGGCGCGCAGCACCTGGGCGAGGTCGTGGGCGATGACCGCGCCCATGCTGTGGCCGTAGAGCACCACGGGCCGGCCCAGCAACGGCAGGACGTCGGCGGTCAGTTGCGCGCAGAGCGCGTCGAGGTCGGTGAGGGGTGGCTCGGCGGACCGGGCACCGTGTCCGGGCAGTTCCACGGCGGCGACGCCCAGGGCCGGCGGAAGCCGGTCGGACCAGCTCCGGAACTGGTGCGCGCCGCCGCCTCCGGGCGGCAGGCACAGCAGCCACATCCGGACCTCATCGCTCCTGTACCAGAGCCGCAACGAGTTCATGGGGCCAGGGTGTTGGCGCGCCCGGGCGCGGGAACAGTCGGGACATTCCCTTACCCCGGTGCCGCCAGGCCGGGTTCGGCGCGGTGGTCCTGGCGCTCGACGTGGTGCAGGGTCCGCACGGGGAGGGTCAGCAGGGGCAGCAGGGCGGCCACCATCACGGCGGGGGCGGCCCACAGGGTGGCGCGGGCGCCGACGCCGTCCACCAGCAGGCCGCCCGTCAGTGCTCCGACGGGGACCAGGGCGAACGTGACCAGCCGGAAAGCGGCGCTCACCCGGGCGTGCAGCGCGGGCGGGCTGGCCAGATGGCGGACGGTCGTGCTCACCACGCTCAGTGCGCCGGCGCCCGCCGAACCGGCGAACAGGCCCGCCGAGCACAGCGCCACCACGGTGGCGCGGCTGCCGGCCGCCGCGGGGACGAGCCAGAAGGCGGGCGCCGCGACCGCGGCCGCGGTCAGCGCCGCCCGGCCGTGGCCGAGCCGGCGGATCAGCGGCGGGGCGAGGAGCGTGCCGGCCGTGCCGCCGAGTCCGCCCCCGACGAGGACCAGGCCGTAGAGGCCGCCCAGGTGCTGGTCGCGGACCAGGTGGACGACGAGGGCGACGTTGACCGCCTGGGCACAGGCGTTGAACAGCGCGGCGTGGACGGCGATGCGGCGCAGCGGCGGATAGCCGAGGACGACGCGCAGCCCGGCGGTGAGTTCTCCGCGCAGCCGGCCTCCGGGCCGCGGCATCGGGCGGGACCGCTGGCGGTGGGTGATCCGGCCGAGCGCGGCGGCGCAGAACAGGTAGGTCAGGCAGTCGGCCAGCAGGGCGTCAGGGGCGCCGAACCGGGTGGTGAGCCAGACCGCGATGCCGGGCCCCGAGGTGACGGCGACCGCGAGACCCGCGTTGAGCCTGCTGTTGGCCGAGGCCAGCCGTTCGGCGGTGACGAGCTTCGGTAGCAGCGCGAACATCGCGATCTCCGAGGTCACGGTGGCCGCGCCGCCGAGGGCCGCGACCAGGTGGAGCTGGGCGAGACGGAGGGTTCCGGCCGCGGCGGCCAGCGGCACGGACAGCACGAGCAGGGCGCAGACGATGTTGACGGTGATCAGTACGCCGCGCAGCGGCCGGTGGTCCAGCCACAGTCCGGCGGGCAGCGGCACCAGCAGGAACGGGAGCGTGTACAGGGCCTGCAGCAGGCCGAGCTGGTCCCCCGGGGCGTGCAGTACGGACACGGCCGTGTAGGGCAGCGCGAACAGGGTGATCTGGGAGCCGAGCTGGGAGACGGCGTCGCCGGCCCACAGCCGCCGGAAGTCGCGTTCGCCGGGGCGGCTGCGCCCGCGGAACCGGGCTCGCCGCGCCTGGGGCCGGGTGTGCCGCACGTGCCGCAGCCCTCCCTCGTCCGGGGGCCGGGTGTGCCGCACGTGCCGCAGCCCTCCCTCGTCCGACCGGTCACCGAGCAGCTTCCGGCCCGGGGGCGGGCCGGGCCAGTCAGGAGAACTCCCGATTGGCGGGCCGGTGTCGCCCTGCCAGAGTCGGTCCATGACCTTGCGGACTGTGGCGTGTGGCGTGCACGGAGGCCCCCCGGCACCGACGGGATCCACGGGACTCTCGGGACCCGTGGGATCACCGCGGCCGGTGCCGGGGCATCCGGAGGCCCCGGTGCGAAGGCGTGGAGCGGGAGCGGGGCGGCCGGCCGCCGCCGCGGGCGGGCACGCGTCATGACGTACCGGCCGGAGCCCCGCGTCCCCGGCACGGGGGACGGCGCCTTTCCGCCCCGCCCGCTGCCGCCGGTCCTGCCCGCGGGCGACGGGACGGCGCCGGTGCTGTCCTTCGCCCAGCAGCGCATGTGGTTCGCCGAGCACCTGGCGCCGGACCGGCCCGTCTACAACGTCCCCGTGTCCGTCCGGCTGTCCGGTCCCCTCGACCACGAGGCGCTGCGGCGGGCCGTCAACCGGGTGATGGCCCGCCATGACGTGCTGCGCACCGTGTACCCCCTGGCCGGGGACCGGCCGGTCCCCCGGGTGCGCGAGCCGGCGCGGGCGGACCTGCCCGTGGTGGACCTGTCGGGGCTGCCCGCCGGCGGGGCACGGGAACAGGCGCTGCGCGACCTCGTGGACACCGAGTCGGAGCGGGTCTTCGACCTGGCGCGGGACGTACCGGTGCGCTGGCTGCTGGTCCGGCTCGGCGACGAGGACCACGCCCTGGTGGCGACGATGCACCACATCGCCGTCGACGGCTGGTCCGTCGACCTGCTGCTGGGCGAACTGGCCCTGCACTACGCCGGTCCCGCCCCGGACCCGGCGCGACCGCCCGCCCTGCCGCTGCGGTACGCCGACTACGCGGCCTGGCAGCAGGCCCAGTGGGAGGCGGGGGCGTTCGACGGGCAACTGGCCTTCTGGCGGGCACGCCTGGCGGACCTGACGACGCTCGACCTGCCGACCGACCGTCCGCGCGGCGCCGGCGGGCCGCCGCGGTACGGGCGGTTCACCACCGGTCTGGACGCCCCGCTCACCACCGCCCTGCGCAGGCTGGCGGCGGAGCGCGACGTCACGCTGTTCACCGTCGCCCTCGCCGCCTTCCACCTCACGCTGGGCAAGCTGGCGGGCCAGGACGACGTGGTCGTCGGCACGCCCGTCGCCGGCCGCTCGCGGATCGAGCTGGAAGAGATGGTGGGCTGCTTCGTCAACACCCTCGCCATCCGCGCCGACCTGTCGGGGGACCCCTCCTTCGCCGAGGTGCTCGGTGCCGTGCGAACCGGGCTGCTGGGCGCGCTCGGCCACCAGGACGTGCCGTTCGAACGCGTGGTGGAGGCGGTGTCGGGCGAGCGGGACCTGACCCGCACCCCGGTCTTCCAGGCCATGTTCACCTTCCAGGACGCGCCCGTGGCGACGCTCGACCTGGGCGGCCTGCGGATCACGCCGCTGGTCACCGACCGCGGTGTCGCCCCGCTCACCGACCTCGTGTGCACCCTGGCCCAGGACGGCGACCGGCTGTCGGCGCGCTTCGAGTACGACGCTGACCTGTTCGACGAGTCGACCGTGGCCGGCTTCGCCCGGTGCTACCTCCGGGTGCTGGAGCAGGTGAGCGCGGATCCGCTGCGGCCGCTGTCCGGCGTGGACCTGCTGGACGCCGCCGAGCGCCGGCGGGTGCTGACGGACTGGAACGACACCGGCCGTCCGCTGCCCGCCACCACCGTGCACGAGCAGATCGCCGAACGGGCCCGGCGCACCCCCGCGCTCGTCGCCGTCGAGGACGGCACCCGCCGGCTCGACTACGCCGCACTCGACGCGCAGGCCGGGGAACTCGCCCTGCGGCTGGCCGCGGAGGGAGTCGGTCCGGAGTCCGTCGTGGCCCTGGTCACCGAGCCCACCGCGGAGCTGGTGGTGGCCATGCTGGCCGTGCTCAAGGCGGGCGGTGCCTTCCTGCCCCTGGACCCGGGATACCCGCCGGCCCGGCTGCGCGGCGTGCTGGACCACGCACGGATCCGCTTGGTCCTCGCCGACGCCCCCTCGGCCCGGGCGCTCGACGGCGTGGTGGCCGGACCGTCCCTGCGGATCCTGGGCGCGTGGCCGGACGACCGGCCCGCCGCGCCCCGGGACCTGCCCGCAGCCGACCCGCAGGGCCTGGCCTGTGTGTTCTACACGTCCGGCAGCACGGGGACCCCCAAGGGAGTCGCCGTCACGCACGGCGCACTGGCCAACTACACTCGCGCCATGGTCGAAGGTTTACGGCTGACCGGCGGCGACCGCTTCCTGCAACTGGCCTCGATCGGCTTCGACGTCCTGCTGGAAGAGGTGTTCCCGGCGCTGGCCGCGGGAGCGACCGTGGTGATGCCCGGCCGGCCACTCCTCGCCACGGGGACGGACCTCACCCGGTTCGTGGAGTCCCACCGCATCACCTGCCTGGAACTCACCACGGCGTACTGGCACACGTGGGTGGACGACCTCACCGCGACCCGCCGGAGCCTGCCGCCGTCGCTGCGGCTGGTCGCGATGGGCGGGGAGCGGGTGCTCGCGGACCGGCTGGCGGCCTGGCGCGAACTCGGGGTCCCGCTGCTGCACGTCTACGGCCTGACCGAGGTGACCTGCACGTCCACCGTGCACCTCGTGGCGGGCCGGGACCCCGGGGACACCAGGGGGGCCACCGGAGGCGGCTCCGGTCTGCCGATCGGCAGACCCCTGGACAACACCCGCGTCTACCTCCTCGACCGCCATCTGCGTCCCGTGCCGGCGGGAGTGCCCGGCGAGCTGTACCTCGGCGGGGCGGGGCTCGCCCGCGGCTATCTGCACGAGCCGGCGCGCACCGCCGCCCGCTTCGTCCCCGACCCGTTCAGCGCGGTGCCGGGGGCGCGCATGTACCGCACCGGCGATCTCGCCCGCCACCGGCCCGACGGCAGCCTCGACTTCATCGGCCGCGTCGACAACCAGGTGAAACTGCGCGGCTTCCGGATCGAACCGGGCGAGGTGGAGGCCGCGTTGGCCGACCATCCGGCGGTGTCCGCCGCCGTGGCCGTGGTCCGCGAGGACAGGCCGGGCGACAAGCGGCTCGTGGGCTACGCCGCGCGGGCCGCGCACGCCGGCGGTGCCCCGGCCGACCCGGCGGAGCTGCGCTCCTTCGTCCGGGACCGGCTGCCCGCCTACATGGTGCCCTCCGCCGTCGTCGTCCTCGACGAGCTGCCCCTGACCGCCAACGGCAAGGTGGACCGGGCCGCGCTGCCCGCGCCGCGCCACGATGTCCCGGCCGCTCCGGCCGAGCCCCCGCGCACCCCGATGGAGGCGCGGATCGCCGCCGTCTGCGCCGAGTTGCTCCACCGGGACGGCATCGGCGTGCACGACGACTTCTTCGCCCTCGGGGGCCACTCCCTGCTGGCCACACAGCTCGTGACGCGGCTGCGCACGGAGTTCGCGGTGGACGTCTCGCTGCGCGGGTTCTTCGAGGCGCCGACCGTCGCCGGGCTGGCGGAGCAGATCCTCACCTTGCAGGCCGCCGCCCTGGAGGAGTCGGAACTCGACTCCCTGCTGGCCGAACTGACCGACGAGTGAACCGTCTTGCCCCGACTAGCACCACCCTGGAGAAAAGCATGCTGGTACGCGCCCTTTCCGTGAGCGAAGCGGCACGTGCTCTCGACTGCACCGTGAGCGAGCCGATCGACTGGGTCGGCCCCGACCGGCTCAAGGACGGACTGGAGAGCGGCCACTACCGGCCGGAGTGGACCTGGATCGCGGAGGACGACGGCAAGCTCCTCGCCCGCGCCGTGTGGTGGGGCCTGCCGGACGGCGCACACCCCTTGGCGCTGGACTGCCTGTACGTGCACGAGTCGGTCGGGGACCGGCAGGCGCTCGCCACCCGGCTGATCGTCTCGGCGCACGAGCGGTTCCGCGCCCGGGGCATGACCCGGCTGCCCGAGTTCCACCTCTTCTCCCGCACCGACGGGAACCCGGCGCAGACGGCGGCCGCGCTCGACTGGCGGATCGGGGCCGCCGCCGCGGCCGGCCTGACGGACGTCCTGCGCAGGCTGCGCTACGAGTGGACGGCCGGCGACCGGCCGCCCGCGGCCCCCGAGCGGCTGGTGTTCCGCCCGGAACCGGACGACGAGGTGTTCCTCGCCGCCTTCCGGGAGGTGGCCGCCCAGACCCTCGACACCACGACCCGGCGCGCGGTCGCCCGGCACGGCGTGGCCAAGGCGGCCCGGGACGACCTGGCGGGCTACCGGGACATGCCCGGCGACCGCGCCTGGTGGCGGCTGGCCCACACCCCCGACGGAACACTCGCCGGCCTGCTCGTCCCGTCCCGCAACGACCAGAGTTTCGTGGTCGGTTACCTCGGGGTGGTCCCCGCCCTGCGCGGCCGGGGGTACGTGGACGAACTGCTGGCGCAGACCACCCGCATCCTGCTGGACGCGGGAGCCCGCCGGATCACGGCGGACACCGATCTGGTGAACCGTCCCATGGCGGCCGCGTTCGACCGCGCCGGCTACCGCAACTTCGCCTCCCGGACCGTGCTCGCCGCTCCCGCCGACAGCTGAACGGCCGCCGCACCCGCACCCGGCCGGCCCCACCCTCCTGTGGAGACCTCAGATGCCGATCCCCCATGCCAGTCCTCCCCCCGGGCCCACGGTGGCCGACGCGGCCGACCCGGCTGACGACGGGTTCGTCCACCGGTGCACCCTGACCGACACCGAGGCCAAACAGGCCCTCGACCTGGCGCACCAGTGCGCACAGGAGTACGGCCGGGTCGACGATCCGCGGTTCCTCGCCGAGATGGGCGTACTGGCCCACGCCCTGCCCCAGCGGGCCCGGTTCGCCCTGCACGCCGCCGCCCGGGACAGCGACCGGGCGGCCACGGTGATCGCCGGCAACCAGGTGGACTCCGAGGCGCTGGGGCCGACCCCGGCCGGCTGGCAGGCGGCGGACACCCCGGCCAGCCGGCCGTACGCGTTCCTGCTCATGCTCTTCAGCGCCCTGCTGGGGGAGACGATCGCGTGGCGGACCCAGCAGGACGGGCGGATGGTCGGCGATGTCGTGCCGACCGAGGGGTTGGAGCACAGCCTGATCAGTGCCAGCAGCCACAGCGAGCTGAGCTGGCACACGGAGGACGCCTTCTCCCCGTACCGGGCCGACTGGGTGGGGCTGATGTGCCTGCGCAACGCCGAACTGACCCCGACGACGCTGGCGGTGCCCGAGCTGGGCGCGGCGCCCGAGGGGGTCGTGGAGGTGCTGCGCCAGCGGCGGTTCCACGTGGTCCCGGACAACGCGCACGTCGACCCTCCCGGGCAGGGCGCGGATCCCGCCGAGGTGTCCGACGCGCTGGCCGATGTGACGCGGGCCCGGCGCACTCCGCCGCCGGTCGCCCTGGTCAGCGGCCCCCCGGAGGCGTTCGTGGTGCGTGTCGACCGGGACTTCACCTCCGTGGCGCCCGGTGACGAGGAGGCGGCCCGCGCCCTCGCCTGGCTGATCGCGAACCTGGACGCGAACCTGCGCGACCTCCCGCTCGCGCCCGGGGACATCGCGTTCGTGGACAACCGCAACGCCGTCCACGGGCGGCGGTCGTTCCACCCGCGCTACAACGGTACGGACCGCTGGCTCAAGCGCGTCAACATCGTGCGGGACCTGCGCAGGACCCGTCCGGGGCGGGCCTCGGCCACGTCCCGGACGATCGGCTGACCCGCACGGCCACCCGGCCGCGCATCCCTCGGCAGAGCAGCCTGTGAGCGGACTTCGGAGGTCGCGATGACAGCGGACACGCCCCGGCGGACGGCGCTGGCTCGGCGGCTGGCGGACCTCTCACCCGCTCAGCGGGCCCAGTTGGAGCGCCGGCTCGCCGAGCGGGAGCGTACGGGTGCCCGGCGGCCCGCCACCCGCATCCCGCCGCGTGCCCCGGGCGCCGGACCCCTGCCGCTGTCCTGGTCGCAGGAGCACATGTGGCACCGGCACCGGGCCGATCCCAGCGGTGCCGCCTACCTGGTCCCGCTGAGGGTACGGCTCGACGGCGACCTGCGCATCGAGGTGCTGCGGGCCGCGTTCCGTGACGTCGTGTCGCGGCACGAGATCCTGCGGACCACGTTCGGCGAGACGGACGGGGTCCCGTACCAGCTCGTCCACGACGACCTCGGTGCGGACGTGGAGTTCGGCGACCTCAGGGGCGCCGGGGACACCGAGGCGGCGGTCGCCGCCCGGCTCGCCGAGGAGGCGGCACGGCCGTACGACCTGGCGGAGGGGCCGCTGCTACGGGCCGTACTGCTGCGGACGGCGGACGACGTGCACGTGCTGAGCCTCGTCCTGCACCACATCCTGACCGACGAGCAGTCCACCGGGCTGCTCCTCGCCGAGTTCGTCGAGGCCTACGAGCGGCGCCTGCGCGGCCTGCCCGCCGCCGCCCCGCCCCGGTTGCAGTACGCGGACTTCGCGGTGTGGCAGCGGTCCGGGCAGGGTGCCGGCACGGTCGCGGCGGACCTGCGGCGCTCCGTACGCCGGCTGGCCGGCATGCCCGACGGGATCCGGCTGCCGGCCGACCGGCCCAGGCCGCCGCGGCCGACCGGCCGGGGCGGTGCCGTGGGGGCGACCGTCGGCCCGCAGCTGTGGCGGCTGCTGCGCGAACTCGCCCGCGGGGAGCAGGCCACGGAGGTGATGGTCCTGCTGGCCGTCTTCCAGGTCCTCCTGCGTGACGTGTCCGGGCAGGACGACATCACCGTCTCGATGCCGACGGCCGGCCGCGGCCACCCCGACCTGGAGGGCGTGCTCGGCTGCTTCTTCAACACGGTCGCCGTACGCTGCGACCTGTCCGGCACGCCCGCGTTCCGCAGCCTGCTCCGCCACGTCCGCACCCGGTGCCTGGAGGCGTACGACGACCGGGAGGTGCCGTTCACCGAGGTGGTGGAGGCGGTCACGAAGGGGCGGGCGGAGAATGGGCATCCGCTCCTGCAGACGATGGTGGTCTTCGAACGGGAGGGCGCGGGACGCCCCGTGGAGTTCGCCGGACTGCGCCTGACGCCCCTGCCGGCGCCGACGGCCCACCGCGCCGCACGGGCCAAGCGGGACCTCACGGTGCAGGCCGTCGACCAGGGGGACACGGCACGCCTCACCCTCGTCTACGACGCGGACCTGTTCGACCCCGCGACCGCCGAGGGCATCCTCGACCGCTACACGGCCCTGCTGTCGTCCCTGGTCCGCGACCCGGACGGCCGCCTCACCCCGCCGGACGGCCGGTGAGGGCGAGGCGGTCGACCTTGCCGTTGGCGTTCAGCGGCAGCCGCTCGAGGAAGGTGACGTCCGCGGGGACCAGCGAGGAGGGGAGCTTCCGGGCGAGGAAGGCGCGCAGTTCGTCCGGCGCCGCCGCCCGGCCGTCCCCCGCCGCCACGACGAAGGCCCGCAGCAGCGGGAGTTCGGGCACCGCGCGGTCGGCCACGACCACGGCCGAGGCCACCGCGGGGTGTTCGGCCAGCGCCGCCTCGATCTCGCCGAGTTCGATGCGCACGCCCTGGATCTTCACCTGGAAGTCCTTGCGGCCCAGGATCTCCAGGGTGCCGTCGGGCAGGTAGCGGGCCATGTCACCGGAGGCGTAGACACGTTCGCCGAGGCCGGGTACCGGACGGAAGTGCGCGGCGGTGCGTGCCGCGTCCCGCCAGTATCCCTGGGCGAGGCCCACCTCCGAGGCGATGTGGATCTCGCCGGGGACCCAGACGGGGCACGGCCGGAGCCGTTCGTCCAGGACGTGGTAGCGCTGGTTGGCCATGGGGCGGCCGAGCGGGATGCTCGTGGCGGCGGGGTCCACCCGGCCGACGGCGTGGATCACCGACAGCACGCAGCTCTCGGCCGGCCCACCGCCGTTGTACACCCGTATCCGCGGGTTCAGGGCGCGCAGCCGGTCGGGCAGCGTGACGGGCAGGACGTCTCCGGCCTGGATCACCGTGCGCAGCCGGGCGATCCGCTCCCGCTCGCCGCTGCTCTCCAGGTGCGCGGCCAGCATCTCCAGCAGCGCGGACACGGCCAGCACGAACGTCACACCCGCCGCGTCCGCCAGTTTCGCCCAGTGATGGGGATCGGGATAGGGCGAGGGATCCGGTACCACGACCGCCCCGCCCACGGCGGTCACACCGAAGGTGTCGTACACCGACAGGTCGAACCAGATGCCCGACAGGGCCAGGCACCGGTCGTCGGGGCCCATGCCGACGCGCCGGTTGACGTCGTGCAGGGCGTTGAGCGCGCCCCGGTGGTCGACCATGACGCCCTTGGGCGTGCCGGTGGAACCGGAGGTGAAGATGACGTAGGCGAGGTCGGTCTGTTGCTGCACCGGCTCCAGCGGGCCGTCGTCGACCGAGTCGAAGTCGGCGTCGACGCGCAGCCGCCGGACGCCGTCCGGCCAGGTGACCCGCGCGTCGGTCCGGCTCTCGGTCACCACCAGCCCGGCCTGCGCCTGGTCGAGCAGCCGGCGCAGCCGTTCGGCGGGCACGGCCGGGTCGATCGGGACGTAGGCGGCGCCGGAGGCGAGGACGCCGTGCAGGGCGACGATCTGCTCCCAGCCCTTGTCGAGGACCACGGCCACGAGGCGGCCGGGCCGGGCGCCCAGTTCGCGCAGGCGCCGCCCCACCTGGTTCATCCGGCTGTTCAGCTCGCCGTAGCCGAGCACACGGCCGGTGGTGATCACTGCGGGGGCGTCCGGGCGGAGCCGGGCCTGCTCGATGACGGGGGTGTGCAACAGGCCCCGCGGCAGCGGGGTCCGGGTGGCGTTGGTCCGCGCGCGCAGGGCGAGTTGTTCCCCGGGGACGAGCCGCGGGTGCTCCGCGGTCCATTCCGGGCCGTTCGCGCCCAGCCGTTCCAGCAGCAGCCGGAAGGCGTCCGCCATCGCCTCGGCCATGCCGGGGGGACAGCGGTCGGCGGGCCACCGCCACACCGCCTCCACGGCACCGCGTTCGTCCCGGGTGACCCGCACGTGCAGCAGGCTCTCCGGCCGCGGTGCCGGCACCACGGCCGCCGCGACCGGTTCCCCCGGTCGTGGCCGGTGCAGCGCGGTGACGAGAACCACGGGGGAACGGTCCCCGGGAGCGCCGGTGTCCGGCAGCGCGGCCCGCTCGGCGATGGGGCGCCCGTCGCCGTGCCTCTCCCGCTGTGCGGCGACGACGTCGTCCTCGCCCACGGACTCGTGGATGTAGGCGAAGCGCTGCGTGGTGCTCCAGGTGCGGAGCACTTCGCCGAAGGCGGCCACGACCGCCTGGCCGGCCGTCACGCCGTGCGCCCGGGCGGCCCCGGTCAGTCCGTCCCACACGCCCGGGCCCGTCACCCGGGACGCGCGGCCCCACGTGAGCGGCTGTTCCGGTGTCCGGGCGGTGACGACCGGGAGGGCGGGCGGCGGCGCGGTCGGGTGGCGATCTGGCATGCGGGCCCCTGGTCGTCACGGAGGGTCGGCGGACACGGTCGGCTCAGCCGCCATGGTCCGCCCGGACGCGGCGGGCGACGAGTCGGGTAAACGCCGATCGCGGCACCGGTGTCAGGGAGGTTCCCGACTGGGAGAGCGCCGCCGGCCGATCACAATGGGGAGGAGCCGTCGTATCCCGCCGTCGCGTCCCGTGCGGTCGTGTCGAAGCGCAGAGGAACCGGATGCCCCGAGATCTGTACGTCCTGCCTGCCTCACCCGGCCAGGAGTGGATGTGGCTGATCCATCACATGCTCCGGGACGCCTCGCCGTACGTCATCGCCGGCATGGTCCGCATCCGCGGTCCTGTCGATCCCGGCGCGCTCGGCCGCTCCCTGGACCTGCTGGTCGAGCGGCACGAGGCGTTGCGGACCGTGTTCCGGATGGACCCCTCGGGTGAGCTGAGCCAGGTCGTCCGGCAGGCGGAGCCGGTCGACCTCGCCCGGTGCGGCCTCGACGGCACGGACACCCCTCGCGACCAGGTCCCGGAGCTCCTCCGGGAGTTGGCCGCCCGCCCGTTCGACTTGTCGCGGGGGCCACTGCTGCGGGCGTCCCTCACCCGGCTCGGCCCGCAGGACCACGTACTCGCTCTGGCCGTCCACCACATCGTCAGTGACGGCTGGTCGATGCGCCTGATGACCTCCGAACTCGCCGAGGCCTACCGTCGGCTGACCGCCGGCCACGTCCCCGACCTGCCCGAACCACCGTTGCAGTACGCGGACTTCGCCGTCTGGCACCGTGAGTGGCTGACCTCGCAAGCAGCGCACGAACACCTCGCCTACTGGCGCCGGCAACTGGACGGCGCATCCCCGCTCCGGCTGCCCCTCGATCCCGCCCCGCCCGCGGCCGGCCCCGCGCCGACGGCGCCACTGCGGCTCGGTCCGGCCACCACCGTCGCGCTCACCGAGACCGCCCGCCGGCACGGCGCGAGCCTGTTCATGCTGCTGCTCACCGCGTACGCCGCCACCCTGGCCCGCTTCACCGGTCAGCGGGACTTCGTCGTCACCGTTCCGGTGGCCGGCCGCTCCCGCGAGGAACTCACCAGGACCGTCGGCCTGTTCGTGAACACGCTGCCCATCCGCGTGGACGCGTCCGGCAACCCCACCCTGCTCGAACTGCTCCGCCGCGTCCGGCTGACCTGCCTGGAGGCCTACGACCACCAGGAGCTGCCCTACGAACGCATGGTGCGCGAGGCCGCCTGGCAGCGGGACCGGGACAACTCGCGCCTCGGGCCGGCCATGTTCGCCCTGCGGGTGCCGCTGCTCGCCCCGCGGCGGCTGACCGGGGACACCACCGTCGAGGTACTCGAACCGCCCCCGGCGGCCGGCGGGATGGACCTGCTGGCCGAACTCGCCGAGACACCCGGCGAGGGCCTGCACGGGTATGTCGCCGGCCGGACCGGCACCTTCCACCCGGACACCGTACGGCTCCTCGCCGGCTCCCTCACCACCGTCCTGACCATCGCCGCCACCGGCGGCGGAGTACCGCTCGAAGAGCTGCCCGTCACCGTGGGGGCGGCCCGGCGGCGGAGCGTTCGAGGAGGGACACCATGACGGCCGACGCCAACGCCCCCGAGACCGGCCCCCCGCCCCGGGCACCCCGGGGTCCCGAGGAGGAGAGGATCGCCGACGTCTGGTCGGCCTTCCTGCGCCGGCCCGACCCGCCGGCCAACGTCAGCTTCTTCGCCCTGGGCGGCTACTCCCTCGGCCTCATGCGCCTCGGACTGCGGCTCCAGCAGGAGTTCGGCGTCGTGATCCCGGTACCCGACCTGTTCGAGAGCACCACGATCGAGGCCCAGGCGATCCTGGTCAGAAAGCTCCTCGACCAGCAGCCCGACGCCCGCCTCTGAGCCGGAGGTCGCGCGGGATCCGACGCCCTGCATCCGCAAGTCCAGCGATTGGAACGCGGTGCACCAGGAGTGGGAACGCGTGAGAACGCAGGACTGGGGAACCGGGCCCAGTGCGCATTGAACCAGCCTGACTCGGCGAGCTTCACAGCGGCTGCCTGACCGCGTGGCGAGTCCTAGGGCCGGTCCGGTGGGCGGGCGATGCGGGTCAGGTCGGTCATGAGGGAGTTCAGCCAGGCCGCGGTCGCGTAGTAGCGGCGCGGGGCGCCGGGCGGCTCGTCGGTGGAGCCGGCTAGGGCCGGGTCGATGAGCACGGTCGTCGCGGCCGGCGTGTCGTCGCCCGGGTCCAGTGCCGCCGAGACCAGCAGCATCCGTCCCGCCACCCGCTCCCCCAGCACCCCGGCCGACGCGGCGGCCGGCGCACCGAGCGGGGTGCACGGCGGCTCCAGCAGCCGGGCCGACCCCCACAGGGTGTGGTGCCCGGCGATCAGTGTGGCCTGCCAGTCGACCGCGGGCGGTCGCGGCCCGCGCCCCCCGCCGCCGAAGGGCGCCGGCTCACTCTGCAGCTGGGCGTAAGCCGACTCGGCGAGGACGACGGCCCGTTCCAGCGAGCGGTGCCGCGGCACGCCCGACGGCACGGACGCCGCCGCGCCGCCCGCCACCGACGCGCTGGTCGCCACCACGATCTCCGCCGCCCTGCGCAGGAGGTCCGCCGCCGCGCGGCGCAGCTCGTCATGGGCGCCCCGGGGCCAGGCCAGCACACCGAAGACCGCGCCGATCGCGCTGCCGACCAGCACGTCCAGCATCCTGACCTCCGCCAGCCGCCACGTCGGCTGCGCCAGCTGGGCGAAGACGAACGCGACGAGCACGGTGAACAGCCCCTGCGCCCATCCCACGCCCCGGACCGGACCCACCGTGAAGGCGCCCAGCATCCACACCGGCAGCAGGACGGCGTACACGGCGGTGTCGGACCCCACCAGGATCAGCACGCCGGCACTGACCAGGGCCCCGGCCAGGGTGCCCGCGACCGCCAGGCGGATGGTGCTCCAGGTCTCGCCCAGCGTGGTCCGGGTGAGGGTGAGCGTCGCCAGCATCGCCCAGAAGCCGTGCGGCAGCGTGTCCACCCCGGCCACCAGCCGGACGGCCGTCAGGGCCAGCGCCATGCGCACCGCGTTCTGGAAGAACACCGACCGGCGTCCGGCGTGGCCGCGCGCCCGGTGCCACCACAGCAGCGGCGTCCGGACCCCGGCGTACCAGAAGCGGCCGGGCGGCAGCTCCACCGTGGCGTGCCGGCCCCGCACCGCGAGATCGGCGGCCGCGCCCATGGCCAGCGCCGCGTCGGCGGCCTCCAGCACGGCGGCGTGGCAGCGCAGCACGGCGGGCGGGAACCGGCCCCCGGCGGCGGGCGGCCCGGCGGAGACGGCGGACAGGCGGGCGCGGGCCGCGACCAGCTGCCGCTGCCCGGCCGCAGGGGACGCCTCCGTCCGCAGACAGGCCGCGGTCGCCCCGGCCAGACGTGCCACGGCCCGCAGTACGGCGGTCACGTCGGGTGCCGTGTCGTCGCCCGGTACCGCGGGCAGCTGCACCAGCCTGCCGAGCAGGGTGCGGGCGGCCAGGCCGGTGTGGGTGAGGGCGCGGTCCCGCACCCCGGGCCCCGCCGGCCGCTCCGCGTCCGGCACGTTGAGCGGCCGCAGCCCTTGTCCGGCCTCCTGTGCCTCCTCGCGGTCCGCGTCGGTCAGGGCGGCGGGGGCGGTGGCGAGCCGCGCCGCCCACCGCTCGGCGACCAGCGCCGCGCGGGCGGCCCGCTCGCGGTAGGGCACGGGAGCCGGCTCCCGGAAGAGCAGCGCCTCGGCCGCCACGAACAGGGCCAGGCCGGTGGTCGTCCCGAGCAGCCGGTCGCCGAGCGAGCCCGGATCGTACGGCGGGAAGGACGGCAGGATGTACAGGAGTTGCAGGCCCGGCGCCGCCCCCGCCCAGCGCGGCCCGCCGACGGCGGAGAAGGCCAGTGTGAAGCCGATCACCAGCATGCCGGCGACCGCGCTCCAGGTCCGCACCGACAGGCAGGTGCCGAGGGCCACCAGCGCCCAGCACACCGGCAGCAGGCGCGCCGTGAACGCCGCGCGCTGCCGACCGGTACCGGGGATCCTGGACAGTCCGCCCAGGGCCACCACGGTGAACAGCGCGTAGGTGGCCGCCACGGGGCGGTCCAGGCCGTAGCGGAAGGCGTAGAAGCCGGCCGCCGCGACCAGGGTCACGCGCAGCGCACGGCGCCCGGAGGCGGCGTAGGCCGCCGGCAGCCGGGCACCTCGCAGACCCCACACCCCTACAGAATCGCCCACGCCGGCAGGTCCGGCACCTCGCCGGAAGCCCGAAGGGGCCCCGGACGACAGAGGGGCCGGAAACGGCAAAGGCAAGGAGTCACCGACTCCTTGCCACTTTCAACTTATAGCGCACCGGGGGGCTTGCGGCAAGGCCCCCGTCGTACCGCAGAATTGCCGGCCGAGGCCAGGAAGCTGCCGGAAACGGGGAATTCACCACATGCATACCCATATGTCGACGCACGGTTCACGCGAAGACGCCGACTCACCCACCCGCCTGAACGGAAAGCCGACCCACCCCTTGACCACCAGCGCTTTCGACCTTCCCGAGCGGCTGGCCGCGAAGGCCGACCCGACACTGATCGCCGACGACGAGCGGCACTTCGCGGCCATCGCGGAGTGCCTCGAACAGTCCATCGCCGAGCTGACCGGGCGGCTCGACGCCGAGCGCAGGGCTCCCGGCGGTATGGGCCGGCACGCGATGGACCGGGACGCGGAGATCCACCGGCTGACCGGCCGGCTGCGCACCCTGCGCCGCTTCGGCCTGGACCTCTGCCTCGGGCGGATGGTCGGCGCGGACGGCCCCGAGCCCGTGTACGTCGGACGGCTCGGGCTCACCGACAGCGCGGGCCGGCGGCTGCTGGTGGACTGGCGCTCGCCCGCCGCCGAGCCGTTCTTCGGGGCGACCCACGCCAACCCGATGGGCCTGGTCAGCCGCCGCAGGTACCGCTGGACCGACGGCCGGATCAGCGACTACTGGGACGAGGTGTTCACCCCGGACGGGCTGGTCGGCCACGCCGCGCTGGACGACCAGTCCGCCTTCATCGCCAGCCTGGGCGGGAACCGCTCGGAGCGGATGCGGGACGTGCTCGGCACCATCCAGGCCGACCAGGACGCCATCATCCGGGCGGGGTCCCGCGGCGCCCTCGTCGTCGACGGCGGCCCGGGCACGGGCAAGACGGTCGTCGCCCTGCACCGCTCCGCCTATCTCCTGCACGCCGACCCGCGGCTCGGTCACCGCCGGGGCGGTGTCCTGTTCGTCGGCCCGCACCGGCCCTACCTGGCCTACGTCTCCGACGTCCTGCCCAGCCTCGGGGAGGAGGGTGTGCAGACCTGCACCCTGCGGGACCTGGTCACCGAGGGCGCCGACGCGGCCGTCGAGACCGATCCGGAGGTGGCCCGCCTGAAGTCGTCCGCGGACATGGTCGAGGCGGTCGAGAAGGCGGTCAGGTTCTACGAGGAGCCGCCCACCGAGGGGATGACGGTCACCACCCACTGGTCCGACATCCGGCTCGGCCCCGACGACTGGGCCGTGGCCTTCGAAGCGGCCGAACCGGGCACCCCGCACAACGAGGCACGCCACCAGGTCTGGGAGGAGCTGCTCACCCTCCTGGTGGACAAGCACGACGGCGACGCCCCGCCCGAGCTGCTGCGCAGGTCGCTGCGGCAGAACAGGGAACTCGTCACGGCGTTCCACCGGGCGTGGCCGCTGCTGGAGGCGGCCGATCTCGTCGGCGACCTGTGGACCGTACCCGCCTATCTGCGGATGTGCGCCCCCTGGCTGAGCCGCGACGAGGTGCGGCGGCTCCAGCGCGCGGACGCCCAGGCCTGGACGGTGTCGGACCTGCCGATCCTGGACGCGGCACGCCAGCGGCTCGGCGACCCGGAGACGGCCCGGCGCAAGCGCCGGCACGAGGCCGTCCTGGCCGCCCAGCGCGAGCGGATGGAGCAGGTCGTCGACAACCTGGTCACGGCCGTGGCCGACTCCGGGGCCGACGGTGACGACGGCGAGGGCCTGGTGCGGATGCTGCGCGGCGAGGACGCCAAGGTCAGCCTGGTGGACGAGAGCGAGCTGGCCACCGTGGACCCCGACCTGCTCGCCGGCCCGTTCGCCCACATCGTCGTGGACGAGGCGCAGGAACTGACCGACGCCGAGTGGCAGATGCTGCTGCTGCGGTGCCCGTCCCGCAGCTTCACCATCGTCGGGGACCGCGCCCAGGCCAGGCACGGCTTCACCGAGTCGTGGCGGGAGCGGCTGGAACGGGTCGGGTTCGACCGGATCACCATGACCTCCCTGAGCGTCAACTACCGGACGCCGCAGGAGATCATGACGGAGGCCGAGCCGGTCATCCGGGCGGTGCTCCCGGACGCCAACGTGCCGGTCTCCATCCGCAGCACCGGCATCCCGGTCGTCCGCGGTCCGGTGTCCGACCTGCGCCCGGTCCTCGACACCTGGCTCGCCGCGCACGCCGACGGGATCGCCTGTGTCATCGGCGATCCCGCGTTCCGGTCGGCCCCGCGGGTCCGCTCCCTGTCGCCCGAGCTGGTGAAGGGCCTCGAATTCGACCTGGTCGTCCTCGTCGACCCGGAGGAGTTCGGGGACGGCGTCGAGGGTGCGGTGGACCGCTATGTCGCGATGACCCGGGCCACCCGGCGGCTCGTGGTCCTCACGAGTGCCTGAGCCCGGGCTCAGGCGGTGCAGGCCGGTACGCCGTCCAGCCAGGCCGGGCCCTGGATGTAGATGTTGGTGACCCAGGCGCGGTAGTCGGGGAGGTAGGACCAGGCGTCGTTGGTGTAGCCCTCGGCGGTGACGGATTCGGCGTGTTTCTGGCAGGCCACCCGGATCGTCGTGGGCCCGGGGAAGGCGTAGACGCGGGCGGCCCTGGTCGAGGGCTGGGTTTTGGTCCACACGCCGGTGCCCCAGGTGCGCAGGACGGGGCCCTCGACGGTGCCGGTGTCGACGCGGACGGCACCGAAGTAGTCGCCGCCGAGGCGGACGTCACCGACCATCAGCCTGGTGCCGGACTGCCGGGCCTCCACCATCTTGCCGGCGCCCAGGTAGAGGGCGATGTGGTGCAGGTCGGCCGAGGTGCCGTAGGCGAGCAGGTCGCCGGGGAGGAGCGGGGCGAGGCCGTCGGCGGCGGTGAAGCGGGCGGCGGTGCGGTGCGTGTAGTACTGGGCGCTCGCGTCGCCGTCGAGGAGGTCCGCGCCGGTGGCCTGTGCGTAGGCGTAGCGGACCAGGCCCGAGCAGTCGAAGCCGACGCGTTCGGGGTCGTGTTCGCTGGCCGGGTCGGTCGGGTCCACCTTGCCGTGGGTGGGGCCGGGCTGCGCGCCGTGGCCCCCGCCCCAGGTGTACCAGACGCCCGCCGCGACCTGGGCGCAGGCGGCGTCGACGGCCCGTTCGGCCGCGGTGCCCGCGCCCGGGGCGAGGGCGCGGCAGTCGGTGTCCGCGGCCCGCGCCGGCCCGGGATGCCGGTCGGCGGCGGTCGCCGACGAGGTGAGCAGGAGAGTGGTCAGCAGGACGATGAGTGTGCCGATGGCGCCGGTTCGCCGCAGCATGCCGGTACCCCCGTTTCGTGGTCTGGTCGTGAGCGGGTGTGCGGGCCCCAGCGTTCCCGGGGTGCGGTGCGCCGGTCGAGGAGGCCGCGCGGGCCTTCCCCGACGGGCAACGGGAAACGTCCGGGAAACCCCGCCCGAGCAGGGCACTCGCTCAGGGCCGTGGGCACGCGGAGGCGCCGGGGGCGGGCTCGCCGGGGAGCAGGGCGCGGCGCGTCGCCGGGTCCGTCTCCCGGTCCAGGCGGCAGATCTCCGCCAGCCGGGTCCCGGTGTCCAGGTTCCACAGCCGTACCGTGCCGTCGGTGCCGCTGCTGGCCACCGTCCGCCCGTCGGGTGCGAAGGCCAAGCCCCACACGGCGTCGGTGTGCCCGGAGAGCGTGGCCCACGGCCGCCGTCCGGGCACGTCCCACAGCCGTACCGTACGGTCGTTGCCGCTGCTGGCGAGGAGCCGGCCGTCCGGTGAGAAGGCCAGGCCGCGTACCGACCCGGTGTGGCCCGTCAGCGAGCCGAGGGGCCGGTGCCGGGCCACGTCCCACAGCCGTACGGTGCCGTCGTTGCCCGAACTGGCCAGCGTGCGGCCGTCGGGGCTGAAGGCGACACCGCGGACGGCGCCGGTGTGCCCGGTCAGGGTGACCGGCCGGCGGCGGTTGCGCAGGTCCCACAGCCGTACCGTCAGGTCGTCGCCGGCGGAGGCCAGGGTCCGTCCGTCGGGGCTGAAGGCGACGCCGTTGACGTAGTCGGTGTGGCCGGTGAGCACGGCGAGCGGGCGGTGGCCGGGGACGTCCCAGAGGCGTACGGTGCGGTCGGCGCCGGCGGAGGCGAGGGTGCGGCCGTCCGGCGCGAACGCCACCGCGAACACGGCGCCCTGATGGCCGTGCAGTACGGCGCGGGGGCGGCGGGCCGCCGGGTCCCACAGCACCACCGTGCCGTCGGAGCCGGCCGAGGCCAGGGTGCGGCCGTCGGGGGCGAACGCCACCGTGGTGACGCTGCCGCTGCCGCCCGTCAGGGTCGTGGGTGTCCCGCGCCGCCGGGCCGGGTCCGGGTCCCACAGCCGTACGGTGTGGTCGGCGTCCGCGGTGGCCAGCAGCCGCCCGTCCGGGCGGTAGGCGACGGCGGAGACCGGGGTGAACGGGCGTGCGGCCAGGGTCCGGCCGCGCAGGTCCCACAGGACCACGGACTGGTCGAAGCCGCCGGTGGCCAGCAGTGTGCCGGTGCTGTCGACCGCCACCGACATCACGTAGTCGGTGTGTCCGGTGAGGGTGGTGACGAGCCGTCCGCTGCGGACGTCCCACAGTCGGGTGGTGCCGTCCCCGCTCGCGCTGACGACGGTGGTGCCGTCGGGGGTGTAGGCGACGGCGTTGACGTCGTCGCTGTGTCCGGTGAGCGTCGCCGTGACGCGGCGGCCGTCGACGTCCCACAGGCGGACCGTGCGGTCCACTCCCCCGCTGGCCAGGCCGCGGCCGTCGGGCGCGAAGGCCAGGCCGAGCACGCCGTCGGTGTGGCCGCGCAGGACGGCCCGTTGCCGGGCCCGGCCGGCGTCCCACAGCCGTACGGTCCGGTCCGTGCCGGCCGAGGCGAGGGTGCGGCCGTCCGGGGCGAAGGCGAGCGCGTCGATCTCGCCGGAGTGGCCGGTGAGACGGGCCGTCCGCCGGGGGGTGCCGGCCGTGTCCCAGAGCTGGACGGCGCCGCCGGCGACGGCGACGGCGAGGGTGCGGCCGCGCCGCGCGAAGGCGAGCGCGCGGGCCGCGCGGGTGCCCGGGAGCAGGGTGGTGCGGGCCGGGCGGCCCGGGGACCACAGCCGTACCGGCCCGTCGGTCGCCGTGACCGCGAGGGTACGGCCGTCCGGGCCGAAGGCGAGGGAGCGGATCCGGCCGGGGACGGCGAGGCTCGCGGTCGTCCGGTGGTCGCTCAGGCGCCACAGCCGGACGGTGCCGTCCGAGCTGCCGGTGGCGAGGAACCGGCCGCCGGGTGCGAAGGCCACCGTGTTGACCGGTCCGCGGTGGCCGCCGAGCCGGGCCGTGAAGGGCTCGGCCTGGGTGCTCAGCAGGGCTCCGCGGGTCGTGGCGGTGGGTTCGGTGCGGTAGGCCTCGGCGGCGAGCAGCATGGACGCCTCGGGGCGGCCGCCGGCCAGCAGGGTGGACCGGACGGCGAGGGCCTGGGAGCGGGCGAGGCGTTCCTGGGCGAGTGCGTCGGCGCGCTGCCGGTGGGCGATGCCGCCGGCGGCCAGGGCGCAGCCGAGCAGTACGACGAGCGTGGCCACCAGAGCCTGGCGCAGGCGGGTCTGACGCCGGGTCCGGCGCTGCCCGGCCTCCTCCTCCGCCTGGCTGGCGCGCAGGAACGCCTCCTCGACCGGGCCCGGCGGGCCGAGGCCGTCGGTGTCCGCCGCCCAGGCGCGTACGGTGTCCAGGCGGGTGCCGCGGTAGAGCGCCGACGGGTCGCGGCCCTCGCGTTCCCAGGCGGCCGCCGCGTGGGTGAGTCGCTGGCGGACGAGCAGGCCGGCCCGGTCGGCGCTGATCCAGGCCCGCAGCCGGGGCCAGCTGTGCAGCAGGGCCTCGTGCGTGATCTCCACGCTGTCGCTGTCGACGGTGAGGAGCCGGGCGCGGACGAACACGTCGAGCGCGGTGTCGGCGCCCTCCGCGTCGGCCAGTTGTGTCATCAGGGCGGTGCGGCCGACCCGGCGGCGGGTGGCGCCGGCCCCGTCGGAGACCTGCACCAGCCGGGACAGGATGCGCCGGATGGTCTGCTGTTCGGCGGGATACAGCTGGGCGAACGCGTCCTCGGCGGTGCGCGCCACGGCTCCCTGGATGCCGCCGGTGCTCTCGTACCCGGCGACGGTCAGGGCGCCCGCCGCGCGGTGGCGCCAGGTGGCCAGCAGGGCGTGGGAGACCAGGGGCAGCGCTCCCGAAGGGACGCCGTGGGCGCCGGGTTCGCCGGTCAGTCCGGCGTCCCGCAGCAGCACCGGGACCAGGCCGGGGTCGAGGGTGACACCGGCGAGTTCGGCGGGACGGGTGATGGACTCGACCAGCTCCGCCGTGGTCATCGGGGGCAGGACGCAGAGGCCGTCGGTGAAGACGGGGGCGAGTTCGGGCAGGTCGAGACATCGGCCGGAGAAGTCGGCGCGCACGCCGAGGACGACCACCGCGGGGTCGTGCCCGGGTGACGGCGGCGGTGCGGCCAGCGTGCACAGCACGCGGGCGAAGGTGCGGCGTTCGGTGTCGTCGGCGCAGAGGGTGAACAGTTCCTCGAACTGGTCGACGAGCAGGACGAGCCGGGGCGGTGGTGGTGGCCGGCGCCCGGCGGGGGTCGCGTCCGCGCGGGTCCGGACGGCGGCCAGGAGGGCCTCGGGCCGCTCGGCCAGCCGGGCCGCGGTGACGTCCGGGTCGCCGCCCAGCACCTTGGCGGTGCGTTCCAGCAGTTCGTCCACCGGGTGCGCGGTGGGGGTGAGGGTGACGACGGGCCAGCGGTCGGCACCGGCCATCGGGAAACCGCCGGGCCGCCGCAGGGCGGGCACCAGACCGGCGTTGAGCAGCGAGGACTTGCCCGCGCCCGAGGGGGCGACGAGCAGCAGGGGCCCCTTGCCGACTCTGCCGAAGACGCGTTCCACGAGGGCGGCCGTGGCCCGCTCCCGGCCGAAGAAGCGGCCGGCGTCCCGCGGGGTGAACGCCGACAGGCCCGGGTAGGGGCAGGCCGGTCCCGTGACATCGTTGCCGTCGGCGGGGGCCGCCCTGCGCGGTGGTGCGACCAGGCGCAGCAACGCGCCGTCGGCGCGCAGGGTCTGGTCGCAGCGGCGGGCCACGTCGACGGTCGCGCGCTTCGCGCCGGTCTCGATCTTGCTGAGGTACCCCTTGCTGTAGTGGGTCTGTCTGGCCAGGTCGGCCAGGGACAGGCCGCGCTGCTGCCTCAGTCGTCGTAGCTGTGCGGGGAAGGACGGTGTGGTCGGCACCGTCCCGCCCGCGTCGTTGTCGTTCCGGTTGCCGGTGTCGGCTCCCTGTTGCGGCTCCCCCAAGGCGTCCCCCATGGCAAGCGTGCCCAGGCCGTGAGACGGCGGGAGCCCAGGCTACTGCCGGGGTGTGACAGGTGGCCCAGCCATGTGTGCGCAGTGGCCGAAAAAAGCTTCCGGAACCGCGGTCGCGGTTCCGGAAGCTTCCCCCGTGATGCCCCTCGGCCGGCCGTCGGTGGGGTGCGGCGGGCCGCGGGTCGTGGACCTGCGGGCCGTCCTGCCTACGGGCGGTTCAGGGTGATGGAGTTGATCGGCGTGAGGTCGGCGTACACGCCCGTGCCCTCGGCGATGGGCGTGCCGCAGCCGACGCCGTTGTAGCCCGTGCACAGGCTCGCCGTGGCGCCGCCGTACTGGTTGTTCAGGACCCAGTGCCGGCCGACCTGGTTGCTGAGGTTGTGCGGCCCGTAGCTGTAGAGGACCAGGCTCGGCGACTGGGCCGGGTTCTGGTTCTGCGGGTACACGCACACCGCCCCGTCCGGGCAGCCGGCCCACGGGTCGGCGGCCGGCTCGGCGTGGGCCGCGCCGCTCATCGTCAGTACCGCCGCCGCGGCGGTCGCGAACGCGGCGCCGGCACGCATGGTCTTGCGCATGGTTCCCCCTTGCGGTTCTCCTGCCTCGCGGCAGGCCGTACCTGGTGGTGACGACCACCACGTTGGCGCCGCGGCCGGCCGGAGTCGACGGGTTTCCCGTCGCCCGTCGCCGCGGCGTCCGGGAAACCGCGCTTGACCGGCGGGAACGGAAGAGGCGGGCAACCGCGTGATCCTCCGCGACGGCCGTGGTGGGGGCCGGCGCGGAGGGGCGGTGTCCGCGGGTCACGCGGACGGCACTTCGGCGGCCGGGCGTCAGACCGCCGGCTTCACCGCCTCCACGAGCAGGTGGTAGCCGAAGTGGTTGAAGGGCGGTATCTCGCCGAGGAACCGCTCGATCCGGTCGACGAAGGAGCGCACGGAGGAGTCCTGCAGGACCTCGTCCGCCAGCCAGGCCGCGAGGGGCGAGTTGCCGCGGATCCTGGTGACCGTCATCCCGGCGCCCGCGAACAGTGCCGTGAGGTCCTGCGGGCTGAAGCTGTACCAGGGCGCGAGGTAGTCCTCGCCGCTGCGGGTCCGGGTGAACATCAGCTGCTTGCCGGCCACGTCCGTGACGTCGACCGAGGCGAACCGGTCACCGGTGAACATCTCCTCGAACAGGGCGTTCTTCACCCCGAGCAGCATCCGGCCGCCGGGCCGCAGCACGCGGCGCACCTCGGCGAAGACCGCGGGCCGGTCCTCCAGGGGCAGGTGCATGAGGGCGAGCATGCTGGTGACGGTGTCGAAGGAGCCGTCCGGG
The DNA here is from genome assembly GCF_000720135.1 of Streptomyces sp. NRRL S-1022. Classification (GTDB taxonomy): domain Bacteria; phylum Actinomycetota; class Actinomycetes; order Streptomycetales; family Streptomycetaceae; genus Streptomyces. Next base: position 163,815 of record NZ_JOIU01000006.1, on the reverse strand, counting down.
AACGGCATGTGCGCCATGTCGCCCTCGCGCAGGTCCGCGGTCAGGCCCCGGTCGCGGAGTTTGCCCGCCGCCACCTCCAGCATCGCTCCCGACAGGTCGAGTCCGCTGACCTCGGCGCCCAGTTCGGCCATGGGCACGGTGAAGCGGCCGGTGCCGCAGCCGATGTCCAGGACGCGTTCGCCGGCCCGGATCTTCTCCAGCAGGAAGCGGTGCTCGGTCGTGGTGAACAGCTCGTCGCACGGGCCGAGTCCGGGGATGCGCTCGTCGTACTCCTCGGCCACCCGCCGGTAGACGGACTTGACCTGGTCCTTCTGCTGCTCGGCCGCGTCGGCGGGGGTACGGGTGCGGTGGTCGTACGTCGTCATGTGTTCCTCCTGGAACGAGGGATCGGGAAGGACTGGCGGAAAGGACTGGAAGCACAGGTACGGAGGAGGTGCGGGAGGAGGTACGGGTCAGGTGTGCGGTGGGTCGCGGACCAGGGGGCAGGACAGGCAGTGCGGGCCGCCCCTGCCCCGGACCAGTTCGGCGCTGGGTGTCGTCAGCACCTCGATGCCGGCGGCACTCAACTGCTCGTTGGCGACGACGTTGCGGTCGTAGGCGATGACCGTGCGCGGGCGGACGGCCAGGACGTTGGCGGCGTCGCTCCACTGCTCGCGCTGTGCGGCGACGCCGGTGTGGTGGCCGCCCGCGGTGATCACTCTGAGCACGGGCAGGCCGAGGGACCCGGCGAGGCGGCGCAGGGGGTCGTCGACGCTCGCGGCCACGACCGCGCCGTCCCGGTCGAGCCGCAGGGCGAACCACCGGCACGCCCGCAGATGGGGATCGCCGGCCAGGAAGGTGTCCCCGTCGACCATGGTCAGTACCGTGTCGAGGTGCATGCACTGGCGGCCCCGCGGCAGCAGGACGGCGAACACGTGCCGGGCCCGGCCGGAGGCGAGCAGCGCGCGGGCCGGCTGCTCCGCCGCCGCGGGCGTGGTGCGTTCACCGACACCGACGAGGACGCAGCCGGGCCCCGCGAGCAGGACGTCGCCGCCCTCCGCGGGTTCGGCCGGGCCGTGGACGGCCAGCGGACGTGCTCCGGCGGCGCGGGCGGCCGCGCCCAGCACCAGGCCCTCCGCCCGCCGGGCCGGGCGGGCCATGCGGTGGGCGATGTGGCAGGGGCCCAGCCGGCTGCTGCTGTCCCGCACGAAGAGGGCGTTCACCAGGGGTGGCAGCACGAACGCGTCGGGGGAACGGGTCAGGGTGTCCAGCGAGGACGCGACCGCACGCGGGTGCTCGGCGGCGAGTTCCCGCACGGTGATGCCGGCCAGCAGCAGTCCGGCCCGTTCACGGGCCGGCACCGCGTGGCACAGGGCGTCCACCGCCGCGGCCACGGGCGGCCCGAGCCGCTGGGCGGCCACGAGCGCCCGCACCGTCCGCCGGCCGGCCTCGGCGTGCGCCAGGGCGGCGGACAGGACCGACTCCAGCTCCACCACCTCGACCCCGTGGCGGCGCAACAGCCCGGTGAAGGCGTCGTGTTCGGCCTGGGCGCGCTGCACCCACGGCACGTCGTCGAAGAGGAGGTCGCGGCAGTTGCCGGGGCCGAGCCGGCTCAGTTCGGCGCCCGGGCGGTGCGTGAGCACGCGGCGCAGGACGCCGGTCTCGTCGTCGACGTACGTGTCGCGCAGGGCCGCCAGGTCCGGTGGCCGGGCGGGCTCCGGGGCGGGGTCGTTCGTGGGGGCGCGCTGCCGCGGAGGCGGGTCGTCGTAGAGGGCAGGAGAACGCCTCATGGCCGCTCCTGGGAAGAGGGAGGGGGACCGGGGTCTGCTCGGGAAGGCACGCGGAAAGCGAGCGGCGCATTACCCCGGTCGGGGAAGCGGTGCCGTGTGTCGTCAACCTAAGGAAATCCGGGCGCGGACGTCAACGGACCGTCCGGGAAACGATCGCGAATGCTGCCGTTGAATGTCGGTCGACCGCCCCGGGAGATGGTGGTGACCTGCACGGACTGACATGATCTGAAGGTTGTGTGAAGGCGCTCCATTCATGACGCCGGCACGGACCGGAAAAGGCGACGCAAAGTCGCGGGTTTGAATCCAGCGAGCGGGGAACTACCGGGTCGCGGCCGCTTCGGTCCTCTGCTGCATAGCCCTTGACAGGAGGTCTGCCGCTGTCCTCACACTGGAAATGGCTGTACTGCCGACAGGACCGTCGAACGAGTGGGAATTATTCGTGTCCGGTTCACTTGCCCCTGCGGAGAACCCCGATTTACGCGCTGAAGTACGGCAGCTGCTGGCAGCACCGGAATTACGCGAAGAACTGAACGCTATTTGGAGAACTCCGCCGCACGAGGAGTGTCCGCTCCCCCGGCTGACCTATCGGGAGCTGGGCGCCCGGGGCCTGCTCGCCCCGCACTGGCCACCCGAGTACGGCGGCCGTGGCGCCGATGTGACCGCCACCGCCGTGGTGGCCGAGGAACTCGCCCTGCACGGGGTGCCCGACAGCGCCCGCGTGAACACCATCGACAACGCCGGCGCCACGCTCCTGTCGTTCGGCACCGAGCGGCAGCGCCGCCGCCACTGCCCGGAGATGGCCGCGGGCCGCGTCGTCTTCTCCGTGCTGTACACGGAACCGGACGCCGGCAGCGATCTCGGCGGCATGACCACCCGAGCCGAACGCACCGCGGGAGGCTGGCGGTTGACCGGTGCCAAGACGTGGAACGCCACGACGGCGGACGCCCGGTACGGCGTCTGCGCGGCACGGGTCACCGACGGCGGTGACAACGCCTACGCGGCCACCGCCCTGTTCGTCGTGCCCCTGGACCAACCCGCGGTGCGGATCGAGGCGTTGCCGACGGTCAACCCTGAGCGGTTCTTCACCGTCCACCTGGACGGTGCCGAGGTGGACGACGATGCGCTGATCGGTGCTCCGGGTGCGGGATGGCCGATGCTCACCCAGGCCCTGGGGCTGGAGCGCACCGGCATCTGCTTCGCCGGGCGGGCCCGGCGCTGGCTGGACCAGCTCGTCCGCGCCCTGGAGACGACCGCAGGACCGGCCCGCGCGAGCGGCGCCGGCCGACTTCCGCGGCTGGACGCCGAGGTGACCGCGGCGCGCCTGCTGGGCTGGCGGGCCGTGGCCGATCTCGCGGCCGGGCGGCTCGGCGCCTCCGCCGCCGCCGCTGCCAAGTGGTGGAGCAGTGAACTCGCCCAGCGGATCGCCTGGCTGGCGTGGGACCTGCTCGGTCCGCAGGGGTCTGCCGCCTTTCCGGACCTCATGGTGGCCGTCCGCGAGGCGCCCGGCCTGACGCTCGCCGCCGGCACCTCGGAGATGCAGTTGTCGACCGTGGTCACCGACCTGCTGGACGGTGGCGACCCCTGGGAGGAGCACGTCTGACATGCCCCGTCACAGCGCCTGGCAGCAGCAGCTGCTCCAGGACTTCGCCGCCACCCTCGACTCCTGCGACCCGGCCAGCGTCGCCGACGTGCGCCGCTCGCTCGCCCGGGACGGCTGGCACGCCGCCTGTCTGCCGGCCGACGACGGGGGTCTGGGGCTGACGGCCGCCGACGCCGCCGGCCTCGCCGGGCAACTGGGCCTCGCCCAGGGCCCGAGCGATCCCCTGGACACCCTGATGGCCCTCCCCCTGCTCACCCGCACGGCCCCCGACCTGGCGCGCCAAGTGCGCGCGGGGGACTGCGCCGTGGGGGTGGCCGTACCGCGCCCGAGCCGGGACACCCCCGGGCGGGACGGACCGCACACCGGGTACGACGGCCGCCCCGAACCGGCCCTGTTCACCCAGGAACAGCCGGACCTCCTGCTGCTCCCCTCCCCCGGCGCCCCGGACACCGTGACCGGCTGGCGGCCGGCCACGGCGACACCCCACCCCACCCCGGGCGACCCGCTCCTGGCCGTGGCCACGGACCCGCCCGGCACCGCGTACCCCGGCCTGACCGGTGTGCCCGCCGGTCCGCTCTGGGCCGGCTGCGTGCTGCTGCGCAACGCCCATCTGCTGGGCCTGGCCCGTGCCGCGCTCGGCAAGGCCGTCGACCGTGCCCGCCGGCGGCTCCAGTTCGGCCGCCCGATCGGCACCTACCAGGCCGTCGCGTTCCCCCTCGCCGCGCAGCGCGCACGGCTGGCGGGGCTGCGGCTGGCGAACGACGCGCGGCTGCGGGAACTCGACGCCTGCGCGGAGGAGTTGCCGCCCGGGCGGGCCGGGCGGCTGCTGGCCGACGCGCTGGCGCTGACCGCCGCGGTCACCGCACTGGTGAAGGACTGTGTGCGCCACGCCGTGCACGTCCACGGCACGTTCGGCCTGTACGACGGGAGCCCCGTCGCCGCCTGCCACCGCCGGCTGCTGACCGAGACGGCACGCTGGGGAGCGTACGCGCACCTGGACGGCCCGCTCCCCGCGCCCGACACGGCGGAGCCCGGTCACCACCGGGGGGCCGCGCCGCGCCGGCTGGCCCGTCTGCGAGAACCGGCGCCTGTGCGCGACACCGCGGTGCGCTATCCGGCCGGCCGGTGCGTGCACGAGCTGGTGGAGCTGGCCGCGGCCCGCCACCCCGACGCGGTCGCCGTCCGCGGCTCCGGCGCCGAACTCACCTACGCGCGGCTCGACGCGGACGCCGAGCACCTGGCCGGGGCGCTGCGCCGCCGCGGCATCGGCGCCGGTGACCTCGTCGGGCTGTACATGGAGCACGGCCCCGGGGCGGTGACGGCCATCCTCGGCGTCCTCAAGGCGGGTGCCGCCTACCTGCCGCTCGACCCCGCCCACCCGCCGGAGCGCACCGCCTTCCTGGCCGGGGACGCGCAGGCCGCCCTCGTGCTGAGCGATCCCCGGCTGCTCGACCGGCTGCCGCCGCCCGGCACCCCGGTGACCACCGTGCCGGACCTGACCCGGGGCCCGGCGGAGCCCCGCGGGGAGAAGCGGCCGGCGGCTCCCGACTCGCTGGTGTACGTGCTCTACACATCCGGTTCCACCGGTACCCCCAAGGGCGTCGAGGTCGAGCACCGCAATCTCACCAACCGGCTGTACTGGGACGCGGCCGCCTTCCCGCTGCACCCCTCGGACGCGGTCCTGCACCACACCTCCCTCGGCTTCGACATCTCCGTATGGGAGATCTTCGCCCCGCTCGTCTCCGGCGCCACGCTCGTCGTCCCGCCGCCGGGGGCGCTGCGCGACCCCCACCGGATGCTCACCCTGATGCGGGACACCGGCACCACCGTGCTGGCCTGCGTCCCCTCGCTGCTGGACGTGCTGCTGGACGAGGACGACCCGGCCCTGACCGACGTGGCCGGCCTGCGCTACGTCTTCTGCGGCGGCGAGACCCTGCCGCCGCGGCTGGTCGAACGGTTCCACGCGCTGGGCACGGCGGCGCAGTTGCACAACTTCTACGGCCCCAGCGAGTGCACCGTCGACGTCACGTCCTGGCGCTGCGACGCCGGGGCCGGTGACGCGCCGGTGCCGGTCGGGGTGCCGCTGGCCAACGTCGGCGTACACGTGCTGGACGAGCACGGGACCGTAGTGCCGCCCGGCCGTACGGGCGAGCTGTACGTCGGCGGCGCCGGCGTGGCCCGCGGCTACCGCCGGCGTCCCGGACTGACCGCGCGGCGCTTCCTGCCCGACCCGTTCGCCGGCCTGCCCGGCGCGCGCATGTACCGCACCGGCGACCTCGTCCGCCTGGACCGGGACGGTGTCCTGCACTTCCTCGGCCGGACCGACCGCCAGGTGAAGATCCGCGGCCACCGGATCGAACTCGGCGAGATCCAGCACGCCCTGGAACGCCACCCCGGGGTCCGCGCGGCGGCCGTCGTCGCCGTCGGGGACCGGGTCGAGGCCCATGTCGTCGCCGCCGGCGGTGATCCCCCGGACCCTGCCGAACTGACCCGGCACCTGAGCCGGACCCTGCCCGCCTACATGCTCCCCGGCGCCTACGGCTTCCTGTCCGCGCTGCCCGTCACCGGCAACGGCAAGACCGACTACGCCGCGCTGCCGCCCCTGCGGCCCGGGCCGCGGGGCACGGGGGCGGACGGCGGCCGGCCGGACGCCCTGGAGGACGCCCTCGCCGCGCTCGCGGGCCGGCTGCTCGGCCAGGACCGGCTGGACCCGGGCGAGGACTTCTTCGCCGCGGGCGGCAGCTCGCTGCACGCGGCCCGGTTCGTCTCCCGGGTCCGCGCCGAACACGGCCTGGACGTCCGCCTGGAGCACTTCCTGGCCTCGCCCACGGTCCGGGACCTCGTCAAGAGCGCCGCGCACGCAAGGGACACCGCGCACGCAAGGGAAGGCGACCACCTCGATGACTGACCCGCAGCACCCGCCCGCCGACGCCCGGATCCGCCTGTTCTGCTTTCCGCACGCCGGCGCCGGCAGCGGTGTGTACCGGGCCTGGACCGCCGCGCTCGCCCCGGACATCGACGTGCGCCCCGTGGAGCTCCCCGGGCGCGACGGGCGCTACGCCGAGCCGCCCCGCACGAGCGTGACCGCCCTCGCCCGCGGCTGTGCCGACGAACTGGCCGCAGTCATGGAGCAGGCGGCGGACGACCTCCCGTACGCCCTGTTCGGGCACAGCCTGGGCGCCGTCGCGGCCTATGAGACCGCCCGCGCGCTGCTGCGCCGGGGCAGGCCGCCGGCGATGCTGGTCGTCTCGGGCAGCGAGCCCCCGCACCGCCTGACCGCGCCCGCCCGCCCCTGCCACGGCCTGCCGGACGACGCCTTCCTGGCCGAGGTCATCCGGCTGGGCGGCACCTCACCGGAGATCCGCGAGGAGCGGGAACTGCTGCGCCTGATGCTGCCGGCGCTCCGCGCGGACTTCACCGCCGCCGAGACCTACCGGCACCGGCCCGGCGGCCTGCCGCTGCCCACGCCGATCGCCGTCTACGCCGGATCCGAGGACATGACGCTCGTGCCGCGGCACCTGGACGACTGGGGTCAGCTGACCCGCGTCCCCGTCGTGCGGCACCGGCGCTTCCCCGGCGACCACTTCTACCTGGACGCGGGCCGCCCGCTCGTCCTGCAGGCCCTGCGGCACGACCTGCTCCAGGCGGCCGCACAACGGCCCGTCCCGCCCCGGACCCCCACCGCCCACCTGTCCAGGAGGCCCTTGTGACCGTCTCCCCCGCCACGACGACCGTGGTGACGCGGCACCCGCTGGAGCCGCTCACCGCCGACGAGATCCGGCGCGCCGCCACGCTGCTGAGGTCCCGGCGCGGACTGGCGGCCGACGTGCGGTTCGTCATGATGTCGCTCAAGGAACCGGACAGGGAACGCCTGGCCGACGACGATCCGGGACGGCGTCCGCCGCGCGAGGTGTCCGTCGTCCTGCGCGACCGGCGGCACCGCCGTACCTACGAGGCCGTGGTGTGCCTGGACACCGGGGAGGTCCCGGTGTGGCGGCCGCGGCCGGATGTCCACACCGCCATCACCGAGGAGGAGTTCGAGCAGTGCGACGCCGCGGTCCGCGCGGACCCGCGCTGGCAGGACGCCATGCGCCGGCGCGGGGTCACCGACTTCTCCCTCGCCATGGTCGACGCGTGGCCCACCGGCCACACCGGTGACCACCCCGACTGGCCGGGACGGCGGCTGTCCTACGCGCTCACCTTCGCCCGTTCCCACCCCCGCGACAACGGCTACGCCCGTCCGGTGGAGAACCTCGTGGCCCTGGTGGACCTGGATTCGGTGGAGGTCCTGGAGGTCACCGACGAGGGCGTGGTGCCGCTGCCCCCGCTGTCCGGGAACTACGACCCGCAGGAGCGCTCCGCCGACGGCAACTGGCCGCCCGTGGTGCGCGAGCGCACCGATCTGAAGCCCATCGAGATCACGCAGCCCGAGGGACCGAGCTTCACCGTCGACGGGTACGCGGTCCGCTGGCAGAAGTGGCGGCTGCGCCTCGGATTCACCGTCCGCGAGGGTCTCGTGCTGCACCAGCTGGGCTACGAGGACCAGGGCCGGGTCCGGTCGGTGCTCCACCGTGCCTCGCTGGCCGAGATGTACACGCCGTACGGCGACCCCGGCTTCACCCACTACCGCAAGAACGCCTTCGACGAGGGCGAGTACGGCGCCGGGTTCATGGTCAACGCCCTGGAACTCGGCTGCGACTGCCTCGGCGAGATCCACTACTTCGACGCCGTGGTGCACGACCAGGACGGCGAGCCGGTCACGCTGCCGCACGCGATCTGCATGCACGAAGAGGACATGAACATCGCCTGGAAGCACACCGACTTCCGCACCGGCAGGGTCGTCACCCGGCGGCAGCGCCGGCTGGTCATCTCCTCCTTCGCCGTCCTCGGCAACTACCAGTACGGCTACTTCTGGTACCTCTACCTGGACGGCACGATCGGCTTCGAGGTCAAGCTCACCGGCATGATCTCGACGGGGGCGTTCTCCGGCTCCTGCCCGCCGTACGGCACGGCGGTGGCGCCCGGCCTGTACGGCCCGCATCACCAGCACTTCTTCTCCATGCGCCTGGACATGGCCGTCGACGGGCCGCGCAACTCGGTGTACGAGGTCGACTCGGTGCCGCTGCCGATGGACGAGCACAATCCGTACGGCAACGCCTGGCGCCTTCGGCCGCGCCTGCTGGCCACGGAACGGCAGGCCGAGCAGCGCACCGCGCGGTCCGCCACCGGCCGCTTCTGGAACATCGTCAACCCGCACCGGCGCAACGGCCTGGGCGAACCGGTCGGGTACAAGCTCGTGCCCTCCTCGGGCCTGCTGCCCATGCAGCCGCGCGGCAGCCAGGCCTGGCACCGGGCCCGCTTCACCTACGGCCACCTCTGGGTCACCGCGCACGACCCCGCCCAGATGTACGCCTCCGGCGACTATCCCAACCAGCACCCCGGCGACGGGGGCCTGCCCGAGTACGTACAGGGCGACCGGCCCACGGCCGACGCCGACATCGTGCTGTGGCACACCTTCGGCGAGCACCACGTCGTACGGCCCGAGGACTGGCCGGCGATGCCGGTGGTGGCCACGGGGTTCACGCTGCGGCCGAACGGCTTCTTCGACGGCAACCCGGCCCTGGACCTGCCCGCGCCCGACGCCTGCCGCGCCGGCTCCCGCCACGACCGACTGCCCGACGAACGCACCGGAAAGGCACACCATGACCACCACGCTCACTGACCGCTACCCCACCCGGCTCCTGGAGCCCGGGCCCAGCGTGCCCCGGCCCGATCCCGTGGTGTGGGGAGACCCCGCAAAGGGCCCGCTCACACCGGGCGAGTGCACCGGCTTCGCCGACCGCGGCCACCACCACGGTCCGCACCCGCTGTTCGGCCCCCACGAGGTGGACGCCCTGCGGCAGGAGGCCGCGCGCCTGGCCGAGGACCCCGACCTGCGCGCCGACGAACGCACCGTCGTGGAGGAGGACTCCCAGGAGGTCCGCTCCGTCTTCGAAGTGCACCGCGTCAGTCCCGTCTTCGCCCGGCTGGCCGCCGACCCGCGGCTCGCGGACGTGGCCCGCCAGCTCCTCGGCTCCGAGGTGTACGTGCACCAGAGCAGGGTCAACTACAAGCCGGGGTTCACCGGCGGGCCGTTCTACTGGCACTCCGACTTCGAGACCTGGCACGCAGAGGACGGCATGCCGCGGCCCCGCGCGCTGAGCGTCTCGATCGCCCTGACGGAGAACTTCCCGTACAACGGCAGTCTGCTGATCATCCCCGGATCGCACCGCACCTTCGTGCCGTGCGTCGGCCGCACCCCGCCCGGCCACCACCGCACCTCGCTGCGCACCCACTCCCCCACCGTGGGCATGCCGGAGCAGGACGCGGTGCGCGAGCTGACCGGACAGGCGGGCGGGATCGACCAGTTCACCGGGCCGCCCGGGTCCGCGACGTTCTTCGACGCCAACTGCATGCACGGCTCGAACGGCAACATCACGCCGTATCCGCGGTCCAACATCTTCCTGGTCTACAACAGTGTCGACAACACGCTCGGGCCGCCGTTCGCCGCGCCCGAGCCGCGGCCGCCGTACATCGCCTCCCGCGACTTCACACCCGTGGGGGAGGCCCGGTGAACCCCGGCGAACCGCTGCCCAACTTCATCGGCGGAGCCCGGCGTCCGGCCCGTACCGACGAGACCGTCCCCCTGGTGAACCCGGCCACCGGCCGCCGCGCCGGTACGGCCCCCGTCTCCGGCGAGGCCGACGTCGACGCGGCGGTACGCTCCGCCCAGGACGCGTTCGAACGCTGGCGGGACACCCCGCCCGGCGAACGGCAACGCGCCCTGCTGAGGATCGCGGACGCCCTGGAGGAGCGGGCCGGGGAGTTCGCGGCGGCGGAGACGGTCCACACGGGCAAGCCCCTGCACCTCGTCACCGGCGAGGAGATGGGCCCCATGACGGACCAGATCCGGTTCTTCGCGGGAGCCGCCCGCATGCTGGAGGGCAGGGCCACCGGCGAGTACCTGCCCGGCCACACCTCGTCGGTGCGCCGGGAACCGGTCGGCGTGTGCGCCCAGGTGACCCCCTGGAACTACCCGCTGATGATGGCGGTGTGGAAGTTCGCGCCCGCCGTCGCCGCCGGCAACACGGTGGTGCTCAAACCGTCGGACACCACTCCGTTGACCACGCTGATGCTGGCCGAGCTGGCGGCCGAGTTCCTGCCGCCGGGCGTGCTCAACGTGGTGTGCGGCACCCGGGAGACCGGGCGCCGGCTGGTACGGCACCCCGGGCCGGCCATGGTGTCGGTCACCGGCAGCGTCCGCGCCGGCACCGACGTGGCCTGCGCCGCCTCCGCCGACGTCAAACGCGTCCACCTGGAGCTGGGCGGCAAGGCGCCGGTGCTGGTCGCGGCCGACGCGGACCTGGCGCACGCCGCGCGGGGCATCGCCGGGGCGGCCCTGTACAACGCCGGGCAGGACTGCGCGTCGGCGTGCCGGATCATCGTCGACGCCTCGGTGCACGACGCGTTCGTGGAGCACCTGGTCGCCGAGGTGAAGGAGCTGACGCCCGGCCCGCCCGACGACGCCGGCGCCTACTTCGGGCCGCTCAACAGCGCGGCGCAGCGCGACCGGGTCCACGGCTACCTGGAGCGGCTGCCCGCGCACGCCCGGACCGTCGCCGGGGGTTCGGCGCTGCCCGGCGAGGGCTTCTTCCACGAGGCCACGGTGGTCACGGGACTGCGCCAGGACGACGAGGCGGTCCAGGAGGAGATCTTCGGGCCCGTCCTCACCGTGCAGGCGTCCGCCGACGACGAGGAGGCGCTGCGCATGGCCAACGACGTGCGCTACGGACTGGCCTCGTCGGTGTGGACGCGGGACCACCGCCGTGCCGTGACCATGGCCCGGCGGATCGACGCCGGCATCGTCTGGATCAACTGCCACATGCCCACGGCCGCCGAGATGCCGCACGGCGGCTTCAAGCAGTCCGGGTACGGCAAGGACCTGTCGGCGTACGGGCTGGAGGACTACACGCGGGTCAAGCACGTCATGACGTACACCGGCGCCTGAGCCGGCCGGCGGGTTCAGCGCAGGGCGATGAGGGCGATGGCGGCGGCCGCGCACACCAGCCCGGCGGCCTGCCACCGGGTCAGCCGCTCCTTCAGGAAGAGCAGCGCCAGCAGCACCGGGATGGCCGGGTAGAGCGCCGAAAGCACGGTGGCCACGGCCATCAGCTGGTGCCGGGTGGCGGCGAGGTACAGGATGATGGCGACCGTCCCGACCGCACCGGCAGCCGCGGCCACCGCGGTCAGCCGGCCGGGCATCGTCAGCGGGGAGCGGTACAGGGCCAGCACCGCGGCGATGACCACCACGGAGGCGAGCCGGCTGACCAGCACGGGCCACAGGCCGGCGTCGGCTCCCACCTGGGCCATCGTGAGGAACTGCACCCCGAAACCGGCGCTCGCGACCAGCGCGGCCGGTACGCCCGCGGTCACCGGCGCACGGCCGCCGTCCGGGCCGGGTCCCGAGGCCTGCGCGACGAGCCAGAGGGCGGGCACGGCCGCCGCGATGCCGACCCAGGCGACGGCGGCCGGCCGTTCGCCCAGGAAGGCCACGCCCACCAGGACGGGGAGGGCGACGGCGCCGACATCGCTGACCGGTACGACGACGCTCATCTTCCCCTGGGACATCGCCCGGTAGAGGAACGCGACGCCCACGCCCGTCCCGACGCCCGAGAGCGCCCCGTACCCGTAGTCCCCCGCCGTCGCGGAGCCGCCGGGGAACGCCGGCGCCGCCACCACCGCGACCACGCTCCCGGCGAGCTGGGCCCAGAGGGCCACGGTGATGCCGTCGATCCGGCGGGAGACGAGCCCGTTCGCGAAGTGGGTCACCCCGAAGCAGAGCGCGGAGGCCAGCGCGAGCGTCTCACCCACGGCCCCTCCCCGCGAACGGCTGCGGGCTCTTCCAGGACGCTGGGGCATCGGCACGCAAAGGCATACGGGCGCCCTACCCGGGATCCCCGCGATGATGACACCCCGGCCCACGGCCCGGTGCACCGACGGCCGCCACCGCGCGTCACCCCGGCAGCGACAGGTCGACGGCCCGGTCGACGTCCTCGGGCCGGAGCACGCGCAGGAGGCCTTCGAGCAGGTAGTAGTCGGCGTAGGGCAGCGAGATCTCGATCCCGTCCTCGGCCGGGCGGTTGCGGGTGCAGCGGGCCACCACCGCGTCGGCGCGGGCGGAGTTCCTCGTCAGGCAGGTGTCCGACAGGGCGGTGAGCATGCGCAGCGCCACCTCCCGGTAGGTGTGCCGGCCCGTCGCCGCGTGCAGGTCGAGCAGTCCGCACGCCATGACGGCCCCGGCGGAGGCGTCCTTGATGTCGTACGGCTGCTGCGGTGCGCGGTAGTCCCACACCGGGACGTGGTCCGGGGTCAGCGCTCCGATGGCGAAGTCGGCGAGTTTCCGCGCCGTGTCCCGGAACTCCGTGATCCCGGTCCGCCGGTACATCGTCGTGAAGCCGTAGATGCCCCAGGCCTGTCCGCGCGACCAGCAGGAGGCGGGGCTGTACCCCTGCACCGTGCCGGGGCCGATGGGGGCGCCGGTGTCCGGGTCGAAGTCGAAGACGTGCGGGGTGGATCCGTCCGCGCGGGGGAAGACCCGCTGCGCGGTCCTCGCGTGCTCGACGGCGATGTCCAGGTACGTGTCGTCGCCGGTCTGCCGGCTCGCGAACGCCAGCAGGTCCAGGTTCATCATCGTGTCCATGATGACGCGGCCCGCGTTGGTCCGGTCGGTCAGCGCACCCCAGGCCCGGATGAACTTCCCGCGCGGGTTGTACCGCTGTGCCAGGGAGCCGGCCGCGCGTACCGCGCCCGTCCGCCATTCCTCGTCGCCGGTCAGGCGCCAGGCGGTGACCCACGAGGGCGAGAAGAGGAATCCGAGGTCGTGCGTGCTCGTGTCGTACTGGCGGGGCGCGAGGTCGCGGGCGGAGCCGGCCGCCCACGCGCGGAAGGAGTCGTCCCCGCTGTACAGCCAGGCCATCCACAGCGTGCCGGGCCAGAAGCCGCCCACCCAGTCCCCGCCGCGCGAGTACGTCCACTTCTCGAACCTGGTCCCGACCGGGAAGCCCGTCACACCCGGCGCGACGCTGCGGACCTTCTCCACGGCGTAGTCCGCCGCCGCCCGGAGCGACCGCAGGCTCACTCCCGCCTCCTGCCGGTCCGCCGCCGCGGCCGGTCCCGCGGCGGTGCCTGCGGCCGCCGCACCCGCCGCCGTCGCCAACAGCGCACGCCGGGAAACGCTCATGGTCGTCCTCCAACTCCGCCTGACCCACGAGAAGTTGACCGAGCCTTGCACAGGAGCCGCCATGATGTACACCCACGTGAGCAGTGTTCATGTGCTTGAACACCACCTCGGGAGGGCGGGTTCGTGTCCTGGACCGGCGGCGGAGGGAGGCGGCAGGCTGAGAGGATGCGTGAGGACACTTCACCGTCCGGCGGACCGGTGCCATGGCTCGTACGGCCGTCCGCCCGGTCCTGGCACTGCGCGCCGGCCCCCGCCGAGGTGCGCGGCTTCCACGCCTCACTGCCCGGTTACGCCCCGACCCCGCTGACCGAACTACCCTCGCTCGCAGGGGAGTTGCGAGTGGGCCGCGTCTTCGTCAAGGACGAGTCGGCACGTCTGGGCCTGCCGGCCTTCAAGGTGCTGGGCGCGTCCTGGGCGGTGCACCTCGTGCTGGCGGCGCGAACCCCCGGTCCGGTCACCCTGGTCTGCGCCACGGACGGCAACCACGGCCACGCCGTGGCCCGGCTGGCCCGGCTGCACGGCCGGCGCGCGCACGTCTTCGTCCCGCAGGACATCCATCCGGCCACCGCGGCGGCCATCGCCGGCGAGGGCGCGGAGGTGACCCGGGTGCCGGGCCCGTACGAGGAGGCGGTGCGCCGGGCGGACGAGGCGGCGCGGATGCCGGAGGCGGTGCTGGTTCAGGACACCGCGTGGGAGGGGTACGAGACCGTCCCCGGGTGGATCGTCCAGGGCTACTCCACGCTGTGCGCCGAGACGGACGAGCAGTTGGCCGCCGCCGGAGCCGCCGCGCCGGGACTGGTGGCCGTTCCGGTGGGAGTCGGCTCGCTGGCGCAGGCCGTCGTCACCCACTACCGCAGCCGTACGGCAACTCCGGCCACGGCCCTGCTGTCCGTCGAACCGGAGTCCGCCGCCTGCCTGCTGACGAGCCTCACCCGGGACGCTCCGGTCGACGTCCGCACCGGCGCGACCGTCATGGCCGGCCTGAACTGCGGGACCGTGTCCCGCACCGCCTGGCCCGTGCTGCGCGCGGGACTGGACGCCGCGGTCACCGTCACCGACGCCGACAGTGCCCGCGCGTCCCGCGACCTCGCCGCGCTGGGCGTCTCCTCGGGCCCCTGCGGCGCCGCCGCGCTCGCCGGTGTCCGCGCACTCCTCACCGGCGGCGGTGCCACGGAACGCCGGCACCGGCTGGGGCTGGGGCCCGGCTCGGTGGTCGTCCTGCTGAGCACGGAGGGCAGAGCCGCCAACCCGCACGCACTGCCCCACGGGTGACGCCGGCCGGGTCGGCGGTTCCGTCGGCCGGGCGGGCCGCCGTCGCCGGCCGAGGCGGGTGAGGGCCCCGTACCGCGGGGCGTCCGCTTCGGATTGCCGCCTCGCCAACGGTGAAAACGGGTTGACCCACCCGTATCATCCAGGTGTCGCACCGTCAGGAGCGGAGGGAAAGATGCCGGAAAGCGCTGGGCCCGTCAGCGAACTGACCTCTCAATACGTCAGCCAGGTGACCAACGACCTCGAACACAACCTCAAGGAACAGGACCGCATCACGGCTGAACTCGCAGTGTTGCAGGAGCAGTTGGCCACCCTGCAACGCGACCACGCCGTCCTGCTCAACATGCAGCAGGCGCTCGGCATCGCCGCGGCGGCCGGTGGCGTGGCCGTACCCTCCCCTCGGAAGAAGAGCGGCGGCGCGCGGCGTACCGAAGCGAGGAAGCCGGCGGCCAAGCCGGCCACCGCCAAGGCGACGGCGAAGAAGCCGGCCGTGCAGAAGCCGACGGTGAAGAAGGCGACTTCCGAGGCCGCCCAGCCCACGCTCGTCGAACTCGTCCGCCGGCACCTGGCCGAGCAGCACGAACCGCGCTCGGCCGCGGAGGTCACCGAGGCGCTCGACCGGGCCCACCCGGACCGCGGCGTCCAGACCAAGGTCGTACGCGCCACGCTGGAGAACCTCGTCGCCAGGAACGGCGCCCAGCGCACCAAGCAGGGCTCGTCCGTCTTCTACACCGTGCCCGGGGAACCCGCGGGCCGGGCGGCGCAGGAATCCGCGGCGGACACGGCGGCGAGCACCGGCACGGGAAACTGACCGCCGCGCCGCCGGGTCCCGTCAGGCGGACGGCCGGCCGGCGGGGTCGAAGCTGGCGAAGTAGGCGGCGGCCATGTCCTCGTCGGCGTGGCCCTGCGCGGCGGCGCGTTCCAGGCGCGCGGCGCTCGCGGCGGCCACGTCCAGCCGCACACCGTGCGCCTCGCCCGCCCGGACGATGAGCCGGGCGTCCTTGACGGCCGTGGCCACCGCGAACTGGGGCGGGGTCAGCTGCTCGTCCAGGATGAGCCTGGACTTGGCGTGCAGGTAGCCCATGTCCAGCGGGCCGCCCGCGATCGCGTCGAAGAAGCCCTGCGGGTCCACGCCGAGCGCCTGGGCCAGGGCCAGCACCTCACCGGTGGCGGCGGTGGCCGCGAGGACCCAGCTGTTGGCGACCAGCTTCAGCCGGGTCGCGGTACCGGCCGCGCCGTCCTCGCCGGTCCACACGGTACGGGCCCCGACCGCGTCGAACACCGGGGCCACGGCGGCGCGGTGGCCGCTCGGGCCCGCGGCCAGGACGAGGAGCTGGCCGGCCTCGGCGGGCTGGCGGGTGCCAAGCACCGGCGCGTCGAAGAAGACCAGTCCGTGGTCGCGGGCGAAGGCGGCCAGGTCGCCGATGGCGTCGAGGCCGGCGGTGGTGGACTGCACCCAGGCGGTGCCGGAGCGCAGCGCCGGGGCGGCCTCGCGCAGCACGTCCAGGGTGGCCGGGCCGTCGTAGAGCATGGTCAGGACGACGTCCGCGCCCTCGACGGCCTCGGCGGGCGTGCCGGCGATGTAGGCGCCGTCGGCGGCGAGTGGTTCGGCCTTGGCGCGGGTGCGGTTCCAGGCGCGGACGGTGTGTCCGGCCCGTACGAGGTTGCGGGCCATCGCGGCGCCCATGATGCCGGTGCCCAGGACGCTCACGGTGAGCTTGTCGGTCATGACGTCAACTTCCTGCGTTTCGCGGGCTTCGTGCGGCGCGGACCAGGCCGCCCAGCCACGCCTGATGTCCGTTGAGCATCGGGTTCGGCGGCGGGCCGGCCGCTCTGCGCCTCCTGGGTGAGGATACGGGCCGGGCCGCCGGGAAGACGCTCCACCGGCCAGGCGTGCGCGTCGAGCCGCTCCTGCGGTGTGCCGTCCTGCCGCGGCGTCCGGGACAAGCCGGCCTGAACCGTTCGCCCGGCAACCCGCCGCCCAGCTCGCGGGTCCGCTCGGTGCACTCGCCGCGCCGGAGGGCGCCGGCCCGTCGGCCGGGTACTGGTGGCGGGGCGGCGCCGGAATGCGTCACCCGCCGTCCCCGGACCTTCCGTAGTGTGGCCCGGTGACGATTCAGGTGATCCTTCTCAACGGTGGTTCCAGTGCGGGGAAGTCCGGCATCGTGCGGTGTCTGCAGGAGGTGCTGCCCGGGCCCTGGCTGGCGTTCGGCATCGACTCGCTCGTGGACGCGCTGCCACGGAGGCTGCGAGGTGCCGACGGCGGGATCGAGTTCGCCGAGGACGGCGGGGTGCACGTCGGGGCCGGCTTCCGCGCCGTGGAGGCGGCCTGGAGGGAGGGCGTCGCGGCCACCGCCCGCGCGGGTGCCGGGATCGTCGTGGACGATGTCTTCCTCGGTGGGGCGGCCTCCCAGCAGCGCTGGCGGAAGGCCCTGGCCGGACTGGCCGTGCTGTGGGTCGGCGTCCGGTGCGATCCCGAGGTCGCCGCGGCCCGGGAGCTGGCCCGGGGAGACCGCGCGCCGGGCATGGCGGCTGCCCAGGCGGGGCCGGTGCACCGGGGCGTGGAGTACGACCTGGAGGTGGACACCACCCACACCGAGTCCCTGGCCTGCGCCCGCATCATCGCCGCCCGCGTCGGCTGACCGGTGGCGCGGGGGCGCGGGTGCCGCACCTTCGCGCCACCACCGAGCAGCTCCCGGCCTGCCCCTGGCACTCGTCGTCACCGGCGAGGCCGACGTCCTGCGCGACGAGGGCGAGACCTACGCCGACAAACTCCGCGCAGCCGGTGTCCCGGTCACCGCGGTCCGCTGCCAGGGCAGCATCCACGACTTCGTGATGCTCAACGCCCTGCCCGGCACCCGCGCCGCCATCGACCTCGCGGTCCGCACCCTGCACACCGTCTGATCCCGGCTCCGGGCTGCGGCTCACCCGCCGTCGGCGCCGTCGCCCGAGCCGCCCCGGGAGGCGGGCGGTACCGCCGTGCCCGGTCCCGGCCGGCCGGGCCACCGCGGCGGTACGGGGGCGCTATCGGCGTACGGGTACACCGGCGGGAGCGGGTAGGCCGGCGGGAGAACCGGCGGCGGTGCCGGGTGCTGGGGCGCCGGGGCGGTGCGGTCCAGCCGCCGGCGGCGCAGCCACCAGGCCACGGCCGCCGTGTACAGCGCGATGCCCGCGACGTCGAGCGCGACCACCTGCCACGGCGCGTCGGCCGCGCTCTCGTCGCTGCTCAGCCCGCCCACGACGGCGGCCGAGGCGCCGAAGGCGAGGAGGTTGTTGACCGCGTGCAGGGCGATGGACGCCTCAAGACCGCCCGTCCGCCAGGTCAGCCAGCCCGCGGCCGTCCCGAACACGACCAGGTCGGCGAAGCCCCAGGGGGTGCCCCAGCCGTGGGCGGCGGCGAACAGGACGGCCTGGGGCAGGAGGGCGGCCCACGGCGAGCGCAGGTACGCCCCGGCGGCCTGCGTCAGCCAGCCGCGGAACAGGTACTCCTCGGCCGCCGCCTGCACCGGTACGAGCACCACCAGCACGGCGAGGGCCCGGGCGAAGGCCGCCCAGCCCGCCCACGGGCCCTCCGCCCCGCCGTCCGCGGGCAGCAGGAACATGCCTGCCATCGCGAGGGCGAGGACCGGCAGGGCGGTCAGCGCGCACCGCAGCAGCCAGCGCCATCGCAGCCGCCCGGTCACGGAGGAGACCGTGCCGGGGCGGCGCCGGCCGATCCAGCGCACGGTCAGCGCCACGACGGGTATCGCCACCGCGATCGAGAGCAGGTCCACGGCGGTGCCCGAGACGGGGCCGAACTCCGGCCAGCCGTCGTTGTCCTCCCGGTACCCGAGGGACAGGCCCAGGGCCACACTGCAGAACATCAGGATCACCACGGCGACCAGATAGGTGACGGCCGCCACCAGCGTTCCGAGCAGGGGGCGCCACCACCGGTAGCGGGGGGAGAGGCGGGCCAGGCGGTGGTAGGGCAGTCGCCCGGTGAGCTGTGGCTGTGTCATGCCGTCAGCCTGCCCCACCCGTCCCGGCGTGCCATCGGCCCGGAGCACGACCGCGTGCTCTGTCCCGGGTTGGTACCCGCTCCCCGTCTCTATCCCTGGTGGGAGAGACCCCTCCTCCTCAGGTCCGGTGCCCGGCGCGCGGGCGGCCTCTACGCTCGTCGGCGACATGGAGACGATACGCAACTGGCTTCTGCCCCTGCTGCTGGCGGCCGGGCAGGGCGCCCTGCTGTGGCCCGGCGTGGGCCCGGACGGCACTCCCGGCGGACCGGCGCTGCTCTGCGTGCTGGGCGCGCTGGCCCTGGAGACGGCCGCGCTGGGGCGGCGCCGGACCGTCCCGGTGCGGGCGCTGGCCTGCACCCTGGGCGCCCTGGTCCTGGGCGGGCTCGCCTGGCCGGACGGCTACCTGGGCCTCGGCACGCCGGTCGCCCTGTACTCCGTCGCCGTGCGCTGCCCGGTGCCGGTGACGGTGCGGGCCGTCGGGGCCGTGGTGGGTGTCGAATGGGTGCTGTCCGCCGTGGAGGAGGGCCCCCGGCCCGCGCTGCTGTCCGACATGGCGATCGCGCTCGGTGTGTACCTGCTGTGCGCGGGGCTCGGCGAGGCACGGCGCCAGTGGCTCGCCGGCCGGCTCACCGCGGCCCGGCGGCTGGCCGGGGCGGAGCACGTCCGCCGGCTGGCGGCCGACGAGGAGCGCCGGCGACTGGCCCGGGAACTGCACGATGTGAGTGCCCATCACCTCACCTCGGTGGTGGTGACCGTCGACGCCGCGCGCCGGCTCCAGGACAGCAGGCCCGACCTGGCCGCCGAGGCACTGGCGTTCGCCGAGCGGACCGGCGCGGAGACCCTCACGGCGCTGCACCGGCTGGTGGGGCTGCTGCGGGACACCGACCGCCCGGACCACCGTCCGATGAGCGGGCGGATCGAGGAACTGGTCGCGGGTTTCGGCCGGCTGGGCCGCCCGGTCGGCGCGCGGATCCCCGGTGACCTGGCGGGCCCGTCGGCCGAGGCGATCCACAGCATCGTCCGTGAGGCGCTCACCAACGCGCTGCGGTACGCGCCCGGCGCCGCCGCCCGGGTGCTGGTCGTGCGGGCGGACGGTCTGCTCCGGCTGACCGTGGAGAACGCGCCGCCGCGCACCGCGCAGCAGGGTGCCGGGGGGCTGGGCGCGGGGCGCGGCGTGGCCGGGATGCGGGAGCGGGCCGCGGCGGCCGGTGGCGAACTGACCGCCGGGCCCACGCCGGAGGGCGGCTGGCGGGTGTGCGCGACGCTTCCCGACGGTGCCGAGCCGCGGCGGCCGGACGAGCACGGCCGGCGGCGCGACGTCCTGCGGGAGCAGCGGCTCGCCGATCCCGCGCTCGTACTGGCGTCGATGATCCTGCCGGTGTCGTGCGCCCTTGCGCTCACGGAGGACTGGACGGCCGCCGCCCGGTGCGCCGCGCTGCCGGCGCTGCTGGTCGTCTGCGGGTTGCTGGTGCTGCACGCGCTGCCCCTGCTGTGGCGCAGACGGGCGCCGTGGGCCGTCCTCCTCGGCGTTCTGGCGACGGCCTGGCTGGGGCCGGCGGCCGTCGCCGGGTGGCAGCTGCCGGCCCGGGTGGCGCAGTTCCTCCCCGCCGGGACGCTCGTGGAGACGCTGGCCGTGTACGCGGTCGCCGCGTACGGGCGGGGGCCCGGGCGCACCTGGCCGGCGCCGGCCGCGGCGACACTCGGCGTGGCCGGCGCCGTGACGGCCGTGTCCGCGGCCGACGGTTCAGTGGCGGGCGAGCCGACGGGCGTGGCCGGCGCCGTCCTGCTGGTGATCTTCCTGTCCGTCCTGCTGGCCCCGGTGTTCGCCGCGGTGTGGGGCGCCGGCCTGTTCGTACGGCGCCGCCGGCTGCGGGCCCTGGCCTACGACGAGTTCGCCTTCGCCAGCTCCATGTGGCAGGCGGACCGGGCCGCCGAGGCCGAACGGCAGCGGCTGGCGGCCACCCTGCGCGACGCCGTGCCGGCGCACACGCGGGCGCTCGTCGGCGCGGCCCGGCGGGGCGACCTGGCGGAGGTGGCCGGTACGGCCAGGGCGGCGCTGGCCGCGATGCGGGAGGTGCTGCACAGCCTGGGCGACGGCGGCGGACCGAGCGGCCGGCTCGCTCCGTCGCCCGCCGTGGGCGACCTGGAGGCCCTGTGCCGCGCGCTGCGGTCCGGTGGCCGTGACGTACGGCTGCGGGGCCTGCCGGAGGCCGGCCGGGACCTGCCGTCGTCGGTGCAGGTCTCGGTGTACCGGATCGTGGAAGCGGCGCTGGGCGCGGGCGACGCGGGGCCGGCCCGGGTGACCCTGCGGCGGCGGCGCGGCATCCTGCGGGTCACGGTGACGGGGGTACGCCTCGCCGTCGCCGGCCCGGTAGCCGAGCGGTTGCGGGTGCAGACCGCCGCGGGCGGGGGGCGGATCGAGTGCGAACCGGCCGGTACGCTACGGGTGGTGTTGCCGGCCGGAGCCGTTCCGGCCCCGGTCCAGGAGGTGTTCCCGTAGCCGTACGCGTGATCGTCGTCGACGACCAGGCCGTGGTCCGGGCCGGATTCGCGGCCATCGTGGACGCCGAACCCGATCTGACCGTGGTGGCCGAGGCCGGTGACGGGGCGACGGCGGTGTCGCTCGCCGCCGCCGGGGAGGCCGATGTCGTCCTGATGGACATCCGGATGCCGGGCATGGACGGGCTCACCGCGACCCGGCTGGTCACCGCGCCGGCCGGCGGGCCCCGCGTGCTGGTGCTCACCACGTTCGACCTGGACGAGTACGTGTACGAGGCGCTGCGCGCGGGGGCGTCCGGGTTCCTGCTGAAGGACGCCGAGCCCGAGCAACTGCTGTCCGCGATCCGGGTGGTCGCGGCCGGCGACGGCATCCTGGCGCCCGCCGTGACCCGGCGGCTGATCGACACGTTCGCCCGCAGCGCCCCGCCGCCGCCCCCGGCCGGCGGGCCCCTCGGCCGGCTCACCCAGCGGGAGCGGGAGGTCCTGCTGAAGATCGCCTCCGGGCTGACCAACGCCGAGATCGGTGCCGAACTCGGCGTCACCACGGGCACGGTCAAGAGCCATGTGAACGCGCTGCTGTCCAAGCTCGGCCTGCGTGACCGGGTCCAGGCCACGATCCTCGCCTACGAGACCGGCCTGATCACCCCGGGCGCCGTCCCGCGCGGCTGACCGCGGTGCCCGCCCGCCGGGGCCGCCGAGGTCGATGTCCGTTCCCCGCCGGTGCTCCCCGCTGCCGGCGGCTGGGATGGAGTCATGACTTCACGACTGGAACTGCGGGGCAGGACGGCACTGGTCACCGGCGGCAGCCGGGGCATCGGCGCGGCGACGGCACGGCGCCTGGCCCGGGAGGGCGCGGACGTGGCCCTGACCTATGTGCACGGCAAGGACGCGGCCGAGGGCGTCGTACGGGACATCGAGGCGCTGGGGCGGCGGGCGGTGGCCCTGCGTGCCGACTCCGCGGACGCGGCGGAGGCGGCGGGCGCGGTACGGCGCGCGGCGGAGGAACTGGGCGGTCTCGACGTGCTGGTGGGCAACGCGGGCATAGGGATCATGGCGCCGTTGGAGAGCCTGTCCCTCGCGGACGTCGACCGGCTGCTGGCGGTGAACGTGCGGGGTGTGTTCCTGGCCGCCCAGTCGGCCGCCGCGCTGATGGGGGCCGGCGGGCGGATCATCACGGTCGGCAGCTGCGTCGCGGCGCGCGTGCCGGGCCCCGGGGCCACGCTGTACGCGATGAGCAAGGCGGCCGTCGTCGGGCTGACCAAGGCCCTGGCGCGGGAGCTGGCCGGGCGGGGCATCACGGCGAACGTCGTGCACCCGGGCCCCACCGACACCGACATGAACCCCGCGGACGGGCCGTACGCGTCGGGGCAGGCGGCGTTGACCGCCCTGGGCCGCTTCGGCACGGCCGAGGAGGTGGCGTCCATGGTGGCGTTCCTCGCGGGGCCGGAGGCGGCGTACGTGACGGGCGCGGAGTTCTCGGTGGACGGCGGGCACGCGGCGTGACGGGGCCGGGAGGGCGTCCGCGTCAGGTCTCGTCCAGGCGGCGTACGTCCTCCTCGTCCCACGTCCCGGTGTCGCGGGGCCGGGGGCACGGCGCGCGGCGGGTGGCCGCCGGCGATGGCCCGCTGCCGCAGGGTCTCCGCGTCGAACTCCAGGCCGAGCGGGAACGGCCCGCCGGTGGTGCCGCCGGGGCACGCGCAGCTTCGCCGTACCGGCCGGGTTGCCCGGCGGGGCGCCCTCAAGCCCGCCGCCGAAGCGGTTCACCCGCCGGTGCCCCGCTCCCCCGCACCGGTACCGGTTGGTCCGCCCGGCGACCTCCGCCCCGCTGTGGGGCGGAGGGTGTTCCGGGCGGACCGGGGTGCCGTACCTCAGTGGGCGTTGGCGAACCGCTTGAACGCGGACTTGGTGCCGGAGCCGGCGATGCCGTCGATGGAGCCGCGGTAGCCGTAGCCGCTCTTCAGGAGCCGCTGGAGCGCCTTGACCGTCTCCTTGCCGACGACGCCGTCGATCCGGCCGTTGTAGTGCCAGTACTTCTTCAGGCAGCGCTGGAAGGCCTTCCAGCTGTCGGGGCCGAGCTTGCCGTCGATGGAGCCCCGGTAGCCCCAGTACGTCTTCAGCCAGCGCTGGACCTTCTTCGCCTGGGCGGCGTTCAGCCCGAGGTTGGTCACCGCCTGCGGGGTGACGGCCTCGCTGACCGCAGCCGGCCGGGCCGCCGCGGGGGCGGCGAAGCTGGTGCCCGCCGCGGCCAGGCTGCCCGCGGCCAGCGCCACGGTCGTCGTGGCGGCGAGGAGGGTCCTGGTGAAGATGTTCGTCTGCATGTGTATCCCCCTGATTGACGAGTGCCTCACGGCACGGCACAAAAGCTACGTGCCGGGGCTCGGCCCGTCGCCAACCCGGGAGTTGATCCCTGGCTCCACCGGCCGCGGTACGCGGGGCCGGTGTACAACCTGCGCGGTAGGTCCGGCGGCGCACACGGCGCTCAGCCCCTGCCTCCGCTCAGGTTTCCCCACCGGGGTCCGATCTGCTTCCACTCCTCGTCCCACTCGGCCATGCGCCGCCGGATGAGCCGGCTGCGGACCAGCCACCCGGCGCCCCAGACCAGCGCACCGGCCGCCGGGGCGACGAGGGCACCGGTGAGCGCCGACTGCAGGTCGGCCGCCGCTCCGGTGACGGGGGCGGGCACGACCCGGTCCGACCGGTTCGTCCACACGGTGATCCGGGTGCCGGCGGGCGCGCCCGGGACGACCTTCGCCCGGTCGGTGTGCACCGAGCCGTCCGCGTCCGTCCAGCGCACCGCCGCCCACACCCGCCCGTCGTCGTATCCGCTGCCCGCGGCCGGGGGGCGCGCCGCGTCGTCGGTGAGGACGGCGGCCACGGGGTGCACCTGGGACAGCCTCGCCGTGAACGCCGACTGGGAGGTCCCGGCCGCCAGCACGCCCGCGAACACCCCGGCGAGGAGGGCCAGCAGCCAGCCGGCGAGGACGATCCAGGCCTCGACGACGTCGCTGTGCCGCTTCAGGGGGTTGCGCCGCCACCGCCACAGCCGCACCGGGGTGACCGTCGTGGGAGGTGTCCGTGTCATCGTCACCGCCTCCTCTCGCACACCGGCGGCCCGAAGCCGGGGCGGCCCCCGCGGTCTCCCGGACCCGGCGACCGGAGCGGGGGTCATGACACCATCCTGCACCTCCGCACGCCGGTCGTCCCTTGGGGAGCGGGGATCGTGCGGGAGGCACCCCTAGGAGGGCGTGAGCGGCAGGTCGTCGGTGTAGGCGTTGACGGGCTGGGCGACGGGTGTGGCGTCCCGGACGTCGAGCGCCGCCTCCGCGGTGCCGGTGCCGAGGGTGCCGTGCGGGTGCCAGGTGCCGGTCACCGCCAGCCAGGTGTCGGCGGGCGGCGCCCCGGTGCCGTACATGCGCACCTTGACCGTCTGCGAGTCCGCCGCGCAGCAGGTGAAGATGATGCGGGTCAGGTACCAGCCGCCGTCCTCGCCGGCCGGGGTGACGAAGCCCGTCAGCCGCACGGTGCGGTCGCCGACGGCCCGGCTGCGGTCCTGCTGGACCCGCCGGGTGAAGTCGGTGAGGGTCAGCGGCAGCGGCGAGGTCGCGGGCAGCGGGGCGAACCCCTTCTTCTGCACGCTGACGGGCTTGCTGCCGGCGCGGGCCGCGGTGTAGGCGCCGAGTGCGGGCGGGGCGTACAGCAGCAGGCTGAGCGCGGGCAGGAAGAGCAGCCAGGCGATGCGCGGGGTGCCGGTGTGGTCGTGGCCGTGCTCGGCCCCGGTGTCCCCGCGGAGGTGGTGCCGGTCCCGGACGGCCGCTCCCGCCAGGCCGAGCAGCAGCAGGACCAGCCCGGAGGCGATGAGCAGCGGGCGCAGTCCGGCCTTGACGTAGCGCAGGTAGGTGTCGGTGAACAGGGCCGCGTGCAGCAGGCCGATACCGGTCAGGGCCAGGAGCAGGGTCTGGACGGGGCGTTTCACAGCAGCGCGCCTCCGGTCAGGACGCTCGCGGCGATCGCCACGACGGTGGTCGCCGTGCAGAACCGCCAGGCGAAGGCACGGCCGAAGGTGCCGGCCTGAAGGGCGATCAGCTTCAGGTCGACCATCGGGCCGACCACCAGGAAGGCGAGCCGGGCGGTCGGCGAGAAACCGGTGAGGGAGGCCGCGACGAACGCGTCCGCCTCCGAGCAGACGGCCAGCAGCACGGCGAGGCCGGCCAGGAAGAGCACCGAGAGCCAGGGCGAGCCGGAGAAGGTGTCGAGGACGGAGCGGGGCACGGTGACGTTGAAGGTGGCGGCGGCCATGGCGCCGAGCACCAGGAAGCCGCCGGCGTGCAGGAAGTCGTGCTGGAAGCCGAGCCGGAACTCGGTCCGGCGGCTGTGGCCGTGCCGGTGGCCGGTGTGCCGGTGGCGCAGCAGGGGGCGCAGCCACTCCTCCTTGCCGAACCAGAGCCACAGCCAGCCCATCACGGCCGCCGTGCCGAGGGAGGCCAGCAGCCGGGCGGCGACCATCGCCGGGTTGCCGGGGAAGGCGACGGCGGTGGCCGTGAGCACGACGGGGTTGATCGCCGGGGCGGAGAGCAGGAAGGCGAAGGCGGCGGCCGGGGGGACGCCCCGGCGGATGAGGCTGCCGGCGACGGGGACGGAGGCGCACTCGCAGCCGGGCAGGATCGCGCCGGCGGCGCCGGCGACCGGTACGGCGAGGGCGGCCCGCTTCGGCAGCACCCTGGTGAAGAGGTCGGCCGGCACGAACGCGTTGATGGCGCCGGACAGGGCGGTGCCGAGGAGCAGGAAGGGGAGCGCCTGGACGGTGATGGCCAGGCAGACGGTGCGCCAGGCCTGGACGGCCGGATCGTCGAGCCACCGGGTGCCGGCCGGCAGGAGCACGGCGGTGGCGGCGGCCGTGAGCACGAGGGCCGCGCCGAGCGGCCGGATCCGGGCGCGGCGCACGGCCGGGCCGAGGCGGCCGGCCGCCACACCAACCAGTTCATCCGTTTTTTCCATGGTCACTCCGGATGTCGGTGTCCGGCCGACGATAAGCGAGGAGGACGGCCCGGCCACGCGTACACGCCGCCCCGGGAGCGAGCCGGGCCCCACAATGCGCCCCATCGGTGGGTTTTCTCACAATCCGGGCGAATCGGGGCCGAAGGTGACCGGGACCACGTCGCCGGGCGCGTGCGGTGGCTACGTTCGTGACCCATGTCCTCCTGCCCCACCCGCACCGCGCGGACCAAGGCCGGCGCCCTGCTGGCCTCGGCAGCCGCCCTGCTCTCCGCCGGCCTCCTGTACCCGGCCCCGGCCATGGCCGCCGGCACCGCATCCTCCGGACACCCTCCGGCGCACGCCACGGCGGCCGTGCTCGACCTGGACGGCGCCGGCGGCACCCCGGTGCTGCACGGCGAGGACCGGGCGTACGACACCGCGAGCATCGTCAAGGTCGACATCCTCGCGGCGCTGCTGCTGCGGGCGCAGGACGCGGGACGGCAGCTCAGCGCGCAGGAGAAGGGGCGAGCCGAGCCCATGATCCGGCGCAGCGACAACGCGGCGGCGAACGCGCTGTGGCGGCAGATCGGCCGGGCCCCCGGCCTGGCGGCGGCGAACAAGCGCCTGGGGCTGACCTCGACCACGGGCGGCCCGGGCGGCAAGTGGGGCCTGACCCGGACCACCGCGAGTGACCAGATACGGCTGCTGCGGGCCGTGTTCGGTACCGGGGGCACGGTGCGTGCGGGCTCCGGCGGGCTCGACGCGCGGTCCCGCGCCTATGTCCGCACCCTGATGGGCCAGGTCGTACCCGAGCAGAGCTGGGGCGTCTCCGCGGCCGGCCCCGAGGACGCCGGGCGGGCCCTGAAGAACGGCTGGCTGGAGCGGAACACCACGGGCCTGTGGGACGTGAACAGCGTCGGCCGGGTCACGGTCAAGGGGCACCGGTACCTCGTCGCGGTCCTGTCCGACGGCAGCGCGTCCATGGGCGACGGCGTGTCCCTGGTGGAGCGGACGGCCCGCGCGGCCCTGTCCTGAGCCGGGCGGGCCCGGCCACCGGGCCACCGGGCCGGCCGGCGCGCACCGGCCCCGGCTCCCCGTGACACGCCTGTGACAGTCGGCGGACAGCCTCATGAAGTCCCGCGAGCAATCTGGTGGAACAAGGGCAAATCACCCTTACCGGACAGCCCCCAGCCGTTCCGCCGGAGGAATCACCATGAGCGCCATCCTCGCCCCCTCGCCCGCCGAAGCCCCCGCCCCCGCGCTGGCTCCGCGCGAGCGGGAGACGCTCCGGCACATCGCCGCCGGCCGCACCTACCTGCAGACGGCCCGCCACATGGGACTGTCCACCCACACCGTGGACGCCTACCTGCGCCGCATCCGGGCCAAGTTCAACATCACCAACACCGCCGAGCTGACCCGCACGGCCATCGCCCTGGGCCTGTGAGCCGCTGCCGCAGTGTCCCGCCTTCCGGAACGGAGGGCCGCGTGGGCGGGACGGGCGCGAGGTGCCGTCGGGGCTTTTCGGCCGCCTCGGAAGGGGCACGCGGTCGGGGTACGACTTCCGACCGGAAGGGGCGGTACCACGATGGCCGAGTACGAACGTTCCCGCACCATGCCCGCACAGCCCGAGCAGGTCTTCGACCAGGCGGCCAACGTCGGCCGGCTCGACGCCTGGCTCCCGGACGCCCTGCACGTGGACCCCGGGGAGCCACCTGCCGTGACCGTGCACGAGGACCGCTCCGGCCAGGACATGGCCGCTCTGCTGCGCTCCGAGCCGGAGCAGATGCGCCTGGAGTGGGGCACCCGCGAGCAGGGCAGCTACACCGGCTGGCTCCAGGTGGCGGGCATCGGCAGCGGGGTCAGCGAGGTGACCGTGCACCTGTCCTTCTTCGACAAGGGCCACGACCCGGGCGAGCAGGCGGTGTGCGACGCCCTCGACGGCAGCCTGCGGAGGCTGGAGGAGCAGGTGCGGCTGCGGGTCGACAACGCGGGCGGCTGAGGTGCCGCGCCCGGTGCGCCGGCACCCGCTGCGCCTGAGGTGCGGGTGACCGGCCCCGCGGACGTCCTGTGCGGCTACGTCCCCGGCCCGGAGGCCGGCATCCGGGCGCCGGGGCGGGACGGCAGGCGTCCGGTCAGTGACCGGACCCCAGCCGCTGGGTCGAGTAGGCGCACTCGGTGTAGAGGTAGCCGGGCCTGAGTTCGGCGGTGTCCGAGGCCGGGGTGGCGGTGCTGTCGCCGTCCGGCTTGTGCACGAACCAGGTGGTGCCGACGGGCAGGCTGATGGTGCGCTGCGGGTAGTGCCTGCCGCTGTCGTTGCAGGGCTTGAAGGTCTTGAACACCGTGTCCGCGAACGTGTACGCCTTGCAGCCGCCGCAGCCCTTGAGGGTGAAACTGCCGGTGACCGGGCCGGTGTACAGGACGGTGATGTCGTCCGGGCTGTCGTTCTTGACGGTGACGGAGATGCCGCCGCCGGAGGCCGTGGTGGGCAGCTTCCGGCCGGCCGCGGGGAGCGTCCGGGCGACCTCGGCGGCTATCGCGATCTTCTCGGCGCGGGCCCGGTTCCGGTCGTGCCTGTGGCCGGCGGCGAACTGCTCCATGGTCTTCTGCGCCGCCTCGAACTCACCGTCCTTGTACTGGTCGACACCGCAGGCGTACGTGCCCGAGTCACCGCTGCGGCCGGCCCGGCTCGCGGTCCTCGCCAGGGCGCCGTCCGCGTCGCGGGCCGGGCCGGCCAGGTCGCCGATCCGGGTGCCGAGGTCGCGCAACCGCTCGACGGCCGTGCAGGGATCATCACCGTCGACGGCCTTCTCCTGCTTCTTCACCGCCGCGTCGACGGCGGGCGCCACCTTGGCCGCCGCCCCGGACCGCGGGAAGGTGTCCAGCAGGTCGCCGAAGCGGTTCACCCAGTCCGCCTCACCGGCCGCCAGGGACTGCTCCCCGCACCCGTACAGGGCGTTCGCGAGCCGGTCGTCGGGCCAGCCGGCCAGCGGGCCGAGCTGCTCCTCGGGCATCGTGTCCGGCAGCGTGCGCAGGTACTTCAGCGGCTCCACGGCGTCGCAGTACCGGCCGTGGCCGTAGGCCGCGCCGACGGTGGTGTAGAAGGTGCGCAGGCTGTCGTGGACCCTGCGGGCGGCGCGGGAACCGGAATGGTGCACGGCGATGTCGCGGTAGACGTCGAGGGCTGTGCGGTAGTCCGGCGTGGCGGAGCCGAAGGACCGCCGGCCGCCCTCGGCCACCAGGTCGTCGGCGCGCTCCAGGCGGCCGAGCAGCGCCTGCTCCACGGCTTCCCGGTGGGCGTCCCGGTACCAGAGGGCACCGCCGGCCGGCACGGCGAGCAGCAGTACGCCAAGCAGCAGCGCGAGGGGCGCCCTGCCGGGCCAGGTGAGCCGGGCGCGCAGGCCGGCGAACCCGCCGTGCACGGCCGCCGAGAGCAGGAGTACGGCGTAGCCGGCGAGCGCGGCCCCGGGTACGCCGTCGGCGTCGGCGGGGAGCGCCACGAGCAGCAGCGCGGCGGTCGCCGCCCAGCAGGCCGCGGCCGGCACCCACCGGCGCAGGAGCACGTAGCCGAGGCCGAGACCGCTCAGGTTGAGCAGGGCGGTCGCGGCGGCCCGCCAGGCGTCCGGCGGCGCGGGCGGCGGGCTCGCGGGCCGGGGTGGCGGCTTCGGCGGCATGGGCGGCAGCGGCGGTCCGCCGTACCCCTGGTTCGGACCGTACGGACCTCCGGACATGATGGCTCCCCCCGGTCAACTGCGCCCGCATGTCTGCGGATCCGCAGTGTACGGGCGCGGGTACGTACCCGACAGAGGGCCGAAAGCGGGTCCTTTCCTACACGGGGCCCGGAACCGGCGCGGCCGCTTCCTCGACCTGACCGCCCACGTCGAGACGCACGCCGGCCGGCCGCTGGAGGCGGTGGTGGCCGGTCTGCGCCGCGAACTCGTCCGCCATGTACACGGCGACCTGGGCGACGACGCGGCACTGGTGGCGCTGGAACGGCTGCCCGGCGGCCCGGACTCCCCGCACCCCGGCACCCCGGCACCCCGGCACCCCGGACCGTGACGGTCTCCCTCCTGCACCTCCGTACGCCCGGACAGCCGCAGGATTCCACCCTCCGGCCCAATGACGGTGCGCCTGAGGGGCGGGCGGGCGCGACCGGTGTGAACGTGGGGTGAGGACCCGCGATCACGAGTGGCGAGGAGAGAGCATGGCGAACGGAGTCGGCGAGGGCTGTGCGCAGCTGAGTGCCGTGGCGGACGCCGTGCTCTACGAGGGGTACCTGCTGTATCCCTACCGCCGCTCCTCGGCGAAGAACCGGGTCCGCTGGCAGTTCGGGGTGCTGCTGCCCCGCGACTGGGTGGAGCGGGACGCACCGGTCACACCCGGCGTCTCCGGCTCCGCCGACTCCTGGTACCAGCGGACCGAGTGCCTGCTGCGGGTGTGCCGCGCCGACGCGGCCGTCCGCGTGCGGGTGCGGTACCTGCAGCTCCAGCACAAGCAGGTGGAGGCCGCTGAGGAGAACGGCGGGCACCGCCCGGTCGAGTCGCTGCGGACCGCCGACGGGGTCACCCACCTGTCGTTCGAGGAGGCGGTGCCCCGCGAGACCGAGCTGGTGCTGCCGCTGGCGGAACTGCTGCGGGAAGGTCGGACCACCGCCGTGGGCGCGCCGGCCGGCACGGAGTACGAGCCGCTGCCGGACGGCGCGGGCCGGACGGTGCGGCGGCGCGGGCAGGTGCGGGCGCGGACGACGGTCGTGGCCGAGCCGCTCGGACCGGAGCTGTACCGGCTGCGGGTGCGCACCGAGAACACGGCCGCGGCGGCCGACCCGCAGGCCCCGCGCGGTGCGGTGCTCGGGCAGGCGCTGCTCGCCACGCACACCCTCCTCGCCGCCGACGGGGCCGAGTTCGTGTCGCTGATCGACCCGCCCGCCGGCCTCGCCGAGCAGGTCCGCGGCTGCCGCAACGCCTTCACGTTCCCGGTGCTCGGCGGGCCGCCACGGCCGGCGGGCGACGACGGCGCGACGGGGGCGTTCCTGCTCTCCGCTCCGATCATCCTCCCGGACCACCCGCAGGTGGCCCCGGAGAGCCCGGGCGACCTGCACGACGCGGCGGAGATCGACGAGATCCTGACACTGCGCACGATGCTGCTGACCGATGAGGAGAAGGCCGAGGCCCGGGCCACCGATCCGCGGGCCGCGCGGATCCTCGACCGGGTGGACACCATGCCCCCGGAGGTCTTCTCCCGGCTGCACGGCGCCATCCGCTCCCTGACCCCGGCCCAGCGCCCTGCCACCGGGCGGCCCGCCTGGTGGCAGGAGGGCGGGGACGACGGACTGTCCCCGGCCACGGACACCGTCCTGGTGGACGGGGTGGCCGTGGGCGGCGGCAGCCGGGTGCGGCTGTGTCCGCGCGGCCGGGGCGCCGACGCCCAGGACATGTTCCTGGACGGGCGGACCGCACAGGTGGCCGCGGTCTTCCACGACGTGGACGGCAGCGTCCATCTGGCCGTCACCGTGGACGACGATCCCGCCGCCGAACTGCACGACTGGTACGGGCGGTTCCACTACTTCCGCCCCGACGAGGTGGCACCGCTCGACCCGGCCGAGTGCGCCGCGTCGGCCGCCGCCCACGACCCACTCCGAGACCGGCTGCAACGGAGGCCGCAGACATGACCACACAGAGCGGTACCACGGAAGTCCAGGGCGAGCCCGGCAGGGCCGAGGCACGGGAGGGCTTCGACGAGATCACCATCCTGTGGATCTCGGAGGGCATGAGCTGCGACGGCGACACCGTCTCCCTGACCGCGGCCGGCCAGCCCTCCATCGAGGACGTCGTGCTCGGCCTCATCCCGGGCCTGCCGAAGGTGAACCTGGTCAACAAGGTGCTCTCGCCGAGCCTCGGCGGAGAGCACTTCCTGGCCCCGTACCGGGCCGCGGCGCGCGGTGAGCTGGAGCCGTTCATCCTGGTCATCGAAGGCTCGATCCCGAACCAGAACATCATCGAGGGCGAGGGCTACTGGACGTCGTTCGGCAACCACCCGGACACCGGTGAGCCGCAGACACTGAACGAGTGGATCGACGACCTCGCCCCCAAGGCGTGGGCGGTGATCGCGGCCGGCACCTGCGCGACGTTCGGCGGCATCCACGCGATGGCCGGCAACCCGACGGGCTGCATGGGCCTCGCGGACTACCTGGGCTGGGATTTCAAGGCGCGGTCGGGGCTGCCGGTGGTCAACGTGCCGGGGTGCCCGATCCAGCCGGAGAACTTCATGGAGACCCTGGTCTGGACGCTCCAGCACGCGGCCGGTGCCGCTCCCCCGCCGCCGCTGGACCACATGCTGCGTCCGCAGTGGCTGTTCGGGAAGACCGTGCACGAGGGCTGTGACCGGGCCGCGTACTACGAGCAGGCCGACTTCGCGCGGGACTACAACTCCCCCAAGTGCCAGGTGAAGGTCGGCTGCTGGGGCCCGGTGGTCAACTGCAACGTGCCCAAGCGCGGCTGGATGGCCGGCATCGGCGGCTGCCCGAACGTCGGCGGCATCTGCATCGGCTGCACGATGCCGAGCTTCCCGGACGCCTTCATGCCGTTCATGGACGAACCCCCGGGCGGCACGCTGTCGTCGATGGTGATCAAGCCGTACGGGGCGGTCGTCCGCCGGCTGCGCGGCCTGACCAACGACCTGGTGAACCACGAGCCCAAGTGGCGCCACAACAAGAGCAAGCTGACCAGCGGTTACGACCCGCACTGGCGTGCCTGACGCCGTCCGTTCCCGTCCCCTTCCCCGTCCCGCCACCGATCCGACCGATCCGATCGACCCGAACAGCGAGGGGCAGTACCGCAGATGACCACCACCGAGTCCCGGCCCACAGAACGCAAACCCGCCCAGCTCGTCGACATGTCCTGGGACCCCATCACCCGGATCATCGGCAACCTGGGCATCTACACGAAGATCGACTTCGCCAACCGGGAAGTCGTGGAGTGCCACAGCACCTCGTCGCTGTTCCGCGGCTACTCGGTGTTCATGAAGGGCAAGGACCCGCGGGACGCCGGGTTCATCACCTCGCGCATCTGCGGCATCTGCGGCGACAACCACACCACCTGCTCCAACTACGCCCAGCAGATGGCCTACGGCGTCAAGCCGCCGAAACTGGCCGAGCACATCACCAACCTCGGCGAGGCGGCGGAGTACATCTTCGACCACACGATCTTCCAGGACAACCTGGTCTTCGTGGACTTCTGCGAGGCGATGGTCAAGGCCACCAACCCCGGTGTCCTGGCCCGCGCCGAGCGCACCGACGCACCCCGTGGGGACGTCCACGGCTACCGGACCATCGCCGAGATCATGAAGGCCTTCAACCCCTTCGAGGGCGAGGTCTACAAGGAGGCGCTGAAGGTCAGCCGGATCACCCGGGAGATGTTCTGCCTGATGGAGGGACGGCACGTGCACCCCTCCACGCTGTACCCGGGCGGGGTCGGCACGATGCCGCAGCCGAACACCTTCACCGACTACCTCAGCCGGCTGATGCGCGTCATCGACTTCATCAAGAAGGCGGTGGCGATGAACGACGACGTCTTCGACTTCTTCTACGAGGCCCTGCCCGGCTACGAGGAGGTCGGCAAGCGCCGCATCATGCTGGGCTGCTGGGGTGCCTTCCAGAACCCGGACGTCGTCGACTACCGCTACGCGACGATGAACGAGTGGGGCCGGGCGATGTACGTCACGCCGGGCATCATCGTGGACGGTCAGCTCGTCACCAACAACCTCATCGACATCAACCTCGGCCTGCGCATCATGCTGGGCAGCTCCTTCTACGAGGACTGGGTCAACGAGGAGCCGTTCGTCACCCACGACCCGCTCGGCAACCCCGTCGACATGCGGCACCCGTGGAACCAGACCACCGTGCCGGTGCCGCAGAAGCGGGACTTCGAGGGCAACTACAGCTGGGTGATGAGCCCGCGCTGGTACCACCCGGGGACGGGTGAGCACCTCGCCCTGGACACCGGTGGCGGCCCCCTCGCCCGGCTCTGGTCGACCGCGCTGAGCGGCCTGGTCGACACGCCGTACGTCAAGACCACCGGCGGCGGCATCCGCATCACCCTGCCCAGGGGCGAGAAGCTGCCGGAGACGACCCTGGAGTGGCGCATCCCGAAGTGGAGCAACACCCTCGAACGGGACCGCGCCCGGCCGTACTTCATCGCCTACGCCGCCGCCATGGCGCTGCAGTTCCTGGAGGAGGCGATGGGGATGCTGCGCAACGGCGACACCAAGGTGTACGAGAACTTCGAGGTGCCGGACGAGTCGATCGGCTGCGGCTTCCACGAGGCGGTGCGCGGTGTCCTCTCGCACCACCTGGTGATCCGGGACAAGAAGATCGCCAACTACCACCCGTACCCGCCCACCCCGTGGAACGCCAGCCCACGCGACATCTACGGCACCCCCGGCCCGTACGAGGACGCCGTGCAGGGCCAGCCGATCTTCGAGGAGAACGGGCCCGACGACTTCAAGGGCGTCGACATCATGCGCACCGTCCGCAGCTTCGACCCCTGTCTGCCGTGCGGCGTCCACATGTACATGGGCAAGGGCAAGACCCTGACCACCGTGCACTCGCCGACGTACGGAGCCAACCATGGCTGAGACCGCCGTACGGCTGCCCGACCCGGCGGTCGAGGCGCGCCTCGCCCGGCTCGACGAGGTGCTGGCCGGCCTGGAGACCGTGCCGGGCCCGGCGCTGGAGGCGGTGCGGCTGCTGACCGAGGTCTACGGCGAGGCCCTCGCCCGGGTGCTGGACCTCGCGGATCAGCCGCTTGCGGAGCGGCTGGCCGAGGACGAGCTGCTCGGGCACCTGCTCGTCCTGCACGACATCCATCCGGAGCCGCCCGAGCGGCGGGCCGCCCGCGCGGTGGAGAAGCTGCGGCCCGCGGTCCGCGAGCGCGGCGGCGACCTGGAGTGGGCCGGCGTCGACGGGCGGGTGGCCCGGGTGCGGCTGAGCACCGGCGGCTGCGGTGCGGGCTGCGGCGGCGGCGGTTCGGCCGACCCGCTGGAGGCCGTGCGGGCCGCGGTCCTCGCGGTGGCGCCGGAGCTGGAGGCGGTCGAGCCCGTCGCCCCGGAGCGCCGGCCGGCCCCCGCGTTCGTACCGCTCGGCACGATCAAGCGCCGGGTCCTGCCCCAGGAGGCGCGGTGACCGCGCGCGGCGCGCTGGCCCGGGTGATCCGCTCCGCCGCCGACCGGGCGGGGCGGGACGAGGCCGAGGTCTGCGAGCTGTGCGCGGCCCGCGTGGCCGTGGAGCACGCCCACCTGTACGACACCGGGGCCGCCGAGGTCCGGTGCGTGTGCGGGCCCTGCTCGGTGCTGTTCGCCGACGGCGCGGTGGGCGAGGGCCGCTACCGGCTCGTGCCCCGGCGCCGGCTGCGGCTGCCGCCCGTCGACACCGGCGTGCTGGGCGTCCCGGTGGGGCTGGTGTTCTTCGTGCCGCGCTCCGACGGCACGGTGACCGCGCAGGGCCCTAGTCCGGCGGGGGCCATGCGGTGGGAGGTGGACGCGGCGGCCTGGCAGCGGCTGGCCGGCGCGGTGCCGCAGCTCGCCGCCATGACCCCGGATGTCGAGGCGCTGCTGGTGAACACGGTGCGCGGCTTCGACGCACACTGGATCGTGCCGGTCGACGACTGCTACCGGATGATCGCCCTGGTCCGCCGCGAGTGGCAGGGCCTGTCCGGTGGCGGCCGGCTCTGGCCGGCGGTGGAAGAGTTCTTCGAGGAGCTGACCGAGCGGTCGTGAGGACCGGAAGGAGACCCCAGATGGGCAGCATCCGAGTGGGCCGCCCCCAGGCGAAGCCCGACACGCCCACCCACGTGCGCGGACTGCACCAGGGCAACAAGGGCCCCTACAAGCAGCAGCAAGGACACCACGAGGACGGCAGCTCCGACGCGCGCCGCTCCACCGGTATCCACTGGAAACGGCATGACGCCCTGGTGAAGGACATGCCGAACATCTCGCCGGGATGAGGGAGCAGAAAGTGACCGTCATGAACATGGGCATGAGAAGACGGACCGTACGGCGGGGGATCTCGGGACGGCAGCTGCTCGCGGCCCAGGCCGCGGTGGCCGGCAGTCTGGCCGCGGCCCTGCTGGTCAAGGAACTGCCGGGTATCGTGCGCGAGTTGCGGATCTACCGGATGACCGGCGGCCTGCGCGCGGGCCACCGGTACCCGTGAGGCCGGCGTGCACGAGCTGTCGATCGCGACCGCGATCGTGGAACAGGCGGCGGAGATCGCCCGCGCGGACGGCGCGGACGGCGTGTCGTCGGTGACGGTCAGGGTCGGTGAGCTGGCCGGTGTCGTCCCGGACGCGCTGCACTTCGCCTTCGAGGTGGCCCGCGACGGCACGGCCCTCGCCGGGGCCCGGCTGATCGTGGAGCAGGTGCCGGCGCGAGCCTGGTGCGGCGGGTGCGCCGAGGAGTTCGCGGTCGGCATGCCGCCGTTCTTCTGGTGCCCGGGCTGCGACCGGCCGTCGCAGGAACTGCGCGGCGGACGGGAGCTGGAGATCACGGGGGTCGCGCCGGTCCCGGCCCCGGCCTGACGGCGGGGCCGGGGGGCGGCTCAGCAGATCCGGGGCAGCTGCTCGCCGAGCGGCAGGTCCAGCACCCGGGTGCCGCCGAGCGCGGTGGCGACGACCACCATGCCCGGGTGGTCGGCCACGCATTCGCCGATGCGGGTCGCGCCGGCGCCCTGCGGGTGGGCGCGCATCGCCGCCAGGACGGCGTCGGCGTGCTCCGGGGGCACGAAGGCGACGAGCCGGCCCTCGTTGGCGACGTACAGCGGGTCGAGGCCCAGGAAGCCGCAGGCGTTCGCGACCTCGTCCGGCACCGGGATCGCCCGCTCCCGCAGCCGTACACCGGTTCCGGAGGCGCGGGCGATCTCGTTGAGGGAGGCGCCGAGGCCGCCGCGGGTGGGGTCCCGCAGCACGTGGAGGTCCGGGGTGACCGCCAGCATGGCCGCGACCAGGCCGGCGAGCGGCGCGGTGTCGGAGGTGATCTCCACGCCGAACTCCAGGCCCTCCCGCACGCTCATGACGGCCACGCCGTGCAGGCCTACGGGGCCGCTGACGAGGACGGCGTCGCCGGGCCGGGCGCGCTGCGGGCGGATGTCGACGCCCTCGGGGACGAGGCCGACGCCGGCGGTGGTGAGGTAGACGCCGTCGCCGTGCCCGGACTCGACCACCTTGGTGTCGCCGGTGGCGATGGTGACGCCGGCCGCCTCGGCCGCCGCGCCGACGGCGCGCGCCACGCGCTCCACGACGGCCAGTTCCACGCCCTCCTCCAGGATGAAGGCGGCGGACAGGTACGCGGGCCGGGCGCCGCTCATGGCCAGGTCGTTGACGGTGCCGTTGACGGCGAGGTCGCCGACGCTGCCGCCGGGGAAGAACAGCGGCCGTACGACGTAGGAGTCGGTGGAGAAGGCCAGCCGGGTCCCGCCGAGGCCGAGGACGGCCGAGTCGGTGAGGGCGGCCAGGGTGGGGTTGCCGTAGGCGGGTGCGAAGACCTGCTGCATCAGCTCCGCCGACAGGGCGCCGCCGCCGCCGTGGCCCATGACGACGACCGGCTGGTCGCGCAGGGGGGCGGGGCAGGTCCAGTTCGCGGGGTCGACGACCGCCTGGGGGGATTCGGTGGCGAGGTCAGCCAACGGGGTTCATCTCCTCGCGCGGGATCCGGGACCCCTGGGGTGCCGGTGTCTCGGTCATCCTGCGGTACAGGTAGTAGGCCGCACAGGCGCCCTCGGTGGAGACCATGGTGGCGCCGAGCGGGGTGCGCGGGGTGCAGGTGGTGCCGAACGCCGCGCACTCGGTGGGTTTGATCAGGCCCTGGAGGACCTCGCCCGCGCGGCATTCGGCGGGTTCCTCGGTGCGGATGCCGGTGACGTCGAAGCGGTGCTCGGCGTCGTAGGCGCGGAAGGCGTCGGTGAGCCGCCAGCCGCTGTCCGGGATGCGGCCGATGCCCCGCCAGTTGCGGTCGGTGACCTCGAAGACCTCCTCGATCATGCGGACGGCCGCCGGGTTGCCCTGCTCCCGCACCGCGCGGGGGTAGGCGTTCTCCACCCGGTGCTCCCCGCGTTCCAGCTGGTGGACGGCGCGGCGGATGCCTTCGAGGATGTCCAGCGGTTCGAAGCCGGTGACGACGACCGGGACGCGGTGCTTCTCGGCGAGGTCCGGGTACTCGGCGGTGCCCATCACGCTGCACACGTGCCCGGCGGCGAGGAAGCCGCGCACCCGGCAGTCGGGGGCGGTCATGATGGCCTCGATCGCCGGGGGGACCCGGACGTGGGAGACCAGCAGGCTGAAGTTGGCCAGGCCCAGGCGGCGGGCCTGGTGCACGGCCATGGCGTTGGCGGGGGCGGTCGTCTCGAAGCCGATGGCGAAGAACACCACCTGCCGGTCGGGGTGCTTGCGGGCCAGGTCCACGGCGTCCAGCGGTGAGTAGACCACCCGGACGTCACCGCCCTCGCCCTTGACCCGGAACAGGTCCCGGCCGGTACCGGGCACGCGCAGCATGTCCCCGAAGGAACAGAAGATCACCTCGGGGCGTGCGGCGATCGCCAGGGCCTTGTCGATGACGTCGAGGGGTGTCACACAGACCGGGCAGCCCGGGCCGTGGATCAACTCCACGTTGTCCGGGAG
This sequence comes from Streptomyces sp. NRRL S-1022, assembly GCF_000720135.1. GTDB lineage: Bacteria > Actinomycetota > Actinomycetes > Streptomycetales > Streptomycetaceae > Streptomyces. The sequence goes on along the minus strand of NZ_JOIU01000006.1, from coordinate 124,765 downwards.
CAGTTGGTCGATGCCGTGGCGGATGATGGAGTGGGTCTGGCCGCCGCAGACCTCCATCAGGGCCCAGGGCCGGGTCGCCGTGGACCGGATCTCGTCCAGCAGCCGGCGCGCCAGTTCCGGGTCGTTGAACTCGTCGATGTACTTCACCGGGCCTCACTTCCGCTCTCCTGGCGTGCCGCCTGTTCCCAGGCGTCGCCGAACTCCTCCTCCAGCAGCCCGAGCTGCCCGAACAGCTCCAGGGAGGCCCGGGCCGACTCCTCGTCCAGGCGCTGCAGCGCGAAGCCGACGTGGACGATGACGTACTCGCCCACCTGGATGTCGGGGAGGTACTCCAGGCAGGCCTGTTTGTGTACGCCGCCGAAGTCGATCAGGCCGGTGAGCGGGTCGGCGCGGTGGTCGATGGACACGACCTTGCCGGGCACTGCCAGACACATGGGTCACTCCGTCTCGTGGTTGGCTGCTGTTCCCGCGACCATCAGCTGGCCGAGTGCCAGGCCGCCGTCGTTCGGGGGTACCTCGCCGTGCCGGAGGACGGTGAAGCCGGCCGTGGTGAGCAGCGCGGCGGCGTCCTCCTCCAGCAGGGCGTTGGCGAAGACACCGCCGGTGAGGGCGACGGTGGTGCGGCCGGTGTCCGCCCGGGCCCGGCAGCAGATGTCCGCGACCGCCCGCGCGACGCCCCGGTGGAAGCGGGCGGCCAGGACGGGTACGGGGGTGTGGCGGGCCCGGTCCTCCAGCAGTGCGCGCAGGGCGGGGGCGGGGTCCATCTCCCACGGCAGCCGCCCGGCGGTGATCGCGAACGGGTAGGCCGCCGCGTCGGCGTCACGTGCCTCCAGCGCCGCCGCCTCCAGTTCCAGCGCGGCCTGCGCCTCGTAGCCGGCGCGGTGGCACAGTCCCGCCAGGGACGACACGGCGTCGAAGAGCCGGCCCATGCTGGAGGTCGGCACACAGGCCAGTTGCCGGGTCAGCTGCCGGTGCAGGACGGTGCGTTCGGGCCCGGTGCAGGCCTCGACGCTGGGCAGGCCCGGGGTCCACGGCAGGCCGGCCGCCCACAGCCGGGCCAGGGCCAGGCGGCAGGGATTGGCCACGCCGGCGTCGCCGCCGGGCAGTGGGGCGGGGGTCAGGCGGGCGAGGCGCCGGTAGCCGGTGTAGTCGGCGAGCAGGATCTCGCCGCCCCACACCGTGCCGTCGTCGCCGTATCCGGTGCCGTCGAAGGCGACGCCGAGCACGGGTTCGCTGCCGTCGAGGCCGTGTTCGGCCATGGCGGCGGCGATGTGGGCGTGGTGGTGCTGGACCGGTACCGGGCCGCGCAGCCCGAGCTGGGTGGCGCGGCCGCGGGCCCGGCGGGTCGAGTGGTAGCCGGGGTGGCGGTCGGCGGCCACCCGCCGCGGGGTGACGCCGGTGAGGCGGGCGAGGTGCCGCTCGGCCCGCTCGGCGGCCCGCAGTCCGGCGAGGTCGGCCATGTCGCCGATGTGCGGCCCGAACCAGGCCTGGTCCGCCTCGCCCAGGCAGAGGGCGTTCTTCAGGTCGCCGCCGACGGCGAGGGTCGGCCGGACGGGGAGCGGCAGGCGCAGGGGGCGGGGGACGTAGCCGCGGGAGCGGCGCAGGACCTGTTCGGTGCCGTCGGCGCGGACGCGCAGGAGGGAGTCGTCGCAGGGGCACGCGATGGGCCGGTCGTGGGTGAGCCAGGCGTCGGCGATGCCGGCCAGCCGGGTCAGCGCCTCGGTGTCGTCGGTGACGATGGGCTCGCCGGAGCGGTTGCCGCTGGTCATGACCAGCAGCCGGGGTCCCGGCGGGTCGCCGGGCAGCCCGAACAGCAGGGTGTGCACGGGGGTGTAGGGCAGCAGCAGGCCGACGTGCGGGCTGCCCGGGCAGACCTCGCCGGCCAGGCGGGGCCCCTCCCCGTGGGCGCGGCTGCGCAGCAGGACGATGGGGCGGCGGGCGCTGGTGAGCGCGGCCCGTTCGGCGGCGGAGAGCACCGCGACCCGCTCCGCCGTGCCGAGGTCGGCGCACATCACCGCGAAGGCCTTGCCGCCCCGCTCCTTGCGGGCGCGCAGCGTGGCGACGGCCCGGGCGTCGGTCGCGTCGCAGGCCAGGTGGTAGCCGCCGACGCCCTTGACGGCGACGATCCGCCCGGCGGCGAGCAGCGCCCGTGCCGTGGCGAGGGCCCCGGCGTCCCGGGCCGCGCGGACGCCGAGGCCCGCGGCCGGGACGAGGGTGAGGCGGGGGCCGCAGTCGGGGCAGGCGACGGGCTGGGCGTGGAAGCGGCGGTCGGCGGGGTCACCGTACTCGCGGGCGCAGGCGGGGCACATCGGGAAGCCGGCCATGGTGGTGGCCGGCCGGTCGTACGGCATGCCGGTGGCGATGGTGAACCGGGGGCCGCAGTGGGTGCAGGTGACGAACGGGTGGCGGTGCCGGCGATCGCCGGGGTCGGCGAGTTCGCGCAGGCAGTCGGCGCAGGTCGCGGTGTCGGGCGGGAGCTGGGTGCGGCCCGGGGACCGTTCGGTGGCGCGGATGGCGAAGGGGCCGGTGGTGCCGGTGGCGGGGACGTCCTCGCAGCCGACTGCGGTCACGGTCGCCAGCGGGGGCGGCTGCTCGGTCAGCAGGCCGGCGAACCGGTCCACGTCGTCCGGCGGGCCCTCGATCTCGATGAGCACGCCGTCGGCGGTGTTGCTCACGAACCCGGCCAGCGCGAGGCCGGCGGCCAGGCGGTGCACGTAGGGCCGGAAGCCGACACCCTGCACCGTGCCGCGCACGGTGATCCGGCGGCGGACCGAGCCGGTGGCGGGCGCGGTCACGTGACGGGGGCGGACGCCGGGTGGTGGTGCGAGTGCGGGTGCGGGGCGAGCGGCGGGTGGTGCGCCGGGCCGCCGTCGCGGGCGGCGAGGGCGTGGTCGAGGAGGGTGCCGACGCCGGTGCCGGTGCGGGCGCACGACCGTACGATCTGCACGCCCGGGTTGACCTGGTGCACGTTCTCGTGGAAGAGGCTCTCGTCGAAGCCGGCCGGTCCGGCCAGGTCGGTCTTGGTGATGACGACGAGGTGGGCGGAGCCGAACGCGGTGGGGTACTTCAGCGGCTTGTCCTCGCCCTCGGTGACCGCCATCAGAACGATCCGCAGGGTCTCACCGAGGTCGTAGGAGGCCGGGCAGACCAGGTTGCCGACGTTCTCCACGAAGAGCACGGAGGTGTCCGGCGGCAGCCAGTCCGCCAGGCGGGCGCGGACCTGGCCGGCCTCCAGGTGGCACAGTCCGTCGGTGAGGAGCTGCCGGACGGGCGCGCCGGACCGGGCGAGCCGGACGGCGTCGTTCTCGGTGGCCAGGTCGGCGGTGAGCGCGGCCACCGGCACGCCCCGCTCCCCCGCCCGGGCCAGCACCCGGGCGAGGAGTTCGGTCTTGCCGCTGCCGGGGCTGGACAGCAGGTTGACCAGGGTCACCCCCTGCCGGGCGAGATCGTCGCGCAGGCTCGCGGCCAGCCCGTCGTTCTTGGCCAGGACGGCCTGTCTGAGGTCGGACCGGCACATGGGCGCTGCTCCTCGGGTGCGGTGGCGGGGGCCCGGGCCGCTTCCGGCGGTCCGGGGTTCCACCGATCTTGGGCTCAGCGGGGTCCCGTACCGGGCAGCGCAGCCGAGTGCGCGGTCCCGGATTCCACCGGGCGGCCCAACGGGGGCAGCGGCCCGGCGGGGTCGGCGAGCAGGGCGGGGACGAGCGTGTGCAGCGCGTCCACGGCCCGGCCGACGGCTTCCCGCACCGGTGTGCTGAGTCCGGGCAGGAGGTCGTCGTCGCTCGGCAGCACGCCGGGTTCGCAGGCCAGCACGAGGACCCGGGGCAGGGGCTCGTCGCCCAGGTGGGTGGCGAGGGCCAGTACCTTCGCCGGGTCCATGCCGTGGGCTTCGGGCGCGGCGGTGCCGTCGGGGGGTTCGGCCTCGATCAGGGTGAGGGTGCCGGGGTGGTGCCCGCGCGGGGCCGCGTCGACCAGGACGGCGGTGGTGTACCCGGACAGCAGGTCGTAGGCGAGGTCCAGGCCGCGGATGCCGTAGTCGCGCACCCGTACCCCGGGCGGCAGGGGGCGAGGTCCGAGGGCGCGGATCACCTCGGGGCCGAAGGCGTCGTCGGCGAGGAAGATGTTGCCGACGCCGGCCACCAGCAGCCGGGGCGTCACCGGAGGTCTCCGGCGGGCGCGGCCAGCGGCCGGGGTGAGCCGCCGGGGGTCTTGCGGACGAAGGCCGCGCGCAGGGCGTGGTAGGGGGCCTCGGGGTCGAAGAAGAGGGCGTGCATGCGGGCCAGCTCGTCCTCCCGGTAGCGGGCGAGGGGCCGGCGCCGCTCGTCCTCGGCGCGGGCCGCCGCCTTGGCGGCGAGCCGCCGGTCCAGGTCCGGGACGGCGGCGAGCCCGGCCGCCAGCAGTTCCACCTCGGCCGCGAAGCCGCCGGGTGCGGCCGGTACGAGCCGGTCCACGAGGCCGAGCCGCTCGCCGCGGGCGGCACTGACCGGCAGCGCCTCGGTGGTCAGCCGCTCGGCCTGCTCGGGGCCGACGCGGCGCGGCAGGGAGTACGTCCAGAACTCGGAGCCGTACAGGCCCATGCGCCTGTAGTGCGGGTTGAGGACGACGCCCGTGCGGCACCACACCTGGTCGGCGGCGAGGGCCAGCATGACGCCGCCGGCCGCCGCGTTGCCGGCGAGCGCGGCGACCACCAGCCGGTCGGTGGTGCGCAGCACGGCCTCCACGAGGTCGTCGATGGCGTTCAGATTGGTCCACGACTCCTCGGCGGGGTCGGGGGCGGCCTCGACGACGTTGAGGTGGATGCCGTTGGAGAAGAAGTCGCGGGTGCCGCCGAGGACGAGGACGCGGGTGGGGCGGGTGAGCGCCTCGGTGTAGGCGGCGAGGAGTCTGCGGCACTGGTCGGTGCTCATCGCGCCGCCGGGGAAGGAGAAGCCGAGGAAGCCGACGTCGCCGCGCTGCCGGTAGCGGATGTCGCTCCAGGTGCGCCGGCCGGGCGGGATGTCCGGCGGGGCGGGGACCTCGGGCAGCGCGAGGCCCGGCTGGTGCGCGGCGAGGACCGCGGCGGCCGGCCGGCGGAAGGGCGCCGGGTCGCCGGAGTTCTTGCGGGGGCGCAGTTCCGGGATCCAGACGGCGCCGTCGCGGGTGGCCCGGCAGACGGCGCCGGCGCGCTGGGCCAGCAGGGTGCCGGGCCGGCCGCGCAGCCGGTCCTCGGGGTGCCCGCCGTGCAGGAACACCTCGTGGCCGAGGAGTTCGTCGAGGACGCCCGGCTGGGAGTCGGCGCCGCGCAGCTTGCGCAGGACCGTCTCGGTGTCGTCCCGCTCCCAGTCGATCCGGCGCTGCTCCTGGCGGTGGAAGTCGCGCCAGACGACGGTGACGGACTCGTCGGTCTGCGCGAGCGGTTTGTGGTCGCCGGCGGCGTAGCGCCGTACGGCCGTCAGGACGGCGGTGACGGCGGCGTCGGAGGCCTCGTTGCGGTAGAGGTCGCTCTTGCCGACGGGTGGTACGGGAAACGGCTCGGCCGCCCAGACCGGGCCCGCGTCCATGCCGGCCTCGGCCTGGAGGACGGTCACGCCCCACTGCGCCGCCCCGCCCGCGATGGCCCAGTCCAGCGAGGACGGGCCGCGGTCGCCGATCGGGCCGGGGTGCACGATCAGGCAGGTGTGCTCCCGCCAGACGTCCTCGGGCAGGGCCGTCCGGAGCATCGGCGCGACGATCAGTTCGGGGCGCAGCTCGCGCACGGCGGCCCGGACCGGGCCGGGGCCGTGCGTGGCGAGGACGACGTCGACCTGGTGCCCGTGGTCCGAGAGTTCGGCGTACAGGCGCTGGGAGAGGCTGTTGAACGCGCTGGCGACGAGCAGAATGTCCATGACACGGCATGGTCGTCGCTCGGCGGGGTGCCGGGAAGAACCGCCGCGGCGTTTCGCCGCCCCGGGTCAGGTCTCTTCCTCCATCCGGATCGCATTCCGCAGATCCTCGTACGCCTGGCTCCGGTCGTCCCGGTGTGCCTCCAGCAGGGCGGCGGCGATCGCGTCGAGCTTGCGCTGGATCGCGTGCTCGGCGCGCATCTCGGCGTTCTTCAGAAGCGCCAGGAGCAGCAGGGTCACCGCCGTCATGGACTCGCCCGCGAGCAGCAGCAGCTCGGTCGGCAGATGGGCGACGTGGGAGGCGGCGAAGAAGGCGACGAACAGCAGGCAGAACAGGAAGAACAGCGGTGAGCTGGTGAAGTTCGAGGCGTACTCGGCGAACTGGTCGAACCGGCCGCGGCGCGGGCCGCCGCGGTATACGGGATTCTTGAAGGCCATGGCCGAGCCTTTCCCCACGGCGGGGGTACCCCGGCCGCCTGCACCCGTCCGGGTGGCGGACGGCCGCCCGTGCGGGGGTGTGCGGCACGGGGTCTCAGGCCGCCAGGGAGCGTCCCTGGGCGAGGCGGTCGAGGAGCTGGTCGTGGTGGAGTCCGGCCACGGGGGCGAGCAGGTCGGGGTGGCGGAGCAGGGCGGCGGCGCGGTGGTCGCCGTCGTCGGGGGTGAGCAGCCGGCGGAACTCGGCCGGCCCCGCGGTGTGCTCGCCCTCGGCCAGGGCGGTGACGGCCAGCCCGGCCAGCTCGGCGTCGGTGAGCAGCGTGGCGGCCCAGCTGGCCACGACCTCGTCCACCCAGGTGCGCCAGGCCCGGTCCTCGGCCGGCTGGTCGGCGGGCGGCTCGGCGCCGGTGATCCAGTCGAGGCGGGCCGTGCCGCCCGGACCCGCCAGGGTGACCAGGCCGGCGTCGATCTCGGTGGGGTAGCGCAGCCAGGCGGCGACCGTCACCGCCTGCCGGGCCTGCACCTCGCACAGCGCCGAGGCCAGCGCACCGCCGCACGGCGGGTAGGCCGCCGTCAGCCAGCGTGCCGTGGCGGCTATCAGGGGGGACAGGTCAGTGGGCACAGCCGGGCCGTCCGGGATACGAGGGGTACAGGGGCTGGTCGCAACGGTAGCCCGGCACCGGGCGCGGCCGGGAGAGGGTGCGAACCAGGTCATATGTGACCTGACCCACGCCCCGCCCGGCCGGCCGGGCCGGGTCGGTCGTCGCCCGGGGAGCCGGCCGCGCGCGGCGCCCGGCCCGGCCGCCGGCGGACGGCCGCTTGCGGCGGGCGTTCGCGCCGGGCGCCGTAGGCGATGAAGTACGCGGGGAGGCGGCGCAGCAGGGGGGAGCCGGTGACCAGGGCGGCCAGCCGCCGCGCCCGGTCGGCGTCGCCCAGGGGTGGCCGGCCGCTCAGGACGGGGGCGACGAAGCGGGCGTGGGCGGCTCGTTGCAGGGCCTGGGTGGCGACCGTGGTGGGCCGGCGGCGGCGCTGGACCGCGCGTACGTCGCCCAGCCGTACGGTTCCGCGGCGCAGCGGCCCGGCCAGGTGCCGGGCGGTGGCCACGGCGTCCTGCACGGCGAGGTTGATCCCGATGCCGAAGACCGGGGACATGGCGTGCGCGGCGTCGCCGATGCACAGCAGACCTGGGCGGTGCCAGCGGCGCAGCCGGTCGAGGTGGACGTCGAGCAGCTTGACGTCGTCCCAGGAGCGCAGGGTGTGCGTGCGGTCGGCGATCCAGGGGACGGCCTCGGCGAAGGAGGCCAGGAAGCGGTCCAGGCCCGCGGCGCGGCGCTCGGCGTCGGTGCCCTTGGGGATGAGCGCGGCGCACTGCCAGTAGTCGCCCCGGTCGATCATCGCGGTGAGGAGGCCCTGGCCGGCGCCGGCGACCAGTCCGCTGGGGTCGCCGTCCCGGCGCGGCAGGCGCAGCCACCAGGCGTCCATCGGGCAGGGGAAGCGGCGCAGTCCCAGTTCGGGGAGGGAGCGGGCCAGCGAGCCGCGGCCGTCGCAGGCGACGGTGAGGACGGCGCGCAGCTCGCCGGTGCGGCCGTCGGAGGTGCGGTAGCGCACCCCGGTCACCCTGCCGGACTCGACGAGGAAGGACGTCGCCTGCGTGTTCATCCGCAGCTCGAAGGACGGCTCGCGCCGGGCCTCGTCGGCGAGCAGGTCCAGCAGGTCCCACTGGGGGACCATCGCCACGTAGTTGTGGGGGCCGCGCAGGACCGAGAGGTCGCCGACCGTGACCGGTGAGCGGCCGGGCCCCACCGGCAGCTGGACGGTGCGCACCCGGCGCTGCGGCAGCCGGGCGAAGGCTTCGGCCAGCCCGAGGTCGTCCAGCAGGGCGAGGGTCGACGGATGGACGGTGTCACCGCGGAAGTCGCGCAGGAAGTCGGCGTGTTTCTCCAGGACGGTCACCTCGATCCCGGCCCGCGCCAGCAGCAGGGCGAGCACCATGCCCGCCGGACCGCCCCCCACGACACAGCACGTGGTCTTCTCCATCGCCGTCCTGCCCTTCGCCGGAGCAGCCCGAGCAGGCTGCCTCAGTAATTCATCAGCCGATGAATAGCGTACCCCGGACTGCCCCGGGTGGTCACGTGTCGCCCGCGCGTCGGCGGGCACTCGGTGCGCTCGTGAAGGGCCGCACACGCAGCCGGGAGGTCGAGGAGGACTCATGACGGCGGACGACGCACGCTACGACGACCAGGGCGAAGTCCCGCTGGGCGGATACGCCGCCCTCGCCTCCGTGTTCGCGGTGGGCGTCGGCACCTTCGCGCTCGTGGCCCGGCGCCGGGGGGTGCAGCTGCCGCAGCAGGTGCCGCCCTGGGACGTGGCACTGCTGGGCGCGGCGGCGTACAAGGCGTCGCGGCTGCTGACCAAGGACAAGGTCACCAGCTTCCTGCGGGCGCCGTTCACCCGCCGAACGGGCCAGGGACAAGGCAACGAGGTCATCGACGAAGGCCGGGGCAGCGGGCTGCGCCGGGCCACCGGCGACCTGCTGTCCTGCCCGTTCTGCACCGCCGCCTGGGCCACCGGCGCCCTGGTGTGCTCCTATGCGGCGGCGCCCCGGCTCACCCGGCTGGTGTGCGGCGGCCTGGGCGCGCTGACCGTGTCGGACTGGCTCCAGTACGCCTGGACGTGGACCCAGCAGACGGTCGAGGACTGAGCCGTAGCCGGTGACCGGGAGCGGGCGCGGGGTACTCGGCTCGCGCCGCTGCGCCCGCGGAACGGGGAACGGCGGACGGGCGCACCGTCGGCACTTCGTGCGGAAGGGACCGGTCTCATGCGGCACGACGAGATGATCGGAAAAGTGCAGGCGCTGGCCCAGCTGCCCGACCGGGGAACGGCCGAGCGGGCCGCGCACGCGGTCGTGAGCACGCTGTCGGAACGGCTGCCGTCCGGGCTGGCCCGGCACGTGGCCGCCCAGCTGCCGCCGGACATGGCGGCGGCCATGCGGGAGGCGGCCGACGCGTCCGCGGCCCGCGACTCCGGCAAGGCGGGCGAGCGCTTCGGGCTGACCGCGTTCGCCGGGCGCATCGCGGTGCGGGCCGGCACCGACGAGGACACGGCGCTGCGGGAGGCAGCCGCCGTCATGGAGGTCCTGGACGCCGCCCTCGCCCCGGAACTGACCGAGCGGATGGCCCACGCGCTGCCCGCGGACATCCGCGAGCTGCTGCCGGTGGAACGCGCAGCCCCGGGCACCTGGGAGTACGGCTAGCCGGCCGTGCGGGACGGGCACACGGTGGCGGGCGGCGGCGCACCGGAGGACGGCACCTCGTGACCGGAATCGGCGATGCTGGTTGAATTCGTATGCAAGCGCCCCCTGGGGGCAGGCGTAGCAGTGAAGCCCCCCACCAGTGACGCCCCCACCCGGAAAAGGTGCTCCATGGCCTTCTTCGCCCTCTCCCGGCATCAGCCGCTCGTCCTGCTCTCCGCCACCGACCTCACCTCGGAGTACGACCGGCTGCACGAGGAGAACCGGCAGCTCCAGCGCGCGGTGACCTCCCACGCCGTGATCGACCAGGCGATCGGTGCCCTCGTCGTGCTCGGACGGACAGCCCCGGAGGAGGCCTGGCGGGCACTGCGGGACGTCTCCCAGCGCACGAACGTCAAGCTGCGGACGGTCGCCGAGCACATCCTCGACTACGCGCAGGGCGGCACGCTTCCCGAGCCCGAGCGGCTCGAACTCGGCAGGGCGATCACCCGTTACCGCCGGTGCGCCGAGGACGCCCGGGCGCTCGCCGACGACCTGCCCGCGCCGGCCGGCGACCCCGGCTGACCACCAGGGCCCCCGCCGGGGCTGCGACCCGGTGCCGAGCCCTCGCCGGCCGGCGCAGGTCCGGCCCGCCCGGACCGCGGGCCCCGACCGCGCCCGTTCCGCCCACGCTCTGCCACCCGGATGCACTCCGCGCGCCGCCGGCGCGCCCTGTGCTTACGGTGCTGTGGAGGTGACCGGCCGTCAGCCGGGCGGCGCGGAGAGGAGGCGGGTGCGGTGGGCGATGCGCGCCGGCGGGTGGCCGGACGGAACGGTCCGCGCCGGGCCCGCGGCACGGTGCTGGGCAGCCGGCCGGCGCACTCCGTACGGCCGTCCGCCCCGCCCCCGGCGCAGCCGCCGCTGCCGCCGGCCGAGTGGACGGTGCCGTGGCTGCGGGTCGCCGCCGCCTACGCCTGGCGGCTGGTCCTCGTCGGCATCGCCGTCTACGGCGTGTTCATCGTCCTCGGCAGCTTCCAGCTCATCGCCGTCGCGCTCTTCCTCGCACTGGTCGTGACGTCCGTGCTGCGCCCGCTGACCGACCTGCTCGCCCGGTTCCTGCCGAGGCCGCTGAGCGTGGCGGTGTCGCTGGTGGGCAGCCTGGCGCTGCTGCTGGGCCTGCTCGCGCTGGTGGGCAGCTCGGTGGCCGGGGAGTCGGACCGGCTGGCCGGTGAGTTCCGCGGCGGCGTCCACCGCATCGAGGAGTGGCTGCAACGGCCGCCGTTCCGGCTCGGGCCCGGCGCGCTCTCCACGCTGCAAGGCCAGGTGACCCACTACGTGTCCGAACACCGGGCGTCCCTGCTCACCAGCGCGCTCGACGAGCTGGGCCGGGTGGTGGAACTGGTCACGGGCGGTGCACTGGCGCTGTTCGCCTCGGTCTTCTTCCTGCACTCCGGCGAGCGCCTGTGGGGCTGGGCCCGGGAGCAGTTGCTGCCGAGCGGTGCCCGCCCGGTGTGGGACCGGGCCGGACAGGCGGCCTGGCGGACCTTCGCGGGGTACACGCGCGGCATCATCATCGTGGCCGCCACCAACGCCGTGCTCGTGGGCGTGGGCCTGCTGGTGCTGCGGGTGCCGCTCGCGCTCCCGCTGACGCTGCTGGAGTTCTTCGCCGCGTTCGTGCCGCTGGTGGGCTCACCGGTCGCGCTCGGGGTGGCCACGATCGTCGCGCTGGCCGGGCGCGGTCCGCTGACGGCGATGGGCGTGCTGGTGCTGATCGTCGTGATCGGCCAGCTGGAGGGGCACGTGCTGCATCCGCTCGTGATGAGCTGGGCGGTACGGCTGCATCCGCTGGTCGTGGCCGTGTCGGTCATCGCGGGCAGCATCGTCGCCGGCGTGATCGGCGCCATCGTGGCGGTCCCGGTGGTCTCGGTCGTCTGGGCGGTGCTGAACGCGCTGCGCGCGGTGCCGCCCTGACGTACGTGCCGCCGGCGCCGTACGCATCAGCGCAGCGCTGTGGCGACGAGGCCGCGGATCTCCTCCTCCTGCACGCTCCCGCCGTTCACCAAGCGGTCGAAGACCAGCCCGTCCACACAGGTCAGCAGGGTCACCGTACGGTCCTCCGGGTCCGCCACCCCCTGCGCGGCGAGGAAGTCGCGGACGACCCGCCGGCCCTTGTTCTCGCGCGGCACGAGGATCTCGCGCAGTGCGGGGTGGTGCGCGCTCTCGACCGCGCAGGCGTAGCGCGCGAGGGACCGCCGGCGGCCCTCCCCGGTGAGCCGCGCCCCGACCAGCGCGGCGATGCCCGCCGTCAGCTCGTCCGCGCTGCGTGGCACCGGGGTGCGGGCTCCCCGCTCCTCCAGTTCCGCCTGGTCGAGCGCCACCAGGCGGCGGACCAGTGCGGTGAGGAGGGCCTGCCGGGTGCGGAAGTAGGCGGACGTGGTGCCGGGCGGCAGTCCGGCCGCCCGGTCCACGGCGCGGTGCGTCAGCCCCCGCATGCCGGTGCCGGCGAGCACGGAGATCGCCGTGTCGGCGAGCAGGGTACGTCGGTCTGTGGCCACTCCCTCTTTCTACACCGCCTTCTACATCCGTAGAAGGCCGCGCTAGGGTGCCTGTCCATTGCACTTCTACAGATGTAGAAGGCCAAGGGACGGAGGGGGATCCGCATGGGTCGTACGGCGGTGGTGGTCGGGGGCGGGATCGGCGGGCTGGCCGCGGCTCTGGGTCTGCGCCGGATCGGCTGGGAGGTCCGAGTGGTGGAGCGGGCCGCCGTCCTGGCCGACGCCGGGGCGGGCATCTCCCTGCACGCCAACGGGCTGCGCGCGCTGTACGCCGTGGGCGTGGGCGCCGCGGTCCGGGCGGCCGCGCGGCCGCAGTACACCGGGGGGACCCGCACCCCCGCAGGCCGGTGGCTCTCGCGCATGGACGGCACCGTGCTGGAACGCGAACTGGGCGCGCCCATCGTCGGCATCCCGCGCGCGGTCCTGCACCGTCTGCTGCGTGCGGCACTGCCCGCGGAGTGCCTACTCGTCGGCGCGACGGTGCACACGCTCGACCTGTCGGTCCCGGACCGGGTGGGCGTGCCGGCCGGGGACGACGTCCTGGAGGCGGACCTGGTGGTCGCGGCGGACGGTGTGCACAGCCGGCTGCGCGGACTGCTGTTCCCCGGCCGTCCCGGCCCGGTGTACGCCGGTTCGACGGTTCTCCGGGCCGTCACGGAGGACCCGTTCGAGGTGCCCACCGACTTCGAGCTGACCTGGGGTGCGGGGGCGGAGTTCGGGCACATCCTGTTCGCCGACGGCCGCGCCGAGTGGCACGCGGTGCTCAACGCGCCGCCCGGCGTCCGGCACGCCGACCCGCTCGGCGTGCTGCGCGACCGCTTCCACGCCTGGCACGACACGGTCCCGGCGCTGCTGGCCGCCACCCGGGCCGAGGCCGTGCTGCACCACGACCTCCACGAACTGGTCACGCCGCTGCCGTCGTTCACGGCGGGGCGGGTGGCACTCCTGGGCGACGCGGCGCACGCCATGACCCCGCACCTCGGCCAGGGTGCCTGCCAGGCCCTGGAGGACGCCGCCGTACTGGCCGCCGCGCTGGCCACGGAGCCCTCGGTCGACGCGGCACTCGCCCGGTACGACACCGAACGCCGTCCCCGCGCCCAGTCGGTCGCCCGCGCCGCCCGTCAGGCCGGCCGCCTGGGCCAGCGGCTGAGCCACCCCCTGGCGATCGCCCTGCGCAACACCGCCCTGCGACTCGCCCCTTCCCGCGTGACGACCCGCGCGATCCTCCGCCACGCCGACTGGACACCGCCGAGCCCGGACATGAGGGGCTGAGCCGGTTCACCCTCTGCCCCGGCCCGGGGCCGGCGTCCCTCAGTCGGCGAGCGGTGTCCGCTCCGGGGGGCCGGCGCCCACGCTGTCGCTCAGCCCGAGGCGCAGGTGTTCGATGTGGTGGACGGCCTGGTCGAGGAGCTCGGCGACGTGCCCGTCGTAGAGGGCGTAGATCACCGAACGGCCCTGGCGGCGGCCGACGACCAGGCCGAGGTTGCGCAGCAGCCGCAACTGGTGCGAGCAGGCGGACTGTTCCATGCCGACCTCGACGGCGAGCTCGGTGGCCGCGCACGGGCCCTCGCGCAGCCGGGACAGGATCAGGAGCCGGGACGGGGTGGCGAGGGCCTGGAGGGTGGTCGCCACGCGGGCGGCGCTGTCCGCGTCCAGGCGCGTGCGGGGAACCGCTGTCCGCGCGGGAGTCGCTCCATGGCCCATGCCCGTCATCATACAGAGGACACTTGAAGGGCTTTTCATATGTGCGGGGCGGCCGGAGCAGCGCCCGACCGGGACGCCCCGCACATTCGGCGGGCATGGACGCGGCCAGAGGTGGCACCCGGGTCGCCGTGCGTGGAATACGACTGACCTGGCAGAACATGGGCCGTGACGCGTCCTCCGTGGTGGACGCGGCTCGGCGGGCCTGGGCGGGACCGAGCCGGGAACGGGACCTGGCCGTCCAGGCGGGGAAGGCGGCGCTGGCCGCGTGGGTGGCCTGGGCGGTGGCCGGCTGGTGGCTGCGGGCGCCGGTGGCGTTCGTCGCGCCCTGGGTGGCGGTGGTCCTGGTGGAGTCGACCGTGTACCGGTCGATCGCGCGCGGCCTGCAGCAGCTCGGGGCGATCGCGGCCGGCACGGTCGTGGCCACCGCGGTCGGGCTCCTGCTGCACAGTACGGTGGCCGCGATGGCGCTTGTCCTGCCCCTCGCGATGCTGCTGGGCCAGTGGCGGCGCCTGGGCAGCCAGGGCATCTACGCGGCCACCGGCGCCCTGTTCGTCCTCACGGGCGGCTCCGTCAGCATCACCACCTCCGCGGCCCGGCTCGCCGAGGCGCTCTTCGGGGCGGTGGTCGGGATCGCCGTGAACGCGCTGGTCCGGCCGCCGCTGTACCTGCGCGACACCCGTGCCGTGCTGCGCGACGCGACCGAGGAGGCCCACGACATCCTGCGGGACGTCGCGGACGGGCTGGCCGCGGGACGCTGGGACGCGGAGGAGGCCGGCGCCTGGCACGAGCGCGCGCTGCGGCTGCACGGCCTGGTCGAGCAGGCCCGCTCCTCCGTCGAGTGGAGCAGGGAGAGCCTGCGCGGCAATCTGCGCCGCCGCCGTACTGGCGCGGCGCCGCCGGACGGCAAGGGGTACGACGACGCCCTCGTGGTCCTGGACCACGCGGCCGTGCACACCGCGGGGGTGACCCGCACGGTGCTGGAGGCCGCCACCGAGGACGGCCGGGCCCCCCGGCCGCATCCGGGAGCCGCCCGGCGGTACGCGGAGTTCCTGTGCCAGTCCGCCCGCGCGCTGCGGCTGTACAGTCACAGCCGGTTCGGCGACGCGTGCGAGGACCAGCTGCGCGAGACCGTGACGGAACTGCGCGGCACGCTCGACGACCTGCGCCGGGACCTGGTCCGTTCGACGACGGACGACCCCGACGAGGTGGCCACCTACGGCGCGCTGCTCGCCCAGGCCCACCGGCTGGCCGACCAGCTGGCCGCCTCGACCGCCTGAGCGAAGCCCCGGCCGGCCGCCGTACCCGGTACCGGCGCTCACTCGCCCCGCGCCGGCTCCCCCGGTTCGCCCACCCCGAACAGCGCGGGGCCCACGGCGAGGAAGCCGTCGGTCAGCGGGCGGCAGCGCACTCCCCCGCCGCCCCGCAGGGCACGCTGGGCGCCGGGACCGAGGGTGGTGTCCATCCAGGCGCAGGGCCTGGCGGCGCTGCGGACCTCCAGGTACACCGGTCCCGTGCCGCAGTCGAGGAAGACGGTGGAACCGGTGCACGCGTCGATGTCGACCCCCCGCAGCAGGACGTTGCGCCGGGTGCGCAGCAGGCCGGCCGGGTACGGCCCCGGCTGCGGCAGCCGCTCGGCCGCCATGAGGGTGAGGGAGGCGTTGCGGTGGGCGGGGTGGTTGAAGTACCGGTCCCCGACGATGCCGAGGCCCGCCCGCACCTCGGCCGTCGTCACCAGTTCACCGGGCGGCAGCTCGGGAAGGCCGTCGCCCGGCCGGCCGGCGAGCCGGTGCACCGGGGAGACCAGCAGCTGGAGTATCTCGACGTGCGGCACGCGTCGAGCCTAACCGGACCTCCCCGGCGTACGGGTGCGCCCGCACCGGGCGGGCGGCACCCCCGCCACCTCGGTGTTACGACAACTCTTCGAGGAACGCGGTCAGTTCGGCGTTGAAGCGGGCCGGGTCCTCCATGTTCGGGTAGTGCCCGGCGCCCGGGATGCCGACGCTGCGGGCACCCGGTACGAGGTCCACGAGGCGGGCGGCCATGGCGAGGTGGTCCGGTGAGTCCAGGGCGCCGTTGAGGGCGAGCAGGGGGACCTCGATGCCGGGTACGCGCTCCCAGGTCCCGGTGACGGGGACGTGGTGGTCGGGCTCGCCGGGGGCGTGCTTGCCCAGGGTCGCCAGCCCCATCTCCCGTACGAGGCGGGTGACGCCGGGGTCGACGTCACCCGCGGCCCGGTGCGGGCCGATCGCCCAGCGCACGAACGCGTCGGCCCAGGCGTCCAGGTCGACGGCGGCCAGGGCCCGCTGCTGCTCGGCCACCACCTCCAGGACCCAGGGGTCCTCGAAGACGGGTTCGCTGGTGCCGACCCCGCTGACGACGACCGCGCGGACCAGCTCGGGGTACTCCAGGGCGCAGTCGACCGCGATGCCCCCGCCCATGCACAGGCCGACCAGGACGGCGGGCGCGGCGTCGAGTCCCCGGAGCAGTGCGGCGAGGTCGTCGACCTGCCGGAAGGGCCGGGTGGCGTTGTCAGAGGCACCGTGGCCCCGGGCGTCCCAGGCGATGACCCGGTGGCTGGCCGCGAGGACCGGTATCTGCTCTTCCCACATGCGGTGGTCGGTGAAGCCGCCGTGCAGCAGGACGAGGGGCTGTCCGGAGCCGGCCTCACGGTAGGCGAGGCGGCCGTCGGCGGTCTGGAGGGTGCGGACGGGCGTGGATGCCAGATCGACAGTCATGACAACCAAGGTGTCATTCTTTGGTGAAGTTGGCAACCAAGGTGTCATGCTGGTCCCATGAGTGACGACCGCACCGCCCCCGCTTCCGCCGGCCCGCCTCGCGACGAGCTGGGTGAATGCCTCACCGAGGTCTTCGACCTGGTCGGGCCGCTCTACCGGCGGGTGCAGCGCAAGGTGGAGGAGGCGGCCCCGATCGAGGGGCTGTCCGTGGGGGTCCGCGCGGTGCTGGATCTGCTGCGCGCGCGGGGCCCCATGACGGTTCCGCAGATGGGCCGGGCGCAGGCGCTCAGCCGGCAGTTCGTGCAGCGCATGGTGAACGACGCGGCCCGGCAGGACCTGGTGGAGAGCGTGCCGAACCCCGCGCACCGCCGGTCCCCGCTCATCCGCCTCACCGAGCCGGGCCGGGCGGCGATCGAGGCCGTACGGGCCCGCGAGCACGAGCTGCTGCGCCGGGTGGGCGGCGATCTGACCATGGCGGACGTCGACGCCTGCCTGCGGGTGCTCGGTGCGATGCACACGCTCTTCGCCGACGTCGACGTCGACTGACCTCCCCCGGCGCTCACCCGGTGGCGAACTTCCGCAGCTCGTCCTGGGAGCCGTCGAACCTGTCGTGGTCGCCGACCGTCGGCCCGCTGGAGGTGTACTGCCACATCGTGTACGACGTCCAGCCCGCGGGCAGCGGTCCCACCGTGGAGGCGTAACGCGCGATCCACAGCGGGTTGGTGGCGCCGAAACCGGCGTAGTCGCCGGTGCACTGGGTCCACCAGTTGGTGGCGGTGTAGATGACGGCCTGCCGGCCGGTGCGGGACTTGTAGCGGTTCAGGAAGTCGCGGATCCAGCCGACCATGCCGCTCTGGGACTTGCCGTAGCAGGCGTCGCCGTAGGGGTTCCACTCGATGTCGAGGGCGCCGGGGAGGGTCTTGCCGTCGTCCGACCAGCCGCCGCCGTGGTCCACGAACCAGTCGGCCTGGGCGGCGCCGCCGGCGCCGTCCGGGGTGGCGAAGTGGTAGGCACCGCGGACCATCCCGCTGCCGTACGAACCGTCGTACTGCTGGGTGAAGTAGGGGTTGGTGTAGGAAGTCCCCTCCGTGGCCTTGGTGTACGCCCATCTGGTGCCGCTGTTCCACAGCGTCTGCCAGTCGACGTCGAGCTGGTGGCTGGAGACGTCCACGCCTTCGGTCTGGGAGGCGCGGCCGACCGGGGGCAGGGTGCCGGAGTCGCCGTCGTGGGCGAGGACGCCGATGCCCATGTAGGCGGTGCCGCGCTCGGGTGCGCCCCCGGCCGGCACGGGCACGGCCGGGGGGCTGGACAGGAACATCAGGAGACCGGTCAGGGCGCCGGTGAGGCACAGGCGGGACCGGCCGGGGAAACGGGCTATGGGGTTTCGCACACCGTCCATCTGACCCGGAGCCGGATCGTCCCGCACCCCGGGTACCGCCCAACGAAGGCCTGCGCGGCCGGTGTCTGACCCATCCGGGTGTCGCTCACCCCTCGATGCGGTGCTGCGTCCAGAAGGAGGTCAGGTCCGTGCTCGTGGCGGCCTGGGCGGCCGCCTTGAACTCGGCCGTGGTGGAGACGCCGTACCAGTGGGCGCTCGCGTAGTCCTTCAGCAGCTTGGCCATGGCGGTGTCCCCGAGGACGCGCCGCAGGTCGTGCAGTGCGCACTTGCCGTAGCCGTAGACGACGGTGGAGTACCGGGAGGAGTGCGCGTCCCAGTAGGCCATCGAGTTGGTGATCTTCTCGGCGCTGGAGGCCCAGGAGACGCTGCTCCAACAGTTGCTGCCGGTCTTGCCCAGGGCGAGGTCGGTGGAGTAGTCGGTGAACGCCTCGTCCAGCCAGGGGCTGGTGTACTCGTCGTCGCCGACGATGCCGTACCACCACTGGTGGCCGATCTCGTGGGTGAGCGCCGTGGTGCTGACCAGGTCCAGGACGAACCCGGGATACTCCATGCCGCCGAACCAGTAGTTGTTGTCGATGACCGCGTCCAGCTCGCCGTACGGGTAGGCGCCGAACCGGGCCGCGTGGGCGTCCACGGCGGTCTTGGCGGTGCTGAGCATCGACTGGGCGCTGGAGGAGCTGATCCCCGAGACGGAGTACACGTTCACCGGGACGCCGGCCGCCGAGGTGCCGGAGACCTTGGTGAAGGGGCCCGCGGCCCACGCGAAGTCACGGACCTTCGAGGCGGTGGCCGTGGTCACGGTACGGCCGCTGGAGCCGGGGGTGTCCGTGGAGGTGCCGGTGGCCGGGACCAGCAGGCTGCCGGGGTGGTCGAGGGTGACCTTGAAGTCGGCGGCCAGGGAGTAGAAGGACTCGCCGTTGTCGGTGTAGGGGTCCAGGTGCCAGCCCGCGCTGTCGCGGACGGCGAGCAGGGGCAGGGCGTTGCCGACGAAGCTGAAGGCGCCGTCGTGCCCGAAGCGGTCGGCGCCGCTGGGGACGGTGATGCCGAGGTCGAAGCCGAGGGTGGCGCTCTGGCCCTGGGCGAGCGGGCTCGGCAGGTCGATCCGCAGAGCGGTGCAGGCGACGGAGAGGGCGCCGGCGGTGCCGCCGGTGACGTTGCCGACCGTGACGGGCATCGCGTCACAGCTGCCGTGGTAGTTGTCCCACAGCCGCAGGTAGACCTCGCCGAGCGCGGTGGCGGAGGCGTTGGTGAAGGTCACGCTCTCGTGCCCGGTCCAGACGGTGCCGCTCGTGTCGCTGCTCAGGTTCACGGTGTACGAGGGCGCGGCCGGCGTCCGTGTGGAGTCGGTGGACGGTGGTGTGCTGCCGTCGGAGGTGTCGAGGGCGATGTCGTCCAGGACGAAGCTCGTCTGGAGGCTGGAGTCCTCGGTCCCGGTGAAGGACAGGTTCACGGTCTGGCCCGCGAACGAGGACACGTCGACCGACTTCTTCACGTAGCCGGTGTTCTTGTCCAGGTTCGAGTAGGTGGCCAGCGTGGTGCCGCCGAGCTTGGCCGTGAGCTTGTCGTAGGCGGTGGACGAGGTCGTCTCGGCGGTGTCGATGTGCAGCCAGAAGCTGAGGGTGGCGGTGCCGCACCCGGAGGGGATCGTCACGCTCTGGCCGAGGGTGTCGGTGTGGGTGCCGCCGACGCCGTCGAGCCAGGCGTACGAACTGCCGCCGTGGGCGGTCTGCCCGGTGCGGCTGGTGATCACCGTGGAGGAGGACGCGGTCCACGGTGACGTGCCGCTCTCGAAGCCGCCGTTGGTGACCACCTGGGCCGGGGTGCAAGCGGCGGCGGTGGCCGGCCCGGCGGTGGCGGGGGTGCCGGGAAGCACGAGGGCGGCCACCGCGGCGACGGTGAGCGCACCGGCGCCGAGGGCCTTGTGGGGGGTCGGTCTCACACGCTACTCCTTCGTGGCGGCCGGGATTCCGGCCTGCTCTGGGGACCGCCTGGCCGGCCGGGGTGCGCCGGGGCGGCCGCGGACGGGACGTGCGCGAGCGCGGTGCCGGGGAGTCCGTCGCCACCTCACGGGGTCGGGGCGGCGACTGCCGAAAGAGTGACAGATTTGACAAGTTCATGCCAGGTCCCAGAGAGGGTGTGCGCCTCGGGCGCGGATGCCGCCCGCCGCGGGCCGAACGGCGGGCGGCATCCGGTCAGGCGGTGCGCAGCGTCATGAAGACCGCCTGCAGCCGGGTGCCGTCCGGACCCGGCCAGCCGGCCGCGACATGCCCGCGGGCGTCCCGCGGCGACGGGGGCGGGTTCTCGGCCACGGGGCTGAGGACCCGGTGGACCCGCAGGACCGCGCCCGTGCCCGGGCCCTGGGGCACGGGGATGCGGGTGCCGTCCTCGTCGTCGGCCGGCTCGGGCGTGAAGCCGGCCGCCCCGAGCGGGGAGCCGGTGCAGGAGCGGAGCACGTCGTGGTCGGGGGTGTCGGAGACGCTCTGGGCCATCGCCTGCGCCCTGCCCTCGATCAGCGCCAGCAGTTCGGTGACCAGCACCGGGTCGTGGCAGCCGTCGTAGACCCAGCGCTTGCCCAGCACCCCGTGCTCCATCGTGCCGATGAGGCCGCTTTCGGCCCCCTCCAGCGGCGCCCCGCGGTAGGTGAGCGCCGCCAGGTAGGGCGTCCGCTCGGGGCTCGCCGTGTCGGTGACCACCATGAACTCGATGCCGACCTCGCCCTCGGGGTCGTCCAGCCGGAACCCGCCGGACTTCTCCAGCACGGGCGCGTCCGGGCCGCCGCGGTACCAGGGGCGGGTGGGCAGCCAGGCGGTGAGCAGTTCGAGTTTGGTGGGCTTGAGGGTGGTCTCGTGGATGACGGCCATGCCGGTGGGTGCCTCCAGTGACGCGGATGCTGACTCCGTCGAGCCTTCCACATCGCCCCAACGGAGCGGCGCCGGGCCCGACATCGTCCCGACGGGCCGGCTCCGGGCTCGACCCGGCCCCGGGGACGGGGGACCGGGATGACGGCCGGGTCGAGCACGGCGGTTCCGGTGGTTTCAGTCCCTGTGGGCCTGTTCGAAGGCGGCGAAGGCGGCCTCCTGACGCCATTCCAGGCGGGCCCTGGCGCTCTGCGCGAGCAGGTGGCGGCAGGCCGCGCCGCGCACCGGCAGGCCGGGGTGTTCGCTCCGGCAGGCCGCGACCGGCCGGTAGCCCGTGGTGGTGGGATGGTCCTGCCACAGGCTCGCGCCGGGCAGGAAGCCGTACTCCAGGGAGGCCCGGGCCAGGTCCTTCAGCTCGGGGTAGCGCAGGCCGTAGGTGGCGGCCGCGTACTGGTACTCGTGGCTGATGTCGATCCGGGAGACCCCGGGGTCGTCGGTGGACAGGACGACCGGGACGCCGTAGCGGCGGTAGGTGGTGAAGGGGTGGTCGGCGCCCTTGACGCCGAGGATCTGGGCGTTGCTGGAGAAGGGCACCTCGACGGCCACCTCGCGGTCCGCCATGGTGCGGGCCGTGTGCCGCCAGTCGTCCTCGTGGACGAGGTCGACGCCGTGTCCGACGCGCTCGGTCCGGGCGACGTCCACGGCCTGCCTGATGTGGAACCTCAGGTCCGCGGGCTTGACCAGACCGGGCCACAGCTCGCCCGCGTGCAGGCTGACATGGGCCTTCGGGTACCGGGTGCGCAGGTAACCGACCATGCGCATCTGCAGGCTGTAGTTGCGCAGGGAGCTGTCCCCGTCCTCGGGCTGGACCAGGTTGACGGCGACGAACCGCGGGTCGGCCTCGGCCAGCCGCATCCCGAGGGCCAGCTGGGTGAAGACCCGCTCCGGCGAACTGCCCCGGGACGCCTGGGAGATCCAGCGTACGGTGAGGCCGCAGCCGGGCCGGGCCTGCGGGGTGCCGCAGTGCTCGGCGGCGCGGAACTCGGCGTCGCCGTCGTCGGCCTCCCTCCGGGCCTCGGCGACCAGCTCGTCGAGCTTGCCGTCCGCGACCAGTCTGCGGTGCAGCGCGGCGAGGTCGTCGTCCCAGCCCACCTGGGCGGCGAGGTTCTTGGCGCCCTCGGAGGCGGGGCTGACCATCGTCTCCAGGTACACCTGGTTGTCGCGGACGGCGGTTTCGGCGACCTCGGCGAGCAGCTTGCCCCGGTGCCGCCAGGTCACCTCGCCGAACTTGCCGAAGGTGTCGAAGAAGTGGTCGTGCCCGTTCCGGTCGCGCGGGAAGTCCTGCATGGACCAGGCGCGCACCAGTGCGTCGTGGAACGCGCGGTCGGTTCGGGCGTCGGCGGCGGGCCGGGTGCCGGGGCCGCAGGGCGGGGCGAGGGCGGTCAGCGTCGCGGTGTCGACGCACAGCCCGTCCTCGGCGGCCAGCTCGATCAGGTACTCCGTGGACACCGCCCCGGAGAGGTGGTTGTGCAGGTCGCCGCCCTTGGGCAGCCGGCGGAAGAAGGCGCGCAGGGCCGCGGGCCGGTCGCGCAGGGAGCGGAGATGGGCGTCCGTGCGTGCCTCCGCCTCGGTGGCCTGCCGGGGCGACGGCGCGGCGGGCCGGTGCTGCGCCGGTGCCGGCTGGGCGGCGGCGGGCAGGGCGGACAGCAGGGACAGGACGGTCAGGGTGCCGAGTGCGGCCGGAACGACACGGCGGCGCAGGGCTTTTCGACGTTGCAGACTCACACGGGCATGATCACGGAGAGATCACGGCGGCGGACCCCGATCCGGCGGAACTCCACCCGGAGAGCACCCGACCGGGTGATCCCCGGCACATCACCGCGCGTCTGCGTTCCCCGGGAGGCACGTGCGGCCGGCGGACCGCCCTCGGCCGCGGGAAGTGATCGAAAGGCCGACGCATGCGGACCGGAAGGGCGGGTATTCGCGCTGCGAATTCACACATCGGCGATCATCAGGGAGGCGGAACGCATGCTCATGGCACACCCCGCGGTGCTGCAGGACCTCATTGCCCAGTACGAGGCTCTGACCCTGCTCGGGGCAGAGGAGAGCACGCCGCAGGCCCGGCAGCGGCTCGCTGACATCACCTACACGCTGTGCGTGGCCACCGGCACCCGGGACATCGACATGGCGCTGATCGCCGCCCGCCACCGCCTCTCCGGCGCCCGCCCGGAGGACGACTCGCTGCTCCAGGCACCGGAGCCCCAGGCGTCCGCACCGGTGGAGCAGGTCTCCGCGGCCTGAACCCGGCTTGCCTCTCGGGCCGTTGCCCGCACCTCCCCCTCAACTCGTCGCCTCCCGCTTCTGGTCGGCGTGACCTACCGGACGGTATACAGGCCCGGTCGACCGCGCGAGGCCGCTCTCCGGTGCCGCCGCCGCGCGTTGCAACGGAGTTGAGGGGGAGGCTTCATGACGAAGGACACGCGTCCGGCGGGCGGGGCGGGAGGCCGCCGGCGGACCGCCGTGCTCGGGGCGGTACTGGGCGGCTGCGCTTTGGTCGCCACCGGTACGGCACCGGCCGCGGCGCACCCCGCCGGGCAGGGCCGCGGGGCCGCCTACGTCGCACTCGGCGACTCCTACACCTCGGGGCCCGGCATCCCGCGGCAGGTGGACACCGCCTGCGCACGCTCGGACCACAACTACCCCTCGCTCGTGGCCGGCCGGCGGCAGCCGGCCGCGTTCACGGACGTGAGCTGCGGCGGGGCCACGACCGCGGAGATGTGGCGGCCCCAGGGCACCAACCCGCCGCAGCTCGACGCGCTGGACCGGCACACCGACCTGGTGACGCTGCAGATCGGCGGCAACGACGTCGGTTTCGGCACCATCATCGGCACCTGCGCCCGCCTCGCCGCCCAGGACCCGGCGGGCAACCCCTGCGAGCGCTCCTACAACGCCTCCGGGTACGACCGGCTCACCCTCACGATCGCGCGGACCGCGCCGAAGGTCGACCGGGTGCTGCGGGCCGTGCACGCCCGGGCGCCGCACGCCCGGGTGGTCGTGGTCGGCTATCCGGACCTGCTGCCCGAGGACGGCAGCGGATGCTTCCCGCAGGTTCCGTTCGCCCAGGGCGACTTCCCCTATCTGCGGGACACGGAGAAGCGGCTGAACCTGATGCTGCGGCTGGTGGCCGCCGTGAACCGCGCCGCGTACGTGGACGCCTACGGCCCCACGGTCGGCCACGACATGTGCAAGGCACCGGCGGACCGCTGGATCGAGCCGCTGCAGCCGGCCTCCCCCGCCGCTCCCGCGCACCCCAACGCCAAGGGTGAGGCGGCCATGGCGGAGGCGGTGCTGGCCCGGCTGGACGCGGGGCGCGGACGGGACTGAACCGAGGGGGCGGCCACCCGGCCCGGGAGGCCGCCCCCTCGCCCGGTCAGCCGCCGAGCGCCCCCAGCACCACCGCCTGGGCCTCCTCCTGCACCCGGGCGAGGTGCTCGGCGCCGAGGAAGGACTCCGCGTACACCTTGTAGACGTCCTCGGTGCCCGAGGGGCGGGCCGCGAACCAGGCGTTCTCGGTGGTGACCTTGATGCCGCCGATCGCGGCACCGTTGCCGGGCGCCTCGGTGAGGACGGCCGTGACCGCCTCCCCGGCCAGAGTGTCCGCGGTGACCTGCGCCGGCGACAACTCGCCGAGCAGCGCCTTCTGTTCGCGGGTCGCCGGGGCGTCGATGCGTGCGTAGGCGGGCTCGCCGAAGCGGGCGGTCAGGTCGGCGTAGTGCTCCGAGGGGGTCTTGCCGGTCACGGCGGTGATCTCGGAGGCGAGCAGGGCGAGGATGATGCCGTCCTTGTCGGTGGTCCACACCGAGCCGTCCCGGCGCAGGAAGGACGCGCCGGCCGACTCCTCGCCGCCGAAGCCGAGGTCGCCGCCGACCAGTCCGTCCACGAACCACTTGAAGCCGACCGGCACCTCGACCAGCCGGCGGCCGAGGTCGGCGGCGACCCGGTCGATCATCGTGGAGGACACGAGGGTCTTTCCGACGCCCGCGGCGGCCGGCCACCGGTCGCGGTGCCGGTAGAGGTAGGAGATGGCGACCGCGAGGTAGTGGTTGGGGTTCATCAGGCCGGCGTCCGGGGTGACGATGCCGTGCCGGTCGGCGTCGGCGTCGTTGCCGGTGGCGATGTGGAAGCGGTCGCGCTGCTCGATCAGGGACGCCATCGCGTACGGCGAGGAGCAGTCCATGCGGATCTGGCCGTCCCAGTCCAGCGTCATGAACCGCCAGGTGGGGTCGGTGTGCGGGTTGACCACGGTCAGGTCGATGCCGTGCTGCTCGGCGATCCGGCCCCAGTACGCGACGGAGGCGCCGCCGAGCGGGTCGGCGCCGATGCGCACTCCGGCCGCGCGGACGGCGTCCAGGTCCAGCACGCCGGGCAGGTCGCCGACGTACGTGCCGAGGAAGTCGTACCGCCGGGTGGTGTCCGCGGCGAGCGCCCGGGTGTACGGCAGCCGGTGCACGTCCTTCAGGCCGCCGGTGATGATCTGGTTGGCACGGTCCTGGATCCAGGAGGTGGCGTCGGAGGCCGCCGGACCGCCGCTCGGCGGGTTGTACTTGAAGCCGCCGTCGGCGGGCGGGTTGTGCGACGGGGTGACGACCACGCCGTCGGCGAGGCCGGTGGTGCGGCCGCGGTTGTGGCTCAGGATGGCGTGCGAGACGGCGGGCGTGGGCGTGTAGCCGTCCGCGCTGTCGATGAGCACGGTCACGCCGTTGGCGGCGAACACCTCCAGCGCGGTGGCCCGTGCGGGCTCGGACAGCGCGTGGGTGTCGGCGCCGAGGAAGAGGGGCCCGTCGGTGCCCTGGGCGGCCCGGTACTCGCAGATGGCCTGGCTGGTGGCGGCGATGTGGTCCTCGTTGAAGGCGCTCGCCAGGGACGAACCGCGGTGCCCCGAGGTGCCGAACGCCACCCGCTGTCCCGGGTCGGCCGGGTCGGGGTGCAGCGTGTAGTACGCCGTGACCAGCCGGGCCACGTCGACAAGGTCCTCGGGACCGGCCGGCCGGCCGGCGCGCTCGTGCGCCATGAGTCCGTTCCTCCGCATCAGTGGATTGCTTCGCTCACCGCCCATCTTTCCTCGTCGGCGGCAGGCCATGCGAGTGCGCCACCAGCCGGAGCGCACCGGGGCCGGCGCGGTGGTCCCGCCACCGCGCCGGCCCCTGCTCCTGCGCGGGCGGCGGTCAGCCGATGTGGTAGCTGTCCCCGTAGACCTTCCAGTCCAGCGGGGTGTTCAGGTCGAGGTTGCCCTTGCGCAGGAAGACCCGCTGCTCGGTGTCTACGCGGCTGGTGTCGCTGTGCGCCTCCTCCTGCTTCATGGCCCACACCCGGGCGTCCAGGAAGGCGTCGAGGTACGTCGTCTCGTTGCCGCCCCGGGCCGGCGGCTGGGCGCTGCGCAGGGCCCGCTTGCGGATGTTGCGGAAGCTGGTGGGGTCGTCGCCGTCGCCGTGCATGACGAGGGCGTCGTAGTAGACGAACTGGCCCAGCGCGCGCAGTCCGTCCGTCCTGCCCTGGGCGACGGCGGGGTTGAAGTAGACGCGGTCGCGTTCGTCGTTCTGGGCCTGCTGGAAGACGGTGTCCTGGGCGGCCTTGCGCCAGTCCCCGGGGTAGCCCGGGTCGAGGCCCTCGTGCGAGTCGGTGCCGTCGACCCTGCGCAGGGCGGGCAGGTACTTGGCGAGGACGTTGCCGGGCTTGCGGTCGGTGTAGAGCTGGACGAGGTCGAGCATGTCGCCGGTGCCGGAGCAGAAGCCGATGATGCCGGCGGTGTAGCCGCGGCCGTCGCCGATGTCCTCGATGTACTTGTACTGGGCCTTCCAGTCGAGCGAGGAGTTCTCCGCGCTCGACACCAGCTTCATCGCGATCTCCTTCTTCGCCGGGTCGTCCAGGCCCGGGGCGGCGGCCGAGGCCGTGCCGGCCCGGGAGACGCCGAGCAGGACGCCGGTGCCTACGGCGCCGAGCGCGGCGACGACGGCCCGGCGGGAGAATCGGGCGGAGGCTGCTGTCTCGCGGTCTGCGTACACCACAGGGTGCTCCAAAGGGAGTGGGGGGTGGGAGTCGGTCCGTGCCGCTTACTGGTAGGAAAGTTTCCTATCAAAGGCGGCCCGGGCCGGTAACCCGGCAGGCGAGAAGTTCGTACGATCGAACAAGCCCCGGTGCGGGCCGGCTCAGCCGCCCCGCACCCGCTCCCGCTCCCGCTCCTCCGTGAGGGCGTACAGCTCCTTCGACGTGGAGATCAGCTCGCGCATCTCCTCCCGCGAACCGACCATCGGCTGCGAGCCCTTGAGCGGGACCTGGGCGCTCTCGGGCAGGAACCGCACGGTGACCAGGCCGATGACACCGGCCAGCATCAGGTAGTACGCGGGCATGAGGTCGTTCCCGGTGCCGTCGACCAGTGCGGCGGTGACCAGCGGGGTGGTGCCCCCGAACGCGGCGACGGCGAAGTTGAAGCCGATGCCCATGGCCGCGTAGCGCACGGCGGTCGGGAACAAGGCGGGCAGGGTGGCCGCGCTGGGCGCGGCGAAGCAGGCCAGCAGGGTGGCCAGGAGCAGCACCCCGAGGACCGGCGGCCAGGTGCCGTCCGCCTTGATCAGCAGGAAGGCGGGGACGGCGAGCACGATCATCGCCGCGGCGGCGACGGCGTAGAGCGGCCGCCGGCCCACGCGGTCGCTCAGCCGGCCGAGGAAGGTGATCAGGACGACGATCCACAGCATGCCGACGAGGACCAGGAGGTCCGCCGAGCCGCTGGAGCGGTGCAGGGTCTCGGTCTGATAGGTCGGCAGATAGCCGGTGACCATGTAGTTGGTGACGTTGTAGAGCAGGACCAGGCCCGTGCAGACGAGCAGGGCCGGCCAGTGGTTGCGGACGATGTCCTTGAACTCGCTGCCCGCCGACTCCTGCGCCAGGGCCTTCTCGTGGTCGTCCAGCTGCTGCTGGAAGGCCGGGGACTCCTCCAGCTTCATCCGCATGTACAGGCCGATCACGCCGAGCGGTCCGGCGATCAGGAACGGCACGCGCCAGCCCCAGGAGAGCATCTGGGCGTCCGTCAGGGCCAGGTTCAGCGCGGTGACCAGCGCGGAGCCGAGGGCGTAACCGACGAAGGTGCCGAAGTCGAGCCAGCTGGAGAGGAAACCGCGCCGGCGGTCCGGAGAGTACTCGGCGACGAAGGTGGTCGCCCCGCCGTACTCGCCGCCGGTGGAGAAGCCCTGGACCATGCGGGCCAGCAGGAGCAGCACCGGGGCGGCGATGCCGATGGTGGCGTAGCCGGGGATGACACCGATGGCGAAGGTGCCCAGCGCCATCATGATCATGGTGGTGGCGAGCACCTTCTGCCGGCCGATCCGGTCGCCGAGCGGCCCGAAGACCAGCCCGCCGAGGGGCCGTACGACGAAGGCGGCGGCGAAGGTCGCGAACGAGGAGATGACCTGGGCGGCCGGCGAGGCCCCGGGGAAGAACACCTTCCCGATGGTGGCGGCGAGGTAGCTGTAGACGCCGAAGTCGAACCATTCCATGCAGTTGCCGAGCGCGGAGGCGCCGACGGCCCGCCGCAGCAACGGAGGCTCGACGACCTGGACGTCGTCCGCACTGAAGGCCCGCCGGTTGCGGCGGAGCCTGCGGGTCAGCTCCTCCCTCACCTGCTGCGGAAGCCCAGCCACCCGCTTGGGGACCCGCGGCCTGCTCCGGGCCTGCCGCTGTGCCTCTCCTCCGGCCTGCTCTTGTCCACCGGGGCTCGCAACGCTCACGAGCGCCTCCTTCTGTCGCACCGTTGATCACCGCCTGCCCCGGCGGTCGATTAAGAAACGGAACCGCTCAATCCCATCCGGGACGGCGGTTGGACTTGCGCGGCGGCGGGGAGCAGGGTGGACGGGCCCGTGCGCACCCGCAGGGCATCCCCTACGGCACCACCCGGAGAACACCCGATGACGTACGCCGCCGACCCCGCTCGCTACGACGGCACCATGCGCTACCGGCGCACGGGCCGTTCCGGACTGGACCTGCCGGTCCTGTCCCTGGGCTACTGGCACAACTTCGGCGACGACCGCCCCTTCGAGACCCAGCGCGAGATCGCGCTGCGCGCCTTCGACCTCGGGATCACCCACCACGACCTGGCCAACAACTACGGCCCGCCGTACGGCGCGGCGGAGCTGAACTTCGGGCGGCTGCTGAAGAAGGACCTGGCGCCCTACCGGGACGAGCTGGTGGTCTCCACCAAGGCCGGCTGGGACATGTGGCCCGGCCCGTACGGGCAGGGCGGCGGCTCCCGCAAGTACCTGCTGGCCTCGCTGGACCAGTCGCTCGCCCGGACGGGGCTGGACTACGTCGACATCTTCTACTCCCACCGGCTGGACGCGAGCACGCCGCTGGAGGAGACCATGGGCGCGCTCGACACGGCCGTCCGCCAGGGCAAGGCCCTGTACGTCGGCATCTCCTCCTACGACGCCGAGCGCACCCGGCAGGCCGCCGCCATCCTGCGCGACCTCGGCACCCCGCTGCTGATCCACCAGCCGTCGTACAGCATGCTCAACCGCTGGATCGAGACCGACGGCCTGCTCGACGCCGCCCGGGACGAGGGCTTCGGGGTCATCGGCTTCACGGCGCTCGCCCAGGGGCTGCTCACCGGGCGCTACCTGGACGGCGTCCCGCAGGACTCGCGGGCCGCGCGGGGGACCTCCCTGGACGCCTCCTGGCTGACGGACGACCTGCGCGGCCGGCTGCGCGCCCTGAACGACATCGCCGCCCGGCGCGGGCAGACCCTGGCCCAGCTGGCGCTGGCCTGGGCACTGCGGGACGAGCGGGTGACCTCGCTCGTCATCGGCGCCTCCCGGGTCGGGCAGCTGGAGCAGAACGTCGCCGCGCTGGACCACCTCGACTTCACCGACGAGGAGCTGGCCGAGATCGACCGGTACGCCACCGAGGGCGGCGTGGACCTGTGGCGGGACGCCCGGCTGGGGAAGCTCGACTAGACCCGGAGCAGCACGCGGGAACGACGCGGAGATTGATGCGGGGAATGTGACCCAGGTCACAGACGTAGGGGAAAAGTAGGACATAATGGAAGTCGTTCGGACACCGTTGTCATCCCCCCGTCGCGACACCTGCGCACTTCAAGGAGCCGCTCACCGCATGGCGTACGGAGCCCACCGCAGTCCCCTGCTGCCGCCCCACCCCGACCTGACCCTCGCCCGCGACTGCGAGCAGTGCCTCGGCTGGGGCACCGTCGTCACCCGCGACGGCGACCACGAGCTGTGCCACGTCTGCCAGCCCGACCCCGCCGACGGCGAGGGCCCGGCAGCCTCCGGTTCGTAGCGGCGCACCCCTGCCCCCCGCCCTTCCATGGCCGATCATCCGTCAGGGTAGGGTTTGAATAAAAGTTTCACCAAGAAACATTCAAGCCCGGGCAGGGGGGCAGCCATGACCGCCGCACGCACCAGCAGGACACCGTTGCCGGGCATCGGCGTCCGGTACGACCTGACGACCCGGGAACACCGCCACCTGTCGGTGGTCGCCCACCGGGACGGCTCGCGCACGCTCAGCGCCTACCGGCGCGACGATCCGGACGCCTGCGCGCTGTCGGTCCACCTCACCGGACCCGAGGCGGAGGCCCTGGTCGACGCCCTGAAGCCGACCCACCACAGCCCCACCCTGCTCTCCACGACCGAGCTGGGCCTCGTGGCCGAGCGGATCGAGCTGTCCGCGGTCTCGCACTGGAACGGACGGCTGCTCGGCGACACCCGGATGCGCACCGAGACCGGCGTGTCCATCGTGGCCGTGCTGCGCCGAGCCGAGGCGATCCCCTCCCCCGGCCCCGGCTTCCGGCTGGCCGGCGGGGAC
The DNA here is from genome assembly GCF_000720135.1 of Streptomyces sp. NRRL S-1022. Taxonomy (GTDB): domain Bacteria; phylum Actinomycetota; class Actinomycetes; order Streptomycetales; family Streptomycetaceae; genus Streptomyces. The sequence continues at coordinate 94,125 of NZ_JOIU01000006.1, read as the reverse complement.
ACGCTGATCGTCATCGGCACCCGCGAGGGTGTCGACGCCGCCGCCGCGATACTCGACCGGGAGTGATCCGGATGCACTCCTCCGCGGTCTTCCTGATCGAGTTCGGCGCGATCATCCTGGCTCTCGGCCTGCTGGGCCGGCTCGCCGCCCGCCTGCGCTTCTCCCCCATCCCGCTCTACCTGCTGGCCGGACTGGCCTTCGGCGAGGGCGGCCTGCTGCCGCTCGGCGCCAGCGAGGAGTTCGTCGCCGTCGGCGCCGAGATCGGCGTGGTCCTGCTGCTGCTCATGCTGGGCCTGGAGTACACGGCCGGCGATCTGGTCTCCAACCTGAAGACCCAGTACCCGGCCGGCCTCGTCGACGCCACCCTCAACGCCCTGCCCGGCGCCGCCATGGCGCTGCTGCTGGGCTGGGGCCCGATCGCCGCCGTCGTACTGGCCGGCATCACCTGGATCTCCTCCTCCGGCGTCATCGCCAAGGTCCTCGGCGACCTGGGCCGGATCGGCAACCGGGAGACGCCGGTCATCCTCAGCATCCTGGTGCTGGAGGACCTGTCCATGGCCGTCTACCTGCCCGTGGTCACCGCCCTGCTGGCCGGGACCGGCTTCGCCGCCGGCAGCGTCACGCTGGCCATCGCGCTCGGCGTGGCGAGCCTGGTGCTGGTGGTGGCGGTGCGCTACGGCCGGCACATCTCCCGGTTCGTCTCCACCGACGACCCCGAGAAGCTGCTGCTGGTGGTGCTCGGGCTGACGCTGGTGGTGGCCGGTGTCGCCCAGCAGCTCCAGGTCTCGGCCGCGGTCGGCGCGTTCCTGGTGGGCATCGCCCTGTCCGGGGAGGTCGCCGAGGGCGCCCACCACCTCCTCGCCCCGCTGCGCGACCTGTTCGCGGCGGTGTTCTTCGTCTTCTTCGGCCTGCACACGGATCCCGCGAGCATCCCGCCGGTACTGCTGCCGGCGCTCGCCCTGGCCGTCGTCACCACCCTCACGAAGATCGCCACCGGCTACTGGGCGGCCCGCCGTGCGGGTATCTCGGCCCGGGGCCGGTGGCGCGCCGGCGGCACCCTGGTCGCCCGCGGCGAGTTCTCCATCGTCATCGCGGGGCTCGCCGTCACCTCCGGCATCGACTCCGACCTCGGCCCGCTGGCCACCGCCTACGTGCTGCTCCTGGTCGTGGTCGGCCCGCTGACCGCCCGGTTCACCGAGCCGCTCGCCCGGCGGCTGACCGGCCGCCGGGACCGCCGTACGACGGCGGCGGCCGGGACCGGACCGGACGCCGTCACACCCGACCAGACCCCCGCCGCCCGGTCCTGACCAGGCCCCCGCCGCCCGCTCCGGACCGCCGCCGTCGTACCGTGGGGGCATGTCCCCACCCCTCCCGGGACCGCTGGCGCACCTGGCCCCGCTGCTCGGCCACTACGGCTACTGGGCCGTGGGAGCCGTGATCTTCGTGGAGGACTTCGGCGTCCCGGCGCCCGGCGAGACGATCCTGCTCGCCGCGGGGGTGTACGCCGGGGCCGGCCGGCTGAACATCGTGGCCGTGGCCTGCATCGCCTTCCTCGCGGCCGTCGCCGGGGACAACGTCGGCTACCTGATCGGCCGGGCCGGCGGACGGGCCTTCGTGCACCGCTGGGGCCGGTACGTCTTCCTGACCCCGAAGCGGTTCGAGGCCGCCGAGCAGTTCTTCGCCCGGCACGGCGGCAAGATCGTGACGGTGGCCCGGTTCGTCGAGGGCCTGCGCCAGGCCAACGGCATCATCGCGGGCACGACCGGCATGCGCTGGCGCCGCTTCCTCGCCTTCAACGCCCTCGGCGCGGCCCTGTGGGTCGGCCTGTGGACGACCCTGGCCTACCTCGCGGGCAGCCACATCACCGCGGTCTACGACGAGATCAGGCGCTACCAGCCGTACGTCCTGCCGGCCGTCGGCCTCGCCGTCGCGGCGTTCGTCGCACGGCACCTCGTACGGCGGCGCCACCGGCGCTGAGCGGACAGCCGGCGCGCACAGCGGCGGGCCCCGGCCGGAGCCGGGGCCCGTTCCGCCTCACCGGGTGCCGCGTCTACCAGCGGTACCAGCGGCCGCGCCGGCCTCCGCCGCCCGCCGGGCGGACGAAGAAGCCCACCAGCCACACCACGAGCACGATGATCGCGATCCACCACAGCGCCTTCAGGGCGAAGCCCGCGCCGAAGAGGATCAGGGCCAGCAGGAGAACCAACAGCAAGGGAACCATGTGCACGCACCTCCGCAACGGCGGGTTCCCCGGAATCGCGCGGACAGCCGCCGGCATTTCCGCCCGGCCCGGATCCGGATCCGGGGTTTGGACCACGGCGGAGCGGCAATTCGGATGTCGACCACAGACCGCTTCGACGTGGGGATGTGACACGCCATGGCTGGCAGCAAGAAGGCGAAGGGCAAGACCGAGCAGGCCAAGGGCCGGCTCAAGGAAGCCGCGGGCCGCGCCGTCGGGAACGAGCGCCTGGAGGCCGAGGGCCGTATGGAGGGCGCCGCCGGCGACGCCCGGCAGGCCAAGGAGAAGGCCAAGGACGTCTTCAAGCACTGAAACGCCCGCCCGCACCGAGGCGTGGCCGATTCCGGCCGTGGAACGGGCCCGGAAACCAGCGTCCGCTGGTTTCCGGGCCCGTTCCGTCGTGTGTCCGGGCTCTCCGGTCCGTCGGTGCACGGCCGCCGCGCCGCCGACCGCCCCCAGCAGGCGTTCGTACGCATCAGGAGGATTCCGCGCGAACTTCCCCTTGACCCGCGGCCCAGTGGGTAGCCGACCAGGGACGGTACGACCCCCTGTGCACAGGAAGGGCCCCTGACCCCAGAGGAAAAGGGCAACTAGGTTATGGACATCTCGCTCAGGACCCACGCGACCACGCAGGACCGCCCCACGTCCCTGCGCTACAGCCGCACCTGGGCCGCCGGCGTCTCCGCCATCGCCGAGGCCAGAGACGCCGTCGCCGCCCTGCTGGACCGGGCGCGGCCCCTGCCCGGGCGCCGGCCGGTGCAGGATGCCCAGCTCGTCGTGAGCGAACTGGTCACCAACGCGGCCAAGCACGCACCCGGCCCCTGCGCCCTGCGCCTGGAGCTGCTGCCCGACGCGACCGCGCTGCGCATCACCGTCACGGACACCTCCCCCGAGCCGCCGCAGCGCCGCCCGCCGGACCCCCGGCGGGTCGGCGGCCACGGTCTGCACCTCGTGGCGATGCTCTCGCGCGGCCTGGAGGTGACCTGGCTGTCCCGCGGCAAGCGGGTCAGCGCGACCGTGCCGCTCGCCCCCGCGGTCGCCTGACCCGGCCGGGCCGGGCGGCTCAGGCGACCCGGATGCCGACGATGCACGTGTCGTCGTCGGTGTCCGACCTGCTGTAGGTGAGCAGCCGGTCCAGTTGCTGGTCCAGCGTGCTGGGCGCCGCCCGCGCCGTCTCCACCAGATGGGACAGGGACTCCTCCACCGACCGGTCCCGGCGCTCGATGAGGCCGTCGGTGTACATCAGCAGGGTGTCCCCCGCGGCCAGCTGCAGCTCCGTCTCCTCGTAGCCCGCCTCCGGCACGGCGCCGAGGAGCAGCCCCTTGACCGGGGGCAGCGCGCTCGCGTCCGCCTGCCGCACCAGGACCGGCGGCAGGTGGCCCGCCCGCGCCCAGCGCAGGGTGCGCCGCTCGCCGTCGTACAGGCCGCACACCGCGGTCGCGGTGACGGCTCCGGTCAGGTGGTGGGCGACGATGTTCAGCCAGGACAGCAGCTGTGCCGGGCCGGCGCCGGTCACCGCGAGGCCGCGCAGCGCGTTGCGCAGGACGACCATGCTGGTCGCCGCCTCTATGCCGTGCCCGGCGACGTCGCCGACGCACAGCAGGACCAGTCCGGAGGGCAGCACCACGGCGTCGTACCAGTCGCCGCCGACCAGGTGCTCGGTCTCGGCGGGCCGGTAGCGCACCGCCACCTGCAGGCCGGGCACCCGCAGCGGGGCCTGGGCCGGGGGCATGATGGCGTGCTGGAGCTGGAGCGCCAGCCGGTTGCGTTCCACGGCCTGCTGCTCGGTGTGGGCGAGCTGGTCGCGGGTGGCGGCCAGGGCGACCTCGGTCCAGTGCTGGGCGGAGATGTCCTGGTAGGCGCCGCGTACCCCGAAGAGCTGGCCGTCGGTGTCGAGGACGGGTTCCGCGACCACGCGGGTGTGCCGCGTCACCCCGTCCGGGCGCAGCAGCCGGAAGGCCGCCGAGGCGGGCCGGCGGTGGTGCAGCAGGGTGCGCAGGAAGCGGCCCAGGGTGACGGAGTCGTCGGGGTGGGCGTGGGCCGGCAGGTCGTGCAGGGCCACCGGCGGGCTGGTGGGCGGGCGGCCGTACAGGCTGAACAGCTGGCCGTTCCAGGTGATCTCCCCGGTGAGCAGATTCTCCTCGAAGCCGCCGATCCGGCCGAGCCGCTGGGCGTGCTGGAGCAGGCTGGCCAGGCGTGCCGTCTCGTCCTCGATGCGCCAGATCAGCAGGACGCTGGAGCCGTGCCGGCTGACGCTGATGTCGGCGACGGCGGACAGCGGCACCTGGTCCACCAGGGCGGTCAGCCGCATCCGGTGGGCGCGGAACGGCTCGCCGGTGGCGTAGACCCGCTCGACGCGCTGGAACAGCTCGCTGTCGCCGGCGGCCATCGGGTAGGCCTCCAGCAGCAGGGCGCCGCCCACGACGGCCCGCGGCCGGCCCGCCGGGTCCAGGAAGCGGTTGTTGACGTGCTGGATGCGGAAGTCGACCAGCTGTCCGGTGTCGTCGAGGTGCGGCACGAGCACCAGCGCCGGGTCGTGCAGCCCGTCCGCGAGGTCCATCAGCTCGACCACGTCGGGCAGCAGCCCGGGTTCCGGTGCGGTGCCGGCGGGCGGCGCGAAGGTCTCCAGGGTGTGCGCGCACAGCTCGGCGAGGGCCTCCACCTGCCGCAGGACCGGGCGCGGCAGCGGGGCCTCCGGCTTGGGCCAGGCGATCTCCAGCACACCGTGGATCCGGCCGCCCGTCCCGGCGGGCAGGGCGATGCGGGCGCCGTCGGCGTACTCGCGCCGGCCGAGCGTGGGCAGCCCGGACTCGGCGAGCGAGGGCAGCCACTGGCCGTCGGGTTCGGTCAGTCCGCGCCGGGCCACCGTGGCGACGTCGGGCGGGACGTAACGCCAGCGCGCCGCCTCGCCCGGCGGGAAACCGGCGCTTCCGGCGAGGGACAGCGAGCCGTCCGGGCCGGCCGCCCAGATGGCCACGGCGACCGCGCCCAGCGGGCGCAGGGCGTGTTCCAGCAGCGAGTCGGCCATGGCCTGGGTGTCGTGCGCGGCGGCCAGGACACCGCTCTCCGCGGCGCGCAGACGTACCGCGGCGGACTCGGTGACCGTTCCGGTCGGGTCCGCCGTGGCGGACAGGAACGCCTGGGTGACTTCCGCGACGCGGTCCCGGGCCGCCTGGTTGATGACCTCGACCGCGAACTCCAGCGGGGTCACCTGCGCCTGGTCGGTCAGTTCGGCGAGCTGGCGGGCGGCCTGGGCGGGGCCGCAGCCGAGGCGCTCGACCAGGATGCCCTTGGCCAGTTCGATGAGCGCCCGGCCCTCGGCCTCGGCCTGCGCCGCCCGGACCTCGCTGCGCAGCCGTTCGACGGTGGCGGCGAGCCGGCCCACCGAGGTGGTGGCGGGCACGTCGGACGGTGCCGCCGCCTCGGCGGCGGTGCGTCGGGCGGGCACGCCGACCGGCGTGCCCGGTTCATGGGTGGTCACCGGGTCGGTACTCCTCGGCCTGCGAAGGGGCGGGCGCGCTGTGCCGGGCTCATACGGGGAGCCAGCGCCGGACACAGGCGATGAGGGCGTGGGTGTCTACGGGCTTGGTGACGTAGTCACTGGCCCCGGAGGCAAGACTCTTCTCCCGGTCGCCCTGCATCGCCTTGGCGGTCACGGCGATGATCGGCAGATCGGCGTACTGCGGCAGCTTGCGGATCTCGGCGGTGGCCGTGTAGCCGTCCATCTCGGGCATCATCACGTCCATGAGGACGAGTTCGACGTCCGGGTTGTTCACCAGGGTGTCGATGCCCCTGCGTCCGTTCTCGGCGTGCAGGACGCGGAAGCCGTGCAGTTCGAGGATGCCGCTGAGCGCGAACAGGTTCCGGGCGTCGTCGTCCACGACGAGGACGGTACGGCCCCGGGTGTGCTCGTCGACCGGCTGGGGCGCGGCGAGGTGGGGTTCGTCGGCGCGGACCAGGGTGAGCACTTCGCCGGGTTCCTCGGCGGCCAGGTGCAGCGCGATCCGCTCGCGCAGCTCGTCCAGGCTGTAGAGGTACTCCGGCGAGCCGCCCGCGATGTCCCCGGCGAGGGGCTCGGTGCGGTGCGAGACGTGCACCAGCACCGGGACGCCGGCCAGGGCCGAGTCGCCGTGCAGGGCCTCCAGGAAGCGGGCCGACTCCCCGTCCGGCTCGCCGAGTTCCACGACGACGCAGTGGCAGGGCTCGGAGGCGAGGGCGCCGGCCGCCTCCTGGGCGCCGACCGCGGTGATGATGTCGACGGGCATGCCGACGTTGTCGGCGCGGCCGTGTTCCAGGTCCTTGACCACGCTCTCGGCGACCAGGGTCAGCAGCCCGCGCGGGCGTTCCTCCACGACGAGCAGGCGGCGGGCGCGCTGCCGGCCGCCGGCCGCCGGCCGTCCCTCGGTGAGGGCCGGTGCGGACGTGCCGTCGGTGCGTTCCTCGTCGGCCGACGGGCCGGGGAGGGCACCGCGCGGGTGGTCGCCGAAGTCCGGCCGGGCCACCGGCAGGAAGAGGGTGAAGGTGCTGCCCTTGCCGGGGGTGCTGTCGACGGTGACGGCGCCGCCGAGCAGGTGCGCCATCTCCCGGGTGATGGACAGGCCGAGCCCGGTGCCGCCGTACTTGCGGCTCATGGTGCCGTCGGCCTGCTGGAAAGCGCCGAAGATGCTCTCCAGCTGCTGTTCGGGGATGCCGATGCCGGTGTCCTTGACACGGAAGGCGACGATCGCGCTGCCCCGCACCACGCTGTCGGGCACCTCGCCGTCGGCCGCGGGTTCGACGCGCAGCTCGACACTGCCCTGCTCGGTGAACTTCACCGCGTTGGAGAGCAGGTTGCGCAGGATCTGCCGGAGCCGGGAGTCGTCGGTCAGCAGGTCGGCGGGGGCGCCGGCGGCCGTGGTGACGGCGAACTCCAGGCTCTTCTGCGAGGTCATCGGCCGGAAGGTGGCCTCGACGTAGTCGATCAGCTGTCGCAGCGGGACGCGTTCCGGCGTGACGTCCATCTTGCCGGCCTCGACCTTGGACAGGTCGAGGATGTCGTTGATGAGCTGGAGCAGGTCGGAGCCGGCCGAGTGGATGATGCCCGCGTACTCGACCTGCTTGGGGGTGAGGTTGCGGGAGGGGTTCTGGGCCAGCAGCTGGGCGAGGATGAGCAGGCTGTTGAGCGGGGTGCGCAGCTCGTGGCTCATGTTGGCGAGGAACTCGGACTTGTACTTGGAGGCCAGCGACAGCTGCTGGGCGCGTGCCTCCAGTTCCTGCCGGGCCTGCTCGATCTGGAGGTTCTTCGCCTCGATGTCCCGGTTCTGCTCGGCCAGCAGCGAGGCCTTCTCCTCCAGTTCGGCGTTGGAGCTCTGCAGTTCCTCCTGGCGGGCCTGCAACTCGGCCGAGCGGGACTGCAGTTCGCTGGTCAGCCGCTGCGATTCCTCCAGCAGCTCGTCGGTGCGGGCGTTGGCGACGATGGTGTTGACGTTCACCCCGATGGTGTCCACCAGCTGCTGGAGGAAGTCCCGCTGGACGGTGGTGAAGGGGCTGACGGAGGCCAGCTCGATCACGCCGAGGACCTGCTCCTCGAAGACGATGGGCAGCAGCAGCAGCGCGGTGGGCTCGATGTGTCCGAGCCCGGAGGAGATGGTGACGTATCCGGCCGGCAGCTTGTCCACGGCGATGGTGCGGCGGCTGCGGGCGGCCTGGCCGACCAGCGAGCGGCCGAACGGGATGCGGACGGGCCGGGTGTCCTCCTCGGGCCGGCCGTAGGAGCCGACGAGCCGCAGCTCGGGTCCGGAGGCGCGCTCCTCGGCGAGGTAGAAGGCGCCGTACTGGGCGGACACCTGCGGCACCAGCTCGTCCATGATGAGCTCGGCGACGACCGGCAGGTCGCGGTGGCCCTGCATGAGGCCGGAGATCCGGGCGAGGTTGGTCTTGAGCCAGTCCTGTTCCTGGTTGGCCCGGGTGGTCTCGCGCAGCGACTCCACCATCGAGTTGATGTTGTCCTTGAGGTCGGCGACCTCGCCGGAGGCGTCGACGGTGATCGACCGGGTCAGATCGCCCTCGGCGACCGCGCTGGCCACGTCGGCGATGGCACGCACCTGCCGGGTCAGGTTCCCGGCGAGTTCGTTGACGTTCTCGGTGAGCCGCTTCCAGGTGCCGGAGACCCCCTCGACCTCCGCCTGACCGCCGAGTCTGCCCTCGGTGCCCACCTCACGGGCCACGCGGGTCACCTCGTCCGCGAACGCGGACAGCTGGTCCACCATCGTGTTGATGGTGGTCTTCAGCTCCAGGATCTCCCCGCGGGCGTCGACGTCGATCTTCTTCGACAGGTCACCCTTGGCCACGGCCGTGGTCACGAGCGCGATGTTGCGCACCTGACCGGTGAGGTTGTTGGCCATGGAGTTGACGTTGTCGGTGAGGTCCTTCCAGGTGCCGGCCACGTGGGGCACGTGCGCCTGACCGCCGAGCCGGCCCTCGGTGCCGACCTCGCGGGCCACGCGGGTCACCTCGTCGGCGAACGCGGAGAGCGTGTCGACCATGGTGTTGATGACGTCGGCGAGGGCGGCGACCTCGCCCTTGGCCTCGACGGTGATCTTCTGGGAGAGGTCGCCCTTGGCCACGGCGGTGGCGACCTGGGCGATGGAGCGGACCTGGCCGGTGAGGTTGGAGGCCATCACGTTGACGTTGTCGGTGAGGTCCTTCCAGGTGCCGGCGACCCCGCGCACCTGCGCCTGACCGCCGAGCCGGCCCTCGGTACCGACCTCGCGGGCCACTCGGGTCACCTCGTCCGCGAACGCGGACAGCTGGTCCACCATCGTGTTGATGGTGTTCTTCAGCTCCAGGATCTCCCCGCGCGCGTCCACCGTGATCTTCTGCGACAGGTCACCCTGCGCCACCGCGGTGGCCACCTGGGCCACATTGCGCACCTGGGCCGTCAGGTTCCCGCCCATGAAGTTCACCGAGTCCGTCAGGTCCCGCCAGGTGCCCTTGACACCCTTGACGTCCGCCTGACCGCCGAGCCGGCCCTCGGTACCCACCTCCCGGGCCACTCGGGTCACCTCGTCCGCGAACGCGGACAGCTGGTCCACCATCGTGTTGATGGTGCTCTTCAGCTCCAGGATCTCCCCGCGCGCGTCCACCGTGATCTTCTGCGACAGGTCACCCTGCGCCACCGCGGTCGTGACCTGGGCCACATTGCGCACCTGGGCCGTCAGGTTCCCGGCCATGAAGTTCACCGAGTCCGTCAGGTCCCGCCAGACCCCGGCGACCCCCGGCACCTGGGCCTGACCGCCGAGCCGGCCCTCGGTGCCGACCTCGCGGGCCACTCGGGTCACCTCGTCGGCGAACGCCGACAGCTGGTCCACCATCGTGTTGACGGTTTCCTTCAGCTGGAGGATCTCGCCCCGCGCGGGCACGTCGATCTTCTGGGACAGGTCGCCCTTGGCCACGGCGGTGGCGACCTGCGCGATGTCGCGGACCTGGGTGGTCAGGTTGCCCGCCATCGCGTTGACGGAGTCCGTCAGGTCGGCCCAGGTGCCGGAGACGCCCGGTACCTGCGCCTGTCCGCCGAGGGTGCCCTCGGTGCCGACCTCACGGGCCACCCGGGTCACTTCGGAGGTGAACACGGACAACTGGTCGACCATGCCGTTGAAGACGGTGGCGATGTCGCCCATCAGCCCGCTGGCGTCGTCGGGCAGGCGGGTTCCGAAGTCCCCGTCCCGCACCGCCGTCAGCCCCGCGAGCAGTCTTCTCAGTTCGTGATCACCCGGGACCGTGTCGGTCGTCCCGGTCGCCTTGCCGGCCATGCGCACCCTCGATCCGCTCCCCTAGAGCCCTCACCCCGAGGACTCGGAACCGCGGCCGGGGAGCGTCCTGCAGCCCGGCCGTTGGCGTGTGCATTTCCGCAGTTCACGGATTTGCATGATGAGAAAAATACGCCGCAGGCTAACCCACCTTCGCGGGTAGGACCAAAGGAACCGGCCAACCTCAGGCCGCCGCGAAACTCCGGGGCGACGACAGGTGTGAGGTGCTGCCAGCCGGGTACCCGGAAGGGTTTTGCCAGCGTATTCCGGGTGCCGCTCCGGCCGGATTCCCCCGCGGCGCCCACGACCGCCGCGCAGTCCGCCCAGGCCGGCCAGTCCGGCGGGCTCTCACCGTCCACCACGAACTTCAGCACCACCGGCCCCGGGCCGCCAGTACGCCGGCCCGGACCGAGGGGACCGGCACGGCAGGGCGGGGACGTCCGCGGAGGGCGGGACGAGCGGGTCGCCGTCGGCAGCGCGGCGCTGTGGAGCCACGGGCCCTGCCGCGCCGTCCAGGTCTGACCTCGTGGGGCCGTTCCCGACGTACCACCTCACCGAGCGGGCCTGTCCGGGCTGCAGGCTGCCGACCGGCGGCGGATCCTGGAAGGTGGGACGACCGGCGGAATGCGGCGCAGGGCCGGCGGCGGCTACGAGGAGGCGCACACCCTGCTCTCCCGCGACGAGGCCCACCGCGTCCTCGTCCGGGACCCACCCCGGCCACCGCCTGGGAGAGACGCCGGGACGGGGTCGTGCGGAACGCGCCGGACGAGGTACCCGGGCGGGAACCGGACGAGGTACCCGGGCGGGAAGGCGAGTCATGAGCGAGGAGGCACCGCATGAGCGACGGCGCTGAGGGCCACGGGAACCTCCTGTACGGGCCGCAGCCGGACGTGGCCGGGGCGTCCGGATATCCGGACGCCCCGCCGCGGATGGGATTCTTCACCGACACCTCGGTGTGCATCGGCTGCAAGGCCTGCGAGGTCGCGTGCAAGGAGTGGAACGCCGTACCGGAGGACGGGCTCCTGCTGACCGGCATGTCGTACGACAACACACAGCGCCTGGGCGCCGACACCTGGCGGCACGTCGCCTTCATCGAGCAGCGCAAGCCGCTCGCCGGACAGGAACCCGGGGTGGCGCACGACGACGTGGACGTCTTCGCCGCCGCCTCCCGGCTCGGCACCGGCACCGGCTCCCCGGGGCCGGGCGCCACCGCTCCCCCGCCGGACCGGGCTCCCGAGGGCGCGCCCGCCGGGGAGATCTCGCCCCTGTCCCCCGACGGGCGCACGGAGTTGCGCTGGCTGATGTCGTCCGACGTGTGCAAGCACTGCACGCACGCCGCCTGCCTGGACGTGTGCCCGACGGGTTCGCTGTTCCGCACCGAGTTCGGCACGGTCGTCGTCCAGGAGGACATCTGCAACGGCTGCGGCTACTGCGTGCCCGCCTGCCCGTACGGCGTCATCGACCAGCGCAAGGACGACGGCCGGGTCTGGAAGTGCACGCTGTGCTACGACCGGCTCGGCGTCGGCATGGAACCGGCGTGCGCGAAGTCCTGCCCGACGGACTCCATCCAGTTCGGTCCGCTGGAGGAGCTGCGGGAGCGCGCGCAGGCCCGGGTGGCGCAGCTGCACGCGGCCGGCGTCGCCGACGCGCGCCTGTACGGCGAGAGCCCGGAGGACGGGGTCGGCGGCGACGGCGCGTTCTTCCTGCTGCTGGACGAGCCGGAGGTGTACGGCCTGCCGCCGGACCCGGTGGTCACCACCCGGGACCTGCCCGACATGTGGCGGCACGCGGCACTGGCCGCCGTCTCGCTGGTCGCGCTCGCCGCCGGCAGCTTCGTGCGGAGGCGGCGATGAGCGAGTCCGACGTGACACGGGACGGTGTGCGCGACGCCCGGCCCGACCGGGAGGCGCCGACGGGGGCGCACGCGGGGCGCCGCCGGCGCCGGCGCGGGCGGGGCGAGCAGCCGATGGTCCCGGACGCCGAGTTCTCCTCGTACTACGGCAAGCCGGTCCTCCACAAGCCGACCTGGAAGCCGCTGGACATCGCCGGGTACCTGTACCTGGGCGGGCTGGCCGGGGCCTCCTCGCTGCTGGCGGCGGGGGCCGACGCCACGGGCCGTCCGGCGCTGGGCCGGGTGGCCAAGCTGGGGGCGGCCGGCGCCATCACGCTGTCGCTGGCGGCACTGGTGCACGACCTGGGGCGCCCGGCCCGGTTCCTGAACATGCTCCGGGTGTTCAAGCCGACCTCGCCGATGAGCGTCGGCTCCTGGATCCTGAGCGGGTACGCGCCGCTCACGCTGGCGGCCGCGGCGACCGACGTGGCGGGCCGGTACCGGCTGGTGGGCTCGGCCGCCACGGCGGGCGCCGCGGTGGTCGGGCCGGCCGTGGCGACGTACACCGCGGTACTGCTCTCGGACACGGCGGTGCCGTCCTGGCACGAGGGCTACCGGCAGCTCCCGTTCGTGTTCGCGGGTTCCGCCGCCACCTCGGCCGCCGGCCTCGCCCTCATCGCGGCGCCCACCGCCCAGGCCGGGCCGGCCCGGCGGATGGCGGCGCTGGGAGCCGTGCTGGAACTCGGCTCCTTCCAGGTGATGAAGCGGCGGATGGGGCTGACCGCGGAGCCTTTCGAGCAGGGGAAGCCGCACCGGCTGCTGCGCGCGGCGGAGGCCCTGACGGCGGGCGGTGCCGCCCTGGCCATGCTCTCGGCCCGGCTGCGGGACCGGCGTCCGGCCGTGGCGGCGGGCGCGGCCCTCCTCGCCGGTTCGGCGGCGCTGCGTTTCGGCGTCTTCCACGCCGGGGTGGCCTCCGCGGAGGACCCCCGGTACACCATCGTCCCGCAGCGGGAGCGGCTCCGGGCGCGGGAGCGTTGACGGTGCCGTCCGCCGCACGTGACGTACCGCGCGCCCTCCCGGCGCGCGCGGCCGGCCCCTGACCCGATGCAGATCACGGGCACTCCGTCCGGTCCCTCGGCCGGCACACCGCAGCGGCGGAGTCCCCGGGGCGCCGGCCGCACACCCGCCGGATCCGTTTGCCCGTCCCCGGCGGGGGTACCTCGCCGCCGGGAACGGAGGTGCCGCGCCCACGAGGCTGCGGGACAATCGAGGAGACCGAGCGGGAGGAGGAGCCGTGGGCGTACGAACCTGGATCGATTCCTGGCCCGTCTACCGGCAGCTCACCGGCACGGATCCACTCGGCCGCGGCGCCGCCGCCAAGAGCCGGCACAGCGAACGGCTCACGCCCCGGGTCACCTCGGCCGACCGGGTGGTGAAGTCCGTCTGCCCGTACTGCGCGGTCGGCTGCGGCCAGAACGTGTACGTGGAGGACGAGAAGGTCACCCAGATCGAGGGCGACCCCGACTCCCCGATCTCGCGCGGCCGGCTGTGCCCGAAGGGCGCGGCGAGCCTCCAGCTGACCACCGGTGACGCCCGCGAACACCAAGTCCTCTATCGGCGCCCGCACGGCACAGAGTGGGAGCGGCTGGACCTGGACCGGGCGATGGACATGATCGCCGACCGGGTGATCGCGGCCCGCCGGACCGGCTGGCAGTGGGAGGTCGACGAGACCCGCACCCGGCGCACCCTGGGCATCGCCAGTCTGGGCGGAGCCACCCTCGACAACGAGGAGAACTACCTCCTCAAGAAGCTGTTCACCGCGCTCGGAGCGATCCAGATCGAGAACCAGGCGCGTGTTTGACACTCCTCCACCGTTCCCGGTCTGGGAACCTCGTTCGGACGCGGCGGCGCGACCACCTTCCAGCAGGACCTGCAGAACGCGGACTGCATCGTCATCGAGGGCTCGAACATGGCCGAGTGCCATCCGGTCGGGTTCCAGTGGGTGATGGAGGCCAAGGCGCGGGGCGCGAAGCTGATCCACATCGATCCGCGCTTCACCCGCACCAGCGCGCTCGCCGACCTGCACGTGCCGCTGCGCGCGGGAACGGACATCGCCTTCCTCGGCGGGATCATCAACTTCGTGCTCCGGCATGACAAGTACTTCCGCGACTACATCGTGGCGTACAGCAACGCCCCGATGATCCTGCGGGAGGACTTCCAGGACACCGAGGACCTGGCCGGCGTCTTCTCCGGCCTGGACACCGACAGCCGCTCGTACGACAACAGCAGTTGGCAGTACGAGGGTTCCGAGGTGCAGGCGCCCTCCGGCGAGCGTGACCAGGAGTACGACGAGCGCACCGAGGGCGGCAGCTCGGTGACCGAGGCGGCGCGCGGTGAGGCGCACGGCGCCGGCGGTGCGGTGATCGGCGAGGGCGAGCCGGAGCGGGACGAGACGCTGACCCATCCGCGCTGTGTGTTCCAGGTGCTGAAACGGCACTACGCCCGCTACACGCCGGACATGGTGGAGCGGATCTGCGGGGTGCCGCAGGACGTGTTCCGGCAGGTGTGCGAACTCGTCACGGAGAACTCCGGGCGCGACCGCACGACCGCGTTCGCCTACGCGGTCGGATGGACCCAGCACACGGTGGGCGTGCAGTACATCCGGGCGGCGTCCGTGCTGCAGACCCTGCTCGGCAACATCGGCCGGCCCGGCGGCGGCATCCTCGCGCTGCGCGGGCACGCCTCCATCCAGGGGTCGACCGACATCCCGACCCTGTTCAACCTGCTGCCCGGCTACATCCCGATGCCGCACGCCCACCAGAACGAGGACCTGGACGCCTTCGTGGAGGCCGGGGCCACCCACAAGGGCTACTGGGGCAACATGCGGGCGTACGTGGTGAGCCTGCTCAAGGCGTACTGGGGTGACGCGGCGACGGCGGAGAACGACTTCTGCTTCGACTACCTGCCGCGGCTCACCGGCTCGCACTCGACGTACGAGACGACGATGGCCCAGCTGGAGGGTACCTGCAAGGGTTACTTCCTCATCGGCGAGAACCCGGCCGTGGGCAACGCCAACTCCAGGCTGATGCGGCTCGGCATGGCCAACCTGGACTGGCTGGTCGTCCGGGACTTCTCCCTGATCGAGTCGGCGACCTGGTGGAAGGACGGCCCGGAGATCGAGACCGGGGAGCTGCGCACGGAGGACATCGGCACCGAGGTGTTCTTCCTGCCGGCCGCCGCGCACACCGAGAAGGACGGCAGCTTCACCAACACCCAGCGGCTGCTCCAGTGGCACCACCAGGCGGTCGAGCCGCCCGGCGAGGCCCGCAGCGACCTGTGGTTCGCCTACCACCTCGGGCGGATCATCCGGCGCAAGCTCGCCGGGTCCGGTGACGAGATGGACCGCCCGGTGCTCGACCTGGCCTGGGACTATCCGACGAAGGGCCGGCTCGCCGAGCCGGACGCGGAGGCCGTCCTGGCCGAGATCAACGGCCGTGACGCCGAGGGGAATCCGCTCTCCTCGTACGAGGAGCTGGCGGCGGACGGCTCGACGTCCTGCGGCTGCTGGATCTACTGCGGTGTCTACGCCGACGGCGTCAACCAGGCGGCCCGCCGCAAGCCGGGCCGGGAGCAGGACTGGGTGGCGGCCGAGTGGGCGTGGGCCTGGCCGGCCAACCGGCGGATCCTGTACAACCGGGCCTCGGCCGACCCCGAGGGCAGGCCGTGGAGCGAGCGCAAGGCGCTGGTGTGGTGGGACCCGGACAAGGGCGAGCAGGGCGAGTGGACCGGGCACGACGTCCCCGACTTCAAGAAGGACAAGGCGCCGGACCACGAGCCGCCCGAGGACGCGTCCGGGCCGGAGGCGCTGTCCGGCACGGACCCGTTCATCATGCAGGCCGACGGCAAGGCCTGGCTGTACGTGCCGTCCGGGCTCACCGACGGGCCGCTGCCGGCGCACTACGAACCGCAGGACTCCCCGTTCCCGAACCTGCTCTACGACCAGCAGCGCAACCCCGTACGGCAGTTGCTGCGGCCGCATCCGGACAACCGCTACCAGCCGAGCGGCGACGAACCCGGCTCCGGGGTGTTCCCGTACGTGGCCACCACCTACCGGCTGACCGAGCACCACACGGCGGGCGGCATGTCCCGCTGGCAGCCGTACCTGGCGGAGCTGCAGCCGGAGTTCTTCTGCGAGGTCTCCCCCGAGCTGGCCGCCGAGCGGGGCCTGGCGCACACCGGGTGGGCGACGATCGTCAGCGCGCGGGGTGTGGTCGAGGCGCGGGTGCTGGTCACCGACCGGATGGCGCCGCTGACCGTGCACGGCCGCCGGCTGCACCAGGTGGGGCTGCCCTACCACTGGGGTCCCAACGGCTACAGCACCGGGGACGCGGCCAACGAACTGCTGCACCTGTCGCTGGACCCGAACACGCACATCCAGGAGTCGAAGGCGTTCGCCGTGGACATCCGCCCGGGACGGCGGCCGCGGGGCCCGGCGGCCGTGCAGCTGGTGCGGGCGTACCGGATCCGGGCGGGCATCGACGAGCACACCGGCACGGAGCCGTGAGCGGCCCTACCTGAGGACGAGGGAGTGGGTGCCGCGCGGCACCAGCTCCCCGATCACCGGCGCGCCGGGTACCTCCCCGGCGACGAGCAGCCCGCCGGAGGTCTGCGCGTCGGCGAGCAGCAGCCGGGTGTCCTCGTCGGTGGTCCCGAAGTCGGTGTGCGGTGCGACCCACTTTAGATTGCGCCGGGTGCCGCCGCTGACGTACCCGTCCCGTACGGCCTCCCGGGCGCCCTCCAGGTACGGGACGGCGGCGGTGTCGACCACGGCGGTCACCCCGGAGGCGCGGGCCAGCTTGTGCAGGTGGCCGAGGAGCCCGAAGCCGGTGACGTCGGTGGCGCATGCGGCGCCGGCGGCCAGCGCGGCCTCGGCGGCCTCCCGGTTGAGGGCGGCCATCGTGGCGACGGCGTGCGCGAACCGCTCGCCGGTGGCCTTGTGCCGGTTGTTCAGGACGCCGGTGCCCAGCGGTTTGGTCAGGGACAGCGGCAGCCCGGCCCGGCCGGCGTCGTTGCGCAGCAGCCGGTCGGGATCGGCGATGCCGGTGACGGCCATGCCGTACTTGGGTTCCGGGTCGTCGACGCTGTGCCCGCCGCCGACGTGGCAGCCGGCCTCGGTGGCGACGTCCAGTCCGCCGCGCAGCACCTCGCGGGCGAGGTCGAACGGGAGCCGGTCGCGGGGCCAGCCGAGCAGGTTGACGGCCAGGACGGGCCGGCCGCCCATCGCGTACACGTCGGACAGGGCGTTGGCGGCGGCGATCCGGCCCCAGTCGTAGGGGTCGTCCACGACCGGGGTGAAGAAGTCGGCCGTGCACACCAGCGCGGTCCCGCGGTGGGTGACCACGGCCGCGTCGTCGCCGGTGGCGAGGCCGACGAGCAGCGGGGTGTCACCGCCCGCGAGCGGCGGTGCGGTCAGCCCGGCGATCACCTCCTCCAGCTCCCCGGGCGGGATCTTGCAGGCGCAGCCGCCGCCGTGGGCGAACTGGGTGAGCCGTACGGGCGCCTGACGGCCCGGTGTCGTAGTCATACCTGTGCTCTCCTGGGGCAGTAGCCTGACGAGCGGTGGAGGCGTGTGGGTGCCTGGTGGCCCTCCCGGTCTTCAAAACCGAGGTGCCCGAGGATCTCGGGCAGGCGGGTTCGATTCCCGTCCGCCTCCGTCTTTTACCAGCACGATCAGAATGTTCGGCCTAATACGGATCTGCCGCACCCCTTCGGCTACCCTAATACGCTGTTATGACAAGCACTCGAAGACGCGAGTGCGAGGACGGCAGCGCGATCCACCGGGTGTACGGGGGCAGGGCGGGCACTGCGGCGACCGGCAGAACGAGACTTTCGCCGAAGAGGCCTGCAAGCGCGATATCGGTACCGCTCCTGGTGGGGGCCGCGATCGCGGCCGCGTGGCCCGTCGAGCCCGCAGGGGCCGCTGAAGGCCCGGTGGATCACCGCGCAGAGCCCGACGTAGAGGGGATGCTGCGCGTCGGACGGCCGGCGGGAAGTCTGCGTTGGGCGGCCCTAGGGCCACTTCGGCCATTCGTCGGGTGGTGTGGCCAGGGCAGAAATCCGAGCTTCGGTTTTTCGGCTTCAGCTCGCAGGCGCCTGGATTCTGCTCAGCGCCCAACCGCCGGGCCAATTTGACCGCGCTCCGTCAACTCGTGCGGCCCGCCCTTTCGTTGATCACTCGTAGGCGTCAATCCCTCGGAAATTCCCACGTGTGCCGCCGGATCACAGCACACTGCCCTCACGTCACCCACACACCCAAAGGATCCGCATGACCACCAACCCCTACTTGAACACGCCGTTCGCGCCCGCTCGGCCTCGCATGTTCAACACCACTGTCGCCACGGTGATCTGGACGCTTGTTCCCCTGGTCACCCTCGGTCTGGCCGCCGCCGTGCCGTTCGTCGTCGCCGCCGTGAAGGGTGTGGTGAAGCCGTGGCTGGCGATCACCTACGTAGCGGGGGAACTCGTCATCTTCGTCGGCGTGTTCCTGGTCAGCCCCAAAGAGGGCGATGCGAACTCGCCCCTCGCGGGGTTGATCCTCATCCTGCTGATGATCACCGCTGCCACACACACCGCACTCCTCGACAACGAGAAGATCACCGTCGGCAAGTAGCGGCACCGTACACGACCACCCCCACCCGGAATGTGAAGCAACGCCCGCCCACCCGCACCGCGCGATGGAGGTGCGCCGAACGCCGGCTCCTCGACCGGCTCGTCAACGTCCTCGTTCTGGACGAGGGCGGGTTCCTCCACACCACCGCCCGGCCGAACGGCCAGCCGGCCTAGGCCGAGGTACCGAAGCCGCACCCTGCACACGCGGGCGGATGATTCCCGCACACCACACCTTCACCTGGGGGGACCATGAACGACACCACACCCACGCCACCGATGCCGAGCTTCCCGCCGCCGGTGCCGAAGAAGTCCCGGACCAACCGGGTCATCATCGGCTCGGCCGCCGCGGTGGTCGCGGCCGTGATCGGGACCGGCATCGTCGTCGTCAACTCGCGGGACGACGGCGCGCACGAGAACACCTCCGTCGGGAGCACGGCGACACCGTCAGCTGACAGCGTGACCGCCGCCGAGGAAGAGCCAGACTCACAACCGACGGACACGGGCCCACACGTGTTCGGCCTGGACGACGTGGTGACGTACGAGAACCACGTCGAGGTGAGCCTGTCGAAATTCGCACGCGGCACGTCCAGTAGCTACGCGTCGCCGGAGCGCACCCCGTACGTGAAGTTCGTGGTGAAGGTGAAGAACGACAGCGGGAGGCCGCTGGACACAACCCTGTTCTCCGTGTCTTGCTCGTACGGACAGGACGGCAAGTCGGCGGAGCCGATCTTCGATGACGGGCTGGACGGTGGGCCGGAGACCAAGTTGCTGTCGGGCCGTTCGATCAACGTGCCGTGGGCGTGCGAGTTCCCGAAGGGTGAGGCGACATTGCAGGTCGAGGTCGACGCCAACGGAGAATCAGAGACGGCGATCTTCACGGGCGACGTGAAGTAGCCGGCGTGCAGCGGCCCCGCTCCGGGTTGTCCGGGCGGGGTCGCCACCTTCTGGCATGCCCGGAAACAGACGCCACAGATCCGGCATGATGTCCCCTTGGTCACAAGCGTCCTAGGGGAGACATGAACACCCGTATCACCGCCGCCGTCCTCGTTGCGGCATCCGCGCTCGCGCTCACCGCCTGCTCGTCCGGCAGCGACTCCAGCACCAAGAGCGTCCCGAGCCCGAAGGCCTCGAAGACGCCCAGCCCCGACCGGAGCCCCGCCGAGAAGGCCGCGGGCATACCGCCCAAGCCCACCGGCGCCCAGCGCGCTGAGCTGCTCCGGGCGCTCGCCGCAGCCAACCCGGACATCGTGAAGTACGAGGACAAGGCCATCGACGCCGCGCGCAACCAGTGCTCCTCCGTCGACAACGGCAGCGGCAGCGGCAAGGCCGACTTGGCCGCGTCCCAGCGCTTCACCTACAAGGACGTCACCACCACCGAGGCGCAGGGGAAGCAGATCAACCAGGCGCTGAAGGGCCTCGGGTTCTGCAAGGTCTGACCGCCACCCACCCGGGCCCGGCCACGACGGCCGGGCCTTCGTATGTCCGGGAGATTCCCGTAAGAAGGTTCTGAGAGAAGCAGCGGTCCGTCACGAAGGCTGACCATGACGAGGTCCGACGCCTACAAGCCCAAGGCCACGGCCCGCTCACCGTCGGCGGGAAGGCGGGGTCCGGTCGGGCGTGACATCAGCTCTCGTCCCCCGCACCCGTGCGGCAGCGGCGGTGCTGGGCGTCGAGGCGTTCGGTGAATCCCCGGGCGTCCAGGAACTCCAGCAGCGGTACGGCGACCCGGCGGGTGGTGTCCAGCGCGCGCCGGGCCTCGCTGAGCGTGAACGGCTGCGGCAGCGCCCGCAGTTCGGCGGCGGCAGCGGCGTCCGCGCCGGGCAGGAGCACGATCCCGTCGGTGATGCGCAGCAGCGCGCCGGCGGCCGCCGCCGCGGCCAGTGCCCGGCGGTCCAGGCCGAGTTCGGCGAGCCGCCCGGCCTCGGGGGCCCGGAACGGGGTGCGGGCGAGGTCCCGGCGCAGGGTGTCCACGGCGGCGCGGACGGGTGCGGGCAGGGCGGGGCGCAGGCTGTCGGCGGTGTGCAGCCGGCCCTGGCGGGCGTGGATCCCGGGCAGGGCCGCGGCCAGCGCGTCGACCAGGGCACGGTCGGGCAGGCCGAGCAGCCGGCGGGCCGCCTCGGTGGGCAGGCCGGGTTCCAGCGGATGGGTGCGGGCGTACTCCACGACCTGGCCGGCCAGCCGGTCCTTGAGGGCGTTCCAGTGCGCGGGGTCCGCCAGCCAGTCGCCGGCGACGGGCTCGCCGGGCACGGGCACGCCCATCGCCCGCAGGTCGGCGCGCCGGACCAGCTTGCGGCGGCGCAGCTCGGCGGCGCCGTCCGGGCGGCCGGTGATGGTCTCCAGCTCGGCCGCCCGGGCCCGGCCGGCGCCGCGCCGGGCCAGCCGGGGTGGCCGTACGTCCAGCACGGTGACCCCGCAGGGCGTGCGGGTGCCGCCGGGCTCCCGCAGCACCGCGCGGTCGCCGACCCGCAGGGGCAGCCTGCGGCGCAGGCTGAGCCGTGCGGTGTCCCGGCCGAGCGGGCGGACGGTCACCGGCACGGCGGCCGTCCCGATGTGCAGGGTGACGCACCGGGGCAGGTCGGCCGCCGGCTCCCCGGTGACCCGTACGTCGGCGGCCTCGGTGCTCAGCCAGCGGTCCGGGGTGAGCAGCACCTGTCCGCGGCCCAGGCCGGTGTCTCCCTCGCCGTGCACGTTGACGGCGACGCGGGCCACCGCGCCGACGGCCGTCCGCTCCTCGTGCAGGCTCTGCAGACCGCGCACCCGCACGACGGCCGAACCGTCGGCGCTGACCAGCCGGTCGCCGACGCGCAGGGTGCCCGCGCCGAGGGTGCCGGTCACCACGGTGCCGTGGCCGCGGACGGTGAACGCCCGGTCGAGCCACAGGCGTACGTCGGCCTCGGTGTCGGGCGGGGGCAGGGCGGCCGCCAGCCGTGCCAGTTCGGTGCGCAGTGCGTCCAGTCCGGCACCGGTGACCGCGCTGACGGCGACATGGGGCACCTTGCCGAGGGAGGTCGCGGCCAGCCGCTCCACGGCGTCGGCGCGCACCCGCTCGGGGTCGGCGAGGTCGCTGCGGGTCACCGCGAGGACGGCGTGCCGGACGCCGAGCGCGTCGAGGATGGCCAGGTGCTCCTCGGACTGCGGCTGCCAGCCCTGGTCGGCGGCGACGACGAACAGCACGGCGGGGACGGGTCCGACACCGGCCAGCATGGTCGGTACGAACCGCTCGTGCCCGGGCACGTCCACGAAGGCGAGGTCGTCGCCGCCGAGGCGGGTCCACACGAAGCCCAGGTCCAGGGTGAGACCCCGGCGGCGCTCCTCCTCGTACCGGTCGGGCTCCATGCCGGTGAGGGCGCGGACCAGCGCGGACTTGCCGTGGTCGACGTGGCCGGCGGTGGCGAGGACCCGCATCACGCCCGCCCTTCCGCGGTGGTCCGGGCCGACCGTACGGCCTCGGCCAGCCGGTCGTCGTCCTGCGGCGGCACCGCTCTCAGGTCCAGCAGGCAGCGGCCCGCCTCCAGACGTCCGACGACCGGGACCCGGCCGGTGCGCAGCACGGCGGCGTACGGCTCGGGCAGGGACAGCGCCGCGCTGGGCAGGGTGACGCCGGGTGCGCCCCCGCCGCCGACCGTGGCCGCGCTCGCCACGGCCCGTACGTCGATGCCGTCGCCGGCCAGCGCGGTGGCGAGCCGGCCGGCGCGGGCCATGAGCGCGGCCGGGTCGGCGGTGAGGGCGAGGGCGGTCGGGGTGGGCGGGCCGGTGAGGGTGGCCTCCAGTGCGGCCAGGGTCAGCTTGTCGACGCGCAGGGCGCGGGCCAGCGGGTGCCGGGCGAGGGCGCTGACCAGGTCCGACCGGCCGAGCAGGAGCCCGCACTGGGGTCCGCCGAGCAGCTTGTCGCCGCTGGCGGTGACGAGGTCGGCGCCGGCGCGCAGCTGGGTGTCGGCGTCGGGTTCCTCGGGCAGGGCCGGGTGCGGGGCGAGCAGTCCGGAGCCGATGTCGACGACGACCGGAACACCGAGGCCGGTGAGTTCGGCGGCCTCGGCGGACCGGGTGAAGCCGGTGATCCGGAAGTTGGACGGGTGGACCTTGAGCACGAAGCCGGTGTCCGGCCCGATCACGGCCGCGTAGTCGGCGGGGGTCGTGCGGTTGGTCGTACCGACCTCGCGGAGCCGGGCGCCGGTGGAGACGAGCAGGTCGGGCAGGCGGAAACCGTCGCCGATCTCCACCATCTCGCCCCGGCTGACGACGATCTCCCTGCCGGCCGCGAGCGCGGTGGCGGCCAGGACGAGCGCGGCGGCCCCGTTGTTGACGACGTGCGCGGCGCCGGCGGCCGGCACCCGGGCGTGCAGGGCGGCGAGCGCGGAGCGTCCCCGGCGCGCCCGTACACCGGTCGTCAGGTCGAGTTCGACGTCCGTGGGGCCGGCCGCCTCCCGGACCGCCTGGCGGGCGGCGGCGGACAGCGCGGCCCGGCCGAGGTTGGTGTGCAGCAGCACCCCGGTGGCGTTGATCACCGGACGCAGGCCGCTGGCGGTGCCGGGCAGCAGGTCCAGGGCGGTCTGCGGGACCTGTTCGGGCGGGATGGCGCCCGCGCGGGCCTGCTCCTGCGCCTGCCGTACGGCGGCTTTCACCCGGTGTGCGCCGAGCCGGTCCACGGCCGCGGCCAGCCGGGGGTCGCGCAGCAGGGTGTCGGTGCGCGGGATGCGGCGGCGTGCGTCGGCCGGCGGCTCCCCGGGGGCGCTGCGCGGGGTGGCCTCGTCCGCCCTTGCTGCTACCGGCCGCTGTCGCATCCCGCCCTTGTCCCTCCGGTCCGGCCCTGTGCCGCCCATCGTCTCCCAGTGCCCCCGGCGCGCCGCCCGACACGCCGGGGAGGGACGTTGGCGGCGGCCGTCACCCGGGTACCCGGCGGCGCATGAAGGACCACGACCACGACCACGATCTCGGGCGTGAACGCGAACGACAGGGCGACGAGGCGGGGGCGGCCGAGCGGGCCGCGCGCCGGCAGGTCGGGGCGGATCGCGAGCGCGCGAGCTCCGAACCGTTCGACCACCCGTACCCGGAGCGCCGGGCGGGGGTCCGGGCCCGGCGCCGTATCAGCGAGGCCGCGGCCGCCGCGGACACCCCGCCGGGGATCCCCGGGGGTTACGGCACGACCGGCGGCGGGCAGCCGGGCGGCACCGGCGCCGCCCACCCGCCGAACCCCGAGCGCCGTGGCACGGCGGCCGGAACGCCGGCCGCGGAGCCCGGCGGTGACGACGAGGGGCCGGTGAACCGCTCGGAGCGCTGACGGCGCGGGAGTCACGGGGCTCCGGTCGGCCGGGACCGGTCGCCGAGGCCGTCGGTGTCCGTCGGCGGCCGGGTCGGCGGGGTCTCGCCAGCGGTGAGGTGTTCCAGCACCTCCGCCAGCTCCTGGCAGGCCTGTTCGACCGAACGCCGGGTCTGGCGCTGCTCGGTGATCAGGGCGGACAGCAGCAGCGCGGTCAGCGCCATGGCGCCGTTGAACGCCTGGAGCTTCACCATGACCTCGATGCGGTTCAGCCCGGCGAACGCGCCGGCGCCGTCCGTGGCGGCGACGGTGGCCACGACGGAGGTCAGCAGCGCGCAGAGCACGCTGCCCACCAGCTGGAAGCGCAGGGCCGCCCAGATGATGAGCGGGTAGACCAGGAAGAGCATGCTGACCGGGGTGTAGACGGCGAGCGGTACGAGCACGCAGGTGACGACGGTCAGCGCGGTCGCCTCCTTCCAGCGGGCCAGGGGCAGCGGCAGGCGGGCCTGGTGCAGCAACAGCAGCAGCGGGGTGACGATCAGGACGCCCATCGCGTCGCCCACCCACCAGGCGAACCAGACCGGCCAGAAGCTGTGGGCGGGCAGGCTGCCCTTGAGGACGAGGACGCCCGCGCCGAAGGTCGCGCTGACCACCATGGCGCCCAGCGCGCCCAGGAACACCAGGGACAGTCCGTCGCGCAGCCGTCCGAGGCCGGTGCGGAAGCCGGCCCGGCGCAGCAGCAGGACCGCGCAGACGGGGGCGGCGGTGTTGCCGGCGAGGACGCCGAGCACCTCGGGCCCGGGTGGGGTCAGGGACAGGACGGAGAGGAAGGCGCCGAGGGTGATACCGGGCCAGCAGCCCAGGCCGAGGATCAGCAGCGCGGCGACGGCGACGCCGGTCGGCGGCCAGATCGGGGTGAAGACGGCGCCCCCGACGGTCAGCTCGCGCAGCAGGCCGAGCCGGGCCGCCGCGTAGTAGCAGGCGGCGACGGCCAGCGTCCGGACGGCGTAGCCGGCCGGCCGGCGCAGCTCCTCGAAACCCACCACAGCAGCCATCTCACACCGATGGCCGCCGGTCGGCGAGGCGAGACGCGGTTTCCCCCGGCTCTCCGGCCGAGAACGGGGGCGGTGCCGGAGCGCCGGTTCAGGGCGGGCCGCCGGGGCCGTCCAGGCCCACGACCAGGACGGCGGCGTCGTCCTCGTGTCCGACGCCCTCGGCGCCCTTGATGACGGCCGCGGCGAGCGCGCGGGCCTCCAGGCCGGCGACGGCGGCGATTCCGGCGAGCCGCACCACCTGGTCGAGGCCGTCCTCGAGGGTGAGTGACGGCCCCTCCACGATCCCGTCGGTGACCAGGACGAACACTCCGCCGGTGGGGAGCCGGTGCCGGGTCACCGGGAACTCCATGCCCTGCCCTATGCCGAGCGGCGGGCCGCCCTCGTCGTCGACCACGCCGGACTTTCCGTCGGCCGCGGCCCACACGAAGGGTATGTGGCCGGCCCGGGCGCTCTCCAGCACTCCGGTGGCCGGGTCGAGCCGCATGAAGGTGCAGGTGGCGAACAGTTCGCTGCCCAGGGAGAGCAGCAGGTCGTTGGTGCGGGCCAGGAGTTCTCCGGGATCGCCGGTGACGGAGGCGAGCGCCCGCAGTCCGGCCCTGACCTGGCCCATGAAGGCCGCGGCCTCGATGTTGTGGCCCTGCACGTCACCGATGGACAGCCCGATCCGGCCGTCCGGCAGGGTGAAGGCGTCGTACCAGTCGCCGCCCACGTTGAGACCGAGGTTGGCGGGCGTGTACCGCACCGCCAGATGCACGCCGGGGGCGGTGGGCAGGTCCCTGGGCAGCATGCCGCGCTGCAGGGCGAGGGCCAGCTCGACCTGGGTGCGCTGCGCTTCCGCCCGCCGGCGTGCCTGGGCGGTGAGCGAGCCGAGTCTGGCCAGCAGCTCGTCGCCTTCGTCCGTGGAGCGCTTGCGGGGCATCGATCACTTCCGGCGGGGCGGTGGCTCGGGAGGGGCCGGTCGCCTGAATGTCTGGCAAATGCCTAGATTTTACCGGAACAGGATGATCGTGCTCTGGTCGTGCCCCGATGGTGCCCTCGGTGCCCTGACGGTGCCCTGGGGTGAAGCTCGTCAGCGGACGTCGGAGTCGATGCCGGTGATCACCGCGGGTCCGAGCGGCGCGGTGCGCTCGTCCAGGCCGGCGTCGCGCAGCGCGGAGTCCGCGAGCCGCCGGGCCTCCTCCTCGGCGTGCGGGCCGGTGTCCGCCTCGACGGTCAGGCGCAGGGTGAAGGTGTTGTCGTCGTTGACGCTCAGCACGTCCAGGTCCTCGGCGTCGCCCAGGCGGGTGCCGTGCGGATCGGCGGGCCGGAGCGACCGGGCCAGCCGGGTCCGGGTACCGGCCTCCACCCCGGTGGTGAAGGTACCGGGGACGCTGATCACGTAGGTCGTCATGGTGACGGTCCTTTCCTCGGGCGTCCCCTCGACTACCCCGATTCGCGCGCTTCGCACCGGGGACGTCGGAACGCCGCCGTCCGGGGGTCGCCGCCGTCGGCCGGACGGTGGACCTGCCCATGTGGGCTGCGGGGCCGGGCGGAGCCGGGGTGGGAGATTACCGGTACGGCCTCGGTGCCCTTCCCCGGCACCGGTCCGCCCCTCCCCTGTCACCGTTCGCGAAGGACACCTCATGCGCCTGCGCCGTCCGCTCGCCGCCGTGCTCGGCGGTCTCGCCCTCGCCATGACCACCGCGGGTCCCGCGCTCGCCGCCGACGGCACGTTCCTCTGGATCGGCCCCCAGGGCAAGGCTTACGCCCTCGACAGCCCGCCGGAGCGCAAGTGTCTCGACATGGCCCAGGAGGCCCGCGCCGCCCGGAACGCGACGAAGAAGCCGCTGGTCGTCTACTCGCAGAAGAAGTGCAAGGGGTCCGCCCTGCGGCTCGCCCCCGGCCACTCGGCGCCCGGCGGAACCCGCTTCGCCAGCGTGATCTTCAACCCGCGCTGACCGTACGCCATCCGTACCCTCCGAGGGCCTGGGCTCCCCGTCAGATCCAGCCGTCCAGCGCGCTCATGAAGCCGTCGAAGTCGTCGCGGTACAGGCTGTGCCCGGCGCCCTCGACGGTCCGGACCTCGAAGCCCCGCCGCACCAGCTCCGCGCCGAGGCCGGGCCGTACGAGGTCGCTCGCACCGGCCAGCAGTACGAGCGAGGGCACCACCGGGCGCGCCGGAGTGCGGCTGACCGAGTAGATGCCGGGCAGGACGAGGGCCGTGGCGGGGTCCCAGTCGGCGAGCGTGGCCAGCTCGATGTCCAGGTCGGTGTCGTCCCAGCGCGGGTTGAGGCCGCTGATCATCGTGCGGTTCGCGGTCTTGAAGACGGTGAAGTACGCGGACGCCTCGACGAGTTCCTTGCGCAGGTCCCAGGCCGGGTCGCAGTAGACGGCCCGGGCGGGTGCCAGCTTTTCCACGGCACCGGCCAGCGCCATCGCCCCCAGCGAGTGCCCGATCGCCAACTCGGGCCGCGCCGGGAGGGTTTCGACGAGGTCGCCGGCCCAGGCCTCGGGGCTGTACGCGCCCCGCCCGCTGGCGCCGTGCCCGCGCAGGTCCACACCCACGACCCGGTACCCCTTGCCGGCGAGGACGGGGGCGACCCGGTGCCAGGTGCGGTGGTCGGACATGATCCCGTGGACGAGGACGGCGATCCGGTCGCCGGTCCCCCACTCGTGCGTGTGCAGCCTCATCGGCGCCGCCTTCCCCGTCGGCCTCGGGCCGATCATGTCACCGGGGCCGATGCCCGTACCAGTGACGGCACGGCAGACGATGGCGCGAACGGCTCGCGTGACAGGTGGCGGCGGGTGGCGGGTGGCGGGTCACAGCGGGGAGTGGGCCACCGCCGTCACATAGGCGCCGGCCAGCAGGGAGGCCAGGGCGAGGGCGCCGTAGACCACCACCGCCGGGGACCGGCGCAGCCACCAGGTCCGGGCGAGGGCCCGTGCCGTCGGGATGAGCAGCGGGAAGGCCGGCAGCAGGAACCGCGGCTTGGAGGAGAAGGAGCCGGCGCCGCCGAGCACGAGCAGGACGAGGACGCCGGAGAAGACCACCAGGGGCAGCGGGGCGCGTTCCAGGCACAGCAGCACGAACAGCAGCACGCTCACCGCGATGATCAGCAGGGCGGCCGGGTAGACGACGCCTCCGCCGTGCAGCAGCAGGGCCTTGAGGAAGCGCACCGAGCCGACGCCGAAGTCGTAGCGGGAGCCCCAGGCGCTCTGCACCGAGAAGTAGCCGCCGAGGACGTCTCCCGTGCGGCTGCCCACCCACAGCACGTAGCCCAGCCAGCCGAGCGGGGCCAGGAGCGCGCCGGCCCACAGCCGCGCCGGGGCCCGGCCGCGCCGGCGCAGCACCTCGTACCCGGCGGTGAGGGAGACGGCCACCGCCACCGCGACGCCGCTGGGCCGGGACAGTCCCGCCAGCGCGGCCAGGGAGCCGGCCCACAGCCAGCGTCCCTTCAGCACGCAGTACAGGGACCAGGCCGCGAGGGCGGCGAACAGCGACTCGGTGTAGGCGAGGGTGAGTTCGACCGCGTGCGGCAGGGCGGCCCACAGGGCGACCAGCGTGGTGGCGACGCCCCGCCCGTACAGGTGGTGCCCGACGCGGTAGACGCCGTACGCGGCCACGCCCGCAGCCGTCCAGGCGATGAGCAGGCCGGCCTGGCCGGGGGTGAGCGGCAGGACGGTGGTGAGCGCCCGGATGAGCGCGGGATAGAGGGGGAAGAACGCCCAGTCGGTCTGGACGGCGCCCGTGGGGCCGACCCAGATGAGGCGGCCGTAGCCGTGCGTGGCGATGTGCAGGTACCAGCGCGAGTCCCAGGAGTGGGCCAGGTTCCTGACCAGCGGGTGCCCGCGGAGCTCGTTCGTGAGGATCACCGCGAGGATGCCGGCGAGCCGCAGGCCCGCGAAGAGGGCGAGGGCCGGCAGGAATCCCCGTGGCGCACCGGCGGCGGCCGGCCGCGGCGGCCAGGGGCGGTGCAGGGGCCCGGCGGGGGCCGTCGGCTCGGGCCGCGGCACGGAGGAGGTACTCACGTTGCCGACCTTGGTCACGCCCGGGTGGAGGTGCAACGCACGACCCGGGTTTCGGACTCGGTTCCACCCCTATTCGCGAACGCGGACGCGCCCCGGGTGACGCCCACCCCCGGCCCAGGGCCTGATCAGGGTGTGGTTATCATATGAGCGCTGCCTAGCTCGAAAGATGGACCTGTGACTGTCAACGACGACTCGTTCACCAACTGGAAGATCCGCGAGGAGATCGCGGAGTCGATGATCCCGCTCATCGGGAAGCTGCACCGCGAGCGGGACGTGACCGTCCTGCTGCACAGCCGCTCCCTGGTGAACAAGTCGGTGGTCAGCATCCTCAAGACGCACCGCTTCGCCCGGCAGATCGCCGGTGCCGAGCTGTCCGTCACCGAGACCATGCCGTTCCTTGAGGCGCTGACCGCCCTCGACCTCGGGCCTTCCCAGATCGACCTCGGCATGCTGGCCACCACCTACCAGGCCGACGACCGCGGCCTGAGCGTGGCCGAGTTCACCGCCGAGGCGGTCGCCGGCGCCACCGGCACGAACAAGATCGAGCGCCGTGAGCCGCGCGACGTCGTGCTGTACGGCTTCGGCCGCATCGGCCGCCTCGTCGCCCGTCTGCTGATCGAGAAGTCCGGCTCCGGCAACGGCCTGCGGCTGCGCGCCATCGTCGTGCGCGGCGGTGGCGGCCGGGCCGCCGAGGACCTCGTCAAGCGCGCCTCGCTGCTGCGCCGCGACTCCATCCACGGCCAGTTCCAGGGCACCATCACGGTGGACGAGGACAACAGCACGATCGTCGCCAACGGCAACGAGATCAAGGTGATCTACGCCGACGACCCGTCGCACGTGGACTACACCGAGTACGGCATCCGGGACGCCATCCTCATCGACAACACCGGCAAGTGGCGCGACCGCGAGGGGCTGTCCAAGCACCTGCGCCCCGGCATCGAGAAGGTCGTGCTGACCGCGCCGGGCAAGGGCGACGTCCCGAACATCGTGCACGGCGTCAACCACGACACCATCAAGCCGGACGAGCAGATCCTGTCCTGCGCCTCCTGCACCACCAACGCGATCGTCCCGCCGCTGAAGGCCATGGACGACGAGTACGGCGTGCTGCGCGGCCACGTGGAGACCGTCCACTCGTTCACCAACGACCAGAACCTGCTGGACAACTACCACAAGTCGGAGCGCCGGGGCCGGTCCGCGCCGCTCAACATGGTGATCACCGAGACCGGTGCCGCCTCCGCCGTCGCCAAGGCGCTGCCCGACCTCAAGGCGAAGATCAGCGGCAGCTCGATCCGCGTCCCGGTGCCGGACGTCTCGATCGCGATCCTCAACCTCCAGCTGGCCCGCGAGACCACCCGCGAGGAGGTCCACGACTACCTGCGCGAGGTGTCGCTGACCTCGCCGCTCAAGCGCCAGATCGACTTCATCACGGCGCCCGACGCGGTCTCCAGCGACTTCATCGGCTCCCGCCACGCCTCGATCGTGGACGCCGGCGCCCTGAAGGTCGACGGCGACAACGCGATCCTCTACCTCTGGTACGACAACGAGTTCGGCTACTCCTGCCAGGTCGTCCGGGTCGTCCAGCACGTCTCGGGCGTGGAGTACCCGACGTTCCCGGCGACGGCGGTCTGATCCGCCTGCTCCCGCGCACGCGTACGGCCGCCGACCGGGATCTCCGGTCGGCGGCCGTTTCGCCGGGCGCGTGCGGTCAGGCCGCGGCCGGCCGGGCGCAGGCGCCCGCGGCGCACGCCGTGAGCCACTGGTCGAAGTCGGCGTCGTAGCGGGTGCCGATGCCGTCGTGGTAGACGGCGTATCCGCCGGCGTAGTCACCGACGCGGAAGCGGGCGAGCATGCGCCGGACGTCGTCGGGGTGCTTCTCGATCATGTAGCGCACGGCGAGGTAGCCCCACGGGTAGGTGCGGGTCACGTCGCTGTTGTCGTAGGTGTTCTCGAACAGGGTGCTCAGACGGTACGTGTGCTTGCCCGCCTCCTGGACCGCCTGGTCGTCGGCGAGGCCGCGGTAGCTGTAGGAGACGTACTCGGCGATGCCCTCGATCCACCACACGTCCGGCACGGAGATCTGCCGCGCGAAGTCCCCCTTCATGTCGTCGCGGGCGTCCAGGAAGTGCGTGTACTCGTGGTTGAGGTTCCAGATCCGGGCCGGGAAGCCGTCGTCGTAGTTCTTCTGGTACATGATCGACATCGGCTGGTTGGCCGGGTCCGACGGGTCGCCGCCCAGTGTCATGCCGCCGTTGTCGGTGCTGATGCCGTACATCGCGCCGGCGTACGTCTGGTAGTCGGTGCGGCCGGCGAAGACCACGAGCCGGAGGGTGGAGGCGTACTGCCCGGGTATCCGGCCGTCGGCCCCGACGACCGAGCCGAAGTAGGCGTCCTGGCGGAGCACGCTGGCGCAGGCGGCGTCGAGGTCGGCGGCGGTGAGCGCCTGGGCCCGCACGGTGACGTTCGCGTCGCAGTGCTGCGTGACGGGCAGCACGGCCTTGTCGAGCTTGTCCGGAAGGTTGCAGACGTCGTAGTACGCGCAGTCGTCCCCGTCGTAGGCGGCGGCCTGCGTGGCCACGGCGACCCACAGCCCGGCCGTCGGGCCGGTGATTGCGGTCCGGTCCAGCAGGTCCTTGGTCAACGGCCGCACGTCGTCCCTCAGTTCGGGGTGCTCGGTGTAACGGGCCAGGTTCATCCCGGCGTTGGAGTCCAGGAAGGCCAGGGCGGTGCCGAGCTGGTCGGTGTTGGCCAGCGCGAAGTCGTACAGCGTGTCGATGACGCGCGGGTCGGCCTCGACCGCCTGCACGTACCGCGGGTTCCAGTTGCCGCGCCACAGGGGGGTGTAGACGTCGTTGACGGCCCTGGTCATGCTGTCGATCGGGTCGTAGGAGCTGTCATAGTCGTTCAACAGCCGGCGGTAGACGTACAGGTAGCGGTCCTGCTGGTCGGCGCTGTCGGTGAGGATGACGGTCTCGCCGAGGATGTCGCCGTTGGCCGCCGAGACGTCACGGGAGTGGGAGCGGGCGAAGAAGGCGTCCATGCCGCTCGTGACGGCGGTGGTGAGGCGGGCGGTGTACGTGCCCACGTCTGCCGGGTGGTTGAACTGCACGTAGTAGCCGGCGCGCAGGAAGAGGACCAGTTGCAGCAGGCTGCCGGAGTTGTCGCCGCGGTACTGCCCGGCGGTGCGCGTGAACGCGTTCGCCACGGTCAGCATCTGGGCCTGGCGGAAGACGGCGCGCGCGTCCGCGCCGGCGACCGGGAAGAGGGTGTTGACGCAGTCCGGGGTCGCCGCCTTGACGTAGGCGACGAGGGCGGAGCCGCTACGGCTGCCGAAGTCGGCCGGGGTGCAGGAGGCGGCCTTCGCCGCGCTTCCGGCCGGCTTGCTGGACAGCGGCTGGCGCGGCGGGAGTTGGACCGGGCTGAGGCGCCTGGCCTGGGTCGCGGGGTGCTCGGTCGCGGCGGTGGACGCCGCGGCGGGCGACGGTACGGCGAGGCCTGCGCGGGGCGCGGTGGCGGTGGCCGTACCGGCGTGCGGCCGGGGTGCCGCCAGCGCCGGCGTGGACAGCAGGCCGGCCAGGGTGACGCAGACGGCGGCGGCGCCGGCGATGCGGCCGGCCGTGCCTCTCGGCGTGCGTCCGGGCAGCGCGAAGCGATAGCGCATCTGGATTCCTCCACGAAAAGACGCGCCTCTGTGGGGTGTTGAGGCGTGTGAGGCACTGTCTCAGCGCGGCCGCCGCCCCAACAATGGCGTGTGACATAGCACATGGCACTGGCCGCTCATAACATCGCGGCACGTCCGTGACCGGCTGAGCCCCGCGCTCCCAGGCGCTCGGCCCGCTCCTAGGCTCCGGCGGCGCTCCAGGTGCGTGAGGCCCAGGTGCGCAGGTGCGGTGCCTGGGCGACGAGATCGCGGTACGCGGCGGTGGCGGACTGGAACACCGTCTCCACGACGTCGTCGGCGACGGTGTCCGGCCGCCAGGCCAGCACGTAGCGGCACCACAGCGGGGAGCCGGCCAGCGGCTTGACCACGACGTGCGGGATCGGCCTCAGCGTCGGCTGCACCAGGGACACCCCGAGACCGTCGGCGATCATGCTCTGCAGCTGGGTCTGGTCACCGAGCCACTCGTGGACGGTCACCGGTGCGAACCCGGCGGCCGCGCAGGCGTCGTAGAACACGCCGGGCCAGCCGGCGCCGTCGTCCGGGGTGACGAACCAGGCGTCGTCGGCGAGGTCGGCGAGCTGCACCTGGGCGCTCAGCCGGAGCCGGTGCCGGGCGGGCAGGGCGACGAAGGTGGGTTCGGTGACGATGCCGCGGTGCCGTACGGCGGCCGAGTGCCGCAGTTCCATGCCCGGGTAGTCGGCGGCGATGGCGGCGTCCACCGCGCCCTCCTCCAGCAGTTCCACGATCCGCGAGGACGCGTAGACGCTGGTGACCGAGAGGGGCAGTTCGGGCAGCCGGGTGCGGACCCGGGAGAGCGTGCCGGACAGCACCGGCGAGTTGGTCGCGGCCAGGCGCAGGGTCCGGCGGGGGCGGGCGGCGGACGGCGGGCGGTGCCCGATCGCGGCGGCCCGTGCGAGGACGTCCCGGGCCTGTTCCACGACCTCGGCGCCGTAGCGGGTCGGCCGGACCCCGCTCGGCCCGCGCTCGAAGAGCGGCTCGCCCAGGTGGCGCTCGATGCGCCGCAGCTGGGTGCTCACGGCGGGCTGCGAGTAGCCCAGCTGCGCTGCGGCGCGGCCCACACTGCCCGCGTCGGCGATCGCGCACAGCACCCGCAGGTGCCGCAGCTCCAGCTCCATCGTTTCCCTTCCCGCCCGGGCCCGCGCCCCGCGGACTCCCGGTGCCGCCCGCAGCTCTCGCCGACCACACCCAGGCCCACCGGCCCGAAGCGTTCCACCACCCCACGCAGGACACAAGCCGCAGCTCCGCCAGGGTACGGCCACGGCGGCCGGGGCCCCGCCCCGGGCCTTCCCGCCCCAGGAAACCTGGCCTTCCCGAGCGGCGGGCCCTGGGCTCCCCGAGCCATGACCCCGGGCCTCCCCAGCCCATGGGCATTGCCTCCCCGCCCCACGGACCCAGGCCTCCCGGCCTGGGGGCTCGGCCCTTCCCTCCTCGGATACGGACTTCCCCCGCGTGGAAACCCACCCCGCCCCGCCACGGACCCGGGCCTCCCGGACTGAGGGCTCGGCCCGCCCCGCCAGGAACCCCGGCCTCCCCCGCCTGGGAGCCACCTCGCCGCTTGGAACTACGAACGCCGGGACTCCCTGCCCACGCGCCCGGCCTTCCGGGGCGGCGGCCAGGCCGCCCGGCCCCGCACCCCTCGCACCACCCCTCGGCGTCGCTCCCGGGATCCGGCCTCCGGGGCCGTCAGCCGTCGGTGGTCACGCGGTGCTGCGCGTGGCGGCCCAGGATCTCCGCCACCCGCATGAAGCCGTCCGTGTCGTGGCCGAGGCCGATGGCCCGGCGGGCCAGGCCCTCCACCGAGCGCATCACGCCCGCGTCGATGCCGTGGGACTCCGAGACGTCGACCACGTGGGCCATGGTGGAGGCGGCCGAGGTGATGGGGTTGATCTCGCCGGAGTACGTGCCGTCGTCGGCGTCCGCCGCGAACTGGTCGAACAGCGGTGGCAGGATCGCGGCGATGCCCTGGGCGAAGGCGGACAGTTCCCGGGCGGTGACGCCCTCCGCCCGGGCGATGGCCACGGCGTGCGCGTACCCGGCCATCGCGGTCCAGAAGATGTCGAGCAGCGCGATGTCGAAGGTGGCGGCGCGCCCGATCTCCTCGCCCAGGTGGGTGTGTGTCCCGCCGAGCCGCTCCAGCACCGGCCGGTGCCGCTCGTAGAGGTCGCGCGGGCCGCTGTGCAGGAAGGCGGCCTCCGGGGTGCCGATACTGGGCGCCGGCGTCATGATCGCGCCGTCCAGGTAGCCGATGCCGTGCTCCGCCGCCCACCGGGCGGTGCCACGGGCCCGCTCCGGGGTGTCGGCGGTCAGGCTCACCACCGTACGGCCCTTCAGCGCGCGGGTGACGTCGGCGCGGCGCAGGATCGCGTCGGCGGCATCCTGGTTCACCACGCAGACCACGGTCAGCTCCGAGGCGGAGACGGCCTCTTCGGCCGACACGGCGCTGGTGGCTCCCTGCGCGGTCAGCTCCCGGTCCTTGCCGGGCGTGCGGTTCCAGACCGTGGTGCGCAGACCGGCCGCGAGGAACGCGCCGGCCAGCGAGCGGCCCATGGGACCGAGGCCGAGCACGGTGACGGCAGGAAGAGTCGACGAGGTGGACATGTTGCAACTCCCGTACGTGGTGAGCGTATGCGTGTGGACAAGACGGCCGAGCGGCCGTGAGGAAGCGGAGAAGGACGACGATGACGCGCAGCCGTGCCCAGGACCCGAACGTCTGCGGAGTGACCGCCGCGATCGCCGTGATCGACGGCAAGTGGAAGACGTCGCTGCTGTGGCTGCTGGAGTCCGGCCCGCACCGGCCCGGCGAACTGCGCCGCCGGCTGCCCGGGCTGACCGAGAAGGTGCTGACCCAGGCGCTGCGCGAGATGGCCGAGGACGGCCTGGTGCGCCGCGAGGTGCACGACGTGCTGCCGCCGAAGACCGTGTACTCGCTGACCGGGTTCGGCCGCGACCTGGCCGTCGCGGTGAACCCCATGGCCGAGTGGGGCCACCGCCGTCTGGAACGGTTGCGTGAAGACCAGGGCGGACACGAACGCGAGCACGAAGCGGCGTCCTGAGGCGCCGCCACTGTCCCCTCCTTCGCTTCCGCGGCAGCCCCTGACCTCGCAGAACAGCCTCCCCCGCACGGCCGCGAGCTGCCAAGTACCCACAAAAAAGTGGGTGTTCGCCGCCGTCCGCGAGCTGGGGACCCGCATCGAATCCCTAATGGGCAATGCAGCTTGCCTAAAGCATTTAGGCAAATGCATAATCCTTGTCGACAGACGGGAGAAGCGATGATGGCGCGTGCGGGCCTGACCACCGAACGCCTGGTCCACGCCGGCGCCGAGCTGGCCGACGAGCTCGGTTTCGACCAGGTGACGGCGTCCGCGCTGGCCCGGCGGTTCGACGTCAAGGTCGCGAGTCTGTACTCGCACCTGCGGAACTCCCAGGACCTGAAGACCCGGATCGCGCTGCTCGCGCTGGAGGAGCTGGCCGACCGTGCCGCCGAGGCGCTGGCCGGCCGGTCCGGGAAGGACGCCCTCGCCGCCTTCGCGCACGTCTACCGGGACTACGCCCGCGCCCACCCCGGCCGCTACGCGGCGGCCCGGCACCCGCTGGACCCCGCGACCGCGGCCGGCAGCGCGGGCGTCCGGATCGCGCAGCTGACGCGGGCGATCCTGCGTGGCTACGACCTGGCCGAGCCCGACCAGACCCACGCGGTCCGCCTCCTCGGCAGCGTCTTCCACGGCTACGTCAGCCTGGAGGCGGCCGGCGGCTTCAGTCACAGCGCGCCCGACTCGCAGGAGTCGTGGACCCGGATCCTGGACGCCCTCGACTCCCTGTTGCGCAACTGGCCCGCCCACCCCTGAGCCCCTGGACGCAGGCAGACATGATGCACACCACCCCCCTCACCGGCGCCCTGGTACGCGGCGCCCTCGAACTGGAGCGCACCGCGCACGGCCTGCTGCCGCACCGGCTGCCCGCCCGGGCCCGCGCCCAGTGCGCCGACCCGCAGCTGGCCTTCGTGGAGTCGCAGCCCGCAGGCGTACGGCTGGTCTTCCGCACCCGCGCCACCACCGTCGAGCTGGACACCCTGCCGACCAAGCGGGTCTACCTCGGCGCACCGCCCCGCCCGGACGGTGTGTACGACCTGCTCGTCGACGGACGCCCGGCCGGCAGCGCCTCGCTCGCCGAGGGCAGCACCCTCACCATCGACCTGGGCACCGGCTCCGCCGAGCACCGGCCCGGACCGGTCGGCACCGTGCGGTTCACCGGCCTGCCGGACACCGCCAAGGACGTGGAGATCTGGCTGCCGCACAACGAGACGACCGAACTCGTCGCGCTGCGCACCGACGCCCCCGTCGAGCCCGTACCGGACCGGGGCCGCCGGGTGTGGCTGCACCACGGCAGTTCGATCAGTCACGGTTCCGACGCGGCGACCCCCACCACCACCTGGCCGGCACTCGCCGCGTCCCTGGGCGGGGTGGAGCTGGTCAACCTGGGGCTGGGCGGCAGCGCGCTGCTCGACCCGTTCACCGCCCGCGCGCTGCGCGACACACCCGCCGACCTCATCAGCGTCAAGCTCGGCATCAACCTGGTCAACACCGACCTGATGCGGCTGCGCGCCTTCGGGCCCGCCGTGCACGGCTTCCTCGACACCGTCCGCGAGGGCCACCCCGACACCCCGCTGCTCGTCGTCTCCCCGGTCCTGTGCCCGCTGCACGAGGACACGCCCGGCCCCACCGTCATGGACCTGGCGGCCCTCGGCGAGGGGCGGCTGCGGTACCGGGCCGCCGGGGACCCGGCCGAGCGTGCGGCCGGGAAGCTCACCCTGCAGGTCATCCGGGAGGAGCTGGCCCGGATCGTGCGCGAGCGGGCGGCCGAGGACCCGGCCCTGCACCACCTGGACGGCCGGGAGCTGTACGGCGAGGCCGACTTCGCCGAACTGCCGCTGCCCGACGGCCTGCACCCGGACACCGCCGGACACCGCCGGATCGGCGAACGGTTCGCGGCGCTGGCGTTCGCCCCGGACGGCCCCTTCGCCGGCCGCTCCGCCGTCTGACCGGGCCCCGGCGGCTCACACCAGGTGGGCGAAGACGACCAGGTTGTCGGTGTAGTCCCGCACCGTGTGGTCGTAGTCCCCGGCGCAGGTGATGAGCCGGACCTCGGGGCGCGAGGCGTCCGCGTACACCCGTTCGCTGGGGAAGTCGTCCTTGGGATAGGTCTCGGCGCTGTCCACGACGAACTCCGCCGTGCGCCCGTCGGCCCGTTCCACGGAGAACCGGTCTCCGCGCTCCAGCTCGTAGAGGTCGGCGAAGACGGCCGCGGAGGTCACCGTGTCGACGTGCCCGGCGATGATCGCGGTGCCCTCCTCGCCGGGCGATGCGCCGTCGGCGTACCAGCCGACGAGGTTGGTGTCGGCGGCGGGTGGCGGCTGCAACTGGCCCGAGGCGCCGAGGGACAGGGTGGTGAAGGGGGCGTCCACGTCGATCTTCGGGATGTGCAGCCGGGTCGGTGTGGACCGGGGCAGTGACGCGCCGGTGTCGCGCGGGTCGGCCGGCGCGGCTGCGGCGGTGCCGGTGCCCGAGGCACGGGGCGCCTGCGGTGTGTCGTCCGGCTGGTGACGTCCGCCGAACATGCTGACGGCGAGGAAGACGGCCGCCACGCCCCACAGCGTGAGCCGCCCGCCGCGGCCGGCGGCCGCGGCCGGTTCCGAGGGGGTGGGAGAGGAGGGATCTGCTGCCATCGGACACCACCTCGCTCATGCAGGGCAGCACGGGGTCGGGACGGGGTCGAGACGCGGCCGGGGCCGGCGCCCGGGGCGGAACGCAGGGGGCGCGGGCCGCCGACGCGGTGCGCGCGCCGACGGCGTCCGCAGCCCCTGGGACATTCCGGCCCGTCAGGACACCGGCTCGGCGGCCTTCCTGCGGCGCAGCGCGTACGCGCCGGCGGCGCCTACGGCGAGCACGGCGAGACCGCCCGCGGTGACACCCGGCGTGGCGAGCGCGCCGCCGCCGGTGTGCATGCCGCCGCGCGGCTTCTCGTGGTCGTCACCCCACTCGCTCTTGTCGCCCTTGTCCCCCCTCTCACCCTTCTCGCCCTTCTCGCCTTTCTCGCCCCTGCCACTCTTCTCGCCCTTCTCGCTCTTGCCGCCCCCTTCCTCTTCGCTGTCGTCGCCCTTGTCCTTGTAGCTCTCGGGGTCGAAGCGGCTGTCGTCGCCCGAACCCCAGTCGCCGCTGCGCACTGCGGCGAGGGCTCCGCCACCCGTGTGCATTCCGCCGCGCGGCCCGTCGTGTTCTCGCCCGGAGCCGCGCTTGTTGCCGTAGTCGTTGTCCTGGTCGTCGTCCGATCCCTGGTCCTCACGGTCGGAGCCGCTGTCGTGCTCCTTGCTGTACGAGGAGTCGTCCCCGCCGCTGTCGCGCTCGGCCGGTACGGCGAACGCGGCGCCGGGTGTGGCGAAGGCCAGGGCGGCGGCGGCAGCCGCCGTTGCCAAAATCATGCGGGCAGAGCGCATAGTGATGTCCTTCCGCCGTGACCGGGCAGCGGATACCTCATCAGCTGGGTGGACCCGGCCTCGACATGAACCACCGTCAGTGAGGCCCATGACTCCCACCATCCGGGCCGCCCAGCCGGGTCATCACGCCACCCGTCTGCCCCAGCGCGCCGGGTCCGGGGCCCCTCGTACGGGCCAATCGCCGAAGCGGTCGTACGCCTGCCGGAGTGACCGGGCGAGCGAGGTGCCCCCGGTCATGTGCGTCCGGCTCCGACGGCGCCTCCGCGGCCCGGGTGACGCGAGCCCTCACCGGCTCCCCCTCTTGTTATGACCGCTGTCATAACGCAGGCTGGTGCCGACAGCACGGCAGGCCGACGTGGCGGGAGGAAGCGGTGGCGGACGGAATGGCACGGGCCCTGTGGGAGCGGTACGAGCCGGTGCACCAGCTCGTGTACTTCGCACCGGAGGTGCACCGGGCGGCGGACGGGCTCGGGCTGCGCGGATTCTGGATGGGCTACTTCGCGCTGCGCGCCGCCCCGCTCGGCGCGGCGCCTCCGTCCGTGGTGACGAGCTGTTTCTACGTCTTCCACCCCGCGCGGGTGGCCCGGGCGCTGCCGGATGCCTGGGCGTACGCCGCTCCGGCGGACGCGCTGGCGGCCCGTCTGGAGGCGGTGGACGCGGCGATGACCCGGCTGTTCGGGGCGGACACCGTCGCGTCGGCCGCGTTCGCGGAGGCAGCGGACCTCGCCTGGGAGGCCGCCGCCGGCGCGGACACGGCGGGCCGGGTGCTGGGCGCCGCCAACCAGGCGCTGGAGCGCCCCGGCCGGCCCACCGCGCGCCTGTGGCAGGCCCTGACGACCCTGCGCGAGCACCGCGGTGACTCCCATGTGGCGGTGCTGGTCGGCCTGGGGATCGGGCCTGTCGAGGCCATGGTCCTCAAGGCGGCGGCCGGCGAGTCCGACGGGACCTTCCTGCGCGAGACGCGGAAGTGGCCGGCGGAGGACTGGGCGGCGGCCGCGGCGCGGCTGCGCACGGACGGCCGGCTCGCGGCGGACGGTTCGCTCACCCCCGCGGGAGCGGCCCTGCGCGCGGAGGCCGAGGCCCTCACCGACGCGGCCGCCGAGGGCCCGTGGAGCGCCCTGGGCACCGAGCGGAGCGGACACCTGGCCACACTGCTGGAGCCACTGGCCCGCGCGGTCGGCGGGTCGGGACTCCTGCCGGCCGGGAATCCGGCGGGGCTGACCGGGGGGACGTACCCCGCCGGTCGCTGAGGAGCCCAGGAGCCACCCCGCCGGTCGCTGAGGAGCCGAGGAGACGAGCAGCGAGGGAACGTGCTGCTCGTCGGTCACGCTGCCGGAGCCGCTGGTCCGCGCGGTCGGCGGTGGGGCTGCCGGGGGCGTGAGCGGGGAACGTGCCCCGTGGGCCCGTCAGAGCGCCCGGGCGCCGGGCGGCTCGCGGCGGACCGTTCACCCGTGCCCCCGGAGCGCGCCGGGCGCCGAGCGGGCCGGGCATCGCGTGCCGGGCGTGGGCCGGGTGTCGAGCGTGCCGGTGTCTGGTCCGCGCTGCCGGTGTCGCCGGCCGGGGCGGTCGGTGAGTCGGGGTGCCGGGGCGGTCGGTGAGTCGGGGGTGCCGGGGGGAGGTGGAGACCCGGGGGCGTGCCCCGTCGGTCGCCGAGGAGCGCTCCGGCCCCGGCGGCCCCGGCCGGGCGTGCCGGGCCGGGGCGCCGTAGGGAGGACGTGGTGCCGTGGGTCACCAGGCCACCGGGAGCCGTTCGGGGATCCGTTTCATGAAGCCGGTGCGCCAGACCAGTTGGCTCGCCGGGACCGCGAGGGCGAGGTCGGGCAGCCGGTCGAGCAGGACCTCCAGGGCGATGCGGGCGTGTGCGCGGCCGAGGGCGGTGGCGGGGCAGTAGTGGGCGCCGCCGCCGAAGGAGAGGTGGTCGGCGGTGTTGTCGCGGTGGACGTCGAAGCGGTGCGGGTCGGGGAACTTCTCCGGGTCGAGGTTGGCGCCCTCCACCAGGACGAGGACGAGCTCGCCGGCGCGGATGCCGACGTCGCCGAGCCGGACGTCCTCCAGGGCGAGGCGGGGCAGGGCGTCGCCGATGGAGAGGTTCACCCGCAGCAGCTCCTCCACGCCGGGGCCGATCAGGTCGGGGCGGTCCCGCAGCAGGTCGCGGGCGATGGGGTGGGTGAGCAGGTGGACCAGGGCCATGGCGAGGAAGCCCGAGGTGGAGATGACACCGGCGCCGAACAGGGTGACGCCGACGGTGGCCAGCATCTCGTCGCTCAGGTGCGCGTAGTCGGGATCGTCGCGCAGGGCGGCGAGTTCGCCCATCAGGCCGTGCGTCGCCGGGTCGTCGAGCAGGGCCGCCATACGGGCGATGTCCCGGTCCCAGTTGAGCCGCGCGCCGGTGACCGGGCACGGGGAGTTCATGAAGGCGATGTCGAGGCTGCGCAGGAAGGCGGGGGCCTCGGTCTGCGGGATGCCGAGGATGCGGCAGTGCATCCCGGCCGAGTACGGCTCGCAGAACGCCCCGCGCAGGTCGGCCGTCGGCCCGTCGGCGACGATGAGGTCCACCAGGCGGTGGGCCTCCGCGCGCAGCCAGTCGGTGAGTCCCGGCGCCTTGGGGTTGAGCGCCTTCATCACCGCGCGGCGCAGCCCCGCCCCGGTGATGTTGCCCATGTTGTTCACGACCTCGGGCGGGATCGTGAGCGCGTACTGGCGGGGAACGCCGGGTGCGGAGGTGTCCTTGAGGGAGAACCGGTCGTCCTTGAGCACCTGCGCGCACAGCTCGTAGGAGGAGACCAGCCACGCCTCGTCGCCGGCGATGGTCCGCACTCGCCGTACCGGGGTGGCCTCGCGCAGTTCCGCGACCTCGGCGGGCACCCGGGTGCCGTCCCAGCAGAACGGGAAGGCGGGCAGGGGAGGGTGGTCGGGGGCGGTGTCGGACGCGGTGGTCATTCCGCGGCTCCTTCCAGGGCGGTGGGCGTG
This sequence comes from Streptomyces sp. NRRL S-1022, assembly GCF_000720135.1. Lineage (GTDB taxonomy): Bacteria > Actinomycetota > Actinomycetes > Streptomycetales > Streptomycetaceae > Streptomyces. The sequence continues at coordinate 52,140 of NZ_JOIU01000006.1, read as the reverse complement.
ACGATGGCGTGGCCCTGGTTGCGGGAGGCACGCAGGCCGGCACCGCGGGAATACAAAAGCTCGGCCATCGGCAGGAGTTGGTGGTAGCAGTTGAGCGAGGAGGGCACCCTGAGGATGGCCGGGGTGTCCAGGAACAGCGGGGCCTCGGCGCACACGTACTCCAGGCACACGGCGCGCTGCCGTTCGGTCGGTGTCTCGCCGCGCGCCATGAGGAAACGATTCACCAGGGTCTCGCAGACGGACCGGAAAGCACCGTCGGAGACCAGCCGCTCCTGCAGCTGCCGGTGGATCTCCTGATAGGCGGGGTTGGTACGGAATTCGGACATCGGATGCCAGTCCAGCCGGACGCCGTCCGGGTCGGCCGCCGACACCGCGTCACGGACCTTGGCGCGCACCCCGCGCAGGTTCTTCACTGCCTTGCGGCGGGCCTCGTCCGGTGGATAGCCGGAGGCCTCGTACATCTCGGCGACGTACAGGTCGGTGTAGACGAAGTCGACCCGGTCGAAGTGGTCCAGCCCCCAGCGGGTGAGGTCGTGCAGGCGCCGGGCGGAGAAGTAGCTGTTGCCCGGGGACACACCGATCACGGCGTGTGCGCCCTCCCTGAGGATGACCTCGCAGTGGGAGGTGTACGGCTGGACTTCGAAGACGTCGGCCATCAGCACGGATGCTGTGGTCACGGGGGAGATTCCTCCGCCGCGCGCTAGTCCCTGGGAGGCCCTGTGCCCCCGGTGTGGCGACGCGGCGCCCTCACGCTAGCGGTACGAGATCAATACGGGTAGTGAGCGCCTGGGTTTGGCCGGAAACAGTCGTATCAACGGTTGAAGTGCCCGGCGAGCGGCCTTGATTGCGGGTCGTACCCTGGGGCCGTGGTCAACCGAGACGAGGATCCAGGACAGGTGGCGGCCCGGCTCACCGGACGGCCGGTCACCGGGACCCGGCGGGCGTCGGGGTCCCCCGCCGAAGTACTGCTGGACGGCGGAACTCCGGTGATGGTCAAGCGTGGCGACGGTCCCCGGGCGGTGCGCGCCGAGGTGGCGGGGCTGCGCTGGCTGGCCGCAGCGGACGCGGTGCGGGTGCCGGCCGTGCTCGGGCACGACGAGCACTGGATGGTGACCGAGCGAGTGCCGACCGACTCCCCCGACCCCGAGGCAGCGCTGCTTTTCGGCCAAGCGCTGGCCGCATTGCACGCGGCCGGCGCACCCCGCTTCGGGGCGCCCCCGCCCGGCGGCCCGGAGGACGCCTGGATCGGCCGCGCCCCCATGCGGAACGCACCGGGCACCGACTGGCCCCGCTGGTACGCCGAGCACCGCGTGCTGCCCTACGTGCGCGGCGCGGTCGACCGCGGCACGCTCCGCCCGGGCGAGGCGGCCGTGTTCGAGCAGGTCTGCGCCCGGCTGCCGGAGCTGGCGGGCCCGCCGGAGCCGCCCGCCCGGCTGCACGGCGACCTGTGGAACGGGAACGTGCTGTGGGGCGCCGACGGCGAGGTCCGGCTCATCGACCCGGCCGCGCACGGCGGGCACCGGGAGACCGACCTGGCGATGCTCCGGCTGTTCGGCTGTCCCCACCTGGACCGGGTACTCGCCGGTTACCGGCAGGCGGCGCCACTGGCCGACGGCTGGCGGGACCGGGTGGGGCTGCACCAGCTCTTCCCGTTGCTGGTGCACGCGGTGCTGTTCGGACGCGGGTACGCCGAACAGGCGCTGGCGGCGGCGCGGAACGCGCTCGCGGGACGACCCCGCCGGGCCACCCCTCCGAGCCGCGATCACTGAGCGTAAGGAAACCAATCACCCGTTCGACTCGTATAAGGACGTGAAAGCCTAATCAGGGAGAGACCATGCAACCGTTCACGCTCAACTACGCGCGCCCCGCTGTGCAGTTGGACGTCACCGCACCGTACGCGTACGACTCCGGACTGCAGTTGAACGTCCTCCCGGACGGGCGGATCGCCGCCACCGACCATGTGACCCTGAGAGCGCTGGGAACCACGACCTCGACGGCCGGTTCCAAGACGCACTTCGACGACTGAACCGCGGACTTCGAGAGATGACCGTGCTCATCCTGACCAGTGAAGAGGACGTGACGGCGGACATGGTGGTCCTCCGGCTGGGCGACTTTGGGGTGCCCGTCGTCCGGCTCGACCCCGCCGATCTGACCAACGGGGTGGCGCTGTCGGGCGAGTACGTGCAGGGCGCCTGCCGGGGACACCTGTCCGTCGGCGGGCGCCTGGTGAGCATGAACGGCCTGCGCTCCGTCTGGGTGCGCAGGCCGGGAACCCCGGCCGCCCGCGCCGCCCAGCCGTCCGCCTGGCTGACGGAGGAGTCGGCGCAGGCGCTGTACGGCATGCTGCGCTGGAGCGACGCCCGCTGGATGAACCATCCGGACGCCGCCCGCCGGGCCCGGCACAAGCCCTGGCAGCTGCACCTGGCCCAGCGCAGCGGCCTGCCGGTGCCGGCCACCCTCATCACGACGTTCCCGCAGGCCGCGCGGGAGTTCGCGGAACGCTTCCCGGACCTGGTGGTCAAACCGGTCTCCGGCGCGCATCCGCAGGAGCCGCCCCGGGCGGTGCCGACCAGCCGGGTGGCGCCGGACGCCGATTTCACCGCGGTGGCCTTCGGTCCGACGCTGCTGCAACGGCGGGTCGCCAAACGGGCCGACATCCGGCTCACCGTCGTCGGCGACACCCTGCTGGCCGCACGCAAGCCCGCCGATCCGGACGCCCGTCCGGACGACGTGGACGTGCGTTTCGCACCGTCGGTCTCCCCCTGGCTGCCCGCGGACGTGCCGCCGCGCGTCGCCGAGGGCGTGCTGCGCTACATGGCGGGCGCGGAACTGGCGTACGGCGCCTTCGACTTCGCGGAGGACGCCGACGGCATCTGGTGGTTCCTGGAGTGCAACCAGTCCGGCCAGTTCGGCTTCGTGGAGATGGACACCGGCCAGCCGATCGCCGCCACCATCGCCGACTGGCTCGCGGGGCGGCCCGCTGCCGGCCGCGGGTGTGCGGAGGGTGACCGGAGCGCAGCCTCCTGAGGATCCGGGGAACGCTCGGACAACAGGCCTCGTAACGGCTCGGAGAAGGGAACGCGACATGCGTATCGGACTGCTGGGGACGGGCCCGTGGGCGCGGGCGGCGTACGCGCCCGCCCTCGCCGGGCACACCGGTGTGGAGTTCGCCGGGGTGTGGGGCCGGCGGCCGGCGGCGGCCACGGCGCTCGCGGAGCAGTACGGCGTCACCGCGTACGCCGACGTGGACGCGCTGCTGGCCGACGTGGACGCGGTGGCGGTGGCCCTGCCGCCGTCCGTGCAGGCCGGGTTGGCGGTGCGGGCGGCCCGGGCGGGCCGGCATCTGCTGCTGGACAAGCCGCTGGCCCTGTCGGTGGCCGAGGGGCGGGCCGTGGCGGAGGCGGTGGAGCGGGCCGGGGTGGCCTCGGTGGTGTTCTTCACCGCACGCTTCCAGAAGGAACCGGAGGCCTGGATCGAGGAACAGGCCTCCGTGGCCGGCTGGTTCACGGCGCGGGCCCAGTGGCTGGGGGCGGTGTTCACGAGCGACAGCCCGTTCGCGGACTCGCCGTGGCGGCGGGAGAAGGGTGCCCTGTGGGACGTCGGCCCGCACGCCCTGTCGGTGCTGCTGCCGGTCCTCGGCGACGTACGGAACGTGGTGGCGGCGGCGCACGGTCCGGCGGACACCGTGCACCTGGTGCTCGACCACGCCACCGGCGCGTCGAGCACCCTCACGCTCAGCCTGTCGGCACCGCCGGCGGCGGCCGGCGCCGATGTGGAGCTGCGCGGCGAGGCGGGGGTGACGGTCCTGCCGGGGAGTTCCGAGGGAGCGGTCCCCGCGCTCGCCCGGGCCGCGGACACGCTGGTGCGGGCGGCCCGCACCGGCCGGCCGCACTCCTGCGACGCCGCGTTCGGCCTCCGGGTCACCGAGATCCTGGCCGCGGCGGAGGCCCGCCTGGCGAGCGGGGCGGAGTAGCCGGCCCGCCCACCCGGTTCCCGGTTCCCGGCTCGGTTCCGGCTCCCGGCTCCGTCCGCGTGATCCTCCCCTCGGGGGTGGACCGGGGCCCCCGCGACGGGCCGGCTGGGCCACGAGGAACCTGCGGCGCGGCCGCCGGGCGCGCTGCGGGCAGGCCGACGGCCTCCGGTGCCGGTGTCGCGCACGGTGGTCCGGGGGTGGGGTCCGCCGGGCTGTGTCGCCCTCGCGCAGGACCGGAGGGAGCATGGAAGGGACCGGACCCGGGCCGGGGACCGGGACCGCGCGGCGGGGGCTGTGGCCGGTGCGGGCGCCGGTCTCGCCGCCGTACGACGGACACCCGCGGGGGCCGGGCTCGCCGCGGTGCGGCTGGTGGCGGTGAGGTGGCCGGCGCGCGCCGCCGGCCGGTACAGGAGGCTCAGGGATGACAGCCGAATCCTTCCCGCCCGACGGTGATCCGTACGAGTCCGAGCCGCCCGGGCGGACCAGCCTGCTGGACGTGCTCAGCGTGGCCGCGCTGGTCCTCGACACCGATGGGCGCATCGTGTTCTGGACGCCGCAGGCCGAGGAGCTGTTCGGCTACTCCGCGGCCGAGGCACTCGGCAGACCGGCGGCCCGCCTGATCGTCCATCCCGAGCACCTGCAAGCGGTCGTCCAGCTGTTCGCGGAGGTCATGGAGACGGGCCGGAGCTGGGCCGGCGCGTTCCCCGTCCGGCACAAGGACGGCAGCACGCGCGTGATGGAGTTCCGCAACATGCGGCTGCTCGACGACCTCGGGGACGTCTACGCCCTCGGGCTGGCCGCCGACCACAGCCTGCTCCAGCGCGTCGAGACCGACCTCGCCCTGTGCGAGCGGCTGATCAACCAGTCCCCCATCGGTCTTGCCCTCCTGGATCCCGATCTGCGGTATCTGCTGGTCAACCCGGCGCTGGAGCGGATCGACGGCATCCCCGCCGAGGACCACCTCGGTCGCCGGCTGCGCGAGACCCTGCCCTTCCCCGACGTCGACACCGTCGAGTCCGCGCTGCGTCAGGTGCTCACCACCGGCACCCCGCTGCTCGACCAGTACCACGTGGGCCGGCCCCGCTCGGACCCCGAGCACGAGCACGCCTGGTCGCTGTCGTTCTACCGCTTGGAGGACCCCGGCGGGCGGGTGCTCGGCGCCGCCACGTCGGTCGTCGACGTCACCGAACGGCACCGCGCGGCGGCCGAGGCGGACCGGGCCCGGCGCCGGCTGACCCTGATCGCCCACGCCTCCATCCGCGTCGGCACCAGCCTGGAGGTGGAGCAGACCGCCGCCGAGCTGGCCGAGATCGCCGCGGGCGAGCTCGCCGACGTGGCCGCGGTGGACATTCTCGACGCCGCGCTGGCCTGCCGCCGCGTGCGCAAGCCGGACAACGGGCCGGAGCTGTTCCGCGCGCTGGCCCTGCGGGCGGCCCACCCCACCGTGGCACTGCGCGCGGCCGACGCCCCCGGCGACCTCGCCTCCTACGACGGGGACCGCCTGGTCACGCTGTGCGTGCACACGGGCCGCCCAATCCTGGTGCGGCAGGTCGGCCCCCAGGACCTGCGGCGGATCGCCCGGAACGCCGAGGCGGCCGAGCTGCTCGCGTGCTCCGGTGTCCACTCGTACCTCGCCGTACCGCTGATCGCCCACGGCGAGGTGCTGGGCGCCCTCGACCTCAAGCGCACCCGCAACCCGGCCCCGTTCGACGACGACGACGTCGTCCTGGCCGGTGAGCTGGCGAGCCGTGCCGCCATCGCCATCGACAACGCCCGCTGGTTCCAGAGCGTGCGCAACACCTCCCTGACCCTCCAGCGCAGCCTGCTCCCCGACCATGCGCCGCACCACATCGGCCTGGAGCTGGCCTCCCGCTACCAGCCGGCGCAGGCCACCAGCGAGGTGGGCGGCGACTGGTACGACGTCATCCCCTTGACCGGTGACAAGACCGCCCTGGTCGTCGGGGACGTCATGGGCAACGGCATCGACGCCGCCGCCACGATGGGCCGGCTGCGCACCGCCACCTGCGCCTACGCGGACCTGGACCTGGACCCGGGCGAGGTGCTGCAGCATCTGGACAAGATCACCTGCGATCTGGAGCACTACATCGTGACCTGTCTGTACGCCGTGTTCGACCCCCACACGCGACAGTGCCGCATGGCCAACGCGGGACACATGCCGCCCGCGCTGGCCCGTCCCGGCGAGGCCCCGATCCTGCTCGACCTGCCCTCCGGTGCGCCGCTCGGCGTCGGCGGCGTCCGGTTCGAGACCGCCGCGACCGAGCTGAGGCCCGGCGACCTGCTCGTGCTCTACACCGACGGCCTCGTGGAGACCCGGCAGCACTCGATCGACGACCGGCTGCACGCCCTGCTCGGCTTCCTCGACGCGCCCGAGCGTCCCCTGGAGGAGACCTGCGACCTCCTCCTGTACGGCCTGAGGCACGCCGACGACCACGACGACGTCGCCCTGCTCGTGGCCCGGGCCGTGTAGCTGCGCGTCGAGGGCGACCGGGCCAGGGAGGGGGTCACAGGCCGAGGTCGAGCGCCAGGCACGAGTAGTACTTCCACGAGCCTTCGGGGTCGTAGGCACCGCGCACCGCGCCCGGCGAGGCCTCCGCCGCTTCCGTCATGTCCTCGAAGCGGATGCGCTCGGGGAGCCGGCCGTAGCGGGCGTGCCGGACTGCGGCCGCGGCGTCCTGCATGGATTCCTCGCTCAAGGTCCTTCTCCGCTCCCTCGGTCGTGCACGGTGTCCGGGCAGCAGCGTGCGCCCCTCTGCGTCACCTGTCAAGCCGGTGACGCAGGCACGCATCCCGGAAGCAGGGGCGGTCGGCGCAGGGGGCGGCTGGTGTCGCCGAGGAGGTGGATGCGGACGGCGCGTTCCGCGAACCGCCACCGGCCGTCCCGGCGCACGAAGCGGTCGCGGCAGCGCCCCGCGGCGACGGGTTGCAAGCCGACGGCCGGCCCGCGGCGGGACCTGTTACCGTGTCAGCGACGTGGACCGTGTATCGAGGAGTGGCAGCCGTGGTGGGTGACGACGACATCTCCGGGTGAGATCCGGATCTGACGGCCACCGGACGCGCCGAGGAGCGCAGCCGAGGTGGTCCGTTTCGTCGTACCCCCTTCCCGCGCGTCCGCCCAGGGCAGAGGTCTCTTCCCTGCCCTTGATCCGTCCGAGGTCACCCTCATGTCCGACGTCGCCGTCGTCTGCTCGAACCTGTCCTTCTCCTGGCCCGACGACACCCCCGTCTTCCACGACCTGTCCTTCGCCGTGACCGCCGGCCGTACCGGCCTGGTCGCCCCCAACGGCTCCGGCAAGAGCACCCTGCTGAAGCTGATCGCCGGTGAACTGAGGCCCGCCACCGGCTCGGTGTCGGCCGGCGGCACGGTGGGCTACCTCCCGCAGAGCCTGCCCCTGACCGGGAACCTCACCGTCGCCGAGGTGCTCGGCATCGCCGCCGTGATCCGCGCGCTGGACGCCGTCGAGTCCGGGGACGTGAGCGAGGAGCACTTCACCACCATCGGCGACGACTGGGACATCGAGGAGCGCACCCGCGCCCAGCTCGACCGCCTGGGTCTCGCCGGCCTCGCCCTGGACCGCAGCCTGAGCACGCTCAGCGGCGGTCAGGTCGTCTCGCTCGGTCTCGCCGCCCAGTTGCTGAAGCGCCCCGACGTGCTGCTGCTCGACGAACCCACCAACAACCTCGACCCCGGGGCGCGTCGGGCGCTCCACGACGTGCTCTCCGACTTCACCGGCTGTCTGCTGCTGGTCAGCCACGACCGCGCGCTGCTCGACCGCATGGACCGCATCGCCGAGCTGGGCAGCGACGAACTGCGCCTGTACGGCGGCAACTTCACCGAGTACGAGGAGGCCGTGCGCGCCGAGCAGGAGGTCGCCGAGAAGAACGTCCGCAACGCGGAGCAGGAACTGCGGCGGGAGAAGCGGGAGATGCAGCAGGCCCGCGAACGCGCCGAACGCCGGGCGAGCAACGCGGCACGCAACCTGAAGAACGCCGGTCTGCCCCGTATCTTCGCCGGCACCATGAAGCGCGGGGCGCAGGAGTCCGCGGGCCGGGCCGGGCAGCTGCACGCGGCCCGGGTCGGCGAGGCCAGGGCCCGCCTCGACGAGGCCGGACGCGCGCTGCGCGAGGAACAGCGCCTGGTCCTGGAGCTGCCCGACACCCGGGTGCCCGCCGGGCGCAACGTGTTCACCGGCGAGGGGTTGCAGGTCCGCCACGGCGACCGGCCCGTGTTCGCCGACGGCGGGATCGCCCTGACCGTCCGTGGCCCCGAGCGCATCGCGCTGACCGGACCCAACGGGGCCGGCAAGTCCACCCTGCTGCGGCTGATCACCGGCGACCTCGCCCCGGACAGCGGGGAGATCAAGCGGAACGACGGCCGTATCGCCTACCTGTCGCAACGCCTGGACCTGCTGGACCCGGGCCGAACCGTGGCGGAGAACTTCGCCGCGTCCGCCCCGGAACGGCCCGAGGCGGAGCGGATGAACGTGCTCGCCCGCTTCCTGTTCCGGGGCGCCCGGGCCCACCTGCCGGTCGGTGTCCTGTCCGGCGGCGAACGGCTGCGCGCCACCCTCGCCTGCGTGCTGTACGCCGAGCCGGCCCCGCACCTGCTGCTGCTCGACGAGCCGACCAACAACCTCGACCTGGTCGGCGCGGGCCAGCTGGAAAGCGCGCTCGTCTCCTACCAGGGCGCCTTCATCGTCGTCAGCCACGACGAGCGGTTCCTCGCCGAGATCGGGGTCGACCGCCGGCTGGTGCTGGCCGACGGAAGGCTGCTGGAGACCGGAGCGCCCGCGGTGTGAGCCGCGGCGTGTGCAGTGGCCCGCGACCGAGGCCGTGTGCCCGGCGGGCCGGCCACCGACCACCCTGGACGGATTCCTGTGCCCCGACCCGCTCTGCTCGCCCACGACCTCGTCCGCGTCCTGGGAGGCCGGCGCGTCCTCGACGGCGTCTCCCTGACCGCCTCCCCCGGCCACCGCATCGGCCTGATCGGCGAGAACGGCGTCGGCAAGTCCACCCTGCTGCGGGTGCTGGCCGGCGTGGACACCCCCGACTCGGGGAGCGTCACGCGCCCCGGGGACCTCGGCTTCCTGCACCAGGAGATGCCCTTCGACGCCGGTTCGACCGTCGCCGCGGTGCTCGACGACGCGCTGCGCGAGTCCCGCGAGGACCTCGCGGAACTGGAGCGGCTCGGCGAGGAGCTGGCCCGCGTCCCGGAGGGGGACCCCGGTCATGCGGACCTCCTCGACACCTACGGCAGGCGACTGGAACAGGCCCAGGACCGTCAGGCCTGGGACGCCGGCCGCCGAGCGGCGCTGGTGCTGGACGGCCTGGGCCTCGGCGCGCTCGGGCACGACCGCACGCTCGGCTCGCTGTCCGGCGGACAGCGCGGCCGGCTGGCGGTGGCCGCGCTGCTCGTACGCAGGCCGTCGGCGCTGCTGCTGGACGAGCCGACCAACCATCTCGACGACGCTGCCGCCGGCTTCCTGGAGGAGCAGGTCCGCGGCCTGGCCGGGACCGTGCTGGTCGCCAGCCACGACCGGGCGTTCCTGGACGCCGTCTGCACCGATCTGATCGACCTCGACCCCGCGGCGGACGGTCCGGTCCGCTTCGGCGGCACCTACAGCGCCTACCTGGGCGAGAAGCGGGCCGAGCGGGCACGCTGGGAGCGCCGGTATGCCGAGGAGCTGCGAGAACTGGCGGAACTGCGGCACGCGGCGGGCGTGACCGCGCACCGCCTCGCGCCCGGCCGGGAGCGGCGCGACCACGAGAAGATGGGCTACGGCCACCGGGCGGGCCGGGTGCAGAACCAGATCTCCCGCCGGGTGCGCAACGCCACGCGGCGGCTGGAGGAGCTGGAGCGCACCCGGGTGGCCGAGCCGCCCCGGCCGCTGCGGTTCACCGCCGGGGAGCCGGCCGCGCCGGCCCAGGAGGGCACGCAGCCGCTGGTGTCCCTGCGGGACGTCCGGGTGCCGGGCCGTCTGGCGCTCGGCGCTCTGGACGTGACGGCGACGGACCGGCTGCTGGTCACCGGCGGGAACGGGACCGGCAAGTCCACGCTGCTCGCCGTGCTCGCCGGACGTCTCGCGGCCGAGGGCGAGGTGCGCAGGCGGCGCCCTCTCACGGTCGGGCTGCTCACCCAGGACACCGTGTTCGGCCGGCCCGGCCGCACCGTCCGCGACACCTACGAGCAGGCGCTGGGCGCCGAACGGGCCGAGATGGTGCCGCTGACCTCGCTCGGCCTGCTGCACGAGGCCGACCTGGGCAAACCGGTCGGGCAGCTGTCCGTGGGGCAGCGCCGGCGGCTCGCGCTGGCCCTGCTGGTGGCACGGCCGCCCCGGCTGCTGCTGCTCGACGAGCCCACCAACCACCTGTCCCCCGCCCTGTGCGACGAGCTGGAGGCCGCGCTCGGCCCCGGCCCGGGCGCGATCGTCGTCGCGAGCCACGACCGCTGGCTGCGGAAGCGCTGGCAGGGCCGTGAAGTCCGACTGGAACAAGGTCTCACCGGTCCGAGCGGTGACGATGCTTGCACTCGACGACAGTCACCCGTCAAGATGGTGATGTGAACCTTGACCATGTCTTCGTGTGCGGGCATCCGGCCCTGGACTTCGTGGCGACCCTCCGCGCGCGACGCTCGGCACGGTTCGAGATGTTCGTGACGCCGGAGCGGCTCAACGCCTGGTACGTGGAGTCCGGGCTCGTGGACTCGATCACGCCCGGCCACGAAGACGACGTCCGGGAGGCGATCGCCGTCCGCGAGGCCCTGTACCGGCTCGTCACCAGCCGGCGGCTCGGCGAGGACTTCGACCGCGAGGCGCTCGCCGTGGTCAACGGTGCCGCGCGCAAGACGCCCGCGACGCCGCAGCTCACCCTGCACGGGCGGCACACCGAGGCGACCCCCGGGCAGGCCCTGGCCACCGTCGCCCGGCAAGCCGTGGAGCTGCTCAGCGGGCCGGACGTCCCGCTCCTCAAGGAGTGCGGCAACCCGGAGTGCACGCGGGTCTACATCGACCGCTCCCGCGGCATGCGGCGGCAGTGGTGCGGCATGGAGTCCTGCGGCAACAAGATCAAGGCCGCGGCCTACCGGGCCCGCAAGAAGACCTCCCCTGCCGCCACGGAGCACTGACGCGACGCCCGAGGAGGGCACGGCGCGGCGCCCGCCTGGCCCGACAGGCGCATCCCGGCGCCAGGCGCTTCCGGCACCGTGGGCGGTCATCTCCGGTGAGCCGTCGGAGGAAGCCGGGCCCCCACGGTCCGTAGCCTGCGCGGGCGAGTCCCCGGCGGCGGCCTGATCGACGCCCCCCCGAGGACCGGGGAGAGGGAGAACCTTGGGCGGGGCGAGGCCGGGGCGAGGCCGGTGGCCGGCGTCGCCCGCCACAACGACCCGCCACGGCAGCCCACCAGGACGACCCGCCACGGCAACCCGCCGCGCCGGCTCCTGCTCGGCGCCCGGGCCGTGACCATGGCACTGGAGACCGGCGAGGCGTACCACGGAGACGAGGGAGTGGGCCGAGGCCGGCGGGCGCCGCGGACTGCCCGGCACACACGCGCCGGCCCACCGGTGGCCCGGCCCCGGCTGGTGGGCGAATATCGTGCGTCACCTGTTTGACGGGTGACGGACTGTGTGCGAGAGTCGACACGCCACCAGCCGGGGTCATCCCGCACCGGGGAGGGAGCGGAGGTTCCCGGGTGCGGACCGGTCATCGGAGAACACACGACGGAGGGTTCAGATGATCAAGAGACGTACCTTCGGCAAGGCCGTCGGCCTGGGCACCGGCGCGGCCGCGGCATCGCTGTCCGTTCCGCAGAGCAGCGCGTCCGCCGCCCCGGGCGCGGCCGCCTCCCGGCCGCCGGGCGGCACGCCCGCCCCCGCCGTACCCGGCATCTCCCCCGGCACCCACACCGGATTCCGCACGCTGAAGCAGGTCAAGGCCGGTGTCCTCGACATCGGTTACGCCGAGGACGGACCCGCGCACGGCCCGGTGGTCATCCTCCTGCACGGCTGGCCCTACGACATCCACAGCTACGTCGACGTCGCCCCGCTCCTCGCCGACCTGGGCTACCGCGTCATCGTCCCGTACCTGCGCGGCCACGGCAGCACCCGCTTCCTGTCCCGGCACACTCCGCGCACCGCCGAGCAGTCCGCGATCGCGCTCGACATCCTCGCACTGATGGACGCTCTCAAGATCGAGAAAGCCGCGCTCGCCGGCTTCGACTGGGGCTCGCGCACCGCCGACATCATCGCCGCGCTGTGGCCGGAACGCGTGACGTCCCTGGTCTCCACCACCGGCTACGTCATCACCGACCTCAAGGCGCAGTCGACGCCCGCCGCCCCGGCCGTGGAGCACAACTGGTGGTACCAGTGGTACTTCGCCACCGAGCGCGGCAAGCAGGCCATGGAGAACGTCGACGAGCGCATCGCCCTGTGCCGTTACGTGTGGACCCTCGTCTCCCCCACCTGGGACTTCGACGACGCCACCTTCCAGCGCACCGCGCAGGCCTTCCGCAACCCCGACTACGCCGCCATCGTCCTGTACAACTACCGCTGGCGCATCGGTCTCGTCGAGGGCGACCGCCGTTACGAGCGCTACGAGAAGCAGCTCGCCGCGCAGCCCCCCATCCACGTTCCGGCCATCACTCTCGACCCCGCCCTCGACCCCTTCACCCCGCCCGGTGACGGCTCCGCCTACCGCGGCCACTTCACCGGCCCCTACGAGCACCGCACCATCGCGGACGTCGGCCACAACCTGCCCCAGGAGGCGCCCGGCACCTTCGCCCGGGCCGTCGTCGACGCCGCCCGCCTGTGAACCCCCCGCACGTGACGTTCCCCGGCTGCCCGGGGCGGGCCGGCCCGGCGGGCCGGTGGCTGCACGTTCTGCGCGCGGAGGGTTCCGTCGGCGGCGTAGCTTGGGGATGTGGTATCGGTGCGCGGCTGGGCGTCGCGCGGGCACCTGGAGGATCGCGGCTGGCTGCGGGGCGCGCCACCGCCGTGGTGGGTACGGGTGCTGCCCGTGCTGCTGCTCGTGGCCGTCGGCTCCGCCACGCTGGTCACGCCCGACGCGCACGATCTCGGTTTCCTGCTGGGGGCCATCCCGCCGCTGGCGGTCCTGTCGTACGGTCCGGCGGCCACGGGTCTGCTCGGGGTGGGCGTGATCGTGGTGCTGAACGTGCCGGCCACGCATCTGAACCGACCCGGCGACACCGATCTGCTCACCATCGTGTTCGTGGCCGCGCTGAGCGTGTTCGTGTCCTACGTGCGCAGCCGCCGGGACGCCCAGCTGAACACCGAACGGGCGATCGGCGAGGCGGTGCAGCGGGCCGTGCTGCCGCCGCTGCCGGAGCGGGTCGGGCGGGTCGGCTGCGCGGCCTTCTACCGGGCCGCGCAGGACGGGACGCTGGTGGGCGGTGACTTCTTCGACGTACGGCACGGGCCGCACGGGGTGCGCGCGGTGATGGGGGACGTACAGGGGCACGGGCTGTCGGCGGTCGCGACGGTGGTGTCGCTGCTGGGCGCGTTCCGGGAGGCGGCGCTCGACCAGCCCGACCTGGAATCGGTGGCGGCCCGGCTGGACCGCCGGCTCGCGGTGGACTCGGCGGACGTACGGCACGCGGAGCTGTTCGCGACGGCCCTGCTGCTGGAGTTCGCCGCCGGTTCCACCGCGATGCGGGTGGTGGCCTGTGGTCATCCGGCGCCGGTGCTGCTGCACGGGGACCAGGCGCGGGAGGTGAGCGTCGCGCCGGGTCCGCCGCTGGGCATCGGGCTCCTCGACCTCGACCGGCCGAAGGAGGTCACCGTGCCGCTCGGTCCGGGCGACCGGGTCTTCCTGGCCTCCGACGGCGTCTGGGAGGCGCGCGACGCCGCCGGCACCTTCTACCCGCTGCCGGAGCGGCTGGCCGCCCTGGCCCCCGTCCCGTCCGCCGAGCTGCCCGCCGCGGTGTGGGCGGACCTGCTGCGGCGGCACTACACGGTCCGTGACGACGCGACCATCCTGGTGCTGGCGCCCGAGCCACCGGCCCGCTGACCCGGCCCTGCTTTTCCCCCGCCGGTCAGCCCACGTCCCACAGGAAGCGATGGGTGTGGATGCCGAAGTACGGGAAGGAGCGGATCTCGCGGACGCCCTCGACGGGCCGGACCACGTCGTTGACGAAGTCGAGCAGCGCCTTGGGACCGGGAGCGACCACCTCGGCGAACAGGTCGAAGCCGCCCGAGGTGAGCACCGAGTAGACGACCTCGGGGCGCTCGGCCAGGGTGTCGGCGACGGCCCGCGGGTCACCGTCGACACCGATGCCGAGCAGCGCCATGGCCTGGCCTCCCATGGCCATCGGGTCGGTGACGCCGACCACCTGCACCGCCCTGGAGTCCAGCAGGCGCTGCAGGCGCTGCCGGGCCGCCGAGGCCGACAGGCCGACCCTGGGGCCGAGGTCGGCGTAGGCGATACGGCCGTCGGTCTGCAGCTCGCGCAGGATGGCCCGGTCGATCTCGTCCATGTCCTTCACGTCCCGCGGTTCCTTCCCCCGGCCGGTGCTCAGCCGGCCAGTTCGGCGAGGGCGGCGGCGAACACCTCGGTGTGGGTGTCGACGTCCTGCTCGGTGGTGTCCGGGCACATCAGCGCCATGTTGTGGAACGGGGTGAGCAGGATGCCCCGGTTGGCGAGGTAGAGGTGCAGGAAGTCCTCCAGTTCCGGGTCGGAGGCCGCCGCCGACTCGGTGCCGGTGCGCGGGGCCGGGGAGGTGAAACGGTACTCGGTGCGGGCGCCGAGCCGGCTGACCGACCAGGGCAGCCCGTGCGCTTCGAAGCCGGTCCGGACGCCCGCCTCGAAGCGCTCGGCGAGGCTGCCCATCCGGGCGAACGCCTCGTCGGTCAGTACGTGTTCGAGGGTGGCCCGGGTGGCCGCCACCGACAGGGCGTTGCCGGCGAGGGTGCCGCCGACGCCGCCCATGTCGACGAGGTCCAGGTCACCGCGGGCCAGCAACCGCTCGGCGAGTTCGGCGGAGAGTCCGTAGGCGCCGGCCGGGATGCCGCCGCCGATGGCCTTGCCGATGGTGAGCAGGTCGGGTGCCAGGTCCCAGGCGCCGGTGCAGCCCCCGGGACCGGCGGAGAAGGTGTGGGTCTCGTCGTTGATCAGCAGGGTGCCGTACCGCCTGGTCAGTTCGCGGACGCCCGTCAGGTAGCCGGGTTCGGGCAGCACGATGCCGATGTTGGTGAGGGCGGGCTCCATCAGCACGGCGGCGACGTCACCGTGGGCCAGCTCCCGCTCCAGCCCGGCGAGGTCGTTGAACTCGGCGACCCTGCTGGTCAGGGTCACGTCGCAGGGTGCGCCGACGTTGCCGGGGCGGGGCGTCCCGGAGCCGTCGGGGCCGGTGACGATGAGCGACTCGTCCACGCTGCCGTGGTAGCAGTAGCTGTTGACCAGGATCTTCGGCCGGCCGGTGACGGCGCGGGCGAGCCGGATCGCCCAGCGGTTGGCGTCGGTCGCGGTGAGCGAGAAGCTCCAGCGGGCCAGCCTGAACCGGCGGGTCAGTTCGGCGCCGACCCACTCGGCGTCCTCCGTGGGCAGCATGGCGGTGGCCCCGCCCAGTTCGGCGAACCGCCGGTGGACCGCCTCGGTGACGGGCGCGGGTGAGTGGCCGGCCATGGCGCCCGTGTCGCCGAGGCAGAAGTCGATGTACGTGTGCCCGTCGACGTCGCCGACGCGGGCGCCGCGGGCCTCGGCCAGGTAGCGCGGGAAGCCGCCGGCGGTCTTGTTCATCCAGGTCATCGGCACCCGGCCGAAGAGGTGTTCGGCGCCCGTGTAGGCCGCGCGGGAGCGCGGGTTCCGGCGTTCGGCCTCGGCGCTCTCGCGGGCCAGAAGGGCGTGCAGACGCGTGCGGTCCATGAAACACCTCGACGGGAACGGTGATGGAATGCCCTGAGCCTACGATCGAAAAGTGGACTCTTTCAATGCTTCACGCGTGATTCGATTGCGTGGACAGTTGAATCAGGCGTCACTGCGGTGATCGACCACGGACGGGTGACGCGTGCCCGTCCTCAACTGACGAACCGGTACGCGGAGTTCGAACGCCCCGGCTCAAACGCCAGGGTTCGCCACCCCTTCCGTCACGTAGAAATATCTACAACGATGCATATGCCGGGTTGGCGCGCGAAGCGCGACGTGCCCGGTCACGGCCGTTCCCTGCGCTCGGGCAGGCGAGCGTGGACACCCGGAGCTGTGCATGACGAACACGATGTGGATGCGGGGCGTGGAGTGGCTGGCCGCGGCGTCGGCCGACCCGCGCGCCTGCAAATGGGAATGGGACCACGGGGAGGGCTACGCACTGCTGGAGGCGGGCCGCTTCTGGGACGTGCTGAGCGTCCCCGACCGGCTGGGACTGCTCACCCTGGACCTGCTGTGGCGGCCGGCCCTGCCAGTGCCGGGACCGACACTGGTGGACACGGCGGCGGGCCGGGTCGGCTTCTTCCTGCCGCCCGACCCGTCGGGGGGCTGGGTGGGCGCCGGGCTGCGCTACGCGACGAAGGGCTCCTGGGTCGCCGTACCGCCGCCGTACCGGCCCGCCCGCTCCCTGGAGTGGCTCGTCCCGCCCGACGGCGCCGGCACGCTCCATGCGCCCGGTCCCCTGGAGGACGCGTTGCAGCAGGCCAACGGCACACTGGCGGTGCTCGCGCCGCTGTGCGGGCGGTAGCCGGTCACAGGTGCTCGGGCTCGCGCCGGGTGTCGAGGGTGAGGCCGGAGAGGACGGACCACAGCCCCTCGGGCTCCGCCGGGACGGTCCGTCCCTGCGCCCGCCACTCCGCGACGAGCCCGGCGTAGATCGGCTCCCGGGTGCGGTCCACCCGGTGCAGCCCGCGCATCCGGTCCATGCGCTCCATCCGGTCCATCCAGTCCAAGCGGTTCATGCCGGGGCAACGCCGGGGGCCCGCGGCCGGTACGCCCCGCGCGGCCCGCTCACCGGGTCGGGTGAGGCCATCCCCCGAACGAGGCGTTCCGCCTGTCGGACAAGCATGTCGGTCCGCTCGCGCACAGGCGGCCCGTCGCACGGGCGGGCATCGTTCTCTCCGCCCGCCGGCAGGCATCGTTGTCTCCGCCCCGTCCGGCTGCCGATCTGCCGCGCCGGCCGGCCCCGGCGCCTCGGGCGGGCCCCGCCGCCCGCCCTCGCCCGCGCGGACAGGACGGGAGTCACCGGCCGAGCCCCGGTGTGCCGGGGGCCGTCCCGTCACCCCGGGCCGGCCCGGTTCCTCCGGCCCCGGACGGTGCCCTCCGGCCCCGGGCGGTGTCCTCCGGTCGGCGCGCGCCGGGTGCGTGCCGCTCCTATGCTGGGAAGGTCCTGCCGGAAAGAGCCTGCTCGAAGGCCTGCCGGAACGGCCCTGCGGGCAAGGTCCGGGCTCCGACGCGCACCCCGCGCACGGTCTCCTCCCGCATGCTTGGAGCCCGCCCATGTCGCCTACGTCCGTACGCCTGCACCGGGGGGCGGTGGTCGCCGTTCTGGCCGGCGCGCTGCTCGCGCCGGTCACGGCAGGAGCGGCACCGGCCGCCGTACCGGCCGCGTTCACCGCCGGCCGGCCCGGACCGCCCGGACCGTCGCCGTCCGAGCCGGACGTCCGGCGCCTCTCCACCGACGTGGCACGCCGGCTCGACGCGTCCGTGCGGCGGGTGATGCGCGAGGCGAACGTGCCCGGCGCGACCGTCGGCATCTGGACGCCTGGACAGCCCGGTTACGTGCATTCGTTCGGCGTGGCCGACAAGGCGACCGGCCGGAGGATGACCCCGGACCTGTACCTGCGCATCGGCAGCGAGACGAAGACGTTCACCGTGACGGCGCTGCTGCAACTGGTCGACCAGGGGAAGGCCGGTCTGGACGACACGATCGACCGGTACGTCGGCGGTGTACCGAACGGCCACCGGATCACCCTGCGCCAGCTCGCCGGCATGCGCAGCGGGCTGTTCAACTACTCCGAGGACGACGGCTTCTTCAAGGCGCTCACCTCCGACCCCCGGCGCCCCTTCACCCCGCAGCAGCTGCTCGCCTACTCCTTCCGGCACCCGGTGCTGTTCCAGCCCGGCCGGAAGTTCTCCTACTGCAACACGAACCTGATCCTGCTCGGGCTGGTCGTGGAGAAGCTGAGCGGTCAGCGGCTCGGGGCCTATCTCAAGCAGCACGTCCTCGACCCGGCCGGCATGAAGGACACGTCCCTGCCGAGCGGCAGCCGGTTCCCCCGCCCGCACGCGCAGGGCTACACCGACCAGACGGCGGACGGCAAGGTCGCCGAGACCGCCGGCTGGAACCCGTCCTGGGGCTGGGCGGCCGGGGCGATGTACTCCACCCTGGACGATCTGCGCACCTGGGCGCCCACGGTGGCGACCGGCGAACTCCCCGACGGCAAGCGGCTGATCAGCCGCGCCACGCAGCGGCAGCGCCTCGTCACACCGGCGACGCCGATCCCGGGCGTCGGCTACGGGCTCGGCATCTTCGACGTGCACGGCTGGATCGGCCACAACGGCTCCCTGCCCGGCTACGAGTCGCTGACCATCTACCTCCCGGCGACCAGGACCACCCTCGTGGTGCTCCTGAACACCGACATCGGCCAGGACGGCCAGGAACCCAGCACGCTGTTCGGCCAGGCGATCACCCGGATCATCTCCCCTCGGCACGTGTTCGACCTGCCGGCCGAGCCGGCGGCCCGGTAAGGCGCCGACTCGGCCGGTTTTCAGGCCATGTGTGCGAACACGGGGTGCGCACGGCTGTTGACGCGGTGTATTGGTCAGGGACCGACTCGTGAGAGGCCGACCGTCTGGAGACCGTCGTGACCGACACCGACCGTATCGCCCTGGACCCCTTCGGCTCCGACCTCGTGACCGAGAGCGCCCGGCTGCGCGCCCTCGGCTCCGTCGTCCCCGTGGAACTGCCCGGCGGCATCCCCGCCTGGGCGCCCACGGGTTACGACGTCCTCCGGGAGCTGATCCTCGACCCCCGCGTCAGCAAGGACGCACGTCGGCACTGGCGGCTGTGGCCGGAGCTGGACCGGCACCCGTCCTGGCACTGGATGGCGAACTGGGTGGGCGTGGTGAGCATGCTCTCCACCTACGGCGCCGACCACACCCGGCTGCGCAAACTGGTGGCGCCGAGCTTCACCCGCCGGCGCACCGAGGCGATGCGCCCCCGGGTGGCCGCCCTCACGGCCGAGTTGCTGGCCGCGCTGGAGGCAGCGGGGGCCGGGGGCCGCACGGTCGATCTGCGGACCGGGTTCGCCCATCCCCTGCCGATGCGGATGATCTGCGAACTCCTCGGAGTGCCCGAGGAGTTGCGGCCCGATACGGCCCGTCTCATCGCCGACGTCATGGACACCTCCGACCCGGGCCCCGAGCACGCGGCGTCGGTGCACGAGCGGATCGGCACGGTGCTGGGGGCCCTGATCGAGCACCGGCGGGCCCACCCCGGCGACGACATCACCACGGAGCTGATCCGGGTGCGGGACGAGGACGGCGACCGGCTCTCGGACGAGGAGCTGCTGCACACCCTGCTCCTGGTGGTCGGCGCGGGGTTCGAGACCACCGTCAACCTCATCGGCAACGCCGTGGTCGCGCTGCTCACCGGCCAGGAGCAGCTGGCGGCGGTGCGCGCGGGAGCGGTGGACTGGGAGGCGGTGGTCGAGGAGACGCTGCGGGTGCATCCGTCCATCGCCGCGCTGCCACTGCGGTTCGCGGTGACGGAACTGACGGTGGGGGGCGTGACGATTCCGGCCGGGGACGCGATCATCACGACGTACGCCGCCGCCGGGCTCGACCCGGCGCACTACGGTCCCGGCGCGGCCGTCTTCGACGCGGCCCGGGCGGCCGAGGACCATCTGGCGTTCGGCATCGGGGTGCACCGCTGCGTCGGCGCTCCGCTGGCCCGGCTGGAGGCACTGACCGCGCTGCCCGCCCTGTTCTCCCGTTTTCCCGCGATGCGGCTGGCCGTCCCGGCCGGCGAACTGCGCCACGTGCCGTCGTTCATCGCCCACGGCTGGCAGGAGATCCCGGTACGGCTGGAGGGCTGAAGTCCGGGAAGTCCGGCGAGTCCGGGTCCGGGCGCCGTACGGGCCGGCACCGGCGGACAAGGCTCCGCCGGCGGCCTGGGGGGGGGATCGGCCGCCGGCGGAGATGCCGCGCCCGGGGCGGGGGGAGGGCCCTGGGCGGCTCACAGGTCGGATGCCCGGGAATCCAGGCCGTACACCGGAGAGAACAAGCCGATTCGAGCAACGGCAGCGGATAGCGCGATGAGGCGGGTAGAGGCTGGCGGGGAGGGTTTCGTGCGGCGAGCCGACGGGACGGGCGAGGGAATGTTTTCAGCCAACCCGGCGGACACGCCGCGCACTCCCCTCACTCCGCCTCGGCTGTCGTACCTCTCCCCGCATCCCCGCCGCCGCGAGCGCCGCGCCCAGGAGGCAGAGGACGCCGGTGACGACCGCGGAGGCGTGCACGCCGTTCATGAAGGCGCGGGTACTGCCCCACGGCGGAGCCGAGTGTGTCCGGCATCGCCGGGGAGACGGGCGCGACACCCATCGCGACCGCGTCCTTGGCCTGGGCGAGCTGCCCGGCCGGCGCCCGCGGGACGCCCGCGCCGGTCAGCTCGGTGCGCAGGGTGGCGCCGACGCGGGCGCTGATGACGGAGACCAGCACGGAGGTGCCGAGGGCGCCGCCGATCTGCAGTGTGGTGGCCTGGAGGCCGCCGGCCACGCCGCCGTCCCGTACCGGCGCGTCGCCCACGATCGCGTCCGAGGAGGCGGACAGCACCATGCCGACGGCGAGGCCGAGCGCGACGAACGGCGGCCACATGGTGGCGTACGGGGAGTCGCCGGACCAGGCGGGCATGGTGAAGCAGGCCGCGCCCTGGAGGAGCATGCCGAGCGGCATGCGGAAGCGGGCGCCGAAGCGCTGGGTCAGGGCGGCGCCGAGCGGGGACGCGACGAGTGAGGCGAGGCTCAGGTATCAGGGGCAGGGGTGCTGCGGCTGCGCGCCTCGCGGCTGCGGACGGCATAAGCTCTGCGGATGGCGAAGTACTTCGACGTGCACCCCGACAACCCGCAACCGCGCAGCATCGGCCAAGTCGCCGACGCCGTCCGTTCGGGGGCGCTCATCGCATACCCGACCGATTCCTGCTACGCGCTCGGCTGCCGGCTGGGCAGCCGGGACGGCATGGACCGGATCCGTTCCATCCGCCGGCTGGACGACCGGCACCACTTCACACTGATATGCCGGGACTTCGCGCAGCTCGGCCAGTTCGTCCGGGTGGACAACGACGTGTTCCGGGCCGTGAAGGCGTCGACGCCGGGCAGTTACACGTTCATCCTGCCGGCCACCCGCGAGGTGCCGCGCATGCTCCAGCACCCGAAGAAGAAGACCGTGGGCGTGCGCATCCCCGACCACGTGGTCACCCAGGCGCTGCTGGAGGAGCTGGGCGAACCGCTGGTGTCGAGCACACTGCTGCTGCCGGACGAGGAGGAGCCGCTGACCCAGGGCTGGGAGATCAAGGACCGTCTCGACCACGTGGTGGACGCGGTGGTCGACTCCGGGGAGTGCGGCACCGAGCCGACGACGGTGGTCGACTTCTCCGGCGGCGAGGCCGAGATCGTCCGGCGGGGCGCGGGCGACACCGACCGCTTCGAGTGAACGAACGGCACACCGGCCACTCCGGCCGGGCAACGCAATACCGGAGGTCCCGGCCGCTTCCGGTCCCCGGGCGGGACGCCGAGAACACCGGCCGTCCCGAGAAGCAGGCGGGCCGCCCGGGAAACCGGCCACCCCGCGCGGCCGGCAAGACATCAGGGAGCGGGCGGGTGTCGGGCCGTAGGTGGTGCCGGGACGCCGAAGACCCCGGCCGTATCGGGTGACCAGGCGGTATGCCGGGGGCGGGGGTCCGTGCGGGGCGTGGCAGCATGGCCGTAGCCGCGGCGCCGGGCAGGCATCCGCCGCCCGCCGCCCATCCCCGAGGGAGGGCCTTCTCACGATGACCGATGTCCAGGCGACCGCCGTCGACATCCCCACCGAGGACGGCGTCGCCGACGCCTACCTCGCGCACCCTGCCGACGGCCGCCCCCGTCCGGCCGTCCTGCTCTACCAGGACGCCTACGGCCTGCGCCCGCACCTGCGGGCGATGGCCGACCGGCTCGCCGGCGCCGGTTACACGGTGCTGGTGCCGAACGTCTTCTACCGCCACGGCCGCGCGCCGGTCGTGGAGCTGCCCGAGTTCATCGACCCCGGCGCCGACCCGACCATCTGGAAGCGGATCGGCCCGATCCTGGCCGCCCTGACCCCGGACCGGATCAAGCGGGACTCGGACGCCTATCTGCGCTGGCTGGCCGACAGCCCGCTCACGACCGACGGCCCGGTGGCGCTGACCGGCTACTGCATGGGGGCCCGGCTCGCGCTGTGGACCGCCGGCGCCCACCCGGACCGGGTCGCGGCGGCGGCCGGCTTCCACGGCGGGCAGCTGGCCACCGACGACGTGGACAGCCCGCACCTGGAGGCCCGCAACATCACCGCGGAGCTGTACTTCGGGCACGCCGACGAGGACCCGTCGCTGCCCCCGGAGCAGATCGCGCGCTTCGAGGAGGCCCTGACCGCCGCGGGCGTCCGGCACACCTGCGAGGTGTACCCCGGCGCCGGGCACGGCTACACCCAGGCGGACACCACCGCCTACCACCCGGAGGCTGCCGAACGGCACTGGGCCGCGCTGCTGGACCTGCTCGGGCGCACCTTCTGACGCCGGGTCCCGGCGCCCGCGACCGGTGGGCGCCGGGAGGGTCCGGTTCCGCGTTTCCTGCGTATGTCATTGACATGAACGCATCTTGGCCGCAATTCTGAGAGCGCTCTCAAACAGGTACGGACCAATTCCGTACGACCCCGACCCCACACGGAGGTGGAGAGTGCCTCACAGGCTCACCCGCCGGGCGCTGCCCCTGACCGCCGCCACGGCCCTGCTCGGCGGTCTGCTCGCCCTCGCCGCGCCGGACCACGCGCAGGCCGCCGTCCCCGACACCATCCCACTGAAGATCACCAACAACTCGGGCCGTTCCGAGCCCGTCTACGTCTACGACCTCGGCACCCAGCTGTCCTCGGGACAGCAGGGCTGGGCCGACGCGAACGGCGTCTTCCACGCGTGGCCGGCGGGCGGTAACCCGCCGACGCCCGCGCCGGACGCGGCGATACCCGGTCCGGCCGCCGGGCAGTCCAAGACGATCCGCATCCCGAAGTTCTCCGGCCGGATCTACTTCTCCTACGGCCGGAAACTGGACTTCAGACTCACCACCGGCGGACTGGTCCAGCCGGCCGTGCAGAACCCCTCCGACCCCAACCGGGACATCCTCTTCAACTGGTCGGAGTACACGCTCAACGACTCCGGACTGTGGCTCAACAGCACCCAGGTGGACATGTTCTCGGCGCCGTACGCGGTCGGCGTGCAGCGGGCCGACGGCGGTGTGAGCAGCACCGGGCACCTGAAGTCCGGTGGCTGGACGGGCTTCTTCAACGCGCTGCGCGGACAGCCGGGCGGCTGGGCCGGCCTGATCCAGACCCGTTCCGACGGCACCGTGCTGCGGGCGCTGTCGCCGCTGTACGGGGTGGAGACCGGCGCGCTGCCGGCGAACGTGATGGACGACTACGTCAACCGGGTCTGGCAGAAGTACACGACCTCGACGCTGACCGTCACGCCGTTCGCGGACCAGCCGAACACGAAGTACTACGGCCGTGTCTCCGGGAACGTCATGAACTTCACCAACTCCTCCGGCGCGGTCGTCACCAGCTTCCAGAAGCCCGACGCGTCCAGCATCTTCGGCTGCCACAAGCTGCTGGACGCGCCCAACGACAACGTCCGCGGTCCCATCTCCCGTACGCTGTGCGCCGGTTTCAACCGGTCGACCCTGCTGGTGAACCCCAACCAGCCGGACACCACGACGGCGAACTTCTACCAGGACACGGTGACCAACCACTACGCGCGCAAGATCCACGCGCAGATGGCCGACGGGAAGGCGTACGCGTTCGCCTTCGACGACGTCGGCAACCAGGAGTCCCTCGTGCACGACGGCAGCCCGCAGCAGGCGTACCTGACGCTGGACCCGCTCAGCTGACACGGCACGGTCCCGCACCCCGGGGAGCGGGGTGCGGGACCGCGGCGTTCCCGAGTTGCTCAGCCGGTCGTCAGGGCGGTGTCGTCCACGACGAAGCTGGTCTGCAGCGAGGAGTCCTCCACGCCGTTGAACTTCAGCGTGACCGTCTGGCCCGCCAGCGAGGACAGGTCGAAGGTCTTCTGGGTGTAGCCGGAGGCCGCGTTGACGTTCGAGTAGGTGGCGAGGGTCTTCGAACCGGCGGTCACCGTCAGCTTGTCGTACTGAGTGCTGCCGGTCTCGGCGGTGTCGATGTGCAGGTAGAAGGTCAGGGTCGCCTTGCAGCCCGCGGGGATCGTCACCGACTGGGACGCGGAGTCGGTGTGCGAGGAGCCGTACCCGTCCAGCCAGGCCTTGTAGGAGCCGCTGTGGGCCGCCTCACCACTGTCGGTGGTGATGACGCCGCTGGTCGTGGTCCAGCCGGTGCTGCCCGACTCGAAACCGGGGTTGCTCAGCAGCTGGGTGGAGGTGCAGCCGCCGCCGGTCGTGCTGACCGTCCAGCCGAAGGTGGCGGTGCCGGTCGCGCCGGTGGAGTCCTTCACCGTGACGGTGGTGCTGGAGGTGCCCGCCGTGGTGGGCGTGCCGGTGATCAGACCGGTCGAGCTGTTGATCGACAGGCCGGCCGGCAGACCGGAGGCGCTGTAGGTCAGGGCGCCGCTGTTGGTGCTGCTCGCCTGGATCTGCAGGCTCACGGCGGTGCCGACGGTGGCGGACTGGCTGCCCGGGTTGGTGACCGTCACCCCGCTGGCCGGCGGGTTGATGTGGCCGCCGACGTTGATGCCGGCGAAGGCGTTGCCCACCCCCGCGTACTGCGTGGAGTTGGTGCCGTACAGCGCGGCGGCGGCGTTGAGGGCGGCGGTGCGGGCGCCGGCGTAGTTGGTGCTGGACGTCATGTACGACGTCAGCGCCTTGTACCAGATCTTCAGCGCGGCGTCGCGGCCGATGCCGGTGACGGCGACGCCGTCGGAGGTCGGGCTGTTGTAGGTCACGCCGTTGATGACCTTGGTGCCGCTGCCCTCGGACAGCAGGTAGAACATGTGGTTCGCGGGGCCCGAGGAGTAGTGCACGTCCAGGTTGCCGACGCCGGAGTACCAGCTGTCCGCCGAACCGCCGTCCTTGCTCGGCTTGTCCATGTAGCGCAGCGGGGTGCCGTCGCCGTTGATGTCGATCTTCTCGCCGATGAGGTAGTCACCGACGTCGGTGGAGTTGTTGGCGTAGAACTCCACGCCGGTGCCGAAGATGTCGGAGGTGGCCTCGTTCAGGCCGCCGGACTCTCCGCTGTACTCCAGGCCGGCGGTGTTCGAGGTGACACCGTGGCTCATCTCGTGGCCGGCCACGTCCAGCGAGGTGAGCGGGTCGTTGTTGCCCGACCCGTCGCCGTAGGTCATGCAGAAGCAGGTGTCGTCCCAGAAGGCGTTCACGTAGGCGTTGCCGTAGTGGACGCGGGAGTAGGCCGCGACACCGTCGTTGCGGATGCCGCTGCGGCCGAAGGTGTTCTTGTAGAAGTCCCAGGTCATCGCGGCGCCGTAGTGCGCGTCGGCGCCCGCGGTGGCGGCGTTGGAGTTGGTGCCGTCGCCCCAGGTGTCGCTGCTCTGCGAGAACAGCGTGCCGGTGCCGGAGGTGCCGTGGTTCAGGTTGTACGTCTTGTGACCACCGCGGGCCCCGTCGTTCAGCGTGTAGGTCGAGCCCGACTGGGTCGTCGTCAGCGTGACCTGGCCGCTGTACCGGGTGTTGCCGATGCCGGTGTCGACCGCCTGGAACCGGTGCAGTTCCTTGCCGGTGGTGGCGTCGGTGACGACGTGCAGCTTGCTGGGCGTGCCGTCGTCCTGGAAGCCGCCGATCACCGTCTCCCAGGCGAGCTTCGGGGTGCCGGTGCCGGCCCAGATCACCTTGCGGGCGCTGTCGGTGGTGGCCTTCTCGGCGTGCAGGGTCTTCGCGGCCTTCAGGGCCTTGGTCGCGGCGGCGGCCTTGCTGACGGTCGCGGTGGTGGAGCGCACCTTGATCGTGCGCTTGTTGTTGAAGGTGGTGCTCACCGTCCCCTTGGCCAGCGAGGCGGGCGGGGTGTGCACGACGAGATCGCCGCCGAGCACGGGCAGCCCGGCATAGGTGCGCTCGTAACGGGTGTGCAGGGTGCCGTCGTTGTCCTTGACGACGTCCTTGACGACCAGCTTCTCCTGCGCGCCGAGACCGAGGCTGCGGGCGGTCGTGGCGGTGTGCTGCCGGGCGCTCTTGATCAGCGCCTGGTGCTGGGCCGGGCTGAGCTTGGCCGCCAGACCGCCGGCGCGCAGCGGGCTGGGGTGTGCCGCGGCCGGGGCGGCGGTCGCCGGGACCGCTTGGAGGCCGACGGCGAGGAAGGCCGCGGTGGAGAGCAGGGCTGCTCCGACCGTGGCTCCCTTGTGGGGAAGGGATCTGTGGGGTCTCACTCGTACTCCTCCTGCTGCGGCCGCCGATCGGCGGCCGGTGACAGACGGGCAGAGGGGTCTGCTGCCCGGGTGAGCTGAGCTGTGCGGGGCGGTGATCCGTGCTCCGGTGGGGTGGATCAGCGTGGTGAGAATGGCAGCATTGACCGAGTCATGTCACCGTGCGGCGGGTCAATCGAGGGTTTTCCCTATCCGTCCGAGGACCCGAACAGGGAGGCGTGGGGCTGGGGTTCGGCATAGGTTGGGCCGTGGCTGACTTCACGCCTTGGCTGAAAGAGGGACACGACTCATGACCGATCCGGCCACGACGCCCGAGCGGACCGCGCTCCAGAGGATCGACACGTCGGTGCCGCACTCGGCCCGCATCTGGAACTACTGGCTCGGCGGCAAGGACAACTACCCCGTCGACGAGCAGGCGGGCGACGCGTACACCGCCGTCTTCCCCGGCATCGTCGCCATCGCCCGCGGCAGCCGTGCCTTCCTGCGCCGCGGCATCGGGTACCTCGTCGGGGAGGCGGGCATCCGGCAGTTCCTGGACGTCGGCACCGGCCTGCCGACCGCCGAGAACACCCACGAGGTGGCCCAGCGGCTCGCCCCCGAGGCACGGATCGTGTACGTCGACAACGACCCCATGGTCCTCGCCCACGCCCGGGCCTTGCTGTACTCCTCCGCCGAAGGCGCGACCGCCTACATCGACGCCGATGTGACGGACCCGGACCGCATCCTCGCCGCCGCCGCCGAGACGCTGGACCTCAGCCGGCCCACCGCGCTCATCCTGAGCAACATCCTCGGCCACGTCGCCGACCACGACCAGGCCCGCTCCATCGTGGACCGGCTCATGGGCGCGCTGCCCTCGGGCAGTTACCTCTTCGTCAACGACGGGTCGCTCGGCATCGACCCGGTCTTCGAGCAGGCCCAGGAGGCCTACAACAGCAGCGGTGCCGTCCCGTACAACCTGCGCACCGTCGAGGCGATCACCTCGTTCTTCGACGGACTGGAGCTCGTCGAGCCCGGCGTCGTGCCGGTCACCTGCTGGCGCCCTGAGCCCGGTTCGCCCGCCCCGGAGATCGTCGCCGAGCACGGGGGCCTGGCGCGGAAGCCGTGAGCGACGCCGGGGACCGTGCGGATGGCCCGCCGGGGGCAGACCGGGAACGGCGGCGCGCGCCCTGTCGGCAGGCCTCGCGACGAAGCCGGGCCGGCCGGCGGAGCCGCTGCGCGCCGCCCGCGACCGGCTCGGCCCGCCGCGAGGTCCTCGAACCGGCTGCGGAACTGCTCCGCTCTCGCCGAGAGATCGCGCCCAGCCCCTTCCCCGTCGCCGCCGGCCGCGTCGTGCCGGACTCGGCGGCCGCCTTGATCGAACCCGCCGGGCGGCCGCGCGCCGGGTGCGGCCCCGGCAGCCCGTTTCCGGCCTGCGCGTTGTTACCGTGCACCGCGTGTCTGAATCCTCACGCGATACCGCCCAGGGCGCCGGCTGGGGCGCGGCCGAACCCGGCTCCTACAAACGGCTGATGCCCGGCCACGTCGAGAAGCTGTCGTGGCTGAACCCCCGGATCCTGTGGGCCGCCCGCAACGGCGTGCTGGCGTCCTGGTTCGGGGACCCGACCGGCCGTACCCGCAGCCGCTGGGTGGCCCGGCGCGCGGCGGCGGGGGCGCCCGCCGACAAGGTGATCCGGCGGGAGGTGCCGGAGCGGTTCTCCTTCATGGTCATAGGGGACACCGGCGAGGGGGACGACCCCCAGTACGCCGTCGTCCCGGGCTTCCTGAAGGAGAGCCAGGGCACCGACTTCGCGGTGATCGCCAGTGACGTCATCTACCCCGTCGGCGCCGCCGACGACTACCACGGCAAGTTCTTCCGCCCCTACCAGGACTATCCCGCGCCGATCTACGCCGTTCCGGGCAACCACGACTGGTACGAGGATCTCGGCGCGTTCATGCGCGTCTTCTGCGCCGACACCCCGCCGCTCGGCCCGGAGCCGCGGCCCCGCCCGCTCACCCCTGCCTGGTGGCGCTCCCTGCTGTGGCACCGGCCGCGCCCCACCGACGGACAACGGCTCGCGGAGGCGCGGACACTGCGGTCGGCGCCGGGCCAGCAGGCCGAACAGCCCGGGCCGTACTGGGCGATCGACGCGGGCCCGGTGCGGATCGTCGGGATCGACACCGGCCTGCTGGGCACGATCGACGCCGAACAGGGCGCCTGGCTGCGGGAGGTCTCGCGGGGCCCCCGGCCGAAGATCCTCGTCACCGGATCCCCGTTGTACGTCGACGGCGAGCACCACCCCTGCCCCATCGAGGGCGGCGGCACGGTGGACGACGTCGTACGGGCGCCCGAGCACCACTACGTGGCCGCGATCGGCGGCGACATCCACAACTACCAGCGCTATCCGGTCGATGTCGGCGGTCGCATAGTCCAGTACGTCGTCGCGGGCGGCGGCGGCGCGTTCATGCACGCCACGCACACCATCCCGCGGGTGTCGGTCGGCGGCGTCACCGAACGCGATTTCCGCTGCTACCCGCTGCGCGGCGACTCGCTCGCCTTCTACAGCCGGCTCTACGGCCGCCGGCTCGGGCTGCGCCGCTTCTTCACCCTGACCGAGGCGGAGGCGACCGCCGTGGTCGCCGCACGCCTCGGCATCGAGCCGACCCGCGCGCCCGCCGCCGGCACCCGGGTCACCCGCCGGGTCCGCCTGGTCGCGGGCCTCCTCGGGACCGGCCGCCGCCCGGACCGTGCCGCCCGGTTCCGGCTGCCCGTGCGCAAGGTCTACACCCGGTTGTTCTCGCCGTCGTCCGCCACCTACAGCCCGCCGTTCTTCAAGTGCTTCCTGCGGCTGGACGTCGGCCCGGACGCGGTCCGGCTGCGCTGCTTCGCCGCGACCGGCAACCGCGCGCAGGAACTCGATCCGCCGGTCGAGGACGAGGTCGTCATCCCGCTGAAGTGATCACACGGTTGTCACACTCGCCTGCGAGAATCAAGGCGGAGCCGACGTAGAGCCGTTGGAGGAGCCCGTGCCGTCCACCCCCCGCCCGCTGCGCAAGCTGGGTTTCCTCACCATCGGCCTGTTCGACGCGGCGGACCCGGGCCGGGGCCACGAGTCCACGCTGGAGATCATCGAACTGGGCGAGCGGCTGGGCTTCGACAGCGCCTGGGTCCGCCACCGGCACCTGCAGTACGGCATCTCGTCCCCGGTCGCCGTCCTGGCCGCCGCCTCGCAGCGCACCCGCCGGATCGAGCTGGGCACGGCGGTGATCCCGCTCGGCTGGGAGAACCCGCTGCGGCTCGCCGAGGACCTGGCGACGGTCGACATCCTGTCCGGCGGCCGTCTGAACCCGGGCGTCAGCGTGGGTCCGCCGATGCACTACGAGCAGGTCAGAGACGCCCTCTACCCGGACACCGGGGACGCGGAGGATTTCGGGTACGAGCGGGTACGGCGGCTGCTGGCCCTGGTCCGCGGCAAGCCGGCCACCGACTTCAGCGGGGTGGAGGGCTTCGAGGTGTTCAGTGACGTCGTCCAGCCGCACTCCCCCGGGCTCGGCCGGCGGCTGTGGTACGGCGGCGGCAGCCTCGGCTCGGCCCGCTGGGCCGGCGAGCACGGGATGAACTTCCTGACCAGCAGTGTCGTCAGGGCCGGGGACGGCGACGGGCCGCCGGACTTCGCCGAGATCCAGCTGTCCCTCGTCCGGGAGTTCCGGGCCCACCACCCCGACGGCGAGTCGGCCCGCGTCTCCCAGGGTTTGGTGGTGATCCCCACCGACTCGGCGAGCCCGGAGCAGCGTGCCAGGTACGCGGCGTACGCGGCCGAGCGCCTGCCCCGCACGGCCTCCCCGCAGGGCCCGGCGCGCCTGCTGTTCGCCCCGGACCTGGTCGGCACCTCGGAGGAGATCGCCGCACGCCTCCACGCGCACGCCGCCTTCCGCGAGGTCGACGAGGTGGCGTTCGCGCTGCCGTTCACCTTCGGGCACGAGGACTACGTCCAGATCCTGACGGACATGGCGACGAAGCTGGGTCCGGCGCTGGGATGGCGGCCTGCGGCGGACTGAGCGCCGCCTTCACCGCCTCGTCCCGCGCCGCCTCGCCGCCTGGTCCCGTGCCGGCCGGCCGGCACGGCGGGCGCCCGTGCCGTGGGCGCGCCCGCCGGCCGTCACCAGCGTCCCGGCTCCGTCACCAGCGTCCCGGCTCCGTCCCGACGACCGCCTCCGAGGGCCTGCCGTCCACGCCCATGGGCACCTCCCCCGCGAGCATCACCCGGTGCATGATCCGCGGAGCGCCCACGTGCGCGTGGTCGCTCGGGGCGAGGTGCACGGTGGCCCGGTTGTCCCAGAAGGCGACGCTGCCGGGCGCCCAGCGGAAGCGGACCGTGTACTCGGGGCGGACGGCCTGCTCCAGCAGCATCTCCAGCAGGGCCGCGCTCTCCGGACGGGAGACGCCGGTGATCCGCCCCAGGTAGTAGCCGTTGACGAACAGCACCCGCTCGCCCGTCTCCGGGTGCACCCGCACCAGCGGATGGACGGAGGCCACCTGGTGGTCCAGCAGATGGCGGACGTACGCGTCGTCGCCGGGCCGGGGCTGGTAGCCGACGCCGAGCCGGTGCTCGGCGCGCAGCCCGTCCACGAAGGCGCGCACCGGGGCGGACAGTCCGGCGTAGGCGGCGGCCAGGTTGGCCCAGGTGGTGTCGCCGCCGTAGGGCGGGACGGTCTCGGCGCGCAGGATCGTCGCGGCCGGCGGGTCGATCCGGGCGCCGTGGTCGCAGTGCCAGCCGCGCAGCAGGGTGTGCCGCCGCCGGTCCAGCCACTCCGCGTGCTCCATGCCGAACCGGCCGCCCAGCTCCAGCCGGTCCGCCGTGGTCTCCACCTCGGGGAAGCCGGCCGGCGAGGCACTGCCCCGGCGGCCGAGGACGACGGGTTCGCCGAAGCGGCGGGCGAGGGCGACGTGCCCCGCGTGGTCCAGGCGTTGCCCCCGGAAGAACACCACCCTCCAGCGCAGCACGGCCCGCCGGATCAGGGCCACCACCGCGTCCTCCAGCGGCCCCGCGAGGTCCACGCCGGTGATCTCGGCGCCGATGTGCCCGGCGACCGGTGTCACCTCCACGCCCGCGACGCGCTCCGTCCCGTCCCCGGCCACCCTGTCGGTCGTCATGCGCCCTCCGGTGCTCGTCCGTACCGCTACCGGAGGGATCGTGACACCCGCGGGGCTCGGACGGCGAACTCCCGTATCTCCGTGGTCGGCACACGGCCGGGCGGCCGGGAGGTCCCGGGCGGGCCGGTCGGCTCAGCACCGGATGCGGGCGGTGGCGGCCGACCGCAGGATGAACTCGGCTTGCGCGCCGGTGCGGCGGACCGCTCCGGGCGCCGGCCGGTCCCTTGCCGAGCGGCCGATCGGTGGACGGCGTGAACAGTGAACCGACGCACCAGCACGTCCGGATCGCCGTCGTGCTGTTCGCGCTGACCGTGACCGCCGGCTCGATCGACGCCGTCACCTTTCTCGGGCTGGGGCACGCGTTCGCCGCGCTGACGACCGGCAATGTGCTGTTCCTCGGGTTCGGGGCGGTGCGGGCGGGGACACCGGTCGCCCGCCCCGCCGAGGCCCTGGCCGCCTTCGCCGTCGGGGCCGCGGCCGCCCACGCGGTCGTCTCGCGGCTCGACCGTCGCGGACGCCGGTGGTTCGTGCCGGCCGTCACCGCGGAGACCGTGACGGTGCTGCTCGCCGGACTGGTGGTCGTCGGCACGAGCGGGCGGCACGCCCCGTCGGAGCCGGTCACGGCCGTGGCCGTCGCCCTGCTCGCGGCTGCCATGGGGTGGCGCAGTCGCGTCATGGTGCAGGCACGCGTACCGGACATGCCGACCACGGTGCTGCAGATCACCATGGTCAAGCTGCTCGCGGACGTCCTGCCGGGGCGTTCGGCCGTGCCCCGGGAGCCGGTGCCGGCACGGGCGCGACGCGCCGCGACCGTGATCGGGGTGTTCGTCGGCGGGGTCGTGGGCGCCCTGCTGTTGCGGCTGGGTCCCGGACCGGCCCTGGTGTGCGTGGCGGGACTGTCGGGCTGTGTCGCCGCCCTGTACGGGGGGGCCCGGCGGCTGCGGCCGCCGCCGGAGTCGGCACGTGTCCGGTGAGCGACCGCCCTCGGACAGCACCGGGTCCGGCACGGTGGGCCGGGAGGCGGGGTACCCGGGGGCGCACGAGGCGGACGTACGGGAGGGAGCCGCGGATGGCAGCGGAGGACCGGCTGGGGACGTACCGGGGAAAGCGCGACTTCGGGCGGACCCGCGAGCCGTCGGGGCGGGCTCCCGCGGCCGGGGGCGGCGCACCCCGGTTCGTGGTGCAGATCCACGACGCGCGGCGGATGCACTTCGACTTCCGGCTCCAGGTCGGGGACGTCCTGAAGTCCTGGTCGGTGCCCAAGGGCCCGTCCACCGACCCCGGCGACAAGCGGCTGGCGGTGCCGACCGAGGACCATCCGCTGGAGTACGAGGACTTCGAGGGCGTCATCCCGGAGGGCGAGTACGGCGGCGGCACGGTGATCGTGTGGGACCGCGGGACGTACGAGCCGCTCAGCCACGACCGCCGGGGCCGCCCGGTGGACTTCGCGGAGTCCCTGGAGCGCGGGCACGCCTCCTTCCGGCTGCACGGCAGCAAGCTGCACGGTGAGTACGCCCTCACCCGCTTCCGGGACGGCTCGGACGGGGAGGAGGCCTGGCTGCTGGTGCGCAAGGGCCCGGCGCGCTCGGACGGGCACGGCACCCCGGATCCGCGGCGGGCCCGCTCGGTGCGGACCGGGCGCACCCTGGCCCAGGTGGCCGCGCAGGCCGGCCGGGGGTGACGGCGGCACCACGGCACGCGGCCGGATGAACACGGATTCTCGGGTTCCGGCCCCGACGGGCGTGCCGGCGGCTCTAGGTTCGCGGCGGTATCCGCTCGCGTCCCTGGAGGCCCCGCATGCGCACCGTGCTCCGTACCGCCGTGACCGGCCTGGTGACCGCCGCCGCCGTCCTGACCTGTGGCTCCGCCGGGGCGACCCCGGCGGGCCCCGGGGTGACGGCCAGGATCCTTACGCAGACGACCGTCGGGGGCACCGACTACACCCTCCGGGAGATCACCGTCCCGCCCGGTCAGAGCACCGGCTGGCACTACCACGACGGTCCGCTGTACGGCGTCGTGAAGCAGGGCACGCTCAGCCACTTCGACGCCGGGTGCGCCTCGGACGGCGTGTACCGCACGGGTACGTCGATCCAGGAGCCGCCCGGCGCCGACTACGTGCACATAGGCCGCAACCTGGGCGACACGCCGCTCGTCCTGGAGGTGCTGTACGTGCTGCCGCACGGCGCGCCGTTCTCCGAGGACGCGGCGAACCCGGGCTGCCCGTTCCAGTGATCAGCCCTCGGGCAGCGGCTGTTCGGCCCGGCCGGTCCTGCGCCCATGACCTGGCAGGCGGTGGTGTTGACGTGCAGATGGCACTGCCGGAGGTCGCAGACCGACATGGACATGGACGCCTGCTGCAAGGGCCTGGGCGGTCAGGCCGTCGGGGGCGGCCGCGGCCGGCAGGTGCGCCGCCGGCCGGCCCACGACCTCGCCGGCCGGGTGGCCGGTGAGCAGCCGTGCGCCCTCGCTCCATCCGGTCACCGTGCCCTGCGCGTGGAACGACCGCCGTGGCGGCGCCATGCTCCGTACGCCCCGGATGTTCCGGTCGCCCCGGCTCCTCAAGCGCGGAGCGGTCCGCCTCAGCCTCGGTGGGCGCGCAGGGCGGCGAGGGCCCGGTCGGCGTGGGTGTTCATGCGCAGTTCGCTGCGGACGATCTCCAGGACGGTCCGGTCCTGGGCGATCACGAAGGTGACGCGCCTGGTCGGGGCGAGGGAGAAGCCGCGTCTGACGCCGAACCGCTCACGGACCGCACCGTCGGCGTCGGAGAGCAGCGGCATGCCCAGGCCGTGCCGGCCGGCGAACTCCTGCTGCTTGTCGACGGTGTCCCCGCTGATCCCGACCGGCCGGGCGCCGACGGCGGCGAACTCGGCGGCGAGGTCGCGGAAGTGGCAGGCTTCGGCGGTGCAGCCGGGGGTGAGGGCGGCGGGGTAGAAGAAGAGGACGACCGGGCCGCCGGCGAGCAGTTCGGTGAGCCGGCGGGTGGTGCCGGTCTCGTCGGGCAGGGCGAAGTCCTCGGCCTTGTCGCCGATCGTCAGGCGCTCGGTCACGACCGCCCCTCCCCACCGCGGGCCACCGCGCGCGCCCACATCACCAGGGGCACCTGGAGGGGCAGCCGGGAGAGGGCCGCGGCCTTCAGGGGCGCCGGCCGGTGGCGCCAGTCCACGGCCATCTTGACGTTGGCCGGGAACACACCGACGAAGAACGCGGCGGCCGCCCTCGCCGCCACCGCGCGGGTCGCGGGCGCCGCGATCCCGGCCGCCAGGGCCAGCTCCACGACGCCGCTGCCGTACGTCCAGGCGCGGGGCGAGCCCGGCAGGGCACGGGGGATGACGGCGTCGAACTGGCGCGGGGCGGCGAAGTGGGCGATTCCGCCGGCTGCCAGCAGACCGGCGAGCAGCAGGGGTGAGCGTTCGGACCGGGGCACGGTTCCTCCTCTGGTGGCCTGCCGCCGGATATTACTGGACGGTAGACCCGGCGACCGCCGGCCGGGGCGGCGCCGGGCCCGCGGGGCGTTCGCAGGGAGACGGTGGCGTAGCTCATCACCTCGGCGCTGCCGGGGACCGCACACGGGTCCTCCGCGCGGCGGGTGAGGACGCCGGCGGGCCGGGTCTCGCGGGGCGGTGATCCGGTCTTGCCGATGCCGGGGAGGGCGGGTGCGGTGATCCGGTCTTGCCGATGCCGGGGAGGGCAGGGCAGCCTGGTGCCATGGGTGGTCAGGACGGACCCACCCTCATCGGCTCCGTGCAGCGGGCGTTCCGGCTGCTGGAGGCGGTGAGCGAGCACGAGAACGGCGCGCCCGCGAAACAGCTGGCACGCGAGACGGGGCTGCCCCTGGCCACCGCCTACCACCTGCTGCGCACCCTGGTGCACGACGGGTACGTGCGGAAGCTGGACGACGGCGGCTTCGTCCTCGGCGACCGGCTGGACTCGCTGCACACGGCGAGCCGTACCCAGACGCTGCTCAGCCGCGTGCGCCCGACCCTGGCCGCCCTGCGGGACGAGCTGTCCACCGCCGCCTACCTCACGTTCTACGAGGACGGCGAGATCAGGGTCGCCGATATCGTCGACGGGCCCCGGACTCCCCGGGTGGACCTCTGGGTCGGGTTCGAGGACGCCGGACACGCCACCGCGCTGGGCAAGTCCGTGCTGCGCGAGATGGACGAGGAAGCCCGCCGGGACTACCTCGCCCGGCACCACCTGGCCGATCTCACCCCCCGGACGGTCACCAGCGTCCCGGAGCTGCTGCGCCGGATCCAGTCGCCCCCGCTGGCACCGGCCGTCACGGACCTGGAGGAGTACGCGATCGGCACCGTCTGCGTCGCCGTCCCCGTCTACCGCGGCGGCGTCATCGGCTCGCTCGGCGTCTCCCTGCCGGTGGAGCGGCGGGACCGCCTCCCGGACATCCGGGCCCGGCTGCTGTCCATCGCGAGCCGGGTGACCCGGGGGCTCTCGCTCACTATCTGAAAACCCGCTCCTTGCCGCCGCCCCGCCCAGCCCGTTCTCTAGATGAAACGGACATTACGGGTGTGCACCCCCTACCGGCGAGGACTGCGGACGAGACATGAGCCAGCCCCGACACCATGGTGGTGACCACCCACCCACGAGGCTGTCCGGAAACCGTGCGGCCGGGGCCTGGGGGTCCGTCCGCCGGCGCGCCTCCGGCCAGCTGGCCGCGGGCATGCCCGCGCTGCCGGTCCTGGTCGTCGCCGTCGTCGTGCTCGTCGACGTCGCCGGCGGGGCGGGGATGGTCTGGCTGCCGCTGCTCGCCGCCGGACCCGCGCTGGCGGCCACCACCAACGGGCCGCTCGGGGTGCTGGGCGCCGGCCTCCTCGCCGCGGCGACGGGCACCGCGCTGGGCACCGTGCACGGCACCGCCGCACGGGACCTGGCGGCCGTGCTGTGCGCCCTCCTGGCCGTCACCGCGGCGAGCGGCCTGGCCAGCGTGCTGCGGGGCCGCCGGGAGCGGGTCCTCGCGGCCGTCCGCTCGGTCGCCGAGGCCGCCCAGCAGGCCCTGCTCCAGCCCGTCCCGGAGACCGTCGGCCCGTACCGGGTGGCCGTCCGCTACAGCGCCGCGGCGGCCGAGGCCCGGATCGGCGGGGATCTGTACGCCCTGGTGCCCACCCCGCACGGCATCCGGCTGATCGTCGGTGACGTACGCGGCAAGGGGCTGCCCGCCGTGGGGACCGCCGCACTCGTGCTCGGGGTGTTCCGCGAGGCCGCCCACGACGAGCCCGACCTGCTCGCCGTCGTCGGCAGGATCGAGCGGAGCCTGGCGCGCAACCTCGGCCCGGACGACTTCGTCACCGCCGTGGTCGCCGGCTGCCCCGCGTCGGGGCACCTGGAGGTGGTCAACTGCGGGCACGCGCCCCCGCTGCTGATATCGGCGTCCGGAGAGGTCGAGGCACTGGAGGCCGACCCTCCCGCCCCGCCCCTAGGCCTGCGCGCCCTGTCCGGCCAGGCACCCCGCCTGCAGCGGCTCCCCTTCGAGGTGGGCGGGCAGCTGCTGCTCTACACCGACGGGGTCACCGAGGCCCGCGACCACACGCGCACCTTCTACCCGCTGGCCGACGGCGTGGCCCGCCACGTCGGCGACGAGCCGGCCCGCACGCTCACCGCGCTCCACGACGAGCTGCTGGCGCACGTCGGCGGCCGGCTGCACGACGACGCCGCCCTGCTCCTGCTCCGCAAGGAGGCGAGGGAGACTAGGGAGACGAAGGGAACCAAGGAGACCGCGGAGGTACGCGAGGAGACCGCGCGGGAGCCGGTCTCCGGGCCGCGGGAGCCCTCCGTACCGGACACGGCGTTGCGGACCGCCACCGGTTCGCCTCAGCCGGCGACCAGCTCGGCCCAGCGGGTGACCCCGCCCGGGTGGATCCGTATGCCGTAATGCGTCGCCAGGGCGCGCACGATCGCCTCGCCCCGGCCGTGCTCGTCCGGGTCGAACCCGCCGAGCGCCCGGCTCCCCGGACGCGCGGGTCCCGCGTCCGTGACCTCGATGCGCAGGGTGCGGCGGCCGCTGCCCCATGACAATCGCAGCTCGGCCGGGGGGCGGGCGTGGATGACCGCGTTGGTTGCCAGCTCGGACACGACGAGCAGCGCGTCCTCGACGATCTCGCAGGACACGTTCCAGTCCGCGAGGAGCGCCGCCGCACGCCGGCGTACGGACGAGACCGCGCCGGCGACGGGCGGCACCGGACACACGTGTTC
This sequence comes from Streptomyces sp. NRRL S-1022, assembly GCF_000720135.1. GTDB lineage: Bacteria > Actinomycetota > Actinomycetes > Streptomycetales > Streptomycetaceae > Streptomyces. The sequence continues at coordinate 14,257 of NZ_JOIU01000006.1, read as the reverse complement.
GCATGCCGCCCGGAGCAGCGTGTTGAGCTGTGCCGCCATGTTCTCTCCCGATGGTGTGTGCCGCCCGGTCGGGCGCCGTCCTCGGCGTCTTCCGGGCTCCCATGCACGCTATGGAGACAAATCGGGCTGGTCAATGAACATCGGTCGGCATTACCGAACGGCCCGGCCCGGGCGCCGGGTCCCGCCCGCACGGCGAAGCGTCCACGGCGGTAATAGGCTCGGCTCATGGCCGGCCCAGTCCAGTCGATCGAACGGGCGGCGGCGATCCTGCGCCTGCTCGCCGGTGGCCCCCGCCGACTCGGTCTCGGCGAGGTGGCGGCGTCGCTCGGCCTGGCGAAGGGCACCGCCCACGGCATTCTGCGCACGCTCCAGCACGTGGACTTCGTGGAGCAGGACGCGGCCACCGGGAAGTACCAGCTCGGCGCCGCCCTGCTGCACCTCGGCACCAGCTACCTGGACGTCAACGAACTGCGTTCACGCTCCCTGAACTGGGCGGACGCGCTGGCCGCCCGCAGCGGGGAGGCGGTGCGTCTGGGCACCCCGCTGGAGGGCCAGGTACTCATCGTCCACCACGTCTTCCGGCCGGACGACACCTTCCAGACGCTGGACGTGGGCGCGCTGCTCCCGCTGCACGCCTCCTCCCTCGGCAAGGTCCTGCTGGCCTACGGGACCGCGGTCGTCGAGCCGGGCCGGGAGCCGGCGCTTGAGGCCTACACCCGGCACACCCTGGTCGACCCCGAGCGGCTCGCCCGCGCGCTCGCCGAGGTCAGGGAGGTCGGCTGGGCCGCCGAGGTCCAGGAGATGAGCATGGGCGAGGCCGGGCTCGCCGCGCCGATCCGGGGGCACGGCGGCCTGGTCGTCGGCGCCATCGGGCTGTCCGGGCCGGTCGAGCGGATCTGCGACGGCCAGGGCCACCCCCGCCCCCCTCTGATCAGCCTGATCCGCGAGGCCTCGCGGGCGATCTCCAGAGACCTGGGAGCCGCCCGCTGGTAGCCCAGGACAGCCGCCCTCGATCCCTCGGAAGGCAGACCCGATCATGGCCGAACGGTACGTGATGTCCATCGACCAGGGCACCAACTCGACCCGCTGCATCCTCTTCGACCACCGTGGGCGGCTGGTCTCGGTCGCGCAGAAGGAACACCAGCAGCACTTCCCCCGGCCGGGATGGGTCGAGCACGACGCCGTCGAGATCTGGCAGAACCTGCGGCGCGTCGTGCCCGAGGCGCTGTCCGAGGCCGGCGTGGGGCAGGAGCAGGTCGCCGCCATCGGTCTGGCCAACCAGCGCGAGACGACGGTGCTGTGGGACCGGCGCACCGGCGCACCGCTGGGCCGGGCGATCGTCTGGCAGGACACCCGTACGGCATCGCTCGTGGAGGGGCTGCGACAGCACCCCGGCGAGGAGTTCTTCCTCGACCGGTGCGCGCTGCCGCCCTCCACGTACTTCTCGGCGCTGCGGATCCGGTGGCTGTTCGACCACGTCAAGGGGATCGAGGACCGGGCCCGGGACGGCGAGGTGCTGTTCGGGACGATGGAGAGCTGGCTGATCTGGAACCTCACCGGGGGCACCGACGGCGGCCTGCACATCACCGACGCCACCAACGCCAGCCGCACGATGCTGATGAACATCCGCACGCTCGCCTGGGACGACGAACTGCTGGACTTCTTCGGTGTGCCCCGTTCGATGCTGCCGGAGATCCGGTCGTCCGCCGAGCCGTACGGCGAGGCCCGCTCGCTGCTGCCGGGCGTCTCGATCACGGCCGCCCTCGGCGACCAGCAGGCCGCCCTCTTCGGCCAGACCTGCTTCTCCCCGGGCGAGGCCAAGTGCACCTACGGCACGGGCAGCTTCCTGCTGCTCAACACCGGCACCGACCTCGTACGGTCCCGGCACGGCCTGCTCACGACCGTCGCCTACCAGATCGGGGACCAGCCGCCGGTGTACGCCCTGGAAGGGTCGATCGCCGTCACCGGCGCCCTCGTCCAGTGGTTCCGCGACCGCCTGGGCCTGATCAGCACCGCCCCGGAGATCGAGACCCTCGCGCGCACGGTGGAGGACAACGGCGGCTGCTACATCGTCCCCGCCTTCTCGGGACTGTTCGCGCCGCGCTGGCGCAGCGACGCGCGCGGGGTGATCGTCGGCCTCACCTCGTACATCACCAAGGGGCACCTGGCGCGCGCCGTCCTGGAGGCCACCGGCTGGCAGACCCGGGAGGTCGTCGACGCCATGAACGCCGACTCCGCCGTCTCCCTCCAGCAGCTCAAGGTCGACGGGGGCATGACCGCGGACAACCTGCTCATGCAGTTCGTGGCCGACGTGCTCGGCGTGCCGGTGGTGCGGCCCATGGTCGCCGAGACCGTCTCGCTCGGCGCTGCCTACGCGGCCGGGCTGGCCGCCGGTTACTGGCCCGGACTCGAGGTGCTGCGCCGCAACTGGCACCGGGCCGCGCAGTGGCTGCCCGCCATGGACCCCGGGCGGCGGGAGGCGGAGTACGAGAACTGGCAGCGGGCCGTCGAACGCTCGCTGGGCTGGGTGCGGACACCCCGCCCGTCCTGACCCCTCCTCGCCGGGCGGCCCGGACCCGGCCGCCGGCGGTCCGGCGGGCGGTGCCGGCAGGGGCCGGCCACAGGCCCGCGATCGAGTCGGCGAGACCGGTGGCCGCCTCGTCCCGGGTGGCGCGCAGTCCCGCGTTCCGTCCCGGGTCCTCGGCCGGGGCGGCGAGGTCGCCCGTGCGGGCGGTGGGGTACGGCGCCCGCGGCGGGCCCGTTCAGGGGAACCCGCGCGGAAAGGAGCGTGAGGGCGCCCGGCCCGGTCGAGACCTTCTGCCGTGACCGCCGTGACGCTGCCGCTCATCCCGCCGATGCTGGCCACCCCCGGGACGCTGCCGCCGGCCGCCCAGGACACGCGGTGGGCGTACGAGACCAAGCAGGACGGGCAGCGGGTGATGGCCTACCTGCCCGGCGACGGCAGTGTGCTGCTGCGCGCCCGCTCGGGCGAGGACATCACCGCGGCCTACCCCGAACTCCGGCCGCTCGGCGGGGCGCTGGGCACCGTACCCGCCGTACTGGACGGCGAGGTGCTGGCCCTGGACGAGCGGGGGCGGGCCGACTTCCAGCTGCTGCAGAGCCGGATGGGGCTGGCGCACGCTCCCGCGCGGGCGGCGCGACGGGCCGCCCGGGTGCCGGTGCACCTGGTGCTGTTCGACGTGCCCTACCTGGGGGAGCCGCTGGTAGGGCTGCCGTACGCCCGGCGCCGGGCGCGGCTGGAGGAGCTGGGGCTGACCGGGCCGTACTGGTCGACGCCGGCCGCCGTGACCGGGCACGGCGCCGAGGCACTGCGCGCCACCCGGGAGCACGGCCTGGAAGGCCTGGTGTGCAAGCGGCTGGACTCGGTGTACGAGTCCGGGGTGCGCTCCCGCGCCTGGATCAAGATCCGCAACATGCGGGCGGAGGACGTGATCGTCGGCGGCTGGCTGCCCGGCAAGGGGCGGCTGAGCGGACTGCCCGGCGCGGTGCTGGCCGGCCAGCGCGACGCCGGCGGCCGGCTGCGGTACGTCGGCGGGGTGGGCACCGGCTGGAGCGAGGCCGAGCGCGTCCGGCTGGCGGAACTGCTGCGGGACGCGGCGAGCGACCGGTGCCCCTTCGACCCGGTGCCGCGCGTGCCGGGCGCCCGCTGGGTGCTGCCCCGGCTGGTGGGCGAGGTCGGTTACAGCACCCGGACCCGGCACGGGATGCTCCGCCAGCCGTCCTGGCTGCGGCTGCGCCCGGACCTCGCCCCGGAGGAGTCGGCGGCGGACCTGCCCGAGGACGTGGGATGAGGCGCGGGGGTCTATCGTGTGCGCATGCCGGTTCCCGAACTGATCCGAATCGTCTCCCGTGACTCGCCCATGGCGCTGGCCCAAGTGGAGCGGGTCCGCGCCGAGTTGGCGGTACTCCAGCCGGGCGTGCGCACCGAGGTCGTCCCGGTGAAGACCACCGGCGACAAGTGGCTCGGCGATCTGTCCCAGGTCGAGGGCAAGGGGGCGTTCACCAAGGAGGTCGACGCCGCCCTGCTGGCCGGCGAGGCGGACCTCGCGGTGCACTGCGTCAAGGACGTGCCCGCCGACCGGCCGCTGCCGGCCGGGACGGTGTTCGCGGCGTTCCTGAAGCGGGACGACATCCGGGACGCGCTGGTGCACCCCGGCGGCCTCACCCTGGACGAGCTGCCGGCCGGCACCCGGATCGGCACCTCCGCGGTGCGCCGGATCGCCCAACTGGCCGCCACCCACCCGCACCTGGAGTGCGTGCCGTTCCGCGGCAACGCCAACCGCCGGCTGGCGAAGCTGGCCGCCGGCGAGGCGGACGCGCTGCTGCTGGCGGCGTCCGGCCTGGAGCGCATCGGCCGGACGGACGTGATCAGCGAGGTGCTGTCCCCGGAGACGATGATGCCGCCGATCGGCGCGGGCATCCTCGCCCTGCAGTGCCGGGAGGACGACGCCGAACTCATCGACACGGTCAGCGGACTCGGCGACCCGGCCACCCACCGGGAGGCGACGGCCGAACGAATGTTCCTGCACGTGCTCCAGGGCCACTGCAACAGCCCCATCGCCGGCTACGCGCGCGTGGACCGCAGCGGTGAACTCTCCCTGCGGGCCTGTGTCTTCACCCCGGACGGCAAGACCCGGCTGAACGCGCACGAGTGGGCGGGCCGGCTGGATCCGGCCACGCTGGGCACGTCGGTCGCGGTGGCACTGCTCCGGCAGGGCGCGCGCGAGATCATCGACGGCATCCCGCACTGAGACGTCGTACGGCGGGCGCCGCCCGCGCGGGTCAGGCGGAGCCGGGCTCCGCCTGGTCCCTCAGGAAGGCGCTGACCTGGTGGGCCAGGCTGCCCTGACAGGTGCCCGAGGGCGCGGCCGCCGTGGTGGACTCCACGGCGCCGATGCCGCCCGCCCACAGCCGGCGGTCGGTCCACTCGTCGTCCACCCGCAGCTGGACCTGTACGTCCACGTGGGTGAGGGCGGCCTCGGGTGCGGCGGCGTAGAGGACCGCGGTGGCCCGGCGCAGCGGATAGACGTCGAAGCCCTCGATGAACTGGGAGTTGCGCCAGTCGATGAAGGCGCCCTCGCCGTCCGGGCCGACCCGGACGTCGATCTGGCCGTCCTCCAGATGGATGCCGTGGTGGCGCGCGCCGCGGTTCTCGACGGTCACCCGGACACTGAAGTACGCCAGCCCGGCCGCGGCGTCGTCCCGGCCGCGCGGCGGCTCGGCCGCCTCCAGGCGGTGGACGCGGACCCGCAGACCGGCATGCTCCTCGTACTCCTGCCAGTCCCCGACCACGTTCGGCTCGTACACAGTGCCCCTCTCGACCTCCGAGAGGTGCTGTCTATCTGTGTGCCGAGTGCACTGTCAAATGAGCAGAATGCGCTGTGGCCAGGGAATTCACCCGCTTTGATCAGTGATCAAGCGCTGCGCAGGAAGAACTCGTTCGCGGTGCCTCCCGGCCGGCCGCGGGCGCGTGTGGCACATCACGTCGCGGCAAGATCAGCGGGCCAGCCGGCCGAGCAGCGCGGATGCCGCCGTGACACCGAGGGCGGCGGCCACCGCCAGCACCCCGAAGTCCGCGGCGAGATGCGCGGGCGTGCCGAGCAGCAGGCCCCGCAGGGCGTCGACTTGGTAGCTGAGCGGATTGACCTTGCTGACGGCCTGCAGCCAGCCCGGCATCACCGAGACGGGGTACAGGGCGTTGGAGCCGAAGAACAGCGGCATGGTGATCGCCTGCCCGAAGCCCATCAGGCGGTCGCGGCTGAGCACGATGCCGGCGATGGTCATCGACAGGCAGGAGAAGAACACGGAGGCGAGGACCACCGCGAGGGCCACGCCGAGCAGCTTGAGCGGGTTCCAGGTGAGAGCGACGCCGAGCAGCGCGGCGATCACGATCACGACGACCGCCTGGACCAGTGACTTGACACCGGCCGCGAACGCCTTGCCGGTGATCAGGGCGGCTCGCGGGGTCGGGGTGACGAGCAGCTTGCTGAGGATGCCCGCGTCCCGCTCCCAGATGATCTGGATGCCGTAGAAGATCGCGATGAACATCGCCGACTGCGCGATGATGCCGGGTGCCAGGTAGTCGATGTAGGGGATCCCGCCGGTGGGTATCGCCCGGATCCGGGTGAAGGTCTGGCCGAAGATCAGCAGCCACAGGGCGGGCTGCACCGCGCGGGTGTACAGCTCGGTCCGGTCGTGGCGCAGCTTCTGCAGCTCCACGGCGCACAGGGCGGCCACCCGGGCGGGCAGCAGCCGCCAGCCCGCACGCGGCACGGGCGGGGTGAGCAGCAGGGCGGTGTCCTGCGCGGGGGTGCCGTCAGCCGACGCGGCGGGCGGTGCGGCGGGTGCTTCGGACATCGCGGAAACCTCCTCCGGAGCGGTCGTCCAGGCCACTGCCGGCGACGTCCCGGAAGACGTCCTCCAGCGTGGGCAGCCGGTCGGTGCCCTGCCGCTCGGCCAGGCCCCGGCGCAGCGCGGCCGGGGTGCCGAGGGCGCGGACGCGGCCGCGGTGCATCAGGCCGACCCGGTCGCAGTACTGGTCGGCCTCGTCCATGGAGTGCGTGGTGACCAGGACGGTCATGCCGGTGGCGGCGCGGACGGCGTCGATGTGCTCCCAGACGCCGGTGCGGGCGATCGGGTCCAGGCCGATGGTGGGCTCGTCCAGGATCAGCAGCCGGGGCGCGCTGACCAGGGCCTGGGCGAGTTCCAGGCGGCGGACCATGCCGCCGGAGTAGGTGCCGGCCAGCCGGTCGGCAGCGTCGGCGAGACCGACGGCGGCGAGGGCCTGGCCGACGCGTGCGGCCCGCTCGCGTCGCGGCACGTCGAAGACCCGGGCGAACAGCACGACGTTCTCCCGGCCGGTGAGCCCGCTGTCCGCGGACAGCTGCTGGGGCACGTACCCGAGCAGACGGCGCACCGCCATGCGCTCGCGGGCGGCGTCGTGCCCGAAGACCCGGACCGTCCCGGCCGGCACCGGCAGCAGGGTGGTGATGCACCGGATGGCGGTCGTCTTCCCGGCCCCGTTGGGCCCGAGCAGCCCGAACACCTCCCCCTCCCGAACCACCAGCTCAAGCCCGTCCACGGCCCGCGCCTCCGCGAAGGAGTAGGCGAGCCGCTCGCAGACGACAGCCGCCCGCCCGCCCTCCACGCCGCCGACGGCACGGGCCGCTTCGCCCCCGGGTACACCTCCGGCGGTGCGGGCGCCGCGGAGGGCTTCCACGCTGCCGGGAGGTTCGGAGGGGCCCGGGGGGCCGGCGGGGCCGGAGGCGGTCAGGGGGGCGGTGCGGGCGCCGGGACCGGGCGTGACCGGTGGTCCGGTGGTTGCTGAGGGCTCGGGGGTGTCGGTCGGCATGGTGTCTCCCTGGCGCTACGTCTCCTCGGTCTCCTCGTGCAGCGTGGCGGCCAGCCTGCGCAGGGCCGGCAGGGCGGCGCGCAGGGCCTCCCGGTCGGTCTCGGCGAGCCGGGACACGTGCCGGCCGACCAGTTCCGTCCGGCGGCGCCGCCAGTCCGCGAGCCGCTGCCCGGCCGCGGCGGTCAGCGACAGGCGGGCGGCACGCCGGTCGGCCGGGTCGGCCTCGCGGACCAGACAGCCGTCCCGGACGAGCTGATTGACCAGCGTCGACACGGAGTTGCCGGCCAGGTGCAGCCGTCTGGCCGCCGCCGAGACGCCGACGCCCGGCCGCGCCTCGACCAGCCGGAGCAGTTCGACCTCCGCACCGCGCAGCCGGGGCCCGGGGGCCCCGCCGCGCAGCCTGCGCCGGATCAGCCGCTGGACGCCCACGAGCACGTCGGCCAGTTCCTCCGGAAAGGCGTCGGCTTCCACCTTCGGAGATTAGCTCTGGCACAGAGGTACCGCCTCCCGACGGGCGGTCATGTGCGCCTCGGACCAAAATACTGTTTGACCGTATTTGTTTTGAGATGTCCGTCAGCGGGAAAGGGCAGGACAGTGCTTCGGACAGGAGGCACGTCCGTGGGAGGCGGCATCCGCCGGCGCCCCGGTGTCATCCAAGGTCCGCGCGCACCTCCCACGGTGTCTGTCCATCCCGGCACCTGCTGAGAGAGGTGCGCCCGATGCGTGTCACCGGCAGCACGAAGCCCCACCCCCACGACGACGCCCCGGACACGGCAATCGCCTTCGAGCGCCTCGCCGGACTGCCCGACGGACCCGAGCGCCAGACGCTCAGGGACGAGCTGGTCCGGCTGTGGCTGCCCATGGCCGAGCGGATCGCCGTACGGTTCCGCGGCCGCGGCGAGGCCCTGGAGGACCTCTACCAGGTGGCCGCCCTGGGCCTGGTCAAGGCCGTCGACCACTACGACCCCGACCGCGGCCGCGCTTTCGAGGCGTACGCCGTGCCCACCATCACCGGCGAGATCAAGCGCCACTTCCGGGACCACATGTGGACCCTGCACGTACCGCGCCGGGTGCAGGACCTGCGCAACCGGGTCCGTACCGCCACGAAGGAGCTGGCGCAGACCACGGCGGGCCGGGCCCCCACCGTCGCCGAGATCGCCGCGTACACCCGGCTGAGCGAGGACGAGGTGCGCACCGGCATGGAGGCGCTGGAGTGCTTCTCCGCGCTGTCCCTCGACGCCGAGGTGGCCGGCACGGACGGCTACGCCCTCGGCGACTCGCTGGGCGGGCCGGACCCGGGGTACGACCTCGTCGTGGACCGGGCCGCGGTCAAACCGTGCCTCGCGGCGCTGCCGGAGCGCGAGCGCACCATCCTCTACCTGCGGTTCTTCGGCGGGATGACGCAGAGCCGGATCGCCCAGCAGCTCGGTATCTCGCAGATGCACGTCTCCCGGCTGCTCAGCGGCTGCTTCGACCGGCTGCGCGAGGAACTGCTCGCAGAGGTCCGCGCCCGCTGAGGGCTACCGCTCCTCGGAGCCCGGCACCTGGGTGGGGCCGTACCGGTCCAGGGCGTCCTCCACCGCGGCCCGGACGTCGGGCGGGATGTCGCCGCGCCGCCCCCAGATCAGGATCAGCTCCGCGATGTTGCGCAGCTTGATGTTGGTGTGCTGGGAGACGTCCTTCAGCACCTGCCATCCCTGGTCGGGGCTGATCCGGCCGAGGGCCACCATCATCCCGATCGCCTGGTCCACGACCGCGTGCGAGGTCATGGCCTCCTTCAGCTGGTGGACCTCCGTCTGCAGCGCGGCCACCCGGTCCGGCTCGCTCTCTCCCATCCCTCCATCCTGCGCAGGGGGCTGCACGGCCGCCACCCGGGGTACACGGGAGGCGTTCCACCCCGTTCCGGCCGGACACTGGTGTCAGACCGGTGGCCGCCCGGCCCCGAGAGCAGGATGCGACTGCCATGAACCAGGACATCCCCGCCGGCGCCGTACCGCGCAGGAAAGAAGTCGTCTCCACCCACTCCGTCGTCGGCGCGCCATGCTGGGTGAGCCTGACCAGCCGCGATCTCCAGGCCACCCAGGACTTCTACGCGGCCGTGCTGGGCTGGCGCTGGCGTGGCGTCAAGCTCGGCGAGCACTTCCGCATCGCCCTGGCCAACGGGGTCCCGGTGGCGGGCATCGCCGCCGTCGCCTCCATGTGGCAGATGGCGGTGGCCTGGACGCCCTACTTCGCCGTGGCCGACGCGGACGTGGCCGTGTCCCGGGTCCGGGAGCGGGGCGGCACTTCGGCGGTGGGGCCGCTGTCCTTCCCGCCGGGCCGGGCGGCCCTGCTCGCCGACCGGGACGGGGCCACCTTCGGGATCTGGCAGGGCGAGCTGGTCACCAACTGGGAGGCCTGGCGGCAGGCGGCGCCGACCTTCGTCCGGCTGCACACCCGGGACGCGTTCGACGCCGCGATCTTCTACGGCGAGGTCCTGGACTGGGCGACCGGGCAGCCGGGCTGCTGCGAGGTCCAGTACGAGGGCGGCGAGGTGGTGCTGCGCAGCCGCGGTGACATCGTGGCGCGTATCGACTCGGGCGCGGTGGAGGCGGCTCCGGACCCCGGGGTGCGGCCGCACTGGCAGATCCACTTCTCGGTGGCCGACGTGGCCGGCTGCGCCCGCGCGGCGGAGAAGCACGGCGGGAGCGTCCTGCGCGAGGACGAGACCGAGGCGATCCTGCGCGACCCCGACGGGGCCCAGTTCACGGTGACGTCACGGGGCGCCCGCTGAGCCGGCGGAGCGGTCGGCCGCGGCCCCGCCGGCCGGGCGGGTCAGCTGCCGGCACGCGACGGACGTGACAGCAGGACCAGGCTGCGTGCCTCCACACGGAGCCTGGTCCCCGCCTTGTGTTCGCGTTCGTCGGGGATGCCGTCGGAGTCGGCGGTGTCGATCACGGTGGTCCAGCGGTCGCCGAAGGAGCCGTCGGGCAGGCGGAAGACGACCGGTTCCCAGTAGCCGTTGACGAGCAGCAGGAACGAGTCGTCGACCATGCGGCGGCCGTAGGGGTCGCGTTCGGCGATGGCGTCCCCGTTGAGGAACACGCCGACCGAGTGCGCGTCGCCGCGCTGCCAGTCCCGGCCGGTCATCTCGCGGGCGTCGGGCCTGAGCCACATCAGGTCGGGCAGCGGCTGCACGGCGTTGGTCACCGTCTCGCCGCGGAAGAAGCGGCGCCGGCGCAGTACCGGGTGCGCGGCGCGCAGCGCGATCAGGTGCCGGGTGAACTCGGCGAGGCCGCGCTGCCCGTCGGTGAGGTCCCAGTCCACCCAGGAGATCTCGTTGTCCTGGCAGTAGGCGTTGTTGTTGCCGCGCTGGGTGCGGCCGAGTTCGTCGCCGTGGCACAGCATCGGGATGCCCTGCGAGAGCAGCAGCGTGGCGAGCAGGTTGCGCTGCTGGCGGGCGCGGAGTTCGAGGACGGCCGGGTCGTCGGTCTCGCCCTCGGCGCCGCAGTTCCAGGACCGGTTGTGGCTCTCGCCGTCCCGGTTGTCCTCGCCGTTGGCCTCGTTGTGCTTGTCGTTGTACGACACGAGGTCGCGCAGGGTGAACCCGTCGTGCGCGGTGACGAAGTTGACGCTCGCGCGCGGCCGGCGCCGGCTGTGCTGGTAGATGTCGGAGGAGCCGGTGAGCCGGGAGGCGAACTCGCCGAGCGAGCCGGGCTCGGCACGCCAGAAGTCCCGTACGGCGTCCCGGTACTTGCCGTTCCACTCCGACCACAGCGGCGGGAAGTTGCCGACCTGGTAGCCGCCCTCTCCCACGTCCCAGGGCTCGGCGATCAGCTTGACCCGGCTGATCACCGGGTCCTGCTGGATCAGGTCGAAGAAGGCCGAGAGCCGGTCCACCTCGTGGAACTGCCGGGCCAGAGTGGCCGCGAGGTCGAAGCGGAAGCCGTCGACGTGCATCTCGGTGACCCAGTACCGCAGCGAGTCCATGATGAGCTGCAACACGTAGGGGTGCCGCATCAGCAGGCTGTTGCCGGTGCCGGTGGTGTCGTAGTAGTGCGCCCAGTCACCGTCGACCAGACGGTAGTAGGAGGCGTTGTCGATGCCCCGGAAGGAAAGGGTGGGGCCCAGTTCGTTGCCCTCGGCGGTGTGGTTGTAGACCACGTCGAGGATGACTTCGAGGCCGGCCGCGTGCAGCGCCTTCACCATGGCCTTGAACTCGTCGACCTGCTGGCCGCGGGTGCCGAAGGCGGCGTAGGCGTTGTGCGGGGCGAAGAAGCCGATGGTGTTGTAGCCCCAGTAGTTGGACAGACCGCGGTCCTGGAGCACGCCGTCCTGGACGAACTGGTGCACCGGCATCAGCTCGACGGCGGTCACCCCGAGCGAGGTGAGGTGCTCGGTCACGGCGGGGTGCGCGAGACCCGCGTAGGTGCCGCGCAGTCGCTGCGGGACCTCCGGGTGGGTCATGGTCAGGCCGCGGACGTGGGCCTCGTAGATCACCGAGTCCGCGTAGGACGTCCGGGGCGGGCGGTCGTCGCCCCAGTCGAAGAAGGGGTCGGTGACCACGCCCAGCATCGAGTGCCCCGCGCTGTCGGCCGGGGCCGGCCCGTCCGGGGCACGTTCGTACAGCGAGGCGTGGTTGTCGATCTGGCCGTCCACGGCCCGGGCGTAGGGGTCGAGCAGCAGCTTGGCCGGGTTGCAGCGGTGGCCGAGCGCCGGCTGCCAGGGGCCGTGCACCCGGTAGCCGTAGCGCTGGCCGGGGCCGATGCCGGGCAGGTAGGCGTGCCACACGAAGCCGTCGACCTCGTGCAGCCGGACCGGCGTCAGGGTGCCGGCGTCGTCGGCCAGGATCAGCTCGACGCGCTCGGCGACCTCGCTGAACAGAGCGAAGTTGGTGCCCTGTCCGTCGAACGAGGCACCCAACGGGTAGGGGTGCCCGCTCCACACGGGCACCCCCTTGCGGGACTTGCGCGCGGTCACCGGCGGCCTTCCAGGGCGTCGTCGGCGGCGGCCGCCGGCCCGGCCAGTACGGCCATGGCCTCCTCGCGCGGCACCCGGAGCCCTTCCCGCAGGGCGGGGTCGGGGGCGAGGGGCACCAGCGGGACGCGCTGGCCGGCCCGGGCGCGCTGCGAGAACCAGATGATCTTGCTTCCGGTGTCCGGGGCGCAGCAGCCCCAGCCGTCGCTCATGGCGGCGATGTCCGCCAGGCAGGACCGCAGGTCCGTGTCCGGGCGCAGGCCCGGGTCGTCGTCGCCGAACGCGGTGATCAGGTGCTGGCCGTTCCACCACATCTCGATGGAGGTGTGCTTGTCGTTCGCGTGCGCGTCGATCGCCCGCAGCAGCAGTTCGGCGCCGCGGCAGACGGGGTCCACGAGGTTGTCGAGGTCCCAGTAACGGAGGTGGGCGGCCAGGATGCGGCTGACCTGTCCCACCCGTTCCGGGCTGACTTCCACGTCGAGGTGGTAGTAGCAGGGCACTGCGGTCTTCATCGTCGCTTGCTCCTCACCGGCGAAGCTCATCGCTCCCCTCGCCCCGTCCGGGAGGGATCCCGGACACCCAGCGTGAGCGTTGATCGCTTCTGAGTCACCTCCACGGTGAGGGCACTACGCCATTCGTGCAACAGGAGCCACCGACACCCCACTCGTTGAAGATCCAACAAGACGCTGCGTCGTCGCGCGTGCACCATAAGTGAAAGCCTCGATCGCCGTAACGGTGCCGCGCCCTCCCCTGCGCGGACACCACCCGACCGTCGGGAACGTGCCCAGTCGAGAGCGTGGAAGGTGAATGAGGGCCATGCTGCTACCCGCCAAGGCCGAAGTGGCCCGGCAGTTGCGGCGTTACCGGGCGTGGGAGCGCGTCATGCTCGCCTCGCCCCACGACCGCACGGTCCGGGCCACCTTCGAGGACTCGGGTTACACGCTGTGCGTGCTGATGGGCAAACGCTGCGCCCGCGAGGCAGCGGACGCCGCCGAGCGCTATCTCCGCACGAACCTGGTCACCTACCTGCGCGAGCAGGACGGACGGACGCAGCCGCGTCGGGCGGCCAGAAGAGCGCCGCCACCGGAGCGGCGTTCCACGGCGCCAAGCCCCTGACCTGGCACCGTACAAGGCGTTCCTCTCGGACCGGCACACGCCGGCCCGATTCCTGGATCGCGGAGCCGGGCCGGGTGCCCGGCTCCGCGCACGGCGGAGGTGAGATACATGCGCAGGACCCCGGCCATCGGCCGTGTACCGGTACGCGATGTCCGGCCGGCCGTGGAGTGCGGCAGGCGCCCGGCGAAAGCGGTGGTCGGGGAGACTTTCGAGGTCACGGCCACCGTGTTCCGCGAAGGGCACGACGCCGTCGGCGCGAACGTGGTCCTGCGTGATCCCAAGGGCCGCCGCGGCCCCTGGACACCGATGCGGGAGCTGTCGCCGGGCAGCGACCGCTGGGGTGCCGAGGTCACCCCCGACTCGACCGGCCGCTGGACCTTCCGGGTGGAGGCGTGGAGCAACCCGCTGGCGACGTGGCGGCACACCGCGTCCGTGAAGGTGCCGGCCGGGATCGACACCGGCCTGGTGCTGGAGGAGGGTGCCGAGTTGTACGAGCGGGCCGCCGCCGGCGTGCCCAAGGGGCCCGAGCGCCAGCTGGTCCTGGCCGCCGCGCACGCCCTCGGCGACGACTCCCGGTCGGTGCACGACCGGCTGAAGGCCGCCCTGGCGCCGGAGGTGGAGGCGGTCCTGGCCCGCCATCCGCTGCGGGAGCTGGTGACCGCGTCGGATCCGATGCCGTTGCTGGTGGAGCGTGAACGGGCCCTGTACGGCTCGTGGTACGAGTTCTTCCCCCGTTCCGAGGGCACGGCCGAGCAGCCGCACGGCACGTTCCGCACGGCCGCGCGCCGGCTGCGTGCGATCGCGGACATGGGC
>NZ_JOIU01000005.1 GCF_000720135.1 Streptomyces sp. NRRL S-1022 | reverse complement strand
CCGGTGCTCGAACACGGTGCGGGCAGCCAGGGCACCGCCGACCGCCGCCCGGGTCACCTCGGGATGCACGGCGGTGAAGGCGCCCAGCCTGCGCGCCTGCCCCCGCAACGCCACCTCGGACCTGGCCGACAGCGGCCAGAGGACCTGGTCGTCCGCGCGGCCCCGGGGGGAGGGTGCGGCGGAGTCGGCCTCGGCGGGCTGTTCGAGGATCACATGGGCGTTGGTGCCGCTGATGCCGAAGGCGGAGACGGCGGCCCGCCGTGGCCGCCCGGTCCCGGGCCAGGCGACCGGTTCGGTGAGCAGGCGGACCGCGCCGGAGGCCCAGTCGACGTGCGGGGTGGGCGCGTCCACGTGGAGCGTTCGCGGCAGTTCGCCGTGCCGCATCGCCATGACCATCTTGATCAGGCCGGCCGCGCCGGCCGCCGCCTGGGTGTGGCCGATGTTCGACTTCACCGACCCCAGCCACAACGGCTCCACCCGGTCCCGGCCATAGGTCGCCAGGAGTGCCTGGGCCTCGATGGGATCGCCGAGAGTGGTGCCGGTGCCGTGGGCTTCCACCGCGTCCACCTCGGACGGCTCCAGCCCGGCATGGGCGAGGGCCTGACGGATCACCCGCTCCTGGGACTGGCCGTTGGGCGCGGTCAGACCGTTGGAGGCACCGTCCTGGTTGGTGGCGGAGCCTCGGACGACCGCCAGCACCTCGTGGCCGTTGCGGCGGGCGTCGGACAGGCGTTCCAGCAGCAGCAGGCCCGCGCCCTCGGCCCAGCCCGCCCCGTCGGCCGCGGCGGCGAAGGACTTGCTGCGGCCGTCGGGCGCGCTCGCCCCCTGCCGGGACATCTCGGTGAACAGCGTGGGTGCCGCGTTGACGGTGACACCGCCGACCAGGGCCAAGGAGCATTCTCCCGAGCGCAGCGCCTGAGCGGCCAGGTGCAGGGCCACCAGGGACGACGAGCAGCCGGTGTCCAGGGACAGGGCCGGGCCGAGCAGGCCCAGCTGGTACGCCAGCCGGCCGGACCCCACGCTCGACGCGGTGCCGGTGACCTGGTAGCCCTCCAGGTCGTCGGGGACCGGCCCGGCGGCGTAGCCGGTGGACCAGATGCCGGTGAACACGCCGGTGGGTGTGCCCTCCAGCGTGGTCGGGTCGATACCGGCGTACTCGATGGTCTCCCACGCGGTCTCCAGCAGGATGCGCTGCTGCGGGTCCATGGCGAGCGCCTCGCGGGGCGATATCCCGAAGAACGCCGCGTCGAAGTCGCCGGCGGCGTCGAGGAAGCCGCCCTGGGACGTGCTCGACGTGCGGGGGCGGCTTCCCGTCGGGTCGTACAGGCGGTCGATGTCCCATCCCCGGTCGGCCGGGAAGTCGCCGACCGCGTCCACGCCGTCCGCGACCAGCCGCCACAGGTCCTCGGGGGTGCCGACGCCTCCGGGGTAACGGCAGCCCATGCCGATGACCGCGATCGGCTCGTCCGTCGCGGCCGGGGCGGGGGCCCGCGGCGCGTCCTGCTCACTGGACTCGCCGGACAGGTGGGCGGCCAGCCGCGCCGGGGTGGGGTGGTCGAAGACGAGGGTGGGGGGCAACCTCACCCCGAGCGCGGCGGTCAGGCGGTTGCGCAGTTCCACCGCGGTCAGCGAGTCGAAGCCCAGATCCTTGAACGCCTGCCGGGGGTCGAGCCGCTCGGGGGTGGCGTGTCCCAGCACCCCGGCGACGTGGGTGGTGATCAGCCCCAGCAGGTCGGTGCCGCCGGCGGGGGGCGCGGGTCGGGGGGCCTGCGGCCGGCTGTGGGCCTCGGGCAGGTCCCGCAGCAGCCGGCTCGGCCGCGCGTGGGTGTAGGCGCGGGCGAACTGTGCCCAGTCGGCCTCGGTGACGACCGCGAGGGTCTCGTCGTGGTCGAGGACGTCCTGCAGCGCGTCGAGTGCCCGGCCCGGGTCCAGTTCGCCGAGGCCGAGCAGGGTGCGCTGGCGCTGCACGGACTCCAGGGCCGCCATGCCGCCTTCGGCCCAGATGCCCCACGCGACGGAGGTCGTGGCGCGGCCCTGGGCGCGGTGCTGTGCGGCCAGGGCGTCGAGGAAGGCGTTGCCGGCGGCGTAGGCCGCGCCGTGGCCGTCGCCCCACACGCCCGCGGTGGAGGAGAACAGGACGAAGGCGTCGAGGTCCGGCAGGAGTTCCGCGAGGTTCGCCGCCCCGGCGACCTTGGCCGCGACGACCTCGGCGAACTCCGCCGGTGTCGTGTCGGCCAGCCTGGTCTCCCTGATCACGCCGGCGGTGTGGAAGACCGCGCGGATGTCGCCGACGCGCTCGACGAGGTCCCGCAGGGCGTCCCGGTCGGCCACGTCGCACGCCGCCACCGTCACCCGCGCCCCGGCTGCCTCCAGTTCGTCGCGCAGGCCGGCCGCGCCGGGTGCGTCGGGGCCGCGGCGGGCGGCCAGCACGATGTGCTCCGCGCCCTGCCGCGCGAGGCGGCGGGCCACATGTCCGCCGAGCGCGCCGGTGCCGCCGGTGACCAGCACCGTGCCCCGCGGCCGCCAGGGCCGCGCGGCCGGGCCCGATGAGGCCTTGCGGCGCAGCCGCTTGGCGAAGCGCCGGGTGCCGCGGATCGCCACCTGGTCCTCGCCCGTGCCGGCGAGCACGACGAGCAGCGCGTTCACGCTCTCCTCGTCGGGCACGGCGGGAAGGTCGACCAGGCCGCCCCAGCCGTGCGGGAACTCCAGCGCCGCTGACGCGCCGGTGCCCCACGCCATGGCCTGGGCGGGGCTGGTGACCGGGTCGGTGCCCGAGGTGCTCACGGCGCCGCTGGTCGCGCACCACAGCGGTACGGCCGGGGTCCGCACCGGGTCCAGGGTGCGGATCAGATCCAGGGTGCGGACCAGGCCCGCCGGGAGCACCGGGTGGTCGGGGTGCGGCTCCTCGTCCAGCGCCAGCAGCGACAGCACACCGTCCGGCCCGGGCCGGGGGTCCCGGGTGTCGGCCACGTCCCAGGTGTCGGCCACCGCGAAGCCCCGTTCGCGCAGGGCCTCGGCCCACGGGTGCCCGGTCGTGGCCAGGACGAGCCAGCGAGCCGGGTCCACCGGGGCCGCGGTACCGCTCGTCGGCGCCCATGCCACCTCGTACCGCCAGTCGTCACGGGGCACCGGTGGGGTCGCGGTCACCCAGTAGGGCTCACGCTGGAAGGCGTACGTGGGCAGGTCCGCCCTGGCTGCGGTGCGGGGCAGGACCGGAATCCAGTCGACGTCGGCTCCGGCGGCGTAGAGGCGTCCCGCCGCGGCGAGGAACTCGGTGAGGCCGCCGTGATCACGGCGCAGTGTCCCGGTGGCGGCGACATCCAGCGCGGGCACCAGCACCGGGTGCGGGCTGACCTCCAGGAACAGGTCGTGGCCGTCGGCGGTGAGCCGGGCGGTGGCCAGGTCGAACCGTACGGGCTCGCGCAGGTTGCGGTACCAGTAGCCGGCGTCGAGGGCGGAGGTGTCGACCCGCTCGCCGGTGACCGTGGAGTAGAAGGGGATCGCCGCCGAGTGGGGTGTGATGTCGGCCAGGTCGGTGAGCAGTTGCTCGCGGATCGCCTCGACCTGCGCGGAGTGGGCGGCGTAGTCGACGGGCAGGCGGCGGGCGCGGATGCCGTCGGCCTCGCAGGCGGCCAGCAGTTCGTCCAGCGCGTCGGGGCCGCCGGACACCACGACCGCCGCGGGCCCGTTCACCACGGCGGTGGTCAGCCGCTCGCCCCAGCGGGCCAGGTGGCCGGCGGCCTGTTCGGCGGACAGCGCGAGGGACACCATGCCGCCCCGGTCGGCGATGACGGCCAGTGCCCTGGACCGTAGCGCCACGACCTTGGCGGCGTCCCGCAGCGACAGCGCGCCGGCGACGTACGCGGCGGCGATCTCCGCCTGTGAGTGGCCGACCACGGCGTCCGGCCGCACGCCGTGGGACCGCCACAGGTCGGCCAGCGCCACCATGACGGCGAACAGGGCCGGCTGCACCACGTCGACGCGGTCCAGCGAGCCGTGGCGCAGTTCGTCGACCAGCGACCAGTCGGTGTACGGGGCCAGGGCGGCGGCGCAGGCGTCGATGCCGGCACGGAAGACCTCGGACTGCTCGTACAGGTCACGGCCCATGCCCGCCCACTGCGCCCCCTGTCCGGGGAAGACGAACACGGTCCCGCCGGTACGGGCCGGCAGTCCCGGCGGGAGCGCGGCCAGGCCGGACAGCAGGTCGTCCCGGTCGGCGCCGACCACCGCGGCCCGGTGCTCGAACCGGGTGCGGGCGGCCAGTGCCCGGCTGATCACGCCGGCCGGCGCGTCGGGATGGGCGGTCGCGTACGCGTGCAGCCGCTCGGCCTGGGCGCGCAGCGCGGTGTCGGTCTTGGCGGACAGCAGCCAGACGGTGGGGGCGGTCCGGCCGGCGGGTTCGGGAAGGTGGCCGGGGTCCGGGTCGGGGGACTGCTCGATGATCAGGTGGGCGTTGGTGCCGCTGATGCCGAAGGCCGAGACGCCGGCGCGGCGCAGGTGCTCGTGCTCCGGCCACGGCCGGGCCTCGGTGAGCAGCCGGACGCGGCCTGAGGCCCAGTCGACGTGCGGGGTGGGGGCGTCTGTGTGCAGGGTTCGCGGCAGTTCGCCGTGCCGCATCGCCATGACCATCTTGATCAGGCCCGCGACGCCGGCGGCGGCCTGGGTGTGGCCGATGTTGGACTTCACCGACCCCAGCCACAACGGCTCGTCCCGGTCCTGACCGTAGGCGGCCAGCAGGGCGTGGGCCTCGATGGGGTCGCCGAGGGTGGTGCCGGTGCCGTGGGCCTCGACGGCGTCCACGTCGGACGGCTCCAGCCCGGCGTTCGCCAGCGCTTGGCGGATGACGCGTTCCTGGGAGGGGCCGTTGGGCGCGGTCAGGCCGTTGGACGCGCCGTCCTGGTTGACCGCGCTTCCCGCGACGACCGCCAGCACCCGGTGGCCGTTGCGGCGGGCGTCCGACAGGCGTTCCAGCAGCACCAGGCCGGCGCCCTCGGCCCAGCTGGTGCCGTCGGCCGCGGCGGCGAAGGGCTTGCTGCGGCCGTCCGCCGCGAGGCCGTGCTGGCGGGAGAACTCGGTGAAGCCCAGCGGTGTCGCCATGATCGTGACACCGCCGGCGAGCGCCAGCGAGCACTCGCCCGCGCGCAGGGCCTGGGCGGCCAGGTGGACGGCGACCAGGGACGACGAGCAGGCGGTGTCCACGGACAGCGCCGGACCGCGCAGCCCGAGGTGGTAGGCGACCCGGCCGGACGTGACGCTGGTCGCAACGCCGGTGAACAGGTAACCCTCCAGGTCCTCCGGCAGGCCCGGCCCGGTCGCGTAGCCGGACGACCAGACGCCGGTGAACACACCGGTGTGGCTGCCGCGCAGCGAGGCCGGGTCGATCCCGGCGTGCTCGAAGGTCTCCCAGGCCGTCTCCAGCACGAGCCGCTGCTGCGGGTCCATGGCGAGCGCCTCACGGGGCGAGATGCCGAAGAACGGTGCGTCGAAGCCGGCCACCGCCTCAAGGAACCCGCCCCGGGTGGTGTACGTGGTGCCCGCGCCGCGCAGTTCCGGGTCGTACAGGCCGCCCAGGTCCCAGCCGCGGTCGTCCGGGAAGTCGCCGATCGCGTCCCCGCCCTCCGCGACGAGCCGCCACAGGTCGTCCGGCGAGGCCACCCCGCCGGGGAAGCGGCAGCCCATCCCCACGATGACGACCGGGTCGTCGTGGGCGGCCGGGGCGGCGGGGGCCGGCCGGTCGCCGGGGCCGGTGCGCAGCCATGCGATCAGCTCCGCTGGCGTCGGGTGGTCGAAGACGAGACCGGAGGGCAGTTGCCGGTCCAGGGCGCCGGCCAGGCGGTTGCGCAGTTCGAGCCCGGTGACCGAGTCGAAGCCGAGGTCCTTGAAGGTGAGCGCGGGATCGATGTCAGCGGGGTCCTCGTGGCCCAGCACGAGCGCGATCTGCGCGGTGACCACGGCGGCCGCGTCGACCGTGTCGCCCGGCCCTGGGTCGCCGTTGCCCGACCCGGGGTCGCCCGTGTCCGTGCCGCCCGCCCCGGTGTCGCGGGTCTCCGGGCCGCCGTCCGGCCGGCCGGGCGCGGCGGTCTCCGCTGCGTGCGTCCCCGGGCCGGCCGCGGGCCGTCCGCTCTGCCCGGCTGTCGCTTCGGGCAGCCAGTACGAGCGACGCTGGAAGGCGTACGTGGGCAGGTCGACCGGCGCGGCCTCGGCGACGGCCGGGGACCAGTCGACCGGCACGCCGGCCACGAACAGCCGGGACAGCGCGGTCAGGAAGACGTCCGGCCCGCCCCGGTCACGGCCCAGCGTGCCGGTGACGACACCGGGCACGCCGGTCCGCCCGCGGGCCTGTTCCATGGTCTGTTCGAGGGCGGGCAGCAGCACCGGATGCGGGCTGACCTCGACCACGACGTCGTGCCCGTCCGTAAGCAGCGCGGCGGTGGCCAGGTCGAAGCGGACCGGCTCGCGCAGGTTGCGGTACCAGTAGCCGGCGTCGAGCTCCGTGGTGTCGTCGAGGAGGCCGCCGGTGACCGCGGAGTAGTACGGGATGGTGCCCTGCCGCGGCCGCACACCGTCCAGTTCGGTGTGCAGCCGCTCGCGGATCGCCTCGATGTGCGCGGAATGGGAGGCGTAGTCCACCGGGACGACGCGTGCGCGGACGCCGTCCGCCGCGCAGGACTCGACCAGTTCGGACAGGGCCTGCGTGTCACCGGACACCACGACCGAGCCGGTGGCGTTGACCACGGCGACCGTCAGCGCGCCGCCCCAGCGCGACACGTAGTCCTCGGCCCGCTCGGCGGACATGGCCACGGAGACCATGCCGCCCCGGCCGGTCAGCGCCACCAGCGCGCGGCTGCGCAGTGCCACGATCCGGGCCGCGTCGGACAGCGACAGCGCGCCCGCGACGTATGCCGCGGCGATCTCGCCCTGCGAGTGCCCGACCACCGCGTCGGGCTCGACACCGAAGGAGCGCCACAGTGCCGCCAGGGACACCATCACCGCGAACAGGGCGGGCTGCACGATGTCCACGCGGTCGAGCGGGGCGCCGTCGAGGACATCGGCCAGGGACCAGTCGGTGTAGGGGGCCAGGGCCTGGGCGCACTCGTCCATGGCGGTCCGGAAGACGGGGTACGCGGCGTACAGCTCCCGGCCCATGCCGACCCACTGCGCGCCCTGGCCGGGGAACACGAAGACGGTACGGCCCGGGGTGCCGGCCCGCCCGGCTGCGACCTGGGCGGAGTCGAGCAGGACCGCGCGGTGCGCGAAGCGGGTTCTGGTGGTGGCCAGCGCGTGCGCGACCTCGGCGCCGGTCAGGTCCGGGTGGCTGCGCACGTGTGCGCGCAGGCGCTCGATCTGTGCTCGTAGCGCCTGCTTGGTCCGCGCCGTGACGATCCACGGCGCCGGCCGGACCCCGGGGGCGGGCCGCCGGGCCGGCGGCGCGACCGCGTCGGGCGCCTGCTCGACGATCACGTGGGCGTTGGTGCCGCCCATGCCGAACGACGACACGCCGGCGAGCAGGGGCGCGTCCGGCCGCGGCCAGGGGGTCAGAGCGGTCTGGACCCGCAGCCCCAGTACGTCGAGAGGGATGCCGGGGTTGGGGGTTTCGTAGTTCAGGCTCGGCGGCAGTGCGCGGTGGTACACGCTGAGGACGGCCTTGAGCAGACCGACGATGCCCGCGGCGCCTTCCAGATGGCCGACGTTCGTCTTGGCGGATCCGACCCGCAGGGCGCTGTCGGCGTTGCCCTCGGCGTCGCCGGACTCGGCCGGGTCGCGGTAGGCCGCCGCGAGGGCTGCGGCCTCGATGGGGTCGCCGACAGCGGTGCCGGTGCCGTGCAGCTCCACGTACTGCACGTCCGCGGGACGTACGCCGGCGCGGGCCAGTGCCTCGCGGACGACCTGTTCCTGGGCCTGCGCGCTGGGGACGGTCAGGCTCCGTGTGGCGCCGTCGTTGTTGACCGCGCTGCCCCGGATGACACCGTAGACGCGGTCCCCGTCGGCCAGGGCCCGGTCCAGCGGTTTCAGGACGAGGAAGGCGCCGCCCTCGCCGCGGACGAAGCCGTTGGCCCGGGCGTCGAAGGTGAAGCAGCGGTCGTCCGGGGACAGCCCGCCGAACTCCGCCGCTCCCTCCTCGCGGGCGGCGCTCAGGTTGAGGTTCACCCCGCCGGCCAGGGCGAGCGCCGACTCGCCGCGGCGCAGGCTCTCGACCGCCAGATGCACCGCGACCAGCGCCGACGACTGGGCCGTGTCGACCGTCATGCTCGGTCCGCGCACACCGAGGAAGTGCGAGACGCGGTTGGCGATGACGCCCCGGTTGGTGCCGGTCAGCGTGTGCGGCGTGATGTGACCGGGGTAGGCCAGGGACGTGTAGTCCTCCCACATCGAGCCGACGAACACCCCCGTCGGGCCGCCCGTCAGCGTGCTCGGCACGATCCGGGCGTCCTCCAGGGCCTCCCAGGCGAGTTCGAGCATGAGCCGCTGCTGCGGGTCCATGCCGGCGGCCTCGCGGGGGGACACACCGAAGAACGCCGCGTCGAAGCCGTCCACCCGGTCCAGGTAGCCGCCGTGCCGTACGCCCTGCCGGCCCACGGGCGGCGCGGTGATCGCGTCGGCCCCGTCGCGCAGCAGTCGCCAGAACGTCTCCGGATCCGGGGCTTTCGGTAACCTGCCCGCCATTCCGATGACAGCGACACGATCAGCGTTCGAGTCCAAGGGGAAGCGCATCACATCGACACCTCGTGAGCCGGGGAATGAAGGGAGGCGGGGTGTTTCCGTAGCGGTCCCGATGGTGTGGCTCCGGTCGCGCAAGCGGCCGGATTATCGAGCGCGCGGTCAGTCCGGCGACCCGGTCGTATCCGGACTCGGCGGCGCTTCGGGTGCCTGGGTCGGTGGAGCGGTCCTCGAAAGCGACAGCGTTGGCGATCTTTGAGGAAGATGCACTGGTGAGCTGAGCGTTAGGGGCCGAGGCGATGATCAATCCGCCGCGCAGACGAGCATGGCAGCAACATCACGCCATCGCCATAGGCCAAGCGAAGGCTGTCTGAAACGCAGCACATCACAACGTCACATGCCTGCATGACAAAGGCATCGTGGCGAAATCCCTCCCGTGCCCCGTGAAACACGTCGTTGTTCACGGACGTCCCGTCGCAGTGACCGCCGGCGGACCTGCCGGCGAATCCGCCGGTGCGGTCACGGAAGTTCGTCCACGCCCTGCACCGCCACGACCGGGCCGGGTTCACGGGCACCGTCGACGCCGCCGGTGACAACGCCCTAGAATCCCATTCGCACTCGCGCAGAAGAACGTCCTCGACCGTCATCCGGCCACCCGGAGAACCTCCGCACGGCGATCACCACCCGGATCGAGCGAACCGACCACCGGCGCCGCCGACAGCTCCGGCTGAACCGTTTGACCCCCATCGACTTCGAGACGACCGCGAAGCGCAACCGCCGCCGGCGGCATAACACCCAGCTGTCACCGATCCGTACACCGGTCCCGGCCGTTCGCGCCCTGCACCCGGTGCGCGGCCCTGGTGACATACAGCCAGGAGCCAGCAATGCAGGCCACGTTCCCCCTCACCACACCACACCACCTCGACAACGAGCCGGAAGCCGAGGCTCTGCTCGCGCAGGCGCCGGTCGTCCTCGCGACGATGGGCACGGCAGACGTCTGGCTCGCCCTTTCCTACAAAGCGGTGCGCCAGGTTCTGAGCGACAGCCGGTTCAGCCGGGAGGCGGCCACGCTTCCGGGCGCCCCGCTGAAACTGTCCGTAGCCGCCGACCCGTTACTGGTCTCCAGCCTGGACGGCGAGCGCCACGCCCGCCTGCGCAAGCTGATGTCGCAGGCGTTCAGCCCACGCATGGTCGATCAGCTGGAGCCACGCGTGCAGTCCATCGTGGACTCCTTGCTCGACTCCCTCCAGCCAACCGCGGATCTCGTGGCAGGTCTCTGTGCTCCACTGCCGTTGATGGTCATCTGTGAGCTGCTCGGCGTGCCCTACTCCGAGGCGGAGGCCATCCGTACGTGGACCAGGCGGCTGTTCGTCACGAACATCACTCCGAACGAACTGCGGGCCGCACAGAGCGAGATGCAGGCCTGGCTCGCCGATCTGGTGCGTCACAAGCGTGCGCGGCCGGACAACGGGTTGATCTCGGCGATGGTCGCCGCCAACGACGAGGGCGACCATCTCACCGAACCCGAACTGCTGGCCAACCTTGAGGGCCTGCTGATCGCCGGCCACGAGACGACTGTCAACCAGCTGGGCAACTCGTTGCTGACCCTGCTGCGCCACCCGGACCAACTCGCGCTGCTGCGGTCGTCACCGGACCTGATCGGACCGGCGGTCGACGAACTACTGCGCTACAGCAGGCTCTTCACCTCGGCCGAGGTCCGGGTCACGACCGAGCCCGTCGAACTGGAGGGCGTCAAGGTGGGGGCGGGTGAACCGGTGTTGCCGGTCATCGTCGCGGCCAACCGCGACCCCGGTGTGTACCCGGATCCCGGCCGCTTCGACATCACGCGCGAAGGACCGGCGGCGCACCTCGCCTTCGGGCACGGGCCGCACTTCTGCCTGGGCGCGATATTGGCCCGCCGGGAGATGCGGGTGGCGATCGGGTCCGTGGTGAAACGGTATCCGGGACTGAGCCTCGCCGTTGACGAGTCCGAGCTCACCTACGTGCCGGAACTGGTCTTCCGCGGCCTGCAGGCGTTGCCGGTCACTTGGTGATCCGTAGTCTCTGAACCAGCTCTGTTCCGACTTCGGAGTGATGGACGGGCTCACACCGCGATGCGGCCGACGACGTGTCGCGGTGGCCGGAAGGTCCGGGCCACCAGCCAGTGGACAGCCTCGACGGATTGGGTGTCCGAGTTCAACGAGCGCAGTCAGGACCAAGTCGGCACGGGACGGGTAAGTCGGCATGGCGGCCGCACGCATAGCCGCCCCCGAAACTATGGTGCCCCACCATATGTGCCCCTGGCCTGCGTCTTCCTACCGTGTGCCGACACGTACCCGTCCCCACCGCACACGGGGAAGTGGCGCACACGGCCTCCGGAACCACCGCTCCCCCACCCCCCGCCGGCCTCCCCGGGATCGTCGCCGCCAGCCTCATCGGGACCGCCATCGAGTGGTACGACAACTGCTCGCCACTCTGGTGAGCGCTGCCCTTGTGCGCGCACAGCAGCAGGCCACGACGACACCCGCCCCCGTGCCGCCGAGCTGGCCAGCCGGCGAGCAGGCCGCGGTCGACTACAGAGGGGACCTGCTTCTGCAGCACCTGGTGGCCCGAGAGGAGCCCGGACTCCACCAGCCGCTCTCCATGCGTGAGACCCCACAGGCTTGGACAGGGTGCCGCCGGATGCCCGCCCAAGGGCGTGGGACACGTTCGGTGACCATGGCCTCGATCCCTCGTCCGCGGCTGAGGCGATCTGCGAGCCAGTGAAGCCACCGATCACTTCGGGACTCCTCCGACCGCCGTACGGCCGTTCGGCCAACCTCGGTTGTCTTCGTCACTTCGACATTTCCATACGTCGTATGGTAGCAATGAAGCACAGTTTCCGTACGTCGTATGGAACTGCTCGCTCGGACCACGTCAGGCGACACACATCGCCTGACAGAACCCGCCATTGACGAAGATCACGCCACTGAGAAGGAAAGATCATGAAGAAGCTCACGAAGCGCATCGCCCTCACCGTCTCCTCCGTTGCGGTCGCCGGTGCCGCCGTCCTCGGTGCCGGGGGCGCCGCGTCGGCAGCGTCCCTCGCATCCACGCACGTCCAGCGCCCGAACGACGGAGCCGGGACCGCTGCTTACAGCTGGGACCACGGTGTCGGCTACCTGCTGGAGCGGGGCTACTCATGCGACGAGACCCGTGGCTGGCACCAGGTCCACGGCACCGATGCGACCCGGCACGACTGCGAGGGTCTCTACTACCGCGATGGGCACTTCTACCGCAGTGGGCACGTGGACCGCCGGGACGGCGAGGGTTACGGCTGGACGTCCCACAGGTCCTACCGGCACGACGGAAACAGCTACGAGTACGACGGCTCGGGCAGGCACCACCGCGATGTGAGCCGCGACGACCGGTGAGACGGGTACCTGGGGCGTGAGCCCACAACTTCGTGCGGTGCGCCGGTGCCGTCCAGCACACGCGCCCCTTGTACCGCCTCCGCCCGCACCGCCTCCTTGTCACACGCCGGATGTGAGACGCCACCGAGCCACACCCAGGAGTGGAAGTCGATGAAGAAGTCCTTGAAGGCCGTAGAACGGCGGGTGGCAGTGCACCTGGTCGTCTCGCAAGCCTGCTCACTGCCCCTCTGCGTACGTCTGCGGTATGAGCCCACTGATCCCTATGTCGTCCGAGCCGTTTTCTTCATCGACTGTGACGAGCCGGTCGAATGGGTCCTGGGACGTGACCTTCTGGCTGATGGCCTGAAGGGCTCCGCAGGTCATGCTGACGTCCGGATCTGGCCGGCCGCAGGGCGGGGTGACGAGTCGGTCTACATCGCCCTGGGGTCTTCCGCAGGCACGGCCTTGCTCAAGGTCCCCGTGCAGGACATCACGTCCTTCCTTCAGGACACCCAGGCTCTGGTGCCACGGGGTGCCGAGTCCGGACACATCGACTGGGATGCCGAACTGGCACACCTGCTCCCTCGCGACTGACCCCCGAACCATCCATGCTCTGAAGTAAAGGAACCAGCGTCATGTCCCAGTACCAGCTCCGCGTCTACACCCTGCACAGCCCCGACGCGCTCTGCGCCTACGAGAAGATCTGGGCCCAGCACATTCCTGGTATGGCCAAGCACCGGATCACCACACACGGCGTCTGGACGGTGCCCGCGGCCCCCGGAAACGAGACTTCCCGGCTCTACGCCCTCGTTTCCTACAGGGACACCGACGACGTGCGGGAGCGGCTGGAGGCATACCTGTCGAGTCCCGAATTCCGCGCGGACATGGAGGGCTTCGACATCAGCCGGATCGTCGGCCTCGACGAGACCCTGCTGACGCCCACCGTGGACTCACCCTTGCGCTGACGGTCGGCCCGCGACGAGTGACCGGCCCACGAGGGCCGGCATGGAGCGTGCGCCACTCGGCGATGCGCGCCCGCCGCTCGGCAGCGGCCATGGACGAAGTCGGCGCGGTCGGTGGTGACGGCCGGTCCGTCGGCCGAGCGGCGGCCGCGCAGGACGTGGTCACTGCAGCTTCGGACACGGTGAACGGCTCGACGGACGGCGCTCACGACGGCGATGAGATCGGGCACCCGCCCAGCGGCAGCGCACCGCGCAACGGCAGTTTCCCCATGGCCGACCGACGAGATGCGGCTCGCGGGGTGACGCAGGTACGGAGCGTGCTCAGCGGACCGGATGACGGGTTCGCTGACGCTCGCGCCGCCGTGACTGCGCCACCTGACGGGCAGGGCGGTGACGGTCAGCCGGTCGTGGACGGGAGGGATCCGCCGGCGTGGGGCAGGTGGTGCGGCCGGTGCAGATGGCGCGAGGGGGCGCGTTCGATGATCAGGAGAGCGGCGTCGTCGGTGAGCTGCTCACCGGTGTGCTCAAGCAGGTCGCGGTGAAGGTGGCGCAGCAGGGCGTCGGGGCTTGAGGCGGGGAAGCAGGCGGCCCTCTCGGTGAGCGGGTGAGCGGGGAGAAGGCTCCGGTCGGTGAGCGGGCTTCGATCACGCCGTCGGTGTAGCGCAGCAGCATGTCGCCCGGCTCCAGGCTGAACGGGCCGGTGCGGTCGTTGCGTACACAGAGGGCGCACAGGCCCAACGGTGGCGCGGGTCGTCGGGAGTTCGGCGCGGCCACCCGCCCTCCGCGGATCAGCGGGGGGCGGATGACCGCAGTGGGGCACCTCGGAAACGAGCGAGCCTGCCGCGGGAAACGATCTCTTTCGGCACCTGCGATCGGGTGCCCCCCTTCGCGCAGCGACCTGGGCTCGCCGGCCACGGACGAGCCCCGGACCGGAGCGCTCCAGGGCCACAGACTCAACGGCGGCCGCTGTCTCGGCCGTCACGACCGGCGGCGAGCCGGCCTTCCAGGCCCGTGATCAGCGTGTCCATCACGAGGCGGAACATATGGTCCTGGTCAGGGCCCGCAGGGACCACGTCCGCGGAGTAAGGCTCTGCTTCCCCGTCCCCGTCTTCGCCCTCGTCGAAGCCGGGGGGCTTGAGGGTCGACCACTGGTGGAGCGAGCCGTTGAGTTCGGCGGCGAGGACACCGATGACGACGGCGACCATCAGCGCGGCGACCTCCGAGACCTCTGACCGCGGAACCCCGGCAGCCGCCACGATCGCGGTGAGCGCGGTCCAGAACGGGTCGTCGGGCTGGATGAAGTCCGGCTGGTGGCTGAAGGAGTAGGCCATCAGTTCGGGGTGGCGGTGCGCCAGCGTCCGGAAGTCGGTGGCGAGCAGGCGGATCCGCTCCTGCCAGGGAGCGTCCTCAAGTGTCACCGTGCGGAACTGGGCGCCGACCATTCTCGTCACGCCGCGCAGCACGGCTTCCTTGTTTGGGACGTGGTGGTACAGCGACATCGGGTTCGCGTCGAGTGCGGTCGCGAGTTTGCGCATGGTGAGCGCGTCCACCCCGTCCTCGTCGATGAGCCGCAGGGCGGCGGCGTAGATCCCGGCCTCGGTCAGAGGCACGTCCCTCTTTCTCGTTCCCCGCGGGGGACGCCTCACCTTCTTTTCCATACCTCGTACGGTATCAGTTTCATACGACGTACGGAAATGGCCTGGATCACAGCGCCCACCTGGGCGGCCGGCCTTGCCTCACACTTCCATACGCCGTACGGTACTAGTTCCATACGGCGTATGTTTCCGTCCGGCGCCACGGCGTCGACCTGCGCAGCGCGCCCTTGCCCATCCCCCTCCACGCAGAGGAGCAAGCCATGACCACGCACTCCGCGAACGGCCTTCGCCCCATCAGGTCCCCGCGAGGGATCCCCCTCCTCGGCAACACGCCGCAGATCCCCGACACCAATCCGGTGGAGTACTTCGGTGAGCTGTCCAAGCAGTTCCCCGAAGGCATCTACGGCATGGACATCGCCGGCATCGAGCAGGTCTTCGTCTACGACCCTGACCTGGTGGCCGAGGTCTGCGACGAGACCCGGTTCTTCAAGCAGATCGACAAGACGCCGCTGCACCACGTCCGGGACTTCGCGGGAGCGGGCCTGTTCACCGCCCACCAGTACGAAGAGGAATGGGGCATGGCCCACCGGGTCCTGCTGCCGGCGTTCAGCCAGCGGGCCATGAAGGCGTACTTCGGGCAGATGCTGGAGATCGCCCAGAACCTGGCGGGCAAGTGGGAGCGCCGGGAGGGGCAGTCGGTCAACATCACCGACGACTACACCCGCCTGACGCTGGACACCATCGCCCTGTCGGGCTTCGGCTACCGGTTCAAGTCCTTCGACGAGGAGGAACTGCACCCCTTCCTCAACGCGCTGCTGGAGGCGCTGATCGAGTCGCTGCGGCGCTCCCAGGAGCTGCCGATGATGACGAGGCTCCGCAAGGCGGACGACCGGAAGTACCGCGAGAACATCCGGCTGATGCAGGACCTGGTCGAGAGCGTGATCAAGGAGCGGCGCGAGGGGAAGGGCACCGGTGAGGAGGACCTGCTGGGTCTGATGCTGGAGGCCACCGACCCGGAGACCGGCAAGCTGCTGGCCGATGACAATGTCCGTGACCAGGTGCTGACGTTCCTGATCGCCGGCCACGAGACCACCAGTGGTCTGCTGTCGTTCGCCACGTACTCGCTGATGCGCAACCCGCACGTCCTGGCCCAGGCGTATGCCGAGGTGGACCGGCTGATCCCCGGCGACACGGTCCCGGACTACGACACGATCATGCAGCTGGACGTCATTCCGCGAATCCTGGACGAGACCCTGCGCCTGTGGGCGCCGATCCCGGCGTTCGGCAAGGCTCCGCTGGAGGACACCGTCATCGGTGGCCGCTACCTCCTCAAGAAGGGCACCCGGGTCAACATCCTCGAAGGCCCCCTGCACACCCACCCCAAGGCATGGGACCGTCCCGAGGAGTTCGACATCGACCGGTGGCTGCCGGAGAACCGGGCGCAGCAGCACCCGCATGCCTACAAGCCGTTCGGCAACGGTGTGCGCGCCTGCATCGGCCGGCAGTTCGCACTCACCGAGGCCCGCCTGGCCCTGGCGCTGGTGCTGCAGAAGTTCAAGCTCTCGGACACCAGCGACTACAAGATGGACGTCCGCGAGGCGCTGACGCGCAAGCCCGGCAACTTCGAGCTGATCGTCCGCAGGCGTCAGGAACACGAGCGGACCGTCTTCGGGGCCGCGGACCTGCAGACCGGCGACACGCAGGCCCAGGCAGCGGTCAGCGGTGTCGGTGTGAACCTGACCGTCGCCTTCGGCTCCAGCCTCGGCTCCTGCGAGGACCTGGCCCGCACCATCGCCGACCGCGGTGAGCGCTCCGGCTTCGGCACCACCCTGGTGAGCCTGGACGAGCTGGGCGACAACCTGCCCACCGAGGGCCTGCTCGCCGTCGTCGCCGCCAGCTACAACGGCAAGGCCCCCGACAACGCCCAGCGCTTCGACGACCTGCTCGCCGCCGGGCTGCCCGAGGGTGCGCTGTCGAACGTGCGGTTCGCGCTGCTGGGCGCCGGCAACACCCAGTGGGTGGCCACCTACCAGGCATTTCCCAA
This sequence comes from Streptomyces sp. NRRL S-1022, assembly GCF_000720135.1. Classification (GTDB taxonomy): domain Bacteria; phylum Actinomycetota; class Actinomycetes; order Streptomycetales; family Streptomycetaceae; genus Streptomyces. The sequence continues at coordinate 407,167 of NZ_JOIU01000005.1, read as the reverse complement.
GCGGATCGAGGAAGGCCTGCTGGCCGCCGGTGCCACCCCGGTCGTCGAGCGCGGCATCGCGGACGCCGCCGGTGACTTCGACGGCATGGCCACGCGCTGGATGGACACCCTGTGGGCCACCCTGGCCGAGGAGTACGCCGCCGACACTTCCCAGGCGAGCGGCCCGCGCTACCAGGTCCGGCTGCTCACCGAGTCCGACGTGCGCCCCGCCATCGTCTCCGAGCAGGCGTACCCGCTCACGGTGATGGCCAACGAGGAGCTGGTAGCGGACGCGACCGGCCTGTGGGACTTCGGCATCGAGCCGCCGCGCCCGGCCGCGAAGTCCATCACCTTCGAGCTGCCCGACGGCGTCACCTACGACACGGGCAACCACCTGGCCGTCTTCGCCAAGAACGAACTCGCCCTGGTGGAGCGCGCACTGAGGCGGCTCGGCGTCGAGTACGACCAGGTGCTCCGGCTCGACATGCCGACCGGTGGCCGCACGCACCTGCCGGTAGGCACCCCCGTAACCGCCGGAATCCTGCTCACCGAGTTCCTGGAGCTGCAGGACGTCGCCACCCGCTCCCAGATCCAGATCCTGGCCGAGCACACGGAGTGCCCCTGGACCCGGCCGCAGCTTCAGGCGTACACCGCCGACACCCAGGAGGCCGAGGAGCGCTACAGCAAGGAGATCCTCGGCAAGCGCATCTCGGTGCTGGGCCTGCTGGAGCACTTCCCCGCCGTCGAGCTGCCGCTGGAGGTGTTCCTGGAGATGACGGGCCCGATCCGTCCCCGCTTCTACTCCATCTCCTCCGCCCCGTCGGCCAACCCGCGTCACGTGCGGCTGACCGTCGGCCTGCTGGAGGGCCCGGCCCTGTCCGGCGACGGCCAGTACCGCGGCACCTGCTCCTCCTACATCGCGGGCCTCGCGCCCGGGGACGTCGTCTACGGCTACGTCCGCGTGCCCTCCCCGACGTTCGCCCCGTCCGCCGACCCGGCCACGCCGCTGATCCTCATCGGCCCCGGCACCGGCATCGCGCCGCTGCGCGGCTTCCTGGAGGAGCGGGCCTGGCAGCACGCGGGCGGCACGCAGGTCGGCCTGTCGCAGGTCTTCGTCGGCTGCCGCCACCCGGAGCACGACTACTTCTACCGCCAGGAGTTGCAGGACTGGGAGCAGGCCGGCATCGCGCAGATCCACACCGCCTTCTCCGCGGTGACCGGCCACCCGGCCCGGTTCGTGCAGAACGCCATCGCGAACGCCGCTGACACGGTGTGGCAGGCCATCCAGGACGGCGCGTACATCTACGTCTGCGGCGACGGCCGCCGTATGGCGCCGGCCGTCCGCGAGGCCCTCGCCGCCATCCACCGCCAGAAGACCGGCGGCGACGACGAGACCGCCCAGCAGTGGCTGGCCCAGCTCGAAGCGGACGAGCGCTACCAGCAGGACGTCTTCGCCTGACCGTCGCGCGCCGTCAAGGCGCGCTGCCCCCAGCCGCCGGGGAGCGTGCGGGGCGTCCTGCCTCCCCCGCACGCCTCCCGGCCCCACCAGCCCACGAGACACCCCATGGCACCCATGGCCCGAACCACCGGACCGTGCCGCTCACAGAAAGCAGATCACCATGGACACCATGCTCGCCGGACGCTTCCACCTCGACAGCAGGAAGTTCGCCGTGGAAGAGGTCCCGATCCCCGTGCCGGGCCCGGGCGAGGTCCTCATCGAGGTCAAGGCCGCCGGCGTCTGCCTCTCCGACGTCCACCTGCTCGACGGCTCCCTCGTCCCGCTGTTCGCCACCTCCGACACGATCACCGTCGGCCACGAGGTCTCCGGTGTGATCCACACGCTCGGCCCGGACCTCAAGCGCGGCCTGCCCGTCGGCACCCGCGTCACCCTGGAGGCCGGCAAGACCTGCGGCACGTGCGCCGGCTGCGTGCGCCGCCGACCCTGCACCCAGATGCTGACCGCCGGCATCGACTACGACGGCGGCTGGGCCGAGTACGTGGTCGTCCGCGAGGACACCCTCATCCCCATCCCGGACAGCCTCCCCTTCGACCAGGCCGCGATCATCCCCGACGCGGTCTCCACCCCCTACGCCGCCGTCGTCGCCACCGCGGGCGTCCGTGCCGCCCAGTCCGTCGGCGTCTGGGGCGTGGGCGGAGTCGGCGCGCACAACGTACGCGTCGCCCGCCTGGTCGGCGCCGCCCCGATCATCGCCGTAGACCCGCTGCCCAGCGCCCGCGAGCGCGCCCTCGCCTTCGGCGCGGACTACGCCCTGGACCCGGCGGCCCCCGACTTCGCCGACCAGGTCCGCGCGGCCACCGGCGGACGCGGCCTGGACTTCGCCTTCGACTGCGCCGGCGTCCCCGCCGTCCGCGACCAGGCCGCCTCGGTGCTCGGCCTGGGCGGCTCCCTGATCCTGGTGGGCATCACGCCGAGGCCGCTCACCATCACCGAGGGCCTGACCTTCAACTACCTGCAGAAGCAGGTGCGCGGCCACTACGGCGGCTTCCCCGAGTCCGTCTCCGAGCTCGTGCGGCTGACCGCGGCCGGCCGCCTCGACCTGGCCCCCTCCATCACCGACCACATCCCGCTCATGGACGCGGCCAACGCGGTCAGCCGCCTGGAGAACAAGATCGGCGACCCGATCCGCCTCATCCTCGTCCCCTGATGCCCGTCAGCAGGACGACAAGCCACCCTGGGCAGGGGTGAGTGGGCGCCGGTGCGTGAGGGAGCGCCGGCGCCCACGGCTTTCCGGCAACCGTGGGGAGACGGAACCATGCAGACGACCGACGCCCCGGGCCGCACTCCGCAGCGCAGGGATGCTCACTCCAACCGCCGACGCATCCTCGTGGCCGCCCGGCAGAAGCTGCGGGAGGACCCCGACGCGAGTCTCGACGGCATCGCTCAGGCGGCCGGCGTCGCCCGGCGCGCACCCTCTACGGCCACTTCCCCAGCCGCCAGGCGCTGATCGCCGAGCTGACGCGGGAAGCAGGCGATGAACTCCGGCAGGCGTTCACCGCAGCCCGTACGGCGGATGCCGACCCGGTCGAGGCGATGACACGGATGGTGCTGGCCGGATGGACGGTGGGCGACCACTACCGCATGCTCATCGCCCTGGGGCGCCGCCACCTGGGAGAGGACGAGATCCGCACCACCTTGGCACCGGCCCGAGAAGAGGCCGTGGCGGTCCTACGACGTGGTCAGCGCGAAGGCGTCTTCGCGGACCACCTTCCAGCGCCCGTCCTCGCCCAGGCGCTGGAGGCACTGATGCTGGCCCTCGCCGAGGAGAACGCCGAGTGCCCGTGGGCAGACCCCGCGGGTGAGACCGCGGCCACCGCGTTCCTCGTCGCCGCCGGCGTGGCACCGCAGGCGGCTGCGCTCCAGGTGCAGGACGTCGTCAGGCGGGATCGGGCAGCGGGCGCCGGGTGACCTCACGGGCTTCGTCCGCGGCGAGGCCGAGCATCCGCAGGACCATCTCGGCGAGGTCGGAGGCGGCCTCGTCGCCGTCGAGGCCCGGGCGGGCCAGCCTGAGAGCCACGAGGGACAGCAGGGTGCCCCCCAGGGCGGAGAGGGCGGTGGTCGCGTTGCCGCACGTGAAGCGCCCCGAGGCGATGCCGATCTCCAGGTCGCGCAGGGCACGCGGGGAGAGACCGCTGTCGGAGTGGATGTGGGCCAGACCGCGGTCGCGCAGGATCCGCAGGAGTTCCGGGTGGGAGTCGGCCATCCGGGCGGTGAGCCGGAAGCCGGCCGCGACCAGCTCGGCCGGGTCGTCGATGCCTTCCACACGCGCGTCGATGACCTGCCCGAACTCCTCCAGGGCATCCGTCACCGCGGCATCGAACAGCTCCGTCTTGGACTCGAAGTGGTTGTAGAAGGAGCCGAAACCCACATCGGCGCGCTCGGCGATGGCCTGGATGCTGACGCTGGTGTCCCCCGTCTCCGCGAGGATCTGCCGGGCCGCGCGGACGAGCGCCTGACGGGTCTCGGCGCGGCGCCGCTCGAAGCGGTTCTTGGGCGGGGCTGACGTCGGCATACGGACGAGTGTAACCGCCGCCACGATGACACTGCCATTACTGATGAGATCCTCAATTATTTGGGCTGCACCCATTGACGGAGGGAAACAGCAGAGTTGATGATTTCATCATTACAGCAGTGTTGCCTGGAGGACACCATGTCCCACATCCCCGTTGACAAGGGCGGTCCTCTGACGCCCCACCAAGACCTCCACAGTGAGCAGGGCGCCCTACGCGGCGAACACCCCGGACGATCACGCAACCCCGTGATCAAGGTCATGGACCTGGCCTGGCTGGAGTTCGAGAAGCCCGACCTGGACCGGGCCGAAGTGTTCGCCCGAGACTTCGGCTTCGCCATCGCCGCCCGCACCGATCACGAGTTGTGGCTGCGCGGCACGTTCGCAGGCTCCCCCTGCATGGTCATCCGGCGCGGGCGCGCCTCCCGCTTCCTCGGGCCGGCGTTCCGCGTGGCCGAGAGGGCCGATGTGGACCGGCTGGCCGCCGTCGTCGGACACACCGTCCGGGACATCGACGTCCCCGGCGGTGGCCGGTCCGTCACCCTGTTCGACCCCTCGGGCCTTCCGGTCCGGGTCGTGCACTGCGCCGAACCGCTGCCCGCGCTGCCCGAGCAGACACCGCTGGCCCTCAACACCGGCACGGGATCCCGTCGTACGAACGCCGCCCAGCGCCCGCCCCGCGAGCCGTCCCGCATCCAGCGCCTGGGTCATGTGGTGCTGGAGACGCGGACGTTCACCCGCACACTCGACTGGTACCTGGACACGCTCGGGATGATCGTGTCCGACTTCCTGTTCCTGGACGGGCAGCGCGGGCGCGGGCCGACCATGGCGTTCATCCGCTGCGACCAGGGCAGCCTGCCCGTGGACCACCACACTCTGGCTCTGCACCTGGGGCCTGGTACCGGTTACGTCCACTCCGCGTACCAGGTCACCGACCTCGACTCGATCGCCGCCGGCGGGGAGTACCTCGCCGAACGCGGCTACCAGCGCAGCTGGGGCATCGGCCGGCACATCCAGGGCAGCCAGCTCTTCGACTACTGGCGCGACCCCGACCGCTTCATGCTGGAGCACTTCGCCGACGGCGATCTTTTCTCCTCGGACCTCGAACCCGGATGGGCGCCGATGTCGGCGAGCGGCCTGGCCCAGTGGGGCCCGCCCGTCACCCGCGACTTCCTCGGCACCAACCCCTCCCCCGCCAAGCTCCGCGAGGTCGTGACGGCCCTGCGCGACGACAACGAACTCGACCCCGCACGCCTGCTGGGCCTGATGAAAGCGATGAGCTCATGAGCACCAACGTCCTGCGCACCCCCGACGGCTGGTGGGCCGTCCGGAACGAGCGCGCCGTCCGCATCGACACCAAGGCGGCCACCACCGCCGACCTGCTCGCCGACCGGGAGGCCGTCCGGGAGGCCGCCGCCTCCGGCGGGAGCGGCACACCCGTCGCCGACCTGGTGGCGCTGCCCCCGGTCACCACGCCCTGCCGGGTGGTGGCCCAAATGGTCAACTACCGCAGTCACGCCAAGGACTCCGGCTTCACCGGCGACATCCCGCCCGCCTTCTTCCGCAAGGCGTCCGGCTCGGTCAGCGGCCCGCACGAGACGATCGTCCGCCCCGCGCACGTGAAATTCCTCGACTACGAGGTGGAACTCGGCCTCGTCATGGGCGCACCCCTGCCCGTGGGGACTGTTGTCCAGGAGGCGGACCTGCCTTCGTATGTCGCCGGACTCGTCCTCACCGACGACGTCAGCGCCCGCGACGTCCAGCTGACCAAGACCCAGTTCTACGAGAGCAAGTCCTACCCGACGTTCACTCCGACCGGGCCGTACCTGGCCCTGCTGGAGCCCGAGGACTTCGCCCGTCTGATCGACCTGCGGCTGCGGCTGAACGTCAACGGCGTACCGCGCCAGGACCGCACCCTTGCCGACATGATCGTCCGGCCCGCGCAGGCGCTCACCCTGCTCGCCCGCTTCCAGACCCTCGACCCGGGCGACCTGCTGCTCACCGGCACACCCGGCGGCACGGCCCTCAAGGCCCCGCCCAAGCCGGTCGAGAAGATCGCCGCCCTGCTGCCGCCCGCACTGAAGTGGAAGGCGTTCTTCAACAGCCAGGCCAAGAATCCCCGGTACCTGCGCGACGGCGACCTCGTCACCGCCACCATCGCCACCCCCGACGGGCACATCGACCTGGGCGAGCAGCGGACCGCCGTGGTGGACGCGACGTGAGCGCCACAGCCCGGAGACCGGTAGTGATCATCGGCGCGGGGCCCGTCGGAGTCACGGCCTCGCTCCTCCTCGCCCGGCACGGCGTGCCCAGTCTGCTCCTCGAACGCCACCGGGACGTCTACCCCCTGCCGCGCGCCGTCGTCGTGGACGACGAGGCGCGCCGGATCCTCCAGGGTGTCGGCATCGACGAGGAGTTCGCCGCCCTCGCCCGACCCGCACGCGGGCTGCGGCTGCTGGACGCCCGGCACCGCGTGATCGCCGAATTTCCGCGATCCAGGCACGGCCATCACGGCTTCCCCCAGACCAGCATGTTCGACCAGCCGGACCTGGAGCGTCTGCTGCGCGACGCCCTGGCGCGCCGCCCGGAGTGCGAGCTGTGGGGCGGAGTGGAGGTCGTGTCCGTCAGCCAGGACACCGACGGGACGGCTCCGGTCCGGGTCACCTTCCGTCGCGACGGCAGCGACGAGGACGAGCACGTCTGGGCCGATGCCGTCCTCGGCTGCGACGGCGCCGGCAGCCTCATCCGCGACGCCATCGGCGCCGTGTGGGAGGACCTGCACTTCGAGGAGAGCTGGCGGGTCATCGACGTACGCACCAGCCGCCCGGTGCGGACCTGGGAGGGCGTAGACCAGATCTGCTGCCCCACACAGCCCGCCACCTTCATGCGTCTCGGCGAGGACCGCTACCGCTGGGAGTTCCGACTGCCCGCCGACGTGGACCTGGACGGACCGGACGGCCGGGAACGGCTGCGCGAGCTGGTCGCCCCCTGGGTGGACCTGCCGTCCGCCGCCTCCTGGAGCGACGGCTTCGAGGTGATCCGGCAGACGCGGTACACCTTCCGGGCCCGCCTCGCCGACCGGTGGCGCCGGGGCCGCGTCTTCCTGCTGGGCGACGCGGCCCACCTCACCCCGCCCTTCATCGGCCAGGGCCTGTGCGCGGGCCTGCGTGACGCCCGCAACCTCACCTGGAAGCTCGCCCGTGTTCTCCGGCAGGGCGCGGACGAAGGGCTGCTGGACACCTACGAGCGCGAGCGCAAACCGCACGCCCGCTATGTGATCCGGCTCGCGGTGGCCATCGGCTGGGCCATGACCGGTGGACAGGACCGCGCTGCGGCACTGCGCCGGGCCGTCGTCGGCGCGGCATGCCGACTCCCCGGGGTGACCTCGGCGGTGAGCCGCGACCTCAGCCCCGCGCTGACTCCCGGCCCCCTGGTACGGCGTCGCCCCGGGCTCATCAAACGCGGGCTGACCGGCACCTTCTGCCCGCAGCCCTGGGTGACCGTCGACGGCAGGCGGACACGCCTGGACGACGTCCTCGAAGACTCCTTCGCCCTCCTGACCGCTGTGCCGCCCACCCCGCACATGACTGCCGTGGCCACGGCACTCGACGCGCCCACGATCCACCTCGACGACCTGCACGACGACGGCACGCTGGCCGCCTGGCTGGCTCGCGGCCGGGCCGACGCCGTCCTGCTGCGCCCCGACCGCGTGGTGATGGACACCGTCCCCGCCGGGAGCGGCCACTTCCCGGACCCGGCCGTCTGGGCCTCCCTGCTGCACACGGCCCGCCCTGCCGCCGATGCCCGGCCCGTTCCCCTGCCGAGGAGCACCGCACCGTGACCACCCCGCACCCCACGCCGCATCCGGAACCGTTCCTGCCGCCCGACCCGAAGACGGCCGCCGGCAGCCGCATCGCGGACTTCGCCCGCTGGGCCGCCCGGCACCAGGGCGCCGCAGGGATCAAGGACCCCACCGACTACCAGGCCTTGCACCACTGGTCCGTCACCGACCTGGAAGGGTTCTGGGCGGCGGTGTGGGAGTACTTCGACATCGATGCCGCCACTCCGTATGAGCGGGTGCTGGCCGGGGAGACCATGCCGGGCACCCGCTGGTTCCCCGGCGCCACGCTCAACTACGCCCACCACGCCCTGCGCAACCTGCACCCGGACGCACCCGCGATCACCGCGCTGGACGAGACCGGAGCCGCCTACGAGATCACGGGCCGGCAGCTCCGCGCCCGGGTCGCCTCCGTCGCCGCCGCCCTGCGCGACCTCGGCGTGGGCCCGGGCGACCGGGTGGTCGGCTACCTGCCCAACACCCCACACGCCGTCATCGCCTTCCTCGCCACCGCCAGCCTCGGCGCGGTGTGGTCGGTATGCGGCCAGGACTACTCCCCCAAGGCCGCCGCCGACCGCTTCGCCCAGCTCGAACCCGCGGTGCTCATCACCGCGGACGGCTACCTCTTCGACGCCACCCGGCACGACCGCCGTGCCGCCTCACTCGAACTGGCCGCCGCCCTTCCCACGCTCAAGGCCACAGTGCTCGTGGACCACCTCGGCCTCGCCCGGCCCAAGACCCCGTACACCAGCCTCACCGTTTCCTGGGACGACGCCGCCGGCCGCACCGAGTACCTCGGCCGCACGCCGGTTCCGTTCGACCACCCCCTGTGGATCGTCTTCTCCTCCGGCACCACCGGTCAGCCCAAGGGCATCGTCCACGGGCACGGCGGCGTCCTGCTGGAGCACCTCAAGATCCTCGGTCTGCACTCCGACCTGGGTGTCGGGGACCGCCTGCTGTGGTACACCACCACGCACTGGATGATGTGGAACCTGGTCGTCTCCACCCTGCTGACCGGCGCCACCACCTGCACCTACGACGGCAGCCCCGCGCCGGTGGCGCGCCCGGACATCCTGTGGGAGCTGGCGGCCCGCCACGAGGTGACCGTCTTCGGCACCAGCCCCCAGTACCTGCTGGCCATGGCCAAGCTGGCCATCGAACCGTCCGCCCATGACCTGTCGGCCATCCGGGCCATCGGCTGCACCGGCTCCGCCCTGCCCGCCTCCGCCTATCCCTGGGTCCGCGACCACGTGGGCGCCGGTATCCAGCTGGCTTCCACCAGCGGCGGCACCGACGTCGTCTCCGCCTTCGCCGGCAGCGCCCCCACCACCCCGGTGTGGGCGGGTGAGCTGTCGGCCCCCAACCTCGGCGTGGCGCTCGCGGCGTACGACGGCTCGGGACGGCCGGTCGTCGACCAGGTCGGCGAACTGGTCGTCACCCGCCCGATGCCGTCCATGCCGCTCCACTTCTGGAACGACCCCGACGGCAGCCGCTACCGCGACGCCTACTTCACCGCCTACCCGGGGGTGTGGCGGCACGGCGACTGGGTGACCCACACCTCCCACGGCTCGGTGATCGTCCACGGCCGCTCCGACGCCACCCTCAACCGCAACGGCGTACGCCTGGGCAGCGCCGACATCCACGACATCGTCGAACGCCTCCCCGAGATCACCGAGGCCCTCGTCATCGGCGCGGAGGAATCCGACGGCGGCTACTGGATGCCTCTGTTCGTCGTCCCCGCGCCCGGTGTCACGCTGGACGACGCCCTGCGCGAGAAGATCCGCGACGCCATCCGCACCGGCGCCTCACCCCGCCATGTCCCCGACGAGGTCCTCGCCGTGCCGGCCATCCCGCACACCAGAACCGGCAAGAAACTAGAAGTCCCCGTCAAACGCCTCCTCCAGGGCGCACCCCCCGAGCAGGTCCTCAGCCCCTCGGCGGTCGACGACCCGGACCTCATCGCCTACTTCGCCGGCCTGGGCGCCGAACGCCGCCGGCAACGTCACCCGCACACCGTCAAGGACACTGCATGACCCTTTCCACCGCCCTGACCTCTCTCATCGTGCTGATCTTCGCCCTGCCGTGCTGATCTTCGCCCTGCTGGGCGTGGCCAGGATCCTGGCCCTCGGTCCGATGCCGGAGCCGGCCGCTCACGCCGGCTTCACCACCGCGTCCTCCGGGTGATTCGGTGCGCTGGAGCCGGCGGGCGCCATCGGCGTGGCCCTCGGCCCGGTCCTGCCACTGCTCGGAGACCTGGCCGGCGTCGGACTCCTCACGCTGCTCGCCGGTGCCGTGACCACGCACGCGCGGAAGAGAGACGCTGTGACACGCAAGCCGGTGCCACTCGTCGGCTGCCGGGTCCAGCCGACGGAGACCGCTGATTCCCGTTAGCCGGCCCCCTCGGGGATTGGCACACTGGACGTGTGGTCCCGTCGATGACCGCGACCGTTCAGGCCGGGTCCTCCTCACTCACAGGCGCCGGTGTGGTGTCGGTCTGCGCATTGCTCTTCACTGTCGCGTCATTTTGGTGGCTCAACGCCAGACAGGGGCGACTGAAGACGTGGGAGCCGCACGCCTTCGCGGCGATCATTCACTCATCCACGGCCCGGCTGCGGCTCCCGCTCGTCCTTCACAACACCGGCCCCAAGCCGATAGTCGTACAGGACCTCATCCTGACCTTCCCCGACGAGCCCGCCTCTCACCTGCCGCTGCTGTGGGTGTCCTCCCCCTCCCGCCTCCAGCCGGGGCCGGACGAGGACGGCAAGCCACCGGCCGGCTTCGTCGTACCCGGCAGAGAAGCGCAACAACTCTTCATCGAGTTCGAGGCACCGTTTTCCGGGTTCCTGCCGGAAGCCCGTGACTATCAGGTCCAACTGCAAGCGAGGGTCGGCCACCGCAAGGGGTGGCGCCACCTGCTGACGTTCACCCTGCGAGCCGCCAACATCATCGATCCGGACCGCTACACCGTCTACGACAACGCACCGGTCGAACTGACGAAGGAAGATCAGAAAAGGGCCGATGCCGCACTCCTCGAGCTGTTGGAAGAGCAGGAAGACGACTCCGCTCCAGGCGGCAGGAGACCACGGCGTTCTTCCAGTGACGACGGCGACGCCGGCACGAGCCGCTGACGCAGCGCCCGCCGGCCGGGCATGCTCCTGCTGCGATCAGATGATCACCGCTATCGCGGTCACGCCGACAAGGTAGCCCGCAGGAAGAGCGCCCGGGAACAACGCCCGGCTGCTCCGCGTGGAGGCCCCGTCAGGAGCTCGGTGGACAAGGCCGCCGTTCACGCATACCTGGCACTCCCGAAGCCAGACCGCTGCCTACCAGGTGCGCCGCTGATTCCAGGCAGTGCTCACGACGGAGGAAAGGGAGCGGAGCCGTCCTGGTCCAGTGCGTGCGCGGAAGGCCGCTCCAGGGGGACCATGGAAGCCGAAGCACTCCGTAGGTACGGGACAGGGCCCGGGCTGGCGCGAGTGGAGGCCCTTGTGGTCCGGCGCATGGAAGGGGTGCCCGTGTGAGCGCAGCCGATGGGCGTCCGGGTGACCCCGGCCAGCCGGAGGGGCGATCGTCGCAGCCGAGTGGGCTGATGGATCTTCTCGGCGTTGCTGCGGTGCTGTTGGATGCCGATGGGCGGATCGATCTGTGGAGCCCGGAGGCCGAGGACCTGTTCGGCTATACCGCTGAAGAGGCTCTTGGGCAGTACGCTGCGCCACTGCTCGTTCACGAGCAGCAATGGGATCTGATGATCAAGCTGTTTGGCGGCGTCATGGCCACCGGGGAGAGGTGGGCCGGGGCCTTCCCCATCCGGCACAAGGACGGCAGCACTCGCTTGGTGGAGTTCCGCAACATGCGGCTGCTGGACAGCCTCGGTGACTTCTACGCCCTTGGTCTGGCCACCGACAGGTCAAAGCTTCGGGAGGTCGAGAGGGACGTCGCCCTGTCCACCCGGCTGATTTCCCAGTCGCCCATCGGGCTGGCGATCCTCGATACCCAATTGCGGTACGTCGCCGTCAACCCCGCTCTGGAGCGGATGCACGGCGTTCCCGCGGAAGACCATCTGGGCCGGCACTACCGCGAGATCATGACCTCGGCGAAGTTCGAGGGGCCGGAGGCCGGGATGCGGCAGGTCCTCGAGACCGGGGTCCCCATGGTCGACGAGTACACCATCGTCGGCCACACCCCCGCCGACCCGGACGTGCACGCCTGGTCGATCTCGCTGTACCGGCTGGACGACCCCCAGGGGCGGGTCCTCGGGGTCGCCGACCTGGTGGTGGACGTCACCGACCGTTACCAGGCAGCCACTGAGGCTGCCAAGGCCCGCCATCGCCTGGCCTTGATCGCCGACGGCTCTGCCCGCATCGGCACCACCCTGGAAGTGGAACAGACCGCCCGAGAGCTGGCCGACGTCACCGTCACCGAGCTCGCCGACATGGCCACGGTCGACGTCCTCGACTCCGTCCTCAACGAGCACCGCCTGCCCTTGGGCGACGGTCCAGCGCTCTTCCGCGCCCTCGCAGTGCAGGCCGCGTATGCCACCGAAGCCGTCCAGGCCGCCGACCCGCCCGGGCAGATCGCTGCTTACGACGCCGACCGCCTGCCCACCGAATGCGTACGCACCGGCCGGCCGATCCTGATCTCCCACGTGGATGACGCCGCCATGGCCCGCATCGCCCGCGACGACCGCGCCGCCACCCTGCTGGCCCGTGCAGGCGTGCACTCCTACATGCTGCTCCCGCTCACCGCCCGCGGCCAGATCCTCGGCTCCCTGGGGCTGAGCCGCGCCCGTAACCCGCAGCCATTCGACGAGGACGACCTCGCCCTCGCCGGTGAGCTGGCCTCCCGCGCCGCGGTGTGCATCGACAACGCCCGCTCCCACCAGACGGTGCGCAATACAGCCGAGACCCTTCAGCGCAGCCTGCTCCCGGACCACCCGGCGCACCTCCCGGGCCTGGAAGTCGCCTCCCGGTACCGGCCTGCACAGGCGGCTTACGAGGTCGGTGGCGACTGGTACGACGTCCTCCCGCTCGACGGCGACAAGACCGTGCTGGTCGTGGGGGACGTCATGGGCAGCGGTATCGACGCCGCCGTCACCATGGGCCGCCTGCGCACCGGCACCAGCGACTTCGCCGACCTCGACCTGGACCCCGCCGAGGTCCTCCATCACCTCGACAAGATCACCTCAGGGCTTGAGCAGTACATAGCCACCTGCGTCTATGCCGTCTACGATCCGCACCGCGCGGAGTGCCACGTCTCCGTCGCCGGCCATCTGCCGCCCGTCCTGGTGCGCAATGGCAAGCCCCCGGAACTGCTCGACCTTCCGACCGGCACCCCGCTCGGGGTCGGCGGCGTGCCCTTCGTGACCACGACCATCCCCGTCGGCGCTGGTGATCGGCTGGTCCTGTACACCGACGGCCTCGTCGAGGTCCGTCATCATCCCATCGACGAACGCCTCAACACCCTCCTGAGCCTGCTTGACACACCTGACCCCACCCTGGACGACACCTGCGACCGGCTCCTTCACAGACTCCGGCTTCCCGCCGACCCGGACGATGTCGCCGTCCTCATCGCACGCATGCAACCCTTCGCGCCCGACTCGTGAAATACGGCCAGGTCCGGCCGGTCGCTACACCGATCAACAGCGCGGGGGCGCGTGCCAAAATGAGCTGGACGTGGGATGCGACGTCACTCTTGCTCGTGAGAGCAGTCACAGGACTTCATCCCAGACGTCGCCGCCGTCAGCCCAGGTCGCCAGCCACTTTCTTAATGAGGCCGTCGCATGACACAGGCCGTCGTGAGGGTCGGTGTAACTGTCGGCGTCGTAGAGAAGCACTGGGTTGTCGACCGCGGTCAATGAGACATGCCATTCCATCGTGCAGCCGCCGTAGGTGAGGAGAAGCCATGATGGCGGCATGCCTGCAGACAGATGGCGTCGTCCCCCCTCCCGCCGCTCATGGCTGTAAAGGCCGTCGTGGTCGGTGGAGGCGCGGACGGTTGCGGCGCCCCCCTACAGCCTCGGTGAGCGCGGCGGTGCCCATGGCCTGCTGGAAACGCAGCTACACGTCCTCGGCCAGGATTGCGCGCCCTGCAGCGGCCGGCGGACGCGTCGGCCGGGCAGTGACACCGGGCACAGGGTCTGGGCGCCACGCCGCGGGACGCCGTACCCGACGAGGGTCGACCGGCCGCGTCACACTGACAGCAGGTGTGCCGACGAGACGAGGTGGTCGCGGATGAAGTTCGGAGTGTCGACATTTGTCACCGACGAGGGCATTGGGCCCAAAGCCTTGGGACCGGCCCTGGAGGAGCGCGGGTTCGACTCCTTGCTGCTGGCCGAGCACTCGCACATTCCGGTCGAGCGGGAGTCCCCGTACCCAGGGGGCGGTGAGCTGCCGCGGATCTACTACCGGACGCTCGACCCGTTCGTGGCGCTCGCCGCGGCCGCCTCGGTGACCCGTGACCTGCTCCTGGGCACAGGCATCGCTCTGGTGGTCCAGCGCGACCCGATCCACACCGCGAAGGAGGTCGCCTCTCTCGATCTGATCTCCGGCGGCCGGGCCGTGTTCGGGGTCGGCGCAGGCTGGAACCGCGAGGAGATGCGCAACCACGGGACGAATCCGGCCGTCCGCGGACGGCTCATGGACGAACGCATCCGCGCCATGATCGAGCTGTGGACCAAGGAGAAGGCCGAGTTCCACGGCGACTTCGTCGACTTCGGCCCCGTCTACGCCTGGCCCAAGCCGGTCCAGAAGCCGCATCCGCCCATCTGGGTCGGGGGCGACAGCGAGCGCGCCTTCGCACGCGTCGCCGCCTACGGTGCGGCGTGGATGCCGAGCGATCTGCCGCTCGAGAAGCTCGGTGAACGCATCGCACATATGCGGCAGACGGCCGGGGATCGCCCGTCCGTCGTGGTGTACGCGGGCCGGCACGACCGGGAGGCGCTCGACACCTACGCCGAACTCGGAGTCGAACGCGTCTTGTTGTATCTGCCGACGCTGCCCGAGGACCAGACGCTGCGCACCCTGGACGAACTGGCCGAGGCCACGTCCGGGCACCGGTGACAGCTCGCGGCCGCCGCACAATCGGAGCTGACCGTGCCGGACATGGACGAGGACGAGGCGCGCCGCCGGTTCACGACCGCGCGGGTGGCGCGCCTGGCGACGGTGGACGCGGGCCTGCGCCCTCATCTGGTGCCGGTCGTCTTCGCGGCCCACGGTGAGGAGATCGTCACCGCGGTGGACTGGAAACCGAAGAGGTCGCAGCGGCTGAAGCGGCTGGACAACATCGCGGCCCACCCGGCTGTCTGCCTGCTCGTCGACGCGTACGACGAGGACTGGGAGCGGCTGTGGTGGGTCCGCGCGGACGGTGACGCCCGCGTGCTGCCGCCAGGCACCCAGGGCGAGTACCCCGCGGCCGTCGCCCTGTTGCGGGAAAAGTACGCGCCGTACCGGCAGCGACCGCCGACCGGTCCGGCGCTCGTGATCGCCGTCCGCCGGTGGCACGGCTGGCGTGCCGCGCCGGAGGGCTGCTGAAGGATCTCCCGGGGGCCGGCAGGACTCCGGTGAACTTTGAGAGGGCATGTGCTGTATGCCCTGTAGGTTCCTCGCCAGGTTAGCGCGCTCTCGCCCCTTATGCGCTTGGCGAGGTTGTCGATCGAGGTGATGTGGATCATCGCTTCGGAGCTGGCCGTGAGCGTCTCGCGGTCGCGGGCGAGACGGCGGTGCATCATGATCCAGCCGATACTCCCCTCCACTACCCAGCGCCTTTTCACGACGTGGAAGCCGCGCTTTTCCGGGTTTCGGTTGACGACTTCAACGTCTGTACCAAGGCGGCATAGGCGCCGAACGACACGGCAGCAGATCCGCACCGTCATCCACGGCCCGTCGGGCGACAGTCGCCACGTCCTGGGTCAGGGAATGATCGATCAGGAAGACCTGAGCCCGGAACGCACGTGCCCGTTCCGCGATGCGGAATCAGCCTCGTGCGGACGGCCCCGCGATTGCACCTGCGGCCACGGCATCCGCACCTGGCGCAGCCACCGCCGTAGCCGGACACGGCCGCCTCGTGGGTGTGCCCTCGGGGACGGCCGAGGCATCAGCTGGTTGTCTCTGGCCGTCCACTTACCTGGCGGTAGAGGCGACCAGCCGCAGCAAGTGTCAGAGGCCGTCAAGTGCGTCAGCGCCGGGACACCCGGAGAGGAGGTCCTGTTCGTTTTCCCGTGGCTGGGCCTGGGCACCCGATGCCCATGGCGACTCGTCCGGTTCCGGTGCGAACCATCCTCGCCACCATCGGTCTGGTGCTCGCCACCTACGTCGTACTCGAGCTGGTGGTTCAGGCTCGCCGGGTCTTGATCTGGGCGGTCATCGCGGTGTTCTTGGCCGTCTCACTTCATCCAGCGGTCGAAGCGCTGCAGCGACGGGTGCCGCGGCGCCGACGGTCGGTGGCCACCTTGCTGGTCTTCTTGGCTGCAGCCGCGGTCGTCGGCGCGGTGGTCGCCCTGTTCGTCATCCCCCTGGCCCAGGAGGGAAGCCGGTTCGCAGGTCGCCTGCCCGCGATGATCAGGGACGCCCGGGCCGGCCACGGGCCGGTGGGTAACCTGCTGGAGCGGACACACGCCCTGCAGTACGTCCAACAGCATCAGGCGCAGATCCGTGTATTCGCCACCGGACTGAGCACGCCCGCCCTGAAGTTCATCCGCGGTGCGGCGAGCACCACGGCAGGCGCCCTGACCATCTTCGTCCTGGCCTATCTGATGGTGCTGGAGGGCCCCAAGGCCATAGAGCGGTCCCTGGCCCTCGTGGACGAGGGGTCTGCGGCCCGCATACGCCGCGTCGGAGCCGCGTGCGCCCGTACCGTCAACGGCTACCTGACCGGAAACCTGCTGATCAGCGTGATCTGTGGGCTCCTGACCTATATCGTGCTGCTCGTTTCCGGAGTGCCGTTCGCCGGCCTGCTGGCCCTCTTCGTCGCGGTGACCGACCTTATTCCTCTGGTGGGGGCCACCATAGGGGCTGTCGTCGCCTCCACGGTGGCGTTCGTCCACTCCCTGCCGGCCGGCATCGGAGCCATCGTTTTCTTCATCGTCTATCAGCAGGCCGAAAACCACCTTCTGCAACCGGTCATCCTGTCCCGGACGGTGAAACTCAATCCCCTCACCGTGCTGCTGGCCATCCTGATCGCCGCCGAAGTCGCTGGAATTTTGGGTGCCTTGCTGGCGATTCCCGTCACCGGCATCATCCAAATCGTCCTCAAAGACTTCTGGGCTCATCGCGACGGTCGGCCGCCGGGGCTGCCGTTGCGAGCAGACGACAG
Organism: Streptomyces sp. NRRL S-1022; assembly: GCF_000720135.1. GTDB lineage: Bacteria > Actinomycetota > Actinomycetes > Streptomycetales > Streptomycetaceae > Streptomyces. The sequence continues at coordinate 390,013 of NZ_JOIU01000005.1, read as the reverse complement.
CCCCGAGAAGGCCGACCGGTCAGACGAACCCGAATGACTGCCGCGTGGAAACCGGCCGACACAAGACAGCAAGGAGTTGGCCAAGTCGACGACTCGCCGCGTCCCGCCGATCCGCCCTTCGATCAGTGCTGGGGGTGCGGACGTGCGTGGAACATGTGGCGCCGCTCGGTGGGCGTGCCGGCAGCCAGGTGGCCGATCTCGACGCGCGTCATGACGGCGCGTACCACCTCGGTCAGGCCCAGGACTATGGCCATGACGCCCACTACCAGGGTGAGTGTCGCGAGGGAGGTGAACGGCATGATGATCATGACGATGCCGGCCATGGTGCCGATGATGCCGAAGGCCACATGCCATCCGCGGGCGGGCATGGCCTGATCGGAGGCCGCAGCGACCGTCTCCAGGGTGCCTCGCATCAGCCAGCTGAAGCCGATCCACAGAGCGAGCAGGAAAATCGACTCCAGGGGGCCCCGGAAGCAGATCAGTCCCAGCAGGACAGAGACCGCGCCGGTGACGAAGTGCAGTACGCGAAGATGCCGGGGAACGTGGGTGCCGAAGGCGGCGGCGAGTTCGAACACACCGGTGGCCAGCAAGTAGACACCGAAGAGTACCCCGACGACGCGGAGCGTCTCGCCCGGCCAGACCAGGGCGATGACGCCCAACGCGATGGTGGCGAGGCCCATGGTGAGCAGTATCTGCCAGCCCAGGTTCGCCACGGCCGACAGACCGCCGGTCAGGCGATCCTCTGGTGGTTCAGTGACGCGCGGCGGAACGGGGCCGGCAGAATCGGAAGAAGACGTCATGGCACCTGCCTCCTGCTGTCAGTAGCGTGGTCATGTCCGGACCTATCCATCGTCACCCGATCAGCCGCAGGTCGCTCGCTCGGCGGGAAGGACTTGGGTGCCGTGCTGTGGGCCCGGTACGAGAACAACGGCGGCGGCCGGAAGAGGAAGATCGCCGGGACGGCCAAGCCGAAGGACATCGAGCCTCTGATGGCCAAGGCGATCACCGACAAGGCTCGCTCGCTGCGCCCGAGCGTGAAGACCACCAAGCACATCGACGCTCGCGACACCGGCATCCTCCTCGGCAACCTCCAGCGCCCGGCCGCTGCACCCGCGCCAAGCTGCTCGCCTCCTGCCAGGACGCGCGCAGCCTGCCGGCCGCCGAGCCCATGCGCCACCTGCACGCCCTGGGCACGGTGGAAGGCGGCGTAGTCGTCCTGACCGGGCAGCATGGCCGCGGCACGGGAGCGTGAGTGGTACTCCACGCTGATGTAGCCGACCCTACGCCGGCGGGCGTTTGCTGGCCTCCCGGGTGAGTGGCAGGACCCTCGGAGCGTCAAACGCGCGTGACGGAGGGAGCGGGCTGACCCGCTCGACGGCCTCCCGGAGCCGGATGTACCGCGCACGAAGGCACCGCCCGGTTTCAGTGGAGCTGAGCGCTCGGAAACGCGGTTCACGTCGGGACCGCGGACGCTCGGTCGGGCTCCTCAGGGCGGCGCTGGGGTGCCGTCGGCAGGGTGAGGACCATGGTCAGGCCGCCGCCGGGGGTGTCCTCGGCGTTGAGGGTTGCGCCGATCGCTTCGGCGAAGCCGCGGGCGACCGCGAGTCCGAGGCCGACGCCGGCGCCGCGCGGTGAGTCGCCGTAGCGCTGGAACGGTTCGAAGATGCGTGACTTGGCCTCGTCCGGGACGCCGGGCCCGCGGTCCACGACCCGGACCTCCACGCGGTCGGCGATCGCGCCGGGCGAGACCAGGACCCGCTCCCCCGGCGGGCTGTACTTGACCGCGTTCTCGACGACGTTGGCGACCGAGCGTTCCAGCAGGCCGCGGTCGACGTCGACCATCGGGAGGGTTTCCGAGACGTCGAGGTCCACGCTGTCCTCCGGTACACCGCCCAGGGCCATCGGGATCACCTCGTCGAGGTCGGTCTCGCGGATGACGGGGGTGACCGTGCCGGTCTGGAGACGGGACATGTCGAGGAGGTTGCCGACGAGGTGGTCCAGGCGGTCGGCGCCCTCCTCGATGGCCTCCAGGAACTCGGCCTGGTCCCGGGACGACCATTCGACGTCGTCCGAGCGGAGGGAGGTGACGGCGGCCTTGATGCCGGCGAGCGGGGTGCGCAGGTCGTGGCTGACGGCGGCGAGCAGGGCGGTGCGGATGTGGTGGCCCTCGGCCAGTTCCTTGGCTTCGTCGGCCTTCTGCTGAAGGCGTTGGCGGTCCAGGACCACGGCGGCCTGGGCGGCGAACGCCGCGAGCACCCGGCGGTCTTCGGCGGGCAGGATACGGCCGGAGAGCGTGAGTGACATCCGGTCGCCGACCGGGACGTCGACGTCCGCGTCGTCGGGGGTGGAATCGCTGTTCGGCCCCGGCCGCGCGCGGTGGGTGTCGATGGCCGAAGCCCTGGGCTGGGGCCGCACCGACGGCCCGGTCCCCACCGTGTGCGCCGGCGGCGGATTAGGGGGCGGCCCCGAGCCGTTCCCCTCCGGCTCGCGCAAAACCCTCACCGACGCCCGCGACCGCGGCACCTGGAGCCCACACCCGGGCGGGGCCGCCTGGCCCAGCAGCCGAAGCGACCTGCCCGTCGACCGCCCGACGACGGCATTCACCGCTGAAGGGCGTCGCTGGGCATGGTCCCTGCGGAGCAATAACCAGGCCAACGCCACCATGCGACCGGCGGACGAACCGGCCGGGACGCTGTTCTTCGGGCACCGCGCGAACGAATGCACCTGGGTCGCCGCCCCCGCCGCTCCCGTCCTCATGGACACCCTTGATGGGCAGGCCGTGGCGGTGCCCGAGCCGATCCGGATCACCGCCCGCGAGGCGGGCATCCTCCAGTCCTTCCCCGCCGACTACCCCTGGCAGGGCAACAAGGGCCAGCAGTTCTCACAGATCGGCAATGCCGTCCCGCCCCGACTCGCTGCCCATCTCCTCGCCCCCCACCTGAGCGTCTCCTTCACTCCAGACGAATTCGCCCTGGCCGCCTGATGCCCCAAACCCCGGACCCCGACGAAGACGATCTCGCCACCATCACGCCATGGCCGCCGGTGTACTACGCCGAGCAGGCCCTGCTCGGTGCCCTCCTCTCCGACCCACGGCGCATCGCTGACGCCACCCGGATCGGCCCGGACGCCTTCTCCACCGCCGCGCACGCCGCGGTGTTCACCGCGATCCGTGCCCTGCCAGCCCCCGCCATGGGCGAGGTCGCCGACTACGCCGCCGTGTTCGCCGCACGGCGTGGGCAATCCACCCCCGGCCTGGCCGAGCCCACCGAGCACATCACCTGGCTCAGCAAGGTGCTCACCGCTGCCCGCCAGCAGGCGCGCGGACTGACCGCCGCACACCTGCACTGGCTCATCAGCGCATGCCCCGACCCAGGGCACACGTCCGCGTACGTCCAGATCATCGAGTCAGAACACGCCCGCCGCCGCCTGCGCACGGCCGCCGCACACCTCATACACACGGCACGGGACGCCTCGCTTCCGCACCGCGTGTCGACCACACTGGCCGAGGCCGACGCCCTCGCATCCGTCGCGGACGACATCGCCGCCGCTTTCCCACCGCACTCCGGATCGCTGCCCCGTACCCCTGAACCCCCGCCGGCCTTCCTGCATGACAGCGACGAAGCCGCCCAGGAGGAGCGGCTGCTGCTGGCCACGGGCACGGTGCGCCCGGCAGAAGTGGAGCAGATGCGCTGGCTGGCCGCCGAGGACTTCACCCAACCCCTGCACGCCGGTCTCTGGCAGTGCCTGACCGCTCTAGTGCGCCGCCACGCGCCCGTCGATCCGGTGACCGTCGTATGGGAGGCCCAGCAGCGCGGTGTCCTCAGTGCCGCGGACGACCTTCGGGACCTGCTCGCCTTCCTCGCCGAACCGGACGTGTCCGCGCCCTACCTGGGCGAGCGAATTCTGCACCGGTCTGTCCTCACCACGGCCCACCATGTCGGCCGCCGCATCGTGGCCTTCACCGACGACCCGGTCAACACGCCCTACCAACTCGTCGTCGGCAGCCGCCGCGCCCTCGCCGAACTGACTGCCATTCGCACCCGCTGGCACCACGCCACCATGCCCACGGCAACAACCTGGTCCCCGCGCCGCACGACCAGGACGGCGCCCCGCGCAGGCCCTCCGCCCACCACAGCCCCACCCACCAGCCGCATCGCACGCTGACCCGACCCTTCTGGCGGCCGGACCCGACCGGTCTGGCCGCCGGCAGAAGGAGCCCCGCTCCGCATGACCGACCTACGCCGCCGACCCCAGTGACCATGACGCCACCAGGGTCACGAACTAGCCGACGCTCCCTGCCAAGCCCTCAACGGGGCGAACCCCGTAAGCCTGGGTCCTGTGCTCACCGACTCCCGCCGCGAACCGTTCGAAGATCAGCCCATAGGCGCTCTGTGATCCGACTCGGCGAGCGGCACGCAGGCAGAGCGGGGGCAACATAGCGCGGGATCGCCGGTTAGCCAAACCGGCGATCCCGCGCATCATTGATCAACCACCGCCACTGCATGCCCATTACGTCGGAAGGCACCACCGAAATGATCACAATCCGAGCGCCGCTCGCTGATGCTGGCGCACTGCCCCAGCTCGGCCAGCGCCGTGCTCTGGCCGTCCTTCACTGCCAGTACGGTCGACTGCCCGCGGGCCCGTCGTACGGCCGGCGACCTGCCGCTGACTGAGGCCACGGTCTCAAGGCCGAGCAGGTCTCTGCCGAAGAGTCGGTAGCGGACCAGGTCGATGCTGCGCCGGTGCTCGCGCACGGCGTGCACGTCGTAGCGGGTGAAGTCCCCGGCGATGCAGATCAACCTCGGGCTGCTCCAGAGCACCTGGGCCGCGGCCGGGGCCCCGAGCCAGCCTTGGACCAGGTGCTCGAACTCCGCCCTGTGGTCCACGAGCCAGCTCAAGTAGAACAGCCCCTGGTTGATGACGCCGGCGTCGAGGCCGCGCTTGTACTCCACGACAACGGGTGATCCGTTCTCGTCCAGGCCGAGCGAATCGATCCTGCCCCCGTGGACAGGTCCAGTGCTGTACTCGCTCGCCAGAAACCGGACCCCCAGCAGCGTCTCCATGTGCGTCTCGACCATGCCCTGCACATCTGCCTCGGCCTCAGCAAGACGCGGCGCCACCTCGGTCGCACCGCTCGTCGTCGTGTGGAACAGCTTCAGGCCCGACACCTTCCCCTCTTCGGCTCGAAGATCGTCAACGCCGGGCGGGCCTAGGATTGTTTCCGCGAGGGGCTTCGGCCCTGTGAAGATGGTGTGAGACGCTACGTCCGGGCCACCGGGATGCCGCAGCGTCCCACCGTTCCACGAAGCTCGAAGATCCCACATAGGTCCCACAGGCCACATGGGCAAGCACCTAAGATACTGCGTTTTCGCAGCTCAGTCCCCGTAGCTCAGTGGATGGAGCAGGCGCCTTCTAAGCGCCTGCTCCATCTCAATCACACGCACCGGCGCGCGCAAGTTGTCCATGTCGATGTTGCGATCCTCGACCGCCCCGAAGAGCGCCTGCCAGGCCGCCCTCACAGTGCTCGCAGAGGTCGTCCCGGGGGTTGCGATCCTCGGCCGCCCCGAAGGATGCCCGCCACCTGCGACGAGCGTGCGGTGCCCCAGCGCCATCATGCGGTTGCGATCCTCAGTCGCCGCCAAGAGCGACCGCTAGTCTCGGGTCTGGCGGGGTCGGCGGTTCGTAATCATTGCGATCCTCGGTCGCCCCAAAAGCCGACCGACAGACGCCCGGCACCAGACCACCGCGCCCTTACCGAAGTACCGCGACCAGTTCGATCGCCGGCTCGCACGTGGTGCCTGCTACGAACAGCCCCACTTCGGCTGCCGCGAGTTCGCAGCCTTCTTCGGGCCTCGCGGATCAGCGGAGGAGGCTGGCGCGGTCACGGTCGCCGATCAGGCGGGTATTCCGCCCATAAGACCTCCCGCTCCCGACCGGAAAGACCCTGCGGGGCCCGTAACTTTTTCACTGCGACCGTACGGCCGATCAACTCGTCGGTTGCCCGCCACACGACCCCCATGCCGCCGCGGCCCAGGACCACCGTCAACCGATACCACCCCGCAACCCGCCTTGCTTCTCCGGAGCCCGTCCCCGTCACAGCCCAACTCCTCAACGCACCGCACCGGTAGCACGACCAGCGTGACAGGCCGACGCCTCCTGCAATAGCCCACTGGCGCTACCCCAGCCTTCGGCTGGGGGTGCCCCGGCCGATCGGCGATAGCGTGCTGTCCGGCAGGATGTACGCCTTCAGGAGCCGCCCGAGCCGCCGGCACGGTCGGGGCGGGCGGGCCCGCGAGGCCGACAGCTTCGGTGACACAGCGGTGGGCGGTGGTGGTTCCGATGCCGAATGTTGCCGCCAGCTGGGCATGGGGGCGACCGTTACGGATGTGGATGTGGGCGAGGTCGGCGAAACCTGCCGGTCGGCACTCAGACGCCGCCAACGGGTACCGAGTACCTGGCGGTGTTCCCGCAGGCGAGTAAGGGGGAAGCGCAGGCGGAGCTGGACAGGTCCAGTTCGGACAAGTGGACAAGCACGCGAAACCTCCGGTGGATCCGGTGCTTCTGGCTGAAAACTCGTCCACCAGGGGCCTCGCTACGGCCAACTTCCGCCCCGTGAAGAGGTTGAGAAGGCTCACTGGGTAGGACTTATGCGAGATACCCGCCCCCAGGAGGCAGGCCGCGATGACCAAGGACACCATCGTCAGGGTCCACTACGCGAGACTTGGTCCATTAGTCCGGCACGACACGATGAGCCTGGAGGACGAATAGGGCAACGCCACCGGAGCCCTTTACTGTGCCCTCAGCCCTGAGTTCTCCGACCTCGACAAGTCGGAGTTCATATTGGCCCCCGCTATGGACGCCGCACGATGGTACGCCGCCACCGAGGCGTTCCTGTACGCAATGAAGATCCTGAATGACGAACAACGTCAGGCCAGTCTTCATATGTACCGGGCCGAGGCCCCACTGCCCCAACTTATCTGGCGGGTCCGCCACGCCTGGCGCAACCGGCGGCTGCGTGCCGACTACGACGCCACAATGCAACGCCTGCGCTACGACGCGCTCACCGCCTGCCGGCATTACCGGGAGCAGGCAGGTGACCTGACCCGATGTGTCGAGGCCGCACGCGAGGACGAGGAGCGTATGAAGCGACACACTGCTGGAACGGAAGAAACAGGAAGAGCGTGAACGCGACCTGCGCGAGTGTGCCGAGCTCGCCGCAGCGATAGTTGATGCTGTCGGCCAGCCCATGTGGGGGTACTACGTGTACTCGACCTACAGCAACAAAAGGCACATCTTCGAAATCTTTCTGCAGACCCTCGACGACGTTCAGGACACCTTGGGTGGCCGGATACGGACCGGGCTCACCCCCGACCAGGTGCAGACCGCGTTCACCGAGGAGCGCGTCCGGGACCAGTACACCGCGGTGATGTGGTCATACAACACATGTCGCGGGTTGCAGCACTGGCACGACAGTGGCTTCGAGCACAGGGCATGGCAGGAGATCACCGGTGTCCTGGTCGATCCATGGCCACGGCTGCCCCAGAGCCGTCCGGCTCGACAGAAGGACGGCCACTCGGGGCGTGGTTACGGCCCATCCAGCAACCGCTCCCGCCGCGGCCCCCGCCGTCGGCGTCCGGCCAAGCTCCACGCAGACAAGGGCTACGACTACGACCACCTGCGGAAATGAACGGTGCCGCGGCTGGAGCTGCAGCACACCCACTCGGGATCCTCCGCCGGCCGCCTTTGCAGGGGCTTGAAGTCGAAGACGCCCCTATAACGGGGGATCGCTGGATACCGTCCTGACCAGGTTGAAGACCTCGCGGGCGGCATATCGCTTGAGGCATCGGATGATCTCGCGTCGGGTCTTGCCCTCCTGGGTGCGGCGTTCGTAGTACGCCTGGGTGCGCGGGTCGTGGCGCAGGCGGGTGAAGACGATGCGGTGCAGGGCCGCGTTCGCCTGGCGGTCGCCGCCGTGGTTGAGCCGGCGCGTGCTCCGACGGCCCGACGAATACTCGACGGGGCTGACTCCGCAAAGCGCAGCAAAGGATGCCTCAGTGTTCAGCCGCTCGGGGTTGTCCCCCATGGTGATCAGCAAGGTGACTGCGCTGTCCGGACCGATGCCCACCGGTACGAGTAGCTGTGGGGCGTGACGTTCGACGAGCCGGGTTATGCGTTGGTTCAGCTCGTCGATCTGCCCGGTGAGCTGTTCGATGCGCTCGGCCAGCATGCGCAACGCCATGTGGGTGGCCTGGGCCACCACGTCATCGTCGCCCTCACCGTCACGTAGGCCGAGGCGCGCACAGGTATGGAACAAGTCGGCATTGCCTAAGCTCGGCAGCCGTTCCCGCAGTGCGGGATCGGCGATGACCAGGACGGCTTTGAGCTGGTTGATCGCCTGGGTGCGGGCCTTGACCGCGGAGTCCTTGGCGAGCTTGAGCATCCGGGCGCTGTGCACCGGTCCGTCGCCGGCTTTTGCCTGGGCCCGGGCGCGGCCGCTGAGCACGGCCCGCGCGGCAGCTTGCGCATCGAGCGGGTCCGACTTGCCGAGCAGCCGGCGGGCCGTGCGGTCCGGCCGATTCACTTCGATCACTTCGACGTGCTGAGCCAGCAGGTAGCGGGACAGGCCCGCTCCGAAGGTGCCTGTGCCCTCCACACCGGCCCGGCGCACCGTCCCCCGCTTGCGGGCCCACACGAGCAGCCGTCGGTAGCCGGCCGCTGTCGCCGGAAAGGACTCGGTGCCCACTACCTTGCCCAGCGGGGAGACCACGGCGGCGACGTGAACCTCGCCGTGCGTGTCCACGCCCAGAACAATTTCGCCCCGAGCGGGCGGATCGGTGCTGGAGGAGGTGCTGCGCTGTCTGGTCGTCATGGTGGTTGCCTCCCGCGTGGTGACGTGCTGGGTGGATGGCACCGGCCCGCTCGGGCGGTCTGAACCGTGATGGCGCCTGAAAGACGGCAAGGCCCTATTGGGACACGCCCTGTGGCTCGGTGACAGAAGGCACCATCCCGGACGACAGTCGACAAGCCTGTGACTGAACACTGCGGTCATAGATCTCATGAGTCAGACCCCCGCCCGGGACGGCACGGCGCAACCGTCCCATCGATCCCGCCACAACGGCGCGACTCGATCACCGCCGGATGGCTTCGAACGAACCGACGCTCAACCTGGCCTGGGCAGGCTGATAATGAGCTGACTTCTCGCCCACTCATGACCGGCAGTGACGGACAGCGAGGAAGCCCGCCGAAGTACTGCCCTTCGCCGTGAGACTGGGCGCGGATGAGCTGGGCGGCTCAGTCCTCGTCCTGGGCCCGTCGGTAGAGCTTGGCGATGTCGTCGTCGAAGTACGCGGCGTAGGAGACGTCGTCCTGGTCGCCGCCGCCTTCGTGGCCTCCCAGGACGCCGATGACCGTGCCGGTGTGGCTCTTGGGGTCGTAGTCGGCGAGCCAGGGGCTGCCGCTGGTCCCGTCCTCGAGGTCGGTGCACTGGATGCGCAGCTGGGTGTCGCTGAACTTCGTGGTGCGGTTTTGGCAGGAGATCGGGGTGTCACGGCTGGTGGGATAGCCGGTGATCTTGACCTTGTTGTCGAAGCCGCGGTCCATGCCGAGGGTGTTGCCGCCCAGGACGTCCTGGATATCCTTGCCGTCCTTCTGGTCGAGGACGAGGAAGGCGACGTCAAGGTCCTCGTCCTGCGACTTGGCCCAGCGGTCGTCGACGACCACCTTGCTGACCTTCCACAGGCCGGTGGGTTCGTCGCCGTTGCGGTAGCCGGGGGCGAAGACCAGGTCGTTCAGCGGCTGTCCGGAGTCGGCGTCGAAGGCGCAGTGGGCCGCGGTGATCAGCATGTTCCGGCCCGGACTCCGCACCACGCTCGCCGTGCAGAAGTGCGCGCCCCGGTCGTCCTTCTCGAAGACCGCGCCGATCCGGGCGTTCTCCTCGGTCCTGCGGGGGGTGTACGCGTTGCCGTCCTTGGCCGGGGCCGTCGCGGAGAGGGCCTGGTCCTGGTCCTGCGGGGACTGGCCCCGCTCGCCGGACTTGCCGAAACCGCTGCGCCCGCTGCTTGTGACCGTATGGGTTTCCCACGCGGTGTCGCCCACCGCTGCGGCTGTTCCGACGATGACCAGCGTCAGGGGCAGGATGGCATTCCTGGCTAGCGAGCGCACAAGGTCATTATCGACGCGGGTCGGGAGTCCGGGAGGTGCTCCACAGGGAGGTTCCCGTCACAATCAGCCGTCCCGAAGGCACCGGCCTGTCAGCCCGCACCCGCAAGGATCTGGACACCGTCACCGCCGAGCTCAATAGCCGCCCACGCAAGACGCCGAAGTGAAGGAGAACCCTGGATCACTTCGTACAGGCGTCGGCACGGATGATGCGCGACGCCGAGGAGAACACGCTTTCCGCTCGGCCAAGCCGTCGACTTCAAACAGCCTCAGCAGCCGCAACGATTCGTTCAGGGCCGTCCGATGTCTCGTGGCCAGGGCGAGGAGCATGCGGACACACCAGCACCAACGGCAGTTCACTCGCTGACCCCGGCAGCCTCACAAGACCTGCATTGGCATGGCCTTGACCAGCGCAAGAGGGCGGCCGCATGGTGAACCAACTGGCCCGCAGCTGACATGACATGCCGTCTGTCAACGCTGTTTTTCGTCATGTGGCCCTTCCGAACAGCCTGAAACCGCACGGAGGCTTGATGCACTCCTCGGTGGCGAGTTCGGTGGCGGCGCAGGGGCCCTCCCGCAGGCGGGAGAGGATCAGCAGCCGGGAAGGGGTGGCGAGGGCCTGGAGGGTGGTGGCCACCCGGGCGGCGCTAGCAACCAGGCCAGCCACTGCCCAACCGGGGCCCCGGGTCCTCGTGAGCGACGGCCGCCACGCTTGGCCCGGCACCATCCACCACACCCCTACCTGCGCAGCCCCGAGCAGTCGTACGCCCGGTCAAAAGATGGCAACGGTTTTCATCTGACGTTGATCTGAAAATCATTCCCATCTAGCGTCGAAAGTGTCGCCCTACAGCTGGCGCGTTTTCGCCTCGCGTCCGGCATCGCCCTAAGGAGCTCCCCGCATGTCCACCGCCCCCGTCTCCCGTGCCACCCGATCGTCCGCGAGGATCGCACTGGTCACCGCGGCGGCCGCCCTGACGGCCGTGACGGCGACCGCCTGCTCGACCTCCTCCCCGCACGCCAGCGACAGCGCCGCGGCCGGCAGCGGCTCGGGCAAGGCGATCCAGGTGGTGGCGGCGGAGAACTTCTGGGGCAGCATCGCCTCCCAGCTCGGCGGCAGCCACGTGAAGGTGACCAGCATCATCACCAATCCGGCCACCGACCCGCACGACTACGAGCCGACCGCCGCCGACGCCCGCACCGTGGCCGGCGCCCAGTACGCGATCGTCAACGGCATCGGCTACGACGCCTGGGCCGACAAGCTGCTCGCCTCCAACCCCGGCAGCGCGCGGACCGAGCTGAAGGTCGGGGACCTGGTCGGGATCAAGCCGGGTGGCAACCCGCACCGCTGGTACTCCCCGGACGACGTCCACCAGGTCATCGAGAAGATCACCACCGACTACAAGAAGATCGACCCGGCCGACGCCTCCTACTTCGACCGGCAGAAGACGACCTTCGAGACCAAGACGCTCGCCGGCTACAACAAGCTCATCGCGGACATCAAGGCAAAGTACGCCGGGACCCCGATCGGCGCCTCGGAGTCCATCGTCACGCCGCTCGCCGAGGGCCTGGGGCTGAAGATGCTCACTCCCGAGACGTTCCTGGACGCGATGAGCGAGGGCTCCGACCCCACGGCCAAGGACAAGGCCACCATCGACCAACAGATCAAGAACAAGAAGATCAAGATCTACGTCTACAACTCCCAGAACTCCACGCCGGACGTGCAGGCGCAGGTCAAGGAGGCCAAGGCGGAAGGCATCCCGGTCGCCACGCTGACCGAGACCTTGTCCCCCGCCGGGGCCACCTTCCAGCAGTGGCAGACCACCGAGCTGCAGGGCATCGAGCAGGCCCTGGCCAAGGCCACCGGGAAGTGAACTGAGCCATGAACCCGATAGCGAAGGCCCGAGAAGCCGTCACGCACAGCGGCCACACCGTCCCCCATCGCCGAAACGGCGGCCACGACACCACCGCGGACACCACGAACACCCCGGTGGTCGCCCTGAACGGCACGGCCGTGCGGGTCGGCGGCCGGACGCTGTGGTCGGGGGTGGACCTTCGCATCGGCGCCGGCGAGTTCACCGCCGTGCTCGGCCCCAATGGCGTCGGCAAGTCCACCATGATCAAGGTCCTGCTCGGCGCGCTACCCGCTGCGGCCGGTGACGTACGGGTGCTCGGCGCCCGGCCCGGGCAGGCCAACGACCGCATCGGCTACCTGCCGCAGCGCCGCAACTTCGACGCCAGCCTGCGCATCCGCGGCACCGACGTGGTGCGCCTCGGCCTGGACGGCGACCGGTGGGGAGTACCGCTGCCGTTCCCGAACGCGCCCCGGCGGGCAGCCCGCGCACGCGTGGACGAGGTGATCGAGCTGGTCGGAGCGTCGGCGTACGCGCACCGGCCGATCGGACAGTGTTCCGGAGGCGAACAGCAGCGACTGCTCATCGCCCAGGCACTGGTGCGCAGGCCCGATCTGCTTCTGCTCGACGAGCCGTTGGACAGCCTCGACCTGCCCAACCAGGGCGCGGTCGCCGCACTGATCGGGCGCATCTGCCACCACGAGGGCGTCTCGGTGGTGATGGTCGCCCACGACGTGAACCCGATACTCCACCACCTGGACCGGGTGGTGTACCTGGCCCACGGCGGAGCCGCCACCGGCACGCCGGGCGAGGTCATCACCTCCGAAACACTGACCCGGCTCTACGGCACACCAGTCGAGGTCCTGCGGGCCTCGGACGGCCGGCTGGTCGTGGTGGGCCAGCCGGAGGCACCGGCCGTCCACACCGACCGGCACGACACCCCGGGGAGCGGTCATGCTGCTGGCTGAGACAGGGGCACCAACCTGGTCGTGGAACCTCCTGACCGACTTCCAGGACATGTGGTCCTACCCCTTCATGGTCAACGCCTTCCGCGCGGGCGCGATCGTGGCCGTGGTCTCCGCACTCGTGGGGTGGTTCGTGGTACTGCGGCGGCAGACGTTCGCCGCGCACACCGTCTCCCTGGTCGCCTTCCCGGGCGCCGCCGGAGCGGTCCTGCTCGGGGTCAGCGCGGTCTACGGCTACTTCACGCTGTGCGTGGCCGCCGCCTTGGTCATCGCCGCCCTGCGCGGCGGCGGAGACCACCATGAGTCCGCACTCACAGGGACCGTGCAGGCGTTCCTGCTGGCTTGCGGCTTCCTGTTCATCGCCCTGTACAAGGGGTTGTTGGCAGGGCCGCAGACCATCCTCTTCGGCACCTTCCTGGGGATCACTTCCTCCCAGGTGACCGTGCTGACGGTGGTCGGCGCGGTGGTGCTCGCCGTGCTGGCGCTGATCGGGCGGCCGTTGCTCTTCGCTTCCGTCGACCCGCAGGTCGCCGCCGGGAGCGGCGTGCCGGTCCGTGCCCTGTCCGTGGTCTTCCTCGTCCTGCTCGGCGCGGCCACCGCCGAGGCGAGCCAGATCACCGGCACCCTGCTGGTCTTCGCCCTCATGGTGATCCCGGCCGCCACCGCACAGACCCTCACCGCCCGCCCGGCGTCGAGCCTGGCCCTGTCGGTGCTCCTGGCCTTCGCCGCCACCTGGCTCGGGCTGACTGCCGCCTACTACTCGCCCTATCCCCTGGGCTTCTTCGTGACATCCATCGCCTTCGCCGGATACCTGCTCGCCCTGGGCTGGCGCTCGCTGCGCGAGTCGCTCGGCCGGACCCGAGCCGGAGCCGCGCCCACCACCAGGGAGGTGGCCGTATGACCGTCCTCCTGGCCGCTTCCCCGCTGTCGCAGCCCTTCTTCCAGCACGCCTTCCTCGCCGGAACGGCCATCGCCGTCGCCTCCGGCCTGGTCGGCTACTTCCTCGTCCTGCGCGCCCAGGTCTTCACCGGCGATGCGCTCAGCCACGTCGCCTTCACCGGCGCGATGGCCGCCCTGGTCCTCGGCGCCGACCTTCGCCTCGGGCTGTTCGCCGCGACCATCGCCATGGCGCTGCTCTTCGGCGCCCTCGGCCGCCGGGCCCGGCCCGACGACGTGGTCATCGGGAGCGTCTTCTCCTGGATCCTGGGCCTGGGCGCCTTCTTCATCACCCTGTACACGACCTTCCACAGCACCACCAACGGAACCGCCGGCGTCAGCGTGCTGTTCGGCTCCATCTTCGGCATCTCCTCCGCAAGCGCGGTCGTCGCCGCCCTGGTGGCCGCCGGGGTCGGCCTGCTGGTGGTCCTCATCGCCCGGCCGCTGCTGTTCGCCACGCTCGACGAGGCCGTGGCCGCAGCCCGCGGGGTGCCGGTCCGACTGCTCGGATACGGCTTCCTCGCCCTCGCCGGGATCAGCGCCGCCGAGGCGACGCAAGCGGTCGGGTCCCTGCTCCTGCTCGGCCTGCTCGCCGCCCCCGCCGGCGCCGCGATCCGTCTCACCGACCGGCCCTACCGGGCACTCGCCCTCTCCGCAGGGCTGGCGGTGCTGGAGATGTGGGCGGGACTGTTCGCCTCGTACGCGGTGCCGAGGATGCCGCCGAGCTTCGCCATCATGGCCGTCGCCACGGCCGTCTATGCCGCGACGTTGCTGATACGACGGCCCGCCTCCGGTCCTCGTACGCACACCGCCGCCCCCACCGGCACATGAGCGAAGGCATCCGATGGAACGCGACCGGCAGCCCTCCCCCACACCGTTGGCCGACGTCACGCTGATCGGCCGGCACACCCAGCAACGCACCACGGTCGTCGAGGCGCTCATCCGTGCCGAGGGCTTCGTCGGCGCCCAGACGCTCCACAACCAACTCGCCGCCGACGGCTCACCGGTCGGCCTGTCCACGGTCTACCGCACCCTCACCGCCCTGGCTGCCGCCGGCCGGGCCGACATGGTCCGCGACACCGGCGGAGAGCGCCTCTTCCGCTACCGCCCCGGCCCCGACCACCGCCACTACCTCATCTGCACAGAATGCGGCCTCAGCCGCCCCGTCGACTCCGGCCCGGTGGAGGACTGGGCGGACACGATCGCACGGACGTCCGGCTTTGCGAACGTCCGTCACACGGTGGAGCTTTCCGGTGTGTGCCCGGGCTGCGGCCCACAACGGGTGGCGCCCCAGTGAGGCCGAACGCGAGCACCGCCTGACGTACCGGCGTTCGCTGTTCCAGATGGGCGACGAAACCGGTGGCTGCCCCTCGCGAGCAGCCCCTTTCCTGCACCGGCTGGCGAAACGCCGTCAGCTAGTAATGGGATTCATTTTCATGTAGCTTTGGGCATCTCATCGATCAAGGAGGTCCCCATGGCCGTACCCAAGCGAAAGATGTCCCGCAGCAACACCCGCCACCGCCGCGCCCAGTGGAAGGCGACCACGCCCACGCTCGTGCCGATCACCGTCGACGGAGTCTCGTACCTGGTGCCGCAGCGGCTGGTGAAGGCGTACGAGCGCGGACTGCTGCGCCCCGAGGACTGACTGTTCATGCCCTTCGACCGACTGCCCGTCACCGTCCTGTCCGGATTCCTCGGCGCGGGCAAGACCACGCTCCTCAACCACGTCCTCGGCAACCGTGAGGGCCTGCGCGTCGCGGTCATCGTCAACGACATGAGCGAGGTCAACATCGACGCCGCCCTGGTGCGCGGCGGCGAGGCGACCCTGTCGCGCACCGCGGAACGCCTGGTCGAGATGACCAACGGCTGCATCTGCTGCACCCTGCGCGACGACCTGCTTCAGGAAGTCGACCGACTGGCCCGCGAGGGCCGTTTCGACTACCTGCTCATCGAGTCGTCCGGTATCTCCGAACCCATGCCGGTGGCCGCCACCTTCTCCTTCGCCCGGGACGACGGAGCGACGCTGGGTGATCTGGCCCAACTGGACACCATGGTCACGGTCGTCGACGCGGCGAACTTCCTGACCGAGCTCGCGAGCGGAGACGAGCTGGCCGAGCGCGGCCTCGACCAGTACGAGGACGACGAACGCACGGTCAGCGACCTGCTGATGGATCAGATCGAGTTCGCCGACGTGATCGTGCTCAGCAAACTCGACCTCGTCGACGCCGAGACCGCCGACCGGCTGCGGGCGACCCTCGCCCGCCTCAACCCGGCCGCGCGGATCGTCCCTGCCGTCCACGGCCGCGTCCAGGCCGGCGATGTCCTCGGCACCAAGCTGTTCGACCTGGAGCGGGCCCAACAGGCCCCGGGCTGGGTCATGGAGCTCAACGGCGACCACGTACCCGAAACGGAGGAGTACGGCATCTCCTCCACCGTCTTCCGATCCGAAATGCCCTTCCATCCCGGGCGGCTGTGGACCTTCGTGACAGAGCAGCTGGACAGCGGGGCTTACGGGCAGATCCTGCGCTCCAAGGGTTTCTTCACGCTGGCCAGCCGCCCGCACCTAACGGGTCTGTGGTCGCAGGCCGGGTCCGTGGCCCGCTTCGAACCGTCCGCCGCTCGCGACGCGGAGAGCGCCGACGGTCAGGAACTGGTCTTCATCGGAACCCACTTGCAGGCCGACTCCTTGCAAGCGGCCCTGGCCGACTGTCTCATGGCGGACGGCGAGGGCCGTCCTGCAGCCGACCCGTTCCCCGCCTGGGACACTTACGGCATCGGCGACACCTGCGAACACGAGCAGCCCGCGCTCGTAGCGGGGCCCTGAGGACCCCGGGCCGGGTGGTGGTCGCAGCCACGGCACCACCCGGCCCGGTACGGACCGCGAACCCGGTACGACAACCTGCCCCAGCCTGATGGGAGCGGGTCCACATCCCTGCCTCTTCGACCGTTGGGTGACCGACGAGACATCGGCCGAGTGGTGGCTGCCCATGCCGATGGTGTCACTCTCGGCGCCCGACGACTGCTGTCCATCCCGTCCTACCCGAGCGGGAGTTCCCCGTCAGTGAGCGGGGCCTTGTCCAGCGCCGACCGCTCCTGGGTCGACACCGCGAGGACCATGGCACCTGGAGCGAGCCCCAGCAACTGTCCGCCGCGGCACCGCAAACGCGAGGGGCCGGTCACCACGCTCAACAGGCCCTTGCTCACACCGCCCGCCCTCAGTTGAGGTGCGGGACATGCCGCGGGGCGGGCGCCGACCGCAGCCTGTCGGGCAGCGTGCCGTCGTCCGGCATTCCGGCCCGCAGCCACGCTCCGACCGCTTCAGCATCGGCCACGGTGACAAGCGGGCCAAGACGCATGGCGGTTCCGGTGGGGCGGCGATCCGCCGTGCACGGCTGCACGGCAGCGTGCAGCCCGCGCCGGCCCGCGCAGTCGAGCACTGTCCGCAGGCATCCTGTGGAGATCATGACCCCCTGGGGGCTGTCGCGGACCACCCGGCGCAGCTCGTCCTTCACCTGACCGGTGGCGGCCTCGCACGCGGCGCAGACGACAAGTGTGAAGGGATGACCCGGATGGTTGCGTGCGGCGTCACTCATGCGTGCTCTCCTGCTGGATTTCGCAGTGGACGGTTTCCACTTGGGTCTGATCTCTCGCATACGCACAGACGGCGATCACGAGCACGCGTGACGCTTCGGTTGTGCTCGTGCGCCCTCCTTGGGCAAGGGGCACGGCTCGAGGTGAGACGTGCCCCCTGTGCCCTCCGTCAGCGCGGAGGAACCGCCGTCACCAGGACGACTTCGTGACACCGGGCAGGAAACCCGCGTGTGCCTGCTCCCTCACTCGGACACGGGAGAGCCCGAACCTGCGCAGATGGCCCCGCGGGCGGCCGTCGACGCTGTCCCGGTTGCGGACGCGGGTGGCACTGGCGTCGCGCGGCTGGCGGCGAAGTTCTGCGACTGCCGCGCTGCGCTCGGCCTCCGTCGAAGAAGGACGCCGGATGATCTCCTTGAGTTCGGCGCGTCGGGCTGCGTACCGCTCGACGACGGCCTTGCGCTTCTCGTTCTTCGCGATCTTGCTCCGCTTGGCCATCAGATTTTCCCTCCCCGGGCGCGGATGCGCGCGACAGCCGCCTCTACGCCGATGGTGTCAACCGTCTTGATGCCGCGGGCGCTCAGCGTCAGTCGGACGTACCGGGACTCGCTGGGCAGCCAGTACCGCTTGTGCTGGACGTTGGGGTTGAAGCGGCGGGAGGTGCGCCGGTGCGAGTGGGAGATGCGGTTGCCGAATCCCGGCTGGGCGCCGGTCAGTTGGCAGTGGGCGGACACAGGAGGACCTGCCTCTCACTGAGGGGGTGCTATCGATAATGGAAATCGTTCCCATATAGTAGCGCCTATGGCACGCAACGAACTCCGCCCGGTCATCAAGCTCCGCTCCACCGCGGGGACCGGCTACACCTACGTGACCCGCAAGAACCGCCGCAACGACCCCGACCGCCTGGTCCTGCGCAAGTACGACCCGCTCGCCGGCCGCCACGTCGACTTCCGCGAAGAACGCTGACCCGACCACCCACCGCCCGAGGGAGCACTCCATGAAGCCCGGCATCCACCCCGCATACGGTCCCGTCGTCTTCCGCGACAAGGCCGCCGACTTCGCCTTCCTGACCCGTTCGACGCTCACCAGCGACAAGCGCATCGAGTGGGAGGACGGCAACACCTATCCCGTCGTGGACGTCGAGATCTCCTCGGCGAGTCACCCCTTCTACACAGGTACCGCCCGCGTCCTCGACACCGCGGGCCGCGTCGAGCGCTTCGAGCGCCGCTACGGCCGTTCCGGAGGCCGCTGATGCGCGAGGAAGGCCGGCTGCCGGTCGTCATCGTCGGCGGCCTGCACACGGACGCCCGCACCCAGGTCGTCGACCGCCTGCTGAAGGCGGTGCCGGGAAGCATCGCCCTGCATCACGACCTGGCCACCGCGGGCGAGGGAACCGTACGACGACTCCTGCGCGACGCGTCAGGCGTGCTGGCCTCGGGCGAAGCACCGCTGGTCAACGACTGCGCCTGCTGCGCCCTGCGCGAGGACCTGGTCCCGGAGCTGGAGCGGCTCGCCGGCCACGGCCTGACGCGGCTGGCCATCGTCGAGTTGTGGGACTCGGTCGAGCCCAAAGCCATGGCGGAGGTCGTCGCGGCGCACAGCGGCGAGGACCTGACGCTCACCAACGTGATCACCGCGGTGGACCCGGCTCTGGTCCTGCCCTACCTCGCCAACGGGGACGACCTGGCCGAGGCGGGACTCGCGGCGGCGGCGACGGACCAGCGCACCGTCGGCGACACCTGGGCACGGCAACTGGAGTACGCGCCCGTCCTCGCCCTCGTGGACAGCAAGGACGCGGACGAACAGGACCACGCCCTGCTGGCCCAGCTGCACCCCACCGCCCGCCACGTCGACGCCGCCTCGGGTGAACTCGCGCACCTTGCCTTCGCCGGATTCGACGTGGAAGCAGCGGCCACGGCCCAGCACCCGGCCTGCGCGCTCCTGCCGCAGGACGCCGACGAAGCAGGCGTCACGACCCTGGTCTGGCATCGCACCCGCCCCTTCCACCCCGAACGCCTCTACCAGGCGCTGGAAGACCTGTGCTGTGCGGCCGCACGCAGCAGGGGCCGGTTCTGGCTCGCCGACCGCCCCGACACCCTGCTTTCCTGGGACGCGGCCGGCGGTGCCCTGTGCGTCGAGAGCGCGGGCCCGTGGCTTGCCTCCCTGCCGGACGCGGCGTGGGAACTGGTCCCCCCGGTACGGCGAGCGGCCGCCGCCCTGGACTGGCATCAGGAGCACGGGGACCGTTGCCAGCACCTCGTCTTCACCTCACCCGGACTCGACCGCTCCGGCATCGAGCAGCTTCTCGACTCCTGCCTGCTCACCGACGCCGAGTACGCGGCCGGACCCGAGGGGTGGCGACGCCTGCCCGCGGCCTTCGACTCCCTGCTCGACGCCGCGTGAGCCACCCATCCGCACGACATCCCTCACTACGACCACATTCCGAGGAATCCGCATGACCCGACGCATCAACACCCGCAAGCCGGTGAAGCACCGCTCCAACCCCCTCGACGCGGCCGGCATCACCTACATCGACTACAAGGACACCGATCTGCTGCGCAGGTTCATCTCCGACCGTGGCAAGATCCGCAGTCGGCGGGTCACCCACGTCACCGCCCAGCAGCAGCGCCAGCTCGCGGCAGCCATCAAGAATGCCCGCGAGATGGCCCTGCTGCCGTACTCCAGCAAGTGACAAGGCGCTGTCGACGGCGGTGAGAACCCGACGGACCAGCCCGCCGATGCGCGGCCGTCTGGCAGGCTGATCGCCATGGCAGCGCACAAGGCAGCGACGTCACCCGAGTTCACCCAGATCACCAGGCCCCAGGAGCTAACCGCCGACCTGAGGCGAGAGCTGGCCGACTGCTGGGTGACGGTGAGCAATGCCGGCGGGGCGGTCATCCCTTACGAATTCTCCTTGCCGCCGGTGAGTCCGCAGGAGGTCGGGCCGGTGCTCGACGAGATCGTCCACGCACTCGATCCGCAACGAAGCAGGCTGCTCGTGGCCACCGTGGACGGCGTGCTGGCGGGATGGCTGCTGCTTCGCCGTGATCCGCACCCGCTCGTCGCGCACTGCGGCACGGTCAACCACGTGCAGACGCACACCAGGTTCCGTGGCCTGGGAATCGGTGCCGCGCTGATGCGCCGCGTCGCCGGCGTCGCCCGGGACGAGATGGGCCTGGAACGGCTGGGGCTCAGCGCGAGGTCCGGCCTGGGGCTCGAGGACTTCTATCGCAAGCTGGGCTGGGTCGAGGTCGGCCGATGGCCGGGGGCCCTGCGGGTGGCCCCCGGTGACGACCGCGACGACATCCTGATGAGCCTCGTCCTCTGACGGCCGTCCACACCCCGTCCCGGGCGTCGTCCGTGTCGGCTCGGGGACGCGCGGGCCGTGCGGATCAGTCCTTGACCGCGACGAGGACTCGACTGTCGCCGAACTGCCAGACCGAGCTGACTTGGTGATAGCCCGCTTGCCGCAGGAGTTGGGCGTGGCGGGCCGCGGTCAGGTGCTCGCCGGCGCTTCCACCACCGCGCGTGGCCAGGCGCTGCTCGCGCTGGGTGAAGAGGTCGGCGAGCTCTGGGTCCTCGGCCGCCCTGCGCCACCAGGACTGCCAGTCCTCATGAACGTGGCTCCCGGCCCGCACGGCCCAACGGCGACCCACATGGGCGGTGAGTTCCGAACAGCGCGGGGTCTCCTGGGGGAAGTGGTCGCCGTTGACAAGGGCACCGCCTGGTCTCAGAAGTGACGCCAGGGACCCGTAGGTTTCCAGGAGCCTTGGTTCCGGGAGGTAGTGGAGAGCCGTTGTGGAGACGACCGCGTCCAGCGGGCGGTCCAGTTCCAGAGCGTCGATCCAGCCGTCCTCGCCGATCACGGCATCCACGTAGCGGGCGGCACGCGCATGGTGGGTGCGGCCCAGCTCCAGGAGGAGCGGGTCCATGTCGACGGCGACGATCTCCGCGTCCGGCATGCGCCCGGCGAGCCTGGCCGCCAGGGATCCAGGCCCGCAGCCCAGGTCCAGGATCAGCGGCCGGGTGCGGCCGGCCGTGACGTGTTCGACCACATCGGCGATCACGATGAACCGTTCCTCACGGTCGACGGCGTAGCGCTGCTGCTGGAGTTCCCAACGCTCCACCCACTCCTTGGCCGTCTCCATGCTCACGCCCATAAGGTCGCGCCACCTCTTCCGACTGACACCTGCCGCGGACACCGCCGAATCTACAGGCGTTGGAAACGGTTTTCATCCCGGATTCACCCGAGTGAGGTGAGTACGGCCACCAGGCGGTCAATCTCCTCGACGGTGTTGTACACATGCAGGCTGACCCGTACGGAACCGTCCTTCTTCTCGTCCGCCCCGGCCTGGCAGAGGCTGTCCGCCCGGACCATGAAGCCGTGGCTGAACAGGATGAAGCCGAGGTCGTCGGAGGGGATGTCGCGGTGCCGGAAGGTGACGATGCCATGGCGCCGTTGTGCGGGGCGGACCGAGGAGTCCGCGGCCAGGCTGGACTGGCAGCCCAGGATCTCGTACGGGGTCAGGCGTCGCAGCCCGTCGGTCAGACGGGTGGTGAGGGCGGCCGTCCAGTGCGCGATCCGGTCCGTGCCGACCGTGTCCAGCCAGTCGAGCGCAGCCTCCAGCGAGGCGATGCCCACCGTGTTGGGGGTGCCCTGCCAGCCGCCGGGCCGGAACGCCGGGCCACGTGCGTTGCGTGCCCACACCACCCCCGATCCGGGCAGCGCCAGGGCCTTGTGCCCGGAGAAGACCACGAAGTCCACGTCGAGCGCGGACTCGTCGACGCGGACCGGCGGGTGGCCGACGCTCTGGGCGGCGTCCAGACAGATCGGTACGTCCGGGCCCACGGCGGCGCGGATACGGTGCACGTTCATGTCGCCGCCGTACACGTGGTGGACGTGCGTGGCGGCGACGAAACGGGTGCGCGGGCCAATGACCCGGTCGAACGCCCGGTGGTCGTAGTCACCCGACGCGGCTTGATACGGCAGTGCCCGCACGTGGACGCGGATCCCCCGGTCGGCCAGCACCCGCTGGGCCTCCAACCAGGGATCGAGGTTCGCCCGGTGGTCGGCGAACGGGACGAGGATCTCGTCGCCGTCGGTGAGATGGGTGGTGAGCCAGTCCAGGGCGATGGTGCGCAGTCCCTCGGTGGTGCCGCTGGTGAAGTGGACAGCTGATCGCTCGGGATCGGAATCGCCCAGGAAGTCCTTGATCCGCCGTCGGGTGCGTTCCACCAGTTCCGTCGTCCGGTTGGCCCACGGGTATGTGCCCCGCCCCGCATTGGCGTTGGACGTCGTGAGGTAGGTGTGTACGACATCCAGCACGGCCCGGGGCTTCTGGGAGGTGGCCGCGCTGTCGAGGTAGGCCAGCTCGGGGTGCGCGGTGATGATGGGGAACTGCTCCCGAACCTCCCGCTGCCAGTCGCTCGCCTCGGCCGAGTCCACCCCGTGGACGGGGTGCACCGTGCTCACTCCCGCACCAGCGGCGCGCCCGCGTCCCGCCAGGCGACGATGCCACCGACCAGACTGCGCACGTCGGGATGGCCCATGCGGGTCAGCAGCGCGGCGTACCGGGCGGACTTCTCCCCGACCGGGCAGGCCAACAGCACCGGCTGCCGCTTACTGAAGGGCAGTCCGCCGCGGACGAGTTCGTCGAAGAGCTCGTCGACGATGTTCACCGACCCCTCGATGTGGAGCGCCGCGTAAGCGTGCGGGCCCCGCAGGTCCACGACAAGCGGACGCGGCTCACCGTCCGCGATCCAGCGCCGGGCGTCGTCGATGCCGACGGCTTTGGCCTCGGCACGTACGTCGGCTTCGGTCAGGGCGGTGACGGAAGGTCCGCGGCGCTGACTGCCCAGGAGTTCGGGCCGCCGCTGCCGTACGTAGCTCAGATAGCTCTCGGCACGGTCGCAGACGATGAAGACCGCCGTCCGGCGCTGGTCCGACTCGGACAACTCCGCGTCGATGGCTCGTAGATGACGTACCGCCCCCTCGTACGCGGCGCCTCCGGTCGGTCCCGACAGCAGACCGCAACGGCGTATGAGGGTCAGCATTCCGTCGATGGCCTCATCCGAGGTGACCGACTCGATCGTGTCGTACGTCGCCGGGTCGAACAGGCCGACCTGGCGCACCTCGTCGATGGTGCGGATGCCGGGTATGAAGTCCGACTTGTGGGCGACCAGGCCGAGGACGCGCACGTCCGGGTCGTGTTCGCGCAGCACCCTGGCGACGCCGGTTGACGAACCAGCCGTACCCACACATGCGATGAACCAGTCCGGCGTGCGGCCGTCCAGGTCCTTGACGATCTCCGGTCCGGTCCCCGTCGCGTGCGCCTCGGTGTTGCGCGGGTTGAAATACTGGTCGGTGTGCACGTACGTACTGCCCGGTTCCGAGAGTGCCTGGTGGAAGCGGGTGAGTGGATCGTCCGTGTCGGTGGGGTCGAGGCACTCGCTCTGCCCGGGCAGTTCCTCGATCTCGGCGCCGAGCAGCAGAAGCAGCTCCTTGATCTCCGGCACCCGCATCCGGTTGGTGACGCTCTTGAACCGCAACCCGTGCATACCGGCCAGCAGGGCGAGGGCTTTGGCCGTGTTGCCGCTGGAGAGTTCCACGACCGTCTCACCACCCTCGGCCGCGGCCTCCAGCAGCGGGCGCGCCATGTTCCAGGCGGGCCGGTCCTTGACCGAGCCGAAGGGGTTGAGCATCTCCAGCTTGGCGTACAGGTCGATGTGGCGCAGGCCGTGGACGGCCGGGTCGATGCGGACCAGTGGTGTGTTGCCGATGGCCTCGGTGATGCTGTCGTACCTCATGCCCCATGCCCCCCGGGGTGTGTGATCGGCCAGTACTCCTCGTCCAGGCACCAGCGCCAGGAGTCTCCTTCTCTTACGACGGCCACGGTGCGGGCCACCGGCTGTCGTTGGGCGTGGTGGGCGTGGAAGTCCATGGCATAGCCCGCGGTGTTGGCGAACGCCAGCAGGTCGCCGGCGCGCGGCAGGCGGGGCAGGAAGACCATGCGGCGCGTGATGAGATCGGCTTCCAGGCAGAGATTGCCGACGAGGTGGACTCCCACCGGCCCGTCTTCTTCGCTCTCCCCTCCCCCTCCGGTGCGCGGGAGCAGTATGGGGTCGACGAGGACGCCGTGTTCCTCCAGGCTCACATCACCCGCGTTCATGCCCAGACGCACCAGAAACTCACCGGCCCCCTGCCCCGTGCGCCGTACGTCCAGGACCCGTGCCAGCGAGAGCCCGCACTGGTCGACGAGGGCCCGGCCCGGTTCGACGTGCAGGTCGTAGAGGTGCTCCAGGAGCAGGGTGGCGGGCGGGCGGCCCAGGGACGGAGTGGGCATCGAGAGCAACTCGGCCAGGTAGCCGGGCCCGGCGGTGGGGCGGTACGCCGGGTAGAGGGCGGCGGCGCCGCGCACCGTACCGCTCTCGTTGCGTAGCCCGTAGCCGTGCCCGCGCCACGTCAGCGGCGGGCGGGCGCCGAGCACCGCCTCGGTCAGCGCGGTGGTGTACCGCTCCCACTGACCGGCGTCGTCGACGTAGCCGACCCCGAAGCCGCCGCCGATGTCGATGACGCGCGGAGCCAGGCCCCGGGCACGGCACTCGTCCATCACCATCACACAGCGCTCCAGAGCACGGACCTTCTCCGCCAGGGCTGTCGTGTCCAGGTGGTAGGCGACACCGGTCAACTCCACGGCGTCACGGCGCCGTTCGACTGCGGACAGCAGCTCACCGACCTCCCCCACCGGAGAACCGAAGCGGCTGCTTCGCGAGAGCACTCGTACACCCACGCCGGTCGAGTCATCTGGCGACTCGAACGCCGAGAGCCGCAGCAGAACATCGACGCGTGGGAGGTCGTACTTGGTCACCATGTCGGCCAGTTGCTCCAGCTCACCGCATGAGTCGATGTTCACCGTCCCCCCGACACGGGCGGCCAGCCAGAGGAACTCCGGGTCCTTCGGTCCGGTGGCCATGATGCGGTCCGGTGTGAAGCCACAGCCCAGCGCGTGCCGCAACTCCCCCAGCGAGGCGACATCGACACCTGTTCCGGCCGGGTCCGCCGCCGCCAGCCGTCGCACCAGCGCGCTGGACCGGTTCGCCTTGTGCGCGTAGTACACCCGGCCGGTCAGGTGGTGGTCACGGTAGACGGCACGGAAGCGGTCGGCGTTCTCGACGATCCGCTCCGGCAGCAGCACGTTGAGCGGAGAACCGAGCGCGTCGACGAGCGAGTGCAGGAACGGTACTTCGTCCAGCAGTGAAGTGAGCGGTGATTCCAGTCGTGGTCGCAGATACAAGGGCACACCCACGACAGGCACCTTCTTCCCCCTCCGCACCGCCGACCGGGGCTCCCGTCAGCCGTCCAGGCGGATTCATATCCACCTACAACGGTCATTAAGCCCCCAGTGACCGCATAGCCGAGTTGGCCGGTGAGCGTCAGTGCGCCTACTGCGGTCCAACGTGGCGGCTCGACCTCCACGTCGTGCGGGTCGTGCGCGCGCTGCGCGTCGAGAATGCCGACTGAGCGGCGCGCATGCTGGAGCGTCATACAAGCCGGTACCAGGGGTGCGACGGACTGTCTGACTTCCACCAAGATCTATGAAAGGATTAAAGAATCCCCTCGCCCACCGCCGCCGTGCACGTCCCGGGCCTGCCCACCCAGAGCGAGAAACCCCACTTGCCGATGGAGGCAGTACCCCATGTGTGAGTCACGCCCAAGCAGCCGGAGACGCAGCCTGCGAAGTCTCGTCGCCGTCGCCTTCCCGGCCCTCTCCCTCGCCGTCGCCAGGCTTTACGCGGCACCTTCGGCCGGAGCCCAGCCCGCGGCAGCACAGTCGCGCCTCCCCAAGACCACCCAGAACGCCGAGGTGCTGACCGACCGCACGTGTGCGCCACCGCCAAACCGGGTCAGGCGTCATCCTCCTCCGTCAGCAGGAGGCGAACGGCACTTCGGCGAGCCCCGGAAGCTCCGACGAGGACCGCGCCGCCGCCCAGCGGGAACTACGCCGACATCCCCGCGACGCCAAGCGCCACCCGCCTGCGCAATCGTGACTCCGTGGACGGCCGCCCGCCTTCGGCCTGTCCCGTATCCGCGTACGCCAGATGGCCCACGCGGGCGAGCTCCCTGGCGTGACCAACAGCAGTTGGTAACCCGGCACGCCAGGGGCTCACAACGGGCACGTCGGCGACGCAGCCCGAATCTGTGCCCGGTTCCGAACGCGCTTCCGTCACTTTGAACGGGGGCGGGTGACGGCACCGACTCGTGGCGTTCTGCCACGACCAGGTGGGTACAGCCCACCCCGCACGCGGACGGCTTCCGCGTGCGGGATCTTGGGCTCACAGGGTGCGGATCAGCTGGTCGTCAGGGCGGTGTCGTCCACGACGAAGCTGGTCTGGAGGGAGGCGTCCTCCACACCGTTGAACTTCAGGGTGACCGTCTGGCCCGCCAGCGAGGACAGGTCGAAGGTCTTCTGCGCGTACCCGGAGTTGTGGTTGAGGTTCGAGTACGTCGCCAGGGTGGTGGAACCGGCGGTCACCGTCATCTTGTCGTACGCGGTGCTGCTCGTGGTCTCCGAGGTGTCGATGTGCAGGTAGAAGGTCAGGGTCGCCTTGCAGCCGGCCGGGATCGTCACGGACTGGGACAGCGTGTCGGTGTGGCTGGAGCCGTAGCCGTCCAGCCAGGCGTAGTACGAGCCGCCGTGGGCCGCCTCACCGGAGTCGTTGGTGATGACACCGCTGGTCGCGCTCCAGCCGGTGCTGCCCGACTCGAAGCCCGGGTTGGCCAGCAGCTGGGCCGAGGTGCATCCGCCGCCACCGCCGCCACCGACGGTCCAGGTGAAGGACGTCGAGCCGGAGGCGCCGGTGGAGTCCTTCGCGGTGACCGTGACCTGGTAGGTTCCCGCGGTGGACGCCGTACCGGAGATCAGGCCGGTGGAGCTGTTGACGGACAGGCCGGTCGGCAGGCCGGTGGCGCTGTAGGTCAGGGCCGCACCGCCGCTGTCGGTGGCCTTGATCTGCAGGCTGACCGAGCCGCCGGTGGTGGTGGACTGGCTGCCCGGGTTGGTGACGGACACCGTGTTGCCGCCACCGCCGCCACCGGCGGTGAAGGCGGCGGTGCCGTTCGGGGTGCCCCAGCCGGTCGGGCCGTCGTAGCCGGTGCCGGCGGTGCAGAAGTACGACGGAGAGCAGCTGCCGTTGTTGCCGCTGGTCACGTCGTACAGGTTGCCCGTGCGGGAGTACGGGTACTTCGCCGGGTAGTCGCTCGCACCCGGAGCACCCGCGAGGGCGTAGACGCTCGCGATGATCGGCGAGGAGGCGCTGGTGCCGCCGTAGACCGCCCAGCCGGAGCCGCCGTAGGTGTCGTAGACCGCCACACCGGTGGCCGGGTCCGCGACCGCGGAGACGTCGGCCTCCATGCGCTTGGAGCAGCCGGAGTCGGTCTGCCAGCTCGGCTTCGGGTCGTACGCCGAGCAGCCGGAGCCGGTACCTTCCGTGGAGTTGGTGTGCCACACCGACTCGCTCCAGCCACGGGAGTTGGAGGCGGTGGTGAGCGCGGTACCGCCCACGGCCGTCACATACTGCGAGGTCGCCGGGTACTCGGCGCCGTAGGCGGAGTCACCCGAGGAGACGGTGATCGCGACACCCGGGTGCTTGAAGTATGAAGTGTCGTCGCTGGTCTGGGAAGAGGACTCGCCGCCGCCCCAGCTGTTGGAGACGAACTTGGCGCCGAGTGCGACGGCCTCGTTCTCGGCTGTGCCGAGGTCGGCGTCGGTCGCGGAGTTGGCCTCGACCAGGATGATGCTGCAGTTCGGGCAGACCGCGCTGACCATGTCGATGTCAAGCATCTCTTCGCCGGCCCAGCCGCTGTCGTTGGTCGGCAGCGAGGTGGTGGAGCCGGTCTGGCTGACCTGCTTGAAGCAGCCGTTGGCCTTGGTGCAGGACGACAGGCCGTAGGTGGAACGGTAGGTGGCCAGGTCCGACTCGGCGTTCGGGTCGTTGTAGGCGTCCACGATGCCGACCGTCATGCCCGAACCGGCCGCGGTGGGCAGGTTGTACGCGCTGTGCAGGTTGGCCGGGGAGAGGCCCGAGGGCGCGGCGGCGGCGAGTGCCGAGGCGAGGCGCTGCTTGATGTCCGTGCGGCGCTGGGCGAAACAGGACGCCTGACCGGGCTTGGCGGTGGCGCACAGGTGCTGGGTCGGCACCTTCTGGCCGGCCTTGCCGGTCGAGTGGTAGGTCTGCCGCTCGGGGGCGGTCAGTGCCTTGTTGTTCTGCGTGACCTTGGAGGTCTGAGGGTGGGGCGCGGCAGGCTGGGCGCCGGCCGTGGGTGCGGCGGTGAATCCGGCGACGGTCAGGGCGAGGGCGGGGAAGGTGACGGCGACGAGTCTTCGCAGACTGCGTCTCCGCCCGCTCGGGTGTGACTCACGCATGGGTTGCTGCCTCCGGTTGACGTGGGGTATCGCACTGGATGGGCAGGCCCGTGATTGCGCGTAGCGGCGGTGGAACCGCGCAGTCAGGAGCATGACACTCACCGCGTCCTGCCACGCCGGGTGAGCGTGACATGACAGGGTGCCGGGGGAACGTAGACCGGAACGGGTCCTACCGGGCAGTACCGGGTCGAATTCTTTGCTTCTCCATAGAATGCGGTTGGCCCCCTTATGGGGGCCGACGCGTGCCGGCCAGGGGTTGGGCCCAGAGCTGGCCCGGGTGGGTCTCGATGGCACCTTCCGTGGCGGGGCTCGTCCTGCTGAGCAGCCCTGAACTCCCCTTCGGGACCGCACAGCAACCGCAAGCGCTCCTTTCACCGTTGCCCGGCGTCTGCGGCACTCTCGACGAACCCAACGACTCAGCCGGCCGCGCACCGCCGCGCCGCCTCTGGCCACCTGCGTTGGGAACGCACCGCAAGGGCTCTCGGCCACGAGAGTGAAAGTGCGGCCGGTGAAGAGGCTCATGATCCGGGCACAGGGAGCAGACCGCTCGATCTTCTGGCGCTGCTCGGACTGAGACCAGGGCACAGCCGTTCCCGTACTCTTCCTCAGAGCCGCCGAGCAGGACCGGCTCCGAAGGGGGCACGGACAACCGCGAGGGAGACGGCATGGGAACCGCTGACCGGCAGAGTGCCGGAGACTGGAACCGGGTCGGCGACCCGCCCCGACCCAAAGGTGGTCGTGCGAGCGAGTACGGCCACGACTACAGGTACGGGAATCCTCCCGAGTCGATACCTCACCCCGGCTACGGACCCGATGCCGGCGGGGGCCGCCTCCCCTTTCAAGAGACGGGCCACGGACACGCACCAGCGACCGGCGCCGGACACGGCCCCGGTCACGGCCCCGGTCACGGCCCCGGAGGGAACGCCGACGGTAACGGACAGGCGCACACCCACGGACACAGCCACAGCCACAGCCACGGGCCCGCCGCCCCCGTCTCCCGGCACCTGCGCAAAGTCATCGCGGCAATCCTGATCCCCTTCACCGCCGCCGTCGTGGTGGGGCTCGTCGTGCTGTGGCCGGGCGGAGCCCCGCCGCACAAACGCACCGGTGTCGGCTTCGACCAGCAGACCCAGCAGGCCACGGTCACCAAGGTCCTCGAGGTGAGCTGCAAGTCGGTGAACGCCTCCGGCGAGACCCCCACCGGCGACACCTCCACCGCCGAGGGCAACTCGGCGCAGCAGGAGGCGAACGACACCTGCCACAAGGCCACGATCCGGATCGGCACCGGCAAGGACAAGGGACGCACCTTCACCGAGATCGTGCAGCCCGACCAGGCACGACAGCTGCACCAGGGCGAGAAGGTCGTCACTGCCTACGAACCCTCCGCGCCCAAGGACCTGCAGTACTCGGTCACCGACGTCAACCGCCGCTTCCCCATGGGCCTGCTCGCCGGCATCTTCGCGCTCGCCGTCGTGGTAGTGGGCCGACTGCGCGGCGTGATGGCGCTGGTCGCCCTGGCCATCAGCTTCCTGGTGCTGAACTTCTTCGTCCTCCCTGCGGTCCTCCAGGGCTCGAACCCGCTGCTCGTGGCGGTGGTCGGATCGAGCGCCATCATGCTGATCGCCCTGTACATGTGCCACGGCCTGTCGGCCCGCACCTCGGTGGCCGTGCTCGGCACCCTGCTCTCGCTGGCGCTGATCGGCATCCTGGGCTCAGCGTTCATCGGCTGGGCCGCCCTCACCGGCAACACCGACGACAGCACCGGCCTGATCCACGGCCTCTATCCGAAGCTCGACATGAGCGGTCTCCTGCTCGCCGGCGTCATCATCGGCTCCCTCGGCGTGCTCGACGACGTCACCGTGACCCAGACCTCGGCCGTCTGGGAACTGCACGAAGCCAACCCCACGATGGGCTGGCGCGGGCTGTACCGGGCGGGCATCCGCATCGGCCGCGACCACATCGCCTCCGTGGTCAACACCCTCGTCCTCGCCTACGCCGGCGCCGCACTGCCCCTGCTGCTCCTCTTCTCCATCGCCCAGAGCGGCGTGGCCACGGTCGCCAACAGCGAGCTGGTGGCCGAGGAGATCGTGCGCACGCTCGTGGGCTCGATCGGTCTGGTCGCCTCCGTGCCGGTCACCACACTCCTCGCCGCCCTGGTCGTCTCGGCAGACCGGCCCGGTCCGCGGACGGACACGGCCACAGCGGCCGGGCTGGCTCCTGGCCGAGCACCCGCCAGCAAGGGCGGACGTCGACGGAAGCGTTGAAAGCCAACTCCCCAAGTACGCCTACAACTGCACTCCTCCGGTCTCCGCCCTCGAATCCACGAACAGATACAGGCATCACGACGCACTCCACACGATGACCCGTCCAGGCCCCGGAAACAGGGCGACTGAAGCTGCATCAGCGCATCAGAATGGCGCTTCCGCGGTACCACCGGATGGCATCTCACCTGGCAGTATCCCTACGGGAAGCGGCAGGTTGGTCACCACGAACTGGTTCAGGATGTCGTCGCGATCCATGAACATGATCTGGCTCCGCTTCGCCGCGTCCAACGCGTTGCCCAGCCAGTTGCGTGCAGCCTTGGTGATCTCCCCGCCAGCCACGATGAACGCATGGTCGACGAGGACGCGCCGGTTGGTCTCGGGGTCGAAGATCTCGTGCGCCAGCATCATCAGAGCCTGATTGTGGATCTCAGCGATGTTGGCATTGCCCACCCTGGACTTTCCGGTAGCGTCCAGCTTCCCGCGCTTCACCTGGATGCCGAAGTACAGGAAGTGCTGGGTCGGCAAGGTGTACCGCATCCAGATGTCCTTGCCGTACTCCAGCGCCTTGTCCCGGTGCCCGGCCGCAGTGATTCGGTGAAAGCCCAGCTGCCGGAACAGTGGCAGCAGCACTTCTTCAATGAGTGCATCCTCACTACACTTGTCCAGGAAAACTGCAAGTGCCGCACGTCGCTGCATCTCGGCGACGCTCAGAGGACGATGCGGGTTCTTGGCCAACACCGAGACAGTGTTCGTTCCGATGTGCCGCAGGTAGCAATGCTTGTCCTCCCCGTAGAAGGCTTCGAACCCCTCACGGGCGAGCGCAAGCGCAGCAGTCATCACTCCAGACTGCCGCAAGATCTCGCCAACTGAAATGACGTCTAAGCGTTGTCCCGTAAATGATCTAGGGCATGCCGGTCCCTCGCCGGCCCCGACGTCGTCAACCACCTGGAGGGGTGGAGTAGAACTCGCGCCGGAAGTATGAGAGTTTCACCAACGGCTCTTGCCGGGTGTCGCCGATGCAGCAGATTCATCCTCACGACCTTCGTGCTGAACGTGTTTGTTCCTTGGTCGGAGAACATGTTCAGACGAAGGCCGCTTCGGTGTATGGCGGTTACCGAACCGCGTGATCAAGTTCGAGGCACCATTCGACGCCGGACGTTAAAGATCAAGTTAGGTGCTTCCATTCCTTAACTCGGCCCACGTTCGTCGTCTTGCCAAGACGCCTCAGCCGTGGTGCGAGAATTCATGGCTGATGGAGACCACCATAGCCGCACGGTTGTGGGAGCAGGTTGCAGACGAGGTCCGCCCGTGAGGTTTCCAGGGCCCCTTGATCTCCCACTTGACGCCGCCGCCGTATCGGCTCAGGCAGGTGACGACTGCGCGGTGCGTCCTGGTGGCAGAGCCGGGCTCGGCGCCACATTTGACGTTTCCGGTCTGGTCGGAGTCGCTCGTCCACGATGTACAGTCTCCGCTGGCTGCCGCCGCCGTGGTGATCTTGACGGACATCGCCTCCGCCGATGTTGCTGCGAGCATTCCGGATGCTAATGCCACTCCGGTGAAACTGGCAACAATGGTCATCCTGAGAGAACGCATATTTCCTCGCTTTCATCCTCGGATTACATGGAATGCACTCCCGTAACCCATCGGTCCTGACGGCTGGATTACCGAGTCGATCCAATCATTCTTGAGTCTCACAAGCAAGGGGATTTCTCGAAAACTTTGAGGGGGCGCGTTGCGGAATTGAGCATGGGAACTAGCGGACCCGAGGAATTGGAGCAGCAAATAGGCCCGTTCAAGCTTCTACTCGTTGAAAGCAGCTAGGAGAGAGTTGGCTTTCCCTTGCTGTTGAGCCAGGTGTCGAACAGTTCAGTCAGATCCATGCCGGATTTCCTCTCGCACAGCTTGATGAACTGGGCGGTGTGGGCGTTGCCGTGTCGGTGTTCCTTGGTCCACGTCTTCAAGATGATGAAGAAGACGTTGTCGCCGACGGTTTCGCGGAGACGGTGAAGGGTCATGGCTCCACGTCCGTAGACGGGAGAGTCGGACACATGCTTGGCGCTTGGAGGGTGCGCTGGCGGGAAGTCCCAGATGCCCTCGCTTTCGGGATGGGTGCCGTTGTAGAAGGCGTCGAAGATCTCATCGGCGGTCGTGTCGCCTTGGTCTTCCTGCCAGAGCCACTCGGCGTAGGTGGCGAACCCTTCGTTGAGCCACATGTCCCGCCAGGAGCGCGGGGTGACGGAGTTCCCGAACCATTGATGGGCAAGTTCGTGCACGACCAGCGTTTCGTCTGGGGCCTTCTCGAAGTACGGCTTGGTCTGGGTCTCCAACGCATACTCAATATCGGGGAGATGGTCGACGATCGCCCCGGTGCTGGCAAAGGGGTAACGGCCGAACCGACTGCTGGCCCAGTCGATGACCTCGGGGACCAACTGGGCCATGTCGGGGGAGTCCTCGACCTCGTCCGGGTCGACGGCGATGTACACCGGCAGCCCCTGCTTGGTAGTCGTGGTGGATATGTCGAAGCTGCCCACCACGACGGTTGTGACGTAGCTGGCCATTGGCTCACCCGTATGCCAACGCCACGTCCTGCGCCGTCCCTTGTCCCGCATGCTGGCCAGCTCACCGTTGCTGACTGCGGTGTAGCCCTTCGGGACGGTGACGGTGATGTCGTACCGAGCTTTGTCGGACGGATGATGGTTGCCCGGAAACCAGGCCATCGAGCCGGTCGGTTCTCCGAGCGCCGTCGCGCCGTCATCCGTTTCGATCCATCCCTCCATGCCTCCGTCCGCATCAGTGATCATGTTCGGGATGCCGGAGTAATGGATGGTGGTCGTGAAGGCCGCGCCGGTCTTGAGTGGATGAGCGGGCGTGAGGGTGAGTTTGTTCTTCTTGCTGCTTACCTCGGCGTCGGCTCCGTTGATGCTCGCGTTGTACACTTTCAGGCCCGCAAGGTCGAGAGTGAAGCGGCTCAGGTGCTGTTTGGCTCGGGCTGTGATCACTGCGGTGCCAGTCAGCTCGTTGGTCTCGGGGGCGTAGTCGAGCGTCAATGCGTAATGCCCAACGTCATAGCCGCGGTTGCCTAACGCGGGAAACAGGGCGTCCCCTGCCGAAGCCGCACCAGGTCTGGGGGCTTCGTCGGGGCGACTGTCGGAACTCGTGCAGGCGGTCCCGACGGTAAGGAGCAGCACGGCGAACAGAGCAGCCCGAGACAACCAAGCAGGATGCATTACACCTCCTGATGCAATGGACGGCGACGACAATGCCAAAGCGGTTTACTCAGACATCAACTCTGGGAGCGTGCGCTGCACCTATGCAAACCCGATGGATACGGTGATACCTAAAAAGCGCA
Source organism: Streptomyces sp. NRRL S-1022 (assembly GCF_000720135.1). GTDB lineage: Bacteria > Actinomycetota > Actinomycetes > Streptomycetales > Streptomycetaceae > Streptomyces. The sequence continues at coordinate 355,480 of NZ_JOIU01000005.1, read as the reverse complement.
AAGCATTGTCCTGGACCGTCCCGATGGATACCTGTCCGCCCGACGAAGCGAGCTTGTCCGCAGCGCGAAGAGATGCCACCGAGCCGGGCGATCACTGATCTCCCGCCCACCGCGTCCCGGTGCGTCCTTCCGGGCTCAGTCCATCAGCCCTACGGACGATGTGATCGCACCGTGAGAGCCTGTCCCGGAGGGAATGCCATATGGGGACGGATACCCCGGCACACCCGCTCGGGGTGCGCGAGAGACACCGTGGTTCAGCGTCGCCCCCTAGGACTTGACGAGGGCGCTTTCCTTTCCGATTCCGGGCTTGTTGCCCTCGAGTCGGCATCCACTTGCAGCTTCAGCGTGACAACGTTTGGGGGGCTCTCGCTCGCGCCGAATGGCCGGCCCGGCAGCAGCGGCCGAAACGCCGCGGGCCGTGCTCACGGTTCACCCCGAGCCTTGCCACATCTGCCGGGGTGATCTCGCCGACGCGCAGCAGACCTTCAGTCCCCTTCCTTTCACGGGGCCACCGACGACCACTCCCCGCGACCGCCACAGTGGGGCCGCGGGGGTAAGAGCTTCTCTCTGGGGTACCGGTCAGCCGTGGTAGTTGCGTTCCACACTGATCGCATACACACCGGCAGTGCCGGTTGTGCTACAGGTTGCGGATGACACGTGGTTGCGGGAACGCCACGGGCCGGTGATCTTCCACTTCGCTCCGCCGCTGTTCATGCACGTGACAACGGCTCTGTGGTGGCGTACTGCGCTGTCGCTGTCGCATTTCACGTTTCCGGTCTGCCCGGAGTTGCTGCTCCAGGACGTGCAGTCTTCACTCACGGCGGCGGCTGTTGTTGCCCACATAGGCGAGGCGGCAAGGAAACCGGCGGCGAAGGTCGGGATGAGCAGGAGGCGAGTTTTCGACAGCATGCAATTGGTGCCCCTCTGTGTCGGAGTATACAGGTGGAAGTGCGGTGACGATGAGGTTCAAGGTGGCGGTGTTGTCGCCGTTACAGCAAGGTCGTGACCCGCCCGGCAGCACCGGGTTCGGATCGTGGTGTGCTGGCTACGGCGCGACTAGCTGGTGTTCCGTTCCGATGCCGGACTTGTTGCCTTCGGTATAGAGGCTCAGTTCACCGTCGGACCAGCGGACGAGCGTGTCGTCTGGCCATGGGTTATCACTGAAGTCCCCGCCCGTGACGAGCATCGCGTGCTCCCACAGATCGTTGGGGGCCTTCCACTTGTGCTCGCCCCAGGTGTCCCCGGTGCCGGTGAAGTCGTCGTACAGCGTGAGCTCGCCGTCGGACCAGCGCACCACGAGGTCCCAGGTGTCGCCCTGCGTGTAGTCGCCAGAGCCGATTTCGACGGCGTGGGTCCAGTGCTCGTTCTTGCCGACGACCTTGATTTCCTTGCCGAGGCTGGCCCCCGTGTTCTGATAGACCGTCAGCTCACCGTCGGACCATCGCACGACGAGGTCGTCCTGCCACTTGTTTCCGCCGTACCGGCCGGCGGTCATCGCCGAGGCGTGCTTCCACGTCGGGTTCGGTGCAACGATCTGCTTCTCGCCGTGGAAGCCCTGCTCGTCCACAGACGGATACAGCGTGACCTCGCCGTCAGACCAGAGCACGATGAGGTCGGAGCCATTGTCGCCGGTGAAGTCGCCAGCCACGACTTGCTTGGCGTGTTCTGCCCAGAACTTGTTGCGCTTTTGGACTCTGATCTCTTTGTCAAAGTAGTTCAGGCCCTTGTCCGCGCCGCGGTAGATCGTCAGCTCGCCGTCCGACCAGAGGACGAACATGTCCATGCGGTCGTCAGATACCGGCCCGTCCAAGGCGAAGTAGCCGGAGGCGATGTCCTTGGCGTGCTTCCAGGTAGAGGCGGCTGGTAGGACGATTGGGGCCGGCTTCTTCCCCGCAGCCGCGGCGTCGTAGATCCGCTTGAGGTCGCTGTCGAAGTACGAGGAGTACGACGTATCGTCCGTGTGCCCGCCGGTTTGCCAGCCGCCTGTGACCCCGACGACCTTGGGCTCGTCGCCACCAATGATGAAGGGACCGCCGGACGTACCTGAGACGTAGCCGTCGCAGTCAATCTGTGAGAACGTGCCGCCCTTCCAGCCGCCCGCGTCCCCCGTGGTGAACTTCTTCATCGGGGAGGTGCAGTCCAGCGGATCCTGCTTCGGCTTGTAGTGCGGGTCGCCGTTGTCCAGCCAGGGATAGCCGATCACCCGCGTCTTCGGGTGGTCGAACCCGGTGCTGTAGCCGATGGGGATGGCTCCGACGACATCCTGGACCTTCTTGCCGTCTGATCGAGGCTCGATCTTCAGGAAGGCGAAGTCCAAGTCCGTGTAGTCATGGTCGCCGTCCTTGCGCAGGTAGCGGGGGTCGGCGTAGATCTGCCCTACCTTGATCGGGAACAGCCCGTACGGTGCAGGGTGGTCGTGGCTGTGTTTCGGGACGAAGACCAGTCTTTTCTGCTGATCCTGGTCGTCGAAGCAGTGCGCGGCGGACAGCACCAGGTTGTGGCCGGGGGACGGCACGACGGTGCCTGCGCAGTAGCGGTGGTAGAGCTGGCCGTCGCGGCGCTCGTCCCAGTAGAACGTGCCGACTTCCTTGATGCCTTCGAAGTAGTGCGATGGCGAGGTCTGCACGCTCTTGCGCGTGCTGCTGGACGTCCGTGTCGTGCGCTCCTGGTCCTCCTCGACGGGTATGGCGTCGGCCATGCGCTCGGGGGTCCAGTACTGCTCCAGGGCGGTGTCGTCATCGTCGGCGCCGCTGCTTGCCGAGGGGCTGGCCGTCGGTGTGAGCGTGGGCGAGACGGTCGTGTCAGCGTCGCCGGAGGTCGGTGGGGACAATGGAGAGGATGGCGGGGACGTTGGAGCGGGAGGGGTGGCGGAGTCCGACTCCGTAACCGTCGGAGTAGGAGCAGACGAAGACTCGGCTGGTGGATGGGAGGGCGTCGGAGCGGCCCACGCGAGGGTGGACGTCACGGGCATGGATGTCAGTAACGCGGTGGTCGTCAGGGCAACGGTGATCAGGCTGTGTCTCAGCCTCAACTTTCCCCCTATGAACGGTTGTTGATGGGACTGTGGTCAGCAGTCCACGTTTGCGTGCGATCTACACAAGCCAGGAGCGTATCTTTCGAACGCGTGAACATCGCGTACGTGTGCGAGAGATCACTTTGCGTAGCAACGGGCAACCAAACCGCCGAGATCACCATCTGACTGAGCATGGCGATGACACCGCACTGCGCTCGCACCCGGCTCGGCCGGCCCTTACGGGCGACCGTGATGCTCACTCTGGCCGCAGGACTGTGCCTGATGCTGGCCGCGTGCTCCGGCCCGTCCGATTCGACATCCCCTTCCGCTTCCGCACACCCGTCGGCGCCCTCCTTGTCCGCCCCGACCACGACCGAATCCGCGTCTTCATCCGCTCCCGATTACGTGGCAGCCTTCGAGGCCGGATATACAGCGGGCAAGCGCCTCTACGACGAAGGTGGCAAAGGAGGGGCCGTACGCGAGGTGAACGGTGGATGCGTACGGCGCTCGCTGACGGCAAAGCCGTCGGCCGTGGTGGCCCGGGATCGCGGAGCATGGGTACTGGGTTGCAAACAGGGCGCCGGTAACAGCGCTCCCCGTCCGCCGAGCACCCCCGTTACCCGTCGCGAGAACGCCCCCGACCTGCGTGGCCGCTTCCGCGACTGGGCCACGGGCAATGGCGCCACCGACACCGCTCGCCATGTTGAGCGGGTCACCCTCGTACACCTCGGCAGAGGCGAGTACGACGTCGAGCTGTCCACTACATACTCCACCGCCGACGCGACCGGCGCCGCACGACGCCTAGCCGACGCGTTCGCGGCCTGGTGGGACGGTGACGACGGTGACGGCGTGGCATGGAACCTCATCATCACCGACGCAGGCGGACACCGGCTGATAGACCGGCAGCTGGACTAACAGGTCATTTCATTTGGGGATTCTGCGGTAGCAGATGAGGGCAGCTGCCAGGGCGGTGAAGGCTAGTGCCGCATCAGGCAACGTTTGCCACGTCTGCCAGACTGCTCGGGTGATCGTCAGACTTGCGCGAGAGCAGGACTTCCCTGGCCTTCTTGGCTTGGCAGCTCAGGTCGAGCACTGGTTCGGCCCGATGGTTGGGAACCCTGGTTTCCAACGCGCCGTGGACAAGCACATTCGCCGGTCCACGGCGCTCGTCGCCGTCTCGGGATCGGATGTCCTCGGCGGCCTGCTGTTTGGCAGCAAGGCCCCGATCTATCACGTCCACTGGCTCGTCGTCTCGGAGAAGGAACGTGGGAAGGGCGTCGGTCGTGCGTTGATGGCTGACGCGACACGTAGGTTCGTACGCGGTCCGGGCAGCATTGAGGTGATCACGTTCGGGGCCGACCACCCGGGCGCAGTCGCCAGCGGTGCACGCGTCTTCTACGAGTGCCTCGGTTTCAGCCCAGCCGAGGCCGCCGATCCGGGCCCGGAAGGCGGTTCACGGCAGGTCTATCGCCGGCCCGTCATCTGATTCAGGCAACGTTCGCCCTGTTCACGACCTCGCGAAGGCGTTCGTCGGCGGCGTGCTTGTTCCGCCAGATGATGTAGCGGCGGATCATGCTTCCCTGCTCTTTGTGGCTGGCGTGGTCGGTGCCGTCCAGTGCGAAGTAGCGAAGGGCGGTGAAGTGGGCTTCGATGCGGTTCAGCCAGGAGCTGTTGGTCGGGGTGTAGGCGAACTCGACGTTGTTGGCCGTGGCCCAGTCGCCGACCCGGGTGTCCTTCTTCGTGGTCAGGTGCGGGGAGAAGTTGTCGAGCACGATCGCGATCCGGATCTGGGGCGGGTAGAGGCTGCGCAGGTAGCGGCAGAACTCCAGGAACCTGGTCCGGTTCTTCTTCGGCTTGATGTGGCCGTAGAGCTTGTCCTTGCTGAGGTCGTAGGCGGCGAACAGGTGCCTGACCCCGTGCGGGCGGGTGTAGGTCGCCCGCCGGCGGGGCCTGGGCTCCCGGTCGGGGTCCTTGTGTCGTCCGCCGCGCTCGGCCCAGTGCCGTCCGGGGTGGGGCTGGAGGTTGAGGGGGCCGAACTCGTCGAGGCATAAGACGACTTCGGGCTCGCCGTCCTCGGATATGACCTCGCCGTCGGCGATCGCGTACAGATGCTCGACTCGGGCCTTCTTGGCCGCGTAGTCGGGGTCGCGGGAGGTCTTCCAGGTCTTTATGCGTTGAAAGGAGACGCCCTCCTCGCGGAGCAGGACCCGAAGGCCCTCGTGGCTGATGTCGTCGACCACCCCCTCGGCGACCAGGAAGTCGGCCAGTTTGGCCAGGCTCCAGGTCGAGAACGGCAGGCCGTGCTCGGCCGGCTTAGACTTGGCGATCTTCTTGATTTCCCGGCGCTCGGGCAGGGTGAAAGTTCTGGGTCGGCCGCCCCTGTACTTGGGGTAGAGCGAGTCGAAGCCGTCGGTGTTGAAGTTGTGGATCACGTCCCTGACCCGGTCCGCGCTGGTGAACGTCACCTCGGCGATCTTCGCCACGGGCATGCCCTGCGCGGATAACAGCACCATCTGGGCCCGCCGCCAGGTCACCACCGACCCCGTGCCCCTGCGGATGATCCGCAGCAGTCTTCGGCCCTCGTCGTCATCGATCTCCCGTACCCGCACCCGTTCGGCCATGCGCACATCCTGGCAGCGACCGGGACTTGGGGACGGCGCTGCGGCCGCTTCACATCGCTCGGCGTTTCCTCAGCTCAGCGAGCCATGCCCGTACCTGTTCGTCGTCGTGCAGGTAGCCGCCGCTTCCGCCCGCGGGGAGATCGATTCCGTAGAGGCGATTCAGCGCCCACCAGGAGAGGTCGTTCCAGACGATCCCGTCCTCCATTACCCACCTCGCCGCCCAGCGGTCGGCCTCGTCCCGGGGCAGCCGACCCGCGACAAGCTCAACGAAGCGATCCTCGATCTCATCAAGAGTTGGCCGACCGCTGGCATCCATGCCCTGACCGTACAGGCAGGGCAAACGTTGCTTGATGCGGCACTAGGGCCCCGTAAGGAACGGTCGCCGGAACCGGTGCGCCCGCCTAGCGTCGAGGGCATGGGACGGAGCGGACCGCCTGGGGCGGCGGGCGACCGCCACTGGCGCGGCAGCGCCCGGCTCGCGGCGGGCTGCGCCCTGCTCTTCTGCGCCCTGAGCCTCCTGATCGACTGGGACTCAGGAAGCCTGACGCCTCTGCGTGCCCTGCTGTGGGTCACACTGTCGGCCGCAGTGTGCGCTGTCCTGCTTCCGCAGCGGGTAAGTGCGGGCTCCGGCTGGCTCGCAGTACGCACCCCCTGGCGTCGGCACATCGTCCGCACGGACGCGCTGGCAGCCGTACGGCAGTACGACGGCGTCTCCTCCCACCTGGTCCTGAGGGACGTGTACGGCCACCGCCTGGAACTCGACCCCCGGGTCCTGACCGCGAATCCACTGATCTGGCACGAACTCGACACCGGCGTCCGCCGCTCCCTGGAACGGGGAACCCTGCGCCAGGGCTCGGAAGTCCTGCACCGGCTGGGCGACCGCATCGACGAGGAGACGGTGCAGGCGGTGCTCCGGGCATCGGGGCTCTCCTGACCTTCGGGGCAAGCCCGCCAGGGACAGCGACCGTGGTCTTCCCTCACCCGCCCAGCCCCAGCCTTCGGGACCGACACACACGACGCCATGAACCCGGTGTGGTGGAACCCCGCAGCGTCGCCAACCGGTCCGGCGGCTGTCACTCGCTGGCCACGCCGGGTTCCCCGCTAATGGATTCCTGGTAGGCATCCGCGTAGGTGGGAGAGTCCTTGATCAGGTCGTCGCAGAACGCGGCGACGTCGGTGCCGATGAGTTCCAAAACTCCCTTGCTCGCGGCGACTCCCTCCTCGAAGAAGTCGACGATCCCCGGGAGGAGGGGCCCGTCGGACAGGCTGACCGGTCCGACCTTGAACAGGTACTTCTGCATCTCCTTGTAGACGATCTGGTAGTCCGGCGGGAGTGCCTTGACCCGGGCCATGTGCGCCCGCCACTGTTTCTTGCCTTCGATGATGTCTTGGATGCTCACGTCAGCCTCCCAGCCGGCTCAATTTCCTTGCGACGTTCCTGTTCAACTGCTCGCGCCACCGGTCGCGATAGGTCCGGGCCCCTGCTCCGCCGGCCAGCGCTGTGCAAAAGCCCTGGATGTCGTCGCCGAGCACCTCGTGGACGCTCTGCCCGTCCGCTGCCGACACTTCGAGCAGCCCCAGGGCGGAGTCGAGGATCGGTGTCAGGGTGCGGCCGGTGAAGTCCCCGTAGGGGAAGAGGTGCGCGACGATCTGGTCCCACGCTGCCCGGTAGCCGTCCGGCAGGGCCTCGACCCGGACTTCGAACGCCTTCCAATCCCTGGTGAGATCGCTGCCTGTGACCTTCTCCCAGAAGTTCATCTCCCGCCCTCCTTGAGCCTGTTGATGCGCGATGAGAGGTACTGCCATTTCGCCCAGAACTTCGCGAGTTCCTCGCGTCCGGCATCGTTGAGCGCGTAGAACTTGCGCGGCGGACCGACCCCGGATGGACGTTTCGTCACTTGGACGAGCCCGTTCCTCTCCAGCCGCAGCAAGATCGTGTACACCGTCCCCTCGATGACGTCGGCGAAGCCGAGCTCGTTCAGCTGGCGAGTGATGGCGTACCCGTACGTTTCCTCGCTGCCAATGATCTCGAGCACGCACCCTTCGAGCGTGCCCTTCAACATCTCCGTCAGGTCGTCCATCGCGGGTGCTCCTCAGCCTTGCCGGTACTGCGTGATACCGAGTACCGCTATACGGTAACACCAAGTAGCGGAACCGCAACGTCTCCAGTGGACGCAATCCCGGGCCGACTCGTCCGGCGAGGGACCGAGCTCCGTCTAACGCTGCAGCCCGGTCATCGATTGAGCCGAGGGGTGGGCCGTTCATGTCAACATGCTGCACTTGACAGGGAATCCGCCGGATGGCACCCACCGGCGCCGAGCGTCACTCCTGCCAAGGCCCGAGCCGGCCATGGGCGGCGGCGACTCCTGCGGGAACAGCGCCGGACACCGACGCCAGGCCGCCCACTGCAACCAGATTCTGCACTCGCCTCGTGCCTTCCGCAGACTGCGCCGTCGATGGTGTAGGACGGCAAAGCCGGTCCGGACATCTCTGGCGAAGTCGGAGTCGGCGTCTAGTCTGCCGCTGTCCGAAGGTGACGCTGCCATGAGCATTGATGTCCCCACCGCCGGTGCGGGCGCTGGGTGGTTGGCTGCCGACGAGTACGTGTCGATAGTCGCGCGAGCCATGGCTGATCGCGGGTTCTGCACGCTGCCGGAGTTCTTCGACTTCCGACCGTGCGATGACAGCAGCACGGAACGGGACACGTCGACGGGCATCTTCAGCCAGGCAGAAGTCGGCGGCGGCGTCGGCACCTCCGGAAAATGCACGAACGACTGAAGTGGTTGCCACGCAGCGGTGAACGCGGTCCATGCGCCGTTCTGCTCGGCCGGGACGGCGCCGACAACCTCGCCAGGGCGCGGTCGGAAAGATCCCGGCCACGTCTGTTCTGCGGCGGATCTCCGTGTGCAGCCGCCGCACCGATGAGGTCGGCACACCCTCCCCCGGCGTCCTCTCCGCCCGGGTTGCGCATGCGGCAGGCATGTCAGGCGTGGTCCATTCCTCGGGGGTCCCGGGGATGTCGCCTGCGGCAGGAGCCTGAAGGGCGGCGTTCACTCCTCCACCCCTCTCACTCTACTGACAAGGTCCCGACCCGTGCCCGGCCTCGGAGGTGGCCTCTCAGGACGCCGCCTGGGTGGGGCAGCCCTGCGGCACCGCACCTCGGGGCGATTGCGATCGCAAAGTCGGCGCACCCCGAGAGCGTCACAGGAACACGAACCGCATGCGGCACCGACCGCATCGTGCGCGCCAGAGCACCCGCTCTCAGACCAAGCCGCACCAGAGCCCTCCGGTGCGGCTTCGTCGTCTCACAGCTCCGCGTAGCGGTCCCGTGGGCGGCCCGGCGGGGCCTCGCCGTATCACCCGCCTATCACACAGCGATCACCAACTGGGCGGACCCTCCCAGACCAGCAGGCCCTGACCTGCGATTTCATGCCCGTGCTGGACTGGCGTAGACACCCCTGGACGGTCTTCACAACCTGTGCCATGTGGTACCGCGGCCCGCTCGCTAGCACCACGTACCACTCATCAAGATCCGGACCAGGTGCGGTCCGACTCAGCCTGGCACGCGACGTTTCCACTCTTTGTCGCAGGTCAGGAGCGAGGTCAGGCGTGTACCACCAGCAGACCAAGAATCTGCTGGGACGAACGCGTACCACGTGCAGGCACAGCGCCTCGTACGGTGAGGTGGGCTTTTAGTCAGCACCAAACCAGCACGGGAGCCAGCACCGCAGCGTCAAATCACCCCGAACTACGCGTCCCGGACAGCACTCGTTTCGACCACCTTCGAGTCCCTGAACGGCCCTTTCGCGAGCCGACATGGCGGCTGCACGCATAGCCGACCCTCGAACTATGGTGCCCCACCACATGTGCCCCTGACCTGCGTCTTCCTACCGTGTGCCGACACCTACCCGTCCCCACCGCACACGAGGAAGTGGCGCACATGGCCTCCGGAACCACCGCTCCCCCACCACCCGTGAACCTCAAGCGCGTCGTCGCCGCCAGCCTCATCGGGACCACCATCGAGTGGTACGACTTCTTCCTCTACGGCTCGGCCGCCGCGCTGGTGTTCAACAAGTTGTTCTTCCCGGACTCCGACCCGCTCGTCGGGACACTGCTGTCGTTCCTGACGTACGCCGTGGGGTTCGCGGCGCGGCCGTTGGGGGCGCTCGTGTTCGGGCACTACGGCGACCGGCTGGGGCGGAAGAAACTGCTGGTGCTGAGCCTGGTGCTGATGGGCGGCGCCACGTTCGGCATCGGGCTGCTGCCCACGCACGCCACCGTCGGTAGCGCCGCGCCCGTGCTGCTCACCGTGCTGCGGCTGGTGCAGGGCTTCGCGCTCGGCGGTGAGTGGGGCGGTGCCGTCCTGCTGGTGTCGGAGCACGGCGACGCGCGGCGGCGCGGCTTCTGGGCCTCCTGGCCGCAGACCGGCGCGCCGGCCGGGCAGTTGCTCGCGACCGGTGTGCTGTCGCTGCTCACCGCCGTACTGTCCGACGACGCCTTCGGCTCCTGGGGGTGGCGGATTCCGTTCCTGCTCTCCGGGGTGCTCGTCATCGTCGGTCTGTGGATACGGCTGTCCGTCGACGAGTCGCCCGTGTTCAAGGAGGCGTTGGAGCGGGCCGAGGCACGCCGGGCCGACGCGGAGGAGAAGCTGCCGCTCGTCTCCGTGCTGCGGCACCACTGGCGGGACGTGCTCGTGGCGATGGGCGCCCGGATGGCGGAGAACATCAGCTATTACGTGATCACCGCCTTCATCCTCGTCTACGCCACCACCTCGGCCGGCGTCTCCAAGCAGACCGCGCTCAACGCCGTGCTCATCGGCTCGGCCGTGCACTTCGCCGTCATCCCGGCCTGGGGCGCGCTGTCCGACCGGGTCGGCCGGCGGCCCGTGTACCTGCTGGGCGCGGCCGGTGTCGGGCTGTGGATGTTCCCGTTCTTCGCGCTGGTCGACAAGGGGTCGTTCGGCTACCTGATCCTCGCCGTGACCGTCGGCCTGGTGCTGCACGGAGCGATGTACGCGCCCCAGGCCGCGTTCTTCGCCGAGATGTTCGCGACCCGGATGCGGTACTCGGGCGCGTCCATCGGCGCCCAGTTCGCCTCCGTGGCGGCCGGTGCGCCCGCCCCGCTCATCGCCACCGCGCTGCTCTCCGACTACGGCAGCTCCACCCCGATCGCGCTGTACGTGATCGCCGCAGCGGTGCTGACCCTGGTGGCCGTGGGCGTCGCGCGCGAGACACGGCACCGGGACCTCGCCCGGGTCGAGGAGGACGGCGGCGAGTCCGCTGCCGCGGCCCCGGCCGCCGAGGCTCGGACCGTCTGACCGGCCGCCCTCGACGGCGCTTGCGTACCGACCGGCTCCGCGTTGCCGCGGCGGGGCCGGTCAGTGCCGTCCCGGAGCGGCCAGCCGGTGCAGTCTCAGGGCGAGTTGGATCTCCAGGGCCCGGGCAGGGGTCTGCCAGTCGGCGCCGAGCAGGCGGCCCACGCGCTCCAGCCGCTGCGCCACCGTGTTCACATGGACGTGCAGCGCGTCCTTGGTGCGCGCCGGACTCATCCCGCCCTCGAAGTACGCGTCCAGGGTCCGCAGCAGTTCCGTGCCGCGCCGCTCGTCGTAGGACACCACCGGGCCGATGGTCCGCTCGACGAAGCCGGCGATGTCCCGTTCGCCGGCGAGGAGCAGGCCGAGGAAGCCGAAGTCCTCGGCCGCCGCGCCGTCCCCGGCCCGGCCCAGCAGGTGCAGCGCGTCCAGGCAGCGGCGGCCCTCGGCGTAGGCGGCGGCCACGGTCTCGGGGCTCCCGGCGAGGTCGGTGACGGGTGCCGAGGCGCCGACCGTGACTGGCTGGTGGACGGCCGTGCCCAGGTGGCGGGCGGTGCGCCGGGCCGTCTCGGTGGCGGTGTCGCCGGCGCGGAGCGGCAGCAGCAGGACGGTGCCGCCGTCGCGGGCCGCGGCCAGCCCGTGCCGGGTGGCCGCGAGATGGGAGGCGGCGGACCACAGCCGGCGGCGGGCCGCGGCCTCCTCGTCGGCGTCGGCCGCCGGGCCGTCGAGGCGGGCGGCGAGCACGACGTGGGTGGCGTCCAGGTCCGCGTGCAGGCGGTTGGCGCGTTCGCGCAGCAGGCGCGGGTCGCGGTCGCGCGCGTCGAGCAGGTCGTCCAGCAGCTCGCCGCGCACCCGCTGTTCGGCCTCGGCGGCGGAGCGGCGGGCGAGCAGCAGCAGGGACGTGACCATCGCGGCGCGTTCCAGGGTGCGCTGGTCGACGGGGTCGAGGCCGGGGTGGCCGCGCAGGACGAGGGCGCCGAGGAGTTCACCGCCGGCGGCCACCGCGGCGATCCAGTCGCTGCCGTGCCGTACGGCGTGTCCCTCGGCCCGGGAGGCCTCCAGTGCCCCGGCCGGTGCCGCCGCGGCCTCGGTGAACTCGACGGTGCCGTCGAGGACCTGGGAGACGGCGGCGGCCACGTCGTGGACCCCGCCGCCGCGCAGGACGAGTTCGGCGAGCCGGTCGTGGACCTCGGAGGCGCGCTCGATGACGGCGCTGCGGTCCCGGATGATCTCGTTGGCGCGTTCCAGGCCGGCCAGGGCGGCCCGGGTCTCGGCCAGCAGGTTGGCGGCATCGATGGCCGCCGCGGCGAGCGCGGCGAAGGAGCCGAGCAGGGCGATCTGCTCGCGTTCGAAGACCCGCGCGCGCCGGTCCGCCGCGAAGAGGACGCCGATCACGTGCGGGCCGAGCATCAGCGGGACGCCGAGGATGGCGACCAGACCCTCGTCGCGGACCCCGGCGTCGATGGCGTGGGTGTGCTGGAAGCGGCCGTCCTGGAAGTAGTCGTCGGTGACGTACGGCCGCGCGGTCTGGGCGACGAGTCCGCCGAGCCCTTCCCCCATCCCGAGGCGCAACTGCTGGAAGCGCGCGGAGACGGAGCCCTCCGTGACCCGCATGTAGGTGTCGCCGCGGGCGGGGTCGTTGAGGCTGAGGTAGGCGATGTCCGTGCCGAGCAGGGAGCGGGCGCGCTGCACGATCGCCTGCAGGACGGCGTCCAGGTCGCGCAGTCCGGCGAGGTCGTGGGCGGTCTCGAAGAGGGCCGACAGCTCGGCCTCGCGCCGCCGGCGGCCCTCCAGCTCCGCGCGGACGCGCAGGGCGAGCAGCCTGGCCTCCTCCAGCGCGGCGATCCGGCCGGCCGGCTCGCCCGCGGCTCGGGCGAGCAGCACGGGCCGCTCGTAGGCCTCCACGGAGGCGTCGCGGGTCAGCAGGTCGAGGTACGGGGCCTCGGCGCTGCCGCTGGGTGCCGACTGCAGGTGATCGCGGGACATGGTCACAGGATTCCGTATCGGCCGGCCGGCCCGGCAGGCCTGTGGAAAACTCCCGGAGCCGGTACCGGAGTCGGAGCGGGAGCCGCCGGGCGGCGGGTCGGCCGGCCGGTCAGTGGGCCGGTCAGTGGGCCGTCCACCCGCCGTCCAGGACGAGCGAGGTGCCGGTGACGAAGGACGCCTGCGGGCTGCACAGGTAGGCCACGGCCTCGGCGACCTCCTCGGGTTCGATGAGCCGCCGCAGGGCGCTGTCCTTCAGCATGACCTCGGAGAGCACCTGTTCCTCGGGAATGCCGTGCGCCTGTGCCTGGTCGGCGATCTGCTCCTCGACCAGGGGGGTGCGCACATAGGCCGGGTTCACACAGTTCGAGGTCACCCCGTGGGCGGCGCCTTCCAGTGCGGCCGTCTTGGACAGGCCTTCGAGGCCATGTTTGGCGGCCACATAGGCGGACTTGAAGGCGGAGGCGCGCAGACCATGGACGGAGGACACGTTCACGATGCGGCCCCATCCTTGCGCGTACATGTGCGGGAGGGCGCCGCGGATGAGGCGGAAGGGTGCCTCCAGCATCACGGTCAGCACCGTGTGGAACACCTCGGGCGGGAACTCCTCGATGGGCCGCACGAGTTGCAGTCCGGCGTTGTTGACCAGCACATCGGTGCCGGCGGCGGCGCGTTCGGCGGCGTCCAGATCGGTGAGGTCGACGACCAGCGGTACGACGGTGCCCGCGAGGCCGTCGGTCCGCTCCGCCTGGTGGGCCAGTTCGGCCAGGCCGGCCGCGTCCCGGTCGGCGGCGCGCACCTCGGCCCCGGCGGCGGCCAGCCGCAGCGCGCAGGCGCGGCCGATGCCGCTGGCGGCACCGGTGACGAGCGCGGTGCGGCCGCCGAGGTCGAGCGCGAGGGCCTGGGGCGGGGCGTCGGGACCGGGCAGGGGGGTGGGCGAGGTCATGCGCCGACCCTAGGGCGGAACCCCATGGCCACCACATGTGGTGACCACCCACACTTCAGCTGGCTGCCATAGGGTCAAACCATGTGGGTGCATCCGACAGGGCTTGCTTGATCCGGAAGAGCCCGAACTCGTGCAGTGCGGGCAGCGCGTCCACCTCGAACCAGCCGACGTCGAGCGACTCGTCGTCGTTGACCCGGGCCTCGCCGCCCACGGCACGGCAGCGGATGGTGATGTCCATGTACTGGCAGACGTCGCCGTTGGGGTAGGTCACCGGGTCCAGGGCCTGGACCAGGACGATCCGTTCGGCGACGCAGTGCACCGCCGTCTCCTCGAAGACCTCCCGCACGGCGCATGCCGCGGGCTGCTCGCCCGGGTCCGGGATGCCCCCGATCACCGACCACTTCCGCGTGTCCGCCCGGCGGCCGAGCAGCACCCTGCCCTCGTCGTCGAAGACGATCGCGGAGACGCCGGGGAGCCACAGCAGCTGCTGTCCGGCGGTGGACCTGAGCGTGCGGATGAATTCGGGAGTAGCCATGAGCCGACCCTAACCGGCCGCCGCACCACACCCCGGCCGGTTCGGGGGTGGTGCGACGGTCATACGGCGGTCGTACCGCCCCGTCAGGCGCGCCGGGCGCGCAGTCCGGACCCGATCGCCCAGCCGATCCCGCCCGCGGCGACCAGCACCAGGGCGATCTCGGGGAGGATGCCGAGCTCGGTGGCGGGGGTGGTGGACGTGCGCAGCGGCACCTTCTGGACGAGATAGGCGGGCACGAACATGCCGGTCCGCTGGGTGATCCGGCCGTCCGGCATGATGACCGCGCTGACGCCGCTGGTCACCGGCACGGTCACGGTACGGCTGTGCTCGACCGCGCGGATCCGCGACATGGCGAGCTGCTGGTACGTCATCTCGCTGCGGTCGAAGGTGGCATTGTTGCTCGGCACGGAGATCATCTCGGCCCCGTGCGTCACCGTGTCGCGCACCGCCCAGTCGAAGGCGGCCTCGTAGCAGGTGGCCAGGCCGACCTTGGCGCCCTTGATGTCGAAGACGCCCGGCTCGGTGCCCCGGTCGAAGTCCCGGTGGGCCATGTCGGTCCAGCTCTTGTTGATGGCTCCGACGAGCGAGCGCAGCGGGAGGTACTCGCCGAAGGGCTGGATCTGCCGCTTGTCGTAGGTCTGTGTCGGGCCCTTGGCCGGGTCCCACAGGATCTGCTCGTTGAGCAGTTTGCCGTCCTTCTCCACCACCGCGCCGACGGAGACGGGCGCGCCGATGTCCTTGGCCGCCTGCTCGATGACGAGGGAGGCGTCGGCGTACTCGAAGGGGTCGATGTCGGAGGAGTTCTCCGGCCACAGGACGTAGTCCGGCTTGGGGGCCTTGCCCGCCCTGACGTCGGCGGCGAGCTTGTGCGTCTCGCGCGCGTGGTAGTCGAGCACGGCCCGCCGCTGGGCGTTGAACTCCAGTCCGGAGCGCGGCACGTTGCCCTGGACGAGCGCCACGGTGGCGGTGCCGTCCTCCGCCTTGTCGCTCACCAGCGTGCGGGCCGCGAGCGCGCCGCCCATCGGTACGGCCACGCTCAGCAGCGCGGCGGTCGCGGCGGCCGGCCGCACGGTGCGTGTCCGGCGCCGCTCCAGCATCAGCCGCCAGGCCTCGTACAGGCCGAAGCCGCACAGGGCGACCGCGAAGCCGAGCACCGGGGTGCCGCCCACCGCGGCGAGCGGCAGGAAGACGCCGTCCGCCTGCCCGAACGCGATCTTGCCCCAGGGGAAGCCCCGGAACGGCACGCGCGCGCGGACCGCTTCGCCCGCGATCCACACGGCGGCGGCCCACACCGGCCACGCGGGCAGCCGGGAGACGGCGGCGACACCGACGCCGGCCAGCGCGACGAAGACCGCCTCGATGGCGACCAGGGCCAGCCAGGGCCCCGGCCCGACCTCCACGCCGGTCCACACCAGCAGCGGCAGCAGGAAGCCCAGCCCGAAGAGGTAGCCGAGGCCGAACGCCGCCTTCCGGCTCCGGCCGCGCAGCACCCAGGCGAAGCCGGCGAAGGCGGGCAGGGCCAGCCACCACAGGGTGCGCGGGGGGAAGCTGACGTAGAGCAGCACTCCGCTCAGCGCGGAGGCGGCGGCCGGGACCAGGCGCAGGATCCGGCCGCCGCGCGCGCCGGCGGCGGGGCGCGGTTCGAGCTGGTCCGGCTGGTCCACGGAAGTTGCGGTGACGGTCACCCGGGTGAGTGTACGGCGGCTCGCGTCACCGCGGACAGCGCGGTCCGGCACCCGAACACCGGCGGTTGTCGCTGGTGGGACACGTTGGAGACGGCCTAGCGCCGGGGTCGGGGGGATCGCCGGTATGGGGCGGAATCACAGCGTTTTCCCGCGCCTCATCCCCAAACCGCCCATGAGCCGTTACGGTGTGCCCAGCTTCGGCGGCGCGGCCGGAACCGGTGCGCGGTCGTGGCCTGCCACAGGTCGGGGGACCGGGTACGAGGGGCGACGGGTGGGGTCGACGGGGACAGGATCCGTGACCGGTGCGTACGGTACGGACGTCTACAGCACGAGAAGAAACGTTTCCGACGGGACGGGCATGGTCCTGTTGGGGGCCTGCGCCGGGTGGTCGCTGATCACCGCGGCGGCCCACGACGGACGGCCCGAGGGCATGCTCCTCGCGGTGCTCGCCGTCGCCGCCGGCTATGCCGCGGGCCGGGTCTCGGGTGCTCTGCTGCCGGTGGCCGCGCCGTGCGCGGGCGCGGTGGCGGGGATCGCCCTCGCCGTGGCGCTGCCCGGGCTCTCCCCCGGGCCCTGGTACACCGCCCCGCTCGGGCACGCCGGCGCCACGGCCGCACTGCTGGCGCTGGCGACCGGGGCCGCGTGCTGCGCCGCCTGGGCGGCGGCCGTACCGGCCCTCCGGTTCGCACTGCGGGCGCTGGCCTGCGCCGTCGTGGCCGCCGGGGGCGTCCTGGGATCGGCGGCCGGGTGCGCGGCCAGCGCGGCCGTCCTGCTGTGCTCGCTCGCCGCGGGCGCGGCGCGCGGCCGGGGCGCGTGGCTGGCCGGACCGGCTGCAGCGGCGGGCCTGGTCGCGACCTCGGTGTGGGCGCTCGCCGCGGACGCGCTGCCCGGCGGCCTCGCCGGCGCGCTCGACGACCGGTTCCCCGCGCACCGGACAGGGCTGTGGCGGAATGCCCTGGAGCTGGCGGGCCGGCACAGCGGCCTGGGCGTCGGCCCCGGGCGGTTCGGGGAGCAGAGCACGGCGGCACCGCGGACCCTGCTGTCCGACGGCAGACCGCACTCGGCCCTGCTGCAACAGGCCGCCGAGCAGGGGCTGGTCGGGGTGTTCCTGCTGGTCGCCGTGTTCTGCTGGGTCCTGTACGCGCTGTGGCGCACCCCCCGCTCCACACCGCTGGCGCTCACGGCGGGCGCGGCCCTGACCGCTGTGGCCGCGCTCGCCTCGGTGAGCAACGCCCTGAGCTTCACGGCGGTGACGGCGGGCGCGGCGCTCCTGGCCGGCTGGGCCACGGCCCGGCCCTGGGCGGGCGTCGGCGCGGCACCGGGGCGGTGAGCGGAAAGCCGGGTGCGCCGGATCAGCCGGCCGTGCCGGGGGTGATCGTCCGCAGGCGGTCCCTGATGATCCTGACCGCCGACTCCGCGTTGTCCACGGTGATGGTGAACGTGTGGCCGTCCCACAGGCGCAGCACGATTCCCTCGCCACGGCGTACGACGACCGCGGTGCCCTTCTCGGGGCGCCAGCGGTAGCCCCAGCCGCCCCATTGGCGGGGGGTGACCAGGGCGGCGAAGTCGGCGCCGGCCACGTGGGAGAGCGGGATGCGGCGGCGCGGCAGCCCGACGTGCCCGCAGCGCACCTCGACGCACTCCCGGTCGAGCTTGAGGTCGACGTGCACGAAGGCGAGCGTGCCGAAGAGGACCAGCAGACCGGCCGCGATGCAGCCCACGACGGACATCACCAGCGGCGCGCTGCCGGAGGTCCAGGCCGAGTCGACGGCGAGTTCGATACCGAGTGCCATACAGGCGGCACCGGCCAGGGCCAGCAGCCACTGGACCCGGTTGGTGGCGCGTCCCGTCCAGACGTCCGGGGGCGGAGTGTCGTCGGCGTCGGGGTGGTCCCTCATGTATTCGAGGTTACTCAGGTTTCGCTGCGCGGGGAGCCGCTCGCCGTGGGTGACTGCTCCGTGCGGCCCAGACCGGGGTCCGGGCCGCCGCGGACGGGCGCCTGGGCGGTGCGGGTCAGCTGCGGTCGGCGAGCGGGCCGGTGGCCGGCAGCAGGCGTCCCTCGGCGTAGTGCAGCGCGGGCGTGGGCAGCGGGCCCGGCCGGCCGCTCAGCAGGACCGTCATCGTGCCCTCGGCCGGGGCCTCGGGGGCGGGGAGTTCGCCGACCCGGCGCAAGGCCTGGGCGGCCACCGCTCCGGCGGAGCCGTGCAGCACGAGCGGGGCGGCGTCGGGGCGCTGGACGGCGGCGCGGATACGTTCCGCCACCAGCTCGTAATGGGTGCAGCCCAGGACGACGGTCGTCACGTCCTCGGGCGTGAGGGCCGCCGCCGCGGCGACGGCCGCGTCGATGGCCGCCTCGTCCGCGTGCTCGACGGCCTCGGCCAGGCCCCAGCACGGCACCTCGGCCACCCGCACGCCGCCGGCGAACTCCTCGATCAGGCCGCGCTGGTAGGCGCTGCCCGTGGTGGCGGGCGTCGCCCAGATGGCGACGGGTCCGCCGCCGGCCGCAGCCGGCTTGATCGCCGGAACCGTGCCGACGACCGGGATGCCCGGTTCCAGACGGGCGCGCAGCGCGGGCAGGGAGTGCACGGTGGCCGTGTTGCAGCCGATGATCAACGCGTCGGGCCCGTGGGCCGCGGCGGCCTCGGCGACGTCCAGCGCACGCCGGGTGACGTCCTCGGGGGTACGCGGCCCCCAGGGCATGCCGTCCGGGTCGAGGGAGAGCACGAGATCCGCGTCGGGCCGCAGGCGCCGTACCGCGGCGGTGGCCGCCAGCAGGCCGATTCCGGAGTCCATGAGCGCGATCTTCACCCGGCCACGATAGACGATGCCGTCTTGGACGCCTGCCGGGTGGGGCAGACTGCGGCCGTGAGCGCCTTCCTGTGGATCACCGTCGTGTCCCTGGCCGCCTGGTGCTGGCTGCTGCTCGGCCAGGGCTTCTTCTGGCGCACCGACGTCCGACTGCCGCGGCGCCGGGAGCCGGAGGAGTGGCCGCCGGTCTGTGTGGTCGTACCGGCCCGCGACGAGGCCGGCGTGCTGCCCGCCAGTCTGCCGTCGCTGCTGGCCCAGGACTACCCGGGGCGGGCGGAGGTCTTCCTGGTCGACGACGGGAGCACGGACGGCACCGGGGAGCTGGCCCGGGAACTGTCCCGGCGGCACGGCGGGCTGCCGCTCACGGTGGGCTCGCCCGGTGAGCCGCCGGCGGGCTGGACGGGCAAGCTGTGGGCGGTGCGGTACGGCATCGAGTCGGCACGCGCGCGTGATCCCGAATACCTGCTGCTGACGGACGCGGACATCGCGCACGCGCCGGACAGCCTGCGCGAGCTGGTGGCGGCGGCCCGCACCGGGGGCTTCGACGTCGTCTCGCTGATGGCGCGGCTGCGGGTGGCGAGCCGGTGGGAGCGGCTGGTGGTCCCGGCGTTCGTGTACTTCTTCGCGCAGCTGTACCCCTTCCGCCGGATCGGCCGCCGGGGGTCGCGCACGGCCGCGGCGGCGGGCGGCTGCGTCCTGCTGCGCGCGGACACGGCCGGGAAGGCGCGCATTCCGGAGGCGATCCGGCACGCCGTCATCGACGACGTGGCGCTCGCGCGCGCGGTGCGGGACACCGGCGGCCACATCTGGCTGGGGCTGGCCGACCGGGTGGACAGCGTGCGCCCCTATCCTCGGCTGGGCGACCTGTGGCGGATGGTCTCGCGCAGCGCCTACGCCCAGCTGCGGCACAACCCGCTGCTGCTCCTCGGTACGGTCGCCGGGCTGGCGCTGGTCTACCTGGTGCCGCCGGCCGCCGTGGCCGTGGGCGCGGCCGGCGGCGGTACGGCGACCGCGCTCGCCGGGGCGGCCGCGTGGGCGGTGATGGCCGGCACCTACCTGCCGATGCTGCGCTACTACCGGCAGCCGCCGTGGCTCGCCCCGCTGCTGCCGTTCACCGCGTTCCTGTACCTGCTGATGACGGTCGACTCCGCCGTGCAGCACTACCGCGGGCGCGGGGCCGCCTGGAAGGGCCGCACCTACGCCCGACCGGGCGCCGTGCCCGAGGAGGGCTGAGCCGGGCTCACTTGCGGCCGGGCCTCCAGTTCATGCCCCAGCCGTAGGCGCGGTCCACGGTCCGCTGCGGGCTCGATCCCCGTTCGGGCACCAGGTAGCGGGCCTCGCGCTGGACGAGGAGGTCGCCGCCGGTGTTGGTGATCAGCGCGAGCGCGCACACCCGGGAGGCGACGGTGCACTCGTCCAGCGAGAACTCGATGGGCGCGCCGTGCTCCGGCTGGAGGGTGACGGTGGCGTGCAGGTCGGCGAAGGAGCCGGCGCCCTCGTAGATGGTGACGAAGACGAGGATGCGCTGGAAGTCGCGCCGGTGGTCGAGGTTGACGGTGAGGTTCTCGCCGCTCGCCACGGCGCCGGTGCGGTCGTCGCCGTCGAGATGGATGTACGGCGGCCGGTGCAGCGAGCCGAAGGAGTTGCCGAGGGCCTGGACGACTCCCTTGCGGCCGTCGGTGAGTTCGTACAGCGCGCACAGGTCGAGGTCGACGTCGCCCCGACCGCCCCACCGGCCGCCCCAGCCCGGGGACTGCTTGCGCGTCTGCCAGTTGAGGTTCACCCGCATGGCACCGGAGGTGCCGCCCTGCTTGGCCAGCGAGACGGACGGGGCCGCCTTGGTGAGGGTGACCTTGGACAGGCGGACCGGCTGGGCCGCGGGCGCGGGCGGCGGGGGCGGGGCCGCGGCCGGGCGGGCCGGCGGGGCGGGAGCCGCGGCGGGGCGCGGCGGCGGGGTGGCCCGGGCCGGTGCCGTGAGCGGTGCGGCGGGCCGTGCGGTGTGCTGCGGCTCGTCCACGGTGATGCCGAAGTCCGTTGCCAGGCCTTCCAGTCCGCTGCTGTAGCCCTGGCCGACGGCCCGGAACTTCCAGCCGCCCTGGCGGCGGTAGAACTCGCCGAGCACGAAGGCCGTCTCCACGGTCGCGCCGGGACTGTCGAAGCGGGCGACGACCTGGCCGCCGGCCGCGTCGCTCACCTCGATGTAGAGGTCCGGGACCTGCCCGAACGTCCCGCCGTCCGCGGAGGCGGCCAGCACGATCCGGTCGATGCCGGCCTCCACGCGCGCGAGGTCGGCCAGCAGGGTGTCGGTGACGCGTCCGCCGGCCGTCCGCTTGCCCTCGTGGCGCACCGCGCCGGAGGAGTGGGCGGGCTGGTTGTAGAAGACGAAGTCCCCGTCGGAGCGGACCTTTCCGGCCGCGAGCAGCAGCGCCGAGGCGTCGGCGTCCGGCACTCCGGGGCCGGAGCGCCAGCCCAGTTCGACGCGCAGCGCCGTGGCCGGCACCGGTGTGTTCGACCCTTTCGGCATGGACATGTCCGCCCCCTCATCTGTCGGCTCCCGGCCTTCGCCCTTCACCCTCAGGCCGTGCCGTCGCCGCCCGCGTGTCCGGAACCTGTCGTCCCTACCCGCCCAACCTATGACCGGGGACGGCGCGCGGCCATGAACGGCACAGCAAGATCGCCGGTCAACCGCCGGTAACCCCGAAGGAACTCGGCTTTTACACGATCCAAACGTTGATCTGCGTCCCTTTTTGCCGAGTTCGCTCGGATTGGGGATAGCAGACCACTGGCGACACGGAAAACAACCCTCTTATCGGTCTCCCCAACCAGCACATCGTGGGCTTAACTTATGTGCCATGACCTCCCCCCGCTCCACTTATGGCGGCGGCTACTACTCCGCCTCCTTCCCGGACACCCCGATCTACGACTCGCTCGTCGCCGAGCGTGGCACCCCGCAGATCGCCCCGATCCGGGTCCCCGCCGCCTACGACACGGGCAGCAGCCTTCCTGCCCTGCCGTCGGCCCTCCCCGCCCTCCCGGCGGCCCCGTCATACCAGCAGCCCCCCGCCTACGGCTACCCGCAGCAGCAGCCCGCACCGCTGCAGCAGGCGCCCACGGCGTACATCCCGCAGCAGGCGAGCGCCCCGCGCGGCTATCCCGGCCAGCAGGCCCCGCAGCAGCAGCGTCCGATGGCGCCGGGCAACGGGTACGAGGCCATGCGCCCGGCCGCTCCGCGCCCCGCGCCGGCGCCCTACCAGGACCCGTACAACAACCAGCAGTACCGCGGCTACTGACGGCGCGTCCCGGCCGTCGGTCCTGCCTGGCACGATGGACGGCATGGGAAACGCCGAAGTGGAGTCGCTCCATGTCCATCCGGTCAAGGCGTTCCGGGGCATCTCGCCCCGGCAGGCCGTGGTGGAGCCCTGGGGGCTGGCCGGGGACCGACGCTGGACGCTGATCGACCACGGGGGAAGGGTCGTCACACAGCGCGAGCAGCCGCGCCTCGCACTGGCCGCCGCCGAGCCTCTGGCCGGCGGCGGCATTCGTCTGTCCGCGCCCGGCGCGGACCCGTTGACGGTCGAGGTGCCCGAGCCGACGGCGACCGTGCCGATGAGCGTGTTCGGCACGAAGGTGGAGGGGGTCCCCGCCGACGCGGCCGCGGACGCCTGGTGCAGCGCCTGGCTGGGGACCGAGGTCCACCTGGTCCACATGGACGATCCGGCCACCCGCCGTCCCGTCGACCCCGCTTACGCGCTGCCCGGCGAGACGGTGAGCTTCGCCGACGGCTACCCCCTGCTGATCACCGCGTCGGCCTCCCTGGAGGATCTGAACGGCCGGATCGCCGAGGGCCCGAACGCCCACGAGGGCCCCCTGCCGATGAACCGGTTCCGGCCCAACGTCGTCGTCGCCGGCACCGAGCCCTGGGCCGAGGACGGCTGGACCCGCATCGCCATCGGTGAGGTGGACTTCCGGGTCGTGAAGCCCAGCGGACGGTGCGTCGTGACCACCACCGACCAGACCACCGCCGTACGGGGCAGGGAACCGCTGGTCACGCTGGCACGCCACCGCCGGATCGCCGGGAAGCTGCTGTTCGGCCAGAACCTGGTGCCCCTCTCCCCCGGCACGATCGCAGTCGGCGACCCGGTACGCGTGCTGGGGTAGCCGCGGCGCGGGCGGCGGCCCCCGAGCGGCCCGATGACGGCCCCGCCGGACCGGGAACCCGGCGGCGCCTCCCGGTCGTTGAGTGCGTGAGAGATGGATGAGAGGCCGCGTGCTCCGGGTCCCGCGGCCGACGTGACGTCGCTCTCTCCCGGGCCGGTCCGGGAGTCGGGCGCCGGCACCGGGGGTTATGACGGACCGGAAGGGGGCGGAGTCATGCGAGCACTCACCGGGCTGTGGCGCTGGCGGCACAATGCGGTGCGCCGTAGGACCGATCTGGCCGAGGCGTGGGTGGCCCTCGTGGCGCTGCTGCTGATCGCGGTGGCCGCACCCGTCGCCGGC
Source organism: Streptomyces sp. NRRL S-1022 (assembly GCF_000720135.1). Taxonomy (GTDB): domain Bacteria; phylum Actinomycetota; class Actinomycetes; order Streptomycetales; family Streptomycetaceae; genus Streptomyces. The sequence goes on along the minus strand of NZ_JOIU01000005.1, from coordinate 332,081 downwards.
TGTCTGGCCGGCGCCGCCGCCCAGGACTCGCTCCAGCGGTCCGCGCGGCAGCAGCAGCACGCGCGCCACCTGGTCACGGCCACCGTGGTCCGGAACCTGGGCGGTGCCATGCCGGAGTCCGATCCCGACACCAGTGCCACGCGCGAGCCCCACAGCCGCGTCCTCGCGAGCTGGACGGGGCCGGACGGCACCGCACAGCACGGCCCGCTCCTCACCGACCTCAGGTCCCCGCACCGCGGGGACCGCTTCGGCCTCTGGACCGACCCGCACGGCCGAATAACCGCCCGCCCGCTGGACTCCGCCACGGCGACGACGCACGCGGTGCTCGCCGGGCTCGGCACGGCCCTGCTGACGGCGGGCCTGGTCGAGGGCGGCCGCCGCCTGGCCGTGTGGCGCCTGGTCCGCCGGCGGTACGCCCGCTGGGACCAGGCATGGGACCGGGCGGGCCCGGACTGGGGCAAGGCGGGCACCGGCAGCTGACGGCCTTGCGGCTCTGGTCAACCGGGCGCGCACGCACACGCTACGGTGGACCGGCCGAAGCGCTTTCGGCGACAACCCGCGGGTGCGTGAACCCCGGGGCGCGCAGCTGACCGGGGCGCGAACGCGCTCACGCCCCTGGGGCCGAGCACGGTCGCTGCCCGGGCACCGGCGGCAGCGTCCCGGCGGGCAGCGAGCCATCAGTACGACGAGGTGGGGGCACGGCAACGCCATGGCACAGGGCACGGTCCAGGTGACGCACACCGGTACGTCGCGGTGGCGGCGCCGCACGGGTGAGTACGCTTCGCTCGCCGCCGCCCTGGAGGCCGCCGCCGACGGCGACGTCCTCACCATCGCCCCCGGCACCTACCGGGAGAACCTCGTCGTCGAGCGGACGGTGACACTCCGCGGGCCCGAGGGCTCCCCCGGCTCCGTGCGGATCGCCCCCGTGGACGGGGTGCCGCTCACCGTGCGGGCCTCGGCCGTCGTGCAGGACGTGCACGTGGAGGGACAGGACGCGGCGGCGCCCGCGGTGCTGATCGAGGACGGCACACCCGAACTGACGGACCTGCGGATCGTCACCCGGTCCGCCGCCGGCATCGAGGTGCGCGGCGGCGCCCGCCCGACCGTGCGCCGGTGCACCGTCGACAACCCGGCCGGCATCGGTGTCGCCGTACTCGACGGCGGCAGCGGGGTGTTCGAGGAGTGCGAGGTCGTCGCGGCCGGACAGGCGGGCGTGGCGGTGCACGGCGGTGCCCATCCGCGGCTGGAGCGCTGCCGGGTGCACCACGCCTCCGGCACCGGGCTGACGGTCACCGGCGAGAACTCCTCGCTGGAGGCGGTCGGGTGCGAGGTGTACGAGGTGCGCGGCTCGGGGGTGCAGGTGGCCCAGCGGGCCACCGCGCACCTGACCGACTGCGATGTGCACCGCACCACCGCCGACGGCATCACCCTGGACACCGATGCGGTGCTCACCCTCGCCGACTGCCGCATCCACGACATCCCGGAGAACGCGGTCGACCTGCGCTCCCGCTCGGTGCTCACGCTGACCCGGACGACGGTCCGTCAGTTCGGGCGCAACGGCCTGTCGGTGTGGGACCCGGGGACCCGGGTGGACGCCAACCAGTGCGAGATCTTCGACAGCACCGGCGACTATCCGGCGGTGTGGGTGAGCGACGGGGCCACCGCCGTGCTCGACTCCTGCCGGGTGCACGACGTGCCGGACGCGCTGTTCGTGCTGGACCGCGGTTCCCGCGCGGACGTGGTCGACAGCGACCTGTCGCAGGTGCGTAACACGGCCGTGTCGGTGAGCGACGGGGCGACCGCGCAACTGGTCGACTGCCGGATCAGGGAGGCGGCCACCGGCGCCTGGTTCCGCGACCACGGCAGCGGCGGCACGCTCGACACCTGCACGCTGGACGGCACCCAGACCGGAGTGATCGTCACCAAGGGCGCCGACCCGACCGTCGAGCGCTGCACGGTCGACTCCCCCGCCGAGGCCGGTTTCTACGTCTCCGCGGGCGGCCGGGGCAGCTTCCTGAACTGCCGGGTGACCGGCAGCGGCGGGTACGGCTTCCATGTGATCGACGGGTGCCGTACGACGCTGCGCAAGTGCCGCACGGAACGGTGCGCGCGCGGCGGGTACGAGTTCGCCGACGGCGGCCCGGACGCCGGGGCCGGCACCGGACCGGTCGTGGAGGACTGCACCAGCGACGAGAGCGGCGGCCTGCGGGCGCCCGCGGCCCGCGACGCGGCCGTGCAGACGGTGCCGCAGTCCGCCGGCCTGCTGGGGGCGCTCCCCGGGCCGCGGGCGGCGGAGCAGCAGCCGGTCGCCGCCGTGGAGGCGGACGATCCGCAGCGGACGCCGAAGGACGTGCTCGGTGAACTCGACGCGCTGGTGGGCCTGGAGAGCGTCAAGCGCGAGGTGCGGGCGCTGACCGACATGATCGAGGTGGGCCGGCGCCGGCAGCGGGCGGGGCTGAAGGCGGCCTCCGTCAAACGGCATCTGGTCTTCACCGGCTCCCCCGGCACCGGCAAGACCACGGTCGCCCGGCTCTACGGCGAGATCCTCGCCTCGCTGGACGTGCTGGACAAGGGCCACCTGGTGGAGGTGTCCCGGGTCGACCTGGTCGGCGAGCACATCGGGTCCACGGCGATCCGCACCCAGGAGGCCTTCGAACGGGCGCGCGGCGGTGTGCTGTTCATCGACGAGGCGTACGCGCTGTCCCCTGAGGACGCCGGCCGGGACTTCGGCAAGGAGGCCATCGACACGCTGGTGAAGCTGATGGAGGACCACCGGGACGCGGTGGTGGTGATCGTCGCCGGGTACACCGCGGAGATGGAGCGCTTCCTGTCCGTCAACCCGGGCGTGGCCTCCCGCTTCTCCCGCACCATCACCTTCGGCGACTACGGCCCCGGGGAGTTGCTGCGGATCGTGGAGCAGCAGGCCGACGAGCACGAGTACCGGCTGGCGCCGGGGGCGGCCGAGGCGCTGCTGAAGTACTTCACGGAGCTCCCGAAGGGCCCGGCGTTCGGCAACGGCCGGACCGCCCGGCAGACGTTCGAGGCGATGGTGGAGCGCCACGCGAGCCGGGTCGCCCAGCTGGCCGACCCGACCACCGACGACCTGACCCTGCTGTACGCGGAGGACCTGCCGGAGCTGCCCTGAGCGGTCGGTCCGCGGCTCAGTCCGGGGTTCCGGGGTCCGGGCGCTGGCCCGGCAGCCGCGGGTGCAGGCGGGTCAGCAGGCGGGCCCGTTCCCGGGTGAAGGCGGGGTCCGACTGGTAGTCGGAGTGGCCGAGGATCGGGGCCGGGAGCGGGTGGTCGGCGCTGCGGCCGTAGGCGAGCGGGTCCCGCAGCGGCTCGTGGTCCACGCCGGGAGCGGTGTCGTCGGGAACACGGGCGGGGACACGGACGGGGCCGCCGATGGGGTCGGTGCGGCGGTAGAGGTTGCGCCAGCAGGCGATGTCGCGGTGCAGGGCGGCGAGCGCGGGCGGGCCGAAGTGGGCCGGGAACCAGCGGCCGTAGAGGCGCTCCAGCGGGGAGCCGTAGGTGAGCAGGGCGACGCGGGCGCGTACGGACGGCGGCAGCTGCCAGGCCGCCGCGGCGGCGAGGACGCTGCCCTGGGAGTGGCCGGACAGGACCAGCCGGCCGCCGGTGCGCCGGGTCCAGGTGGCCATGCGCCAGGTCAGGTCCGGAACGGCGCGTTCGGCGTAGCAGGGCGGGGCGAAGGGGTGGGCGGCGCGGGGCCAGAAGGTGCCGACGTCCCAGAGGATGCCGATGGTGCGCCGCGCCGAGGCGTCCTTGTAGGCGCGCCGGCCCCAGGTCACGAACAGCAGGAAGCCGAGTCCGACCAGCCAGGAGCCCAGCGCCTGCGAGGTCTCGGCCACGCCCCGCACGAGGTGGTGGGCGTGGTGGGCGGCCCCGTCGGGCGTCTGTCCGGTGGCCAGGGCTCCGGCCAGCGCCGCGCCGCCCAGCACGAGGGTGGTGGCGGTGAGCACGGCGACGACGAGGGGCGCCCGGTCGGTCAGGGTGGCCATGGCCCGGGCGTCGGCGATGGCGCGGGTGCGGGGCGGGTCCTCCGGTTCGCCGGGGTGCTCGCGGCGGATCCGGGCGCGTTCGGAGTGGGCGAGGCGGGCGGTGCGCGTCGCGAGCGCGGCGGTCAGCAGGAGCAGGACCGCGAGCAGCGGCGGGATGGCGGAGGCCTGCCAGGTCAGCAGGACCGGCGGCCCGGCGAGCAGGGCGCGGGTGCCGTCGAGCCAGTCGGCGACCCGCTGCGCGACCCCGCCGGAGATCACTCCGCCGAGCGCGCAGGCGAGCAGCGCGACGGCTGGGCCGCCGAGGCCGCGCATCCCGGCGCGCGGGTCGGGGCGGCGCCGGTGCAGGTACCCGGCCACGGCGGCGAGGGCGAGGACGAGCAGGCCCTGGGCCAGCATGAGGGCGCCGAAGGCCGGATCGCCGGGCAGCCGGCCCGCGGACTGCCAGCCGGGCCGGGACCAGCCGGCGTAGACCAGGCCGAGCACCAGCAGGGCCGACGCGGCGAGCGGCAGACCGCGTACGAGGTGCCGGTCGAGCCGCCGGTCCGGCCGGCGCTCGCTGCGGCCCCGGCGGCACACCACGCCCACGACCGCGGCCCCGCAGGCGAGCAGGGCCACGGCCAGCAGCCGGCCGAGCAGGTCCAGCACCCCGGATCCGCCGCCCCGCTGATCGAAACGCATCGCCGGCGTGACGACGGCACCGGCCACGGTCAGCAACCCCGCCGCGGTGTGCGCCGCCCGCAACCGGGCGACCAACCGCCGCCCGTACCAGAACCCCGGCCGAGCGAGCGCGCTGCCGTGCGGGGCGGGGTCGTCGGCGCCCTGCTTGCCGCCGTGGGCGCTGGCCCCGGGGCGACGGGCGTCCGGCACGGCATCGGGGGCGTGGGGCATGGGGGCCGGGCCTCCCCGCTCGGGTCCGTCCGTTCCCCCCACGGACCCATGGGCCCCCGGCACGGGGGCCCCGGTGTCCAGGCCGAGGCCGTGAGCGCCCGGCACAGGGTCCTGGGCCCCCCGCCCGACACCGCCGGCACCCCGCCCGGCACCGCCGGCACCCCGCGCGGGACCGTCGCCGTCGGCGCCCCGGGCGGGACCGTCGCCGTCGGCGCCCCGGGCGGGACCGTCGGTGTCCGGTGAGCTGTCGTCGGGGCCCGGCAGGGGGGCGGTGGGCAGTGGCAGGTGGGACTCGTAGGCACGCCAGGTGCGGTGGGAGAGGTACCAAAGCAGAGCCGTCAGCGCGGTCGGCGGAACCGCGGCGAGGGCGAGCCTGCGGCCCGGGGCGCTCCACCAGCCGCCGGACCCGGTCGGCGCCGCGGGGCCCGCGGGCTCCAGGAAGGCCAGCCAGGAGTGGCGGCGGACGCAGGCGTGGGTGCCGGCGCACTGCCAGGCGACCAGGTCGAGCGCCACCTCGCAGGCGGCGGCCACCAGCAGCACGGTCAGGGTGAGGGCGGCCAGGCGCACCAGGAGGCCGTAGAGCCGGACCATGCGGGGCCGGGCGGGCGCGGCCGGCCGCATCCAGTGGGCGAGGTTGACGACCATGAACGGCAGCAGCAACAGCCACAGGGCGCGGCTGCCGTCTCCGGACGTGAGGTTGCACCAGACGTACGCCTCGCGGACCGGTCCGCGACGCGGGTGCCGCCCGGCCGGGCCGGTCGCGGTGTCCTCGGCGCGCCGGAAGACGGCCGCCGTGTCGTCGCCGGTGACGCGTACCGTGCGCGGATCACCGAGCATCTTCTCCGGCGTGGTGCCGCCGACCCCGTGCACCAGCAGTTCCAGCTCGGTCTCCGGCCCCGTGATCCGCTCCGCGTGCCCCCCGGACCCGTCCGGGCGCCCCTCGGCACACCCCTCGCACCGCCCGGCCTGCCGCCGCCCGCACTCCCCGCGACCGCAACCGTCCGGACACGCCCCGGCTCGCCCCGCGTACTCCCCGTGCTCCTCGGCCCGCTGATCGCCGCCCCGCGCGGCGGAGCCGTGCCCTGTGCGTTTCACTGGTCGCGCACTCCCCCGTGACGCCCTGACGTCTGTGCCGTGCGGGCTTCAGGATCTCGTCTCCGGCGGTCGCGTACGGCTCTCGTCACGGAATCTCCCCGAACCGGGTCACGGCGACCGGTCCGGCAGGCGGTGGCGCAACCGGGACCGAGCCGTGAAAAGATGGGACGCCCGCGCACCGCCGGACGGCCGGAACGTCCTGGTCGGAGCCGGTGCACCGGGCGTGTCGGACGGATGGCGGCGAAAGGACCGGAGCGTACGTGAGTGAGAATCAGAACCTCCTCGCGGAGCAGCGCCGCGCCCTGATCCTGGACGAGGTCCGGCGCCGGGGCGGGGTCCGGGTCAACGAGCTGACCCGCAAGCTCGGCGTCTCGGACATGACCGTGCGCCGCGATCTGGACGCGCTCGCCCGCCAGGGCGTGCTGGAGAAGGTGCACGGCGGTGCGGTGCCCGTCGTCGAGGCGAGCACCCACGAGCCCGGGTTCGAGGCGAAGTCGGGTCTGGAGCTGACCGCCAAGGAGGACATCGCGCGCGCGGCGGCCCGCCTGGTGGGTCCGGGCTCGGCGATCGCCCTGTCCGGCGGTACGACGACGTACGCGCTCGCCCAGCACCTGCTGGAGGTGCCCGAGCTGACCGTGGTGACGAACTCGGTGCGGGTCGCGGACGTCTTCCACGCGGCGCAGCGCACCTCGGGGCAGCGGCAGGGTTCCGCCACGGTGGTGCTGACGGGCGGGGTCCGCACCCCGTCGGACTCGCTGGTGGGGCCGGTGGCCGACCAGGCAATCGCCTCGCTCCACTTCGATCTGCTCTTCCTCGGTGTGCACGGCATATCGGCGGAGGCCGGCCTGTCCACGCCGAACCTCGCGGAGGCCGAGACCAACCGGCGGCTGGTGCACTCCGCGCGCCGGGTCGTGGTGGTCGCCGACCACACCAAGTGGGGTGTGGTGGGACTGAGTTCGTTCGCCACGCTGGAGCAGGTCGACGTGCTGGTGACCGACGCGGGCCTGCCCGCCGAGGCGCGGTCGGAGATGTCCGAGCACCTGCGCGTGGTGGTGGCGGGCGAGCCCGAGGACGAGGACTCCGCAGACATCTGAGGACCCCTCAGCTAAGGTGACGGTGCCGGTCAGTCACCCTGTGGGAGCGTCACGAGGGGGAATCGTCCATGGCTCGTCGTCTGCGCCCGGTGGATCTCGACTTCATCGGGGTCGCGCCCGTGCGTATGGTCTTCGCGCGGAACATCGCGGCGCCCCCCGAGCGGGTCTTCCGCGCACTCGCCGAGGACGTGCCCGGCTGGGCGGAGTGGTTCGCGGCCGTGACCTCGGCCCGGGCCACCGACGGCGGCGCCGGGCGGGAGATCCGGCTCCGGGGCGGAGGCCGGTTCACGGAGACCGTACTGGTCGCGAAGGCACCCGAGGTCTACGCCTACCGGGTGGACGCCACCAACGCGCCGGGCGCCCGTGCCCTGGCCGAGGAGTGGCGCCTGGTGCCGCACGGGGGCGGCACACAGGTGCGGTGGTCCTTCGCCGCCGACGGTACGGCACCGTTCCGGTTCGTTCTCCTGCTGGGCCGGGCCGGACTCAAGCGGGCCTTCCGCGACGCGGTGACGTCACTGGACCGACGGCTGTCCAGGAGCTGATCAGTCGCGGGCGTGATGCGCCTCGGTCACGACCGCTGCCATGAGTTCCGCGTCCAGCAGTGAGACGTCCGCCAGGCGGGAGGCGGCGGACAGCGAGTTGAGCAGCGTCTTGGTGACGCGCAGGGCCGCCGCGGGACGGCGGAGGACGGGCCTGGCCCAGGCGGCGACGGCCGCGTCCAGCTCGTGCGCCGGGACGACCTTCTGCAGGATGGACAGGGACTGGGCCTCCGCCGCGGTGAAGGCCCGCCCGGTGAGGACCAGTTCGCGGACCCGGGCCGCGCCGACCTCGTTGATCAGGCGGGGCAGCAGCCCGCCCCACGCGGTGGGCAGTCCGAGGGCCAGCTCGGGCAGCCGGAAGGTGGCGGTCTCGGCTCCCACCCGCAGATCGCAGGCGAGCGCCAGGGCCATGCCCGCCCCGATGGCCTTGCCGTGGACCCGGGCGATGGTGACGGCCGGGTTCCCGGTCAGGGCTTCGCAGACGCGCCGCGCCTTGGTGCCCGACGTCCGGATGCCGCTGCCGGTGGGGTCGTCGGCGAGGTGCCGGGCGTACTCTCCGCGGTCCCCGCCGAGGCAGAAGTCCTCCCCGCTCCCGGTGAGCACCAGGACCCGGACCTCCGGGTCCTGGTCCTGGAGGACCGCCAGGAGGTCGTCGAGCAGGGCGTCGGTGACGGTGTTGCCGTGCTCGGGGGTGTTCAGCTCGATGGTGAGGACGGGACCTTCCCGGCGGGTGCGCAGGGTGTGCCGGCCGGGGCCGGCCGGGAGGGTCTCGAAGGAGAGGGCGGTCATGTGGTCACTTCCAGGGAGGTGACGCGCCGGAAGACCATCCGGGGCGCGTAGGTCGGGGCCGTGGTCGGCCGCAGGGTGGGGAATCGTTCCAGCAGCTGGGTGAGCAGCAGGCGGGCCTCCAGACGGGCCAGGGCCGAGCCGAGGCAGTAGTGGGCGCCGCCGCCGAAGGTGAGGTGGCCGCCCTTGCGGCGGATGTCGAAGACGTGCGGGTTCTCGTTGCGGCGCGGGTCGTGGTTGGCGGCGCCGTAGAGGACGTGGACGGTGGTGTCCTTGGCGACGGGCACGCCGGCGAGCACGGTGTCCTCGGCCGCGTAGCGGGAGTTGAGGTGGATGGGCGGGTCGTAGCGCAGTGTCTCGTCGATCGCGTCGTCGATCAGCTCGGGGTGCCGGCGCAGCCGGTCGGCCCGGGCGGGGTCCCGGGTCAGGAACCACACCGCGTTGGCGAGCAGGGTGGCGGTGGTCTCCAGGGAGGCGATGGTGATGAACATCGTCAGGTCGTAGAGCGTCCGGTCCGCCGCCGCGCGGTCGTCGGGATGGCAGGCGTCCCAGTGGCGGATCCAGCCGGAGAGGACATCGTTGCCAGGGTGCGCGCGCCGGTCGGCGATCAGGCCGGTGAAGAAGTCCCGCATCTCGGCGGTGGCCCGGGCGGAGACCGCCAGGTCGCTCTTGGTGGGGAGCAGTTCCTGGGCATGGACCTGACGGTGGGTGAAGTCCAGGATGCGCGGGTAGTGCTCGGCCGGGACGGCGAGCCAGTGGCCGACGGTGTGGATCGGCAGCTGGTCGGCGACCAGGGGAACGAAGTCGGCCGTGCCGTCGGCGCGCAGGTGTGACGCGAGGCGGTCGAGGAGCCGGGTGACGTGGCCGGCGATCGCGGGCCGCAGGGCCTCCAGGGTGCCGCGGTCGAAGAGGTTGCCCAGGGCGCGGCGCTGGACGGTGTGCTCGGGCGGGTTGAGGCGGGAGAGGGTCCGGGTCATCTCCCGGGTCGCCGGTTCCCGCCAGCGCGCGGTGTCGGCCTGGCGCTCCTGCCAGTCGAAGTCGGGCACGAGCCAGTTCCTGCCGCGCAGGACCTGGCTGCACGCCTCGAACCCGGTCACGAAGTAGCCGCCCCAGGGAGCCGGCACCACGTCGCCCAGTGCGCGCAGCTCGTCCCAGACGGGAAGGGGGTCGGCCTGCCCCTCGCCGGACCGCAGGCGACGAAGGAGGGGGATGACGGCTCGGCGGTCGGTGGTGGTACCGCTCACGACGCCAAGGACGGTCACGCGGAGCTCCTTTGTGGCTGGGCGCTACCGATACGGCCGGAACCTACCCTTCCCCTCTCCTTCGTCATGCGCCTGACAGTGTTGCTCCCGTCACATGCCGCACATCAGACGCGGAAGATGTCCAGGAAGCTGCTCCAGAAGCCCTTCTTCCGGGCCGGTTCCTGACGCGCGGCGGCGACCGGAGCCGTGGGCAGCGGCTGCTCCGGCGCGGCGACGGTACGGTTCTGCAGCGCGGCGACCATGCGGGTGGCCGGGGTCGGGCTGAAGGCCACGGGCAGCGCGACGAGCGCCCGGTGGAACGGCCCGGGCCGCCACTCCAGCTCCTTCTCGTGGACCGCCAGCGTCAGGTCCGGCAGCGCGTTGAGGATCTTCTCGATCGCGGTGACGGCGATGACCTGCGCCGGGTCCTTGGCCGGGCAGGCGTGCGGACCGGCTCCCCAGGCCAGGTGGGCGCCCTTGCTGTGCATCCGGCGCGCCTCGGCCAGCGCCGGGTCGCTGTTGGCCGCGGCGAAGCTGATGACGACGGGTGTGTTGGCCGGCGCCACCACTCCGCCGAGGTCGACGTCCTGGACCGGGTAGTGGGTGGCGTAGTTGGCGATCGGCGTCTGGTTCCAGAGCACGTGATCGATCGCCTCCTCGATCAGCAGGCCGGAGTCGCGTCCGCTCGTGTCGGGCGACAGCAGCAGGAGCAGGGCGTTGCCGATCAGGTTGCGCTCGGGCTCCACACCGGCGCCCATCAGCATGACCAGCTGGTCCTTGAGTTCCTCGTCGGTGAGTCCCGCGGGGTGCTGGATCAGCCAGGAGGTGACGTCGTCGCCGGGCCGGCGGCGCTTGAGCGCGATCAGCTCCATGAGGCAGGCGGTGAGCTCCTCGTTGGCACGCAGGGCGTCCTGGCCGTCGAAGATCGCCGACATGGCGCTGGTGAGGGTGTCGCCGATGTCCGCCGGGCAGCCGAAGAGCTTGTTGAACAGCAGCAAAGGCAGCAGCTTGGCGTAGTCGTTGAGGAGGTCGGCCCGGCCCCGCTCGCTGAACTGGTCGATGAGGTAGTCGGCGAGGGGCTCGACGTCCCGGCGGATCCGGGTGATGTTGAGGCGGGCCAGGCTGTCCGTGACGGCCTTGCGCAGCCGCAGGTGCACGGCACCGTCGGTGAACAGGCAGTTCGGCCGGTACGCCATCATCGGCAGCACGGGGTTGTCCAGCGCGACGCGCCCTTCGTTCAGCGCCTCCCAGCGGCGGGCGTCCCGGGCGAAGAGCGTGGAGTTCTGCAGCACGCGCAGGGCCGTCTCGTGGCCGACGACCAGGGTGGCGTCGACACCCGGTGCGAGTTCGACCGGCCCGGCGGGACCGTGGGCGCGCAGCCGGTCGTAGACCTGGTGGGGGTCGGCGGCGAACGCGGCGTCGTGCATGGGGCATCTGCCGCCGGCGGGGGCGGGGGCTGACTGGCGGTCCATGGGGTTCCTTCTGCTGGCTCCGGGCCGGTGGTCCGGGCGGATGGGGGTCAGGCGGCTCGGGTGAGCAGGTGACGCACGAGCGCGATCAGCGCGAGGGCGGAGGACTGCCGGTCGCGGGCGTCGCAGTAGACGACGGGCGTGTCCGGGAGCAGGTCGAGGGCCTCACGCACCTCCGCCTCCTCGTACAGCCGGCCCGGCTCGAAGCCGTTGACGGCGATGGCGTACTCGAGGCCGTACCGCTCGACGAGGTCGATGACGGGGAAGGTCTCCTCCAGCCGGGCGGGGTCGACCAGGAGCAGCGCGCCCAGCGCGCCGCGCGCCATGTCCTCCCACAGCTGCATGAACCGCTGCTGGCCCGGGGTGCCGAACAGGTACAGCACGAGGTCGTCGCTGAGCGTCAGCCGGCCGAAGTCCAGGGCCACCGTGGTGGTGGTCTTGTCCGTCACGCCCCTGAGGTCGTCCACGTGGAGCGACGCCTGCGTCATCTTCTCCTCGGTGCGCAGCGGGGTGATCTCCGACAGCGAGCCGATGAAGGTCGTCTTGCCCACGGCGAAGTGCCCGACGACCAGGATCTTCGCAGCGTTGGTCACCGCGCTGGAGACGTATATGGATCCGGGGGCCGTCTCAGCCGATGAGGGATTGGAGTCCATTCAGAACCTTTTCCAGGGTCGCTCTGTCAACGTTCTGAGCCCGGGGCGGCTCGGCGCGGCGCAGCAGGTGGCCTTGCTCGGATAAGTCGGTCAGCAGCAGCCGGGCCACCCCCACCGGCAGGCCCAGGTGGCCGGCCACCTCGGCGACCGACAGGTAACCGCCCGCGCACAGCTTCCAGATCGCCCTCACCTCGGGGCCGGCTCCCAGCGGGGGCGTCCGGTCGGGAGCCAGGGTGACGAGGGTGTGCAGCGCCAGGTCGTCGGCGGCCGGCAGGGTCCGGCCGCCGGTGATGACGTAGGAGCGGACGAAGTCGCTGGTGACGGAGGCTTCCCCGCCGGGGGTCGTCATGCGCCCACGCCGTTGTCAGAGCGCGGCGCCACGCTCATCGCCTTGCTCAGGGCGGACACCGTCTTCTGCATCCGGAAGGACATGGCCTCCATGTCGACGTCCAGCGCGGCCGAGACGGCGAGGTAGGAGCCCTGGCCGGCCGCGATGAGGAAGATCCAGCCGCCGTCGTACTCCAGCAGCGTCTGCTTCCAGATCCCGTGTCCGGCTCCCACGAACCCGGCGACGGCCCGGCTGAGCGACTGCATGGAGCTCATCGCGGCCGCGTTGGTCTCGGCGTCGTCCCGCCCGATGTCGTCCGAGCGCTGCAGCAGCAGGCCGTCGCCCGAGACGAGGATCGCGTGCCGGGCTCCGCGTACCTCAAGTACGTCGTTCAGCACCCAGGACAGGTCGATGTTCACTTGGTGTCAGGTCCTTCCGTGGTGTTCGTGGTGCGCCCGAGCTGGGTCCCGCGCGCGAACGCCCCGAGCCGCGACGCCGTCACCTCGCTGACCGGCTCGGCCGGCGCCTCCGGGCCGCCGGCGTCGAGGGACGGGACCACCGTGACAGGGCCACCGCGCCGCCGGCGTTTGGGCAGACCGCCCGAGGTCGTCCCCACCACGTGCGAGGGGCCCACCACCGGGACCGGTGCCAGTCGCTGGGGGGCCGGCTGCCGGCCCTCGTCGTCCTGGACGACGGCCGCAGGGGACGGCGCGTCGGCCGCGAGGAGACTTTCGGGCACACGGATCACTGCACGCACTCCGCCGTAGGGGGACACGGAACCGACGGAGACGGCGAAGCCGTAGCGTGCGGCGAGCATGCCGCACACGGCGAAGCCGAACCGCGGCGGGTCGCCGAGACCGGTGATGTCGACGGGACCGTCGACCGACAGCAGCGCCGCCGCCCGGTCCTTGGTCTCCTGGTCGATCCCGAGCCCGGCGTCGTCCACGATGAAACACACACCGGTCGGTACGGCCTGGATGTTGACCTCCACCGGGGTGCCGGGCGCGCTGTAGTTCGTCGCGTTGTCCAGCAGCTCGGCCAGGACGACGGCCACCGGCTCGACCGCCTTGCCGACGAGGGAGACGTTGACCTGGGAGTGGACGCCGACCCGGTCGAAGTCCTTGATCCTGCCCTGGGCGCTGCGCGCGACGTCGTACACCGTGGCGGCGCGCTCGCGGCGGCCCAGCCAGCCGCCGCACAGCACGGAGATCCCCTTGGCCCGGCGGCTGAACTGGCTGCCGGTGTGGTCGACCGTCATCAGATCGGCCAGCACGTCGGTGGTGTCGCCGTACTTCTTCAGCAGGCTGTCCAGGAGGACCTGCTGTTCCTCGGCGAGCGACTGGAGCGTTCCCATCGCGGACTTCAGCACCGCCTTGGTCGCGGCCTCCGCGTCGGCGCGTACGTCGGCGAGGTCGCGCTGGTGCTGCGCGGTCAGCGTGGCGATGTGCGCGTGGAGCTGACCGACGTCCCCACGGGCCTCCCCCAGCCCGTTCTCCAGTTCCTTCCTCGTTCTTCGGAGCGCCATGTTGGTTCTCCGGGCCCGCTTCACTGCGACAACCGCAGCGACGAGCACCACAATCAAGATCCACAGCAGCGGATCCTGGGTCATTGACGTCATGAGACTCTCTTCAAGTCGCATCGCGCCAGGAGCGTGAGCAGCGCGATGGTGCCTTTGAGACTGTCCCCCGGACGCGTTCATGACACGCCGTCAGCCCACTGAGAAGTGGGATGATCTTATCAGTCACACAGGCACAACCGGCTTGCCCAGAGCCTCAATTGAGACGTCACCAAACCCACACACCTCCGCAACCCGCCCGTCGTACGACGGTCGCCGCGGGAGCGGCTCAGACCGGCCACACACCCGTCGTCAGGAACGAGTCGAGCACCGCCGCGTACGGCGCGATGTCCAGGCCCTGCTCCGCGAGCCACGCGTCCGAGTAGTACTTGTCCAGGTACCGGTCGCCCGGGTCGCACAGCAGGGTGACGACACTGCCGGTACGCCCCTCGGCCACCATCTCGGCGACGATCTTCAGCGCGCTCCACAGACCGGTCCCCGTGGAGCCGCCCGCCTTGCGGCCGATGGTCCCCTCCAGCGCCCGCACGGCGGCGACGCTGGCCGCGTCCGGGACCTTCATCATCCGGTCGATCGCACCGGGCACGAAACTCGGCTCCATGCGCGGCCGGCCGATGCCCTCGATCCGGGAGCCGCAGTCACAGGTGACATCCGGGTCACCGCCGGTCCAGCCCTCGAAGAAACAGGAGTTCTCGGGGTCGGCGACACAGATCCGGGTGTCGTACTGCATGTAGTGCACGTAGCGGGCGAGAGTCGCCGAGGTGCCGCCGGTGCCCGCCGTGGCGACGATCCAGGCCGGCTCCGGGAACCGCTCCAACTCCAGCTGCCGGAAGATCGACTCGGCGATGTTGTTGTTGCCGCGCCAGTCCGTGGCCCGCTCGGCGTAGGTGAACTGGTCCATGTAGTGGCCGCCGGTCTCCACCGCGAGGCGGGCGGACTCCTCGTACATCTTCCGCGAGTCGTCCACGAAGTGGCACTGTCCGCCGTGGAACTGGATCAGACGGATCTTCTCGGCGCTCGTCGTGCGCGGCATGACCGCGATGAAGGGCACGCCGATCAGCTTGGCGAAGTAGGCCTCGGAGACGGCCGTCGAGCCGCTGGACGCCTCGATCACCGGGCGGTCCGGGCGGATCCAGCCATTGCAGAGGCCGTACAGGAACAGGGAACGGGCGAGCCGGTGCTTGAGGCTTCCGGTGGGGTGGGTGGACTCGTCCTTCAGGTAGAGGTCGATGCCCCACCGCTCGGGCAGCGGGAAGCGCAGCAGGTGCGTGTCGGCCGACCGGTTGGCGTCCGCCTGGACCTTGCGGACGGCCTCTTTCAGCCAGACTCGGTAGGCGGCGTCACTGCGGTCGACGTCCAGGGTGGCGCCGGTGGTGGTCCGGGGGGTGGTGCTCACGGCGGGGCTCCTTACGCTGATCGCCGACGGCGCCTCACGCGGGCCGGCAGATCGAGCATAGGCAGCTTTCAGACCGCTTCCCACCTGCATAAACGCATCTTTGAGCCGCCCAAAGACGCCCTGGGGCACAGGCGTGCGAGGCCCCGGGGGGCGCACGGGCGCACTCACCACCGGCCGGTGTCGCACGCGCCCCGCGCGTACTGGTGCTCCACGCCGTACCGGGGCAGACTGCACGCGACGGGACCACCGTCCCGAACGGGGGCGCACAAGGAACCGAACGGGAAGACCGTAAGGGGGCGGCGAGACATGGCGGAGGCGGAGTTCACGGCCACCGGCGTGCGCATCGGCAAACGCCTGCGTTCGCTCACCCGGGCCGGACAGGTCCGGATCAGCGACGGCAGGCTGCAGTTGCTCACCAGCTACGGCAGCGAGATCGACAGCGCGCCGGTGCAGGCGGTGCGCGCGTCCAAGCCGTGGTTCGTGCCGGACGACCGGGCGCTGGCCGACGTCAACGGCACCCGGTACCTGCTCACACTGGGCGAGCACGACCCCGCGCCCGGGCGGCCCGGGCCGCCCGCCGCACGGCGGTTCGTGGAGGCGGTGCGCAGGGCGGCGGGGCGCGGCGGCTGAGCAGCCGTACGCCGACTACGGGGCGCAGCGGTTCGTCGCGGCGAGTTGCGGGAGCGCATCCACTGCGTCACGCTGGTCCTACGTCACTCTGGGTTTACCGGCGATAACGCTGCGAACCAGCCCGCCGGCCACGACAGCAGGCGGACGTTTGGACGCAAGCACCCTGCTGGATCCGTTCTTCTCCGTGTTCTTCCGGTTCCTCCGGACCTCACATCGGGGAGTCGCAGCCGTGATCAGTCACCCAAGCAGGCACTGCACGGTGGAGCTCCAAGCCCTGCCGTCGCGGATCGGCCAGGTCCGCAGAATCGTATCTGCGCAGTTGCGCTACTGGCATATGGACCCCTTGATAGACCGGGCCGCGCTCGGTGTGACGGAGTTGCTGAGCAACGTCCACCGGCACGCCAGGCCCGACAAGTCGTGCACCGTCGAGCTGGAGCTGCTGCCGGACCGGCTCACCGTCTCGGTGCGCGACCACGATCCGCGTCTTCCGGTACCGGCCGACGCCCCCGGCACGGCGGACGCCACCCCGCTGGCCACCTGCGGGCGCGGCCTGGCCATGGTGGCCGCGGTCAGCGAGAGCTGGGGCGCGCGGCCGGACGGCGAGAACGGCAAGGTGGTGTGGTTCACCCTGCCGGCCTCGGCAGCACCACGCAGCACCCCGGAACGGCCGCCACGAGACACGACACGCCCGACACCGGTGCGTGCGGGAGCGGGCGTCGGGGCGGGCACTCCGGTTGCCGCGGGCGCCGGGAGTCCGGTTCCCGTGGTGGTCGGCGTGGCGAACGGTGCCGCTCTTGCGGCGCGGGCCTCGGTCGGCGCCGGTGCGGTGGCGGACGGTGGGGCCGTCGGTGAGGCCGGCGGCGCACGGCCCGTCGGGAGTACGGCCGGGGTCGGCCGTACGGCACCCGTGCCCGGCCGCGGCCCGGCTCCCGCCCGCACGGGGGTACCGGCGGGCAGCCCCGCCTCCGCACCCGCCGGACGGACAGCGCCGGCGCCCGCCGGAAGCACGGCTCCCGTCACGGCACCGGCCCCCGCGGCGCGACCGGCGTCCCCCGGCACCGGGACGCCTCCTCCCGCCAGGCCGGCGGTTCACAGCTGACCCGGCCGGTGACCTGCCCGGTCCGCAACACGCGGGCCGACAGCGGCAGATGGACACCCTGGACCCCTGCACGGGGCCCGGGGCGTTCTCACTCCGAACCGTGGGCGAGGGCGATCCCGGTGACGCTCACACCGCCGCACGGCTCATCCCTCCACCCAGGAGAACGCTGACGTCGACGCCGTCCGGGCGTACGACGCGGGCCCGGGCCGCGACCGGGGCCGTCATGCCGTACCGCCCCTGCGCACGCGGCCGAACCGGCCGAACTGTTCGGCCAGGATGCACAGGCGGCGCCGGTACTCGTCCTCGCCGTTCTCGCCGGAGGCGAAGCGGCGGCCGAGGACGGCGAGTGGTGAGTCACCCGCCGGGCGCCCATTGCCCAGCGGCCGCCAGGGGTCCCCGCGCCGGGCGGTACGGCGCCGGACGGTGACCGCGCCGGTCACGGCGGCCGCCCGGCTCACCGGGAGGAACCGGCGAGGGGCCGTGAGGCTGGCGTTCTGTAACTACTAGTATGTACAGTGAGCGCATGAGCACCTCGGAACGACTCATCGAGTCCACCCGCGAGCTGCTGTGGGAGCGCGGCTACGTGGGCACCAGCCCCAAGGCGATCCTGGAGCGCGCGGGAGCCGGCCAGGGCAGCATGTACCACCACTTCAAGGGCAAGCCGGATCTGGCCCTGGCGGCGATCCGGCGCACCGCGGCCGAACTGCGGGCCACCGCAGAGGCGGTGCTCGACGGCCCGGGCACGCCGTACGAGCGCATCGAGGCGTACCTGCTGCGCGAGCGTGACGTGCTGCGGGGCTGCCCGGTGGGCCGGCTGACCATGGACCCGGACGTGATCGCGAGCGAGGAACTGCGCGCGCCCGTCGACGAGACGATCGGCGCCATCCGCGAGCGGATCGCGGAGCTCGTCGAAGAGGGCAAGCGGCAGGGGCAGTTCGCGCCCGGCCTGGACGGTGCGGAGATCGCCGCCGCCGTCCTCGCGACCGTGCAGGGCGGCTACGTCCTCGCCCGCGCGTCCGGATCGCCCGCCGCTTTCGACGCCGGAGTGCGCGGTCTGCTCTCCCTGCTCACCCCGCCGTCCCCCGGACAGGAGAACTGAGTCACGTGCACATCACCCGACAGCGTCCCGAGACCCGGCAGGGCCCGGCGGAGCACTTCGCCGGCACGGTCTGGCTGGACGAGATAGCGGCGCCCGCGGCCCCCTCCCGGCTGCGGATGTTCAACGTCCACTTCGCCCCGGGCGCGCACACGGCCTGGCACCGGCACCCGCACGGGCAGGTACTGCACGTCCTGGAGGGCGAGGGGCTGGTGCAGCGCAGGGGCGGTGCGGTCGAGGAGATCCGGGCGGGCGACACGGTGTGGATCGAGCCGGAGGAGTGGCACTGGCACGGCGCCGGGCCCCGCACCTTCATGACCCACCTGGCGGTCGTGGAGGCCGCGGCGGACGGCACGACGATCGAGTGGCACGCGCACGTGACCGACTACCCGGCCTGAGAAGGGAAGAGCGACATGCACGCCATGCAGTACGAGTTCACCCTGCCCGCCGACTACGACATGGGGGTCGTCCGCTCGCGCGTCGCCCGGGTCGGGCACCTGCTGGACGACTGGGACGGCCTCGGCATCAAGACGTACGTGATGCGCGAGCGCGGGGTGAACGGCTCGCCGGTGAACCAGTACGGGCCGTTCTACCTCTGGGACACCCTGGAGGGCATGAACAGGTTCCTGTGGGGCGGGGCCTTCCAGGGACCGGTGGACGACTTCGGACGGCCCGCGATCCGGCAATGGACCGGCCTGGCGTTCGAGGAGGGCACGGCGGCCGCCTCCGCGCCGGCGTTCGCGGTCCGGCGGCGCCGACCGGTCCCGGAGGGCGTGGAGCTGGCGTCCTTCATGGCGGACGCGGTGGCCGAGACGGGGAGGCTGGCGGCGCAGGACGGTGCGGTGCTCGCGGCGGCCGCCGTGGACACGCGCGCCTGGGAGCTGGTGCACTTCTCCCTCTGGGAGCAGGACACTCCGAAGGCCGACGGGGACGTCTTCGAGGTGCTGCACCTGTCCGCGCCCGGCCGGAACCGGCTTGCGCGGGGCCGGCAGTGCTGACCCGCGTCCGTACGGTCCTCGGGGACGTACGGCCCGCGGATCTGGGCGTGTGCGACGCGCACGACCATCTCTTCCTGCGCAGCCCGCGGTTGCCGGGACAGGAGCTGGACGACGTGCCGGCCGCGCGAGCCGAGCTGGCGGCGTTCCGCGCGGCGGGCGGAGCGGCCGTCGTGCAGTGGACGCCGTACGGGATGGGGCGGCGGGCGGCGGACCTGCCGGCGCTGTCCCGGGCGACCGGGGTGGGCATCGTCTGCGCCACCGGACTGCACCAGGCGGTGCACTACGACGCCGGGGTGCTCGCCCGGCTGCGGGGCGGGCGGCTCGCCGGGCTGTTCGTCTCGGAACTCACCGAGGGCATCGGTACGAGCGGGGTCCGGGCCGGTCTGATCAAGGTGGCCGGTGGTTTCCACGGGCTCGACGCGCACACCCGCTGGACGATGGCGGCGGCGGCCGAGGCGCACCACGCCACCGGCGCGCCCGTCGCCGTGCACCTGGAGCTGGGCACCGCCGCACTGGACGTCCTCGACCTGCTGTGCGGCGAGTTGGGGGTGCCGGGAGAGCGGGTGGTCCTGGGGCACCTGAACCGCTTCCCCGACCCGGTGCTGCACCGGCAGGCCGCCGCGTCGGGCTGCTGGCTGGCCTTCGACGGGCCGTCCCGTGCCCACCACGCCACCGACTGGCGGATGCCGGAGGCGGTACGGGCCCTGGTGGAGGCCGGTTTCGGGGACCGGGTCCTGCTCGGCGGGGACACCGTGGTGGCCGGCGCCCGCTCGGTCGACGGCGGGCCGGGGATGCCGTACCTGCTGCGCCGGGTGCGGCAACGGCTGGCGGAGACGGTCGGCGCCGAACTGGTGGAGCGCATCCTCACCGAGCATCCGGGGCGGGCGTTCGGGGCCGACTGGAGCTGAGCGGCCGTGGCCCGATCCGGTGGCTCGTTGTCCCTCGGGGACGGTGTCGCCGCGGGCCGTGGCGCGGAGGATGGAAGCCGACGATCACCGACCGTTGTCCGAAGGGACGGGAGACGACATGGCCCTGGAGATGCGCGAGCGCTGCGAGCGCTGCGAGACCGCCGCACTGCCGCCGGGCGGACCGGCCCGCATCTGCTCGTTCGAGTGCACGTTCTGCGAGGCGTGCGCCGCGGCCCTGGGGCAGGTCTGCCCCAACTGCGGGGGCGAGCTGGTGCGCAGACCGCGCCGCACACCGCCCGCCGACACCGCATCCGGAGGCGTCGGGGCCGGCGGGGTGAGCTAGCGCGGCCGGGGCGCGGGGTCCGGCCGCCCGTCGGCGGCAGGGCCGGGCCGGCCCTGCCCGGCCGGACGCGTCGTCCCTTCCCCGGCCGCGCTAAGGCCTGTCTGGTCCCGCACCCGTCGCCGGGGCTCGACTCGCGCAAACCGGCCCGCTATCCGGCCCGTCAGGACCTCGAACACCTCGTGCCGACGGGCTCGCATTGAGCGCTCCAGTCGGCCACGCCGAGCACCCCCGAGTCAGGGGCTGAGAGGTTCATCGGTCGCCGAGAGTAGGTCCCCGGTCTCATGCGCGCTTCGAGCCTGGTGGCCAAGGTCGGCACTCATGCAGACCACGGGGATTGTTCGCCGCCAAGCGGCGGAGCGAAACCCTGTCAGCAATCGCCATCGGATCTGATTGGATTCGAGCCCCCAAGAACCCCTGGATCGCAAGGTTCATTGGACGCGTCGCCCGCCTGTCGTCAAACGATCGTTCGGCGACAGGCGCTGGGGGTCAGGCGGCGGACCCGTCGGTCGTCGGCGTCGCGGTGCGAGCCGCCGGCTTACGGCGGCTCGAGGGTGTGGGGATGACGATGTTGCGCATGAGGAGGAGCGCCGAGAAGGCGAGCAGCCCGGCGATGGTTCCGCTCCAGGCGATGGTGGATCCGATCGCAGCGGTGGGCATGGCGTGGTAGCTCATCAGGGACTGGCCGCAAGCCAGGCCGAACGCGCCGCCGATCTGCTTGGTGAGGGCGGAGCCCGCGGTGGCGGTGCCCATGTCGGCGTGTGGGACGCAGTTCTGGGTCGCGATGGTGATGCCGCCCATGGCCGGTCCGGTGCCCAGTCCGGCGATCAGCAGCCATACGCACGTCCATGCCGGCGGTGTCGCAGCGTCCAGAGTGAAGAAGGCGGCGGTGCCGATGGTGAGCAGTCCGGCGCCGGCCAGGAGTGCGGGCTTTGCGTGTCCGCTGCGCAGGACGGCGGTGGCGGTGAGCCGGTTGCCCAGCGTCATGCCGGTGAGCAGCGGGAGGAGCAGGAGACCGGAGACGGTGGCCGAGTGGCCGCGGACGTACTGGAAGTACAGGGGAAGGAAGACTCCGACCGGCAGTGCGGCGACCTGAAAGAAGAACCCGGCGGCCAGGAGGGCGCTGTAGGTGCGGTGTTGGAACAGTCGCATGGGCAGGACGGGCACGGCCGCGCGCCGCTCGACGGGAACAAGCAGGGCGAGGAGAGCCAGGCCGCCGAGCAGGCAGCCCGCGACGGTGGGATCGGTCCAGGACAGGGGTTGCCCGGAGGTGGTGTTGCCTTTGAGGCTGAGGCCGGTCAGCGCCAGGGAGAGACCCGCGGCGAGCAGTGCGATCCCCGCGGCATCGAGGCGGCCGGCTGGTGCTGTGGCGGGACGGTGGTCGGGCAGGAACCGGGCAAGGACGGCCGAGGCTGCGAGGCCGATGGGGAGGTTGAGCCAGAACGCCCAGCGCCAGCCGGCGTGATCGGCCAGCAGGCCGCCGATGATCGGGCCGCCCACCATGCCGAGCACCATCATCGTGGCCAGGATCGTCTGCATCCGGATGAGGCCCTGCGTCCGGGAGGGCGGGTGGAGGTCGCGGATCAGGGCCATGCCGAGGGTGAGCAGGGCTCCGGCACCCAGACCCTGCAGGGCGCGGGAGGCGATCAGTACGGCCATGGAGTCGGCCAGCCCGCAGGCGAGCGAGCCGACCAGGAAGACGGTGAGTCCGCCGAGCAGTAACCGGCGGCGGCCGTACAGGTCGGAGAAGCGGCCGTAGAGCGGGACGCTGACCGAGGAGGTGAGCAGGTAGGCGGTGACGAGCCAGACATACCAGGAACCGTCTCCGCCGATCTGCTCGACGATGCGCGGCAGGGCGGTGCCGACCACAGTGCCGTCCAGCATGGCCAGGAAGGCGCAGCCGAGCAGGGCGAACGTGATCACCGTCCGGCGGCGGGGGGTGAGCGCGTCGTACGCGTCAGGTGTGGTCATCGGGCCTCCCCGGGCGTGGTGAGCGCGCCGTACAGGAAGAGGCCCACCAGTTCTTCGGTGGTCAGCGGGTCCGGGGCGCCGGGGCGGCCTGCGGACATGAGCATGAGCTGGAAGGCGTCGGCGAGGCGTTCCGGCGCCAGCCGCAGGGCGTCCCGATCGGGTTCGAACAGGGCGGCCAAGGCCGCGCGCGGCGCGGCAAGGCCCGCCTCGCGATCCGGGGAGCGGCCGTCCTTGCCGGATGGGGACGGGGCGGTGCGTTCCAGCCGCCCGGTCGCAGCGAGGGCTCCTGCGACGGCGCCCAGGCGTGTCATGTAGCCCTGCATCACCTCGGCCGCCTCGGTGAGCCGTGCCGTCAGTGGCTGGTCCAGTGCGATCGATTCCAGGTGGGCGACGGTGTCATCGGGACGTACCGCCTCGGCCATGCAGGCCGCGAGCAGGGCGTCCTTGTCGGCGAAGGCCCGGAAGATCGTGCCCTCTCCGATGCCCGCAGCGCGGGCGATCTTCGCGGTGGACACAGAGGAGCCGTACTCGACGACGAGGGGAAGGGCCGCAGCGACGATCATCGCGCGGCGCTGGTCGGGTTCCATCGGTGCCGCACGACGCCGGGAGGGAGTGGGAGAGGTCTCTGTCATGCCTCCAACCGTACGGAGTGAGTACTCACTCCGTCAATGTCCATGGTCGACGACGTGGGGATCAGTCGTCGTCGTCCTCGTCGCGACCGCCGGCCCCCAGGTCGCGCAGCGGGTGCAGGCCGCCATCGACCGGGGTGGAGGCGCGGAAGCTGTAGCGGCCGAGCACGTCGAGGTTGGCGTGCTTGAGCGGGGAGACGCGGGCGACGTCGTGCTCGCGATCCTCGGCGGGGCCCGCCCGCGGTCCTCGCCGTCCTCGCGCAGAGCGTGGTCCTCGACAGGCAAAACGGTGTCAGGCCCGAGGGCGCGCATGGGGTTGTAGGTGATCGAGCGGTGTCCCGGCCGAGCCTGTGCCCGCTCCAGCGCCGTGCGGACGACCGTCGCGCATGGGCCGTCGAAGAGTCACTCCTCGTCTTCGCCGTCCCCGACGGCGTCCCGGTCACGGGCGGTGGGGCGCAGGGACGAGACGGGAGGACCCCGGCCTGTTGGGCCGGGGTCCTCTGCTGTGAGCGTGCCGCGCGGGGGTCAGTGGCTGCCAGCGAGGTCGCCGGTGAGCTTGCCGTGGAGGTCGGCGCTGGGGTCGTTCAGCCCGGTGATCTCGACGCTCTTGCCTCGCTGGGTGTACTTGGTCTCGATTGCGTCCAGGGCTGCGACGGAGGAGGCGTCCCGGATGTGCGCTGCGGACAGGTCGATGACGACCCTGTCGGGTTCGGTTCGCATCCTGGCGGGGGCGGGGGACGAGCGGCGAGGCCCCCCACCTGTCTTGGTAGGGGGTCTCGTCCAGTAGCGGCGCGGGCGGAGTTGCTGCCCTTCGCGGGCTCAACGGCTCTTGTACATCGTGACCGTGAAGCTGACCTTCTTACCGTTGTGGTAGTCGGTGCCGTCCCACACCGAGATATGAGACGTGTCCTGCATCCGCAGGTGCAGCACCTCATCGGCGTTGCTCCAGTTGTATCCGACGAACTGGAAGTTCGGCTCGGGACTGTCTCCCATTCTCCTGTTTCCCCAGCTGCAGATATGCGACGAGTCGTTCTCGCAGACGGACCAGGCCCTGGCGTACAGGTGGCAGTCCTCTCCCTGCCATACGTCAATACGCTCCAGCCTCGCATCGGACGAGCGCCACGTTCCGTTGAACCGGCTGGCGGAGCACAAGGCGGCTGCTTCTTTCGTCGAGGCGACGGTGAGCACCACCGAGAGGGAGAGCGTCAGGGCGGCCGTCAAGAGCACGGCCATGATCTGGCGTAGTGAAATGCGGGCAGAAGAGACCTGTGTCATCGCGAACCTCCGATAGCGGGTCGCAGCGCGGGGCATCCCGTCGTCACACGACGCGTCGTCCCCTTCTTTCGGCTGAACGCCACCCATTCGGGCCCGAATCATTTAGCCCTTTACCCCCTACTTATTCCAGAGCAGCACTCCGCAATCCTGATCGCAAGTCGCAGGATTTTACATTTCTTGCACGATTCAATGATGAATGCGATCCAAAGTGGATCGGTCAATTAGTGATGAGTTACACCTCAACGTAGTGAGGATCGGCAAGAGGGGATGCGGTTGACGAGTACAGTCACCATCCCACCGACGGGGGAATCGGTGATTAGCGGTGTTATGCGTCGCAGTCCGTAGAGGAGGCGCGTCTTCCCAGCCAGCCAAAATGCCAGTCAGATCGCGAGGATGGACCCCACCAGTGCCAGGACTCCAAGTGTGAAGCTTCAATGGCCGTGAAGGCGAGGAAGTGTTCCGGCTTCCGCTCGTAGCGGTGGTGGAGGCGTCGGCAGCCGGACAGCCAGGAAACGGTTCGTTCCACGACCCAGCGGTGCCGGCCCAGCCGTTGGGAGGATTCGATGCCCTTGCGGGCGATGCGGTGCCGGATGCCGCGGGAGGACAGCCACCGTCGTAGGTGCTGATAGTCGTAGCCCTTGTCTCCGTGCATTTTTCCGGGTCGGGCGCCGCGGCGTGAGCGGATGGGTGGGATGCCGCGGACCAGCGAGACGAGGGCCTGGCTGTCGTGGAGGTTCGCGCCGGGGATGCCGATCGACGGGGGCAGGCCTCGGCGGTCAACAGTGAGGTGGATTTTCGATCCGGCTTTGCCGCGGTCGGTCGGATTCGGTCGCGTCAGCTGCCCCCTTTGAGGGCCCGGACGCTGACGGAGTCGATCGCGCATCGCGACCAGTCCAGCTCGCCGCGGGAACCGGGTTCGTCCAGGACCAGGCGGTGAAGCTTGGCCCACACCCTGGCCTCGGTCCATCGGCGGAAGGCGGTCACTCCCGACAGCCCGAAGCCCGGTGGCAGCTGGTTCCAGGTGCAGCCCGAGGTGGCCACGAAGATGATCGCGGCCAGTACCTCACGGTTCCCTCTCCGACGGGCTCCTCCGCCCTGCGGGCGTTCCGGCGCTGGCGTGACCACCCGCTGGAACAGCTCCCACAGATCTTCCGGCGCCATCCGTGCGGCAAGCGCAGCAGTCATCACCCCAGACCGCCGCAAGATAACGCCAACTGAAATGGCGTCTTAGGCGGCCCCGGCCAGCGCCCCCAGTGGATCGTCCAGCACCGGCTGCCAGGCCAGTTCGGCCGCGCCGACCAGGCTGTTGTGGTCCAGGGTGCACGGCAGGATGGGGACACCGCCGCTCTGGCCCCACAGGCTGCGGTCGGCCACCACCGCGCGCAGCCGGGCCGGGTCCGCGTCCAGCAGGGTGCGGTGCAGGCCGCCGAGGATGATGCGGTCGGGGTTGAGGATGTTGACCAGGCCGGCCAGGCCGAGGCCGAGGCGGTCGATGAGGGCTTCGGCGGCGGTGCGGACGGCCGGGTCGTCGTACCGGGTGCGCAGCAGGTCGTTGGCCTGCTGGAGCAGCGACACCTCGGGGCCGGGCTCGCGGCCCGCCTCCACGAGCAGCGCCAGCGGGTCCGCCTCGACGTCCAGGCAGCCGCGGCTGCCGCAGTGGCAGGGGCGGCCCTCCGGATTCACGGTGAGGTGGCCGACCTCCAGCGCGAGTCCGGAACTGCCGGTGTGCAGGCGGCCGTCCAGGACGAGCGCGCCGCCGACACCCCGGTGCCCGGTGGCCACGCACAGCAGGTCGCGCGCGCCCCGCCCGGCGCCGTGCCGGTGCTCGGCGAGCGCGGCGAGGTTGACGTCGTTGCCCGCGAAGGCGGGTCCGCCGATGCCGGCGGCGCGCACGCACTCCGCGAAGATCTCCCGGACGGGGGCGCCGACGGGCCAGGCCAGGTGCAGTGGGTTGAGGGCCAGGCCGGCGGGTTCGGCGACGGCGGACGGCACGGCGAGTCCGGCGCCGACACAGCGCCGGCCGGTGGTGCGCAGCAGCTCGGTGCCCGCCTCCACGACGGAGCCGAGCACCTTCGCCGGGTCGGCCTCGACGGTCTCGCAGCCGGGCGCGGTCGCCACGATCCGGCCGCCGAGGCCGACCAGCGCGGCCCGGAAGCCGTCGGCGTGGATCTGCGCCGCGAGGACGACGGGACCGTCCTCGGCGACCTGGAGCCGGTGCGAGGGACGCCCCTGGGAGCCGGCCGCCGCACCGGGCCGGGCGTCCACCCGGATCAGGCCCAGCGCCTCCAGCTCGGCGGCCACCGCGCCGGCCGTCGCCCGGGTGACGCCGAGTTCGGCGGTGAGCACGGCCCGGGTCGGTGCCCGTCCGGTGTGCACCAGCTCCAGCGCGGGCCCGAGCGCGCCGCGCCCCCGGTCCAGCCTCGCCCGTGAGGTGGTCCTCTCCCCCGCTGTCCGGGGATCCGCCTTGCCGCTCATGAGAGCGAGTCTCCCATGATCCGCACCCGGGGTGGCCTGCGCGGCCGGCTACAGGCCGCTGACCCTCAGGGTGATGTTCAGCCGGCCGGTCAGGCCCAGCCGGGCCGGGCCCGTGCCCTGGTGGACGCGGGGCACGCCGTGGTAGGCGAACCGGGACGGGCCGCCGAAGACGAACAGGTCGCCGCTGCGCAGCTCCACGTCGGTGTACGGCTGCCCGCGTGTCGTGGTGTTGCCGAAGCGGAAGACGCAGGTGTCGCCGAGGCTGAGCGAGACCACCGGCGCGTCGGCCCGCTCGTCGCCGTCGCGGTGCATGCCCATCCGGGCGTCGCCGTCGTAGAAGTTGATCAGTCCGATGTCGTACGGCGCGGGCGGTACGGCGTCCGGGCCGAGCGCGTCGGACACCGCGCGGCGGCCCAGCTCGCCGAGCCAGTCCGGGAAGGGCTTGACCGGGCTGCCGTCGCCGTCGACGACGGTGCGCGCGTAGGCGTACGGGTACCAGTGCCACCCCAGGCAGACCTGCCGGGCGGTCATGGTGCCGCCGCCGGGGGTGCGGACCGTACGCAGCCCGGCGGGCGGCCGTGCCCACTCGCGGCAGGCGGTGAGCAGGGCGCGCTGCCGTTCGCCGTCCAGCCAGTCCGGGACGTGCACGGCGCCCGGAGCGACCTCCGCGCGCTCCCGGCCGAACAGCTCGTCCTCCATGCCCCCATCCTGCCCCACGGCCCCTGATCTGCGGCTCGGCTAGCCTGGACGCACGATGAGCGACCGTATGACGACACCGTGGGGCGAGGTCGGGCTGACCCGCTTCCCCGAGGACCCGCGCGACCCGCTGCGTGCCTGGGACGCCTCCGACGCGTATCTGCTGCGCCACCTGGACGAGGAGAAGGTGCCGCTCACGGGCACGGTCGTGGTGGTCGGGGACCGCTGGGGCGCGCTCGCCACCGCGCTGGCGGAGCACCGGCCGGTGCAGATCACCGACTCCTTCCTCGGTCAGGAGGCGACCCGGGCGAACCTGGCGCGGGCCGGTGTGGAGCCCGGCGCGGTACGGCTGCTCACCACGCAGGACCCGCCGCCGGACCGGGTGGACGTCCTGCTGGTGCGGGTGCCGAAGAGCCTGGCGCTGCTGGAGGACCAGCTGCTGCGGCTGGCGCCCGCCGTGCACGCGGACACGGTCGTGGTCGGCACCGGCATGGTGAAGGAGATCCACACCTCGACGCTCCAGCTGTTCGAGCGGATCCTCGGGCCGACCCGGACCTCGCTGGCCCGGCAGAAAGCGCGGCTGGTCTTCTGCACCCCCGACCCGGCGCTGGAGCGGCCCGCGAACCCGTGGCCCTACAGCTACGCCTTGCCGGACGGCGTCGGCGCGGTGTCGGGGCGCACGGTGGTGAACCACGCGGGCGTCTTCTGCGCCGAGCGGCTGGACATCGGCACCCGCTTCTTCCTCCGGCACCTGCCCGGGCCCGGCGCCGGGCGCGTGGTGGACCTCGGCTGCGGCAACGGCGTGGTCGGTACGGCCGTGGCGCTGGCCGATCCGGCGGCCGAGGTGCTGTTCGTGGACGAGTCCTTCCAGGCCGTGGCCTCGGCCGAGGCGACGTACAAGGCGAACGGGGTGCCGGGGCACGCCGAGTTCCGGGTCGGGGACGGGCTGGCCGGGGTGGCGCCCGGCAGTGTGGACCTGGTCCTGAACAATCCGCCGTTCCACTCGCACCAGGCGACCACGGACGCCACGGCGTGGCGGATGTTCACCGGGGCGAAGCGCGCGCTGCGGCCGGGCGGCGAGCTGTGGGTGATCGGCAACCGCCACCTCGGCTACCACGTGAAGTTGCGGCGGTTGTTCGGGAACAGCGAACTGGTCGCGTCGGACCCGAAGTTCGTGGTGCTGAAGGCGGTCAGGAAGGACTGATCAGCCTCCCGTCCGGGACAGCACCCCGATGATCCGCCGGACCTCCGAGGCCATCGCCTCGCGCCCCACGCTGAGGTACTGGCGCGAGTCGACGGCCTCGGGGCGGGCGGCGAGGAATTCCCTGATCGCGCCGGTCATGGCCGCGTTGAGTGCCGTGCCGACGTTGACCTTGGTGATGCCGCCGCCGACGGCCTCGACGAGTCGGTCGTCCGGCACTCCGGAGGAACCGTGCAGGACCAGCGGCACGGCCAGCGCCGCGGACAGCCGCTTGAGCAGGCCGAGGTCGAGCACGGCGGTGCGGGTGGTCATGGCGTGCGCGGAGCCGACGGCGACGGCCAGGGCGTCGACGCCGGTGCCGGCCACGAAGTCCCGCGCCCGGGTCGGGTCGGTGCGGGCGCCGGGCGCGTGCGCGTCCAGCGGGGGCCGGCCGTCCTTGCCGCCGATCTCCCCCAGCTCTGCTTCGATCCACAGGCCTTGGGCGTGTGCCCAGTCGGCGGCTGCGCGGGTCGCGGCGAGGTTGCCGGCGTAGGGCAGGCGGGCCGCGTCGTACATCACGGAGCTGAACCCGGCGTCGGACGCCTGGCGCAGCAGTTCGTCGCTCTGCACGTGGTCCAGGTGCAACGCGACCGGTACGGCGGCCCGTTCGGCGGCGGCGACGGCGGCACGGGCCAGCGGCAGCAGCCGTCCGTAGCGGAACTTGACGGCGTTCTCGCTGACTTGGAGGACCACGGGGGAACCGGTGGTCTCGGCGCCGGCGATGACGGCCTCGATGTGTTCCAGGGTGATGACGTTGAACGCGGCGACGGCGCAGCGGGCGGCGGCGGCCCGGGTGATCAGCTCGCCGGTGGACGCGAGGGGCACGTGAGTGTCCTTCCGTGACGGGGCCGGCGCTTTCAGGAGGCGAGGATCACCGAACGGGTGAGGTGCCGCGGCCGGTCGGGGTCGAGGCCGCGGGCGGCGGCGACGGCGACCGCGAGCCGCTGTATCCGGACCAGTTCGGCGAGCGGGTCGAGTGCGCCCTGGAGCCAGCGCCCGCCGGTGGCGCGGACCTGTTCGGCGAGCCCGTCGGGCGCGGTGCCGAGCATCCAGGTGGCCGTGCCCGCGGTGGTGACGCTGATCGGGCCGTGCCGGTACTCCATCGCCGGGTAGGCCTCGGTCCAGGACAGGGAGGCCTCGCGCATCTTCAGCCCGGCCTCCTGGGCGAGGCCGACGGTCCAGCCGCGCCCGAGGAAGGTGAACTGGGTGCAGTCCACGAGGCCTTCGGGCAGCGGGGTGGCCAGGGCGGTGCGCGCGTCGGCGACGACGGTCTCGGTGTGCAGGCCGAGGTGGGCGCGGAGCAGGGTGAGCGCGGTGGTCGCGAACCGGGTCTGGACGACGGAGCGTTCGTCGGCGAAGTCCAGGACGACGAGGTCGTCGGCGGCCGGCCGGACCGGGGTGCCGGGGTCGGCGGTGACGGCGGTGGTGCGGGTCCGGCCGTTCAGCCGGCGCAGCAGTTCCAGCACTTCGGTGGTGGTGCCGGAACGGGTGAGGGCGAGGACCCGGTCGTACGACCGCCCGTACGGGAACTCGGAGGCGGCGAACGCGTCGGTCTCCCCCTGCCCGGCCCCCTCGCGCAGGGCGGCCACCGCCTGGGCCATGAAGTAGGAGGTCCCGCACCCGACGACGGCGACCCGCTCCCCCGGTTCCGGCAGCGCGTCCCGGTGCCGTCCCGCCTGCTCGGCCGCCCGCGTCCAGCACTCGGGCTGGCTGTTCAGCTCGTTCTCGACATGGGTCATCGCCCACACCCTCCCCTTGCTGATTGTTCTTGCAAGATATAGCGAACTTTCGAGCACAATCAAGCATTCGTGCGCGGAGGCAGGTGCGCTAGGGTCGCCGCAGACCGCTGAAACGGTCTCGGACGGACCGGCCGGAGCCGGACGACCGGAGAACGATCGGGGAACGGAGGACCACGCGATGTCCCGGGACGCCCGCTGGAAGGCGCTGCTGGAACTGCTCGTCGAGCGCGGCCGGCTGGACGTCGAGGAGGCGGCGGCCGAGCTGGCGGTGTCGGCGGCCACGATCCGCCGCGACTTCGACCAGCTCGCCGAACAGCAGATGCTGGTCCGCACCCGGGGCGGGGCGGTGGTGCACGGGGTGTCGTACGAACTCCCGCTGCGCTACAAGACGGCGCGGCACGCCTCGGAGAAGCAGCGCATCGCCAAGGCGGTGGCCGAGCTGGTCGCCCCGGGCGAGGCGGTGGGGCTGACCGGCGGCACGACCACCACGGAGGTGGCCCGTGCGCTGGCCGTGCGCGGTGACCTCGGCACCGGCTCACCGGCCCTGACGGTCGTCACGAACGCGCTGAACATCGCCAACGAGCTCGCCGTGCGGCCCCAGTTCAAGATCGTGCTGACCGGCGGGGTGGCACGTGCGCAGTCGTACGAGCTCATCGGGCCCCTCGCGGACGGGGTGTTGAGCCAGATCACGCTCGACGTGGCCGTGCTCGGTGTCGTCGGTTTCGACGTCACGCACGGGGCGGCGGCGCACGACGAGGCGGAGGCCGCGATCAACCGGCTGCTGTGCGAGCGTGCCGAGCGTGTGGTGGTGGCCGCCGATTCCAGCAAGCTGGGCCGGCGGGCCTTCGCCCGGATCTGCGGGGCGGAGCTGGTGGACACGCTGGTGACGGACGCGGCGGTGGGCCAGGAGACGGTACGGCGGTTCGAGGAGGCCGGCGTCCGGGTGCTGACGGTGTGAGCGGCGCCGGCCGGGCGGCTCAGAAACGGCCCAGGTCGGCCTTCACGAACCCCGCGCCCCGCTGGTCGTTGCAGCCCGTGACCGCCCGGCCGGCCGGGTCGGGCCAGCTCTCCTGGGCCTGGAGCGCCACGCTCACCAGCGTCAGCAGCAGGTCGACGTCGCTCGCGGCGTCCAGGCGCAGGGTCACCCACTGCGAGCCGGGCACGATCCTGATCGCACCCGAGTCCCTGAGGTCCTTGGCGAACCGCCGGATGGCCCGGTCGGTGAGCCGCAGGTCCACATCCCGTTCGGAGTGGAAGTGCACGACCTCGCCCTGGACCGAACTCACCGCCCGCCCCAGCCCGCAGCTCGGGACGGCCCGTCTCAGGTCCGGCCAGGTCGCCAGTTGCGCGAACGCGCGCGAGGCCAACGTCATGGGCCCATCATGACGCGCTCACCCGCCCGCAACCAGCTCGTGAGCAAGCATTAACCGACCTGTATCCACCCGGCGTTCAACAATCCGCACACCCATCCCCCTCTCGAACAGACCACTCTGCGCAACGGGCTCACGGCGCCGGCGCATCGGCGTCACCGGGACGCGGCCGGCGGAGCGCGGCCGAGGACGGCACCGCCGGCCGGAGGGCGCGCCGAGTCGGCGACGGACCCGACGGACCTGCGGCGACCCCCCTTGCCCGCTGTCCGGCCTGCCCGTACGCTTATTTTGTGCCGCAAATAAACAAAACCCGTTCGCACAGTGTCGTGCCGGGTCCGGGGCTCGGTGCGTTGCGGGCGGCGATCACCGCTTTCTTCGCGCTGGACGGTTTCCTCTTCGCGGGGTGGGTCGTCCGGATCCCCGACATCAAGCTCCAGACGCATGCCTCCGCCGGTGCCCTCGGGCTCGCTCTGCTCGGGGTGTCCGCCGGGGCCGTGCTCACCATGACGCTGACCGGCCGGCTGTGCCGTCGCTACGGCAGCCATCCCGTGACCGTGGTGTGCATGGCGGTGCTCTCGCTCAGCGTGGCACTGCCTCCGCTCACGCACTCGGCGCCCGTCCTGGGTGCCGTACTGCTGCTGTTCGGCGCGGCCTACGGCGGGGTCAACGTGGCCTTCAACAGTGCCGCCGTCGACCTGGTCGCCGCTCTGCGCAGGCCGATCATGCCCAGCTTCCACGCCGCGTTCAGCCTGGGCGGCATGGTCGGCGCGGGACTCGGCGGGCTGGTGGCCGGCGCGCTCTCGCCGACCCGTCACCTGCTGGCGCTGACCGTGTTCGGGCTGCTCGTCACGGCCGTCGCCGGACGCGCCCTGCTGCGCCACGAACCGCCGGTGCCGCCGGAGCGGACGCACGGGCCGGCGGCGGCGCCGGACGGCGGGCCGGGCAGGCGCGGGGTGGTCGTGGTCCTCGGGCTCGTCGCGCTGTGCACGGCCTACGGCGAGGGCGCGATGGCCGACTGGGGCGCGCTCCACCTCCAGCAGGACCTCTCGGCCTCCCCCGGCACCGCGGCCGCCGGGTACGCGTGCTTCGCGCTCGCCATGACCGTCGGCCGGCTGACGGGGACGGCGCTGCTGGCCCGCCTCGGCCGGGCCCGTACCGTGATCGCCGGCGGTACCGTCGCCGCGGCCGGCATGCTGCTCGGCGCGCTGGCGCCCTCCGCGTGGGCCGCGCTGGCCGGCTTCGCGGTCACCGGGCTCGGACTGGCCAACCTCTTCCCGGTCGCCGTGGAGCGCGCCGGCGCGCTGGCCGGCCCGTCCGGCGTCGCCGTCGCCTCCACCCTGGGCTACGGCGGCATGCTGCTCGGCCCGCCCGCCATCGGTTTCATGGCCGACTGGTTCTCCCTGCCCACGGCTCTCACCAGCGTGGCCGCGCTGGCCGCCGTCGCCGCCGTCATCGGGGTGTCCACGCGCCGGGCGCTGGGCCGCTGACGACGCAACGCGGCTGCCCCGACCGGCTGTTCGCCAAGGCGGCCCCTCACCCCCACTGCTCCGTTGACTCCGGCCGAACGGCCGTGCGACGGTGAGGTTGCGCTCGTCTCAGACATCCCGGGAAACTGGAGGCAGACCGCTGTGAGCTTCGGAAACGACGACTCCCGCCAGGCCATGGACCGCAGCCTGACGCCGGATCAGCTGGAGTCGTTCGAGAAGGAGTTCGCCGCCCGCCCGGCGAACCGGCTGATGCAGAACGCGGTCACGCAGACACCCGTGGACGACATCGCCCTGGACCGGCGGGTGCTCACCGGCATCGACCACTCGGTCTCCCACCACCTGGACGACTGGAAGGCCACCAACCAGAAGCAGAGCGGCCGGTGCTGGATGTTCGCCGGGCTCAACCTGCTCCGGGTCGGCGCCGCGCGGAAGCTGGGCGTGAAGGACTTCGAGTTCTCCCAGAACCACCTGCTGTGGTGGGACAAGTTCGAGCGGGCGAACCACTTCCTGGAGGCGGTCGTCGAGACCTCCGGCCGGGAGGTGGACGACCGCACGGTGGCGCACCTGCTGGCCGACCCGATCGGCGACGGCGGGCAGTGGAACATGTTCGTGGCGCTGGTCGTCAAGCACGGCCTGGTGCCCAAGTCGGCCATGCCGGAGACCGACAGCTCCTCCTCCACCCGGGCGATGAACCGGGCCCTGGGGACCCTGCTCCGCCAGGGCGCCCGCGACCTGCGCGCCCTGGCCGCGGAGGGGGTGGAGGCCCAGCGGGCGCACAAGCGCGAGGTACTGGCCGCCGTCCACCGGGTGCTCGGCATCCACCTCGGCACGCCTCCGCAGCGGTTCCTGTGGCAGTGGGAGGACAAGGACAAGGAGTTCCACCGCGACGGCTGGCTCACCCCGGCGGAGTTCGCCGCCAGGTACGTCCAGCTCCCACTGGAGGAGTACGTCTGCCTGGTGCACGACCCGCGCGAGTCCAGCCCGGTCGGCCGTACGTTCACCGTCGAGTACCTGGGCAATGTCGTGGACGCCCCGCCGGTGGTCTATCTCAACGCGCCGATCGAGCTGCTGAAGCGGCTGGCCATGGAGTCGATCACCGGCGGGGAACCGGTGTGGTTCGGCTGCGACGTGGCCAAGATGATGCGCGCGGACGCCGGCGTCTGGGACGCCGCCCTGTTCGACTACGCGGCCGTCTACGACGCCCCCTTCACCCTGGACAAGGCCGACCGGCTGCTGCACCACGACACCCAGATGACCCACGCCATGCTGTTCACCGGCGTCGACGTGGTGGACGGGAACCCGCGCCGCTGGCGGGTGGAGAACAGCTGGGGCGAGGAGAAGGCCGACAAGGGCTTCTGGACCATGAACGACTCGTGGTTCGGCGAGCACGTCTTCGAGATCGCGGTCCGGCGCTCGGCGCTGCCGCCGGAGCTGGCGGCGGCCCTCGACCAGCCGCCGATCGTCCTCCCCGCCTGGGACCCCATGGGGGCGCTCGCGGACTGAGCGTGGCACCCGGCCGGAACACCCTCCCGCTGGAGCGCACTCCATCCGGCACACTCACCCCATGGAGACTGCCGAGTTCCTTGAGATCCTGGACCGCGAGGGCCGTTCGCTGGCGGCGGCCGCCGCCGTGGCGGGGCCCGACGCCAAGGTCCCGGCGTGCCCGCAGTGGCAGGTGCGGGACCTGGTGCGGCACACCGGATCGGTGCACCGGTGGGCCGCCGCCCTCGTCGCCGGAGGACACACCGCGCCCCGGCCCGTGGATGAGCCGCCGGAGCTGGACGGCGCCGGACTCGTCGACTGGTACCGGGACAGCCACCGGCTGCTGGTGGACACCCTGGCCGCCGCGCCCGCCGACGTGCGGTGCTGGACCTTCCATCCCGCGCCCAACCCCTCGCCGTTGGCCTTCTGGACCCGCCGGCAGGCACACGAGACGACCGTGCACCGCTACGACGCGGAGGCGGCGCGCGGCGGTACGCCGTCCCCGATAGCCCCGGAGTTCGCGGTGGACGGCATCGACGAACTGCTGCGCGGCTTCCACGCCCGCTCCCGGAGCCGGCTGCGCAGCGAGGAGCCGCGGGTGCTGCGGGTGCGCGCGGTGGACGCGGGGGCGGACGCGGTGTGGACCGTACGGCTCACGGCCGAGCCACCGGTGACCGTGCGCGCGGCCGAGGGCCCCGCCGAGGCCGAACTGTCGGGCCCGGCCGATCAGTTGTACCTGGCGCTGTGGAACCGTACGGCGGTGCCGCAGGTGACCGGCGACGCGTCGCTCGCCGTGCTGTGGCGGGAGCGCTCCGGGATCTGACGCCGGTCAGCCGGCGTCGGACAGCATGCGGGACAGCACCGCGCGCTGCACCGGCCGTACCTCGCCGTGCAGTGCGCGCCCCTTGCCGGTCAGCACCACCCGCACCCCGCGCCGGTCCTCCGCACACATGGCCCGCTCGACCAGGCCGTCCTTCTCCAGACGGCCGATGAGCCGGGACAGCGCGCTCTGGCTGAGGTGCACCCGGTCGGAGATCTCCTGGACCCGGTAGGCGCAGCCGCCGTCCGCCGCCATGCCCTCGGCCAGCAGGTCGAGGACCTCGAAGTCGCTCGCGCACAGGCCGTGCCCGTGCAGTGCCCGGTCCAGCTCGCACTGGGTGCGGGCGTGCAGGGCCAGGATGCCCCGCCACTCCTCCACGAGCGCCTGCTCGGCCTTCTTCGCCGCCATGCCCGCACCGTAGCAGAGAAACCAGTTCATTGCACCGTAATTAAATGCGCTTGCATTTCATGCGCACGCATGTAGTCTCACGGCCATGACCTCTCCGCTCACCCCGTCCGCGACCCCGTCCCCGGTCGGCCGCTGGACCCCCCGGCTGTGGGGCACCCTGCTGGTGCTGTGCGCCGCGATGTTCCTGGACGCGCTGGACGTGTCGATGGTCGGCGTCGCCCTGCCCTCCATCGGTGCCGACCTCGGCCTGTCCACGTCGACCCTGCAATGGGTCGTCAGCGGCTACATCCTGGGCTACGGCGGCCTGCTCCTCCTCGGCGGCCGGGCCGCTGACCTGCTCGGCCGGCGCCAGGTGTTCCTGGTCGCCCTCGGCGTGTTCGCGCTGGCCTCGCTGCTCGGCGGGCTCGTGGACTCCGGCCCGCTGCTGATCGCCAGCCGGTTCGTCAAGGGCCTGAGCGCGGCCTTCACTGCACCGGCGGGCCTGTCGATCATCACCACGACCTTCCCGGAGGGGCCGCTGCGCAACCGGGCCCTGTCGATCTACACCACCTGCGGTGCCACCGGCTACTCCATGGGCCTCGTCCTCTCCGGCCTGCTCACCGAGGCCGGCTGGCGGTTCACCATGCTGCTGCCGGCGCCGGTCGCGCTGCTCGCCCTGTTCGCGGGCATGAAGCTGCTGCCGCGCAGCGGGCGCGAACGCGGCCACGGCGGCTACGACGTCCCGGGCGCCGTCCTCGGCACCGCCTCGATGCTGCTGCTGGTCTTCACCGTCGTCCAGGCGCCCGAGGCGGGCTGGGCATCGGCCCGCACGATCCTGTCCTTCGCCGCCGTGGCCGTCATGCTGGTGGCCTTCGTCCTGGTCGAGCGGCGCAGCCCGAGCCCGCTGGTCCGGCTCGGAGTGCTGCGCTCCGGGCCCCAGGTGCGGGCCCAGCTGGGCGCGTTGACGTTCGTCGGCAGCTACATGGGCTTCCAGTTCCTGGTCACCCTGTCCATGCAGCAGGTGCTCGGCTGGTCGGCGATGCACACCGCGCTGGCGTTCCTGCCGGCGGGCGCGGTGGTGGCACTGTCCGCGACCAGGGTCGGGGCCGTCATCGACCGGTTCGGCACCACACGGCTGATCGTGCTCGGCTTCATCCTGATGGCGCTCGGGTACGCCCTGTTCCTGCGCATCGACCTGCACCCGTCCTACGCGACCGTGATCCTGCCGACCATGCTGCTGGTCGGCTCGGGCTTCGCGCTGACCTTCCCGTCCCTCAACGTCCAGGCCACCAACGGCGTGGAGGAGCACGAGCAGGGCATGGTCTCCGGCCTGCTCAACACCTCGGTGCAGGTGGGCGGCGCGATCTTCCTCGCCGTCGTGACGGCTGTGGTGACCGCGCACGCCCCCGGACACGCCACTCCCCAGGCCGTGCTGGACAGCTACCGGCCCGGTCTGGTCGTGGTCACGGTCATCGCCGTCGCCGGCCTGCTGCTGTCGCTCACCGGACTGCGCCGGCCCCGGCCGGGACGCTCCGTCGTGGTCGCCAGGTCCACCGTGCGGGAGGCGGAGGCGGACCGCGTACCGGTCCGCGACTAGGGGGTCCGCCTCCACGCGTGCGCCCGGCCGGAGTTGCTTGCTCCGCCGGGCGCACGTCTGTGAAACTGACGGGATGTACGCACACGGGGGCCGGCGCACCAAGGCGGAGCAGGACGCGGCGACGGTCGAGATCGGGTACGCCCTGGTCAGCGCCGCGTTCGCGGCGGCGGTGCTGTTCGGGGCCGTGGCCGGGCCCACGTTCCTCTTCGACCTGCCCCACCCGGTGTCCACGGTCCTGCTGGGGCTCGGTACGACGGTCGCGCCGGTGGTGTTCATGGCCCGCGTGATCAGCGTGCTGGTGCGCTTCCAGCAGTCGGCTCGGCCCGGCCGCACCGACCCCGACTCGTAGGCGAGGACGGCGAGTCGGGCGCGATCGCGGGCGGCCGGCTCCGTCGCCGTATCCCAGGTGCAGGCGCGCGCGCCGCGAACCGGAGTGCCGTACGACGTCGGTGAGGGCCTCCTGCACGATGCGGAAGGCGGCGAGGCCGGCGCCGGGCGTCAGCCGGGGCGACTCGCCCTCGGTTCGACCAGCTCCGGCAGCCGGTCCAGGCCCGGTGCGGGGGCGCGCGGTGCGGCGGCCGGCGCGCGCAGGGTGTTCGCGTGTACTCCCTGGGGAGTACACGGCTCACGCCGGGGTGAGGCCCACGCCCTCGGCGAGCCGGCCGACCGCGTGCCGGAAGAACGTCTCCCGGTCCTCCACGACCCGGTTGAACTGCCCGAACACTTCGAACCCGACCAGTCCGAACAGCTGGGCCCAGGCCGCGACCATGGGCGCGGCCACCTCGGGCGGCAGGTCGGGGGCGAGGTCGGCGGCCATCCGCTCGGCCTCCGGCCGCAGGGCGGCGGGGAGCGGCGGGGCGGCCAGGCCACCGGGGCCGCGGTGGGCGTCCCGGAGGATGCCGATGAGGGCCAGGCCGACGCGGGCGGCGGCCCGGACGGTGCTCCGGGGGGCGGAGTAACCGGGCACCGGCGAGCCGTAGATCAGCGCGTACTCGTGCGGGTGGGCGAGCGCCCAGCCGCGCACCGCCTCGCACACGGCCGTCCAGCGGGCCGCGGGCGGGGCGTCGCCGGCGGCGTCCCGGGCCTGTTCCGCGGCCTCGCCGAGGGAGTCGTAGGCGTCGATGATCAGGGCGGTCAACAGGTCGTCCCGGCTGGGGAAGTAGCGGTACAGGGCCGACGAGACCATGCCCAGCTCGCGCGCCACGGCCCGCAGGGAGAGCTTGGCCGCGCCCTCCGCGGCCAGCTGTCTGCGCGCCGCGTCCTTGATGGCCGCGGTGACTTCCTGCCTGGCCCGCGCGCGGGCGCCCTGTGCGGTGCTCATGCCAGCAGTGTGCCACGCACGAGAGCGGTGCACACATCAGAGAGCGGCGCAACGAAAAGAGAGCAGCGCTCTTGCTTCCGAGTGCCTGACTGTCCCACACTGGAGGCAAGCGAGAGCACCGCTCTCTCACAGCGTGGGGGTCACCATGTCGTCTTCGCCGTACTACCTCAAAGGCAGCCCGCTCACCGTCCGTCTGAACAGCGTGATCGGCTGGCTCGCCCGGCACGGGATCAGCCTGGCGGGCACCGCCGAGATGTCCGTGCCCGGCCGCAAGAGCGGCCGGATGCAGCGCATCCCGGTCAACCCGCACCGCTACGACGGCGGGCAGTACCTGGTCTCGGCGCGCGGCCATTCGCAGTGGGTGCGCAACATGCGGGCCGCCGGAGGCGGGGAACTGCGCGTGGGCCGCAGGGTGCGCGCCTTCACCGCGGTGGAGCTCCCCGACGCCGAGAAGCTCCCGGTCCTGCGGACCTATCTGGAGAGGTGGGGCTGGGAGGTCGACCAGTACTTCGCCGGGGTGACCGCCAAGTCCTCCGACGAGGAGATCATCGCCTGCGCCGGTGACCACCCGGTCTTCCGCATCACCGTCACGGACTGACGGGCTCCGCCTCTTCCTCGGCGGCCTGCCCGGCCTGCCTCCGGTCCAGCGCGGTCAGCGCGCGCTGGGCGACCGGGTGGGAACGGACCAGCTCGCCCAGCGAGGTCGAGCCCTGGGTGATGTCCCGGAAGGCCCGCCAGGCCGGGCGGAAGCCGGTGAGGGCGGCGTGGAAGAGGCCGGGGCGCTTCTCGAACAGGCCCAGCAGCCGGCTGCCGACGGCCATCTCGACGCCGAGCCCGGCCTTCACCGCGAAGGCGTAGTTCAGGGCCTGGCGCCGGGCGTCCACGGCGTCGTGCGCCTCGGCGATGCGGACCGCCCACTCCCCCGCCAGCCGGCCCGAGCGCAGCGCGAAGGAGATGCCCTCGCGGGTCCACGGCTCCAGCAGCCCGGCCGCGTCCCCGCAGACCAGCACCCGGCCCCGGGACAGCG
Source organism: Streptomyces sp. NRRL S-1022 (assembly GCF_000720135.1). GTDB lineage: Bacteria > Actinomycetota > Actinomycetes > Streptomycetales > Streptomycetaceae > Streptomyces. The sequence continues at coordinate 292,416 of NZ_JOIU01000005.1, read as the reverse complement.
GGGAGTCGTCGGCGCGGCAGCGGGTCAGGTGCCCGGAGGAGAGCGACGGCTCGAAGCCGGCGAGGCCCAGCCGGGCGATGAAGTCCTCCAGGTACCGCTTGGTGGCGGCGCCCTCACCGCGCGCGGAGATCACACCGACCGTGAGCGTGTCGCCCTTCGGGAACACCCAGCCGTAACTGCCCGGCATCGGCCCCCAGTCGATCAGGACCCGCCCCTTCCAGTCCTCGGCGACCGTCTCCGGGACCGGGATCTCCGCCTCCAGGCCGAGGTCCACCCGGCCGAGCTTCACACCGACGTGCGCCCCTATCCGGCTGGCGCTGCCGTCGGCACCGACGACCGCGCGGGCCAGCACCGTCTCCCCGCCCTGCAGGACGACGGCGACCGTACGGCGGTCGGGCACCGCCGAGCCGTGCTGCTCGACCCGCTGGACCGTGACACCCGTACGCAGCTCGGCGCCCGCCTTCTGGGCGTGTTCGACCAGCTGCTGGTCGAACTCGGCACGGTTGACCAGTCCGAACAGCATCTGCTTGGAGCGGCGGGTGCGGGTGAAGCGGCCGTTGTGGGAGAAGGTGACCGCGTGCACCCGGTCCCGGAAGGGCAGCTCGAACCCGGGCGGCAGCGCGTCGCGCGAGGGGCCGATGATGCCGCCGCCGCAGGTCTTGTAGCGCGGCAACTCGGCTTTCTCCAGCACCAGCACGCGCCGTCCCGCGACCGCCGCCGCGTAGGCGGCCGAGGCGCCCGCGGGGCCCGCGCCCACCACGACGACGTCCCACACCCGCTGCACGTCGTCCGCCGAAGAGTTCTCGCCGCTCACGATGGTCTACCGCTCCGATCAAGCCGCTGCCAAGTGTCCTGTCGCATCCTACGGCGGCCGTCCGTGCGGACCGCTGTGGGAGGATCGGTGTACTCACCCCGTACAACGTCGCACCCACGAGGAGCGTGCCCATGCCGTCGAATCCGGTCGCCGAGACCGTCGCCTCGCTGCTGCCCCGGGCCAAGGCGGAGCTGACCGAACTGGTCGCCTTCAAGTCGGTGGCGGACTTCACGCAGTTCCCGAAGAGCGAGAGCGACGCCGCCGCGGGCTGGATCGCCGACGCGCTGCGCGCCGAGGGCTTCACGGACGTGGCCCTGCTGGACACCCCGGACGGCACCCGGTCGGTGTACGGCCACCTGCCCGGACCGGAGGGTGCGAAAACGGTTCTCCTCTACGCGCACTACGACGTGCAGCCCCCGCTGGACGAGGCCGGCTGGGCCACCCCGCCCTTCGAGCTGACCGAGCGCGACGGCCGCTGGTACGGCCGCGGCACCGCCGACTGCAAGGGCGGCTTCATCATGCACCTGCTCGCGCTGCGCGCCCTCAAGGCGAACGGCGGCGTCCCGGTGCACGTGAAGGTGATCGTGGAGGGCTCGGAGGAGCAGGGCACGGGCGGCCTGGAGCGGTACGCCGAGCAGCACCCCGAGCTGCTGGAGGCCGACACGATCGTCATCGGCGACGCGGGCAACTTCCGGGTCGGCCTGCCGACGGTGACCACCACGCTGCGCGGAATGACCCTGGTCCGGGTGCGGATCGACACCCTGGCCGGCAACCTGCACTCCGGCCAGTTCGGCGGGGCCGCCCCGGACGCGCTGGCCGCGCTGGTCCGCGTCCTGGACTCGCTGCGCGCCGAGGACGGCTCGACCACGGTCGACGGCCTGGACGCCACGGCCGGGTGGGACGGCCTGGAGTACGCCGAGGAGCAGTTCCGCGCGGACGCCAAGGTGCTGGACGGCGTCGGGCTGCTCGGCAGCGGCTCGGTGGCCGACCGCATCTGGGCCCGCCCGGCGGTCACCGTCCTCGGCATCGACTGCCCGCCGGTCGTCGGCGCCACCCCGTCGGTGCAGTCCAGCGCCCGCGCCCTGATCAGCCTGCGGGTGCCGCCGGGCGTGGACGCGGCCGAGGCCACCAAGCTGCTCCTGGCGCACATCGAGGCGCACACCCCGTGGGGCGCCCGGGTCACCACCGAACAGATCGGCCAGGGCCAGCCGTTCCGCGCCGACCCCTCCAGCCCCGCCTACCAGGCGATGGCGGACGCGATGGCGGTGGCCTATCCGGGCGAGACCATGCAGTACGCCGGCCAGGGCGGCTCCATCCCGCTGTGCAACACGCTCGCCGGTCTCTACCCGGGCGCGGAGATCCTGCTGATCGGGCTGAGCGAGCCGGAGGCCCAGATCCACGCGGTCAACGAGAGCGTGTCCCCCGAGGAGCTGGAGCGGCTGTCGGTCGCCGAGGCGCTGTTCCTGCGCAACTACGCGGCGGGCTGAACCGTTCTGCCCGCGGCAGAGGGCCCTCGTCCCCGGACGGGGGCCCTGCCTACGGTCGGCGCATGGATGTCATCGGACTGCTGCCCCGCCTGCACCTGTTGCGCTTCCCGGTCGGCCAGGCCTACCTCTGGAGCGACGACGCAGAGCTGACCCTGATCGACGCGGGCACGATCGGCTGCGGCCGGGCGATCGCCGACGCGATCACCGCGCTGGGCCGCGTCCCGCAGGACGTACGACGTGTGGTGCTGACCCACTTCCACGAGGACCACGTGGGCGCCGCGGGCGAGTTCGCCGCACTGAGCGGGGCCGAGGTGCTCGCGCACTCCCTGGACGCACCGTTCGTCCGCGGTGAACGGCCCGGTCCGCCGCCGCGGTTCGAGGAGTGGGAGCTGCCGATCCACGCGGAGGCGGCCCGGCAGCTGCCCGAGGGACCGCCGCTGCCGCCGTCCTCGGTCACCGAGGTGACGGACGGGGACGTACTCGGTTTCGGCGGGGGCGCCCGCGTGGTCCACGTCCCCGGGCACACGGACGGCAGCATCGCGCTGTTCCTGCCCGCCGAGGGCGTGCTGTTCACCGGGGACACGGTGGCGTCGGTCGACGGCGTCCCGATACCGGGCGTGTTCAACCTGGACGGGCGGCAACTCCTCGCGTCCGTGGGCCGGTTGGCGGACCTCGGCGCGGAGGTGGCCTGCTTCGGCCACGGCGACCCGGTGCTGGGCGGCGCCGCCGCCGCGCTCCGCGCGATCGCCGGGGCGCCGGGTCAGCCGACCGGGACGCCCGCCTCCAGGTAGAGCGCGGAGCCCCGCTCCCGGGCGCGCAGGGCCCAGCGCAGGCGTTCGTAGCGGACCGGTGGCAGCATCGCGGCGGCCTCCTGTTCCGTGGCGAACCGCCAGCCGCGCAGCTCCGGTCCGGGCAGCAGCACCCGGGACGCCTCGCCGGACTCCAGCCGGCCGCCGTCGAACAGCAGCCGCAGCCCGCCGAACCCGGGCGGGGCGGGCCGCTCCCAGTCCACGACGAGCAGCCGGGGCACCTCCCGCAGCCGTATCCCGGTCTCCTCGGCGACCTCGCGCATCCCGGCGCGGGCCGGCGCCTCGCCCCGCTCGACCACGCCGCCGGGGAACTCCCAGCCGGGCTTGTAGGTGGGGTCGACCAGCAGCACACGGTCCTGCTCGTCGAAGAGCAGCACCCCGGCGGCGAGCGTCTCGGCGGTCGGCTCCGGGGTCTGCACGATGTCGCAGGCGGGTACGGCACCGCCGGCGACGGCGTCGGCGATGCGGACGGCGGTCTCGTACGGGGTGAGCGCGCTGGTGTCGACCGGGTGGGCGTCCGCGGTGAGCCAGGAGGCGAGGGCGGCACGGTAGGGCTCTATGTGGTCGTACGACCACTGCTGTACGCGCATCTCGCCGTCGGGCAGGTCGGGCGGGATCTCCCGCCCGGCTATCCGCTCGCGCAGGATCGTTTCGGCCGGGGCGAGCAGCAGATGGTGCACGGTGATCCGGCGGGCGGCGAGGCCGCCGAAGATCTCGTCGCGGTACTCCTGACGGAGCAGGGTCATGGGCACCACCAGGGTGCCGCCCAGCTCGGCGAGCATCGCGGCGGCGGTGTCGACCACCAGCCGGCGCCAGATCGGCAGGTCCTGGAAGTCGCCGGCCTCGGCGAGGCGCTTGGGCGGCAGCAGGTGCGTGAGCGCCCCGCCGACGACCTCGGGGTCGAAGAGCACGCTGTTCGGGATCAGTTCGATCAGTTCACGTGCGGTGGTGGTCTTCCCCGCACCGAACGCGCCGTTGATCCAGACGACGGTCACGGACTCCCCCTCTTGTGTTGGCCCCCTGAGGCTTGCCCGCTCCACCCTGCCACGGAAACCCCCCGCCGTTGAGGGTGCCTGTGCGTGCGCACACGGCAGTGCCGGCGCCCCTGCGGCGGGGACACCGGCACGCACACCGTGCGCCTCGGGGGTTACTCGTGTCCGGGGGTGCCGTGGTCGACGTCCAGGCTGTCCTGGGCGACGAGGTGGCCGGCCGAGTCGAGGGTGTCCGAGACGTTGAGGTCGCCGCGGGGACGCTCGTCCGCCGCGTGGGACGGGGTGACGGCGGCCACGACGAATCCGGCGGCGAGGGTGGCGATGGCGAGCATGCTGCGCTTCTTCATGCGCTGAACAACTGCGCGGAGGGCCGGGAGTCACGCGGGACACCGCGTTTCCGGCCCGGCCGGCTGCGCCACACCCCGTGGCCCGGTGATCGGCCGGCGGACAGGGTCCGGGCAGCCCGGCGCCACCCGCGCCTCGTCCGACCCGGCCGCAGCCCGAACGAACACTTCCGAACGGTCGAATTCGATCTGCGCACCCCTCTTCCAACACACTCCGACACGTCCTACCGTAAACGCGCACCGATGACGCGTACATGCCGTCATCCTGGTTTCGCGAGTCGGAGGAACGTCAACGATGCGTCACCCTCACACCCGCACCACACCCCGAGGACTGGCCGCGGCGCTCACCGCGGGGCTGCTGTGCGCGGCGGGCCTCGCCACCCCCGCGTCGGCGGCCCCCGCCGCAACCCCGGCGGTACCGGCCTCCCCCGCCCTGGCCGACGGGCTCGCCCTCACCCCGCCGATGGGCTTCAACAACTGGAACTCCACGCACTGCCGTGCCGAGTTCAACGAGTCCATGGTCAAGGGCATCGCGGACCTCTTCGTCCAGAAGGGCCTGAAGGACGCGGGCTACCAGTACGTCAACCTGGACGACTGCTGGGCCCTGCCGAACCGCGACGCCGACGGCAGACTGGTGCCCGACCCCGCGCGCTTCCCCAACGGGATCAAGGCGGTCGCCGACTACGTCCACGCCAAGGGGCTCAAGCTCGGCATCTACACCAGCGCCGGCACCAAGACCTGCAACAGCGCCGGCTTCCCGGGCGCCCTGGGCCACGAGTACAGCGACGCACGGCAGTTCGCCGACTGGGGCGTCGACTACCTGAAGTACGACAACTGCAATAACCAGGGCGTGGACGCCCGGCAGCGCTACCGCACCATGCGGGACGCGCTGAAGGCGACCGGCCGCCCCATCGTCTACAGCATCTGCGAATGGGGCGAGAACAAGCCCTGGGAGTGGGCCGCCGACGTCGGCCACCTGTGGCGGACCACCGGGGACATCAGCGACAGCTGGAGTTCGATGCTGTCGATCCTCAAGCAGAACCTGCCGCTGGCGCCGAACGCCGGCCCGGGCCACTGGAACGACCCCGACATGCTGGAGGTCGGCAACGGCGGCATGACCGACACCGAGTACCGCTCGCACTTCTCGCTCTGGTCGGTCATGGCCGCCCCGCTGCTCATCGGCACCGACCTGCGCAAGGCCTCCCAGGCCACTTACGACATCCTGGGCAACAAGGAGGTCGTCGCCGTCGACCAGGACCCGCTCGGCAAGCAGGGCACGGTGGTCTCCTCCGCGGGCGGACGCTGGGTCGTCGCCAAGGAGATGAAGGACGGCAGCCGCGCGGTGGCCCTGTTCAACGAGTCCGGCACCGCACAGCGGATCGCCACCGGTGCCGGCGCCGTCGGCCTGCCCGCCGCCGACGGCTACACCCTGCGCGACCTGTGGCAGCACCGCACGTACAACACCGCCGGCACCATCGCCGCCACCGTCCCCGCCCACGGCACGGTCCTGCTGCGCGTCCAGGCCGACCCGCGCTGGGCCGCCCAGCCGCCCGCCGTCGAACTCGGCCTGGACAGCAGCCCCCTGCTGGAGGCGGCCGCCCCGACCACGCTGACCAGCACCGTCACCGACCTCGGCCGCACGCCCGCGCAGCAGGTGTCCGTGGCACTGACCGGCCCCGCCGGCTGGACGGTACGGGCCGCCTCGGCGACCACGGCAGCCGCCCTCCCCACCGGCGGCACGCTGCGCACCGACTGGCGGGTGACCGCCCCGGCCGGCACCCCGACCGGCTCCTACGGCCTCACCCTGCGCACCCGCTACCGCTCACCGTCCGGGACGGCGGTCACCGGCGAGGTCCCGCTGACCGCGTCCGTCGTCGTGCCGCCGCCCGGCGGGACCTCGTACCTCGGCGACCTGCCCTGGCTGTCGGCGACCAGCGGCTGGGGGCCGGTGGAACGCGACAGCAGCAACGGGGAGAACGCCGCCGGCGACGGACACCCGCTCACCGTCGGCGGCACGGTGTACGCCAAGGGGCTCGGCGTCCACGCGCTCAGCGACATCGCCTTCTACACCGGCAAGGCCTGCGAGAAGGTCACCGCGGACGTCGGCGTGGACGACGAGAAGGACACGAAGGGCACCGTCGCCTTCGAGATCTGGGCGGACGGCACGAAGGCCGCGTCCACCGGCGTCCTGACCAACGCCATGCCGGCCCGGCCGCTCACCGCCGACGTCACCGGTGCCCAGGTGGTCCGGCTCGTCGTCACCGACGGCGGCGACGGCATCGACTCGGACCACGCAGACTGGGCGAACGCACGGCTCGTCTGCTGAACCGCGCCGCTGCGGCGGGGCCGGGCAACCCCGGCCCCGCGACCGCCCGGGGCGGCCCCTAGTGGCTCGCCGCCGGCACCCCCGGGGTGCGGGCCAGGGCTGCCGCCGCGGCGCCGACCAGGCCCGCGTCGGTGCCCGTCTGCGCGGGCACGACGGTGAGCCGCTGCACGAAGGACAGGGTCGCGTAGTCGGTGAGGGCCTTGCGCAGCGGCGTGAACAGGACGTCACCCGCCTTGCCGACACCCCCGCCGATCACCGCTATGTCGATCTCGACCAGGGTCGCGGTGGCCGCGATCCCGGCGGCCAGCGCCTGCGCGGCCCGCTCGAAGGAGGCCACGGCGACCGGATCGCCCGCGCGGGCGGCGGCGGCCACCGCGGCGGCCGAGGTGTCACCGTCGGGGCCGGGGAGCCAGCCCTGTTCCAGCGCCCGGCGGGCGATGTTGGGGCCACTGGCGATGCGCTCCACACAGCCGCGGGAACCGCACGGGCAGGGATCGCCGTCGAGGTCGACGCTGATGTGCCCGATGTGTCCGGCGTTCCCGGTCGGTCCGGGGCGCAGCCGCCCGTCCAGGACCAGGCCGCCGCCGACGCCCGTGGAGACCACCATGCACAGCGCGTTGTCGTGCCCGCGCGCCGCTCCCTGCCAGTGCTCGGCCGCGGTGATCGCGACCCCGTCGCCGATCAGCTCCACCGGCAGGCCCCCGGTGACCGCACGGACCCGGTCGACCAGCGGGAAGCCCCGCCAGCCCGGCACGTTCACCGGGCTGACGGTGCCGGCCGAGGCGTCCACGGGACCGGCGCTGCCGATGCCGACCGAGCGCGCCCGTCCCCACAGGGGCGACCCGGCGAGTTCGCCGAGCACCTCCGCCACGGCCCGCATGACCGTTTCGCCATCCTGCCGGGCGGGCGTGGCGCGCTGGGCCCGGGCCAGGATCCGTCCGTCGCCGTCCACCAGCGCGCCGGCGATCTTGGTGCCGCCGATGTCCAGGGCCGCCACGAGGTCGGTGTGCATCAGAGTCAGATCTCCCCGTTGAAGCTTGAGAACCGAAGAAGGAAAGCCGGTCAAGCGGTGGGGGCGCAGGCCGGGACAGCGGTGGACAGTCTCTCTCGCATCTGACAACGTTGTCCAGGCTCTATGCTCGACGCCACATCCTCATACAAGCCCATCGCGCCCCGCACCCGCACCTCCCTCGTACGAGACAGGACAGAGCATCGTGCCCGAGACCACCCGCCGCGCAGACCGCCTTCCCGGGAACCGGTACGGCAACCGCCCGACGATGAAGGACGTGGCGGCGCGCGCCGGAGTCGGGCTCAAGACGGTCTCCCGCGTGGTCAACGGCGAACCCGGGGTCACCCCGGACACCGAGCGCCGGGTGCAGGAGGCGATCGAGGCGCTCGGCTTCCGCCGCAACGACAGCGCGCGGGTGCTGCGCAAGGGCCGTACGGCGAGCATCGGCCTGGTCCTGGAGGACCTCGCGGACCCGTTCTACGGCCCGCTCAGCCGGGCGGTGGAGGAGGTGGCCCGCGCCCACGGCGCCCTGCTGATCAACGGCTCCAGCGCCGAGGACCCCGAGCGTGAGCAGGAGCTGGCGCTGGCCCTGTGCGCGCGCCGGGTCGACGGGCTCGTGGTGATCCCGGCCGGTGACGACCACCGCTATCTGGAGCCGGAGATCAGGGCCGGCGTGGCGACCGTGTTCGTGGACCGCCCGGCCGGCCGGATCGACGCCGACGTGGTGCTGTCCGACAACCACGGCGGTGCCCGCGACGGCGTCGCCCACCTCATCGCGCACGGCCACCGCCGGATCGGGTTCATCGGCGACATGCCCCGCATCCACACCGCGGCCGAGCGGCTGCGCGGCTACCGGGCGGCCATGGAGGACGCGGGCATAACCGTCGAGGACCGCTGGATGTCCCTCGGGGCGACGAACCCGGAGCGGGTGCGCCGGGCCGCGGAGGAGATGCTGTCCGGACCCGATCCGGTCACCGCGGTCTTCGCCGGCAACAACCGGGTGACGGTCACCGTGATCCGGGTCCTGGCCGAGCAGTCGCGCCGGGTCTCGTTCGTCGGCTTCGACGACATCGAGCTGGCCGACCTGCTCCAGCCGGGCGTCACGGTCGTCGCCCAGGACGCCGCGGCCCTCGGCCGCACCGCCGCCGAGCGTCTCTTCCGCCGGCTGGACGGCGCCCTCCTCGCCCCCGGCCGGATCGAACTGCCGACCCGCCTGATCACCCGCGGCTCGGGCGAACTGCCACCGGCGGACTGACCGGGACGGCCCGGCGCCTGCGGCCTGTTCGCCCCGAGGTGCGAGAAGTGGATTCCGTCGGGGGACCGGCCCAGGGCAGCTGCGACAGACCGGGCGGGATCAGCATGGGGTTCACACCGATCTGGTCGGGATAGACGTCGAATTCGACGGCCGGAGCCGTTTCGGCATAGGTGTTGACGGCATACTCGGACATGAGGTCCCTGCCCACCTTGTCGACCTTCTTCGCCGGCATCACAAGGATGTAGCCGCCGGTGGTGAACCGTTGCATCTCGCTGTCGAACCACTTGCTCCAGGCGGCGGAGTCGTGCGTCGGCTTGACCGCCTTCCACGAGCACAGGTTCGTCAGCCCCCAGGCGTAGGCTCGGTTGACAGTGGCGACATCCCCGGGCCGGATGCCGTAATAGTAGTGCGGGGCGAAGGTCGGGCTGTAGAAGGCTTTTACCGTACCCGCGTCGAGGACGGACGAAAGCACCGAGGAAAATGGCGTCCTGTTCAACGAAACGGTCCTCGTCCGTTCACCGTCCCAGTAGGTGAAGGAGGGATTGAAGTCGGAGCTGCAGGACGTGACCGCGTAGGCGACCACACGCTTGTCGGGGTCCGTCACGGCATCGACCCAGTACTCCTTACGGGGCTGAAAGGTGTTCTGCGTGAGGTCCCCCGACTCCGTCTTGCCGATCGAGACCTGCACGGACGGCCGGCCCAGCTGTTCCTCGAATTTCTGCAGGGTGTAACCGGCGTGCAGCTTGGCGAGCTTCGCGTACTCTCCCGCTTGCCATTGGAAGTGTTGCTGGTACCAGCGCCCGCCGGTCACGAATGCGGTGATGAAAGTGCTCACCGCGGTGACGACACTGCTGACGTAGAGCAGCCCGACCAAGGGCAGATTGCGTTCGGTCAGCTTTTTGAAACGCTCGCCAAAGGTAGGTTTCTCCTCCTGTGTGGGCCCTCTCTCTCCCTCTGTCATGACTCATGGGTATAGGAACGCGGTAGCGCACACCACCAGAGGTAGGCCGGACGCGGATGCCCCTACTGCCCGGAGGCGGTCAGGCCGCCGCGGCGGGGGGCCGCGAAGTTCTCCAGGTCGGCGCGGGTCAGGCCGGTGAGGCGGGCGACCTCGGCGATGTCGAGGGCGCCGCAGTCCAGGCCGCGCAGGAGGTAGCCGCTCAGGGCCTTGGCGGTGGCGGGCTCGTCCATGACGTCGCCGCCGGTCCGGTTGGCGTACCGGGTGAGGCGGGCCGCCGCCTGCTCGAAGCCCTCGCGGTAGAAGGCGAAGACGGCCGCGTAGCGGGTGGGGATGTGGCCGGGGTGCATGTCCCAGCCCTGGTAGTAGGCGCGGGCGAGGGCGCGGCGGGTGAGGCCGTAGTGGAGGCGCCAGGCGTCGTGGACCTTGGCGGTGGGGCCGACCGGGAGGACGTTGGTGGAGCCGTCCGAGACGCGGACGCCGGTGCCGGCCGCCGCGACCTGCATGACCGCCTTGGCGTGGTCGGCGGCCGGGTGGTCGCTGGCCTGGTGGGCGGCGGAGACACCGAGGCAGGCGCTGTAGTCGAAGGTGCCGTAGTGCAGTCCGGTGGCGCGGCCCTCGGCGGCCTGGATCAGGCGGGCGACGGTGGCGGTGCCGTCGGTGGCGAGGATCGCCTGGCTGGTCTCGATCTGGATCTCGAAGCCGAGGCGGCCGGCGTCCAGGCCATGTGCCTTCTCGAAGGCCTCCAGGAGCCGCACGAAGGCGCCGACCTGCTCGGGGTAGGTCACCTTGGGCAGGGTGAGGACCAGGCCGTCGGGCAGGCCCCCGGCCTCCATGAGGCCGGTGAGGAAGACGTCGAGGGTGCGGATGCCCCGGTCGCGTACGGCGGCCTCCATGCACTTCATGCGGATGCCCATGTACGGCGCCGCCGTGCCCGTGCGGTACGCCTCGGCGATCAGACGGCCGGCGCGGGCGGCCGTCGCGTCCTCCTCGGCGTCGGGCCGGGGGCCGTAGCCGTCCTCGAAGTCGACGCGCAGGTCCTCGACGGGCTCGCGTTCCAGCTTGGCGCGGACGCGGGAGTACACCGGCTCGGCCAGCTCGTCCGGCAGTCCGAGGACGGCCGCGAAGGAGGCGGCGTCCGGGGCGTGTTCGTCGAGCGCCGCGAGAGCCTGGTCGCCCCAGGAACGGAGGGTGCCGGCGGCGAAGGCGTCGCCGGGGACGTACACGGTGTGGACGGGCTGCCGGGTGCCGGGGTCCCCCGGGTAGCGGCGCTCCAGCTCCGCGTCGACCGGCGCGAGGGAGGCGCTGATCTCCTCGCTGACGGTGCCCGCGAGGCTTGTCGCCACCTGCTCCTGCTGACCCATCCCACACCCTCCAATTTCCGCTCTGCGGAATCAACAATCCGTAGAATGAAGTTATCCGGGGTGGTTCCCGCTGGTCAACACCCTCTCGAACGATGGCCGGTACCGCCTTCAGGATGCACCGAGGCCCCTGTGACCGCGCCGGTCACAGGGGCCTCGTGCTGCGCCTGGGGGGATCAGCCCTTGCGGGTCTTGATCTCGTCGGTCAGCTGCGGCACGACGTCGAACAGGTCGCCGACCACGCCGAAGTCGACCAGCTCGAAGATCGGGGCCTCGGCGTCCTTGTTGACGGCCACGATGGTCTTCGAGGTCTGCATGCCGGCGCGGTGCTGGATCGCACCGGAGATGCCGTTGGCGATGTACAGCTGCGGCGAGACCGACTTGCCGGTCTGGCCCACCTGGTTGGTGTGCGGGTACCAGCCGGCGTCGACGGCGGCACGCGAGGCACCGACGGCCGCGCCGAGCTGGTCGGCGAGCGCCTCGATGATCGCGAAGTTCTCGGCGCCGTTCACACCGCGGCCACCGGAGACCACGATCGCGGCCTCGGTCAGCTCCGGGCGGCCCGTCGACTCACGCGGCGTGCGGCCGGTGATCTTGGTGCCGGTGGCCTTGTCGGAGAAGGTCACGGACAGGGCCTCGACGGCGCCGGCGGCCGGGGCGGCCTCGACGGCGGCCGAGTTCGGCTTGACCGTGATGACCGGGGTGCCCTTGATGACGCGGGACTTGGTGGTGAAGGACGCGGCGAACACCGACTGGGTGGCCACCGGGCCCTCGTCGCCGGCCTCCAGGTCGACGGCGTCGGTGATGATGCCGGAGCCGATGCGCAGCGCCAGACGGGCGGCGATCTCCTTGCCCTCGGCGGAGGACGGGACCAGCACGGCGGCCGGGGAGACGGCCTCGTGGGCGGCCTGAAGGGCGTCCACCTTCGGCACGACCAGGTAGTCGGCGTACTCGGACGCGTCGTGGGTGAGGACCTTCACCGCGCCGTGCTCGGCGAGCGTGGCGGCGGTGTCGGCGGCGCCGTTGCCCAGCGCGACGGCGACGGGCTCGCCGATGCGGCGGGCCAGGGTCAGCAGCTCAAGGGTCGGCTTGCGGACGGCACCGTCCACGTGGTCGACGTAGACGAGGACTTCAGCCATGGGATTGCTCTCCTGCGTAACGAAGTTGAGGGGCGGTCAGCGGGGGCGGGCCCTTAGATGAACTTCTGGCCCGCGAGGAACTCAGCGAGCTGCTTGCCGCCCTCGCCCTCGTCCTTGACGATGGTGCCGGCCGTGCGCGCCGGACGCTCGGTCGCGGTCTGGACCTTGGTGAACGCGCCGTCCAGGCCGACCTCCTCGGCCTCGATGTCCAGGTCGGACAGGTCCCAGGACTCCACCGGCTTCTTCTTCGCCGCCATGATGCCCTTGAAGGACGGGTAACGGGCCTCGCCGGACTGGTCGGTCACGGAGACGACCGCCGGGAGCGAGGCCTCCAGCTGCTCCGAGGCCGCGTCGCCGTCGCGGCGGCCCTTGACCACGCCGTCCTCGACGGAGACCTCGGACAGCAGGGTGACCTGCGGGACGCCGAGGCGCTCGGCGACCAGCGCCGGGACGACGCCCATGGTTCCGTCGGTGGACGCCATGCCGGAGACGACCAGGTCGTAGCCGGCCTTCTCGATTGCCTTGGCCAGCACCAGGGAGGTGCCGATGGCGTCGGTGCCGTGCAGGTCGTCGTCCTCGACGTGGATGGCCTTGTCGGCACCCATGGAGAGGGCCTTGCGGAGCGCGTCCTTGGCGTCCTCGGGGCCGACCGTCAGGACGGTGACCTCGGCGTCGTCCGCGTTCTCCGCGATCTGGAGGGCCTGCTCGACCGCGTACTCGTCCAGCTCGGAGAGCAGCCCGTCGACGTCGTCGCGGTCGACGGTCAGGTCATCGGCGAAGTGCCGGTCGCCAGTGGCGTCGGGCACGTACTTCACAGTGACAACGATCCTCAAGCTCACGCCGGCTCTCCTACTGCATCGTCATTTCGGGCTGCCTCTTGCAGGCAGCATAGGCGCCTCAAGCGGCCGATCCCGGTCGGGGCGTCCGCGCGCTCCGACCGAAATATTACTCGTCAGTACACCCAGTTCCTGCCCGCTAAGCAAGCGCTTTGAACTGTGACCTTCGCAACGCAGCGTAACCGGAACTCGACGGCTCCGCAGGAGGGGGTGGAGCGATCCGGGACGTGATCAATCCCGCAGGCCGTTGAAGCGGCCGTGGTGGTAGAGGAGCGGGCGGCCGGCGCCCGAGGAGTCGCCGAGAACCACCTCGGCGAGCACGATCCGGTGATCACCGGCGGGCACCCGCCCGACGATCCGGCAGACCAGCCAGGCGAGCACGTCGTCCAGGACCGGCACGCCTTCCGGGCCGTCCCGCCAGGCGGTGGGCGCGCCGAAGCGGTCGGCACCGCTGCGGGCGAAGGTGGCGGCCAGGTCGCTCTGGTGCTCGCCGAGTATGTGCACGCCCACGTGCTCGGCCTCGGCTATCGCGGGCCAGCTGGAGGCGCCCGTGCCGATGCCGAAGGAGACCAGCGGCGGCTCGGCGGAGACGGAGGTCAGGGAGGTGGCGGTGAAGCCGACGGGGCCGGAGGCGCCACGCGCGGTGATCACCGCCACACCGGCGGCGTGCCGGCGGAAGGTGGAGCGCAGCAGATCGGGGGAGGCGAGCCGGGGCGTGCCGAGGTCGGATGTGGCCGTCATGCGGGTGTCCTTCAGGCGAGGGGAGTGAACGGGTCCGTGACTGCTCAGCAGCCCGGACAGCGCGCGCTCGCGGTGCGGGCGAGGTCGACGTGGACCCGCCCGTAGAGAAGGAGTTCGATCGGCATACGGTCAGACTGACGATAGGTGGTGCGCGCAGTCAAGCAGGTTCCGCGATCTGGAAGATGTCCCACCGCCGCCTGAAAGCCACTCACACGGCTTCCCCCAGAGCGGCGATGACGTCGGCCTTCCGCGGCTGTCCGGCGGCGCGCCGCACCACGCGGCCGTCGGCGTCCAGGACCAGCACGGTGGGGGTCTTGAGGATCCGGAGTTCGCGTACGAGGTCCAGGCGGGCCTCGGCGTCGATCTCGACGTGGGTCACGCCCGGGACCATCGCGGCGACCTCGCCGAGGATGCGCCGGGTCGCCCGGCAGGGCGCGCAGAAGGCGCTGGAGAACTGCACGAGCGTGGCCCGCTCCCCCGGTTCGCCGCCGAGTTCGGCCACCCCGAGCCGCTTGCCGTCGTCGTGCCCGCGCACCCGTACCCTCCCGTTCCGCCGCTTGTGCGGCACTCCGCGGGCACTCGCCGCCGCGAGCTCCGCCAGCCCACCACCAGTCCGGTCGTCTCCGGCACCAACACGCACGAGACGGTGAAGATTCCCGCCTCCCGCGGAGAGATCACCCTGCGGAACGCCGGCTTCCTGGACATCGGCTTCATGGACATCGAGGTGCGGGGGCCGCGGTTCGCGGCGGCCTTGACCACGGTGGTTCCGAGTTCCGGCCTGTCCGGGGGGCGAGACCTTCCTGCCGCCGAAGCGGGCGACGGCGACCCCGGTGGAGTGACCCGGTGGAGTGAAGGGGGCCTGAGGGGGCAGAACGGGATGTAGGCCGACGTGACGAGGATCTCGCCGCCGCGGGGCACCAGGACTGGCTCCCCGTCCGTTCTTCGGGCACGATCTGCGATACGTCGTAAACCTACGGCTGCGTAACTTGACCGCCGGGAGCCCTCCCTTTCCCGAGCAGAGCAGAAAGGGTCCACCCCGCCCATGGCAGAGCTGGTCTACCGTCCCGTCATCGGTTTCGCCAAGACGCTGTTCAAGGTCTGGGACCTGGACATCGACTGCCAGGGGTCGGAGAACATCCCGCGCTCGGGCGGTGCGGTGCTGGTGAGCAATCACATCAGCTACCTGGACTTCATCTTCAACGGCCTGGCCGCCCTGCCGCAGAAGCGCCTGGTGCGGTTCATGGCGAAGGAGTCGGTCTTCCGGCACAAGGTCTCCGGGCCGCTGATGCGCGGGATGAAGCACATCCCGGTGGACCGCGGGCAGGGCGAGACGGCGTACGCGCACGCGCTGGACTCGCTGCGCTCCGGAGAGATCATCGGGGTGTTCCCGGAGGCGACGATCTCGCAGTCCTTCACGCTGAAGAGCTTCAAGTCGGGCGCGGCCCGGCTGGCCCAGGAGGCGGGGGTCCCGCTGATCCCGATGGCGGTGTGGGGCACGCAGCGGCTGTGGACGAAGGGCCACCCGCGCAACTTCAAGCGCAGCCACCTGCCCGTCACCATCCGCGTCGGCGAGGCCGTGGAGGCGCCCCGCGACCAGTACGCCGGCGCCATCACCCGCCGGCTGCGCGAGCGCGTCCAGGAACTCCTGGATGCCGCCCAGCGCGCCTACCCGGGCCGCCCCAAGGGCCCCGAGGACACCTGGTGGCTGCCCGCGCACCTGGGCGGCTCGGCTCCGACGGCGGAGGCACTGCGCACGGCGGAAGCGCACTGACCCGTCACTGACGGCGTCCGCCGAAACTCTTCGCACCGAACGGTAAGGATGCGCCGGGTCTCCGACATATAAGGGGTGTGGAGACCCTGAAGACCCGCACCGACCGTGACCGCGCCGCGCGGTTCACGGCCTTGTACGTCCGTGAGCACGCGCGCGTGTGCGCGTATGTGCACCGGCGTGCGGCCGACCGGGGAGCCGCGGAGGAACTCACCGCCGAGGTCTTCCGCACCGCGTGGGAGCGCATGACGGCCGGTCAGGACGTGGGCACCGGCTGGCTGTTCGTCACCGCGCGGAACCTGCTGAGCAACCACTACCGCTCCATGGCACGCCTGACGGAGATACACCGCACCATCGCCGACGCGATGGGCAGCGCTCCGGCGCCGAGCCGGGACAACGCCGTACTCGACGCCCTGGACCGGCTCCCGCCCGCGCACCGCGAGGTCCTCCTGCTGAGTTACTGGGACGGGCTGAGCGCGGCAGAGGCCGGTGAAGTCCTGGGATGCGGCGCGTCCGCGGTCTGGGTCCGGCTGCACCGGGCACGCAAGGCGTTCCGTGCCGTTTACAAACTGCCCCAGGAGCCAGTCTGATGCGTGTGAAGCCTCTGATCACGAACGCCAACCCGGTCCCGGACGCGGCGCACGGCACCCTCTCGGCGCGCGCCGCCGACGAACTCGCCACGCTGGTCGGACCCGACGGCACCCCGCCCCCCGCGGCCCCGCGCCGATCGCCCCGGCGGGGGTACCTGATGGCCGCCGTGGCCTGCGGCGCCGCCGTCGCCATCGGTGCCGTCACCCTGTTCAGCCTGCAGGGCGACCCGGCCGGGCCGAGCGGTCACCAGGCCGCGCGGAGCAGCGGGCCGGCCGGAGCGGGCGAGGGCACGGACGGCGGGATCAGCGCCGACGAGCCGTACTTCGGCAGCACGGCCGAGCTGGAGCGGGCGGCGCACGTGATCGTACGGGCGCGGCTCGGCTCCGGACACGAGGAGACCGGCGGCGGTGTCCGCACGACGGTTGCCACGGCGAAGGTGGTGGCGACCGCGAAGGGCGAGACACCGGGTGACGCGATCCGGGTGTCCTACACGACCCCGGGTTCCGGGCCCGAGACCGCCGGCCTGAGTGCCGGCAAGGAGTACGTCCTGCTGCTCGACAAGGGCGAGGGCGGCGACTACGTCCTGGTGAACACCACGCAGGGCTGGTACGAGGTCGAGGGCGGCGCCGCGGTCGCCGCGAAGGACAACGGTGTGGCCCTGAGTCCGGCGGTGCGCAAGGCGCTCCGGCTGGCACCGCGGGGCCGGTGACACGACGCCGGTGCGCCACGGGCGATCCGTGGCGCACCGGCCGGGTGGTGCGGGCGGTGCGCCTACCGCGTGCGGGACCCGGCGATCCGGCCGGCCTTGGCGGCCAGCTGGTCGACCTTGCCCGCGCCGGCGAAGCCGTTGACGGACACGGCCTTGACCGTGCCGTCCGCCTTGACGGAGTAGAGCGCCTGCTCGGGGTTGAGCAGGTCGTACGGGTTCTTGCCGTGGGCGGCGAGCATCAGCACGTACCGCTGACCGCCCTTGGCGAGCAGGGTGGTGTCCTCGTCCTGGTACGCCACACCGTGGTAGGTGCCGCCGAGCTGGCTGACCTCGATGGTGTCGCCGACGGCCACCTTGCCGGCGAGGGCCCGGGTGACCTTCACCTTGGAGACGGTGACGATGACCGGGTTCTCCTCGGCCGCCTTCCTGGCCGCCTTGGCCTCGGCGGGCGACAGGCCGGCCTGCGGGTTGGTGGCGGGGTTGTCACCGGCGGGCGCGTCGGGCAGCACCTTCTGCACCCGGGTGCCGACGACGGTGCCCTCGACGACGGCGTCGGACGTCTTGAGGACGTCGTCGAGCGAGGAGTACGCGGGGTAGTCCGCGTGGTAGGTCACGGTGTCCGGACCCGCCGCGGCCTTGGCCGCGTGGGAGGAGTTCTCCGCGGAGCAGCCGACAGCGGCGAACGCGGCGAGCACCGCGGTCCCGGCGACGAGAACGTTCCGTCTGGCGTTCATCGGTAGATCCTCTTCACCTCGGACTTGTCATAGGGCTGCGGCGTCTGCACCCTCGAGCGGTCGCGGCTGTGCTTCATCAGCGAGACCTTGCTCGTGTTCGGGTTGTCGGCGAGGCTGAGCCCGTGCCCCAGTTCGTGGGTGCTGGTGCTGCGCACCCACTTGTCGTACTTGGGGATGTTCTTCGTGTCCCGCCAGAGGGTCGTGGCGTTGACCTTGATCTGGAAGGAGCGGTGCGCCCGCGATCCGGACGGCGCGTACAGGCCGTACCAGCTCTGGCTGTAGTTGCCGGCCGTGAAGCTGGGCTTGGCGCTGGAGCTGCGCTTGATGTTCGCCCCGACACCGGCGCGGTTCCAGTTGCCGCGGGCGGTGTCGAAGTACTTGACCCACTCGCCGTTGATGCCGACGGTCTTGACGCTGAACGACCGCTTGGGCATGCCCCCGCTGTAGTACGTCGCGTGGGCGGGGACCGAGACGGCCAGGGTCCCGGCAACGGCCAGCGCGGCACTCGACGTCAGGCCGAGTGACACTCGTGCGATTCTTCGATTCAACTGTTCTCCCCGTGAATTGAGCAGGCGGCAATGGCCGAGTACGAACTCGCATCGCTCCACGGTCGGCGCAGCGTGAAACATCACGTCCTGGATGCCAGGTCGCAGGAAAGAACGCGAAAGGAATGAGGGCGCGGAGAGTCGACGCGTCCCGGAAAAGACTGATTTCCCCCTTGTGGATCCCCCGTTGACCGGCTGCACCGAGATGCCGCCTGTGATCGAGACCCAGCCTCACAGGCGGTTTGGGTCACGGCATCGGTCTCAAGAAGGAGAAGGATTCTCCTCCTTGAGGGGGAGTCGGTTCACAGGGAGTCGGGGAGCGTCTGCCAGAGGTACGACCGGTCGGGTGCGGCTCGCAGGGCGGCGAGGACGAGCGGGTGCGGTTCGGCGTACAGCACGGGGTGGTCCAGCTCGCCGGCGGCGGGGTCGGGGATCCAGGCGAGCCGCTCGCCGCTCAGGGAGAACCGGGCCTCGACGCCCGGTTTGTTGCCGCGCGCGTCCTGCCGGTGCCAGGCCCCGTTGAAGCGGACGGCGACCAGGCCGTGCAGTGCGTGGCCGCCCCCGTCGCGGGTCAGGCGCTGGTAACACAGGGCGGCCGGGATGTCCTCGGCCCGCAACAGCGCGGCGAGGGCGTGGGACTTGGCGTGGCAGATGCCGGTGCCCAGGGCCAGCACGTCGGAGGCGCGCCAGGTGACACGGAGGTCGCCGGAGTCCTGGGAGTGCGGGATGGCGTCCCGGACGAAAGCGTAGGCGGCCCGTGCATAGTCATACGAGTCCGCGGCCTCCGCGGCCAGGCGGGCGGCCGTCTCCCGCACCACCGGATGATGGTGGTCGATGACCTCGTCGGCGGCCAGATAGGCGGAGAGTTCGGCCGTGTTCTGGATCAGCTCCATGCCCGCAGAGCATAGGAATGCGATCACCCGAGCGTCAATGAATTTTCGGGTAATCGCATATCCATGCAGAACTTCGGGCTAGCGGGCCATCTCCTCCTTGAGCGCCGCCAGGAAGGTGTCGACGTCCTCCTCGCTGGTGTCGAAGGAGCACATCCAGCGCACCACTCCGGCGGCCTCGTCCCAGAAGTAGAACCGGAACCGCTTCTGCAGCCGCACGCTCACGTCGTGCGGGAGCCGGGCGAAGACGCCGTTCGCCTGCACCGGGTACAGGATCTCCACCCCGTGCACCGCGCGGACGCCCTCGGCGAGCCGCTGGGCCATCTCGTTGGCGTGGCGGGCGTTGCGCAGCCACAGGTCCTTGGCGAGCAGGGCCTCCAGCTGCACGGAGACGAAGCGCATCTTCGAGGCGAGCTGCATCGACATCTTGCGCAGGTGCTTCATCTGCCGCACCGCGTCCTGGTTGATGACGACGACCGCCTCGCCGAACAGCGCGCCGTTCTTCGTCCCGCCCAGGGAGAGGATGTCGACGCCGACCGCGTTGGTGAACGTCCGCATGGGCACGTCCAGGGAGGCGGCCGCGTTGGCTATCCGGGAGCCATCCAGGTGCACCTTCATGCCGTGCGCGTGGGCGTGCTCGCAGATGGCCCGGATCTCCTCGGGCGTGTACAGGGTGCCCAGCTCGGTGCTCTGGGTGATCGACACGACCTGCGGCATCGCGCGGTGCTCGTCCTCCCAGCCCCAGGCCTGCCGGTCGATCAGCTCCGGCGTGAGCTTGCCGTCGGGCGTGGGCACGGTGAGCAGCTTCAGCCCGCCCATGCGCTCGGGCGCGCCGCCCTCGTCCACGTTGATGTGCGCGCTCTCGGCACAGATCACCGCGCCCCAGCGGTCGGTGACCGCCTGGAGGGCGACGACGTTCGCGCCGGTGCCGTTGAAGACCGGGAAGGCCTCCGCGGTGGCGCCGAAGTGGCTGCGGACGATCCCCTGGAGGTTCTCGGTGTAGTCGTCCTCGCCGTAGGCCACTTGATGACCGCCGTTGGCCAGGGCCAGGGCGGCCAGCACCTCGGGGTGGGCTCCGGCGTAGTTGTCACTGGCGAAACCGCGGACCTGCGGGTCGTGATGGCGACGGGCGTCGGTCCTGGGAGGGTTCACGGCTTCTCGGTCAGCCACAGACGGTTTCCGTTCACTTCTGCGGCGGGCTTGCTCCAGACGCCCTCGATGGCCTCGGCCAGGTCCTTGACGTCCGTGAAGCCCGCGAACTTGGCGTTGGGGCGTTCGGCGCGCATAGCGTCGTGCACCAGCGCCTTCACCACCAGGATCGTAGCCGCGGACGTCGGCCCCTCGGCGCCCCCCGCCTTGCGGAAGAAGTCGGCCATGGCGAGCGTCCACGCCTCGGCGGCGGCCTTGGCCGCGGAGTAGGCCGCGTTGCCGGCGGTCGGCTTCGAGGCGCCGGCCGCGCTGATCAGGACGTACCGGCCGCGCTCGCTGCGCTGCAGCGCCTCGTGGAACGCCAGGGAGGTGTGCTGCACGGTCTTGACGAGCAGCAGCTCCAGGAAGTCCCAGTCGTCGAGGCTGGTCTTGGTGAAGGTCTCGCTGCCGCGCCAGCCGCCGACCAGGTGCACCAGGCCGTCGACCCGCCCGAAGTCCTTCTCGATGTGGGCGGCCCAGTCCCGGGTGGACTGCAGGCTCAGCAGGTCCACGGTGTCGCCGGTGACGGAGGCGCCACCGGAGGCGTAGCGCGCCGCGTCCACGGCCTCCGACAGCCGCTGCGGGTCGTTGTCCGCACCGACGACGGTCGCCCCGGCCTCGGCCAGGCGCAGCAGAGCCGCGCGGCCGGCGGGTCCACCCGCGCCGGCCACCGCGATCACCGCACCGCTGAGAGGCCCGTTCGCGCCGTTCCTCATTTTCTTCCCCTCTGAAGCAGTGTGCTGGACGCGGTCGCTCACGCGGCGACCGGCTCGGCGCTGTCCGCCGTGATGCCCTTGGTGGAGGCGATCACATTCTTCAGCTTCTTGGACAGGGCCTCATAGAACATGCTCAGCGGAAACTCGTCCGGAAGCACGTCGTCCACGAGCTTGCGCGGGGGCTGGGTCAGGTCCAGGGCGTCCGGGCCCTTGGCCCACTTGGAGCCGGGGTGCGGGGCGAGGTAGGTGGAGACCAGCTCGTAGCCGGCGAACCAGTGCACCAGCTTCGGGCGGTCGATGCCGTCCTTGTAGAGCTTCTCGATGTCGGCGCACAGCTGGTTGGTGACCTGCGGGGCGCGCTCCCAGTCGATGGAGAGCCTGTTGTCGGTCCAGCGGACGACGTCGTGCTTGTGCAGGTAGGCGAAGAGGAGCTGGCCGCCGAGGCCGTCGTAGTTGCGGTTGCGGTCGCCGGTGACGGGGAAGCGGAACATCCGGTCGAAGAGCACCGCGTACTGCACGTCACGGGCCTGCGGGACGCCGTCCGCCTGGAGCTTCACGGCCTCCTTGAAGGCGGTGAGGTCGCAGCGCAGCTCCTCCAGGCCGTACATCCAGAACGGCTGGCGCTGCTTGATCATGAACGGGTCGAACGGCAGGTCGCCGTGGCTGTGGGTGCGGTCGTGCACCATGTCCCACAGGACGAAGGCCTCCTCGCAGCGCTTCTGGTCGTGGACCATCGCGGCGATGTCCTCGGGCAGCTCCAGGCCCAGGATGTCGACGGCGGACTCGGTCACGCGGCGGAAGCGGGCGGCCTCGCGGTCGCAGAAGATGCCACCCCAGGAGAAACGTTCCGGCGCCTCGCGCACGGCGATGGTCTCCGGGAAGAGCACCGCGGAGTTGGTGTCGTAGCCCGAGGTGAAGTCCTCGAAGGTGATGCCGCAGAAGAGCGGGTTGTCGTACCGGGTGCGCTCCAGTTCGGCCAGCCAGTCCGGCCAGACCATGCGCAGCACGACCGCCTCGAGGTTGCGGTCCGGGTTGCCGTTCTGCGTGTACATCGGGAAGACGACCAGGTGCTGCAGGCCGTCGGCGCGGTCCGCGGCCGGGTTGAAGGCCAGCAGGGAGTCCAGGAAGTCCGGCACCTGGAAGCCGCCCTCGGCCCAGCGGCGGAGGTCCGTCACCAGCGCCTGGTGGTAGGCGGCATCGTGCGGGAGGAGCGGGGAGAGCTGCTCGACCGCGTCCGCGACACGCGCGACGGCCGCCGCGGCGTCGGCCCGCTGCGGGGCACCCTCGGCGTCGAAGTCGATCGATCCGTCCTTCGACTGCCATGGCCGGATCTGCTCCACGGCATCCTTGAGCACGGGCCAGGCCGGGTGCTCCACCACCCTGGTCAGCGGAGAAACCCGATCATCCGCACCCGACTGCACAAGAACTTCCGTCATGTCCCATCCTCCACAGGAGAACCTCGCGTGTGGACACCGTATGCATACCCGGTTTCTCTCAGCAAGAGCGGAGTCGGGAAATTTTTCTGTTGGCTCCCTTGGTCACGGATATTTTTCCTGTCGTAAACCGTGACGACGCTCACTTCCATCGATGGCGGGTGGCCCGGTAAGGGCGGTGGGCGAGTCGGCCGAGGCGCGGTGACCGGGTTGGTCAAGGCGCAGGGGACGCGCCCACGCGAGGGTGACAGCCGGGGCGGATACCGGCCAGCCGGCGCCTGGCCCCGCTCCCGAATGCCCGGCGCAGCTGCGGGTTCAACGCACGGCGCGGCCGTTAGGCTGCGAGCCTGCCGCGTGGACGACGACGTCCGGACGGGTCCGTCGGTCCGCGCGCCGCCTAGCCGCCGTCGACGGAAGCGAGTTGAACCTTGAACTTCCTTACCATCGGTCACCGCGGTGTCATGGGCGTCGAGCCCGAGAACACCCTCCGCTCCTTCGTCGCCGCACAGCGGGCCGGCCTCGACCTGATCGAACTCGATCTGCACCTGAGTAAAGACGGCGCCCTGGTCGTCATGCACGACGCCGAGGTGGACCGTACGACCGACGGGTCCGGACCGATCGCCGAGAAGACCCTCGCCGAGCTGCGCGCCCTGGACGCGGGCCGCGGGGAGCGGGTGCCGGTGTTCGAGGAGGTCCTGGATGCGGTGCACGCGCCGTTGCAGGCCGAGATCAAGGACGTGGCGGCGGCGCGGGCGCTGGCCGAGGTGATGCGCGCCCGGGACCTGACCGCGCGGGTGGAGGTGTCCTCGTTCCACGACGAGGCGATCGCCGAGATCGCACGGCTGGTGCCGGGCGTGCGTACGGCGCTGGTCGCGAGCCGGTACGGCACCGACGTGGTGGACCGCGCCGTCGCCGTGGGTGCCGCGACCGTGTGCCTCAACATCCGCCGGCTCACCCTGGAGATCGCCGAGCACGCGCGCGCGTCCGGGCTGCGGATCATCGGCTGGGTGGTCAACACGCAGGACCACCTGCGGCTCGTCCGCGCGCTGGAGCTGGACGGGGCGACGACGGACTACCCGGAGATCAAGCGCACGGGACGGTTCACGGCCTAGCCCCTCGCGCCGGCCCGCTCAATGGCCGGCGCTCGCCGCCGGATCGAGGTTGCCGTTCATGCGTTCCAGGACGTGGACGGCCGTGCGGTACTCCTCCAGGGAAATGCCGGCCATGGACAGCTCGCGGAACGCGTCGACGCGCGCGGCCACGTCGGTCAGGCGCCGGCGGCCACCGGGCGTGAGGGTGAGCAGTCCCGGTGCGGGACGGCTCGCCCAGCCGTCGGCGAGTGCGGTGTCGACGGCTTCGGCCGGCGTGGCGGCGTCGGCGTTGGCGGCGAGGATCGACAGGACTTCGGTGTCGGCGGTCCCGGGGGTGTCGTGGATGACGTTGAGGACCTGCCAGGTGACGCGCGTGAGCCCGAACTCCTCCAGCATGCCGTTCTTGGAGCGGGTGAGCGCCTTGTCGGTGCGGTTGAGCCAGTGGCCGATCGGCAGCAATTCTGGGGTGTTCTCCAGGAGGCCGCCGGCATGACGGGTCGGGCCACGGGCGGCCACGGGCGCTGTCCGGTAGCCGACCGGCAGGCTTGTTCAGGCGAGCTTCTTGACCAGCAGCTCGAACTGCAGGTCGTCGCGCTGCGGGATGCCGAAGCGCTCGTCGCCGTACGGGAACGGGGTCATCCGTCCCGTACGGCGGTAGCCGCGGCGCTCGTACCAGGCGATCAGGTCGTCGCGGACCGAGATCACCGTCATGTGCATCTCGGTGGCTCCCCAGGTCTGCCGGGCCTGCCGCTCCGCCTCGGCGATGACGGTCTTGCCGAGACCCGCGCCCTGGAGGGACGGGCTGACCGCGAACATGCCGAAGTAGGCGTGGTCCCCGCGGTGCTCCAGCTGGCAGCAGGCGACGACACGGCCGTCCTGTTCCACCGTCAGCAGCCGGCTGTCGGGCGACTTGACGACCTCCAGCACGCCCTCCGGGTCGGTCCGCTGGCCCTCCAGGATGTCCGCCTCGGTGGTCCACCCGGCCCGGCTGCTGTCCCCTCGGTACGCCGACTCGATGAGGTCGACCAAGGCGTCGACGTCACCGTCGGTGGCGTCGCGGAAAGTGAGTCCGGTGGCGGGGGTGTCCATGGCGGCGGTCTCCGATCTCGGGCGTGGCTGAGCCAGGCACGAGGGTAACGCTGCCGCTAGCCTCCGGTGCATGGTGCATGTACTCAGCAGCCGCACGCTTCTCCAGCCCACCGATCCCGAGCGGTCCCGCGCCTTCTACGGCGAGCAGCTGGGCCTGGCGGTGTACCGGGAGTTCGGTACGGGCCCCGAGCGCGGGACGGTGTACTTCCTCGGCGGCGGCTTCCTGGAGGTCTCCGGCCGCTCCGACACCCCGCCGTCGCCCCCCGTGCGCCTGTGGTTCCAGGTCGCCGACGTGACGGCCGCGCACGAGGAGCTGCTGGCCAGGGGGGTCGAGATCCTCCGGCCTCCGCAGCGGGAACCCTGGGGCCTGATCGAAATGTGGATCACCGACCCGGACGGCACGCGCATCGTCCTGGTGGAGATCCCGGAGGACCATCCCCTGCGGTACCGGCCGGGGATCTGAGGGGCACGGGGGCGGGCCCGGGGCACCGGCGGCCGCGGCCCACGGCACCGACACCGGGCCGCGGCCGGCCGGGATGCCGGACGCTCGTCCCCTCCGCCAAGCCGCGGCGCCGCTTCCGGCCGCCCTGTATCCACCCGTCAACGGCCCAAACCAAGCCCCGGCTCCCGATGACCCCGGCCGCGAGCGAGGGTCAGCGTGCGGGCGGGGATCCCCGGCCCCACCTGGCGGACTTGAGGGGCCGGCCGGGGCCGGTCACGCGCGCAGTGCTCCGATGCGGCCTTCCAGGCGGGTGAGCAACTCGGCGAGCAGACCGGCCAGTTCGTGCTGCCCGTCGGGGGCCAGGACGGACAGGACGGCGGTCTCGTAGGCGAGTTGGTCGGGGAGGATGCCGTCGACCAGGTCACGGCCGGCGTCGGTGAGGCGCAGGTGGGCGACGCGGCGGTCGCGGGTATCGCCGCGCCGCTCGACCAGCCCGCGCTCGGTCAGCTGCTTGACCCGCTTGGTGACGGCGGCCCCGGAGGAGAAGGTCTCCCGGGCCAGCTCCCCCGGGGTCAGCTCGTGGCCGGTGCGGCGCAGCGCGCCGAGCAGGTCGAACTCGGCGCGGCTCAGACCGGCCCGGCGCAGCGGGGCGTCCTCGGCCTGCTGGAGGAGCGCGGCGCAGCGGTTGATCCGGCCGATGATCTCCATGGGCCCGGTGTCCAGCTCGGGGTGGACGGCCCGCCACTGGCGGACGACGGCGGAGACGGTGTCGCCGCGCGCGGGGTCGCTGCCGGCCCCCGGCCGGGTACCGGCCGTGTCGCTTCCGGGCGTCGGTCCGCCGTTCGTCGCCGTCATGGCCGTATGTCCTCCGTCGTCCTGCCCGGGCCCTGGTCACGGTCGTGCTCCCGGCCCGGGTCCTCGTCCCGGTCCCGCGGTACGAGCCCCTGGCGCCGTACCGTCGCCGCGAGCGTACGGTGTCCGGACTGTTCGGTGAGCACGACCCGCTCCTCGGGCAGGGCGCGCTGCCACCACTCGCCTGCGGCGGCGTCGGCCGTGGCGCGCAGGTCGACGAGGGCGGCGGCGAGGCCGCGGCGGGCGGACTCCAGGGCGTGCGGGGCCGGGTGCGGCTCGGCGAGCAGGCGGGCGGTGTTCTCGCGGGCGCGCTCGGCCGCGGTCAGTGCCTGCTCCAGGCGGTCGCCGGCGCGCCGGTTGGTGACGGCGACGGCGGCGGCGAAGCCGACCAGGGCGCCGACGAGGGTGTCCACGATCCGGTCGGTGATCAGCTCGGCGGGGTTCTGGGCGCGGGCGAACTCGGTGATGAGCAGCGCCATCGGGGTGACGCAGACGCTGCCCAGCCAGTAGTTGCGGCCGATGAGCGCCTCGGCGCCGAAGTTGAGGGCGATGCAGCACAGCACCAGGGCGGCGGGGTGCAGATGGGCGAGCGGGGCGAGGGCGGCGAAGGCGAGGACGCCGACGAGGTTGCCGACGACCCGCTGGACGCCCCGGTTCCAGGTGAGGCTGACGTTGGCCTGGTAGAGGGAGGCCGCGGTGACGAGCGCCCAGTACGGGCGGCCGACGCCGAGCGCGAGGGCGGCGTAGCCGGCGAGGGCGCAGCCGAGTGCGGTGCGTGCGGCGAGCGGGGCGAGGGGGGCGAGGAGGTGCCACGGCGAGCGGGGCGGCAGGGCCTGTTCGGCGGCCACGCCGAGGAGTTCGTCGGCGGACTCGCGCGGCGCCTCGACCCGTGGGACACGGCCGGTGCCGCGCAGGTCCCGGGCCCAGGCGCGCAACCGCGCGGGGTCGGTGTCGGCGGGTGCGGCGAGGGCGACCTCGGCGCGGACGAGGAGGCGTTCCAGGGCGCGCCGGGTGCGGTCGGGGCGGCTGCCGGCGGCGAGGAGGGACTGCCAGGCGGCGTGGATCGCGGCGGCGGTCGCGGCGCGGGCCCGGGCATGGCCGTCGGCGGTGCCGCGCGTGCCGGCGTACGCGGCGGCGGCGTTCAGGGCCTGGGCGGTGGCACGGCGCTCGGGGCCGTGCGGGCGGAGCAGCCCGGGTGCCATGCCGACCAGCCAGGCCCAGGCGCCGGTGGCCAGGGCCAGCCCGAGGTGCCCGGGGATCTGGCCGGGGGTCTGGGGGACGAACAGCGAGGCGGAGCTGATGAAGGTGAGGACCACGTTGCCGGGGGGTCCGATCCGGGTGGCGTCGCACACGGTCTTCTGGGCCGCCGCGAGGACGGCGCCGACGGTGACGAGGACGACGGCGTTCGTGGTCAGCGCTGCGGCGAGCAGGGCGACGGCAAGGCCTCCGACCATGCCGAGGACCACCCAGGCCAGGGCGCGGGCCCGGGCGGCGTAGGGCCGGTTGTGGCCGTAGAGGGCGCACAGCGAGCCGGCCATCGTGTACATGGCCAGGTCGAGGCGGCCGAGCGCGAGGAGGGCGAGGTTGGGCGGGGCGACCGCGGCGACCACGCTCAGCGCTGGCTTGAACCAGATGTCGGAGGGACGGCCGAGGCGGAGCACTCCGGCGAGGGGAAGACGGTGGGGGGTCGCACTGCTCATACCATCAATTTAACACGTGTTTTACTCGTAAAACAGTTGCCGCGGCGGCTTGTCACGCACCGCGCTCCCCCGCATGCTCCCCGTGTACACCCTTGCGCTCGCGTGCGCTCCTCCGGCCGTGGGCATCGCATCCCTCGACGGACCGTCGAGCGTGGAGGTGCGCGTGCACGGACCGGTGTCGACCGCCTGGCTGCTGGTCGCGCTGTGCGCGGTGACCGGGGCCTACTGCCTGTTGCGGATGCGCAGTGCCGTCGAGGAGCAGCGCCGGGCCGCCGGCGGCGAGGCGCTGATGGGGTTCGGCATGGCCGCGATGGCCGTACCGGCGGCCGTGTTCACGCCGCCCAGATGGGCGTGGCCGGTGTACGCGGCCGTGTTCGGCGCCGCGGCCGTGCGCGCGCTGTGGACCGCGCGCGGCGCCCCGCACCACCTGCACCACCTGGTGGGCAGCGCCGCGATGGTCTACATGGCGGCGGCGATGGCCGCGTCCCCGCCCGCTGCCCACCACGTCCACGGCGGCACCGGCGTGCCCGTGCTGACCGGCGCGCTCCTGCTGTACTTCACGGGGTACGTGCTGCTCTCCGGCGCCCGCCTGGTACCCGCCGCACCCGGCGGCGCCGCGGGCCCGGCCCGCTGGGGCGACCGCCCGGAACTCGCCCGGGCGTGCCGGCTGTCGATGGGGATCGGCATGGTGGCGATGCTGCTGACGATGTGAGCCGTGGGCTTCCGGCCTGCCCGGCGTCGAGCAGGGCGTGGGAGGGGCCGGCCCCCCTCGCCGGACCGCCCCGGGTCAGCCGTTGAGGGTCCGCATCAGCTCGGGGGCGTAGCGGTCGCCGGAGACGATGCCGCGCGGCGCGACGGCTTCGATGGCGGCCACGTCCTCATCGGTGATCGTCACGGTGGTGGCGGCGACGTTCTCCTCCAGGTAGCGGCGGCGCTTGGTGCCGGGGATGGCGACCGCGCCCTGGCGCAGCACCCAGGCGAGAGCCAGCTGGGAGGGCGAGACCTGCTTGGCGGCGGCGATACGGCGGACCTCGTCGACCACGGCCAGGTTGCGGGCGAAGTTCTCGCCCTGGAAGCGCGGGTCGGTACGGCGGAAGTCGTCGGCGGCGAAGTCGTCCGGGCTGGTGATCGCACCGGACAGGAACCCGCGTCCGAGAGGCGAGTAGGCGACCAGGCCGATCCCGAGCTCGTCCAGGGTGGCCCTGACCCCGTCGTCCTCGATGCCGCGCTCGAAGAGCGAGTACTCGGTCTGGACCGCCGTGAGCGGGTGGACGCAGTGGGCGCGGCGGATGGTGTGCGGCGCGACCTCCGACAGGCCGATGTAGCGGACCTTGCCGGCGGCCACCTGCTCGCCCATGGCGCCGACGGTCTCCTCGACCGGCACCTGCGGGTCGACCCGGTGCAGGTAGTAGAGGTCGACGTGGTCGGTGCCCAGGTGGCGCAGGGAGCGGTCCAGGGAACGGCGGATGTACTCGGGGCGCCCGTTGTGGCCGACGAGCGTGCCGTCGTCGGTGAACTCGACACCGGTCTTGGTGGCGACGACGGCCTGCTCGCGGCGGCCGGCGAGGGCCTTGCCGAGGAGCCGCTCGTTGCGGAACGGGCCGTAGCTCTCGGCGGTGTCCAGCAGGGTGACGCCCAGTTCGAGGGCGCGGTGGATGGTGGCGAGGGACTCGGTCTCGTCCGTGCTGCCGTAGAAGGCGCTCATGCCCATGCAGCCGAGTCCTTCGGCGGAGACGGTCAGGCCCTGGCTGCCGAGGGTGCGGAGTTCCATGATGATCTTCCTTGCTGTCGCGGGTCACCCCGCGGTGTGTGACTGGTCGGTGGTGCGTCCGGTGGGCCGCAGGTCCCGGCCGGGGAAGGTGTGGCCGGGCGGGGGTACGGCGGTGGCGGGGCGCCGGCCGGCGGATGCGGTGCGGCTGCCGGCGTGGACAGTGCGCCCGTGGGGGCGCGGGGCGGCTGCCGGCGTGGGCAGTGCACCCGTGGGGGCGCGGGGCGGTCAGCGCACCCAGGCACCGGTGAGGGCCTGGACGGCGGAGCCGTCGAGGTCGGCGAGGGTGGTGGCCACGAAGTCGCGGGCCCACTGCGAGGTCTGGACGCGGAAGGGCGGGCGGGCGACGGTCAGGGCGTCGACGATCGGGGCGGCCGCCTCGGCCGGCGTCTGGGCGCCGGCGAACGACTGCCGGGTGCGGGCGAGGTATGCCTCCAGAGCCGGGCTGTAGGGCCCGGCGGCGGCGAGCAGTGCCGGGACGTCCAGGCCGAGATTGGCGACGAACTCGCTCGCCACCGCGCCCGGCTCGACCACGGTGACGTCGACGCCGACGGTGGCGGCGACCGGCGCGAGGGACTGCATGAAGCCCTCGACGGCGAACTTGGCCGCGCAGTACGCCTCGTTGAAGGGCTGGCCGATGGTGCCGCCGACGCTGCCGACGGTGATCACCCGGCCCTTCGACGCACGCAGGTGCGGCAGGGCGGCCCGGGTCACCGCCACCACGCCGAAGAAGTTGACCTCCATCGCCGCGCGGACGTCCTCGACGCTGCTCTGCTCGATGGTGCCCACCTGGGCGGCGCCGGCGTTGTTGACCAGCCCGTCCAGACGGCCGTGCTCGGCGACGACCTCGTCGAGGCAGGCGGTGATGCCCGCGGAGTCGGTCACGTCCAGGCGCTTGACCTGGACGCGGTCCGCGACACCCGCCTCGGTGGCGGCCTTGAGCAGGGCCTCGGCCTTGCCGGTGTCGCGCATGGTGGCGATGGTCGTCCAGCCCGCCCGGGCGGTGCCGATGGCGGTGGCCAGGCCGATGCCGGAGGACGTACCGGTGATCAGAACCGTTTTCGGAGAGGTCATGAGGGTCTTCCTTAGTGGGGAGCACAACGGGCCGAGGCCCGTAACCGGGGAGTTCCCCGGTTATTCGCAACGGTAAGCGGGGAACTCCCCGGTTGTCCAGCTAGACTGGTCCCCGACGAAGGGAGCAGCCTTGACCAGCAAGTCGAGCGGGTTGCGCGCCGATGCCCGCCGCAACCGGGAGCGCATCCTGGAGGCGGCCGTGCGCGCCTTCTCCGAGAAGGGCCCGGACGTGGCGATCGACACGATCGCCAAGGCCGCGGGCGTCGGCTCGGCCACGCTCTACCGCCACTTCCCCACGCGCGAGGCGCTGGTCGAGGCGGCCTACCGCAACGAGCTGGCCCGGGTCTGCGACAGCGCGGCCAAGCTGCTCGCGGAGAACGCGCCCGACCGGGCGATCCGCCTGTGGATGGACGACTTCATCGACTACGTGGCCGCCAAGCAGGGCATGGCGGACGCGCTGCGGGCCGCGGTCGCCTCCGGTGCGGACCCCTTCGCCGAGACCCTGGACAAGCTCGGCACCGCGCTCGGCACCCTGCTGCACGCCGGCGCCGACGCCGGTCTCCTGCGCCCGGACGTCGACCCCTTCGACGTCGGGTTCAGCCTGGCCGGCGTCGCACTGATCACCAGCGCCCCCGACCAGCGCGAACGCGCCGGCCGACTGCTCGACCTGCTCCTCGACGGCCTCCGGTACGGAGCGGACGGACCGACGCCCGGCCCGTGACCCGGCTTCTGCCGGCGTCCCGCGGGCGTCGTGAGGCGCGCGCCGGTCCGGGGCGGCCCGCGTTGGGTGCGTCACTTCGGTGCCGGGGACCGTACCGCCGAGCGGCACGGCGCTCATAGGGTGCTGACCATGATGGTCCCCGTGGCACTGCTGCTGCTCGGCGCCCTGACCGCCGTCGTCGCCCCGCGGCTGCTCGCCCGGGCCGACTGGCCGGACCGCGAGCCGGTCGTCGCCCTCTGGGCGTGGCAATGCGTCGTGGCGGCCGTCCTGTTGTGCTGCGCCCTGTCGATGACCCTCAGCGCGGCGGCGGCCTGGCAGGCGGTGCGCGGGCATGTGTTCGCCACCGCCCCGCGCGGGGTCGTGGAGGCCTATGCCCTCGGTGCGGCCGGCCCCTGGGCGGCGCCCACCGCCGTACTGCTCGCCTGCGGTGGCCTGTGGAGCCTGGCGATGCTGGTCCGCGAGGTCGTACGGGACCGGGTGCGGCGGCGCGGGCGGCGCGCGGAACTGCTGGTGCGCGCACCGCTGTTGCCGGGCGAGGAGCCGGCGAGCGGCCGGCTGGTGGTGCTGGAGGGCGACCGACCCGACGCCTGGTGGCTGCCCGGAGCGGCACCGCGGCTGGTCGTCACCACGGCGGCGCTGCGCCGCCTGAAGGGCCGTCAACTGGACGCGCTGCTCGCGCACGAACAGGGACACGCGCAGGCCCGGCACGACTGGCTGCTGCACTGTTCGGCCGCGCTGGCCGGCGGCTT
This sequence comes from Streptomyces sp. NRRL S-1022, assembly GCF_000720135.1. Taxonomy (GTDB): domain Bacteria; phylum Actinomycetota; class Actinomycetes; order Streptomycetales; family Streptomycetaceae; genus Streptomyces. The sequence continues at coordinate 260,285 of NZ_JOIU01000005.1, read as the reverse complement.
CCCGCAGGTCCCGGTGTTCGCCGCGTTCCGTGACGAGATGCACCGGCTGGTGGAGCTGGCCGCCGACGACATGGCCTCCCGGCGCTTCGGCCGCCTCACCACGGCCCTGGCCCTGGTCGGGCTGAACGAGGAGCGGGGCGTGTTCGGGCCCTGCCCGACCCCGCAGGCGCATGTGCCGCAGCGGGTGCACCGGCTGCTGACCGCTCCGGACCGGCTCCCGGCACTGCGCCGGCTGCGCCTGACGGCGACCGCGGCGCTGGTGCCCGTCATCCCGGTACTGGTGGCGCTGGTCCCCGGACTACGAGCACTGAACTGACCCCGCCCACCACGACGGCCCCCGCCACCCCGGCACAGGTGACGCCCGTACCCGGGCCGCGGGCGCCGGGCCCGGGTACGGGCGCTTGGCTTCGGGCCGCACCGTCCACAAAGATCGCTGCATGCACCAGCCTCCCCCTGCTCCCCCGTCGCCCCCCTCCCCTGGGCCGTCGGCGGCACCCCGCTCGGCCGCCCGCGTGGCCGCGGCCCTCGCCGCCTGCTTCGTGGCGCTGCTGGTCCTCGTCGCCCTGCGCTGGCATCCCCTGCTCACCGTGGACAGCCGCATCTCCCGTGCCACCCACCGCTGGGCGGTGCGCGACCACGAGCTGACCCATGTCTTCCGCGTGCTGACGGACTGGGTGTGGGACCCCCTCACCATGCGTCTGCTGGCCGGCGCGGCGGTGGTGTGGCTGGTCTGGCGGCGCGCGGCGTGGTGGACGGCGCTGTGGCTGGCGGTCACCTGCGCGGTGGCCGCGCTCGTGCAGCAGTCGGTGAAGGCCGCCGTCGGCCGCCCCCGCCCGGTCTGGCCGGACCCCGTCGACTCCGCCCACTACGCGGCCTTCCCGTCCGGCCACGCGATGACCGCCACCGTGGTGTGCGGCCTGCTGCTGTGGCTGCTGCACCGCCGCGGCGCGGGCCGTGCCCTGTGGCGTACGGCGGTGGCGGCGGCGCTGGTGTCGGTCGCGGGTGTGGGCGTGACCCGGGTGTGGCTGGGCGTCCACTGGTCGTCGGACGTGCTGGGCGGCTGGCTGGGCGGGGCCCTGCTGGTGGCCGTGGCGGTGCTGGTGTACGAGTGGCCGCGGAGTGCGCGGATCCGGCTCCCGGCACGCCCGCGCCGGTAGAGTCCCGTGCATGGCTGCCGTGTTGTTCGACTTCTCCGGGACCCTGTTCCGCATCGAGAGTGCCGAGTCCTGGCTGCGCGCTGTGCTGGCCGAGCGGGGTCACACCCTGCCGGACCTCGAACTGACCCGGGCCGCCCGGGCCTTGGAGGCGGCCGGCGGGTTGCCGGGCGGCCCGGAGCCGGTGGACCTGCCGGCGGACCTCGCCGGGCTGTGGGCGGTGCGGGACGAGAGCGCGGAGCTGCACCGGGCCGCCTACACCGGCCTGTCCCGCCGGGTGCCGCTGCCCGACCCCGGGCTGTACGACGCCCTGTACGACCGGCACATGGCGCCCGCGGCCTGGTCGCCGTACCCGGACGCGGAGAAGGTGCTGCGCACCCTGCGCGAGCGCGGCGTCGGGGTCGGCGTGGTCAGCAACATCGGCTGGGACCTGCGCCCGGTCTTCCGCGCGCACGGCCTCGACGCCTATGTGGACGCGTACGTGCTGTCGTACGAACACGGGGTGCAGAAGCCCGATCCGCGGCTGTTCTCGGCGGCCTGCGCGGCGCTCGGCGCGGATCCGCGGCGGGTGGTGATGGTCGGCGACAACCGGACGGCGGACGGCGGCGCCGCCGCGCTCGGCTGCCGGGTGCATTTCGTGGACCACCTGCCGGTGGACCGGCGTCCCGACGCGCTGCTGCCGGTGCTGGACCTGGTGAGCTGAGCGGCGGCCCGGACGGGGAAGGGGGCGGCCGGCGCCGTTCGTCCAGGGCACTCCCCCGCGTCGCCCCAGACGAACGGCCGTTCCGGGCGGACCCCAAGGCACAGGGGTGCCCCACTGCGTTGAGTATAGTTGGCTGGCAGCCAGTCAACGCAGGAGTTACAGGATGTCCCCGCGAAGCGCCTCGGTCAATGAAGAAATGCGGCGGCGTTCCCGGGAACGGCTGCTGCAGGCCGCCGTCGAACTCGTCGGTGAGCGCGGGTTCGAGGCCACGACGCTGGGCGACATCGCCGACCGGGCCGGTTCGGCGCGCGGACTGGTGTCGTACTACTTCCCCGGCAAGCGCCAGTTGGTGCAGTCCGCCGTGCACCGGCTGATGCACCGCACGCTGGAGGAGGCGCTGGAGCGGGAGCCGCACACCGAGGACGGCCGGGAGCGGCTGGCCCGGGCCATCGACGCGATCCTGGGCCTGGCCCGGGACCGGCCGGTGCTGATGCGCCAGCACATGGCGGGCCTGCTCCAGGCCGAGGGCTTCGTGCAGTGCCCGGAGCAGCGCCGGCTCGCGGAGCTGCTGAGCGACACGGTGGCCCGGTACGGCGCGCAGAACGTCTCGGCCGACTACCCGATGCTGCGGGCCCTGTTGATGGGCGCGGTGTACGCGGCGCTGGTGCCGGGAGTGCCGATGCCCGTCCCGGCGCTGCGGGACGAACTGTTCCAGCGGTACGGGCTCGACCGGGAGATGGGGGTGCCCCCGGAGAGCGAGCCGGACCCGGCGGCGGGGGGCGGGGACCTGTCCCGGTTCTTCGCCACGGAGGAACGGCCGAGCGGCTCCTGACGCCGAGCGGCTCCTGAGGGGTTCGCCCCGCTCGGACGCCCCGCCGCCGCGCTCCCACACGTTCCGCCCCTTCCGCCCCTCCCGTGCCTTGCACCCCTTCCGTGCCTTCCGTGCCTGCGCTGTCCTCCGCGCCTGTTCTGCCGTCCGCTCGTACGCGCGTACCGCGCGAAGGGTGATCACACTCAGACGCACGGACCCGCCTCCGGGTCACCCCACCGGCCCCTGCCGCCGGGCGTCCGGCGGTGCCATGCTGGAACCGTCCGCACACTCTCCTTCGGGCGAGGAGTACCGCTGTGCTGCGTGTCGCCGTCGTCGGTTCCGGGCCGAGTGGGTGTTACACCGCCCAGAGCCTGGTCCAGCTCGATCCCGAGGTCCGCGTGGACGTCCTGGACCGGCTGCCGTGCCCCTATGGCCTGGTCCGTTACGGCGTCGCCCCCGACCACGAGAAGATCAAGTCCCTCCAGGGCAGCCTGCGCACGGTGCTGGAGCACGAGCGGGTGCGGTTCCTCGGCGGGGTCCGGGTGGGCGGCCCCGGCGGCCTGCCCGTGCGGCAGCTGCGCGGGCTCTACCACGCGGTGGTCTACTGCGTGGGCGCCGCCACCGACCGGCGGCTCGGGATCCCCGGCGAGGAGCTGCCGGGCAGCTGGTCCGCGACCGAGTTCGTGTCCTGGTACAGCGCCCATCCGGACGCGGCCGACGCGGGCTTCCTGCGCGGGGTGCGCTCGGCGGTGGTCATCGGGGTCGGCAACGTCGCGGTGGACGTCGCCCGGATGCTGGTCCGGGGCGCGGCGGAGCTGCGTCCCACGGACATCCCGCAGGCCGCGCTGGACGCGCTGGCGGCGAGCGGGCTCAGCGAGGTGCACATGGTGGGCCGGCGCGGCCCGGCCCAGGCCCGCTTCACCACCAAGGAGCTGCGCGAGCTGGGCTCGCTGCCCGGCACCGACGTGCTCGTCGACCAGGGCGAGCTGGCGCTCGACACGGCCGATCCCGGCGCCCTGCCGGCCGGGCCGCGCCGCAATGTGGAGGTGCTGCGCGCCTGGGCGGCACGGCCGGCCCCGACCGCCGCCCGGCGGATCCGGCTGCGGTTCTTCCTGCGCCCGGTGGAGCTGCTGGAGGAGGACGGCAGGGTGGGCGCCGTCCGCTTCGAACGGACGGCACCGGACGCCTCCGGCGCCGTGACCGGCACGGGCCGGTACGAGGACGTGCCCGCGCAACTCGTACTGCGCTCGGTGGGCTATCGCGGAGTGCCGCTGGAGGGGCTGCCGTTCGACCCGGCGAGCGGCACGATCCCGCACCGGGAGGGCCGCGTGCTGCGCGACGGCGTGCCCTCGCCCGGCGAGTACGTCGCCGGGTGGATCAAGCGCGGCCCGACGGGGGTCATCGGCACCAACCGGCCGTGCGCCAAGGAGACGGCGACCACGCTGCTCGCGGACGCTCCCGCGCTCGGCCGCGCGGACGTGCCGGAGGATCCGGTCGCGGCCCTGCGGGCGGCCGGCGTCACCCCCGTGCCCTGGGACGGCTGGCTGGCGATCGAGCGCGCCGAGGCCGAACTGGGTGCGCGGCTGGGGCGGAGCGTGGTCAAACTGGCCGACTGGGACACCCTGCTCGGCGCGGCGCGGGTGCCGTAGCGCGCGGGGCGTCCCGGCGGCCGGGCGGGCGCGTCCGGTAGTCACGCGGAGCGCTGGCGCGGCCGGCTCAGCCGGCGGCGCCGATGCGGCCGGCCTGCCGGTCCGCGGCGGCGAGCAGGCTGTCGAGCAGGCCCGGGAAGAGGCCGTCGAGATCGTCCCGGCGCAGTACGTTCATCTTGGCCGTGCCCCGGTAGACCTGCCGGATGACCCCGCTCTCCCGCAGCACCCGGAAGTGGTGCGTGGTGGTGGACTTGGTCACCGGCAGGTCGAAGTGCGAGCAGGTCAACTCGGCTCCCACCACAGCGAGTTCGCGCACGATCTGGAGGCGCATCGGGTCGGAGAGCGCGTGCAGCACGGACTCCAGGCGGATCTGCTCCCGGTCCGGGTGCGGCAGCGCGCGGCCGGTGGTGGCGGTGTCGGTCACGGCGGCTGCCCCTCGTCACGGAATGCTCGTCTCCCCGCAATGGTACGAGAACCGTCGTAGCTCGACAGTCCTCGTAGTTTGACATCCGTCGTAGTTTGACATCCCTCGTAGTACGAGGAGTACCGTACGAGGACACCAGCCGTCCGTGACGAACGGAGTCCGACGTGAGCGCGCTCTTCGAGCCCATCACCCTGCGCGAAGTGACCATCCCGAACCGGGTGTGGATGCCTCCGATGTGCCAGTACTCGGCCGAACCGGAGGGCCCGCTCGCCGGCGCCCCGCACGACTGGCACTTCGCGCACTACGCGGCGCGCGCCACCGGCGGCACCGGGCTGATCGTGGTGGAGGCCACCGCGGTCTCGCCCGAGGGCCGGATCTCCCCGTACGACCTCGGGCTGTGGAACGACACCCAGGTGGAGGCCTTCCGCCGGATCACCCGCTTCCTCACCGCCCAGGGCACCGTGCCGGCCGTCCAGCTCGCGCACGCCGGCCGCAAGGCTTCCACCGACCAGCCGTGGAAGGGCGGCGCGCCCGTCGGGCCGGAGGCGCACGGCTGGCAGCCGTCCGGCCCGAGCGCCCTGCCGTTCGACGAGCGCCACCCGGTGCCCGCCGAGCTGACCGTCGAGCAGATCGACGAGATCGTCGGCCAGTTCGCCGCCGCCGCGCGCCGGGCGCGGGCCGCGGGCTTCGAGATCGTCGAGATCCACGGCGCCCACGGTTATCTGATCCACGAGTTCCTCTCCCCGCACTCCAACCACCGGACCGACGCCTACGGCGGCACGTACGAGAACCGCGCCCGGTTCGCCCTCCGGGTCGTGGACGCCGTACGGGCGGTGTGGCCGGCGGACAAGCCGGTGTTCTTCCGCGTCTCGGCCACCGACTGGCTCCAGGCCGGCGGCTGGACCCCGGAGGACACCGTCCGCCTCGCCCACGACCTGCACGCCCACGGCGTCGACCTGCTCGACGTCTCCACCGGCGGCAACGCCCCCGGCGTCACCATTCCGGCCGGGCCCGGCTACCAGGTGCCGTTCGCCGCCCGGGTGCGGAGCGAGAGCCCGCTGCCCGTGGCGGCCGTGGGCCTGATCACCGAGACCGGGCAGGCCGAGAAGATCCTGGCGAACGGCGAGGCCGACGCGGTCCTCCTCGGCCGGGAGCTGCTGCGCAACCCGTCCTGGGCCCGGCACGCCGCCCGCGAACTGGGGGCAAAGGTCCGGGTGCCGGACCAGTACCACCGCTCGGTCTGAGACCGGCGCCGACGGGCGCGGCGCCGGTCAGGCGGGCAGGAGGCGGGCGACGGTTCGTTCCAGGCGGGGCAGGGCGCGCTGGCCCGCCAGGGCGAGCGCGATCGCGGCCACGACACCGGCCCAGGCGACCGGACCGAGCGGGGTGCAGCCGAACACCCGGCTCAGGCCCGGGGTCTGGACCATGGCGACGAGGGCCAGCGCGGAGCCCAGCGAGGTGACCTGGACCAGCCGGCTGTCGCGCCGGTCCAGCAAGGTCTGCACGAGCTGGGTGCCGACCACCCCGCACAGCGCCATGGTGCTGGAGCGGCGGGCGGTGCCCGGTGTGAAGCGGCCGATCAGCCAGGCCGTGACCGCGCCCAGGCAGGTGGTCAGGGCCCGGTGCCGGATCTGCCGCAGCAGCGGGTCGCCCAGCACCCCGGCCGCCTCCTCCACGTGCCCCAGGTCCGCCTCGCCCTCCTTCTCCGTCACGGCCACCGCCATCGACGGGAACAGGTCGGTGAAGAGGTTCACCATGAGCATCTGCCGGGTGGACAGCGGCGACCGCCCGGACAGCAGGGTGCCGAGGATGCCGAAGCCGACCTCGCCCGCGTTGCCGCCGATCAGGATCGCGATCGCGTCGGCCACGCTGTGCCACAGCGCTCGGCCCTCGCCGATCGCGTCGATCAGCACCGTCAGGTCGTCGTCGGTCAGCACGATGTCGGCGGCGTTGCGCGCGGCGGCCGAGCCCCGCGCGTTGATGCCGACGCCGATGTCGGCGGCGCGGATGGCCGCGGCGTCGTTGGCGCCGTCGCCGACCATGCCGACCACCCGGCCCGCGTCCCGCAGCGCCTCCACGACCTGGAGCTTCTGCTCGGGCGCCACCCGGGCCACCACGCCCGCGTCACGCAGCATCCGGGCCCGGGTCGCGCGGTCGGCCGCGGCCAGCTCGTCGCCGGTGACCACCACGGTGTCCTCGGGCCAGCCCAGGTCGGCGGCGATCGACCGCGCGGTCTGCGGGTGGTCGCCGGTGAGCATGACCGGTCGTACACCCGCACCGTTCAGCCCGTTCACCAGTGCCGTCGAGGTCTCGCGCGCCACGTCGGACAGCGCCAGCAGCCCGGTGAAGCCCAGGCCGGCCAGCGGCCGTTCGAGGGCGTCCGTCTCCTGCTCGTCCGCGCTGAGCCGGCGTTCGGCCACCGCCAGCACCCGCAGGCCGTCCCCGGCCAGCGCGTGCGCGGATTCCGCGGCGCCCGCGGGCAGCCCGGCGCAGGCGGGCAGCACGGTTTCCGGGGCGCCCTTGACCACCAGCACGGGCGGCCCGTCGCCGCTGCGGCCGACGGCGGCGGCGTACCCGCGCGCGGCCTCGAACGGCAGGTCGGCGAACTGGGTCCAGTCCGGGTCGGGCGGTGCCGCGGCCAGTACGGCCTCGTCGGTGGCGTGCACCGGCCGGTCGGAGTCGCCGTTCAGCCGCGGGCAGGCCCGTGCGGCGGCCCGGACGGTGTCCTCGGAGCCGGTGTCGGACACCGGGCGGACCGTGCCCTCGGCGTCGGAGGTGCGCACCAGCCGCAGCCGGTTCTCGGTGAGCGTGCCGGTCTTGTCGAAGCAGATGGTGTCCATGCGGCCCAGCGCCTCCAGCGTGCGCGGGGTGCGCACCAGGACGCCGCCCCGGCTCAGCCGGCGGGCGGCCGCCAGCTGCGCCACCGTCGCCACCAGCGGCAGCCCCTCCGGGACGGCCGCCACGGCCACCGCCACCCCGCCGCTGACCGCATCCCGGATCGGGGTGCCGCGCAGCAGCGCCAGACCGGTCACCGCGGCGCCGCCCGCCAGCGTCAGCGGCAGCGCCTTGCGGGTGAGTTCCTGGAGCCGGGCCTGGACGCCGCCGGCCGGGGGCGTGCGCGCGGCGAGGTGCACGGCACGGGCGGCCTCGGTGCGGTCGCCGGTGTCGACCACGATGGCCCGGGCCTCACCCGCCACCACGGTCGTGCCCTCGAAGAGCATGCAGCTGCGGTCGGCGACCGCGGCGTGCGGGGTGGGGTCCGTCTGCTTCTCCACCGGCAGCGATTCGCCGGTCAGGGCGGACTCGTCCACCTCCAGGCCCTCCTGCCACAGCAGCCGGGCGTCGGCGGGCACCACGTCGTCCGTCTTGAGCTGGATGACGTCGCCCGGCCGGAGCTTGCCCGCCTCCACGGTGCGGGTGCCGCCGGCCGGGGCCTCGGCCTCCGGCGGCACGACGCGCGCCTTCTGTTGCTGTTCGGCGACCAGTCCGGACAGCGCGCGCTCGGCCCGCAGCCGCTGGACACCCCCGACCAGGGCGTTGAGGTCCAGGGCGCCGACGACGAGCAGCGCGTCCACGACGGAGCCGAGGATCGCCGACGCCGCCGAGCCCACCGCCAGGACCGGGGTCAGCGGGTCCTGGAGCTCCCCGCGGACGGCGCGGCCGAGCCGGTAGGACCAGCGGGCGGGCGCGGCGGCCGGGTGCCGGGTGACGATCCGGGCCGCCGTGCGCAGCCGGGTGGTCAGCGCGTTGCCGGTGTCGGGGGCGGGTTCGTGCGCCAGCCGGTCCCGGGCCTGGTCCGGGTCCAGTTCGTGCCAGTGCACGCGGGGGCGGGGGTGCGGGGCGCGGGCCGTCGCCACGCCGAGCGCGGCCCCGGCCCCGGACAGCAGCGCCGTCGCGGCGCCGATGTCGACGGGGGCGTGCCGGAACCCCGGCAGGACGGCGAGGCGACCGCGTCCGCCGCCGGACTCGCCGATGGCGACGAGCAGCCCGGACAGCGCGGCGCCGGACCGTGCCAGGGTCTGCGCCCGGCGGCCGACCCGGCGGGCGGCCGGGATCGCGGTGAGCACCCGCCACAGGTCGGGCAGGCCCTGGAGGGCGAGGATGTCGGCGCTCCACACCACCGCGCCGTCCCGGTCGGTCAGCGCGACCGCGACATCGGCGGCCCGCAGGGCGGCCCGTACGTCGTGCTCGCCGGCCCCGCGCACCCGGGCGGCCACCAGTACGGCGCCCTTGTCGCCGCGCGCCTCGTACACCACGTCGTCCAGCGGCCGGCGGGCGTCGACGACCTGGTCGGCGAGACCGGTGAAGTCCTCCAGCACCGGATCGTCCACGAGCACGACCCGGAGCCCGGCCCGGCGGGCCGCGTCCAGCACCGGTTCGGCCCAGGCGTCGGCCTCGCCGCCCTCGGCGCGCAGCGCGCTCGGGTGCAGGACGAGCGTGCTCGCCATCTCCAGCTCGCGCAGCCGCTCCGGGTCGCGGACCAGGACGCCGGTGCGGGCCAGGGCGGCGCTGAGCACGGCGTGGTAGGCGGCGGGACCGTAGCGGGCGGCCTTCGGGGAGCCGGCCAGCACCGCCTCCGCGGCCTCGCCGGCGTTGTGTTTGACCAGCAGGGTGGCCGCCGCGCCCAGGAGGCTGCCGGCGGAGGCGTGGGCCGCGTACTCCTGGGCCGGGGAGACGCGCAGCGGCGGGCGTGGCGGGTCGTCGGGGCCGGCACCGAGGCTGACCCGGCCGGGGGTGCACAGCCGGTCGTGGACCGTCTCGAAGGCGGCCGAGCGGGCCACGGTATCGGCCAGCTGGCAGGCGCGCAGCACACCGTCGAGCACCAGGGAGGTGGGGGTCTGGCCGGCCCCGTGCACGGCGGCGTTCGCGCAGGCCAGTATGAGGTCCATGCGGGTGTCACCGACCCGGGAGCGCAGCCGGGCGCGGAAGCGCGGGTTCTCCCGCAGCAGGGTCACGACCGCGGTCAGCAGGCGGGGCGAGGGCGGCAGCCGCAGCGAGTACGCGGTGAGGCCGACGGCGATGCCGAGGCCGTCGGCGGCGAGCGTGGCCGCCGACGCGCGCACGCCGGCGGGGTCGGCCGGATGCGTGGTCTCCTCCACGTCGGGGGCCGCCAGGACCAGTCCGTGCCGCTCGGCGAGGCCGACGGCGTGCTCCACGACCCGGTCGGCGGCCTCCTCACTGGTCGCGGTCACCACCAGGCGGCCGAGTCCCTGGTCCCAGTAGGCGACGAGCACCTCGGGGTGTTCCGCCAGCGCCTTGGCCAGCCGGTGCGCCAGGTGCGCCGTGCCGCCGGCGTGCCGCGCGTGGTCAGGGTCCAGGGGCCGCACCGCCAGGTGGGCACGGGCGCCGGACCGCCAGTGGCCGCCGGCGCCGGGCAGCGCGTTGCGAGCCACCCGCGCCACCCGCGCGATGGTGTCCGCGCCGCGCACGCCGGCGCGCGCGGTTCCGGCGGCGGCACCGGCGGCCAGTCCGACCGCCGGTGCCGCCGCCCGCGCGAGCAGGCGTGGTGCGGCGGGAAGCAGGCGGGCGGCGGCCGGGGGCACCGTGAGCAGACCGGGCAACGTGACCTCCTCAGGGTGTTCAGAGCGTGGTGCGGTCGGGCCGCGCGGTCGGCCCGAGGGGCCCGTGGGACGTCTTGGCCGCCGACGCCTGGCCGCCTTGGGCCGCGTCCGGCGGACCGGCTGTCCCGGCGTGCCCGGTACGGCCCGGGGCGTGGCCGCCGGATGCGGGCGTGCCCGGGACGTGGCCGCCCGGGGACGTCGTGGTCCCGGCGGTCGCCCCGCCGGGCGCGTGGCCCCCGCCGCCGGACCTGAGGGCGGCGGTGCCGAGGTCGTGGGCGGGTTCGGGCTGTCGCGCACCCGCGTCCCCGGCCTGAGCCGGCCGGGGCTGGGTGAGCCAGGCCACCGCCGCGCCGGTGAGCGCGACGGGCCACTCGACCACACCCGCGGCGCCGAGCAGCCCCGCCCCCGCGTACACCGCCATGCGCCGGCCCCGGGGCGAGACCGCGCCGACCTTGTCCAGTGTTTCCTCCGCGGCCCTGGTCACCGTTCCGGCGCCGGGCACCCTGCGCAGTACCGAGGCAGCGCCGCGCAGGGGCGCCGTGAGGGCCGAAGACTTCTGCTCAGCCATGACTCTCCTCGGGTGAGATGGTCGTGCGTGCCCGCCGAGTGCCCGTGAGCGTGCTGGTCATCCCCTCTTTTCCCGGAGGACACCACCTCTTCCAGGGAACGCCACGGATCGCGCCGGCGCTACCCCGCCCCGTACGCGACTTCGCCGGAGGCGCGGCTTCAGGAGGCGGGCCGGAACAGCCCCTCGGGCACGGCGTCGGCGAGCACGCGGTACCCCTCGGGATTCAGGTGCAGCCAGTCCCCGGCGTGCAGCGCGGGCAGCAGCCGGCCGGGGTCCGCGGGGTCCCGTACCGCCCGGTCGAAGTCGATCACCGCGTCGAAGTGGCCGGGGGTGCGGATCCAGGCGTTGACGCGTTGCCGGCCGGCCTCCCGTTCCTTGGCCGGGTCGTCGTACAGGGTGCTGCCGCCGAACGGGGTGAGGGTCGCGCCGTAGACCCGGATGCCCTGGGCGTGGGCGCGGACGATGATCTGCCGGTACCCGGCGATCAGGTCGTCGGTGACCGCGCGCTGCTCTTCGGGGGTGGCCCCGGCGGTGCCGATGTCGTTGACGCCCTCGAAGACGATCAGCCAGGCCACTGCGCTGCGGGACAGGACGTCCCGGTCGAGGCGGGCGAGCACATTGGGGCCGAGTCCGTCGTTCAGGACGCGGTTGCCGCCGGCCGCCTGGTTGAGGACGGCGATGCCGGAGGTGGCCGGGCGGCTGCGCAGGCGGTCGTAGAACCGGTCGGGCCAGCGGTCGTTGCCGTTGGTGGTGGAGCCGCGTCCGTCGGTGAGCGAGTCTCCGACGATCGCGACCGCGTGGCTGCGGGCGGGCGCCAGCACCTCGACGTCGCTCAGCAGGTACCAGTGGTCGACGGCGGTCGCGCCGGGGAGGTCCGCGTCGCGCGTGTGGTCGCCGTGGGCGAGGTACGACGTGGTGCGCGAGCCGGGGTGGGAGGTGAGCGCGAGCGAGTTCTGGCCGCGCGCGGTGTACGCCGTCACGGTCAGCTCGGATCCGGCGCGCAGCGCGAAGTCCAGCGGGTCGGAGACCATCTGCGCGCCGACCGGGACGGTCACCGCGTCCCGGCCCGCGAAGGTGACCGGGCGCAGGCTCCCCGGCTCGACCGCGCCGGCGCCGGCCCTGCCGTCGCGGGGCAGGGCCACGGTGACGGCGGTGAGCGGCAGCGGGGTGTCGCCGTAGGCGTTGGAGAAGCGCAGCCGGATGCGGGGCCCGCCGGCGGTGACGCGTACGGTCTGCCGCAGGGTGGTGTCCACGAGCACCGACTTCTCACCGGTGTACGGCGCGGGCGGCAGGTTGGCGGGTTCGGTCAGCTGGGGCATGCCCGTCCAGGTGTTCACCCAGTGCCGGCCGGGGCCGGCCGCGGCGGTGGCCGGTGCCGTCCTGGTGACCAGGGCCGTGAGGGCGGAGGCGGTCACGGCCAGGGCGAGGACGAGGACGCAGGTGCTGAGCAGGGTGGCGAACGGCGTTCTGCTGGACGGCTTCACGGAGGCCTTTCCGGGGTGCGGGGTGTCGGTGCGGGGCACGCGGCAGCCGGGCGCGGGCCGGCGAGCCCGGGAGTCCGCCCGGCGGGGTGCGCGCCGGACCGGCCGGGGCGGTCCGGCGCGCACCCGGGGTCGTCAACCGGCCGTGCAGGCGCTGCCGTTGAGGCTGAACGCGGCCGGTGCCGCGCTGTTTCCGGTGTGCGTGGCCTGGTAGCCGATGGTGACGCTCGCGCCGGGTGCGATGGTGGCGTTGTACGCGGCGTTGGTCGCGGTCACCGCGCCGGTGCTGCCGCTGTAGCCGGCGTTCCAGCCGTTGGTGAGGGTCTGCCCGGCCGGCAGGGTGAAGCCGAGTTTCCAGCCGTTCACCGGGGTCGTACCGGTGTTGGTGACGGTCACGGAGGCGGTCAGACCGGTGCTCCAGGTGCTGACCGCGGCCGTCACCTTGCAGGCGGCGGGCGGTTGCGGTGGGGTGCCGCCGCCGTCGAGGCCGAAGAAGGTCAGTGCGCGGGAGGCCATGCCCCAGCTGTAGAGGTTGTGGCCGACGCCCTGGAGGCTGATCGCCTCGACGGGGGCGCGGTCACCGGTGGCGCCGTAGCGCGTGCGGGTCCAGCCGGAGACGGGCGTGTCCGTCGCGGCGGGGGTCTGGCCGACGCCGTGCACATCGGTCCACTGCTTGATCTCCTCCCCGAGGTTCGGGTAGCGCAGGGTGTCGTCCTCGGTGCCGTGCCACAGCTGCATCCGCGGGCGCGGGCCGGTGTAGCCGGGGTAGGCGGCGCGCACCAGGTCGCCCCACTGCTGCGGGGTGCGGATGACGGTGCCGCCGGAGCAGGCGCTGTTCCACTCGGAGCCGTCGGTGGTGGCGAAGCAGCCGAAGGGGACACCGGAGAAGGCGGCGCCCGCGGCGAACACGTCGGGGTAGTCGCCGAGCAGGACGTTGGTCATCATCGCGCCGGAGGAGATGCCGGTGACGAAGATCCGTCCGGTGTCGGCGGCGTAGGTGCGGGTGGCCCAGTCGACCATGGACCGGATGCCGACCGGGTCGCTGCCGCCGCCGCGGCGGAGTGCCTGCGGGGAGGAGACGTCGAAGCACTTGCCGGCCCGGGTCACCGACGGGTACACGACGACGAACCCGTGCTGGTCGGCGAGCGAGGACCACTCGGTGCCGGAGTACATCGCGGAGGCGGAGCCGCCGCACCAGTGCACGGCCACGACGACCGCCGGGTGCGCGCCGACGCCGGCCGGGACGTAGACGTACATCTGGAGGTTGCTGGGGTTGGCGCCGAAGCCGGTGACCTCGGTGAGGGTGGCCGTGGGGACGGCCTGCGCCCGGGCCGAGGCCGGGGGCGCGCCGAGCGCCAGGGCGGCGAGGAGCGGCAGCAGTCCGCCCAGGAGGGTTACCAGTGCCTTGCGGAGGGCGGTTCGCGAGCGGTGCGGTGTGGGGGGCACGTCACCTGTCCCTTCTGATCGCGGCTCGTGCGGGGGGCGTGCTACGTGCGCATCGTGCGGGGAACCATCCGGCATCGTGGCATGGACACCCGGGTCCATGGAAGCGCTCCCACGGCACTTCTCGCGGTGTGAAACAGCCGTGCGCGACCGGTTGACTAGAAAGCGCTTGCACTCTACGGTCCGTTCATCAGCGTGACCCACTGCCACCGAAACGGGCCTGGTGGGTCACCATCCCCCCCATTCGCGTTCCAGTTTGAGTACGTCATTCATGTATATGACCTACCCCACACAGAACGGACGCACCCGCATGCAGCTCAGAGGAATGTCCGGCACGGCCGCCACCGCCCTCGCGCTGTCGGCCGCGGCCCTGGTCGCCCTGCCCCAGCCGGCCGACGCGGCCGACGCGGCCCCCGTCGGCTTCGGCGCCGGGACGACCGGCGGCGGCAGCGCCCCGGCGGTCACCGTCTCCACCCTGGACGCCTTCAAGACGGCCGTGACCGGCAGTTCGGCGAAGGTGGTGAAGGTGAGCGGCCTGATCAAGCTGAGCGGTCAGGTCGACATCGGCTCCAACACCACCGTCCTGGGCGTCGGTTCGTCCTCCGGCTTCACCGGCGGCGGACTGCGCCTGAAGAAGGTCGGCAACGTCGTCATCCGCAACCTCACCATCAGCAAGGCCGTCAAGACGGACGCCATCACCGTCCAGGCCGCCACGCAGGTGTGGATCGACCACAACTCCCTGTCCTCCGACCGCGATCACGGCAAGGACTACTACGACGGCCTGGTCGACATCAGCCACGCCTCCGATCACGTCACGGTGTCCTGGAACGTCTTCAAGGACCACTACAAGGGCTCACTGGTCGGCCACAGCGACAAGAACGCGGCCGAGGACACCGGGCACCTGCGGGTGACGTACCACCACAACTGGTTCGACAACGTCAACTCCCGCATCCCCAGCCTGCGTTTCGGCACCGGGCACTTCTACGACAACTACGTCGTCGGCGCCGAGACGGCCGTGCACTCCCGCATGGGCGCGCGGATGCTGGTCGAGAACAACGTCCTCCGCGACACCCAGGTCGCCGTCACCACCATCCGGGACAGCGACGTCGACGGATACGCCGTCCTGCGCGGCAACGACCTCGGCGGAGCCGCCACAGAGGTCTCGCAGGCCGGCACCTTCACCACCCCGCCGTACGGCTACACGGCCGAACCCGCCTCCGGGGTCGTCGCCTCGGTGACGTCGGGTGCCGGCGCCGGAAAGATCTGAGCCCCACTTGGAAGAAGGCATTCGGGACATGACCTCATCGGCAACCTCGCGCGGTCTGCTGGGCGGCCTCGCCACCCTCGGGCTCATGCTTGGCATGATCATGACATCCTCGCCGGCGGACGCGGCCACCTGGCCGACCGCCAACGGCAGCCAGGCGGTCTCCTCCACCATCTCCGTGTCCGGTACCAAGGACTACGGCATGAAGCGGCTGTACGGCACCGGCGACCTCGGCAGCGGCAGCGGCAGCGGCAGCCAGGACGAGGACCAGGGCCCGATCCTGGAACTCGCCCCCGGCACGGTCCTCAAGAACGTCATCATCGGCTCGCCCGCCGCCGACGGCATCCACTGCCTGGGCAGCTGCACGCTGCAGAACGTCTGGTGGGAGGACGTCGGCGAGGACGCGGCCACCTTCCTCGGCTCCTCGTCGTCCAACGTCTACACCGTCAGCGGCGGCGGGGCGAAGGAGGCCAGTGACAAGGTGTTCCAGTTCAACGGCGCCGGCACGCTGAACGTCTCCGGCTTCGCCGTGAAGAACTTCGGCACCTTCGCCCGCTCCTGCGGCAACTGCAAGACGCAGTACAAGCGGACGATCAACCTCAGCGGCATCGAGGCGACCTACAAGGGCAGCAAGCTCGTCGGCATCAACACCAACTACGGCGACAGCGCGACCCTGCGGAACATCACCATCGTCGGGGACACCAGCAAGAAGATCATTCCCTGCCAGAAGTACATCGGCAACAACACCGGCAAGGAGCCGACCACCAACGGCTCGAACGCGGACGGCACCTACTGCAAGTACTCCGGCTCCGACATCACCTACAAGTGAGCCGGGCGGCCGGGCCGCGGCGGCGGCCCGGCCCCTGGTCACACCCGGGCCGTCCGCCGGCGCCGGCGCCCGGACAGGACGAGGTGGGCGGCGACGCCGAACACCAGGCCCCAGAAGGCGGAGCCGATGCCGAACAGGGTGACGCCCGAGGCGGTGGCCAGGAAGGTGATCAGCGCGGCCTCGCGGTCCTTCTCCTCCTGGACGGCGCCGGTGATGGCGCCGGCCAGCGCCCCGAACAGGGCGACGCCGGCGACGGCGGCGACCAGTTCCTTCGGCAGCCCCGCGAAGAAGGCCACCAGGGTGGAGCCGAAGGCACCGATCAGCACGTAGAAGGCGCCGCACGAGACACCGGCCACATAGCGCCGTCGCGGGTCGGGATGCGCCTCGGGACCGGTGCAGATGGCCGCGGTGATCGCGGCCAGGTTGACCGCGTGCGACCCGAAGGGGGCGAGCGCGGTGGAGGCCAGCCCGGTGGTGCCGATCAGCAGCCGGTCCCCGGGCCGGTACCCGGAGGCGGCGAGCACCGCCATGCCGGGAGCGTTCTGCGAGGCCAGGGTGGCCATGATCAGCGGCACCGCGATGCCGACGAGCGAGGCGACGGAGAACGCCGGCGCCGTCAGCACCGGCCGCGCCAGCTCGATCTTGTCGACGTGCACGTGCAGCCGGGAGGTGGCCGCGCTGCCGGCGACACCGGCGGCGAGCGCGATCAGCACCGCGTACCGGGGCAGCAGCCGCTTGGCCACCAGGTAGGCCACCAGTACGGATCCGGCGATCAGCGGTGCCGTCTTCAGCGACGTGAACACATGGGTGCCGAAGCCGAACAGGATGCCCGCCAGCATCGCCGAGACCACCGCCGCCGGCACCTGGCGCATCAGCCACCCGAACACCCCGGTGAGCCCGATCAGCGTGATGACGGCACCCGTGACGAGGAACGCGCCGATGGCCTCGGCGTACGAGTACGCGCCCAGGCTGGTGACCAGCAGCGCCGCGCCCGGCGTCGACCAGGCGGTGATGACCGGCATCCGGGTCCGCAGGCTGAGCCCTATGCAGGTCAGGCCGCTGCCTATGGAGATGGCCCACACCCAGGAGCTGGTCTGCGCGGTGTCCAGGTGTCCGGCCGAGGCCGCCGCGAGCACGATGACCAGCGTTCCCGAGTAGGACACGACGACGGCCACGAGGCCCGCGAGCACGGCGGACAGGGACGCGTCCCGCAGCAGCCGGGGCGGGGGCGCCGGCTCGGACTCCCCGGCCCGCACCCGCTCTCGCTCTCCGGCCGGCGCTGGCTCTCCGGCCGGGTCCGGTTCTCCGGCCGGGTCCGGTTCTCCGGCCGGGTCCGGTTCTCCGGCCGGGTCCGGCCCCCCGGGCCGCCCCGGTGCGGAGCGGCCGGCGGCGGAGGGCGGCGCGGCGGTGTGCGCCGTGCCCGGGGCGTTGTCTGTCTCGGGGGACTCGGGGCTCAACGGTCTTCCTTCGGTGCGGTGCTCTCCGGCCCCCCGACGGTATAACGGTGCTCGCTGAGACGTTCCGCGCCGCCCGAAGAAGCGGCCCGGATGGGGAGTTGACGATTCCGGCCGACGTGCGGCGAGCGCCGCGGGGCGGCGGGGGCGTTCCGCGTTCGGATCACTGCCCCCCGCGCGCGTCCAGCGTCACGCCCAGCTCCCGCCGATAGGCGGCGTACGCGGTGCGCAGCCCCTCCCCCGGCCAGCCTGCGGGCAGCAGGGCCGACGGCAGGACGGGGTCGGTGAGCAGGTGGCGGACGGCTGCCGCGTAGGCGGTGAACCGGTCGGCCGGGTGGTCGGCCCGGGTGGCCCGGTCGAGCAGGGCGCGTGCGGTGGCCGCCCAGTCGGCCAGTGGCCAGAGCCGGGCGGCCAGCTCGCGCGGCGGCTCGTCGGGGCGTGCGGTGCACGTCAGGGCCACCCGGTGCAGACCGGCGGGCAGGGGGCGGTCGAGATTGGCGGGGCGCAGCCAGACGCCCTCGCGGAGTTCGGCCAGCCGCAGGGCCGTCAGCCGGGTGCGCAGGTCGGCGCGTTCGGCGGGGCCGCGGCCGGTCGCCGTGATCACCACCATCTCCCAGTCGCCGTCCCACGCGCGCGTGCGGGGCCGCACGGCCTCGTCCTGGCGGCGCTGCCGGGCCAGCAGCCGGTCGCTGAGCCGGTAGACGCCGTCCGCGCGCCGGAGGTCGCCGGCGGCCACCATCCGGCTCAGCGCGGCCCGCAGCGTCGACCCGCCGACCCCGAACGGCTCCACGAGCCGCACCAGGTCCTTCACGGGAAGCTGCGGCGGGTGGACGCCGAGGAGCAGGCTCAGCACGACCGACCGGGCGGACAACGGTCGCAGACCGGCCGCGTCCGGTTCCGCGGAGACGTTCATGCGCATGACCCCGCACTCTACGTGCGCCTTCTTGTTGCATCATTGCTACAACCGCAGGAAGAGTGCAACATGCTCCCATGGTCTCGATTCCCGCGCAGCCGCAGCCGCCGTCACCGTCCTCGTGGCCGGACGCCACGCACGACGTCACCAACCAGCCGCCGCTCCTGGCCCCGTACGACGCCTCCGACGACCCGGCCCTGCTGGAGGGCCTGCGCCGGGAGGGTGCCGGGTGGGCCGAGGACGGCATCCGCCGGCTGGGAGTGCGCGCGGGCAGCGCCGAGGCTCAGGAGTGGGGCGAGCTGGCGAACCGGTACGAGCCGGTGCTGCGCACCCACGACCGCTACGGCCACCGCGTCGACGAGGTGGAGTTCCACCCCAGCTGGCACCACCTGATGCGGACGGCGGTCGCCGAGGGCCTCGCGGGTGCCCCGTGGGCCGACGACCGGCCGGGCGCGCACGTCGCCCGGACCGCGGGCGGCCTGGTGTGGGGGCACACCGAGGCGGGACACGGCTGCCCCACGTCGATGACGTACGCCGCGGTCCCCGCCCTGCGCGCCCAGCCGGATCTCGCCAAGGTGTACGAGCCGCTGCTCACCAGCCGGGAGTACGACCCGGAGCTGCGCGTCCCCGCCGACAAGCCCGGACTGCTCGCCGGAATGGGCATGACGGAGAAGCAGGGCGGCTCCGACGTGCGGACGAACACGACCACGGCCACGCCCACCGGCGAGGCGGGGGTGTACACGCTGCGCGGGCACAAGTGGTTCACGTCGGCGCCCATGTGCGACGTCTTCCTGGTGCTCGCGCAGGCCCCGGGCGGGCTGTCGTGCTTCCTGGTGCCGCGGATCCTGCCGGACGGCAGCCGCAACACCTTCCGCATCCAGCGGCTCAAGGACAAGCTGGGCAACCGGTCCAACGCCTCCTCCGAGCCGGAGTTCGACCGGACCGTCGCGTGGCTGGTCGGGCCCGAGGGGCGGGGCGTGAAGACCATCATCGAGATGGTCAACTGCACCCGGCTGGACTGTGTGATGTCCTCGGCGACCCTGATGCGCAAGACGCTGGTCGAGGCGGCGCACCACGCCCGGCACCGCAGCGCGTTCGGCGCCCGGCTGATCGAGCAGCCCCTGATGCGCAACGTCCTGGCCGATCTCGCGCTGGAGTCGGAGGCGGCGACGACGCTCACCCTGCGCCTGGCCGGCGCGGCCGACCGCGCGGTGCGCGGGGACGCCGGGGAGCGGGCCTTCCGGCGCATCGCCACCGCCGTCGGCAAGTACTGGGTCACCAAGCGGGGCCCGGCGTTCACCGCGGAGGCCCTGGAGTGCCTGGGCGGCAACGGGTACGTGGAGGAGTCCGGCATGCCCCGGCACTACCGGGAGGCCCCGCTGCTGTCGATCTGGGAGGGCTCCGGGAACGTCAACGCGCTCGACGTGCTGCGCGCCCTGGGCCGCGAGACGGACACCGCCGAGGCCTTCTTCGCCGAACTGGCCCTCGCGCGCGGGGCGGACGCCCGGCTCGACACGGCCGTGGCGGCACTCAGGGACCAATTGGCCGAAACCGATGAGACGGGGGCCCGTCGGCTGGTCGAGCGGATGGCGCTCGCCCTCCAGGCATCCTTGCTCGTCCGGCACGCTCCGCACCCGGTCGCGGACGCCTTCTGCGCCACCCGGCTGGGCGGCGACTGGGGCCACGCGTACGGCACCCTGCCCGCCGGGACCGACCTGGACGCCGTCCTGGAGCGCGCCCTGCCAGGCCGGAACTGATCCCTCCACGCGCGCGTGCCGCCGGCCGTGTTCCGTGGCCGGTCAGCGCCGACGGATCGCACACAGTCAGCGAATGGTTCCGGACCGTTGTCGGTGCCGTGGTGCACACTCCCGATCAGGTGGCACTCGCCCGGGGAGGACAACGTGTTCACGGGGATCGACGAGGTCGACTGGGCCTCGCTGCGGCACGCGCACGGCAGCGCGGAGGACGTGCCCGGATGGTTACGGGCCCTGGCGTCCGCGGACACCGCCGAGCGGGCGACCGCGCTCGACGGGATGTACGGCGCGGTGCACCACCAGGGGAGGGTGTACGACTCGACGCTCGCCTGCGTGCCCTTCCTGTTCGCGATGCTGGCCCGCGAGGAGGTGCAGGACCGGGGCAGCATCGTGGAACTGCTCGTCAGCATCGGCGGTGAGAGCTTCGGCGCCGGGGGGAACCCGGGCGTACCGGAGGGGCTGACCGGGGACGGGCGGGCGCGGGCGGCGGTGAGCGCGGGCGCCGAGGCCTTCGCCGGGCTCGCCGGCGACCCGGACCCGGCGGTGCGCCGGGCGGCGGCCGGGGCGCTGGTGCGCTTCCTGGAGGAGCCCCCGCGCGTCCTGGAGCTGCTGCGACGGCGGCTGCGGGCCGAGCGGGACGACTGCGTGCTGCTCGCCCTCACGGAGGCGCTGGGCCTGTTCGCGCGCCGGTACCCCGCGCACGCGGAGGGCGCGTTGGACCTCCTGGCCGAACAGAGCGCGCCGCCCTACGCGCCGGGGCTGCGGCTGGCGGCACTCGGCCAGCTCGCGCTCCGCGCGCCGGGCCGGCTCCCGGCCGACCTGGTGCCGGCGGCGGTCCGGCTGCTGCGGCAGCGCTCCGAGCAGCGCCTGCGGCAACAGGAGCACTCGACCACGGACACGCTGGTGCGCCGGATACGGCGGCTGCGGCCCTCCGACGAGCAGGGGGCCGTGCTGCTGCGCACCCTGCACAGCGCCCTCGATGACCGGGTGGAGGACCGGATCGCCCTGCTCACCGGGCAGCTGACCAGTCCGGACCCGGTGGACCGGTGCAATGCCGTGTGGATGTCGGCGGGGCTGCTGCGCGGCTGGCGCGGCGCGTACGCCGGGACGGTCCGGCTGCTCGGTGCCCAACTGGACAGCGAGCAGGACCGGTTGCGGGACGCGGCGGTCTCGGTCCTGACCGAGCTGTTCGACCTGGCCGCACCGGCGGCGGACGACCTGCACGCACTGGTGAGCGCGCGGCCCGACCTGTGGACGCACCGCTGGGAGCGCTGCCCGCCCGCGCTGGGCGGTCCGCTCAAGGCACTGGCAAGGACCGGTGATCCGCGCGCGGTGCCGCCCCTGGCGCAGCTGCTGGCCGGACCGGCGGCCCCCGTCGGACTGGGCGGCGAAGTCGCCCACCTGGGCCGGGCCGCCGCGGCGCTGGCTCCCGCGCTGCGTCACCGCCTCGGCCGCGTCCCGCTCGCCTCCCCCACCGCCGCCCGGCTCGCCGCTCCGCTGCTGACGGCGATCAGAGCCGTCGGGGACGAGGACGCCGTGCCGGAGCTGCTGCGGCTGCTCTCGGGCGCTCCCGACGGCCTGGCAACCAGGGAGGCGGTCGCCGGCCAGGTGATCGAGACCCTGGCGGAGCTGGGCGCGGCGGCACCTGCGGCACCGCTCCTGCGCATGCTGCTCCGCACCCGGCACGCGGCGACCGCGGCGGGCGCGCTGTGGTCGGCGGACGGGGACACCGCCGCCGTACTCCCCGTCCTGCTGCGGGAGTTGGAGCAACCGGATCCGGACGCCCGCCGCACCGCCGTGCGGCAGCTCGCCAGGCTGGGGCCGGCCGCGCGCGCCGCGCTGCCCGGGCTGCGCCGGCTCGCCGGTCGCGGGCCGGTGCGGGAGCGCGTACCGGCGGCGTACGCGCTGTGGCGCATCGACGGCGACCCCGGCCCGGTCCTGCCCGTGTTCCGGACCGCCTGGACGGCGGACCCCCGCACCCGGGTCCCCCTCGCCCGCTGCCTGACCGCGCTGGGCCCCGCCGCCGCGCCCCTGCGCGACCTGGTCGCCGCCGAACTGGCCTGTCCCCGCCGTCACACGGCGGACGAGGGCAGGTACGGCGAGCGCGGCATCCCGGACGACGAGGAACTGCTGCGGATGTGCCGGGGGCTGCCGGCCGGGGGGTAGACGGGCCGGCGCGTCCGCGACGGCCCAGGGGTCGGTCAGACCGTGCGTCCCCACTGGGGGCCGAGGCGGGACCACTCGGTGTCCCAGGCATCCATGCGGCGGCGTTCCAGGCGGCTCCGTACGGCCAGGCCGCCGACGAAGGGGACCGCCGCGGCACTCACGCCGACCAGGATGCCTATGAGGGTGGCCCGGAAGGCGGCCTCGGAGGCGGTGGTGGGCCGGGAGACGAGGCGCCCCTGCGGGTCGGTCCACACGGTGACCGGCGTACCGGGCCCGCTGCCGGGCTCCACCCGCACCTGCCCGGTGTGCGCGGAGCCGTCGGGCACCGTCCAGCGGACCTTGGTCCAGACCCGTTCACCGGCGGAGGCATGGCTTCTGTGCGGGGGCGACGACCCCGGCACCTTCGTCACGACCCGGGCCACCGCGGGCCGCCAGGCGGCCCGTTCCCGGGCGAGCCCGTCCTCCACCGAGCCGGCGGCCACGAGGCCGGCCAGCACCCCGGCCAGGACGGTCAGCAGGCAGGCACCGAGCACCACCCAGGCCTCCACCACGTCGGCCCGGCGTTTGAGCGGGTTGCGCCGCCAGCGCCACAGCCACACCTTCGGACCACGGAACGCCTTCAAAGGCATCCTCCTCACGAGCGCACCGACCGGCCGGACCGCCCTCCCATACGGGAGAGATCGCTCCGTTGCTCACGACGAGCCGTCTCCCCGACGGTCGCACGAGACACCCACCTCGCGCAGGCGCATGCCGGAACGGAACCGGCCGATCCTCGCCATGGCCCCGCGACACAGCCCCTGACCTGCACGGACCCCCGCTGGGGGGAGGAGTGTCAGTGGCGGGGTGCACACTGGCCGATACCTGAACGACTACCCGGACAACGGCGTCCCGGAGGTGATCGGCATGACCGAGGTACTGCTGGCGGTGGGCACCCGCAAAGGCCTCTTCATCGCGCGGCGGCGGGGCGGCGGTCCCTGGGAGTTCGACGAGAAGCCGTACTTCAACGCGCAGGCCGTCTACTCGGTCGCGATCGACACCCGGGGCGCCCGGCCCCGGCTGCTGGCGGGCGGCGACAGCGCGCACTGGGGCCCGTCGGTGTTCCACTCCGACGACCTCGGCCGTACGTGGACCGAACCGTCCCGGCCCGCCGTGAAGTTCCCCAAGGACACCGGTGCCTCCCTGGAGCGGGTCTGGCAGCTGCACCCGTCCGCCGCCGAGCCGGACGTGGTGTACGCGGGCACGGAACCGGCCGCGCTGTACCGCTCGGCGGACCGCGGCGAGAGCTTCGAGCTGGTCCGGCCGCTGTGGGAGCACCCGACCCGCTCGCGGTGGGTGCCCGGCGGCGGCGGCGAGGGCCTGCACACGGTGCTCACCGACACACGGGATCCGCGGGCCGTGACGGTGGCCGTCTCCACCGCCGGGGTGTTCCGCACGGCCGACGGCGGGGAGAGCTGGGTGCCGTCCAACTCGGGGGTGTCCGCGGTGTTCCTGCCGGACCCGGACCCGGAGTTCGGCCAGTGCGTGCACAAGGTCGCCAGGGACGCGGCCGATCCGGACCGGCTGTACCTCCAGAACCACTGGGGCGTGTACCGCAGCGACGACGCGGGCGCGCACTGGACCGACATCGGCGAGGGCCTGCCGTCGACGTTCGGCTTCGCCGCGGCCACGCATCCGCGCCGGGGCGGCACGGCGTACGTCTTCCCGATCAACGCCGACGCGGACCGGGTGCCCGCCGGGCACCGCTGCCGGGTCTTCCGCACGGCGGACGCGGGACGCACCTGGGAGCCGCTGTCCCAGGGGCTGCCCGAGGAGGACCACTACGGCACGGTCCTGCGGGACGCGCTGTGCACGGACGACGGCGACCCGGCCGGGGTGTACTTCGGCAACCGCAACGGCGAGGTGTTCGCCTCGGCCGACGACGGCGACAGCTGGCAGCAGCTGGCCGCGCACCTGCCGGACGTGCTGTGCGTGCGGGCGGCGGTGGTCGGCTGACCGCACGCACGGGCGAGGGCCATTGGTTGATCGCCGGCGGGTGTGCGGCAGTAGGGTGACGCCCGTGGCACCACGACCCTTGCATGAAATCGTCGAACCGGGCTGGGCGAAGGCCCTGGAACCCGTCGCCGGACGGATCGCCGAGATGGGCGACTTCCTGCGCGCGGAGATCGCCGCGGGACGCACCTACCTCCCGGCCGGGCCGAACGTCCTGCGGGCCTTCCAGCAACCCTTCGACGAGGTACGGGTCCTGATCGTCGGTCAGGACCCCTACCCGACCCCGGGGCACGCGGTGGGCCTGTCGTTCTCCGTGGCGCCCGAGGTACGCCCGCTGCCGCCCAGCCTGATCAACATCTTCCGCGAGCTGACCGCGGACCTGGGGCTGCCCCAGCCGTCCACCGGGGATCTCACTCCGTGGACGCAGCAGGGGGTGCTGCTGCTCAACAGGGCGCTCACCACCGCGCCGCGCAGCCCGGCGGCGCATCGCGGCAAGGGCTGGGAGGAGGTCACCGAGCAGGCGATCCGGGCGCTGGCGGCGCGGGGCAAGCCGCTCGTGTCCATCCTGTGGGGCCGGGACGCCCGCAATCTGCGTCCGCTGCTGGGCCGGCTTCCGGCGGTGGAGTCCGCGCACCCCTCGCCCATGTCGGCCGACCGCGGTTTCTTCGGCTCGCGGCCGTTCAGCCGGGCCAACGACCTGCTGATCCAGCAGGGCGGGCAGCCGGTGGACTGGCGTCTGCCGTGACCGCCGCCGGGTATCTCGCCGTGGACTCCGGCGGTTCCGGCCTCCGGGTCGCCGTCGGCGTCCCGGGGCGGGAGCCCCCGGCACGGCGCGAGACCCGGGAACCGGTCCGCACGGGCGCCCGGGGCATCGACCCCGCCCACCTGATGGACCAGCTCGTGCCGGTGGCCCGCGCCCTGGCCGCCGAGGCGGGCGTGGGCGAGCTGGGTACGGCCGCCGTCGGTGCCGCGGGGTTCGCCAGCCTGGGCGACGCCCTGCGCGCCGAACTGCCGGGCGCGCTCGCCCGGGAGCTGGGCGTGCGGGCCGTGGCGCTGGCCGCCGACGCCGTCACCGCGTACGCCGGCGCCCTCGGCCCGCGTCCGGGTGCCGTCCTCGCCGCGGGCACCGGACTGATCGCGCTGGGCACGGACCTGACGGGCTGGCGGCGGGCCGACGGCTGGGGGCACCTGCTGGGCGACTGCGGCAGCGGAGCCTGGATCGGGCGGGCCGGTCTGGAGGCGGCGCTGCGCGCCCACGACGGCCGCGACGGCGGCTCGGCACCCCTGCTGGCCTGCGCCGAGGAGCAGTTCGGCCCCGTGCGCGGGCTGCCCGGCCTGCTGTACCCGCGGACCGACCGGGCCGCCGTACTCGCCTCGTTCGCGCCCCGGGTGGCCGGGTGCGCCGCGCGGGATCCGGTCGCCGCGGACATCCTGTGCACCGCGGCCCGGCACCTGGCCGACTCCGCCGCCGCCGTGTGCCCGGCGGACGGTTCTCCCGAAGTGGCGTTCACCGGTGGACTGTTCAAGATGGGCGACCCGCTCCTCGTACCGCTGGGCGAGGAGCTGGCGCGCAGGCTGCCGCACGCCCGGCAGGTGCCGGCCGAGGGCGATCCGCTGCACGGTTCGGTGCGCATCGCGACGGACCTGGCGGCGGGCCGGCTGACCCTGCCGGCTGATCCGGTGCTGCTGTGCGTGCGCCGCGCCCCGGGTGACGGCGCAGGGTGACCGGTTCCGCAACCGGCTTCCGTCCCGGTCTCCGCCGATGCGTCCGGTAAGTGCCCGATGCCTGTGCCGACCACGCGTAACTCATCAGACAAAACCGGACGGATACCGCTCACCTGCACCCTCCCCGAACGGCGGAGGGCGGTAAGCCAGTAACATTCGGCGCCATGAGCTCCCCCACTGGACCCGTGTCCGGCCTGCCCGTACGAATGCCGCGACCCCGCCAGCCCGGACGGCACCGCCGCCCGGAACCGCTGGTGGCTCCCGAGGGCGCGCCCGCGCTCGTCCTCGCGGTGCCCGGTGTGCCCAGCACCATCACGCGCAGCCTCGCCGAGGAGGTCGTGAGCATCGCCCGCTCCGAGCTGCCCGGCCTCGACGCCCGGATCGGTTACCTGGACGGGGACGACGCCGAGTTCCCCACGCTGCGTTCCGTGCTGGCGCGGGCCGCCGAGGAGCGCGCCGCGCGGTACGAGCAGGCCGTCGCCGCCGGGGTGGAGGGGATCAAGGAGCCCGACGGCCCGGTCGCCGTCGTCGTCCCGCTGCTGGCCGGCCCGGACAGCGCGCTGCTGCGGCAGATCCGCCAGTCCGTGATGGACAGCCGGGTCGCCGCCGAGCTGACCGACGTCCTCGGCCCGCACCCGCTGCTCGCCGAGGCGCTGCACGTGCGGCTGTCCGAGGCGGGCCTGGCCCGCGCCGACCGCGCCCGGCTGTTCACCGTGGCCACGGCCGCGGACGGCATCATCCTCGCCTCGGTGGGCGGCGAGGAGGCCGTGCAGGCGGCCGGCATCACCGGCATGCTGCTCGCCGCGCGCCTGGCCGTGCCGGTGATGTCGGCGGCCCTGGACCAGGAGGGTTCCATCGCCTCCGTGGCCGAGCAGCTGCGTTCCTCGGGTTCGCAGCAGCTGGCCCTGGCGCCGTACCTGATCGGCCCGGAGATCGAGCCGGCGCTGCTGGCCGCGGCGGCCGAGGAGGCGGGCTGTTCCACCTCCGAGGCGCTCGGCGCGTACCCGGCGATCGGCAAGCTCACCCTCGCCAAGTACACGACGGCGCTGGGCATCGCCCCGCAGCAGCCGCAGGGCACCCCCGTCCGCTGACGCCCCGGCGCCCGGCATCCGGCATTCGTACGACACAGGGCCCGCTCCCGTCCCGGAGCGGGCCCTTCGCCTTACCCGGGGCCCGTACGCCGGCCGGGGCCCGTACGCCGGCCGGGGCCCGTACGCCGGCCGGGGCCCGTACGCCGGCCGGGGCCGGGGAAGTTCAGCCGAGGACGACGCAGGAGGCCGCGGCGACCCGTACGGAGCCGTCGTAGCGCGGGATGCCCGTCACGTCGTCGACGGCGAACCAGGTGACGTCGCCGGAGCGTTCGTTGGCCGCGTACAGGAAGCCGTTGTGCCCGGCCAGCGCGCGCGGCCAGTGTCCGCCGCAGGGCACGGTCCCGATCAGCCGGAGGCCGTCCTCCTGGACGCGCAGGACCGACAGGACGTCCTCGCCGCGGGTCGCGGTCCACACGAAGCGGCCGTCGGGCGAGACGACGATCCCCGAGGGGTAGGCGTCGCCGGCGGGCGCACCGGGCAGCACGGGGATCTCGGTGAGGGGCTTCAGGGAGCCGCCGGCGGCGTCCCAGCGGCAGACGGTGACCGTGGGGGTCAGCTCGTTGACCACGTAGGCGTGCTCGCCGCCGGGGTGGAAGGCCAGGTGGCGGGGGCCGGAGCCGGGACGCAGGGCGAACTCGCGGTGCACGGCGGGGGTGCCGTCCGCGAGGGTGCACACCCGCACCGAGTCCGTCCCCAGATCGACGCTGACCGCCCACCGGCCGCTGGGGTCGGGCTGCACCTGGTGGGCGTGCGGGCCGCGCTGGCGCCGGTCGTGCGGTCCGGAGCCGGTGTGCTGGAGCCGTCCGGAGGGCGCGCCGGCGAGGGCGCCGTCCGGGCGCAGCGGGACGGCGGTGACGCTGCCGCAGCCGTAGTTGGCGGTCAGCACGTGCCCGGCGTACAGGCCGAGGTGGGTGGGGCTGCTGCCGTTCACCGGCACGGGTGCGCCGAGGGGTTCCGGCCGGTCACCGGTGACGCGGTAGGCGGCGACAGCGCCCTCGGCGGTCTCGCTGACCGCGTACAGCGTGCGTCCGTCCGGGGAGAGGGCCAGGTAGGAGGGGTCGGGCAGGTCCTGCACGGCGGACACGAGGGTGAGGGCGCCGGTGTCCCGGGCGACCTCCGCGGTCACCAGTCCGGGGCCGCCCGCCGCCGTGAACGATCCGATGAACGCCCGGCGCCTGCCCGCCCTGCCGTCCTGTGCCACCGCTGTCCCCTCTCGGTCGAACCCGCGAAGCCGCTCCGGGGCCGACGGTAGCAGCCGGTCAGCATCGGTCTAGACCAAATGGGTGACGGTTCGGTACAGAACCTCACGACGGCTTGGCGCGAGGGTGAGAGGCGAGAGGGCGAGAGGGGCCTCCGCGGGGCAGGCCGTGGGGCAGCAGGGCGAAGAGCAGACCGTGGGAAGGGCGCGGCGGCGGTGGGGCTCCCGTGGGTGGGGTCCCCCGCCGCCGCGTCCGGTCAGGCGTCGGCCAGGCGGGAGCCGGACGGCGTCCGCAGCGGCTCGGCGAGTTCGGCGAGGGCCCGCTCCAGGCCGTGCAGGTGGGCGAGGGCGCCTTCGGCGGGGGGTTCGGCGGCGTGGCGCAGGGTGTCGGTGCGGCCCGCGGTGAGGGCCTCGACGGCGGTCTCCACCCGCCAGCAGGCGGCAGCGAGGCGGGCGTCGTGGGAGGCCTCGGGGTCGGCGGCGACCGCGACCAGGCCCCGGATCTCGCGGGCGCAGTCGTCGAGCAGCTCCAGCACCCGGCGGGCCCGCGCCTTGCGGGCCGGCATCGGGTTCAGCGGGTGCACCAGCGGGGCCACCGACAGCCGGACCCGGCCCAGCAGCTGCTCCAGTTCGGCCACGCGCGGCGCGGGGTCTGCGGTGGCGGAGCCGGCCAGACGGGCGGCGGCCTCGGCCGTGCAGGCGTGCACGCAGCGCAGGGCCCGCTGGATCCAGGCGTCGGTGGTGGCGTGCGTGGTGACCGGCAGCACGAACAGCACGGCGAGGGCGGCGCCGAGCGCGCCGACACCGGTCTCGGCGAGCCGCAGCGCGAGCAGCCCGGGGCCGAGGACGCCGAGGAGGCCGTAGAGCAGCTCGGCGAGCAGGGTCACGCAGAGCATCATCCAGGTGTAGGAGACGGCGGCCGTGTAGAAGATGCCGAAGACGGCGGCGGCGACGAGGACGGCCGTCGGGACGGGTGCGCCGTGCACGGGGACGGCGACGAGGAGGCCCAGGCCGATGCCGATCACCGTACCGAGGACCCGGCGGAAGCCGCGGACCAGCGTCTCGCCGCGCGAGGCCGTGTTGACGAAGATCCACCAGGTGGCGCCGACGGCCCAGTACCAGCGCTGTCCCGACACCAGCTGCCCCACGACGAGCGCGAACCCGGCGCCCGCGGTCGCCTGGACGGCCTGCCGGGTGGTGACCCGGGCCAGCCCGGTCCCGGCGGGCGGGGCGGCTACGGCGGCCGGGGGCAGCCGGCGCTCGTAGCACCACACGCCGAACCGCACCGCGGCCGCGGTCAGCACGGAGAGCAGGACGGCGGCGTACAGCTCGGGCAGCTGCCCCGGCGTGGCGTGCAGGAACTGGGCCACGAAGAAGGTCA
Organism: Streptomyces sp. NRRL S-1022; assembly: GCF_000720135.1. Taxonomy (GTDB): domain Bacteria; phylum Actinomycetota; class Actinomycetes; order Streptomycetales; family Streptomycetaceae; genus Streptomyces. Next base: position 230,727 of record NZ_JOIU01000005.1, on the reverse strand, counting down.
TGAAGGCGAACACGCCGAGGCTGTGCCCGCGCGGGCCCCACCGGCGGGCGTAGACGCCGGCGCCGACGACGGCCAGGAAGGCGAGGTCGCGGGCCACGGGCAGGTCGTGCAGCTCGGCCGCGGCGGCCAGCACCGGCAGGCCCACGGCGGGCAGCAGGGCGGTGGTGACCGCCTGCCCGCGCACGGTCGGGTCGGCGACGGTGAACAGGGCGAGCAGCGCGGCGAGGCCGCCGGTGACCGCGCCGGCGAGGGAGTGTCCGGCGAGTCCGCAGACCACGACCGCGAGGCCGATGCCGAGGACGGCGCGCGCGGCGAAACGCAATCGCGCCCGTCCCGGGTCCGGAGCCACGAACACCCTCTTCAGCACTGCTGCCCTCCCCTGGGTACACCGCACAGAAAAGGCGCCGCGGGGATCCGCAGCGCCATCGACACGCCCATGAGAGCATCACCGGGGTCACTGGCTCAAGTCTGGCCCGAATCACTGGTCCATTGGCCCAGCAACGGCCGCACACGCACGCCCACCGGAATGCCAACGGACCAGGTCGGGCGGCACAGGGGACTCCGGGGACGCTGAGCCATTGGTACAGTCGTCCCTCATGGCCGTGGACGAACTCGACACCCGCATCCTGCGGCTGCTCCTGGAGCAGCCGCGCACCAGCGTGCGCGAGTACGCCCGCATCCTCGGCGTCGCCCGCGGCACGCTCCAGGCCCGGCTGGACCGCATGGAGCGGGACGCCGTGATCACCGGCACCGGCCCCTCCCTCTCCCCCGCCGCGCTGGGCCATCCGGTGCTGGCGTTCGTGCACATCGAGGTCACGCAGGGCCATCTGGACGACGTGGGGGACGCGCTGGCCGCCGTACCGGAGATCGTGGAGGCGTTCTCGATCACCGGGGGCGGGGATCTGCTGGCGCGGGTGGTGGGCCGGGACAACGCGCATCTGGAGGACGTGATCCAGAAGCTGATCAGCCTCCCGGGTGTGGTGCGCACCCGCACCGAGGTGGCGCTGCGCGAGCGCGTCCCGTACCGGCTGCTGCCCCTGGTGGAGTCGGTCGGCCGGGCGGCCCGCGGCTGACCCTTGGCATGCTGGACACCATGAGCGATCTTGGCGCCCTCTCGGTCCTCTTCGATCTCGACGGCACGCTGGTGGACAGCGAGCCGAACTACTACGAGGCGAGCAGGCGGACCCTGGCCGAGCACGGCGTCCCCGGCTTCAGCTGGACGGACCACGAGAGCTACGTCGGCATCAGCACCCGGGAGACGGCGGCGCTGTGGCGGGAACGCTACGGCCTGCGGGCCCCGGCGGCCGAGCTGCTGGCCGCGACGAACCGCCGTTATCTGGACCTGGCCCGCAGGCACACACGTGTGTACCCGCAGATGCGGGCGTTCGTGGAGCTGCTGGCGGCCGCGGACGTGCCGATGGCGGTGGCCTCGGGCTCCTCCCCGGACGCCATCGAGGTGATCCTGTCGGGCACCGGCCTGGCCGCCCACCTGCGCACGGTCGTCTCGGCCGACGAGGTCCCGCGCGGCAAGCCCGCTCCCGACATCTTCCTGGAGGCGGCCCGCCGGCTCGGCGCGGACCCGGCCGACTGCGTGGTCCTGGAGGACGCGGCGCCCGGAGCGGCCGCCGCCCACGCGGCCGGCATGCGCTGCATCGCCATCCCTTACGTCCCGGCCCAGGCGGACGCCCCCGGGTTCGCCACCGCGTCCCTGCTGCTGCGGGGTGGGCAGGCCGAGTTCACGGCGGAGTCGGCGTACGCGTGGCTGCGGGAGACGGCCCGCTGAACACCTCTCCTACTCGTCGGTACCGTTGACGCTCCCCCACGCCTTCTCTATCTTCTGGGCGACTTACCGAACATTGTTCGATATAGCGAACACTTCGAGCGCACCGGAAACGAGGAGCACATGGCCCCGCCCCTGTCGCGACGCACCCTCCTCCAGGCGACCGCACTCACCACCATGGCAACCGGTCTGAGCGTCTCCGCCACCGGTGGGCCCGCCGCCGCGGCGACCGGTCCGACCGCAGCGCTGCGGCCGTTCGCGCTGGGGGAGGTGACCCTCGGCCGGGGCGTGTTCGCCGACAAGCGCGCCCTGATGCTCGACCACGCCCGCGGCTACGACGTGAACCGGCTGCTCCAGGTCTTCCGGGCCAACGCGGGCCTGGACCCGGGCGGCGCGATCGCGCCCGGCGGATGGGAAGGCCTGGACGGGGAGGCCAACGGGAACCTGCGCGGGCACTACACCGGGCACTTCCTCACCATGCTGGCGCAGGCGTACGCGAGCACCGGCGAGGAGGTGTTCGGCGACCGGCTCCGGACCATGACCGGTGCGCTCACCGAGGTACGGGAGGCGCTGCGCCGGGACCCGGTCGTACTGTCCGCCGAGGGGCCCTTCGGGCCGGCCGTCGAGCAGGTGCGCGGCTCCTACCGGTACATCGACCTGCCCGCCGATGTGCTCGGCGGCGCCACCGCGGTGACGCTGTCCGCCTGGGTACGGCCCGGGCACGACGCGAACTGGGCCCGGGTCCTGGACTTCGGCACCGGCACCACCCGGTACCTCTACCTCGCCGTGCGCAACGCCGCCGGGGTGCCGAGGTTCGCCGTCACCACCTCGGGAGCCGGCGGCGAGCAGGCGCTGAACGGGACGGCCCCGCTGCCGCCGGACCGGTGGAGCCACCTGGCCGTGACGCTCGGCGGCGGCACCGGCACCCTCTACGTCGACGGCACCGCCGTGGCCCGCGACACCGCCATGACGCTCACCCCGGCCGACCTGGGCGCCCTGGCCGACCACTGGCTGGGCCGCTCGCACTACCCGGGTGACCCGGTGTTCGCGGGCGGTCTCGCGGAGTTCCAGGTCTGGTCGCGGGTCCTGAGCGCCACGGAGATCGCCGAACTCCAGCACGCCCGCGCGGCCGACACCTCCGCCGGCGCCGGCGACCTGGCGTCGTACCGGCTCGACGAGACGTCCGGCTCCCGCTTCGCCGGCTCCTCAGGGCGCGGCACGGCCGCCGCGCTGCGCCGCACCTGGGGCGGACCCAGCCACCCCGGGTTCCTCGCGGCCTACCCGGAGACGCAGTTCATCCAGCTGGAGTCGATGACCGGCAGCGACTACACCAAGGTCTGGGCGCCGTACTACACCGCGCACAAGATCCTGCGCGGGCTCCTGGACACCCACCTCGCCACCGGGGACGCGCGGGCGCTGGACCTCGCCTCGGGGATGGGCGACTGGATGTACGCGCGGCTGTCCCGGCTGCCCGCGGCCACCCTGCAGCGCATGTGGGGGATCTTCTCCAGCGGCGAGTACGGCGGGATCGTCGAGGCGGTCTGCGATCTGCACGACCGCAGCGGCAGGCCCGAGCACCTCGCGCTGGCCCGGCTCTTCGACCTGGACCGGCTGATCGACGCGTGCGCCGCGGACACCGACGTGCTCGACGGACTGCACGCCAACCAGCACATCCCGATCTTCACGGGCCTGGTCCGGCTGTACGACGCCACCGGCGAGCAGCGCTACCTGACGGCCGCCGAGAACTTCTGGCGGATGGTCGTACCGCACCGCATGTACGGCATCGGCGGCACCGGCACCGGCGAGTTCTGGAAGGCGCGGGACGTCGTCGCCGGGACGATCGGCGCGACGACCGCGGAGACCTGCTGCGCGTACAACATGCTCAAACTGAGCCGGGCACTGTTCCTGCACGAGCCCGACCCAGCCTACATGGACTACTACGAACGCGCCCTGTACAACCAGGTGCTCGGCAGCAAACAGGACCGGCCGGACGCGGAGAAGCCGCTGGTCACCTACTTCATCGGGCTCACACCCGGGCACGTCCGGGACTACACGCCCAAGCAGGGCACGACCTGCTGCGAGGGCACCGGCATGGAGAGCGCCACGAAGTACCAGGACTCGGTGTACTTCGCCGCGGCCGACGGCAGCGCGCTGTACGTGAACCTCTACAGCCCCTCCACCCTCACCTGGGCGGAGCACGGCGTGACGGTCACCCAGCGCACCGCCTTCCCCGCGGAGCAGGGGAGCACGCTCACCGTCGGTGGGGGCCGCGCCTCCTTCGCGCTGCGGCTGCGGGTGCCCGGGTGGGCGACCGCGGGGTTCCGGGTGACGGTCAACGGGCGCCCGGTGCAGGGCACCCCGGTACCCGGCAGCTACTTCGCCGTCTCGCGGACCTGGCGGGCCGGGGACACCGTCCGGGTGAGCATGCCGTTCCGGCTGCGGGCCGAGCCGACGCCCGACGACCCGTCCCTGCAGGCGCTGTTCTACGGCCCGGTCGGTCTGGCTGGCCGCAGCTCCGCCACCACCCACCTGGAGGCCGGCCTGTACGGCAACGCGGCGCTGTCCGGCGACCTGCTGCCGTCCCTGGCCCCGGTCCCCGGCTCCCCGCTGCACTTCACCCTGGACGGCACGGAGTTCGCCCCCTTCCTGGAAGGCACCGAGGACCCGACCCACGCGTACGTCCGCCGCAGCGAACCCCGGGTGGTGTTCGGCGGCCTCGACTCCGGGGTCGCCAATCCCGTGCGTCCCGACGGGACCACGCTGCTCGACGCGGTGTGGGCGCAGGCACCCTTCCGGAGCAAGGGGGCGCTGGTGACCCACGTCGGGAAGGTCGTCGACACCTGGGTGGCCCAAGGGCGGCTGGCGCGTGCGGCAGGCGACGCCGTGGTGCGTACGGCCCGCAAGGCGTCCTACGCGGCCTGAGCGCTGGGGGTGACGGACCGGGCCGCACGCGGTGCTTCCCCGTGCGCACCGGGCCGCGACTGCATAGCGTGACCTCATGACTACAGTCACGGCACCGTCCGTACCCGACGAGCGGCGGTGGAAGGCGCTCGGGGTCTGTCTGGCGGCGGGCTTCATCTCGCTCCTCGACACCTCGATCGTGAACGTGGCGCTGCCCTCGCTGGAGCGCGGGCTGGGCGCCTCGGAGGCCACCCAGTCCTGGGTGGTCTCCGGGTACGCCCTCACGTTCGGGCTCGCGCTGGTCCCGGCGGGCCGGCTGGGCGACATGCGGGGCCGGCGCCAGGCCTTCCTCATCGGACTCGCCCTGTTCACGGTGGCCTCGCTGGCGTGCGGGCTCGCGTCCGGTCCCGCCTGGCTGGTGGTGTTCCGGCTGATCCAGGGCACGGCGGCGGGCATCGTCGCGCCGCAGACCTCCGGGCTGATCCAGCAGATGTTCCGGGGCTCCGAACGGGCCAAGGCGTTCGGTGTGCTCGGCACGGTCATCGGGGTGTCGACGGCGACGGGTCCGCTGGCGGGCGGCCTGCTGATCGACGCCGTCGGTACCGACGACGGCTGGCGCTGGGTGTTCTTCGTCAACCTGCCGATCGGGGTGGCCGCCTTCGCGGCGGGGCTCCGGCTGCTGCCCCGCTACCCGGCGGCCGGCAAGCGCGAGGAGTTCGACCTGTTCGGGGTGCTGCTCCTCGGCTCGGGCGTGCTCGCGCTCATGCTGCCCCTGGTGCAGGAGCAGCAGTGGACCGGCCGGGAGAAGTGGGTGCTGCTGCCGGTGGCCCTGGTGCTGCTGGGCGGATTCTGGGCGTGGGAGAAACGGCAGGGGCATCGCGGGCGCGCTCCGCTGGTGGACCCGGACCTGTTCTCCTTGCGCTCCTTCACGCTCGGCTCGCTGATCAGCCTCACCTACTTCGCCGGCTTCACCACGGTGTTCTTCCTCTACGCCCTGTACCTGCAGAACGGCGTGGGATACAGCGCGCTGGCCTCCGGTCTCACGGTCCTGCCCTTCGCGGCGGCCTCGGCGGTCGGAGCCGCCGCCGGGGGCCGGCTGGTGGTGCGCTTCGGCCGCAAGCTGGTCGTCATCGGGCTCGCCGGGGTGGCCCTGGGGCTGCTCGGGGTGATGGTGGCGGTGGCGCTGGTGCCCGGGCAGAACCTGGGCTGGGCGTCGGCGCTGCCACTGCTCGTCGGCGGCATCGGCTCGGGTCTGACGGTGTCGCCGAACACCACCCTCACCCTGACCCGGGTCCCGGTGCACCGTGCGGGCGCGGCCGGAGGCGTGCTCCAGACGGGTCAGCGGGTCGGCTCGGCGGCCGGGATCGCGGTGGTGGGCTCGGTGTACTTCGCCCACCTCGCCAACCACGGCCGCACCGACACGGCGATGCAGCTCGGGCTGCTCTCCGCCGTGGGCATCATCGTGGTCGCCCTCGTGCTGGCCGTCGCCGATCTGCGGGAACGGCACGTGCGGCCCGAACCCGTCGGGGAGCCGGTCGGGCGGGGCCCGGGAGAGGGCGGCGCAGAGGCGGTGCAGCCCGGCACCTGAGAAGCCGGGAGCAGCCGGGAGCAGCCGGGCTCACGACCTCCGGCGCCGGCCTGCGGGCTCACGAGCTGCGGCGCCGGTCCTGCGGGGGCCGGGCTCACGACCTCCGGCGCCGGTCCGCGGGCTCACGAGCTGCGGCGCCGGTCTTGGGGGCCGGGCTCACGACTTGCGGCGCGGCTTGCCCCGCTTGGCCGGCTTGCCGCCGCCGGTGCGGGTGCGTGCGGTGCGGGCCGCCGGCTTCCCGGACGACCTGGCCGGGGTCTTCCCGCCCGCTGACTGCCGGCTGCCGCCCTGGTCGGAGCGCTTGCGCTCGGCGTCGGCGGGTTTCTCCGCCGTACGGCCCCTGGTGCTGTTGACCGTGCGTCCGCGGACGATGCCGATGAAGTCCTCCACCAGGTCGGTGGTGGCCTCCTCCGGCCACGACAGGGCGACACTCGACTGGGGGGCGTCGACGACCGGGCGGTAGGTGAGGTCCCGGCGGTGGTACAGGCGGGCCAGGGACTGCGGGACGACCAGGAGGCCCACGTTCGCCGCCACCAGCTCCACGGCGTCCGCGGTGGTGGCGGGCCGCTCGGAGGCCGGTTCGCCCGGCGGTGCGTCCCAGTCGAAGACGTCGTCCAGGGGGTGGAAGAGCACCTCGTCGGCGAGATCGGCCAGGGAGACCTCGTCCGCGGCCGTGATCAGGTGGTCCTTCGGGACGACGACCACCGAGGTCTCGGTGTACAGCGGGATCGCGCTGAAGAACGTACGGTCGACCGGCAGCCGGACGAGGCCCGCGTCCGCCTCGCCCGCGCGCAGCACCCCGGGCGCCTCCGCGGCCGGGACCTGGACGAGGGTGAGCGGGATGCCCGGCAGGCGCTCGTTCCAGGTCTTCACCCACTTGGCGGGCGTCACCCCGGGAACGTACGCGAGCCGGAACGACGGTGCAGCCTCCGAGCCTGTCATCAGGCCAGATTACCGGCCCCGGGCGGCGGCCCCGGTCACCGGCCGTGGTCGGGCCTCCCGCGCACGGCCGATACCCTTGACGTCATGAAGTCGCAGCAGAGCACCCAGACGATGAAGCCCGCTACCGCGGCGAAGAAGCTGGGTGTGTACCTCCCCGCCACCCCCGCCTCCTTCCAGGAGGGTGTGGTCACGCGCGCCGAGCTGAACGAGCTGCAGTCCGACCCGCCGGAGTGGCTGCGCGAGCTGCGGCGCACCGGTCCGCACCCGCGTCCGGTGGTGGCGGCCAAGCTGGGCGTGTCCATCGCGGGCCTCGCCCGGGGCGGGGTCACCGAGGCGCTGACCACCGAGCAGATCGAGGCGCTCAAGCAGGAGCGGCCCGAGTGGCTGGAGAAGGAGCGCGCCACCCAGGCGGAGGTCCGCAAGGAGGCCGCGCGCCTGAAGCAGCTGAAGCAGGAGCCGAAGGAGAGCGGCGCCGAGCGCGGCTGACCCTTTCCCGCCCGCCCCGACGCCCTCCGGCTCCGCCCGGGGGGCGTCGTCGGCTGCCGGGCGGATCCGCCGGACAGGGGGCGGGCATGCGGAGGGGCGACACCGGACGGGCCGCCGCTCCCCCGTGCCGGCGGCCCGTCGGACGCGATGCGTCCGGGCAGGCCGGTGTCGCCGGGTTGAAGTATGCGCCGGACGGGGACCGCGAGGGTATGCGTACAAGTACGTACGCCGACGGGGAGGACGAGTACGCGAGTCGACCGGAGAGGAACCCGTGCGGCTGGAGAAGGCCTACGAGCGCATGATGGCCGTCGCCGTGGCGGCCCTGCACGAACGGGAACCGGAGCGGCTGTGGCCGCTGCTGGCCGGCACGCTGGCCGAGGTGTGCGGCGGTGAGACGGTCATCCACAAGCTGGACGACTGGAGCGAGCGCAGCGGCACGATCGGCACGGTGCCCGACGGAGCCGCCGCGGAGCTGGCCCGGCTCGGGGACGCCGACCTCGGCCTGCTACGCGCGGGCTATCCCTTCGCCGGTCATTACGGGCCCGGCACCGACCGGACGCCGGTCACCGCGCGCCGGGCGGCGGGCCGTACCTGGCCGGACAGCCCGACGGCGCGCCTGCTCCGCGAGGTCCTGGACGCCGACCACGTGCTGGGCGTACCGCTCCCGGGGAGCGCGACGCCGATCACCGGCTGCCTGGTGTACCGGTCCGGTACGGACTTCACGGACGACGAACTGGTCACGGCCGAGCGCGTCCAGCCGCTGCTGGCGGCGGTCGAGCGGCAGCGGCGGCTGCTGGAGGAGTGGCAGCGGGCGCTCGGCGCGTCGTCCGTCCCGTGCGGCGCGCCACAGGAGCGGGCGGCGGACTGCGCGCTGACGCCGCGGGAGACCGCCGTCCTGGTGCTGCTCACCGACGCGCTCACCGCCGACGCCATCGGCCGACGCCTCGGCATCTCGGTCCGCACGGTGCACAAGCACGTCGAGAACATCTACCGCAAGCTGGGCACCCGCGACCGCGTCGGCACGGTACTGCGCGCCCAGCGCCTCGGCCTGGTGCCGTCGCCCGCCCCGGCACCGGCCGCCTGGGCCCGGCGCCCCTGACCCGGCGGCCCCTGACCCGGCGCCGACGTGCCGTGCACGTGGCGCGCTCAGCCGAGGAAGCTCAGCCGAACCCGGCGGTCGGGGTTGTCCTTGTTGGTGTCCACCAGGCACACCGACTGCCAGGTGCCCAGTTCCAGGCGGCCGCCGATCACCGGGAGGGTCGCGTGCGGCGGGACGATGGCGGGCAGGACGTGGTCGCGGCCGTGGCCGGGGCTGCCGTGCCGGTGCTGCCAGCGGTCGTCGGCGGGGAGGAGTGTGTGCAGGGCCGCGAGCAGGTCGTCGTCGCTGCCCGCGCCCGTCTCGATGACGGCGATCCCGGCGGTGGCGTGCGGGACGAAGAGGTTGAGCAGACCGTCGCGGCCGGCCGCCGCCTCCCGCAGGAACTCCTCGCAGTCGGCGGTGAGATCGACGACGCGCTCCCGGCTACCGGTGGAGATGTGCAGCATGCGTGTGGTGAAGGCATCGGACATGCCCCCATCCTGACCCATACGCCGGTTCTCACACCCCACGGCGCCCTCGATTTCCGAGACGAGCGGTCCATTGGGCGAGACACCGTTGACCAGTGCGCTTCCGGCTGGCTACGTTCTGCCGCATGTTGCGTTCAGCCCTGCTCACCACGCGCGGTCACATCGACCTGCTGCGGGTGGCCTCCGCCGCGTGTCGCCGCGGCCGCTGACGCCCTTCTCCCTTCCTGCTCTCCCTCTTCTCCCTTCCCGTTCTCCCTTCCCGCGCGGGCTCCGTCGGCCTGTCGCTACGCCACGCCCAGGGCTTCCCCTTGAACCGGGCATGACATAGAGGCACGCGGGACCGCGATCCCCCACTCCCGGCTCTCCTCCCCGTGGAGCACCCATGAGCATCAGTCACGCCCCACCACCCCCTTCCCCCGAACCGGATATTTCCGGCATATCCAAGCAGGATCCGGGGGCACCACCGCCCGGACACCCCTCCCCCGGCCTCCAGCCCGTCGTCCCCGCCTCCACCCGGCGCGCCCGGGTCCCCCGCTGGCTGCGCCGCACCACCGGCCCGCTCCTGCTGCTGGCCCTGTGGCAACTCCTGAGCGGCACCGGTCTGCTGCCGGCCGACGTGCTCGCCTCACCGGGCCGGATCGCTAGGGTCGGCTGGGAGCTGATCGGTGACGGCTCCCTGCCGTCGGCCATGGGCACCTCGCTGCGACGGGTCGCGCTCGGGCTGCTGCTCGGCACCGTGACCGGGACCGGACTCGCCCTGCTCTCCGGGCTGTTCCGGGTCGGCGAGGACCTGGTGGACGCGCCGGTGCAGATGCTGCGGACGGTGCCGTTCGTCGGCCTCATCCCGCTGTTCATCATCTGGTTCGGGATCGGCGAGACCCCGAAGATCGCCATCATCACCCTCGGCGTGACCTTCCCGCTCTACCTGAACGTCTACGCCGGCATCCGCGGGGTGGACGCCCAGCTCGTCGAGGCGGGCGAGTCGTTGGGCCTGTCCCGGTGGGGGCTGGTACGGCACGTGGTGCTGCCGGGCGCCCTGCCCGGTGCGTTGACCGGGCTGCGCTACTCGCTCGGCATCTCCTGGCTGGCACTGGTCTTCGCCGAACAGGTCAACGCCGACTCCGGCATCGGCTTCCTGATGGTGCAGGCGCGGGACTTCCTGCGGACCGACGTGATCGTGGTCTGCCTGATCGTCTACGCCTTCCTCGGCCTGCTCGCCGACTTCATCGTCCGCTCCCTCGAAAGGCTGCTGCTGCAATGGCGACCGACCTTCACGGGCCGCTGACCGGACACGCGGTCCACGTCGAGGGGCTGACGCGCTCCTTCGACGGCCGCGCGGTCATCGACGACCTCCGACTCGACATCGCGCCCGGCGAGTTCGTCGCCCTGCTCGGGCGCAGCGGCTGCGGAAAGTCGACCCTGCTGCGCATCCTGGCCGGCCTGGACCGGGACATCGAGGGCACGGCGCTGGTCCCGCGCCGTCGCGCCGTCGCCTTCCAGGCGCCCCGGCTCATGCCGTGGAAGAAGGTGTGGCGCAATGTGCTCCTCGGACTGCCGGGCCGGCCCGAACGGCCCCTGGCCGAGCGGGCGCTGGACGAGGTCGGCCTCGGTCACCGCGTCGACGCCTGGCCGAAGACCCTGTCCGGCGGGGAGGCCCAGCGCGCCTCCCTCGCCCGCGCGCTGGTCCGCGAGCCCGATCTGCTCCTGCTCGACGAGCCGTTCGGCGCCCTCGACGCACTGACCCGCATCAAGGCCCAGCGGCTGGTCGGGGAGTTGTGGCAGCGCCGGGGCTGCGCGGTGCTGCTGGTCACGCACGACGTGGAGGAGGCGGTGCTGCTCGCCGACCGGGTCCTGGTGATGGACGGCGGCCGGATCGCCCATGAGCAGCGCGTCGACCTGGACCGGCCGCGCGAGATCACCGACCCCCGGTTCGCCGCCCTCCGCGCCCGGCTGCTCGAACGGCTCGGCGTCGACACCGCCGCCGCGGCCGCCTGAACGCCCTCCCCCGCACACGAACGGAACCGCCATGCGACGACGACTCGCCCCCGCCGTACTGCTCCTCGCCCTCGCTCTCCTGGCCACCGCCTGCGGCGGGACCTCGTCCGCCGGCACCGGTACCGACGGTTCGGGATCCGTCACCCTCGACGTCGGAGACCAGAAGGGGGGATCGGAGGCCATCCTGCGCGCCGCCGGGGAACTGGAGAATCTGCACTACAAAATCAAGTGGTCGACCTTCACCTCCGGGCCGCCACTGCTGGAGGCCGTGAACGCCCAGGCCGTCGACATCGGCGGTGTCGGCAACACCCCGCCCGTCTTCGCGGCCGGCGCCGGTTCCAGAATCACCGTGGTGGCCGCCTGGCACGGCACCTCCAGGGGCGACACCATCCTCGTACCCAACGGCTCCCGGCTGACCAGGCCACAGCAGCTCAAGGGCAGGTCCGTCGCCGTCGCACAGGGCTCCTCCGCGCACTACCAGCTGGTCGCCTCGCTCAAGGCGGCCGGGCTGAGCCTGTCCGACGTCAAGGTCAAGTACCTCCAGCCGGCCGACGCGCTCGCCGCCTTCACCTCCGGCAAGGTCGACGCGTGGGCGGTCTGGGACCCGTACACCTCGCAGATCCTCCAGTCGAAGCAGGGCCGGGTGCTCACCACCGGTGACGGCCTCACCAACGGCCTCACCTTCCAGGTCGCCGCTCCGGCCGCGCTGAAGGACCCCGAGAAGGCCGCCGCCGTCAAGGATTACCTGGCACGGCTGCGGCGGGCCACGGCCTGGGTGCACGACCACCAGGAGGAGTGGGCCAAGGTGTGGTCGAAGGACACCGGGCTGCCCTACGAGGTGGCACTGGCCTCCGTGCAGCGGACGAACTCCACCCGGATCGCGGTCGCCGTCGACAAGCCGCTGATCGCCTCCGAGCAGCAGATCGCGGACGCCTTCACGGAGTTGAAGCTCATTCCGGAGAAGGTGGACTTCGCCGACTTCGTGGACCGGCGCTACAACGGCGGTCTGCCGCCGTCGACGACCCCGGCCGAGGACTGATGCAGGTCCCGTGGCAGCTGACCGGCTCCACGCTTGAGCCGTTCAGCCCCACCAAGGATCACCCCTGCAAGGATCAGGGGTAGGGGAATCCCCGTGGCAGGTGCCCACCGGATCGTGTACCGCACCGTCGACATCGAGGGCAGCGCCATCTTCGGGTGGTGTCCTGGCTGCACGGCACGGAGGCGTACCGAGGGGAGGTGGCCTCGGTGAACGACGAGCCCCCCGACCGGGCCACGGCGTTGCTGTTCGCCTCGACCGGCCGAGCAGTGTCCGCTCCGTACTGCCTCGGCCTGGGAACGGGCCCCGGGATCCATCCGTACGGGAACCCGGAGGCGACCACCAGGCGTCGGAGATCGCGGCCGCACTGCCGGAAACCTCGAAGGAACGGTTCACTGAGGCGTTCCTCCGGGAAGTGCGCACTCCCACGGAACTTTCCGCGACGGAAACTGCAGGTGATGGACACCACTTGTGACTGGCGGCTGGCGTTGCCGGGGAGTCGGACCCCCGCCTCCGAAGCTGCTGCCTGCTCCACACCGTCCCCACCGGCTGCACTGCTCGGTCCAGCGGATCGGGCTCCCGGTTCGTACGCCGGATCCGCACGCCGACCTCGCGGCTCCGAAGCTGTCTGCCGTATCCCCGCTCGCTCTCACCCGTCGCCGCTGCGGTGGTCACGGAGTGACGCAACCTGCGGCTGAGCGGCCGGGAAGAGCCGCGCCCGGGCCGCTGTTGCTTGAGGCGTGAACGAAGTACACGAGGTCGAGGTCGTCGTGATCGGCGCCGGCCAGGCCGGTCTGGCCGCCGCCTACCACCTGCGGCGCACCGGTTTCGAACCGGGCCGCGATGCCGTGGTCCTCGACCACGCCCCCGGTCCGGGCGGCGCCTGGCAGTTCCGGTGGCCTTCGCTGACGTTCGGCAAGGTGCACGGGATGCACGCGTTGCCCGGCCTGGAACTGACCGGTGCCGACCCGGCACGGCCCTCGGCCGAGGTCGTCGGTGCGTACTTCGACCGGTACGAGCGCACCTTCGACCTGCGGGTACGGCGGCCCGTGGACGTGCGTGCGGTGCGCGAGGGCACCGGAGGGCGACTGGTCGTGGAAACCTCGGCCGGCACCTGGTCGACGCGCGCGCTGATCAACGCGACCGGCACCTGGGACCGGCCGTTCTGGCCGCGTTACCCCGGCCAGGAGACCTTCCGCGGACGGCAGTTGCACACCGCGCAGTACACCGGCCCCGAGGAGTTCACCGGGCAACGGGTGGTGGTCGTGGGCGGTGGCGCCTCGGGCACGCAGCATCTGCTGGAGCTGGCTCCGTACGCCGCCGCGACCACCTGGGTCACCCGGCGGCCCCCGGTCTTCCGGGAGGGGCCGTTCGACCAGGAGGCGGGCCGTGCGGCCGTGGCGCTGGTGGAGGACCGGGTGCGTCAGGGCCTGCCGCCGCGCAGTGTGGTCTCGGTCACCGGGCTGCCGCTGAACGACGCGATCCGGCAGGGTCTCGCGGACGGGGTGCTGGACCGGCAGCCGATGTTCGACCGGATCACCCCGGACGGCCCCCAGTGGCGGGACGGCCGTCGCGTCACTGCCGACGTGATCCTTTGGGCGACCGGGTTCCGGGCCGCGCTCGACCATCTCGCCCCGCTGCGCTTGCGCGAGCCGGGCGGCGGTATCCGGGTGGAGGGCACCCGCGCGGTCGCCGATCCGCGGATCCACCTGGTCGGGTACGGTCCCTCCGCCAGTACCATCGGCGCCAACCGGGCCGGGCGCATGGCGGTCCGGGACATCCGGCGGCTGCTGGCGCAGGAGTCGGCCGCCGCCTGAGGCCGCTCCCGTTTCAGCTGCCCGACGGCTCCGGGGCCGGGGAGCCCAGCGGGCTGCTGCTGGGGGGCGGGACCGCCGCCGTGCCCTGGTGGAGGGCGTTGAACTCGGCCACGTTGCGCAGGTGCTCGTCGTAGTCCGCGGTGAAACGCATGTCCCCGGGCTTGACCGTGACGAAGTACAGCCAGTCGCCCGGCGTCGGGTTGAGCGCGGCGCGCATCGCGTCCTCGCCGGGGTTGTCGATCGGCGTCGGCGGCAGCCCCATGTGCTGGTGGGAGTTGTAGGGGCTCTCGGTCCCGGTGTCGCTCTGGCCGGTGCGGGCGGTGTCGCGGTTCAGCGCGTAGTGGAGGGTCGAGTCCATCTGCAGCGGCATTCCGCTGTTCAGCCGGTTGAGGATGACCCGGGCGACCTTGCCCATGTCCGCCTTCGTCGAGGCCTCGGCCTGGACGATGCTGGCGATGGTGACGGCCTGGTGGACGTTCATCGCGTTGCGCTGGGCCCCGGCCGCGACGGGTGCGCCGTTGAACCTCTTGTCCGCCGTGTCGACCATGAGCTGCAGCAGGGACGCGGGGGTCGCCCCTTTCCGGACCGGATACGCCGCCGGGAAGAGATACCCTTCCGGGTTGCCCGCGGCCTCGTTCGGCAGTTTCAGGGGGGCCTTGTCCAGGGACTTGCGGGTGCTGCCCGGGGGCAGCCCGAGTGCCTTGTCGACCGCGTCGTAGACCTGGCCGGCGCGCCAGCCCTCCGGGATGACCAGCGTGGCCGCCTTGTCCGGTTCACCGCCGGCCGCCAGCGTCAGCAGCGGCACCGCCACCGCGGTCCCGGCCACGACGGCGCCGCTCACGAGGAGGCCGAGTCTGCCCCGGCGTGTCAGTCGGATCGTGCTCCGTGGCGGAGTGTTCGTCTGCATGCGGGCACGGTAATACGTATATCACCCCAAACCCGGCATTATGTTCAGTTTGTCGGTTGCAGTTGAGCGTCCCGGCGCACCAGGGCCGCGTACCGCCCGTCCCGCTCCAGGAGCTCCTCGTGTGTGCCTCGTTCGGCCACCCGTCCGGAGTCCAGCACCACGATCTGGTCGGCGCCGCGGACCGTGGACAGGCGATGGGCGATGGTGATCGTCGTGCGGTCGGCGGACAGCGCGTCGATCGCGTCCTGGACGGCGGCTTCGGTACGGGTGTCGAGCGCACTGGTCGCCTCGTCCAGGATGAGGACCGGCGGATCGCGCAGGATGGTGCGGGCTATCGCCAGGCGCTGCTTCTCGCCGCCGGAGAAACGGTGGCCGCGTTCGCCCACGACCGTGTCGTAGCCGTCGGGCAGGGCGGCTATGTGGTCGTGGATCTGCGCCGCCTCGGCCGCCGCGCGAAGCTCCTCGTCGGTGGCGTCCGGCTTGGCGAAGCGCAGGTTCTCCGCGACGGAGGCATGGAAGAGGTACGTCTCCTGCGAGACGACGCCGACCGCGCGGGCGAGGGTGTCGAAGTCCAGGTCGCGGACGTCCACGCCGTCCAGGGTGACGCGGCCGCCGGTGACGTCGTACAGCCGGGGCACCAGGTAGCCGAGCGTGGACTTGCCGGCGCCGGTCGGGCCGACGACGGCGAGGCTGCCGCCGGCCGGCACGGTGACGTCGACGCCGTCGAGAACGGGGCCGCCCTTGTCGTCGTACCGGAACTCCACGTCCTCGAAGCGGACCTCACCCTTGATGTGGTCGAGGCGGACCGGCCGCTCGCGCTCGGTGATGTCGATCGGCAGGTCCAGGTACTCGAAGATGCGCTGGAAGAGCGCCAGGGAGGTCTGTATCTGGACGCCGGTGGCGAGCAGGCTCACGGCCGGGCGGAACAGGCCCTGCTGGAGCGAGACGAAGGCGACGATGGTGCCGAGGGAGACCTCGGGGCCGCCGAAGGACAGAGCGAGTCCGGCCGTCCAGTAGATGACGGCGGGCATCGCCGCCATGACGATCGTGATCACGGCCATGCGCCAGCGCCCGGCCATGCTGGATCTCACCTCCAGGTCGACCAGGCGCTCGGACTCCTCCGCGAAGGACGCGGTCAGCGAGTCGGAGCGGCCCATGGTGCGGCCGAGCAGGATGCCGCTGACCGAGAGGGACTCGGTGACCGTGGCCGCCATCGCGGCCATCTGTTTCTGCCGCTGGGTCGTGATCTTCTTGCGCTCGTTGCCGACGCGGCGGCTGATCCACACGAACACCGGCAGCAGGAGCAGCGAGACGATCGTCAGCCGCCAGTCCAGGGCGATCATCGCGACGACGGTGGCGACCACGCTGGTGGCGTTGGACACCAGGGAGGTGGCGGTGGAGGTGACGGTGGCCTGCATGCCGCCGATGTCGTTGGCGATGCGGGACTGCACCTCGCCGGTGCGGGTCCGGGTGAAGAAGGCGAGCGACATGCGCTGGAGGCGGCCGTAGACCGCGGTGCGCAGGTCGTGCATGACCCGCTGGCCGACGGTGGTCGAGATCAGCGTCTGGAGCACGCCGAAGACACTGGACAGGACGGCGCTCAGGATCATGCCGAGCGCGAGCAGGCTCAGCAGGCCGGTGCGGCCCTGCGGGATCGCGACGTCGAGCGTCTCCTTCAGCAGGAACGGCGTGGCCACCGAGACCAGCGACGAGGCGCCGACGAGCAGGCCGACGACGGCGAGCCGCCCGCGGTAGGGACGGAAGAGCCGCAGGATGCGGCGCACCTGCCGGGGCTGTTCGCCGGCGCCGGCAGGTGGGGTCCAGGAGGGTTCACGGTCGGGGTGCATGGGCTCCTACGGGAGGACGGGCGCCGGTCAGGGGTGGGCCGACGATGACGGAACGGATCGTAGCTCATTGTTACCTATACTCACAATGAACGGCATCCTGATATTGTTCCCGCATGACCACCCCCGATCCGGACGGCCTGCTCGCCGAGCAGTTGCTGCGGCTCACCCGCCGGGTGCACCGCATCCAGAAACGCCATCTGGAACAGCGTGACCTCGGCGTCACCCCCGCCCAGTCCCGGCTGCTGCGCACCCTGGCGCACTACGCCTCGCCGCCGCGCATGGCCGACCTGGCCGAGCGCCTGGAGGTCGTGCCCCGCGCCGTGACGACGCTGGTCGACGGGCTGGAGGCGAGCGGCAAGGTGCGGCGGGTACCGGATCCGGCGAACCGGCGCGTGACCCGGATCGAGCTGACGGACGACGGGCGCGCGGCCCTGCGGGAACTGCGCGGCGCCCGCCGCTCGGCGGCCGAGGAGATACTGGCGCCGCTGACGGAGAAGGAGCGCCAGGTGCTCGGCGTCCTGCTGGACTCGCTGGTCGACGGGGACCCCGCTCAGCGCTGCTGAACAGCGGGACCCCCGCTCCGTGAACGGAGCGGGGGCTTCGAAGTCGCGCGCGTCGAACCGTGTGGATCCACCCGGCGAAGGCCCCGCCGACCTGTTCAGCAGCGGTTGCGATCCTCCGTCAGCACCCCTTGCACCGTGGCCAGTGAACGGTCGTGGCAGCCGTCCGGGCCGAGGAGTCGGTAGCGCTCCACAGAGGTGCCGACCGCGTGCCGCTGCTCGCGCGGCACGTTGGTCGTGTATGCCGCGTCGCCGCCGTACGTATCGTCCAGCCGCGACCACGCGGTGCGCCGGCCGCCCTCGCGGACCACGGTGGAGGCCCGGTCGCCGAGGGTCAGCACGGTGCGCAGGCGGCCGTCCCCGTCGAGGGTGGTGGCGCCGTTCACGGTGTACGTGCGGTGCGTGCGGGTCGTCCGCGCGGGTCCGTGACCGGCGGTCCGGACCGTCTCGTCGTCGGTCCAGCTCGCGTCGAGTCCGTCCGTGTTCTCTCCGTCGGTCCAGCGGTGGAGGGATGTGTTGGCGAGCGTACGGGTGACGGTGGTGGTCACGCGCCCGTGCGAGGTGTCCAGGTACCCGGAGACGGTGAGGGCGTGCCCGGCCTCGGTCCGCACCCGGTTCTCCGTACCGGGCGTGAGGACGGAGGAGTCGGCGAGGTCGGTCGCCTTGTCCCGGGTGAGCGCGCCGGGGACGTGGGCACGGTGCGCGTCCTGCCAGACCAGCACGTTCACGGGGGTGCTCCAGCCCGGCTGACCCGCGGGCACGCCGACGACCGACACCTCCACGCGGTGCGGGCGCCCGTCGTTGAGGAGGCCGGCGAAGGGCGTGAGGTCGTACTCGACGGGCCGGACGTCGAAGGCGCGCGGGGCCGGGACGACGTACCAGAGGAAGGGGTTGGACCAGCCGCCCGTCCACACGTGCGGGAAGGGCGCCGCGATGCCGGCCAGCCGGCCGTCGACGGTGATCTGCACCTCGCGGTAGGGGCCGTGGTCGGCCTTGCACGAGTAAGACGCCGGGTCGGCCACGGTCAGGTACCAGAACTCCTCGCACCCGCCGCCCGAACCGGTCGCGTACACCTCGGCGACGATCCGTTCGCTGTTGCGCGGGGTGGTGAGTGTCGTACCGGAGGGCGTGTCGGCGAGGGTGAGGACGCGGTCCGGGGCGGGGGCCGCGGGACGGCCGGCGTAGAAGGTGAGGGTCACGTGCACGTCGATGACACCGGTGTAGGTGTCGTCCACCACGTTGCCGATCAGCATCTCGACGTCCCGGGAGCCGCGGAAGGTGTCGCTGTAGCGGGTGACGTCCTTCTCGACGTGCCATTCGATGCCGTCGGGCGAGGGTTCCGGCGTTGAGGTGCGCAGGATCTCGACCCCGCCGACGTGCAGGTAGCCCAGCCGGTCGTACTGACGGCCCTTCACCTTGCCGTCGAGGCGCAGAACGACCTTGCTCCAGCGGTCGCCACAGCCTTTCGGGGGCGTGTACGTGCCCCGGTACGGCGTGAAGTCGCGGAACTGCACGTCGGCGAGGGTGACCTGGCAGGACGTGGTGTGCGGCCGGTCGACGGGCGGGGCCGCGGTCACCGGGTCGTGCCAGTCGGTGCCGAACTCGGCCGGCACCTCGGCGGCTCGGGCCACCGGCGTGCCCGTGCCGAGGAACGCGCTCACCAGGAGGGTCGCTCCGGTAAGCATGGACATGACCATCCGTCTTCTCATGGCCGGTGTTCTACGGGGAGTCGGGCCGCCCCGCAATGACGCCTCGGCGGATCGGCGCGAAGGGGACGGCCGCCGAGCGACCCTGACCAGTGTTCAGCTACGGATCATTTAGTGATATAAGCGGATCTTGCTGGCATAGTGCGCTCATGGAGATCGCAAAGGTGTCACTCTCCGGCCGCACGGCCCTCGTCCTCACCGTCGTCGGAGCGGGTGCGGTCACCGGTGCCGCCGTCCTCGCCGGCGCGCTCCCGCACGGAACCGAGGGCTCGCCCGCACCCGGACCGGCCGCCTCGTCGGGACCGCCCCCGGCCCCCGGCGCACCGGGCATCGGCGACCCGCTCATGCCGCTCGCCGGCAACGGCGGCTACACTGTCCGCCGATACACGCTCGACTTCGACTGGCGGGCACCCCGGACGCCCTTCGAGGCCGGTGCCACCATCAGCGCCACCGCCACCCAGGCCCTCTCCCGCTTCGACCTCGACTTCGCGGGCAACACGCTGCACCGCGTCACCGTCGACGGCACACAGGCCACCACCCGCCGCGACGGCGACGAACTCGTCGTCACCCCCGCCCGGCCGATCCCCCGCGGCCGTCCGTTCACCGTCCGCGTCGCCTACACCGCCGACCCGACCCAAGGCCGGCACCGCGACGACGCGATCCAGGACTACGGCTGGGTCCCCACCCCCGACGGCACCCTCGTCTGCGCACAGCCCGACGGAGCCCGGATGATCTTCCCGGCCGACGACCACCCGAGCCTGCGGGCACCGGTCACCTTCCGCATCACCACCCCCGCGGGGCTGAGCGCGGTGGCCAACGGCCGGCTCGTCGGCGCGGTCCGGCGCCCCGACGGCCGCACCCGGTGGACGTACGACTCCGAGCAGCCGATCGCGGCACAGCTCGTCCAGCTGGCCATCGGGAGGTTCACGTTCGTCGCCGGCAGCGGCCCGCGCGGGCTGCCCGTCCGGGACGTGGTGCCGGACGGGCTGGTCACGGACACCGAGGCGTACCGCTCGCTCACCCCGGAGCATCTGGCCTGGCTGGAACGGCGGCTCGGTCCCTACCCGTTCCGCCGCTACGGCGTACTGGTCGGGGACACCGAGCTGCCGGTGGCACTGGAGACCCAGTCGCTGTCCGTCGTGCCGCGGGACGACCTGCTGGGCGACCGGGTCGACGCCGAGCGCAATCTCGTCCACGAGCTGACGCACCATTGGACGGGGGACAGCGTCGCCATCCGGCGCTGGTCCGACCTCTGGCTGAGCGAGGGTCACGCCCGTTTCTACGAACGGCTGTACTCCGACGAGCACGGCGGTGTGAGCCTGGAGTCAGCGATGCGGGCGGCCTACGAGCAGCACGACCAGTGGCGGCACGACGAGGGTGCACCCGCCGAGCCCACCGCGGACACCCTGTTCAAGGTGATGCGGTACGACGGCTCCGCCCTGGTGCTGTTCGCGCTGCGGGAGAAGGTCGGCGAGGCGACCTTCGACCGGATCGAACGCACCTGGGTGAGCGAGTACCGGGGCCGTGCGGCCGGTACCCGGGACTTCGTCGCGCTCGCCTCCCGGGTCGCGGGCGAGGACCTCGGTCCGTTCCTGGAGCCGTGGCTCCACGGCCCGCGCACCCCGCCCATGCCGGGCCACCCCGACTGGCAGGCCGACCCGGTCGAGGACTGAGCCGCGGACGGACCCACGTGGTTGCCCCAGGCAGCGGAGCCGCTGCCGCCGACCGGGTGGCCGTTGCCTGGCCGCTGGTCCACCCCGGTGACGCTCGCCACGACACGGCGCGCGGGGCACGGAAACGTACGAGGGGTGACACCACGGCAACTCCTTTGTCCTGGTTGCGAGCGAGCGTGGTTGGGAGAGCCTCCGCAATGAGAAGAAATGTTTCTGCACATGTCCCCGCGACCATCCGGAGATGCCGTCTGACGGCTTGTGTGATCGCTGGGGCGGCTCTGCTGCCGCCGCTGCTGATCCTCCCGACGTCCGGCGCCGAGGAGGCGGCGGACCGGCGCCTGCAGGACGCCTTCACGGATGCCGCACGCGAGTTCCACGTGCCGCGCAGTGTGCTCATGAGCGTGTCCTACATGCAGTCGCGCTGGGACTCCCATCCGGGCGCGCCCAGCGTCACGGGCGGTTTCGGGCCGATGCACCTGGTCGACGCCGAACGCGTCCCGCCGTCCCAGCAGGTGCCGCGCCCCGAAACGCCGGTCGGCGAGAAGCCCCAGCCGCGCACGGGCTCGGCGGGGTCGTCCACGGGCTCGGCCGGATCCTCTGCGGGCTCGGCCGATGGCTCCGAGAGCTCGGCCGCCGGCTCCGCGGGCACCGCGGGCGGCCGTGCCGTGGAGCCGGCGGACCTGCAGCACGCGGCACGCCTGATCGAGGCCCCGGCCGGACGGCTGCGCACGGACGCCGTCGCCAACGTGCGCGGCGGGGCGGCGCTGCTGGCCGCCACGCAACGACAGCTCGGCAAGCCCCTGAGCGCCAACCCGGCGGACTGGTGGGAGACCGTGGCGCGCTTCCCGGGCACCCGTGACGTCGCGTCAGCCGCGGCCTACGCCGACGACGTCTTCGCCCTGATCCGCCGGGGCGCCCACCGCACCACCACCGAGGGGCAGGACGTCACCCTGCCCGCCACCCCCGGCCTGCAACCGCACCGGCGCGCCCCCCGCTCGCAGGGACCGCAGCGGCCGAAGCAGGTCGAGTGCCCTGCCGAACTGGTCTGTGACTGGCTCGGCGCGCCGTACCAGGAGATCGGCGACAGCTACGGCAACCACGACCTGGCCGACCGGCCCAGGGACCAGCCGATCGAGTACATCGTCATCCACGACACCGAGGCGAGCCTGGCGAGCATGTTCCAGACGGTGCAGGACCCGACCGAGTCCTCCTGGCACTACTCGATCCGCTCCAGCGACGGTCACGTCACCCAGCACATCCGGACCAAGGACGAGGCCTGGCACTCGGGCAGCCAGTTCGTGAACGCCCGCTCCATCGGCATCGAGCACGAGGGATTCCTCACCCAGCCCGGCACCTGGTTCACGGAACGGATGTACCGGTCCTCGGCGCGCCTGGTGCGGTACCTGGCGAGCAAGTACGACATCCCGCTCGACCGGCAGCACATCTTCGGCCACGACAACGTGCCCGCTCCGACCGCCGACAGCATCCCCGATATGCACGACGACCCGGGCCCCTTCTGGGACTGGCGGCACTACTTCGACCTCCTCGGCGCACCGCTGCGCGCCACGGCGGGACCCGACAGCGACATGGTCACCATCCTGCCGGACTACGGCAAGCACAAACCGCCGTTCACGGGGTGTGGCGGAAGCGGTTCACCGTGTCGGCCGCACGGCTCCAGCGCCGTCCGGCTGTACACCGCGCCGGACGAGAAGGCCCCGCTGATCCAGGACCCGGGCCGCAAGCCGGACGGCGACGACTCCACGGTGGACGTCAACGACCTGGGATCGCGCGTCTCCGCCGGTCAGACCTTCGCCGTCGCCGACCGCAGCGGCGACTGGACGGCGATCTGGTTCCAGGGCCGGAAGGCCTGGTTCAAGAACCCCAGGCAGCAGCCGACCGCCGTCGGTGCGGCCGGGCGCATGGTGACACCGAAGGAGGGCCTGGACGAGATCCCGGTGTTCGGGCGTGCCCTCCCGGAGGAGGAGGCCTACCCGGACGACATGGACGAGCCGGCCGAGTCCCCGCTGCCGTACACCTTCCTGGCGGGCCAGCGGTACGTGACCCAGGCCGGCGTCGGCAGTTCCTACACCGCCAAGTCCTTCAGCGACACACCCAACCCGGTGGTCTGGGGGCGGGAGAGGTACTACGAGATCCAGTTCGGCCACCGGCTCGCCTACGTCCGCGCGAGCGACGTGGACGTGGTGGGCGCCGCGGCGGCGGGACCGTCGGGACACCAGGCGGATCCGGCCCAGCAGTAGCGTCGTCGACGCCGGAACCGGCTTTCGGGCCGTGTCGCCTCGCTAGGCGGTCAGCGTGGCCCTGTCCCCCATCACCACCACGGGGTCGCCGGCCGGGTCCAGCGTGCGCAGCAGGACCTCCATGGCCTCCCTGGAGACGCTGACGCAGGCCGAGGTGCCGCTGCCGTGGTCCATGTGCAGCCAGATCCCACCGCCCTTGTCGGCGCCCCGGGGGCGGGTGGCGTCGCGCGGCGGGGTGCCCTTGAGGCGGTTGTAGTCGATGGCGATGACGTAGTCGAAGTCGTGCTGGTGCGCCTCGTCCCACTCGGGCGGGGGCGCGTAGGCGCCCTCGTCCCGGTCGTAGGGCAGCCTGGTGCCCGGGTCGGCGAGCACACCGCCCGCGTCGGTGAGGGTGAACACGCCGACGGGGCTGCGCTGGTCGCCCTCGTGGTGGTGCGTGGTCCACCCGCCGCGCCCGTTGTGCGCCGGCCAACTGCCCACCGTGCGCCACCGGCCACCCTGCCGCGTGTACAGCACGAGCCGGGAGACGGCCGAGTCCCGGTGCTCGCCGTACACGGCCACGACCTGGCGGGAGTCGGCGGGGATCCGCCGGTACAGGCGGTCGCCGACGCCCGGTACGCGGGTGGGGGCGGCTGTGGCGGCCGTGGGGGCGTGCCGGCCGCGGGCGCCCTGCGCGCCGTGCGTGGGGGCCGGGGTGGCGCACGCGGAGAGCGTCGCGAGGAGGGCGCCGAGGGCCGCCACCGCGACCGTCGCGCGCCGCACGGTGTCGATCTGCACCTCTCCATGCTGTCAGCACGGCCCTGCTGATGGAGCGTCCTTTCGGGCCGTCACCGTGCCGGGTGGCGGGGCTGCCCGGGGGTTGACGGGCGGGCCGATGGTGGCCGTGGCCGGAAGTGGGCGGATTTCGCGGGCCGTCCAGGAAAACCGTTTGAAATTCACCACTCCGCGACGCGAACCTTTCACGGCTTGTCGCCGCCCACCGCGGCTTTCCGCTGTTGTCCTCTCCCTGCCCCCCCTGACACGAGCCCCTGGGACGTCATGCAGATTCAAGACCTTCCGTATCCCGACCCGGGCGTGCCGGACACGCGTTCGGGTCCTCGATTCCTGTGGTGGCTCTGGCGCAACCAGCTGGGCGGGCAGCTGAGGTCGCTCGCCTGGGGTCTGCTGCACTTCGTCTCCGTCTCCGCCCTGCCCTTCTGCGTCGGTCTCGCCGTGCAGGCGGCCATCGACCGCTCCGGCAGGAGGCTCGCCCTGACGGGTGGTCTGATGCTGGTCTGCGGTCTGGGCATCGCGCTCGGCGACACCTTCCTGCACCGGGCCGCCATCACCAACTGGATCACCGCCGCCGCCCGTGTCCAGCAACTGCTGGCACGCAAGGCCGCCCAGCTCGGATCCGCCCTGACCCGGCGGGTGGCCGCCGGTGAGGTGGTGGCCGTCTCCACCGGCGACGTCGAGAAGATCGGCTGGTTCGTCGAGGCCGTCTCCCGCTTCTCCGCCGCCGCGCTGACGGTCGTGGCCGTCTGCGTCGGCCTGGTCGTGTACCAGCCCGCGCTCGGCGTGATCGTCGCCGTCGGCCTGCCCGTCGTGGCCCTCGCGGTCCTGCCGCTGCTGCCCCGGGCGACGCGCCGCGCCGACGTGCAGCGGGAGAAGGCCGGCCGGGCCACCGAGCTGGCCTCGGACACCGTCGCCGGACTGCGGGTGCTGCGCGGCATCGGCGGCGAGGAGCTGTTCCTGGACCGCTACCGCCGGGCCTCCCAGGAGGTACGGCACGCCGCCGTGCGCAGCGCCCGCATGTGGTCGCTGATCTCCGCCGTCCAGGTACTGCTGCCCGGGCTGCTGCTGATCGCCGTCGTCTGGCACGGCATCGACCTGGCCCGCCAGGGCCGGATCACGGTCGGCGAACTGGTCACGGTCTACAGCGCGGTCATGATCCTGAACTACCCGCTGCGGCACTTCGAGGAGATCGCCATGGCGTACTCCTTCTCCCGCCCCTCGGCCCGCCGCGCCGCCCGGGTGCTGGCGCTGGAACGGTCCACGGCCACCGACGGCAGCCGCGCGGCCGAGGTGCCGGGCGGCGACCTGTACGACCCCGCGACCGGTCTGCTCGCTCCCGCCGGCCGGTTCACCGCCGTGGTGTGCGGCGACCCGGACGCGGCGGGCCGGCTGGCCGAGCGGCTGGGCGGCCACCCCGCGGAACCGGGCCGGTCGGCGCTGCTCGGCGGAGT
Source organism: Streptomyces sp. NRRL S-1022 (assembly GCF_000720135.1). Taxonomy (GTDB): domain Bacteria; phylum Actinomycetota; class Actinomycetes; order Streptomycetales; family Streptomycetaceae; genus Streptomyces. The sequence continues at coordinate 205,440 of NZ_JOIU01000005.1, read as the reverse complement.
CCCCCTGGACGAACTCCCCCTCGACAGCGCCCGGACCGCCGTGCTCGTCCAGGACAAGGACCCGGTGCTCCTCTCCGGCACCCTGCGCGACCTGCTCGACGTCCCGGCCTCCGGAGCCGTGCCGGCCGCGGACGCGCTGGCTGCGGCACAGTGCGAGGACGTGCTGGACGCGCTCGTGCAGGGTTCGCTGGACGCCGCCGACCCGATGGACGCCCGTATCACCGAGCGCGGGCGGTCCCTGTCCGGCGGCCAGCGCCAGCGGCTCGCCCTGGCCAGGTCACTGCTCACCGACCCGGAGGTGCTGGTGCTGGACGAGCCGACCTCCGCGGTCGACTCGCACACCGAGGCCCGGATCGCGGACGGGCTGCGCCGGCTGCGGTCGGGGCGGACGACGGTGGTGTTCACCTCCTCCCCGCTGCTGCTCGACCGCGCGGACCGGGTCGCCCTGGTGCACGAGGGCGAGGTCGTGGCGGTCGGTGTCCACCGCGAACTGGTCGACAGCGAACCGCGGTACCGGGCCGTGGTGACCCGGGAGACAGACGAGGAACTGTCCGCGGCCGACGAGGGCATCCTGCTGGACGCGCTCCAGGAACTGGAAGAGATCGAGGAGAGCGCATGATCGGCGTAGCGCCACCGGCGTACGACCCGGCGGCCCCGACGACCGCCACCACCCTGCCCGTCGGCGCCGCCGCGACCGTGCGCGCCTACGTCACCGAGCTGTTCCGCCGGCACCGGCGGGCCTTCCTGCTGCTCATCACCGTCAACACGGTGGCCGTGATCGCCTCCATGGTGGGCCCGTACCTGCTCGGCGGTCTGGTCGAGCGGGTGACGGACAAGTCCGCACAGCTGCACCTGGGCCCGACCGCCGCGCTGTTCGTGCTCGCCCTGGTCGTGCAGGCCGCGTTCGTCCGGCAGGTACGGCTGCGGGGCGCGATGCTCGGCGAGCGGATGCTGGCCGACCTGCGCGAGGACTTCCTCGTCCGGTCCGTCGGGCTGCCGCCGGGCGTGCTGGAGCGGGCGGGCACCGGCGACCTGCTCTCCCGCATCACCACCGACATCGACCGCCTGGCGAACGCCATGCGCGAGGCCGTGCCGCAGCTGGCCATCGGCTTCGTGTGGGCCTTGTTGCTGCTCGGCGGCCTGGTCGTGACGGCCCCGCCGCTGGCCGCGGCCGTACTGCTCGCCGTGCCGGTCCTGGTGATCGGCTGCCGCTGGTACTTCAAGCGGGCGCCGTCCGGCTACCGCTCGGAGGCCGCCGGATACGCCGCCGTCGCCGCCGCGCTCGCCGAGACCGTGGACGCGGGCCACACCATCGAGGCGCACCGCCTCGGCGCCCGCCGCGTGGCCCTGTCCGAGCAGAGGATCTCGCAGTGGGTCGCGTGGGAGCGCTACACCCTCTGGCTCCGCTCCGTGCTCTTCCCGGTGATCAATACCGTCCACCTCCTCGTGCTCGGTTCGGTCCTGATGGTCGGCGGTGTGTTCGTCCTGCACGGCTGGATCGGAGTGGGCCAGCTGACCACCGGCGCGCTCATCGCACAGATGCTGGTCGACCCGGTCAACCTCATCCTGCGCTGGTACGACGAGGTGCAGGTGGCCCAGGTGTCGCTGGGCCGCCTGGTCGGCGTCCGGGACATCGAGCCGGACGCCGGGGACGCCTCGGTGGCCCCGGAGGGACGGGTCGTGCACGCCGACCGGGTGCACTTCGGCTACCGCGAGGGCGTCGACGTGCTCCGCAAGGTCTCGCTGGAGGTCGCACCCGGCACCCGGCTCGCCCTGGTCGGCCCGTCCGGCGCGGGCAAGTCCACCCTGGGCCGGCTGCTCGCCGGGATCTACGCGCCCCGGGACGGCCGGGTCACCCTGGGCGGGGCCGAGCTGTCCCGGATGCCCGCGGAACGCGTCCGCTCGCACGTCGCCCTCGTCAACCAGGAGCACCACGTCTTCGTGGGCTCCCTGCGCGACAACCTCCTGCTGGCCCGCACCGGCGCCACGGACGCCGAGCTGTGGGCGGCGCTCGGCGCGGTCGACGCGGACGAGTGGGCGCGGGCGCTGGACGACGGCCTGGACACCGAGGTGGGCTCCGGCGGCCTGGCGCTCACCCCGGCGCAGGCCCAGCAGATCGCGCTGGCCCGGCTGGTGCTGGCCGACCCGCACACGCTGGTCCTGGACGAGGCGACCTCGCTGCTCGACCCCCGGGCGGCCCGCCATCTGGAACGCTCCCTGGCCCGGGTCCTCGACGGTCGCACCGTCGTCGCCATCGCACACCGTCTGCACACCGCCCATGACGCCGACGTGATCGCCGTCGTGGAGAACGGCCGCATCAGCGAGCTGGGCAGCCACGACGACCTGGTCGCCGCCGAGGGCGCGTACGCGGCGCTGTGGCGGTCCTGGCACGGGTGAGGTCGGCTCGGCGGGGGCCGGGTGAGAGGCCGGTAGCGCGTGAGAGGCCGCCGGTACCGGCTGGGGGCTTGGTGCCGGCCGGGAGCTTGGTGCCGGCGAGGGCGGCCGCGCTGGCCGGGCGTGCGAGGTGCAGCCTGCGTCGGGGGGCGTCTCGGCCGGCTGAGGCGCAGGAGGCCGCACAGGCCCACGGCCGCAGGTGCCGCCCCGCTCCGCCGGACGGGGACCCGGGCCGTGAGCAGACCGGCCTCTTCGGGCGCCGAAGCGGTAGGGAGCACGCCCGTCCGCTGCCGGGTGTGCCGCTGCGCCGGAACCCGTGCCGTTGCGCGGTGCCGAGCAGGGGTGGAAGGCTGGAAAGCGGCACCAGCCCGGGGTGCATCCGGGAACCAGGAGGTTCGCGGCGGGTGACCCCGCGCCCTGCGTGCCGACGGCCCGCCGTCCGCTGGGGCGGCACCCGGCCGTCCTCACCACCTGGAGGTAGTCGTGGACAGCGCCGACGGTTGGGGGGACGACGTCTACCAGCCCGATCCCGCGGAGATCCGGGAGGACTCGGGGGTGCTCGACGTCGAGGACACTCTGGATTTCGACGGCGTCGCCGACCCCCTCGACCGCGGCTGGTCCCCTCCCGAGCGGCCGTGGGCGGTCGAACACACCGGTGTGACGGCGGCCGAACGCCAGGCCGGCGAGACCCTCGACCAGCGGCTCGCCGAGGAGATGCCGGACCTCGCCGCGCCCGACGGCGACGGGATCGGCGATTGCGAAGGCACCGACGGGGAACTCCTCGACAACGAGGTCGGCGACTCCCGCTCCGGCCGGCTGGTGGCCCCTGACGAGGGCGTGCACGAGGACGAGGAGGCCGCTTTGGTCGCCACCGACGTCGGTATCGACGGTGCCGCCGCCTCCGCCGAGGAAGCCGCGATGCACATCGTCGACGAGGACACCCTCTCCGGCTGAGCCGGACCCCGCGGATCCGCCCGTCCCGACCGCCCCGCACGAGGAGCCGCCATGCAGCAGGACCAGCACCCCGACTACCACCCGGTCGTCTTCCGCGACCGCGCCGCCGGCTACGCCTTCCTGACCCGCTCCACCGCGCAGAGCGAGCAGACCATCGACTGGGACGACGGACAGACCTACCCGGTGATCGACGTGGAGATCTCCTCGGAGAGCCACCCCTTCTACACGGGCAAGGCCCGCACGGTCGACACCGAGGGCCGTATCGCCCGCTTCGAGCGCCGGTACGGCGCGGCGGACGCCGGTGAGGCGACCTGATCCCGGCGGCTTCCTCAGATCACGTTGAGCGCCGCGGCGCAGCCCACTCCCCCGAGCAGCATGAACACCGGCATGAGCACCCTCAGCTCGACCCAGCTGCCCGCCCGGAACCGCATCGCCTTCGGCGGCCCCAGCGGGTACCAGCGCTTGCGCCCCACGGGGATCGGCCACAGGATCGGGCAGCCGGACACGGTCAGCGCGTCCCCGATGTCGTGGACCAGCGCACCCAGCACCACTGGCAGCCCCAGCCACAGGTAATCCTGCCCCGGCGCGGTGAACAGCCAGTCGGAGCCGTTGCCCGGCTTGTCCAGCACTCCCGCCAGGATCCACGCGCTGGTCGCCGCCAGCAGCCAGACCAGGACATCGCTGCTGGAACCACGTGCCGCCCGCCACAGCAGACCCTCGATCGCGAGCACCATGTGCACGAACAGGATCCCCAGCACCGCCCACCGGCCCCCGGTGATCGCCCCCACGGAACAGCCGGCGCCGATCAGGACCGCCCACAGCCAGGTGTGCGTCAACGTACGGTGACCACCGGAGCGGCGCGGGTCGCCCTGCTTCCTGGTCGCCTTGTAGACGGCGTACGACAGCTTGTCCACGATCTCGCAGATCCAGCGGGAGACCGGCCCGAAGGCCCGGGAGATCGTGGCCGCCTTGTGATCGAGGTCCGGGGCAAGCGCGGCTCCGGCGCAGATCAGCGCCCCGGCGAGGAGGACCGGCCAGGGCATCGGGTGCCCGGCCGCGGCGGCGGCGGCTCCGACGCCCAGCCAGGCCGCGGCCCCCGACAGTGAGTGTGCTGGTCCCATCATGGCCGCTTCCCGCCCCATTCCTCATGTGCAGCTGTCCAGTTGATCCGGTGCACTGACGCCGCGTCGGCGACACAGCGTAGCGGCCGTGATCTTCGCACCCGCAGCCGATTCCCCGCTCGGGCCCAAGGCCAGGCAAGATGGTGGCGTGACCCTCATCGATCAGCTGCCGCCGACCGCCGACCCCGACGCCCTGTACGAAGCCTTCGAGTCGTGGGCGCAGGAGCGCGGTCTCACCCTCTATCCCCACCAGGAGGAGGCGCTGATCGAGGTGGTCTCCGGGGCGAACGTGATCGTCTCGACGCCCACGGGCTCGGGCAAGAGCATGATCGCCGCGGGCGCCCACTTCGCCGCGCTGGCGCGGGACGAGGTCACTTTCTACACGGCGCCGATCAAGGCCCTGGTGTCGGAGAAGTTCTTCGAGCTGTGCAAGCTCTTCGGCACCGAGAACGTCGGCATGCTCACCGGTGACGCCTCCGTGAACGCCGACGCGCCCGTGATCTGCTGCACCGCCGAGGTGCTGGCGTCGATCGCGCTGCGCGACGGCAAGCACGCGGACGTCGGCCAGGTCGTCATGGACGAGTTCCACTTCTACGCCGAGGGCGACCGCGGCTGGGCCTGGCAGATCCCGCTGCTGGAGCTTCCCCAGGCACAGTTCATCCTGATGTCGGCCACTTTGGGCGATGTGTCGTTCTTCGAGAAGGACCTCACCCGCCGCACCGGCCGCCCCACCGCGGTGGTCCGCTCGGCGACCCGCCCGGTGCCCCTCTCCTACGAGTACCAGCTGACCCCGCTCACCGAGACGCTCACCGACCTGCTGGAGAGCAAGCAGGCCCCGGTGTACATCGTGCACTTCACGCAGGCGCAGGCCGTGGAGCGGGCGCAGGCGCTCATGAGCATCAACATGTGCACGCGGGAGGAGAAGGAACGGATCGCCGAGTTGATCGGCAACTTCCGCTTCACCACCAAGTTCGGCCGGAACCTCTCGCGTTACGTGCGGCACGGCATCGGTGTGCACCACGCCGGCATGCTGCCCAAGTACCGGCGTCTGGTGGAGAAGCTCGCCCAGGCCGGTCTGCTGAAGGTCATCTGCGGCACCGACACGCTCGGTGTGGGCGTCAACGTGCCCATTCGCACAGTGCTGTTCACAGCCCTCACCAAGTACGACGGCAGCCGGGTGCGCACCCTGCGGGCCCGGGAGTTCCACCAGATCGCGGGCCGGGCCGGGCGGGCCGGTTTCGACACCGCGGGCCTGGTCGTCGCGCAGGCGCCGGAGCACGTCATCGAGAACGAGAAGGCGCTGGCGAAGGCGGGCGACGATCCCAAGAAGCGCCGCAAGGTGGTGCGCAAGAAGGCGCCGGAGGGCTTCGTCGGCTGGACGGAGAACACCTTCCAGAAGCTGATCGAATCGGAGCCGGAGCCGCTGACCTCGCGGTTCCGGGTGACGCACACGATGCTGCTGTCGGTGATCGCCCGCCCGGGCAACGCGTTCAAGGCGATGCGGCACCTCCTTGAGGACAACCACGAGCCGCGCAGGCAGCAGCTGCGGCACATCCGCCGGGCGATCGCGATCTACCGCTCCCTGCTCGACGGCGGGATCGTGGAGAAGCTCGACAAGCCGGACGCCGAGGGCCGCATCGTCCGGCTCACGGTCGACCTCCAGCAGGACTTCGCGCTGAACCAGCCGCTGTCCACGTTCGCCCTCGCCGCGTTCGAACTCCTCGACCCCGAGTCGCCGTCCTACGCCCTCGACATGGTCTCCGTCGTCGAGTCCACCCTGGACGACCCGCGGCAGATCCTCGTCGCCCAGCAGAACAAGGCCCGCGGCGAGGCCGTGGCCGCGATGAAGGCCGACGGCGTCGAGTACGAGGAGCGCATGGAGCGCCTCCAGGACATCACGTACCCGAAGCCGCTGGAGGAGCTGCTCTTCCACGCGTACAACACCTACCGCAAGAGCCACCCGTGGGTCGGCGACCACCCGCTGTCGCCGAAGTCGGTGATCCGGGACATGTACGAGCGGGCGATGTCCTTCACGGAACTGGTGTCCTTCTACGAACTGGCCCGCACCGAGGGCATCGTGCTGCGCTACCTCGCCAGCGCCTACAAGACCCTGGACCACACCATCCCGGACGACCTGAAGTCCGAGGACCTGCAGGACCTGATCGAGTGGCTGGGCGAGATGGTCCGCCAGGTGGACTCCAGCCTGCTGGACGAGTGGGAGCAGCTCGCCAACCCGGAGGAGATGACCGCCGAGGAGGCCCAGGAGAAGGCCGACGAGGTCAAGCCGGTCACCACCAACGCCCGCGCCTTCCGCGTCCTCGTCCGCAACGCCATGTTCCGCCGGGTGGAACTGGCCGCGCTCGACCACGTCCGGGAACTCGGCGAGATGGACGCCGATTCCGGCTGGGACGCCGAGGCCTGGGGCGAGGCGATGGACAAATACTGGGACGAGTACGAGGACCTCGGCACCGGCCCCGACGCCCGCGGCCCCAAGCTGCTGGTCATCAAGGAGGAGCCGGAAAACGGACTCTGGCGGGTCCGCCAGATCTTCGACGACCCGAACGGCGACCACGACTGGGGCATCAGCGCGGAGATCGACCTCGCGGCCTCCGACGCCGAGGGCCGCGCCGTGGTCCGCGTCACCGATGTCGGCCAGCTGTGAGCAGTTCGCGGTCCGTGCCGAGCCGAGGAGAATGAGAATCCCACCGATGACGAATCCGGCCGAGAGACTGGTCGACCTGCTCGACCTGGAGCAGATCGAGGTCAACATCTTCCGTGGCCGCAGTCCGCAGGAGTCCCTGCAGCGGGTGTTCGGCGGCCAGGTGGCCGGCCAGGCGCTGGTTGCCGCCGGCCGGACCACGGACGGTGAACGCCCGGTGCACTCGCTGCACGCGTACTTCCTGCGCCCAGGCCGCCCGGGCGTGCCGATCGTGTACCAGGTGGAACGGGTCCGCGACGGGCGCTCCTTCACGACGCGCCGGGTCACGGCCGTGCAGCAGGGCCGCACGATCTTCAATCTGACCGCCTCCTTTCACAAGCCTGAGGAAGGACCGTTCGAGCACCAGTTGCCGCCGGCCCGCGAGGTGCCGGACCCCGAGGCGCTGCCGACGGTCACCGAGGAGATCCGCAAACACCTGGGTGCGCTGCCGGAGCAGTTGGAGCGCATGGCGCGCCGCCAGCCGTTCGACATCCGGTACGTCGACCGGCTGCGCTGGAACGCCGAGGAGATCGAGGGTGCCGAGCCGCGCAGCGCCGTGTGGATGCGCGCGGTCGGACCGCTCGGTGACGATCCGCTGGTCCACACCTGCGCGCTGACCTACGCCAGCGACATGACTCTCCTGGACGCGGTACGCATCCCGGTGGAACCCCTGTGGGGGCCGCGGAACTTCGACATGGCCTCGCTGGACCACGCCATGTGGTTCCACCGGCCGTTCCGCGCGGACGAGTGGTTCCTGTACGACCAGGAGTCGCCGATCGCGACGGGCGGGCGCGGGCTGGCTCGCGGACGCATCTACGACCTGCAGGGGCGACTGCTCGTGTCGGTCGTGCAGGAGGGCCTGTTCAGGGCCGTGTAGCAGCCGGTGGCTAAGGCCGCCGTCGGCGCGGGCGTTCAGACCCGCGCCGGCCGTGCCGGGCGGGGGCCTCTCCGTCGCAACCAGGCCCGCAGACCACGGGACGACCGCGGCGGAGCGGCCTGCGCCGGCTCCGGGCCCCGGGGAAGGGGTTGCACCGCCGGTCGGCCGGTGAACTCCGCGGGCCGCACCCACGACTCCAAGGTCCGCAGAGGCAACTGGGTGTCCCTGGCCGTCGGCTCCCCGAGGCTGGGTACGGGTTCCGGGGGCCTCGTCGTCCCTCCTGCCGGCCGGACGACCGTCCGTTCTTCCACGCGCCGGGTGACCGTCCGTGCCATGGGCGGGATGGGCCGTGCGGCGGGGCGGGGCGTCGGCGGCAAGCGGCGGACGGCCGGGCGTGGGGCGGGCGAGGCCTCGCGGGCCTCTTCGACCGAGCGCGCCAGTTCGCTGCGCAGCCAGCCGATCTCGTCCGCGTCCTGCGCCGTCGTGATCCGCTCGGCGAGGTGCGCGGAGGGCGACCCGGGAAGGCCGTGACCGGGCGGGGCGGGCCGGAACCGGTTCAGGCAGGCACGCTCGTACGGGTCCCTGACGACGTCGGCGATCTCGACGGGCGCCAGCAGGGCGGCCACGGCCCCGGCGCGCGCCCACGGGTCCTCGGCCTGCCGCAGCAGGAATCCGAGGTGGCGTCCGCGCCAGTTGCGTGCCCGCAGGTCCACTCCGGCCGCCAGCTGGCCGCGCAGTGTCTCGGGCGTACGCCCCTTGAGCAGGCGCGCGTTCTCCGGGCCCACCGCGAACTGGGTCAGTTCTTCCGCCAGATAGAGCCAGACCACGGCTCGGTAGCGGTTGAGGTAGAACGTGACGGGCACGAGCAGCCCCAGGCGGGCGAGCCGGCTGAAGCGGCCCGCCGGGATGTGCATGAGGGCCGCGCCCTCCGCCGTGCCCACGACCTGCAGCCGGTGGCGGAGGGATGCGGGGAAGTCGTCCTTGGCGCGGAGGCGGTCGATCTCCGCGCGCTCCACGAGCCGGCCCCCTCCCCCGCTCTCGTCGGGCACGGTGCGGATGCGGCCGAGCTGCACGGCGAGGTCGAACTCGCTGCGCTTGAGTCCCAGTTCGCGAGCGGCGCGGCTCGGCGCGCAGGCGCTGGGGCTGGGGCTGGGTGAGTCAAAAGTGCGTGCCAACATGGCCGTACTCCCCCGTGGAGTCCGTGGCGCACGCCCGGTGCGTTCGCCGTGCACTCACCGTATCCGGATCGTCGCACCTCGTGGCAAGCCTGTGGATAACTCCACGGAGAGAGGAAAAGACGCTGGTCAGGCGTCCGGTTCCTGAGTCCGCTCGGGTTGCCTGGCGTCGACGCCGAGGTGTTCGCCGACCCGGTTGACGAGCAGGGTCATCTCGTAGGCGATCTGTCCGATGTCGGCCTCCGCGCCGCTGAGCACGCACAGACAACTGCCGGTGCCGGCCGCGGTCACGAACAGCACGGCGTCGTCGTACTCGATCATCGTCTGGCGCACCCGGCCGGCGCCGAAGTGGCGCCCCGAGCCCTTGGCCAGGCTGTGCAGCCCGGAGGCCACGGCGGCCAGATGCTCGGCGTCCTCGCGGCGTAGGCCCGTGCTCGCCGCGGTGACCAGCCCGTCGTTCGACAGGACCAGTGCGTGCCGTACGTGGTCCACCCGCTCGGTCAGATCGTCCAGGAGCCAGTCGAGACCCTGGTTCTGTGCCATGTCCGTCTCCCCGTGTGACGCCTCCCCCTGGCTGGAGGAACTCCCGCCAGCCTTCCCCACGACCGGCGTGCGGGCAAGCAGGATGGGCCCATGGCAGAGAAGATGACCGATGAGGAATGGCGGGCGTTCGTCTCGGACGGCACCCGCACCGGCAAGCTGTCCACCGTCCGCGCCGACGGGAGCCCGCATGTGGCTCCGATCTGGTTCCTCCTGGACGGGGACGAGCTGGTGTTCAACACCGGCAAGGACACGGTGAAGGGGCGGAATCTGGCCCGTGACGGCCGGGTGGCGCTGTGCGTGGACGACGACCGCCCACCGTTCCACTTCGTGGTGCTGAACGGTCGCGCCCGGCTGTCGGAGGACTTGGCCGAGGTGCGTCGGTGGGCCACCCGGATCGCCGCCCGGTACATGGGCGAGGACCGCGCCGAGGAGTACGGGGCCCGCAACGGCGTACCGGGTGAACTCCTGGTGCGCGTCAGGATCGACAACGTGGTGGCGGTGCGGGACCTGGCGGCCTGAGCGCCGGGCTCATCCGACCGAGTCCAGGAGCCGGGCGGTGTGCATCCGTCCGGCGTACTCGACCAGCCGGATCAGCACTTCCTTGCCGGAGTCGCGGTCGCGCGCGTCGCACAGCACCACAGGTGTGCCGTGGTCGAGGTCGAGCGCCCGGGAGACGTCGTGGGCGCCGTAACCGCGGGTTCCGGCGAAGCAGTTGACGGCCACCACGAACGGGATGCGCCGGTGCTCGAAGTAGTCGACGGCGGGGAAGCAGTCCTCCAGCCGCCGGGTGTCCGCGAGGACCACGGCACCGAGGGCTCCCTGGGCCAGTTCGTCCCACAGGAACCAGAAGCGGTCCTGTCCCGGCGTGCCGAAGAGGTACAACGACAGGCCGGAGCGGATCGTGATGCGGCCGAAGTCCATGGCCACGGTGGTGGTGACCTTCTGGTCCACGCCGTCGGTGTCGTCCACCAGCTGCCCGGCCTCGCTCAGGAGTTCCTCGGTGCGCAGCGGCCGGATCTCGCTGACGGCTCCCACCAGGGTCGTCTTGCCGACGCCGAAGCCGCCGGCGACGAGTATCTTCAGCGCCAGGGCGGAGGTGTCGCCGGCGGTGTCGGAGTGCTCGGAGACCATGATCACTTCTCTCGGGAGGGCCGGCCACGGCCGGCGTCCGCGTGCTCCGGTGGTGAAGGCAGCATGATGACAACGGGGGCGGGCATCGGGGCGATAGGAGCGAAGTCCACCTGATGTGACCGACTCGCGCCTGATCCGTGTCGCAACGTGCCCGCTTCAGACGGACCGGGACGCGGCCAGGCGTACGGATGCGGACGTGGCGAGGCGTACGGCGGTGTCCGAACGTGCATCTACAGCGCTCGCAGTCCCGCGATGACCTCGCGCAGGATCCGTTCGTCGGGCAGGCTCGCAGGCGGCACGGGCCGGCTGATCGTCACGCAGCCGAGCTCCAGGAGGTCCCCGAGGAGCACCCTGACCACGCCGACCGGAAGGTCCGCGTCCGCGGCGAGTTCGGCGACGGACTGCGTCTCCGGGCGGCACAAGTCGATCAGGGTCCGGTGTTCGGGCCCGAGCGCGGTGTCGTCGTCGAGTGCCGGTGCGGTGAGGTCGAGGGTGACGAGCGCGATGAGATCGAAGCGGACACCGGTGGGCCCCGGCTGGGTGCGGCCACCCGTCATGGCGTACGGGCGGACCAGCGGCCCTGCCTCGCCGTCGTACCACTGGCTGCCCGGCTCGCGGGGTCCGCCGGTCGGGTTGTCGGTCATCGTGCGGCCTTTCCGGTCATCCGGCGGCGGGTGGCTGCGCCGCCAGGCGCGGCGGCGTGTACAGGTGCTCGCCGACGCGTTTGACCAGGCGGGCCATCTCGTAGGCAACCAGACCGATGTCGGCGGTGACCGCCGTGAGCAGGGCGAGGCAGGAGCCGTCGCCGGCAGCGGCCACGAAGAGGAACGCGTCGTCCATCTCGACCATGGTCTGGCGCACCCCGCCCGCTCCGAAGTGCCGTCCCGCGCCCTTGGCGAGGCTGTTGAAGCCGGAGGCCACGGCGGCGAGGTGTTCGGCGTCCTCCCGCGCGAGGTCGGTCGAGGCGCCGACCGCCAGGCCGTCGTTGGACAGCACGACGGCGTGCCGTACCTCGCGCACGCGCATCACCAGATCGTCGAGCAGCCAGTCCAGCTCGCCGGACCGCCGGCCGGTGTTCGGGTCCTGGATCATGCGGGGTCTCCTTCGCTGTGACTGCCCGTTGCGGGTCTCGGAGCGGCGCCGCGGCCGGGCTGCCGGCCACCACCGCGCGTCCAGCCGTCGCGGTACGCCGTCATGCGGTCCCGTACGAGTTCGGGGGTGCGCCGGTCGTCACGGGCGGGCTGCGGAGCCGGCTCTTCGGAGCGCTGGTGGCGCAGTTGGGGGACGAGGTTCGCCTGGCGCACCCGGCGCGGGAGGTCCTCGGAGGACTCGGAGTCGTCCGGCGGGCGGTGCAGCCGCAGGGTGGTGACGCCGGGGGGCGGGGGTTCGTGCCCGGCGCCGTCGGCGGCCGGGCCCTCCGGCCCGGGCAGGGGCCGTGTGCTGCCGGGAGCGGCAGCCGGGCCGGTGCTGTGCGGGCCGGCCGGGCGGGCGGTGCCGTGCGCGCCGGGTGCGGTGGCCGCCAGGGCGGGCCGGTCCGGCTGTGCGGCGACGGCGGCCTCCTGCGGCGAAACCGCGCCGGGCACGCGCGCGTAGACGCGTTCCTGGCCGGGAAGGACTTGTCCCTCCTCGTGAGAGGACCGTTCCCGCACACCGCTGTGCAGCAGGGCGGTCGGCAGCAGGACCACGGCGGTGGTGCCGCCGTACGGGGAGGTGCGCAGGTGCACCTTGACGTCGTGCCGGGAGGCGAGCCTGCTGACCACGAAGAGGCCCAGACGGTCGCTGTCGAAGAGGTCGAGCGCCTCGGACTGCTCGATGCGCCGGTTGGCCTGGTCGAGGGTCTCGGCACCCATGCCGAGTCCCCGGTCCTCGATCTCCAGGACGTAGCCGTTGCCGACGGGTTCGCCGGTGACGCGCACACGCGTGTGGGGCGGTGAGAACTGCGCGGCGTTCTCGACGAGTTCGGCGAGCAGATGGGTGAGGTCGGCGACCGCCGCCCCGATGACGTGGGCCTCTGGGAACTGTCGCACCTCCACGCGCGCGTAGTCCTCGACCTCCGAGACGGCGGCGCGTACGACGTTGGTCAGGGACACCGGCATGCGCCAGGCCCGGCCGGGCGCGGCACCGGACAGGATGATCAGGCTCTCGGCATGCCGTCGCATCCGGGTGGTGAGGTGGTCCAGGCGGAACAGGTCGCTCAGCTCGTCGGGGTCGTCGGAGCGCCGCTCCATGCTGTCCAGGAGGCTGAGCTGGCGATGGACCAGGACCTGGCTGCGGCGGGCCAGGTTGACGAAGACTCCCGAGATGCCGCTGGCGAGTTCGGCGCGCTCCACGGCGGCGCGGAGCGCGGCGCGGTGCACGGTGGTCAGGGCTTCCGCGACCTGACCCGTCTCGTCCTCGGCGGGCGGCCCGGCGGGCGCCTCGGCCCGGATGTCGATCTCCTCGCCCGCACGCAGTTTCCGCATCGCTTCGGGGAGTTTGCGGCGGGCGATCTCCAGTGCGTCGTTGCGCAGGGTCACGAGTTCGACCACGAGCGCCCGCCCGATGCGGACGGAGATGACGAGGGAGGCCGCGACGGCGGCGAGCCCGAGGACCACGGCGGCGCCCGCCGGGCTGAGCAGGCCGCGGGCGACCGGGTCGGCACGGCCGGCGACGGCACGGCCCGTGGCCGTCGCGATGCTGCGCATGCCGTCCTGCACGCGCGCGTGGGCGGCACTCCAGGCGGCCCGCGGTGCCTCGTCGGCCGGTCTGGCGCCCGGCCCGGCGGTGAGCAGCCTGTCCTCGGCCGCGTTCAGGGCGGTGTGCGCACGGCTGCGCGCCAGGTCCTGCCAGGCGGTGCGCTGGGCGGCGGGCAGATCGGCGACGGCGGTCCCGGTGAGTGCACGGCGGGCGGCGACGGCGGCGCTGAACAGCCGTAGCCGTTTGCCCTCCAGGGCGCCGCCGGTCCGTGCGCTGCCCAGCAGGGCGTCCTCCTGGGCCAGCGCCTCGGCGGCCCGGGAGAATTCGAGCAGCACGCGCGCGTCGGAGGCGACGTCGGCCTGCTGGACGCCGGTGAGGGCACCGTCGACGGCGAAGGCCGCGCCGATGGCCGTCGTGTAGCGCGTGTACGTCTCTTCCCAGCCCGTCCCGTGGTCTCGTACGGCCCTCCGCAGTGTGCGCAGGCGCTCCGCGCCGGTGACGAAGGCGTCGAGGCGCCGGGAGACGACTGCGGGCAGTTCCTGGCTGTCGGCGACGGTGCTGTGCGCACCGAGCCGAAGCGTGGCCACGGCCCGGTCGGTGCGGGCGGCGAGGTCTTCGAGGTCGCCGCCGTTCCCGGCGCGCGGGTCCGTGGCGTAGCGCACGGCCGCGGTGCGTTCGGCCTGCAGCGCGGTGACGGCGGCGGCCACCGGGGCGCGCAGTTCGGCGTCGACCCGCTGGGACTGGCGCAGCCGGGCGACGTCCTGGGCGGTGGTGACGGTGGCGTACGCCCAGAGGGCGAGGAGCGAGACGACGGGCACCATCAGGAGGCTGACCACTTTGGCGCGCACGGTCCGCGGGCGCAGGTGCCGGCGGCCTCCCCGCGCGCGTGCCGGAGCGGGCTGGGTGCCGGGCGGGCGGGTGGCGCCCTCGTCGGCGGGCGGTCCGGCGTGCGCGCGGCGTCCACGCGGGCGCGGTGCCGGGGCGGCGGCTTTCTCGGGGCTACGGGGTGGGCGCATGGCCTCCTCGCTCGGGACGGGGTCGGTGCGTTCGGGCCGGGTCCGCTAGCGGGCGACGCCCTCGACGGCCCGCTGGGCCAAGGCGGAGGCCTCGCGCTCGTCGGCGGTGGGCGAGAGGGCGACGAAGGCCGAGGTGATGAACAGGAAGGACCCGAGGCCGACGGCGAGGGGGAAGATGAACTGCATCGCCGTGGCCCCGGGCAGGGCGTCGCCGGAGGGGTCCACACGCACGCTCACCGCGAACATCCCGGTGTAGTGCATGCTGGTGACGGCCGCTCCCATGACGAGGGAGGCGCCGGTGACCGCCAGCGGTGACTTGATGTTGAGTCCGGCCCACAGGGCAGCGGTCGCCGCGACCACGGCGATCAGGACCGAAAGCCCGACGAGGACGGGGTCGTACCTGACGTCGCCGTGCAGCCGGACCGCCGCCATGCCCAGGTAGTGCATGCTGGCGACGCCCAGTCCGGTGGTGAGTCCGCCGAGGAGGAGGGCGCGGTTGCGGTCGCGGCTGTGGCCGACGACGAAGACGCCGGCGCAGACGACGGCCATGGCGACGAGAAGGCTGATGATGGTCAGCGGCACGTCGTAGCGGATGTCGCTGCCGCTGACGCGGAAACCGAGCATGGCCACGAAGTGCATGGTCCAGATGCCCGTCCCGATGGCGGCCGCCGCGGTGACGAGCCAGTTGCGGCGCGAGCGGCCGGTGGTGACGAGCGCTTGGACGGTGCAGCGCAGTCCGAGCGCGCCGCCTATACAGGCCATCACGTACGACAGCACGGGTGTCAGCCAGCCGAAGGCGGCGTGGTCCAGGTGTCCCATGGCCCCGGGACGCTAGCGGGGGCAGGGGCGCACAAAGGGGGCGCATTTCGAAAAGTGTCGGAATATGGCGCACAGTTGCGATGGAACGATCGCCTCCCGCTCGAACATGCGCGCAGAGACATCCCTCCTGATGATGAGGAATCATGCGAACCATGAGCGACGACCACACACACGTCCAGGAGTTCTTCACCGCCCGTGCCGCCGACTGGGACAGCCGGTTCCCGGACGACGGCCCGGCCTACGCGGCCGCCGTGGCCGACCTGCGCCTACGCAGGGGGGACCGTGTGCTGGACGCCGGCTGTGGCACGGGGCGCGCCCTGCCGCCCCTGCGGGCCGCCGTGGGGCCCTCGGGAGTGGTGCTGGGCGCCGATCTGACCCCGGCGATGCTCCGGGCCGCCGCGGGGGCGGGCAGGGACCGTCACGGGCGGCTGCTGCTCGCGGACGTCGCCGCGCTGCCGCTGCGCTCGGGCTGCCTGGACGCCGTGTTCGCCGCCGGCCTGATCGCCCACCTGCCGCACCCGGTGGACAACCTGCGGGAACTCGCCCGTGGCGTACGGCCGGGCGGCACGCTCGCGCTCTTCCATCCCGTCGGCCGCGCGGCGCTGGCCGCCCGTCAGGGCCGCCGGATCACCCCCGACGACCTGCGGGCCGAGCCCCACCTCCGGCCACTCCTGGCCCGCTCCGGATGGCGCATGACGTCGTACGTCGACGAGGACGCCCGTTTCCTCGCGCTCGCGGTGCGCGAGGGCTGACGGCGCCGGACGGGTCAGCGCGTCCCGGCGACGGCCGCCGCGAAGGCGCGCGGGTTGTCGAACATGACGTTGCGCCCGGCGCCGGGCACCGTCGCCACACGCACCCCGGCGGCTTCCGGACCTTCCCGGCCCCGCGAGCTCGCTGCTGCGCTCGTCCTGGAAGAAGACCCGCTCGACGGCCGGTCCTGGCGTCACTCGACGGGGTCGGCCGCCGAGGTGTCCCGGTGCCGCACCGGGCAGCCGCGCAGCCCGGGGACCGGCCGGGTGCCCAGGTCGGCCACGCGGTAGCCGTCCGGGTAGCCCTTGACCTCCCAGTTCTGACGCGAGAAGTGGGGGCTGCGGCGCGGCGGCAGCAGCCGGACCACCCGCCCGCGCGTCCGTACGGCGCGGCGCACCAGCGCGGAGGCGGCCGCACCGGGTCTCCGGTAGCGGAAGGCGCGCAGCAGCGGCTCGTCGAGCAGGGCGAGCGTCGCCGTGCGCAGCAGGGGCGCCAGCGGGCGCGGATACCAGGACGCCATCAGCCCGAGGGTGGCGTCGGAGACCCGCCGGGCCTCCTCGTCCCAGCCGAAGTGGGCTTCCTCGTAGGCGTCGAGAAGGGCCTCGAACTCCTCGTACGTGCGGGGAATGTCCGGAATGCCCATGTGCCGGCCGAGGGTGCGGTAGTACTCGGTGGTGGCGACGATCTCGTGCCGGGACAGCCGCCGCCAGCCGTAGGCGTCGATCCAGCGCCGGGGCATCACCACGAACGTACTCAGCACGTACCGCATGTCGTCGTCGCTGATGTCGTAGCTGCGGTGCATCTGGTTGATGCGGCGGACCGCCGTGCGCCCCTCCTGGGCGGTGAAGCCGTGTTCCACGATGGTGTCGAGGAGCAGCACCGTGTCGTCGTACCGCTTCTGCGTCCGCTCGGTCAGCTCCGCCGTCCGCGCGAGCAGCCGTCCGATGCTGGGCACCGCGTAGGTGCGGTACAGGGCCAGTTCGAGTGCTCGGGTGTAGTCCCAGGGGAACTCGTACGCCACACTGATCCGGTAGATCTCCAGCGCGTCCGCCACCGGGTCCAGCCGGCGGATCCGCTCCAGCCGCTCGAACCGCTTCACCGCGTCGTCCCCCTTATGCCGCCGGATGTCCAACTCTACGTTGTGGGTCAGGAGATGGGCGATCGCTTCGGCGCCCGTCCGGGGAGAGGTGGTCTGTGTGTTCGACATGATCCGCAGGTACGCAGGCAGGTTCCGCACGTCCACGCCCGCGCGGCCGGAGAGCACACGGGACCGGCGCGCGCACAACTTGTTCGAAGCGGCGGCCGTCTATGTGGCGGCCCGCGCGCAGGACGACCAGGACCGGATCGAGGAGGCGGCGGCCTGGGTGTCGCCGGAGGCGCTGTCCTTCGGGGTGAGCGAGCTGGCCTGCCGGGCCGTGGTCGCGCTGGCCCGCGAGCGGGACGCGTCCCCGGACGCCGTGGCCCGCGACCTCCTCGGGCTGCCCGCGGCCTGAGCGGAACAGTCCTCTCCAGTTGTGGCCCGTTTCGCCCCTGTCCAGGCGGAAACCTGCAGCTCCGCGTGGTGTGGGGAGTCGTGACAAGCGGCTTCCGCTCGCACTAGGGTGCGCGCCGATGGACGACCACTGGGGAGGCAGGGATGGCTGGGACGGACGATGAGGCCGTCGCCGCCGCGGACGATGCGCTGTACGTGCTGACGGCGGTGCTGCTGACGCCGGCGCAGTTTCCGAGCGTGTTGGGTGACGACTACCCGGAGGCGTGCGCGGCGCTGGACCTCGCCCCGCGCGCCGACGGGTACGGCCTGGTGCTGGGCCAGGACGGGGTGGGCGCTCGCTGGACGGTCGTCATCGACGACGTCTCGCTGGTCGCCGTGGCGATCGCCTCCTGGGACTGCGGCATGGAGTACGAGCTGTCGCCGGACGAGCGCGCGGTCGTGGCCGCCCTGCCGGGGTGGCCCCTGGCCGTCGCCGTCGCGGCACCCGGCGTGCCCGCACCGCACGATCCCGCTCCCGAGGAGGCGGGCCGGCCGGCGCTCAGCCCGCCGGACACCGGCTCCTGGGGGCCCGCCCAGCGCCGTCTGGGCGCCGACGAGATCGCTTTGCAGTGGGCCGCCTGGCGGGAGCAGATCGACGACGCCGCGTTCACCGCACCGGGCGAAGAGCCGAAGGCCGTGCAGTCCGCGCCGGAGACCGGGGGTGCCGCGTCCGGCGGGCACGCCGGTGTCCGCCGGGTGCTCTCGGAGGCCCGCGCCTATGTCGACTCCCCGCCGCCGCTGGGCCGGGTGCGCTCGTCTTTCGCCCCGGGTGAGGCCCGGACCCTGCGCGCCGACGGCCCCGGCTGGTCGATCGTGGCCCGCACCGACGACATCGCGTTCGTCCTGCTCGACGAGGAGCCCGGTGAGGTCCTGCCGGTGGGCCGGGGTCCGGAGCTGCCGGGACTGCTGGAGGCGCTCGACAAGATGGCCGTACGGCCGCTGTGAGCCGGGGCGGCCGGGCGGCGCCTCCCGTGCCGCTCGTGGAGCCGTGCCGCGGGTGGCCGTGCGGCCCCCGACGGCTCGGCCGGCCCGCGCCGGTGCCTCGCCGACCGGTCCCGCGCCGTGCGCCGGGGCCTCAGCGGCCGAGCTCCTTGCGGGTGACCCGGCGCAGCCTGCGCCGCTGCGAGGGGTCCAGGGCGAGGTACGCGGCCACCGGGACGCCCACGACGATCAGGAACGCCACCCACCAGGGCAGCCATATCAGCAGGATCAGCCCGACCGCCACGCCACCTGCGGCGATCTTCGCGTTCATCGACATGAGCGTCGCCTCCTCCGCGGCCACTGCCGCTCTCTGATCTGAGAACGGCCTCCCGCTCCCCGCGGTTCCACGCGCCGCCCCTGAGACATCCCTGAGAGCCGCCCCCTAGGAGCCTCTCCTCGCAGGAGAATCTCGCGGTGGCTCCCGACAGGGAAAGCGGCCGGGAAGGCGGACGAGCGGCCGGAGTTCCACCGCGGCGGCAGCCGGTGGACCGTCCGGGGCGCGGGCGTTCAGCTGCGGCTCGACCGCGAGGGCCGCTGATCGCCGTACCGCGACGAGGCAGGTCGCCGGGCGCCGGCAGGCGGGGCGGGCCCTCATCCCGCGACGGCCCCGGCCCTCGGCACGGCCCAGGACGACCGAGCGGGAAGACCTCCGACATCCGGTCCTCACAGGGCCGGCACGATCCGGTCCCCACGGAGCCGGCACGATCCGATCAGCCGCGGTCGCCGGCCGTTCACCGCGAGGTCGGCGGGCGTTCCCGCGGGGGCCCGAAGGTGGCCGCAGCCAACGACCTTGCTCCCAGGAGGCCCGATGTCCCCGCATGCCGCCGGCCGGCGCAGCGTCCACCGTTCCGTCGCCACCGGCCTGCCGCTGGCCCTGGCCGCCGTCCTCGTGGCCGCGGGGACGGCCACGGCGGCGCCGTCCGGGAACGCCCGCGTCGTCCGCACGGCGACCCTCGGCGAGATCCCGCTCGGCGCGTTCAGCAACGCGCTGCTGCCCGGCAGCGTGGCCGACGACCGCGGGGTGAAGCTGGGCGGCATCGGCAGCGATGTCTACCCGGCGGGCCGCAAGGACGAGTACTGGACGGTGACCGACCGCGGCCCCAACGGTCAGATCAAGGTCGGCGGCAAGAAGCGGCGCACCTTCCCGGTGCCCGGTTTCGACCCCGCGATCGTGCGGATCCGGGTCTCCGGTGACAGGGTCGAGGTCGTCGACGCCATACCGCTGACCACCTCGTCCGGGAAGGCCGTCACCGGACTGCCGAACCAGCAGGGCCGGGACGAGGCGCCGTACACCTACGACGCGAGCACGCCGCTCTCCTACGATCCGGACGGCCTGGACACCGAGGGCATCGTCCGGGCCGGGGACGGCAGTTTCTGGCTCGTGGACGAGTACGGGCCGTCCCTGGTGCACGTCTCCGCGCGCGGGAGGGTCCTCGCCCGCTACGTGCCCAAGGGGCTCGGTCTGACCGGTGCGGACTACCCGGTGGTGGAGGCGCTGCCGGCCATCCTGCTGCACCGGAAGACGAACCGGGGCTTCGAGGGGCTGGCGCTGCTTCCCGGCGGAGACCTGGTGATGGCTCTGCAGAGCCCGCTCTCGCTGCCGGACGCGGACGCGGGGGACGCCTCGCGCACCACGCGACTGCTGCGCTTCTCACCGCGGCTGAAGGCCGTCACGGCCGAGTACGCCTACCGTTTCGACCCGGTGGGCGTGGTCGACCCGGGCGAGGACGACCCCTCCGAGCTGAAGATCTCGTCGGTGGTGGCGGTCGGCCGCGACCGGCTGCTGGTCGAGGAGCGCACCGACAAGGCGGCCCGGCTGCAGCTGGTCAGGCTGCGGAAGACGTCCGACATCCTCGGCGGCCCGTGGGACGACGACACGACGTCGCCCTCGCTGGAGCAGCTGGGCGACCCGGCGGCCGCGGGCGTGCCGGTGCTGTCCAAGCGGCTCGTGGTGGACCTGGGCGAGGTCGCCGGGGTGCCCGGGAAGATCGAGGGCATCGCGCGCGTGGACGACGACACGCTCGCGCTCGTCAACGACAACGACTTCGGGATGACCGACGGGACGGGCGCGTTCGACGCCCAGGGCCGGCTGGTCGACAGCGGGGTCAGGACGACCGTGACGTACGTGCGGCTGCCCGGGAAGCGGTGACACCGGCCTCGGGGCCGGCAGGAGGGCCGGGGTGAGACGCTGCCACTCACCCCGGCCCCTCTGCGCCCGCCCCGGCCCTTTCTCCGGTCAGCCGCGCGCGCCCAGCAGGTGGTCCATGGCCAGCTGGTCGAGACGTTCGAAGGCCATCCCGCGCGCGGCGGCCGCCTCGACGTCGAAGTCCTCGAAGGCCGCGCGGTCGGCGAGCAGCGCCTGCAGGCCGTCGGCCGCGGTCGGCCGGGCCAGTTCGTCCAGGCGCGACGCGCGGAGCGCCTCCTGGACCTCCGGGTCGGCGCGGAAGGCGGCCGCCCGCTCCTTGAGGATGAGGTAGTTGCGCATGCAGCCCGCCGCCGACGCCCACACGCCGTCGAGGTCCTCGGTCCGCGGCGGCTTGAAGTCGAAGTGGCGCGGCCCGTCGTAGCCGGCGCTCTCCAGGAGATCGACGAGCCAGAAGGCGGCCCGCAGGTCACCCGCGCCGAACCGCAGGTCCTGGTCGTACTTGATCCCGGACTGGCCGTTGAGGTCGATGTGGAAGAGCTTGCCCGCCCACAGGGCCTGCGCGATGCCGTGCGGGAAGTTCAGCCCGGCCATCTGCTCGTGGCCGACCTCCGGGTTGACGCCGTACAGCTCGGGCCGCTCCAGGCGCTCGATGAAGGCCAGCGCGTGCCCGACGGTGGGCAGCAGGATGTCGCCGCGGGGCTCGTTCGGCTTGGGCTCGATGGCGAACCTCAGGTCGTAGCCCTGTGAGGTGACGTACTCGCCGAGGAGGTCGAAGGCCTCCTTCATCCGGTCCAGGGCGGCGCGTACGTCCTTCGCGGCTCCGGACTCGGCGCCCTCGCGGCCGCCCCAGGCGACGTACGTCCGCGCGCCCAGTTCGGCCGCCAGGTCGATGTTGCGGATCGTCTTGCGCAGGGCGTAGCGGCGCACGTCGCGGTCGTTGGCGGTGAACGCGCCGTCCTTGAAGACGGGGTGCGTGAAGAGGTTCGTGGTGGCCATGGGGACGGTCATCCCGGTGGCGTCCAGGGCCTGGCGGAACCGCTTGACGTGCGACTCGCGCTCGGTGTCCGAGGAGCCGAAGGGGATCAGGTCGTCGTCGTGGAAGGTCACTCCGTGGGCGCCGAGCTCCGCCAGGCGCCGCACCGTCTCGACCGGGTCGAGGGCGCGGCGGGTGGCGTCACCGAACGGGTCCCTTCCCTGCCAGCCGACGGTCCACAGGCCGAAGGTGAACCTGTCCTCGGGGGTGGGCTGGTAGTTCATGCCGCGGCTCCTTGCTGCGTACGACTATTCGTCATGGCGGTTTACAAATTAGTATGCCGACGCACCGCTGGGAAGAGACAAGATGTCTTCGACAGCAAGGTGTCTTCGACAGCCCACCGCACATTCCCGCGGAGCCGCGGAAGAGGGAGAGCCCGATGTCAGCAGTCGAGGGTCCGCTCGTCGTCGGGGTGGACACGTCCACCCAGTCCACGAAGGCACTGATCGTCGACGTGGCCACCGGCCAGGTGGTGGCCTCCGGCCAGGCCCCGCACACCGTGACCTCCGGGGCGGGCCGGGAGAGCGATCCGCGCCAGTGGTGGGACGCGCTGTGCGCGGCGCTGCGCCAGTGCGGTGACGCGGCGCACGAGGCGGCGGCGGTGTCGATCGGCGGCCAGCAGCACGGCCTGGTCACCCTGGACGAGCACGGCGAGCCGGTGCGCCCGGCACTGCTGTGGAACGACGTCCGCTCGGCACCGCAGGCCCGCCGCCTGGTGGAGGAGCTCGGCGGCCCGAAGGCCTGGGCGGAGCGCACCGGCAGCGTGCCCGCGGCGTCCTTCACGGCCACCAAGTGGGCGTGGCTCGCCGAGCAGGAGCCGGAGGCGGTCCGCGCGACCCGAGCGGTACGGCTCCCCCACGACTACCTCACCGAGCGCCTGACCGGGCAGGGCACGACCGACCGCGGCGACGCCTCGGGCACCGGCTGGTGGGCGTCCCGGAAGGAGGCGTACGACGAGGAGACCCTGGCGCACATCGGTCTCGACCCGGCGCTGCTGCCCCGGGTGGTGCGTCCCGGCGAGGTGGCCGGCACCGTGCGGGACAGCCACGACCTGCCGTTCTCCAAGGGCACCCTGGTGGCCCCGGGCACCGGCGACAACGCGGCGGCGGCGCTGGGCCTCGGCCTCAGGCCAGGCACCCCGGTGCTGAGCCTCGGCACCTCCGGCACGGTCTACGCCGTCTCCAGACGCCGCCCCACCGATCCCACCGGCACGGTGGCCGGCTTCGCCGACGCGCGCGGGGACTGGCTGCCGCTGGCCTGCACCCTGAACTGCACCCTCGCGGTGGACCGGGTCGCGGCCCTGCTGGGCCTGGACCGGGAGGCCGTGGCACCCGGCGGCTCGGTGACGCTGCTGCCCTACCTCGACGGCGAGCGCACCCCCAACCTTCCGCACGCCTCCGGGCTGCTGCACGGGCTGCGCCACGACACCACCGCGGGGCAGCTGCTCCAAGCCGCGTACGACGGCGCGGTGCACGCCCTGCTCGGGGCGCTGGACCTGGTCCTCGACGAGGACGCGGACCGCAGCACCCCCCTGCTCCTGATCGGCGGCGGCGCCCGGGGTACGGCCTGGCAGCAGACGGTGCGCCGGCTCTCCGGGCGGCCCGTCCAGGTACCGGAGGCCGGGGAACTGGTCGCCCTGGGCGCGGCGGCACAGGCGGCCGGACTGCTGACCGGCGAGGATCCCGCGGCGGTGGCCCGCCGCTGGAACACGGCCGCGGGTCCGGTCCTGGAGCCCGTGGAGCCGGACGGGTCGACGCTCGAACGGATCAGCGGGGTACTCTCCGACGCGGCCCCGCTGTTGGAGCGGGAGACCCGCACCCAGTGACCGAGCCGCCCGCCCGCCGCCGGGCGGCAGACACCGAGGATTGACGGAGGCATGACCGCACCGCTGCACGAGGCGCGACCCCCGGGCGCCGGGCGCACCCTGCCGGACACCCAGCAGGGCATGCGCCGGCGCAACCTCGCCCGGGTGATGCACGCCGTCAGCGCCGAGGGTTCGCTGTCCCGGGCAGCGGTCGCGTCCCGGATCGGACTGACCCGGGCCGCGGTGTCGACGCTGGTGGACGAGCTGATCCGCTGGGGGCTGGTGGAGGAACTCGGCCCCGAGCGGCCGGGCCGGGTCGGCCGGCCCGGGTCCGCGCTGGCGGTGAGCGGCCGGGGGCCGGCCGGGATCGGGGCGGAGATCGGCGTCGACCACCTCGCGGTGTGCGCGGTCGACCTGCGCGGCGAGGTCCGTGCCCGGGCCGAACGGCGCGGCGCCAACCGGGGCCGTGCCGCCGGGCCCGTGACCGAGGAGCTGACGGCACTGATCCGGCGGGTCGTCGCGGAGGCGGAACAGGCGCAGCTGTGGCCCGCCGGACTCGCGGTCGCCGTGCCGGGGCTGGTGGCCCGGGACGCACGGACGGTCGTACGGGCCCCGAACCTCGACTGGCACGACACCGACCTCGGCCGGCTGCTCCCCGGCGACTGGCCGCTGACCGTGGACAACGAGGCCAACTTCGGGGCGTTGGCCGAGCTATGGCTCGGGCCCGGCACCCCCGGTGACTTCCTGCACGTGTCGGCCGAGATCGGTATCGGTGCCGCGGTCGTCGTCGACGGCCGGCTGCTGCGCGGGACCCGGGGATTCGCGGGCGAGCTGGGCCATGTCCCCGTACGGCCGGACGGACCCGCCTGCCCCTGCGGGAGCCGGGGCTGCCTGGAGCAGTACGCGGGTGAGGAGGCGGTCCTGCGCGCGGCCGGACTGGAGCCGCGCGAGGATCTGGTGGGTCTGCTCGCGCAGCGCGCCGAGGCGGGGGACGCGGCCGTGCAGGCGGCTCTGCGGGACGCCGGTACGGCGCTCGGCATCGCCCTGACCGGAGCGGTGAACCTGCTCGACCCGGAGACAGTGGTCCTGGGCGGCGCCCTGGCCGGCCTCTCCCCCTGGCTGCTGCCGTCCCTGGAGACGGAGCTGACGGGCCGTACGGCGGGCCCGGCCTGCCCGGTGACGGTGTCCCCCCTGGGCCCCCAGGGTCCGCTGCTGGGCGCCGCGCACTCGGTCGTCCGAGCGGTGCTGGACGATCCGGCCGTGGTGGCGGAGCACGCCTGACGCGGCTCCCCGGCCCCGCTCGTCCCCAGGCTCGCCCGATCGGGTGATCGAGTTGTCCACAAGCCTCGACTTGTCCACGGAAGCGCGGCACACCCTTCTGCCCAACCGGCCCGAGCCGTACCGTGAATTCACGCGATGCGCAGCCGACGGACCGTCATGAGCCGTCGGCCGCGCGCGAGATGAGGGAATCACGCAGGCGGCAGGTGTCAGCGGACCGACACGTATGGGGGGACACATGAACGGGGGGCCGATCGGGGGACCGCGGAACGAGGCGATCGGAGCGCGCCAGGTCCAGTTCCGGAGCATCACGGCGAGGGCACCGGCCGCCGCGGTGGCCGCGCCGGTGCCGCCCGGCGCCGCCTTCGCCGGAGGCTGCCCTCCGCCGGCGGTGCCGGCCTCGCCCCGGCCGGCCCGAGGCACCAGCCCGACGACCGCTCCGCGGAAGGGAGCCGAGCCACGATGACCGAGCCCCGGATCCTCACCGTCCGCCCCGAACCGGATCAGTACGCCTGGACGTTCGGCGGGGCAGCACCGTTGGCGCGGATCGCACCCGGTACGGTCCTCGACCTGTACACCGAGGACTGCTTCGCCGGCCGGGTCCGCTCCGAGAAGGACCTCGTGTCCGAGGTCTGCGAGTTCCCCTCCCTCAACCCGCAGACGGGTCCCTTCCACATCGAGGGCGCCGAACCCGGGGACACCGTGGCGGTGCACTTCGTGTCGATCGAACCGGCCCGCGACTGGGCGGCGTCCACGACGGTCCCCCTCTTCGGCGCGCTCACCTCCACCCGGACCACGGCCACGCTGCAGCCACCGCTGCCGGAGCGGGTCTGGATCTGGCAGCTGGACCGCAGCCGCCGGACCGCCCTGTTCCAGGCGCGGGACGGCCACCTCCGGCTGGAGCTGCCCCTGGACCCGATGCACGGCACGGTGGGCGTGGCACCCGCCGGCCTGGAGGTGCGCTCGGCCCTGGTGCCGGACGCGCACGGCGGGAACATGGACACGCCCGAGATGCGGGCCGGCGTCACCTGCTACCTGGGGGTCAATGTCGAGGGCGCCCTGCTCAGCCTCGGCGACGGGCACGCCCGGCAGGGGGAGGGCGAGACCTGCGGGGTGGCCGTGGAGTGCGCGATGAACACGGTGGTGGTCGTCGACCTCCTCAAGGGCGTCGCCACACCGTGGCCCCGTCTGGAGTCGGACACGCACATCATCTCCACCGGCTCGGCCCGCCCGCTGGAGGACGCGTTCCGGATATCCCAGCTCGACCTGGTGCAGTGGCTGGTGCGCGACTACGGGTTCAGCGAGCTGGACGCGTACCAGTTCGCCGGCCAGGCGGTCGAATCACCGCTGGCCAACGTGTGCGACACGAACTACACGTGCGTGGCCAGGCTCCGCAAGGAGTGGCTGCCCGCGCGGGAGACGTACCGCGGTGTGCACGCGCGGCTGCGGGAGACCGCACGGGCCCTGCGCGGCTAGCGGTGACCCCGCCTCGCCGGGTCGCGCCGGCCCAGGCCTGCATTTCGCGCTTCCTTGCCGTACCCCTCCCTTCCCCACTCCCGAACGGTCTTCCGAAGGCATCCCGAAAGGCATCCCGCCATGGACATGGACCGAGCCGAACCGCGGCTCAGCCGGCGCCGGCTGCTGAAGGGCGCGGCGCTCGCCGCCGTCCCCTACGCGCTCCTCCCCGACCCGCGTGCCGGAGCACAGACCGGGTTCGTCGACTACCCGCCGGCCGAGTGGCGGCCGGCGAGCGGCTCCAACTACACGGTGGCCGACCGCCCCGGCGACTACGCGATCGACCGGGTGGTGATCCACGTGACGCAGGAGACGTACACCGACACACTGGCGATCTTCGGCGATCCGGCGAAACAGGTCTCCGCGCACTATGTGGTCCGCTCCGCGGACGGGCACGTCGCGCAGTGCGTGCACGAGGCCGACATCGCCTGGCACGCGGGCAACTGGACGTACAACACGCGCAGCATCGGCATCGAGCACGAGGGCTGGGTGGACCGGCCCGGCTATTTCACCAACGCCCTCTACGAGGAGTCGGCGAAGCTCACGGCGGCGATCTGCGACACGTACGGCATCCCCCGCGACCGGCAGCACATCATCGGCCACTATCAGGTGCCCGGAACCGACCACAGCGACCCGGGGCCGTACTGGGACTGGGTGCGCTACATCAGAATGGTCAACTTCGCCTAGGCCGGGCGGAGCCGCCGTCGCACCGGTTGTCCGCGCGAACACCCGGGGTGACGATGGTCCCAGCCGCCGAGGTACCGCTGTTCCACCGTTCGGGGAGGCCGAGTTGACCGATCCGTGGGTTGCCCTGGAGCCGGGGGCCGACCCCGCCGAGCGCGTCCGGGCGCTGCTCCGGGCGCACGAGACGTTCACGACGGCCGGGACGGTGCCGCGCCCGGTGCGATCGGTGGTGGCGGAGTCGTGGCGGCGCAGCGCGCGGGCCGGTGTCGGGCCGGACGGCACCGCCAGCGTGGAGCTGACCGACGACGACCTCGGGGCTTACCGCACGGAGCATCCGCTGGCCCGGGTGATGCCGCTGTTCCGGGAGTTGCTGGGCACGTTCGCGGCCGACGGCGAGCATCTGCTGGCGGTGTGCGACGCGTCCGGCAGGCTGTTGTGGGTGGAGGGGCACGCGGCGACCCGGCGCCGCGCGGACCGGATGAACTTCGTGCCCGGGGCCCGCTGGTCGGAGAGCGCGGTCGGCACCAACGCGCCGGGTACCGCGGTCGCCGTGGGCCGGCCCGTGCAGGTGTTCGCCGCCGAGCACTTCATACGGCGGGTGCAGCCGTGGACGTGCGCCGCCGCCCCGGTGCACGATCCACGCACCGGACGGGTCCTGGGGGCCGTGGACATCACCGGCGGGGACGGGCTCGCCCATCCGCACAGCCTCGGCTTCGTGCACGCGGTGGCGCGGGCCGCCGAGGCACAGCTCGCCCTGCTCGCCCCGCCGCCCGCCGCCGGGGAGGGGCCGCTGCTGAGCGCGCTGGGCCGGCACGAGGCCGAACTCGTCCTGGGCGGGCGGCGGATCAGGCTCAGCCGCAGGCACAGCGAGATCCTCGTGCTGCTCTCCCGGCATCCCGAGGGTCTGAGCGGTGACGAGCTGCTGTGCTCGCTGTACGCGGACGAGTCGGTGACACCGGTGACCTTGCGGGCCGAACTCGCCCGCCTGCGCAGGCTGCTGGGTCCGGGTCTGCTCGCCTCGCGGCCGTACCGGCTGGCGGCGGCGGTCGAGTCGGACACCGTCGTGGTGGAGCGGCGACTGGAGACGGGGGCGCTCACCTCGGCGGCCAAGGCGTACACCGGGCCACTGCTGCCCGGCTCGCAGGCCCCGGCGATCGTACGGCTGCGGGAACGGCTCGCGGGCGCGCTGCGCACGGCGCTGATCGCACACCGCGATCCCGACCTGCTGGCGGACTGGGCGCACGCACCGTGGGGCGAGGACGACCTCGACGTGTGGCGGGCGCTCGCGGCGGTGCGCCCGACGGCCCCGGTCCGCGCCCGGCTCGCCGCGCTGGAGGCCGAGCTGGGGGTACCGGGCGGCCGGGTACCGGCGCGGACCTGCGGTGCAACGTACGTGCAACGTCCGGGTGCCTAGCCTCGCGCCGGGAGCTGCCCAACGGCGGGCAGCGCTGCACCGGGAGGCAGACCAGCATGACTCGTTACGCGGCGCCGGGCACCGAAGGCGCGATCGTCTCCTACCAGGCACGCTACGACCACTTCATCGGCGGCACCTACGTGCCGCCGGCGCGCGGGCAGTACTTCGAGAACCCGTCGCCGGTCAACGGGCAGCCGTTCACGGAGATCGCGCGCGGTACCGCGGAGGACGTCGAGCGGGCGCTGGACGCGGCGCACGAGGCGGCACCCGGGTGGGGCCGTACGCCGGTGGCCGAGCGCTCCGACATCCTGCTGAAGATCGCCGACCGGATGGAGGCGTACCTGGAGCCGCTGGCGGTGGCCGAGAGCTGGGAGAACGGCAAGCCGGTGCGGGAGACGCTGGCCGCCGACATCCCGCTGGCGATCGACCACTTCCGCTACTTCGCGGGGGTGATCCGGGCGCAGGAGGGTTCACTGGGCGAGCTGGACGACGACACGGTGGCGTACCACTTCCACGAGCCGCTCGGGGTCGTCGCGCAGATCATCCCGTGGAACTTCCCGATCCTGATGGCCGCCTGGAAGCTGGCGCCGGCGCTGGCCGCGGGGAACGCGGTGGTCCTCAAGCCGGCCGAGCAGACCCCGGCCTCCATCCACTACTGGCTGAGCCTGGTCGCGGACCTGCTGCCGCCGGGCGTGCTGAACATCGTCAACGGTTTCGGTGTGGAGGCGGGCAAGCCGCTGGCGTCGAGCCCGCGGGTGGCGAAGGTCGCGTTCACCGGGGAGACCACGACCGGGCGGCTGATCATGCAGTACGCCTCGGAGAACATCAGGCCGGTCACCCTGGAGCTCGGCGGGAAGTCGCCGAACATCTTCTTCGACGACGTGTGGGCGCACGACGACGACTTCCGCGACAAGGCGCTCGAAG
Organism: Streptomyces sp. NRRL S-1022; assembly: GCF_000720135.1. Lineage (GTDB taxonomy): Bacteria > Actinomycetota > Actinomycetes > Streptomycetales > Streptomycetaceae > Streptomyces. The sequence goes on along the minus strand of NZ_JOIU01000005.1, from coordinate 175,976 downwards.
GCTTCACGATGTTCGCGCTCAACCAGGGCGAGGTCTGCACGTGTCCGTCCCGCGCGCTGGTCCAGCGCGGTCACTACGCGGAGTTCCTGGAGGCGGCCGTCGAACGCACCCGGCGCATCAAGCCGGGCCATCCGCTGGACACCGACACCATGATCGGCGCCCAGGCCTCCAACGACCAGCTGGAGAAGATCCTCTCCTACCTGGACATCGGCCGCCAGGAGGGCGCGAGGATCCTCACGGGCGGCGAACGCGTGGAGTACGACGGTGAGTTGAAGGGCGGCTACTACGTCCAGCCGACCGTCTTCGAGGGCGACAACCGGATGCGGATCTTCCAGGAGGAGATCTTCGGTCCGGTCGTCTCGGTGGCCTCCTTCACCGACTTCGACGACGCGATCAAGATCGCCAACGACACGCTGTACGGCCTGGGCGCGGGCGTGTGGACCCGGGACATGAACACCGCCTACCGCGCGGGCCGCGCGATCCAGGCGGGCCGGGTATGGACCAACTGCTACCACGCCTACCCCGCACACGCGGCGTTCGGCGGCTACAAGCAGTCCGGGATCGGCCGCGAGACCCACAAGATGATGCTGGAGCACTACCAGCAGACCAAGAATCTGCTGGTGTCATACTCGCCGAAGAAGCTCGGCTTCTTCTAGAAACATGCGAAAGGGCGCCTGACCTGGGTTTTCACCCGTCAGGCGCCCTTCGTGCAACCCGCTCTCGACCGGGCCCGGCTTGCGTGCTAACTCCCAATTCCTCCCACGACTGCACCCCTCCTGACCAGTGCTTCCGGACCAGTCACGGACCAAGCCCCTGGTTCAGCCTTCGGGTACGTCACCGCGGATCGGAATACGTCGCGCCGGGGCATACCAAGCCGGGCGTGATCGTGGCGAAGGCATCAGTCAGGAAACGCGCTACTTGTGACGGCTGTCGAGGGCCGCGCTATGCCGTAGGGATGAGGTATCCCGATGGCGGAGGGCCGACCGCTGACGAGCGAGTCCGGCGTGAGGGGATCCGGTCGGCGGTCTCCGATCCGATCGAGGCGCGGGCCAGTGACCGGGAGGTGGCCCGGCAAGGGTCTCTAGCGGACCAACATAGGGGCTGGCCGGCGCGACTGGAGAACGAGGCCGCGCCGTGCCGTCCTCACGAACACCCCGATCCCGTTGTCGATCAGCCGGCTCAGATCGCGCGCAACGACACGCTCGGAGACGGGGTCCCGCGCGATGGTGTAGTCGATCACCGTGCGGGTGTGCGCGGGCGGATGCCCGGGGCGTGCATCCGGTGACGGTCTCCGCTCCCTGCGCATGAGGCAACCACCGTGCAACTCTCCATGGTGAAGGGAACAGTTCGACGCAGGAGGTGCGCGGTGGCCGGCCCGGCTTACTCCGCCTGTCGGAGTCACTACGTTCGGCGGACGGACTCGAACTCGTGCGGAGTGTGGCCGAGCGATGCTGCAGGAGCTGATCGAGTCCGAGGCCGCGGTCCGGATCGGCGCCAAGTGGAACGAGCACACCAAGGCCCGCACCGCCTACCGCAACGGGCTCCTGCGGCTGGTCACCGCCATGCTCTTTCGAGATGCACGACGAAGGAATCGCCTTGCCCCGGCCGCTACCTGCCGAAGGCAGCATGGACGAGATCTACGCCGGCGAGCGCCCTCACCAACACCGGGTTCTCCGGAGACCTGCACGCAGGCGATGCCTCCGTCCGCGAGGCCCAGGACAACGTCTTCCACCGCGACGCCCGTCGGCGAACTTCGTGATGACCTACCCGACCCGGCCGGTCGACATCGGCGGCTTCCTGCTTCCGGCCGACCGCCGGTGGTCATCAGTTACGCCGCCTGCAACAACGACCCACGCTGGGATCCCACCGGCCGCTGGGCAATCGGGCCCACCTCACCTGGGGAGCCGGCCCGCACAGCTGCCCGGCAGATCGCATGCGTACCTCATCGCTGAAGCCGCCATCCTCCACGTCCTCGACGCTCTGCCCGAGATGGACCTCGACGGCCACCGGGACGACGTCGTCTGGCGCCCCGCTCCCTTCCACCGCTGCCTGGCCGCCCTGCCCGTCATCTTCCCCACGAGCTGAAAGAGACCTCACCGTGTCCGAACAGCAGATACTCGTCCTCGACCCGACCGGATCCGACCCAGACGCCGAACACCAGGCCCTGCGCGAGCGCGGCCCGGCGACGCTGGTGGACATCCTCGGCGTGCGCGCCTGGTCGGTCTCCGACCCGGCCTTCCTCAAGCATCTCCTGACCAGCAAGGACGTCTCCAAGGACGGCCGCGCCCACTGGCCGGCCTTCGCCGAGACCGTCGCCACCTGGCCACTGGCCCTGTGGGTCGCGGTGGAGAACATGTTCACCGCCTACGGCAAGGATCACAGCCGCCTGCGCCGCATGGTTGCCCCCGCCCTCTCCGCCCGCCGCACCGCCGCCCTCCAGGCGGACATCGAGGCCCTCGTCGACGGCATCCTCGACGCCCTCCCGGTCGGCGAGACGGTCGACCTGCGCGAGCACCTCGCCTACCCGCTCCCGATCGCTGTCATCGGCAAGCTCATGGGCGTCCCCGCCGACCAGCGCGCCGAACTCCGCACCGTGGTGGACAACGTGTTCGCCACCCATCTCTCCGCCGAGGAACAGGCCGCGAACACCGCCGCCCTCTACAGCCTGCTGGACGTCCTGATCGAGACCAAGCGCACCGAGCCCGGTGAGGACATGACCTCGCTGCTGATCGCCACCCGCGACGAGGAAGACGGCTCCGCCCTCAGCCACGCCGAGCTACGCGACACGCTCCTGCTGATGATCAGCGCCGGATACGAGACCACCGTCAACGTCATCGACCAGGCCATCACCACCCTGCTGACCGATCCCCAGCAGCTCGCCCACATCCGGGGAGGCCGCTGCACCTGGCAGGACGTCGTCGAGGAGACCCTGCGCCACCAACCCGCGGTCAAGCACCTTCCCCTGCGCTACGCCCGCACCGACATCCCGCTCCCCGACGGCCAGACGATCAAGGCCGGCGAGGCGATCCTCGCCTCCTACGCCGCCGCCAACCGCCACCCCGACTGGCACGAGGAGGCCGACCGTTTCGACGCCACCCGCCCCAGCAAGGAACACCTCGCCTTCGGACACGGCGTTCACTTCTGCCTCGGTGCCCCGCTGGCCCGACTCGAAGTCGCCACCGCGCTGCGCCTGCTCTTCGAACGCTTCCCCGACGCCCAACTCGCCACGGGGCGAACGGCGCTGAAGAGGCTGCCGAGCCTCATCAGCAACGGACACGCCTCCGTCCCCGTGCGCCTGCGCCCGATGTCGGGCCACTGACCGATACCGACGGGGAAGACCACCATGACTGCCCCCGCCCCCGACCCCACCGCTCACCCGGCCGGGAGGCGCATCGCCCAGCACGTGGTGAGAGCCGGCTGGGTGATGCGCCCACTTCCGGCCCAGGTTCCCCATGAACCCTGCGGTCGCGACTTCGAGCGGCAGCTTGCCGACCTCGGTGTCCGGCTGCTGCGGCCGGCCCGCAAGGGCGAACCCGAACGGGCCTGAGCCGAGTTGTTCAAGCCGCTGCGGCAGCTGATCGAGTCCGTCAACCAGACCCTCACAACCCAACTGAACCTCGAACGCCGCGGTGGCCGCACGCCCGGCGGGGTGGCCGTCCGTGTCCTGCACCGGCTCCTCGCCCTGACCACGGCAATCTGGCACAACCACCACACCAGTAGCCGCGGCCATCCGCTCCCTGACCGCCCACGACCACCGACCTTGGGGTCAGTCACCAGTAGGGCTTGATCCAGGAAGGCCATGGTCAGGGTGCGTTGAACAGGGTGGGGAAGCGGGGGGCGAGCCAGGGTTTGCGGCCCCAGGCGAGCACATCTCCGCGGGCCATGGCCTGCCACGGGCCCAGACGTCCCAGCGCGATGAGAAGAAAAGCGACCGGCTCGGTGAGGATGGTGCAGTCCGAACGCTCGGGCGGGTCAGGAAGCACCTCGACCGTGCCGTCGGTGAAGGTGACCCCGAATGCCGCGCCGCCCCGGATACGCAAGGTGTAACGGGCCGTCAGCGCGGAGGCGGCGACGATGCGCGGCATCGCCGCCTTCAGGAACGGCAGGCACAACCCGACCCGCATCTCGTTGATCATGTGCGGCCGACGCAGCCCACGGGCGAGATCGTAACCGTGGCCCAGCATGTGGGTCAGCAGGTACGAGGCGAGAACGTCCTGGTCCATAGGACCGAGCGGGGTCAGGAGCGTCCGGCCCGCGGTCCCGTCCGCCATGGCTCGGTCCACCGCGTCCAGGAACACGTCGGCCCGCTCCACGATCATCGCGGCCAGCGGTTCCGCCCCGCGCTCGGGAAACTCGATGAGACTCTGTGCATTGGCCGCCGCGAGGCTCTGCGGCGTGCCGTCCCCGTAGAGGCGTTCTCGGCCGGACGCGAGATCGGCCATCAGGCCGTTGGCCAGTACCAGGTGGGCGGCCGTCTCGCCGACGGTCCACTCCAACCCCGGTACCGGAACGGTCATGTCCGTCGCGCCGTCCAGGAGCGCGGCGATGGCAGTGGCGGTCTCCCGTATCGCCTGACCGAGTCCTTCCGGCAGGGAGTCCCTGGTTCTCGTCTGCGTTCCCCGCTCCACGCCGCTCGTTCTCCTCGTGTCTCCGTGATCACGCACCTGTAGGGCGGTACAGAACCAGACCCACCGGTCCCCGGCAAGGGTCCTGGGCGCCCGCATGTCGGGCACTTCGAGAACAGAGACCATCGGGAGAACGTGCTCACCGACCTGGTGCCCGCACCGAACGGCCCGGAGCCGCACCACCTTCACGAACGCCGCCACCGTCATCACCGCCCCGGGCGTCTCCGGCACCACCACAGGTTTCTCCGCGGACATGCTTCCCGCAGTGGCTATACCACCGGCGCTCGGGGGGCGTGCCCTGATCCCACGCCACCACGCGGCGCGCCCAGGCGCAAAGGCTGCGAGTCGGGTCAGGTCTCGGTCCAGGATCCGGACCATGCACGGACCAGCGATGCGCACGCTGCCCAGCCTCATGCCATTTCACCTGGTGAGTGCCATGCAAGACGTGTACCACCAGCAGACGAAGAACCTGCTCGTGTCGTACTCGCCGAAGAAGCTGGGCTTCTTCTAGGCCTCCAGGGGCCGTCCAGGTTCACCCGGAAAAGTATCCGTACACGGGAGCTACGGCGTGTTCGGAGGCATGGTGAGTCTGCGACCAGAAGGCACGGGCCCGGATGCGCGGCGACAGGGTGGAGGTGGCTCCGGCGCGGTCCGCACCGTGAGTGCGGACCGGATCGCGGAGGCCGACGCCGGGTCCGAGGAGCCGGAGGCCGACTGGCACCAATGTCTCGATGCCACCCTCACTCCGCTCGCGTCCATGGTGGCGTCGATCCTGTCGCTCGCGGCCCTGAACCAGCGGCGCAGGGCCTGAGCACGGTCAGCTCGTGGGACCGCCCCGGCCGAGCTTGGCCGTCACCTCCTCCAGGAGTCGCGCGCCCTCCCACAGCACGTCGTCCGGGGTGGATCCGGACCGGAGCAGCTGCTGTGCGGCTGTGGTGAGGTCGTCGAGCCTCTGCTGGAAGAGCATCCTGGCGGAAGGCTGCGGATCAGGCGGGAGCGATACGATCCAGCTGAGTCCGCGGTGCTCGTCCAAGCCGAGCGGCGGCCGTTCCCTCGCGGATCCGAACTGCTTCCGGAAATCGCCGACGATCTCCTCGACCGCGCTGCGGATGGGGTCGCTCAGGTTTTCCACCGGAGCCGCGGGAGCCGCCGGGCTCTGCGCGGCACCCTGTCCGACGGGTCGCCCGGCGGTACGGGAGGGGCTTTCGGCGGCCTGCAGGCGTTCCAGCTCCTGCCGGCCGGCCGGCGTGAGCCGGTAGACCTTGTGGCCGTTGGCCGTCTCATGGCTGAGCAGGCCCTCGGCCTCCAGCTGGCGCAGCCGCGGATAGACGGTGCCGGGCGAGGGGCGGTAGGCGCCGGCGAACCGCTCGCTCAGCTTGGTGAGCAGTCCGTAACCGTGGCTGGGCTGCTGATCGAGCAGGGCCAGCAGGTGGTGCCGTATCTCTCCGTGGGAGAAGCGGAGGTTGTCGCTCATCTGTCCGTTCCTCCTGGAAGACTGGTGCCGGGGGGCTTCCTTGCGTGCGCGAGATGAGGCGAGGGAGTCCGCAGGCCGGTTGTGGTGCCTGACCTGGACTCCCTCGCCACCGCACTCTATGTGAAGACCGACGGCCTGCTGAAGAGATCGCCGCGTCCAGCCCCGCGGTGTCCCCGAGACCGGCATCGCGCGCCGGCTGGGTGACGCCGGCCTGGTCACCCTCTCCGCGACGCGGGCCGAAGCCTTGACGCGAGCCGAAACCGCGACGTGGGCCCGAGTCCTGACGCGGGCCCTGCTCGGGTTCGGCTCCGGTCGAAGAGGCCGGCCGAGGGCCGGCGGCACCGGCGGGCGCCGCTTCCGCGAGGGGCCAGGACACGCGAAGCTGCCCCCCTCCGCACAGGACGCCCGACGGGGAGCTAGTCCGCGATGCCGGTACTTTCGGTGTCGTCGAGCCTGCCGCCGTTGAGCAGTACGACGCGGCCGGAGACGCTGCTGGCCCAGATCGAGGCGCTGCCGCTGCCGATGTCTCCCTTGGCCTTGTGGTGTCCCGGCATCTTGACCGGGACGATGCCCTCGAACTGACTGGAGACCCGTCCGTTGACGGACTCCAGGTGAACCCTGGCGTCAGCCGTCTCCGGCAGGCAGATGCTGATGTCACCCGACACGCTCGACAGTTTCAGCGCCCGGGTCCTGCGGGGTGTGGCGTACAGGGCGACCGTGCCGGACACCGACCGGATCTCGACGTCGCCACTCAGGTCGATGGCGTCCACGTGCCCCGAGGAGGTCTCCACCTCGACCGCGCCGGACAGCCGGTCCAGCGTGGTCTCGCCCTCCCCGTTGTGCACCTGGACCTCGCCCCGGCTGCCGCCGGCCAGTACGTCGGCGGAGACGGACCACAGGTCGAGAGCGCAATCGCGCGGTACGGCGAGGTATATGACGGCGTGTTGAGGGGGCCGGTGGCGCAGCCGGCCCCTCACCAACTGCTGCATGCCGGTGCCGTGGTGCCCCAATAAGAGCAGACCGTCCTGGTGCTGGACACTGATCGGGTGCTGGTCGATCTCGGAGACGTCCAGCGTGACGTTGTCGTCGTCCGTCCCGATCACCTGGATGCGCCCCCTGGCGATGAAGGACCGGATGGCTGCCACCCCCTCCAGCGTCATGCGCCGCGGCCGATCGATCTTCAAGTGCGTCATCGCGCTCCTTCGTTCCCATGGACCGCCACGCCTGGTTCGGAATCGATGAAGCCCCGGCGGGGATATCTCTGACGGGGGACAGAGGTATCCCCACCGAGGCGGCCAGTGGGCGGTTACCTTGATCGGTATCCGGTGCGGTGTCAGCTGCGGGCAGCAGGCATCCCGGTGCTCTGCTGGAGCTTCGTGGCCTCGTTGTGGGTGGTCTCCGCCGCGTGGCTGACGAAGTCGAGCACGAGTGCCAGCTCGTGGTCGGCGTAGCGGGAGCACAGCTCCATCATCGAGTCCGTTATCGAGCCGAAGAGTCCGACGACCTTGTCGGGCACGTTCGGGTTGACAACGATGATCACCTTTCGCCGGTCGTTCGGATCCTGCTCCCGGGTCACCAGTCCGGCCTTCTCCAGGCGGTTGATCACGCCGGTGATGGCGCCGGAGGTGAGTCCGGAGACCTCGGCCAGCCGACCCGCGGTGACCGGTCCGGGACCGGAGGACGCGAGGTCGAGACACTTCAAGTCGGTCGGGCTGATGCCCAGTCGGTCGGCGATCGCCTGGTGGAACAGGACGGTCTCACCACTGAGGCGACGCAGCTTCCAGGAGAGGGCACCGACGAGATCCTCCCTCGGGGGCAGGCCAGTTGACATGTGTGCTAAAGCCTCCCTAATATCTTGGCTCCTAAGCTAAGATACTTCATAGCGGTCGACTTCTCAACCGAGCCGCTCCTTCTTCTGACACTCCCTCACCCAGGTCCAACTCCCCCTGTTCACAAGGGGAACCACCGTGGATCCTGCCGGATCGGGGCGGCACGCAGCTGCCTGTCCCACCCGCGACTGTTACGCGGTACGACCGTCGGGCCGTAAGCCAAGCAACGAGGAGACTGATGTGACTGCAACCGATGTGGAAGTGCCCGCCGGCCCGGGCGGCTCGGACCGGAACTCCCGGCGATGGTGGGCCCTCATCGCCCTGCTCCTGGCGAGCTTCATGGACCTGCTCGACGGGACCATCGTGAACGTGGCCATCCCGTCTCTGCAGAGGGACTTAGGGACGAGCGACTCCGACGCCCAGTGGGTGGCGTCCGGGTACGCGCTGGCGTTCGCGCTGGTGCTGATCACCGGCAGCCGGCTGGGAGACATCTTCGGCCGCAAGAACCTCTTCGTGATCGGCGTGGCCGGTTTCGTGCTCTCCTCGGCCCTGTGCGGAGCGGCCCAGGGCCCCGGAATGCTGATCGCCGCCCGGGTGCTGCAGGGCGCGATGGCCGCCCTCATGGTGCCGCAGGTGCTCTCCACCCTGATGGCGACCTTCCCGCCCAAGGAAGGGGCCATGGTGGCCGGCATGTTCGGCGGGGTCTCCGGCCTCGCCGTGGTCAGCGGGCCGATGCTCGGCGCGCTGCTGATCAAGGCCGACGTGTTCGGCCTGGAGTGGCGCTCGATCTTCCTGGTCAACATCCCGGTCGGGATCATCGCGCTGGTCGGCGCCGTCCTGTACGTGCAGAACACCAGGTCCGAGCATGTGCAGCGGATCGACATCGTGGGCAGCCTGCTGGTCACGGCGGCCATGCTGCTGCTGGTCTACCCCCTGCTGAAGGGGCGGGACCTGGGGTGGCCGGCGTGGACGTACGTGTCCATGGCGCTGTCGCTTCCGGTGCTCGCGCTCTTCGCCTTCGTGCAGATCCGCAAGGGCCGCGCCGGCAAGTCTCCGCTGGTCGAGATGAGCCTCTTCCGCAAGCTCCCGTTCAACGCGGGTCTGCTCATCGGGTTCCTGTTCTTCGCCGGGCTGATCGGGTTCTTCTTCGTCTTCATGATGTACCTGCAGATCGGCCGCGGCTTCGAGATCATGCACGCGGGCCTCACCGCCCTGCCCTGGTCGCTCGGCATGGCCGTCGGATCGGCGGTCTCCGGCGCGGTCCTCGCCCCCAGGCTCGGCCGCAAGCTGCTCAGCATCGGGGCGCTGGTCATGTGTGCCGCCTTCGTCGCGCTCATCCTGACGCTGCACTACGAGGGGACCAACGCCTCGTCCTGGGAGATGCTGCCCAGCCTGGTGGTGGCCGGCCTCGGCATGGGGGCCGTGGTCTCCTCGCTGTTCGGCATCGTGCTGGCGGCCGTGGAACCGCGGGAGATCGGGTCCGCGTCGGGTCTGGTGAACGCGATCACCCAGATCGGGGCCTCGGCCGGCATCGCCATCCTCGGCGTCGTCTTCTTCACGTTGCTCGGCTCCCAGTCCACCGGTATCGCGGACCGGGTGGCCCCGCAGCTGCGGGCGGAGATGTCGGCGGCGCATGTGTCGGGCCCGGTCCAGGACAAGGTGATCTCGACCTTCCGGTCCTGCTACCACGACCGGATGGTGGCGAAGGACCCGTCGCAGACGCCGGCGAGCTGCGGTGGAGCCAGTTCCGGGGGCGGGACGACCGCCCAGGTGCCGGACTCCGTCACCAAGCGGATGGCAGCGGCGTTCGAGCACGCCGGGTCCCGGGCGAACGGGGAGAACTTCACCCTGGCGCTCCAGCGCACCCTGTGGTGCGCGGCGGGAGCCATGCTGCTGGTCTTCCTGCTCTCCTTCCTCCTCCCGGCCCGCGCACGGCAGTGGGGATAGGAACCGGGAGCACTGACCCGGGGGGAGCCAGGACCTCCACGTCCCGGCTCCCCCGCGATCAGCCGCCGTAGCCCGCGTCCTAACGCCCCCACAGACGTTCGAAGACGCGGTAGGACACCGAGCGCGGCAGGATCCTGCTCAGCTTGACGGCCGCCCGGTAGTGCCGCCCGGGGATGCAGACCGGATCCCCGGACCGCACCGCCGCGATCGCCTCGCGGGCCACCTCGTCCCGGTCGAGCCAGACGAACTCCGGCAGGCGGATGCTGCGCGTCCCGCCGTGCGCCCCGCCCTCACCGCGCCGGACGAAACCGGGGCAGAGCACTGTGGCGTGGACACCGGACGTGCGTGCCTCGCAGTACAGCGTCTCCGTCATCGACGTCAGGAAGGCCTTGGTCGCGGCATAGGTCGCGCCCTGGGGCTGAGGGAGGAAGCCGGCGATGGACGAGACGTTGAGGATGCCGCCGTGCCGACGGGGAATCATCGCGGACAGCGCCGCGTGGGTCAGCCGCAGCGGTGCCAGCACGTTGAGGTCCACCTTCCCCAGCTCGTACTCCAGCGGCTGGTCCGCCAGCGGCCGGGGTGGCCGGGAGCCCGCACCGGCGTTGTTGACGAGCAGGTCGACCGGACGGTCGGGGTCGGTCAGCCGCTCGGCGACCGCGGCCAGCTCCTCCGGCACGGTGAGGTCGGCCGTCAGCACCTCGACGGACACCTGGTACCGGCCGCGGAGCTCCTCGGCCAGGCTCTCCAGGCGGTCACCGCGTCTCGCGACCACCACCACATCGGCCCCCTCCTCCGCCAGCCGCCGGGCCAGGCTCTGACCGATGCCGCTGGATGCCCCGGTCACCAGGGCGGATGTGTAGGTCACCATCCGGTGCCACCTCGTCTCTCGCCGGGCGCTCGCCAACCGGGCGGAGACGGAGCGCACGCCATTGTTTTGGCGGAGATGCTGGCCAATGGAACTAGCGCACCGCTGGACAACGGTAAGGCGGCGATACCCCCGCGAGTCCCGTCGGCCGCGGTGATCCGGCCCCGCGGGCGGGAGCTGCGTACTTCCGCCGGCCGATCATGGTTTTCGGATGGATCTGGGCCATCGTTCCCACCCGACAACAAGGCGTGAACCTTAACCCAATGGTATCGGATCAGTTCCGATCGACGTGAAACCTTCCGTTCCGTCACCGCCGCGTCCATTGAGCTGCTAGTGCGCTTACCGAGCATCTGTCGGAGCGCGTGAGAGAGAGGGAATCTCCAGTGGTGCAGCTTGTCGGAGTCGCGGTCCTGATCGGCAGCGGCCTAATATCCGGAGTCTTCTTCGCAGTGGCCGTCAGTGTTCTGCCGGCGCTGAACGCGATGACACCCGACCGCTATCTGCAGGCCCATTCTCTGCTGGGCAGGGGGTATCACCCGACCATGCCGCTCTTGGTCAATGCGACCCTGGCGGCAGACATCGTGTTGGCCGTGGTGGCACCGTCCGCGGCCATCCGTTCCCTGCTGATCACATCGATCATCGGAATCGTGGTGGTGGAGGCGGTCTCGCACCTCTGCAACGTGCCCCTGAACAAGGCGGTCAGGGGCACGGACGCCGGTGCGGTCCCGGTCGACTGGCAGGATCCCCGGCCCCGATGGCGTATGTGGCACCGGGTCAGAACCGTTGCGGCGCTCGTGGTCCTGCTGCTCAACAGCCTCGCGATCACGCTCGCCAACTGACGGCGCCCCACCGGGCCGGTGCGGGTCCGACCTCACACATGGGCAACACCCAGCCGAAGGGAACTGGCATGAGACCGTGGTTCTACACCTGGCTGTACAAGCGAGGAGCAGCGTGGGAGCGGGTCGGTGTCAGCCCCGAGCTGCGTGAGCTCGTCGCCGAGGGGCGCATCAAGGCCCCGTCACAGTCCGAACGCCGGCCGCGCGCCGTTGACCTGGGCTGCGGCACCGGATCCAACGCGGTGTTCCTCGCCCAGAACGGCTTCGACGTCGTGGGAGTCGACTTCACCGAGTTCGCCCTGTCACGGGCCCGGGCGCGGGCCCGTGAGGCGGGCGTCGGACAGCACTGCCGGTTCGTCAACGCGGACCTCTCGGCGGCGGAGATCCCGGGTGTCGACGGGCCGTTCGACCTGCTGGTCGACTACGGGACGCTGGACGACACCACCGGTCCCGTGAAGCGCGGCATGGTGAACACCGTGCTGCGGCTCGCGCGCCCCGGGTCGCAGTTCTTCCACTGGTGCTTCGAGGCGGACAAGAAGGATCTGCCCTGGGTGGCTCGCAAGAGGATGTCCAGGCTTCTCCACACGGTCATGACGCCGGGAGAATCGCAGCGCCTTTTCGGCCACGCCTTCGAGATCGAACGGCTCCCCGCTCCGCCCAGGCCCGCGCATGCCGCCTGCTTTCTCATGGTGCGTCGCTGAGAAAACCAGCGGGATCAGGCCAGCGCGCGGTTTGGCGGGCGCCTGCACGAGCTCACGAGTCCGCACCACAACCACACAATCGGAGCCGTCACCAAAAGGCAAAAACCGAAGGTGAAACTGTCTGGAGTCAGCGACTGACAGCTATGCTGTGCCGCACGATCGTGCCAGCATCCACGAGATATCTGACGCCCGAGCTCCATGGACGTGACCGGTCCGGCCGGCGTCATCGGCTGGAACCATGCGTATGCGAGCATTCGAGGCTCAACGGACGGGGGTCTGCATGCGATTCAGCATTCTTGGAAGTATGGAAGTGTACGACGGGGAACAACTGGTCACTCCGACATCGCCGAAATTACGGCATGTTCTGGCGGCCCTGCTTCTCCATGCAAATCGGCCGGTACGGCCCGAGTCGCTGATCGAGGAACTGTGGCTGCACGAACCGCCGGCTACCGCCGCCACCACGCTCCAGACCTACATCTACCGGCTCCGGAAGAAACTCGGCCTGTACGAGGGGATCGGTGAACAGGAGATCCTGGCCACGGTCAACTCCAGCTATCTCATGCGGGCCAAGGCGGAGCAGCTCGACATGACGCTGTTCGAGCAGCTCTCCCGGCTCGGGCAGGACGCGCTCCAGGACGGCAGGCCCGAGCAGGCGTCCTCACTGCTCGACGAGGCGTTGTCCCTGTGGCGCGGGAACATGCTGGAAGGCGTGCCGGTCGGCCCGCTGCTGGAGGCGCACGTGGTGCGCTTCGAGGAGGCCCGGCTGCGCGCACACGAGATGCGGATCGAGGCGGGCCTGCAGCTCGGCCGGCACCATGAACTCATAGCCGAACTCAGGTCCCTGATCTCCAGTCATCCCCTGCACGAGGGGTTCCCCGCCCAGTTGATGCTGGCCCTGTACCGTTCGGACCGCCGGCTGGAGGCGCTGGAGGTCTACCGTTCGCTGCGCCGCCGGCTGGTGACCGAACTGGGACTGGACCCGTCGGGCGAGTTGGTGGCGCTGCACCGGGCCATCCTCAGCGCCGATCCGTCCCTGAACCTCCCCGGCGGGGAGCGGAAGGCCGTCCGGCTGAACAGCGGACCGGCTCAGCTCCCGGTCCGGGAGTTCGACCTGGCCGTGCACAAGGGGCTGGCCGCGCAGCTGGAAGCGGTGCTGCGCACCGCTGCCGACCGGCCCCGGTACTGGGACGTCACACCGCCCGTGGTCTCCCTCCACGGCATGCCCGGCGTGGGCAAGAGCACCTTGGCGCTGCACACGGCGCACGAGTTGCGTCCGCTGTTCCCGGACGGCCAGCTCTACGTCGACCTCCGCGACCGGCACGGCCGGCCGCTGCCTTCCGCCGGGGCCGTCGACGGATTCCTGCACAGGATCGGACTGCAGCCGGATCCGAAGGGCCGGCTGGAGGACCGCGCGGAGCACTTCCGCGCCTGGAGTGCGGACCGCAAGGTGCTGGTCGTCCTGGACAACGCGGTCTGCGCCGAGCAGGTGCTGCCGCTGCTGCCCAGCGGACCGGGGTGCGCGACCATCCTGACCAGCCGGTCGCCCCTGGACGGGCTGGGCGAGGAGATAGCGCTCGAACTCTCGCTGCCGTCCGTCGAGGAGGGCGTCCAGCTGCTCGACTCGCTGCTTCCGGCCGGACAGGTGGCGCAGGACCGGCAGCATGCCGAGGAGGTCGTCCGGCTGTGCGGCCGGCTGCCGGCCGCCATCTGCGCGGCCGCGAGCCAGCTCGGGGCCAAACCCCAGTGGGGGCTGCATGAACTGGCCGGCTGGCTGGCCGATTCGACGGGCCGGCTGAGCACCCTCATGTCCCCGGACGCGAGCCTGCGCAACACCCTGGAGCTCATCTGCCGGACGTTCGGGCAGAGTGGTCAGCGGATCTTCGAGCGGCTGGGGATGCTTCCCGAGACGTTCACCCGCGAGGAGCTCCTGGGCGGTGGCGACGACGTGGACGGCGCGCTGAAGCATCTGGTGGAATCCCGGCTGGTGGAGCGGGTCCTCCGGATGGAGGAGGGCAGTTACCGACCGGCTTACGGCTGTCATGAACTGGTGCGGCTGTATGCGCAGGAACGTCGGCGCGCGGCCGAGCCGCGGCTGGAGGACACCCTGCCGTCCGGGGCGTACCCCGGGCCGGCCGCCAGATCCCCGAAGTGCTTCCCGGCCGCGCAGTGCCGGGTGCCGGCCTGCAGGTGAGGGAGCGATGATGGACCGACACAGTGCCCTGCCTTTCCCGTTCCGGGGCCCGGGCGTGCTGGAGATGGCCGAGGAGTGGGAGCGGCTGCGAAGCTCCTGCCCGGTCGCCCGCGTGGGTTTCGCGACCGGGGACAGCGGCTGGCTGGTCAGCCGGTACGAGGACGTGCGCACGGTGCTGACCGACGCACGCTTCAGCCGTGCGGCCGCCGCGCTCCCCGACGCGCCGCGGATGCGGCCGCTGGCCGCCGACGCGGCGACCATCCTGTCGATGGACCCGCCCGAGCACACCCGGCTGCACAAGCTCGTGGCACGGGCCTTCGGGAAGAAGCAGATCGAGCGGTTACGCCCGTTCGTCGAACGGACCACCCGGGAGCTGCTGGACGCGATGGAGCAGGCCGGGCCGCCGGCCGACCTGGTGGCCGGTCTCGGGCTGCCCCTGCCGGTCGCCGTCATCTGCCAGTTGCTCGGCGTGCCCTTCGCCGACCGCGACCGGTTCTGCCGGTGGGCGGACGTGATGCTCAGCCTCGGCACCCACACCCCGGACCAGGTCCGGGCCGCGCGCTCGGAGCTGGCCGGCTATCTGGGCCGGCTCATCGAGGTCAAGCGCCGGACGGAGGGCGAGGACGATCTGCTGAGCACGCTGATCGGCGCCAGCGAGGCCGGCGACCGGCTGAGCGAGCACGAACTCGTGCTCTTCGGTGTGACCCTGCTGATCGCCGGCTATCACACGACGTCGAGCACCTTCGCCAACGGAGCTCTGCAACTCCTGCGCCGCCCGGACCTGACCGCGAGCATCGCGGGCGACACCGGGCGGGTCCGGGCCACGGTCGAGGAGATCCTGCGGTACAGCACCGCCGGCGTCAACGGCGGCACCATCAGGGTCGCCACCGAGGACGTGGAACTGGGCGGGGTGCTGGTGCGGGCGGGTGAGGCGGTGCTGCCCGCGATCACCTCGGCGAACCGGGACGAGTCGGTTTTCGCGAACGCCGCCGAGTTCGATCCCGGCCGTGACCACAACCCCCACCTGGCCTTCGGGCTCGGGGCGCACTACTGCCTCGGTTCCCAGCTGGCCCGGCTGGAGCTGACGGTGGCCGTCGACGCGCTGCTGCGCCGGTTCCCCGCGATGCGCCTCGCCGTGCCGGAGGAGGAGCTGAGCTCCACCGCGGGTGTCATCCGGAGTCTGACCGCGCTGCCGGTCCTCTGGTGACCGCGCTGCCCTGCGCGGCACCACCAGGAGACGGCCATGGCGACATGACGAGTAAGAGAGGTGCGGATCGTGGCTGACGATCTGGAACGTCGGCGTCCGCCGAAGCCGTTGCGGGTGTCCGACGCGGAACGCGAGCGGGTGGTCGAGCAGTTGAAGGCCGCGGTCGGTGAGGGGCGCATCTCACTGGCCGAGCTCGACCAGCGGCTCTCCCTGGTCTACTCGGCCGACACCCGGCCGGAGGTCGACGCCGTCCTGGCCGACCTGCCGTCCGTGCGTCCGCCGCAGGCGCTGGAGGTCCGCCGGGTCAAGTCGTTCGCGCGGATCGACGGCCGCTGGGAGGTGCCGGAGTTCCTGACCGTCGGCTGCTACGACGCGGTGGTCCGGCTCGACTTCCGCCAGGCGTCCATCGGGCACCCGGCGGTCCGTATCGACCTGTCCGCCGCCAAGAGCATCGTCCGCCTCCAGCTGCCCGCCGGGGCGTCGGTCTCGGTCCACGGACTCGTGGTGCACAAGGGTCTCGTCCGCAACCGGGTGGCCGACCCGGGCGGCTACGCGAGCGGGACCGGGTTCACGATCACCGGTCAGCTGACGAAGGCGCTGCTGTTCCTGCGGTGAGATCCCGGCCGGCGTCCGCCCGGCGGACGGCCCGGGCCACGCACCTGATCGGTGCGCGGCCCGGGCCACGTCTCACCACTCCACGGGGATCTCCACGAAGTTCTGGATCAGCGCGCCCTCGTTCCGCGGCAGCTCGTCCGCGGGAGCGGTGAGCCGCAGCCCGGGAAAGCGGCGCACCACGCCCGCCACGGCCACCTGCAGCTCCATCCTGGCCAGGGCGGCCCCGGCGCAGTAGTGGATGCCGGTGCTGAAGGTCACGTGGTGGTTGTCCCGCCGGGTGATGTCGAAGGTCTCCGGATCGGGGAAGGCGTCGGGGTCCGTGTTGGCCGACTCTATCGAGGGGATGATGCTCGAACCGGCGGGGATGAGGACGCCGCCGACCTCGATGTCCTCCTTGACGTAGCGCAGCATGGACAGCGAGGAGCCCATCACCTGGAGGCGCAGGAGTTCCTCGACGGCCGACGGCACGAGCGAGGGATCGGCCTGCAGCCGGGCCAGGTCCCCGGGCCGGCTGAGCAGGACGACGAGGCTGGAGCCGAGCTGGCCGGCGGTGGTCTCGTACCCGGCGATCAGCAGCAGCATCACCCAGTAGACCAGCTCGTACTCGCTCAGGCCCGACTCGTCGTCGTCCTGGACCGCGATCATCGCGCTGATCAGGTCGTTCCCGGGTGTCTCCCGCTTGGCGGCGACGAGCTGCTGGACGTAGGCGATGAGCTCGCCGCGGGCCCGGCCGATCTCCTCACCGGTGAACCGGCTCACCGACAGGAAGTGGTCCGTCCAGCTGCGGAACCTGTGCTGGTCCTCCAGCGGGACCCCGAGCAGCTCGCAGGTCATCCGGATCGTCAGCGGGAACGCCAGCGCCTCGTTCAGGTCGGCCGGGCGGGGGCCCTGCTCCATCGCGTCGAGGAGTTCGGCCACCACCTTCTCGGTACGCGGCCGCAGTTCCTCCACCCGCCTGGGGGTGAAGGCCTTGGTGATCAGGCGGCGCATCCGGGTGTGTTCCGGGGGGTCCGGGCTGATGTGCGGGTCCTGGAACATGACGTTGTCCTTCGTCATGCGGGCGGTACCCGGCCGGGTCAGGTCGCGGCTGACGCGTTCGTCGGACAGGACCGCCCGCAGGTCCGCGTACCGGGTGATCAACAGGGCCTGGTCGCCGCTCGGGAGCTCCACCGGGACGACCGGCTCCTGCTGGATGCCGCGCAGCTCGGTGGGCTGCTCCAGCGCGGACGGCCGCTTGAACGGGTACGGACACACACCGGTTGTCCGGGGGCTCGTAGTCATGCGTCTCCCTCAGAGATGAGTTCCAACCTGTCCGACCGGCTCGGTGGTGACGCAAGCGGGGAACTCCGCTCCCCACGCGGCCGGTTGTGCCGGTGAGACTCTGGCAGCCGGTGATGGACGATCACTGGACGCCCAGCCGGTGCCCTTCCGACCGGATGCGCCGCACGGCGGCCGGGAGCGCGCCGCGCACGAGGTCGGCGGTGGCGCGGGCGGGCGGGAGCACGGCGACGACGTCGCTGCGTCCGGAGGTGATGGCCGGGTGCCGGCGGGCCAGGCTCAGCAGGCTCTCGCCGGGACCGGCGTCGACCAGCAGGAAGTCGCCGTCGGCGAGGAGCCGGTCGAGCGCGGGGCCGAAGAGCACGGGCTCGGCGATCTGGCGGGCCCAGAAGCCGGGGTCGACGGCCTCCGCCGGTCCCAGCGGGTGCCCCGTCCGCGTCACCAGCAGCCGGACGGCATCCGGCAGGGACATCACACCGGCGACGACGGCCGCGACGGCCTCACCGACGCTGTGGCCCAGCAGGGCTGCGGGCCGGACGCCCCAGCCGCGGACCAGACGTGCGGTCGCGTAACCGAGGGCGAACAGCAGCGGCTGTGCCTGCCCGGCGTCGTCGAGACCGTCCTCGCGCCCGGCCAGGAAGACGGACCGCAGCCGCTGCGCCCGCGGCCCGAGCAGGCCGAAGACCTCCTCCATGGCGGCGGTGAACACCGGCTCGGCGCCGTACAGGTGCCGTCCCATGCCCGGGTGCTGAGCACCCTGGCCCGCGAACAGCAGCGCCACCGGACGCGGGCCGGACCTGGCAGTGGTCTCCATGGACGCCTCCCGTGGCAAGGTCGGGCGCCCTGGGGGCGGACGCCGCACCGAACCATGGGGCGGCCGGGTCTCGGTCCGCTAGCGGGCGGCTGGACAGCCGCTCCCACAGGGGTGCCAGCCGCTCGCCAGCCCGCGTCCAGCGAAGTCGCCGAGTCTGGTGCACCGAGGGCCTGCCCCGTGATCGAACCGGCCGTGACACAACGGCGTGGCGCGGCCGGCCGGATCCCCGGCACGCCCCGCCACCGCACACCGTCCGACTCGGGGAGGACCCGTGTACCAGAACCTGATCGTCGCCCGGATGGATCCGTCGCAGGCGGATTCCGTCGCGGAGATCTTCGCGGAGTCGGACGCTTCCGAACTGCCGCACCTGATCGGGGTGTCCCGGCGTTCGCTGTGGCGCTTCCACGACCTGTACTTCCACCTCGTGGAGGGGGACCAGGACGTCACCCCCAACCTCTACCGGGCCCGCAGCCACCCGCTCTACGAGGACATCCACCTCAGGCTCGCGCGGCACATCCGGCCGTACGACCCGGCGTGGAAGGAGCCGAAGGACGCCATGGCCAGCCCGTTCTACACCTGGGAGAACAAGCGGTGAGTGCTGAAGTGAAGAAGGTCGCCGTCACCGACGTGACACCGAACCTGCGCCGGGGAGGGGACGTCCGCGTCCTGCTCAGCCCGCTGACGGTCGGCGCCACCTCGGGATTCATGGGGACGGTCACCCTGGAGGCGGGCGAGTACGTGTGCGAGCACTACCACCCGTACTCCGAGGAGTTCGTGCACCTGGTCCGCGGGATAGTGAGCCTCACCATCGACGGCACGACGCTGGAGCTGCACCCGGGCGACTCGGCCCTGGTGCCGGTCGGCCTGCGGCACCGTCTGGTGAACACCGGCACCGTCCAGGCGCAGGCCGTCTTCCACCTGGGCCCCCTGGCGCCCAAGCCCGAACTGGGCCATGTGGACACCGAGTTCCTGCCCGGCCACGAGGACGCCGCGGCGCCCCAGGTCGGCGGCCCCGTCGGGGCGGACGCATGAGGGCGATGGATGTCGCGATCACCGGGATCGGCGTCATGGCCCCCGGAGGGCCGGGCCGTGACCCGTTCTGGGACCGCATCGTCTCCGGCGGGACGGCCACCCGCCGGGTCACCCTGTTCGACCCGGCCGGGTTCCGCTGCCAGGTGGCGGCCGAGATCGACTTCGACCCGGCCGCCCACGGGCTGACGCCGCAGGACGGGCGCCGCATGGACCGGGCCGCGCAGTTCGCGGCCGTGGCGATGGACGAGGCGATGGCCGACAGCGGGCTCGACCTCGCCGGCCTGGATCCCGGGCGGGTCGCCGTGACCGTGGGCAACGCGGTCGGCTGCACCACCGGGCTGGAGGAGGAGTACCGGGTCCTCAGCGACGACGGCCGGCAGTGGACCGTGGACCACACCTTCGCCGTCCCCCAGCTCTACAACTACCTGGTGCCCAGCTCGATCGCCGCCGAGGTGGCGTGGCGGGCCGGCGCCGAGGGCCCGGCCTCGGTGGTCTCCTCCGGCTGCACCTCGGGCATCGACGCCCTGGGGTACGCCGCCGGGCTGCTGGCCGAGGGCAGCGCGGACGTCGTGCTGGCCGGATCCGCCGACGCGCCGATCTCACCGATCACCATGGCGTGCTTCGACGCGATCAAGGCCACCTCCACCTACAACGACGACCCCGAAGGCGCCTGCCGGCCCTTCGACCGGGACCGCCGGGGCCTCGTCCTGGGCGAGGGCGCCGCGATGTTCGTGCTGGAGAACGCCGACGACGCCAGGCGCCGGGGTGCCCACGTCTACGCACGCATCCTCGGTTACGCCACCCGCGCCAACGGCTTCCACATGACCGGCCTGCGCGCGGACGGCCGCGAGATGGCGGAGGCGATCACCGTCGCCCTGAACCAGGCCCGGCTGGACCCGGAGGACATCGACTACGTCAACGCCCACGGGTCCGGCACCCGGCAGAACGACCGGCACGAGACGGCGGCGGTCAAGACGAGCCTGGGAAACCGGGCCTTCGAGGTTCCGATGAGCTCCATCAAGTCGATGATCGGCCACTCCCTGGGCGCCATCGGATCCATCGAGGTGGCGGCCTGCGCGCTGGCGATCGAGCACGACGTGGTTCCCCCGACGGCCAATCTCCACGAGCGCGACCCCGAGTGCGACCTGGACTACGTACCCCTGACCGCGCGTGAGCAGAAGATCTCCACGGCGCTCTCGGTGGGCAGCGGGTTCGGCGGGTTCCAGAGCGCGATCGTGATGGCCGCACCCGGCAAGGCGGCGGCATGAACGCGTCGCAGGCACGGCGGAGCGGCGACGGCCGCGCCAAAGCGGTCTTCACCGGGATCGGTGTCGTGGCGCCGAACGGGAACGGCACCGAGGACTGGTGGGCCGCCACCCTGGCCGGCAAGAGCGGCATCGACACGGTCCGCAGCTTCGACGCCCGCTCCTACCCGTCCCAACTCGCCGGTGAGGTCGAAGACTTCGACCCGGGTGAGCGCTTGTCGGCCCGGATCGTCGTGGAGACGTCCCGGATGAGTCACTTCGCCCTGGCCGCCACCGGCATGGCCCTGGACGACGCGGCCGTGGACCTGTCGCAGCTCCCGGAGTACGAGCTCGGGGTGATCACCGCGAACGCCGCCGGCGGCGCCGAGTTCGGCCAGCGCGAGCTGCAGAAGCTGTGGCGCGGCGGCCCCAAGGACGTCAGCCCGTACATGTCCATCGCCTGGTTCTACGCCGCGACCACCGGACAGATCTCCATCGGCCACGGGATGCGCGGGCCGTGCGGTGTGGTGGTCAGCGAGCAGGCGGGCGGCCTGGACGCACTGGGGCAGGCCCGCCGGGTGGTCCGCGACGGCACCCGTCTGGTGGTGACGGGCGGGAGCGACTCGTCCCTGTCGCCGGCCGGGTTCGTCTCGCAGCTGCCCACCGGGAACCTCAGCACGGTGAACGATCCGGCCCGCGCCTACCTGCCGTTCGACACCGGTGCCTCAGGCTTCGTGCCCGGCGAGGGCGGCGCGATCCTGGTACTGGAGAACGCGGACACCGCACGGGCCCGCGGTGTCGACCGTCCCTACGGTGAACTCGCCGGTTACGCGGCCTCGTTCGACCCGCGCCCCGGCTCGGGACGTCCGCCCACGCTGGCCCGCTGCGCGCGTGCCGCCCTCGCCGACGCGCGGATGCGGCCCGAGGACGTCGACGTCGTCTTCGCGGACGGGCACGGCACCGCGGAGAGGGACCGCCAGGAGTCGCGGGCGCTGGCCGAGCTCTTCGGCCCGCGGGGGGTTCCGGTGACGGTGCCCAAGACCATGACCGGCCGGCTCTACGCGGGGGCCGGCGCGCTCGACACCGCGGGTGCCCTGCTGGCGCTGCGCGACCAGGTCGTGCCGCCCACCGTCCACGTCAAGCACCCGGCCGACGCGCACGAGCTGGACCTGGTCACCGATCAGCCGCGCGAGACCGCGCTGCGGAGCGCCATGGTCATCGCACGCGGGCACGGCGGGTTCAACGCCGTCGCCGTCGTGCGCCTGGCCGGCTGAGCGGCCGGCACAGCAGCACCACCACTGTGAAAACGGAGGCATGACACATGAGTGCTCTCACTCTCGACGAACTCAAGACCATGCTCCAGGAGGCGGCGGGCGTCGACGAGTCGGCCGACCTCGACGGCGCCGTGCTGGACACGCAGTTCAGCAGCCTCGGCTACGACTCGCTCGCGATGCTGGAGCTCGCGACCCGGATCCAGAACCAGCTGGGCGTGCCGATCCCGGACGACCACATCGAGTTCATGACCACCCCGCGGGCCGTCCTGGAGTACATCGACAGCCACCTGCCGACGGGAGCGTGACCATGACCGCGCGGACCGAGAACACCGTGGTCATCGACGCCCCCCTGGATCTGGTGTGGGAGATGACCAACGACATCGAGTCCTGGCCGCAGCTGTTCGACGAGTACGCGGCGGCCGAGATCCTGGAGCGCTCGCCGGACGGGACCGTCCGTTTCCGGCTGACCATGCTCCCGGACGAGGACGGCAAGGTCTGGAGCTGGGTCTCGCTGCGCAAGCCGGACCCCGGTACCCGCACCGTCCGGGCCCACCGCGTGGAGACCGGACCGTTCGAGTTCATGAACATCTCCTGGGACTACCAGGAGGCCGAAGGCGGCGTCCGGATGCGCTGGGTGCAGGAGTTCCACGTACGGCCCGAGATGCCGTTCGACGACGCGGCGATGGCAGAACACCTGAACGCGAACACCAAGGTGCAGATGGCCAGGATCAAGAAGCTCGTCGAGGAGGCGGCACTCGGCCGCTCCGGTGAGCCGGGCCGATGAACCAGATCCTGCTGCCCCTGGCCCTGATCGGCAGTGGGATGGGGGCCGGCGGGCTGATGATCGCCTCGCTGGGAGGCGCGCCGCTGTTGCTCAGCCTCCCGGTCGACCGCTACATCCCCGTCCACCAGTTCCTGGTCACCAGGTTCGACCCGTTCATGCCGATCTGCATGATCACGGCGATGCTCGCGGACACCGCCGCGGCGGCGCTGTCCGACGGCCCGGCCCGCGGGCCCGAGGGCGTCGCGGCCGTGCTGCTCCTCGCCGCGATCGTGGTGTCGCTCGTCAAGAACGTCCCGATCAACAAGTGGGTCGGAACGCTGGAGCCGGGTGTCGTACCGCCCGACTGGGAGCGGATCGACCCCCGGGTCCGATGGCGCAACTGGAACGTCGTCCGGACCGCCCTCGTGGTCGCCGCGCTGCTGGCCAACGCCCTCGCAGCGGCACTCGCCCTGTAACCCCACACCTCACGGAGACACCATGAATCCGTCTCTCGACGGGCAGAACGTGCTCGTCACCGGCGGCACCCGCGGCATCGGCCGGGCCATCGTGCTGGCCATGGCCGCTGCCGGCGCCAACGTCCTCACCTGCCACCGCAACGACACCGAGGACGCCCAGAGCCTCGCCCGGGAGCTGAAGGCGCTGCCCGGCGACCACCACCTGGTCAAGGCCGACGTCGGCCGGCCCGAGGACGTCGACCGGCTGCTGGACGAGTGCCGGACCCGCTACGGCACGCTCCACACCATCGTCAACAACGCGGGCGTCATCTCCCACATACCCTTCGCCGAGCTGACGCTGGACGAGTGGCAGCGCGTCATCGGCGCCAACCTCACCGCCCCGTTCCTGATCACCCAGAAGGCGCTCCCGCTGCTCGCGGAGAAGCCCTCGGTCATCAACGTCGGTTCCCGGGTGGCCACCGTCGGACTCGCCCTGCGCGCCCACTACACCGCCGCCAAGGCGGGCCTGATCGGGCTCAGCCGGTCCATGGCGAAGGAGCTCGGTCCCCGGGGCATCCGGGTCAACGTCGTCGCGCCCGGAGTCATCGACACCGAGGAGGCGGCGAGGCTCACGCCGGAGGAGTACGAGGCGCTCCAGCAGCGGTACCGCCACATGACCGCCCTCGGCCGGCTCGGCCTGCCCGCCGAGGTCGCCTCGGTGGTCGTCTTCCTCGCCGACTCCGGGTCGAGCTACCTGACCGGCGAGATCATCCACGTCGACGGAGGAATCTGACATGGCGCACCCCGAGAAGCCCTTCCGGGTCCTGCTGCGGGTGGAGACCCGCCCCGGCATGGCGGCGGACTTCGAACGGACCTGGCGGGAGGTCGGCACCGCGGTGACCTCCGACCCGGCCAACCTCGGCCAGTGGCTGATGCGCTCCACCGAGGAGGAGCACGTCTACTACATCATCAGCGACTGGACCGACGAGCCCGGCTTCCGCGCCTTCGAGCACAGCGAGCAGCACGTCAAGCACCGTGAGCGGCTGCACCCCTTCCGCTCGGGCGGCTCGATGGCCACCATGCGGGCCGTCTACCACCTGCCCAAGGCCGAGACGGCGCAGGCATGAGCGGCGAGGTCCGGGTGATCGTCTACTGCCGGGCGCCCGAAGAGGGGGACGCCCCGCTGGAGGCGGCCTTCCA
The DNA here is from genome assembly GCF_000720135.1 of Streptomyces sp. NRRL S-1022. Lineage (GTDB taxonomy): Bacteria > Actinomycetota > Actinomycetes > Streptomycetales > Streptomycetaceae > Streptomyces. The sequence goes on along the minus strand of NZ_JOIU01000005.1, from coordinate 151,626 downwards.
CCACATCAACGAGGACCTGGGCAAGGTGCCCGGTCTGCTGCGCAGCGAGCTGCTGCAGTCGGCCCTCGACGGCGAGAGCGGCTCCTTCGCCGTCCTGAGCTACTGGAAGGACGCCCAGTCGTTCCAGGCCTGGGAGCAGGGGGCGGCGCACCGCAAGCAGACCTCGCCGCTGCGTCGGTACCAGGACCGGGGCGGCAGCCGGCACTACGGGATCTACCAGGTGCGCGCGGCCTTCGCGGCTCCCGGACAGGCCTGACGCCGCTTCGCGACGAGAAAGGAGTCCGGCGATGCCCAGCCTGGTGCGTGCGCTGCTGCTGACCGTGTACGAGGGACTCAAGGCACTGGGCGCGATATACGTCCCCGTCCCTCCGCAGAACCCCGGCGAGCCCGTCCTGACGGAACCCCCGTCGGGCTCACCGGAGCGACTGGTCCCCGGCGGTTCGGTGACCGCGGCCGAGCGCTGGCTGTTCGACGAACTGCGCCGGGAGATGCAGTGGCCGACCTGACGACCCGAGGAGAGAGAAGCTCTGTGATGCACCGTGCCCTCCCGGCCCGGACTGTGCTCGTCACCGGCGCGGCGGGCTTCATCGGCGCCAACTTCGTCCACTACTGGCGCCGGACACATGCCGGCGACACCGTCGTCGCCCTCGACGCGCTGACCTACGCCGGCAACCAGGAGAACCTGGCGGCGGTGCGCGACGACGTGGTGTTCGTCCGGGCGGACATCGCCGACGGCGCCCGGATGACCGAGATCCTGCGCGAGTACCGGGTGCAGGTGGTGGTGAACTTCGCCGCCGAGTCGCACAACAGCCTCGCCGTCCTCGACCCCGGCAGGTTCTTCCGGACCAACGTGCTCGGCACGCAGGCGCTGCTCCACGCGTGCCTGGACGCCGGGGTCGACCGGTTCCACCACGTCTCCACCTGCGAGGTGTACGGGGACCTGGCCCTCGACAGCACGGAGGCCTTCCACGAGGAGACCCCGTACCGGCCCCGCACCCCGTACAACGCCAGCAAGGCCGGGGCCGATCACGCGGTGCGCGCCTACCACGAGACCTTCGGCCTGCCGGTCACCATCACCAACTGCGCCAACAACTACGGGCCTTACCAGTTCCCGGAGAAGGTCGTCCCGCTGTTCGTGACCAACGCGCTGCGCGGCCTGAGCCTGCCGGTCTACGCCTCCCGGCACAACCGGCGGGAGTGGATCCACGTCGAGGACCACTGCCGTGCGATCGACGCGGTGCTCACCGACGGCGAGCCCGGACTGACCTACCACGTCGGCACCGGGGTGGAGGCGAGCGTTCAGCAGATCGCCGACCTGGTCCTCGACGAGCTCGGGCTGCCCGAATCGCTGCAGACCACGGTGGCGGACCGGCCGGGCCACGACCGGCGGTACCTGCTGGACTCCGGCCGGATCAGGCAGACCCTGGGCTGGCAGCCGGCCGTCGCATTCGAGGAGGGGCTGCGGGAGACCATCCGCTGGTACCGCGACAACCCCGGCTGGTGGGCGCCGCTGCTGGAGCGCCGCCCGGTGGCGGAGGAGCGCGCCTGGTCGCCGTCCGGGGCCGGTGCCCGGTGAAGGCCCTGGTCCTGGCCGGTGGTACCGGCTCGCGGCTGCGGCCCATCACCCACACCTCCGCCAAGCAACTCGTACCGATCGGCAACAAGCCGGTGCTGTTCTACGGCCTGGAGGCGATCCGGGACAGCGGCATCCGCGAGGTCGGGATCATCGTCGGCGAGACGGGCGCGGAGGTGCGGCGCGCGGTGGGTGACGGGTCGCGGTTCGGTCTGTCGGTCACCTACATCCCGCAGGAAGCCCCGCTGGGCCTGGCGCACTGCGTGCTGATCGCCCGTGAGTTCCTCGGGGACGACGACTTCCTCATGTACCTCGGCGACAACTTCGTCATCGACGGCATCCGCGGCTTCGTCGCCGAGTTCCTCGCCCGGCGCCCGGACGCGCAGCTGCTGCTGACCAAGGTCGCCAACCCCTCGGAGTTCGGCGTCGCCGAACTGGACGAGGGCGGCCGGGTGGTCAGGGTGGAGGAGAAGCCGAGGGAGCCCAGGAGCGATCTCGCCCTGGTCGGGATCTACATGTTCACCCCGCTCGTCCACCGGATCGTGGCACGACTGCGGCCCAGCGAGCGGGGCGAGCTGGAGATCACGGAAGCGATCCAGAACCTGATCCTCCAGCAGGCGGATGTCAGCTCGCACACCATCTCCGGTTACTGGAAGGACACCGGGCGGGTCGAGGACATGCTGGAGTGCAACCGCATGGTCCTGGAGAACATCGTCCCCCGGATGGACGGCAGCGTGGACGACGAGAGCGAGGTCGTCGGCCGGCTGGACATCGCCGAGGACGCGGTCGTCATCCGGTCCCGGGTGGTGGGCCCGGTGTCCATCGGCCCGGGCACGGTCGTCGCGGACAGCTACGTCGGACCGTTCACCTCGGTCGGGGCCGGCTGCCGGCTGGACCACACCGAGATCGAGTACTCGATCGTGATGGAACGCTCCTCCATCAGCGGGGTGAGCCGGATCCAGAACTCGCTCATCGGCAAGGACGTGGAGGTCTCCCCGGCCGGCCCCGCGCCGCGCGGCCACCAGCTGGTCGTCGGCGATCACAGCCGGGTCCGCCTGAACTATTGAAGGGAGAGAACATGTCGCACCGAGCCGACGCTCTCGCCGGCCGGGCCGGGCGGCCCGACGACACCGAGTTCCTGGCCGACCGGCTGAGCCTTTCCGCCACGGCCTTCGACAACCCCCGTTTCCCGACCGAGGACGTCGTGCCCTGGCTGGAGCGGGCCCGGAAGGAGGGCGGCTTCGCCGTCGACCGGATCCCGTTCGCCGCGCTGGACCAGTGGAGCTTCGACCGTGAGACCGGCAACCTCGGCCACAGCTCCGGGCGGTTCTTCACCGTCGAGGGGCTGCGGGTGACCGGTGGCGGCTGGGCCGCCGGCGGGCTCACCCAACCGATCATCAACCAGCGGGAGAGCGGGATCCTGGGGATCCTGGTCCGCGAGATCGACGGCGTCCTGCACCTGCTCATGCAGGCCAAGATGGAACCCGGCAACACCGGACTGGTCCAGCTGGGCCCGACCGTCCAGGCCACGCGGAGCAACTACACCCGCGTCCACCGCGGCGGGCACACGCGTTACCTGGAGTACTTCGTCGGACCGGACCGCGGCCGGGTACTGGTGGACGCGCTCCAGTCCGAACAGGGCGACAGCTTCCTGTACAAGCGCAACCGCAACATGGTCGTGGAGGTGTTCGAGGACGTCCCGGCGCACGACGGGCACCGCTGGATGACCCTGGGGCAGGTCCACTCCCTGATGGGGATCGACCACCTCGTCAACATGGACGCACGGACCGTGCTGAGCTGCATGCCTCTGGGCGGCCGGCGCGGGGCGCACGAGGAAGCCGCGGCCGGGGAGCGGACCGACTCCTTCCAGAGCGCGCTGACCCGGTCCCTGGACCGCGGCGAGCAGGCCGTCCACAGCGACCTGGAGCTGCTGACCTGGCTCCAGGACCTGCGGACGGAGAGCTCCCAGTCGGCCCGGCTGGTACCGCTGCGCGAGCTGGCCGGGTGGAGCACGGGCGAGGACGCCATCAGCGAGGCGTCGAACAGCTGCGCCCAGGTGATCGCCGTCTCGGTCAGGGCCGGCACCCGGGAGGTGACCCGGTGGACCCAGCCGATGCTGCAGTTCCCGGGGCAGGGCGTGGCGGCCTTCCTGGCCAAGCGGATCGACGGCGTCCTGCACGTCCTCGTGCAGGGCAAGGCGCAGCCGGGGACCCGGGACGCCATCGAGTTCGGGCCGACCGTGCAGTGCGTGTCGCGGGACTGGCGCGCCCTGCCGCCGGGCGAGCGGCCCCCGCTGCTCGACCTGGTTCTCGGCGCCGACGCCGGGCACATCCGGTTCGGCGCGGTGCTCCCGGAGGAGGGCGGCCGCTTCTACCAGCGGGACAACCTGTACACCGTCATCGAGGTCGGCGACGAGTTCCCGGACGCCGAACCCGACACCATGCGGTGGGCGACCCTCGCCCAGCTCAAGGACCTGTTGCGGTGCGGCAACCACGTCAACGTCGAGGCCCGGACCCTGATGACCTGCCTGCAGTCCCTGTGGCAGGGACCGCGGTGACGGCGGGCCGGCCGGCGCCCCGACCGGGGTGCCCGGCCGCACGGCCCCGGTGCGGCGGCCGGGCGACCAGCCGTCCCGGCACGCGGGCCACCGAGCCGATCGACCGACCAGCTTCCGAGGAGAGACGATGGACGATGTGAGCGTTCCCGTGCTCATCGTGGGGGGAGGGCTCGTCGGTCTTTCGGCGGCGGTCTTCCTCACCTGGCAGGGAGAGCGGCCGCTCCTCGTCGAGCGCCACCCCGGTACCTCGCTCCACCCCCGGGCACGCGGGGTGAACGTCCGGGCGATGGAGCTGTTCCGGCAGGTCGGCCTGGAGGACGGGATCCGGGCCACCGAGTCGGCCGTTGCGCTCGCCGGCAACAGCGGCATCGTCCGCATGGAGTCCCTGGCCGGCTTCCAGGCCCCCGGTTTCGACCGCCCGTACCTGGACGAGGACGCGCGGGACGTCAGCCCCACCGGCTGGACCCTGTGCGAGCAGGACGAGCTGGAGCCGGTGCTCCGGGCGCGTGCGCAGGAGAGCGGAGCCGACCTGCGCTTCGGGCACGAGCTGGTCGGGCACGCCCAGGACGCCGAGGGCGTGACCGCCACCGTGCGCCACCGCGCCACCGGCGAGGAGTACGCGGTGCGGGCGCGCTACCTCGTGGTGGCCGACGGCGCCGGAAGCCCGGTCCGCGAGCGGCTCGGCATCGCACGGCAGGGGCACGGCGTCCTCGCGCGGTACCTGAACATCCACTTCCGCGCCGACCTCACCGCAGTGCTCGGGGAGCGGCGCTTCGTCATGGCGTACGTCCGCAACGCGGAGGTGACCGCGGGGCTGCTGCCCGTCAACAACACCGACCGGTGGCTGCTGCACGTCCGCCTGGACCCGCGGGCGGAGCCCGGCCAGGACGGCTGGGACGAGGCGCGCTGCGAAGCGGCCGTGCGGGCCGCGGCGGGTGTGCCGGACCTGCCGGTGAAGATCCTGGGGGCCCAGCCCTGGCAGGCGGCCGGACTGGTGGCCGAGACCTTCCGGGCGGGGCGGCTGTTCCTCGTCGGGGACAGCGCCCATGTGATGCCGCCGACGGGGGCGTTCGGTTCGGCCACGGGCGTCCAGGACGCCCACAACCTCGCGTGGAAGCTGGCCATGGTGCTGCGCGGTGAGGCGTCCGAGGCGCTGCTCGACACCTACGCGGCCGAGCGCGAACCGGTGGCCCGGGCCACGGTGCGGCAGACCGTGCTGCGCTCGCTGGACCGGCCCGGCCACGCCGAGCAGGTCCCGGAAGGGGCGATCCTGCCCGACCACGTGGTCGCGCTCGGGTACCGCTACCCGGTGCGCGGCGCCGCCCCCGGGGACGTACTGGCGCCGGGCGGCGGTTCCGGCGCTCCGGGCACGCGGGCCCCGCACCTGTGGCTGGAGCGGGACGGTGTGCGGATCTCCTCACTGGACCTGTACGACGGCCGCGGGATGACCCTGGTCGCCGGTCCCGAGGCGCCGGACTGGCGCGCTGCCGCGTCTGGTGCGCCGCTGCCGACCACCGTCCACCGGATCGGCGCCGACCGGCTCACCGACCCGTCGCGGCGCTGGGCCGGCACCCATGGTGTGGCGCGGGACGGCGCCGTGCTCGTCCGGCCGGACGGATTCGTCCTGGACCGCTTCACCGCCGAGCACGACCCCCGGACCGCCCTCACCGAGGCGCTGAGCGCGCTGTCGGGGCGCCGGCCCGGTACCGGTCCGGCGGCCACCGCCGCGAACGACGTCAGGAGTCACGGATGAGACTGCACCTGTTCAACCTCGGCACCACTCCGGTCGGCGCGCCCGTGCCGGGTTACCTCGTCCAGACCGCTGACGGCACCAACGTGCTGGTGGACACCGGGTTCTCGCGCGCCGCGGCGGGCCCCAAAGCCATGATCAAGGTCGGGCCCGACGAGGGGGTGGAGGCCAGGCTCGCCGTCCTCGGGCTGCGGCCGCGGGACATCCACCTGGTGGTGTGCACCCACCTGGACCCGGACCACGCCGGCAACCACGACCTCTTCACCGACGCCGAGTTCGTCGTCCAGCGCAGCCACTACCGGCTGGCGACGTCGGGCGAGCTCGGCCGGCTGGAGATCGCCAGGGCGAGCTGGGACCAGCCCCACCTGAAGTACCGGCTGGTCGAGGGCGACACCGAACTGCTCCCCGGCGTCCAGCTGGTGGAGAGCTCCGGACACGTCCAGGGGCACCAGTCGGTGCTCGTCCGGCTGCCCCGGACCGGCGCGGTGCTGCTGGCGGCCGACGCCGTCCCCGCGGCGGAGTACCTCGACCCCGAGCGGCGGGCGATGACGCCGTTCGACGTGGACGAGGCCGCGGTCCGGGCGAGCACCCGCAGGCTGGTCGAACTGGCGGAGGCCACCGGCGCGCTGCTGGTCCACGGCCATGACGCGCAGCAGTGGCGGACCCTGCGGACCGCGCCGTTCCGTCGGAAGGGACCGGCGGTCACCACCGGACGGGCAGCGCCCGCGGACCGCGCTGCATCGTGCGCAGCTCCCACTCCAGGTCCTCCACCGCCACGTCCAGGCGCAGCCCGGGGAAGCGGGCGACCAGCGAGCCCACCGCGACGGCGAGTTCCGCGCGGGCCAGCTGGGCGCCCAGGCAGCGGTGCGGGCCGTGGCCGAAGCCGATGTGCGGATTGGGGCTGCGGGTCACGTCCAGCCGGTCGGGATCGGTGAAGACGGTGGCGTCCCGGTCCGCGGAGATCACGGCCGGCAGCACGGCCTCCCCCGCGCGCACCAGGGTGCCGCCCAGTGCCACGTCCTCCAGTGCGACACGTACCGTGCCGCCGCTGACGGCGGCCGGGGTGTACCGGACCAGCTCGTCCACCGCGGCCTCGATCAGCTCGGGCCGCTCGCGGAGCAGCTCCCACTGTTCCGGGTGCCGCAGCAGTGCCAGCACGCCTCCGCTGATCGAGTGGGCCACCGTCTCCACCCCGGCGACCAGCAGGGTGATGCCGAAAGTCACCAGTTCGTCCTCGTCCAGGCGTTCCTCGCGGGGGGCGTTGGCGAGGTCGCTCAGCAGGCCGTCGTCGGGCTCCCGGCGCTTCTCCCGGACCAGCTGCGCGAGGTAGCCCTTGAGCGAGGCCGCGGCGCCCTCGATCTCCTCGGCGGAGTGCGCGGTGACGCTGAGGTAGACCCGGGACCAGGCGCCGAACTGCTCCTGGTCCGCGACCGGCACGCCGAGCAGCTCGCAGATCACCGTGCTCGGCAGCGGCCTGGCGACCGTGGAGACCAGGTCGGCGCCCGGCCCGGCCGCCGTCAGGGCGTCCAGCAATCGGTCGGCGGTCCGCTGGATGCGCGGTCGCAGCCCGTTGATCCGGCCGGTGGAGAACGCCCTCATGGCGATCCGGCGCAGCCGGGTGTGCTCGGGCGGGTCCATGGTGGTGAGGGACCGGGCCTCCAGCGCCGCGCGCCGGGCCCGTGGAGCGCCGGCGCGGGCGGCGGCGGCCCGGCTGAAGCGGGGGTCCGAGAGCAGCCGGCGGTTGTCCTCGTACCGGGCGGCGATCCAGGCCGGGTCCCCGGTCGGCAGCGTCACCCGCCGCAGGCCGTCCGCGGCGCGCAGGTCGTCGAACTCCGCGGCGGGACGCCAGGGTTCGGACGTCGGAAAGGGAAAGGGGGCTGCGGGATGCTCGGTGGTCACGTCTGTTTCCTCACGTGTGGCGGTGTCCTGAGGGGATGCGGGCTCCCCCACCGGGACGGGGGCGGGGACCGGGGCAGAGACGGGAGGCGCGGGGCGGGAGCTGTGCCGCCCCGCGGATCAGCGGCGGGTCGCGAGGACCGGCCGCCGGGTCGCGATGAGCTCTTCGAGGAGCACGGCCAGCTCCTGCGGCGCCCGGCGCCCGGCGAAGGCGGTGCGCAACGCGGACGCCTTCCGCCGGTAGCCGGGCTCGGTCAGGACGGTGCGCACGGCCTCGGCGAGGACGTGCCCGGGCGGACGCTTCGACCGCAGGTCGATGCCCGCGCCGCTCCAGGCGAGCCGGGCGCAGACCTCGGGCTTGTCCTCCGTCACCCCGGCGGCCACGACCGGGACGCCGTGGGCGAGGGCGAGCTGGACCGTGCCGTAGCCGCCGTTGGTGACCAGGGCGCCGAGGTGGGGCATCAGCTCCGCATAGGGCAGGAACGGTTCGACGTGGACGTTCGCCGGCAACGCGGCGGGATCCAGGTCGGGGTGGGACGTGCCCGCGGTGGTCACGACGACGGTGATGTCCTGACCGGCCAGCGCCCGGACGGTCGGTACGACCAGCTCGCCCAGGTCGCGGGCGCCGGTGCCCTGGGTGACGAGCACGACGGGCCGGTCCTTCTCCAGCTCGGGCCACCAGCCGGGCAGCGGACCCGGCGGTGGGGCGGCCGGGAACAGCGGTCCTATGAAGTGCACCTGCTCGGGCAGGCGCCGGCGCGGGTACTCGAACTCGGCCACGGTCGCCTGCGCGTACAGGTACGGGGTGAGGTTGGCGTCGAACGGGCTGGAGCGGACCGGTGACAGGCCGAACTCCCGCCGGATGGCGTTCATCCGGTCGAGCGGCTCCGGGAACCGGCGCCGCTCCGACGCCTCGGTGTACCGGTTGCGGATCCGCTGCCAGGGCCGCCCCCCGGGCGGCCAGCCCTTCCCGAAGGGCGGCACCCACGGGTCCGGGATGGCCAGGGGTGCCACGCTGAGCGTCGCCCACAACTCTCCGTGCAGCTCGTGCATGAGCGAGGCGGCGGCCAGGGTGGAGTCGGCGAGCACGACGTCCGCCCCGTGCCGGGCCATCAGCGCCTTGATGTCGCGGTACTGCCCCGGCACGGGGCGGACGAAGACGTGTTCCAGGAACCACGGCCCGCGGGCCTCCGGCGGCAGGGACAGGAACTCGGGGTACTCGTCGGTCAGTCGGTCGAGGTCGACGAACGCGCCGTCCGCCGGCGGTGCGAATTCGGCACCGGAGCGCGCGACCCGGTCGGCGTAGGCGGTGCCCGTGTACCAGACCACCCGGTGCCCGCGTCCGACGAGTTCGGTCGCTACGGGGCCGAACGGATTGACGTGACCGCTTGCGGCGAGGGTGGCCAGGAGGATGGTGGACATCATCCGCTCCGTTCGGGGAAGCGTGCCCGCCGCAGCGGTCGGCGAAGGCACTGAGGTCGGCGGGCTGCCAAGGATCGCCCACCCCGCTGGACCCCGGCTGGACGCTCCCGCGAACCGGCCGGACGCGCTCCCGCAGCCCGACCGGACGCGTTCGTGCGGCCCCGCCGGACGCGTTCGTGCGGCGGCCCGCCGGGTCCCGGTCTTGCGGAGCGGGGTCCGCTCAGGGCTGCCGGGTGACCTGGGCCCCGCGCTTCCAGACCCCCCGGACGGCCCGGGTGGCACGGATGTCCACGGTCGGGTCGCCCGCCACCAGGAGGAGGTCCGCGCGCAGCCCGGGAGCGATCCGGCCCCGGTCGGACAGCGAGAAGACGCGGGCGGGGGCCGCGGTGGCCGCGGTGAGCGCCTCCGGCGGGGTCAGCCCGGCACGGACCAGCAGTTCCAGCTCCCGGTGCAGGCCGATGCCGTGCAGCCACATCACCGCGTCGGTCCCGGCCAGCAGCGGCACCCCGGCGTGGTGTGCCGACCGGACGGCGGCCTCGGCGGCCGCCGGGTCCACCGGCAGCCGTCGCGCGGTGCCCGCGCGGTGGCGCTCCAGCAGTGCCAGGTCCTCGGGCGCGAGGTGGCCGGCCACGGCCGGTTCGTCGGCGAGGGTGCCGAGCTCGGTGCTGCCGGAGAACAGCTCGACCATGCTGAGCGTGGGGATCGCGAAGACCCCGTGCCGTGCGAGGGTCTCGCCGAACTCGGGCCCGGGCGCGCGCTCGACGAGCAGGTGGGCCAGACCGTGCGCGCCGGCCTCCACGGCGTCGAGCGCGGCCCGCACGGTACCGGTGTGCACGAGGGTGAGCATGCCGCGCTCACGGGCCGCGGCGATGACCGCCGCCATGGTCTCTTTCCGGATCACCGGAAGCGTGCTGCCGTCCATGTGGCCCGAGACCTGGCCGTCGTCGTAGTGGATCTTGATGTAGTCCGATCCTTCGGTGATCCGGGCGTCGACGAAGCCTGCGGCCTCTTCGGGTTCGGTGAGAGTCGGGATCTCCGGGAAACGCGCCGAGCCGTGCCCGCCGGGGACGGTGGCGGCGCAGCAGGCCGAGCGGAGGTCGGCGAGGGACGAACCGAGCGGGCCGTCCTGCTCCTTCTTCGCGGCGGCCATCCTGTCCGGGAAGTTCGCCATGTCCAGCTCGGTGGTGACCCCCCAGACCAGGGCCTGGCGGAGCGCGGCGCCGACGATGTGGGTGTGGGCGTCGATGAGGCCGGGGAGCAGGGTGCACCCCTTGCCCTCCACCACCTCGGCGCCGGCCGGCACGGTGAGTCGGCGGCCGGTCGTCTCGATGCGCCCGTCCGCGACGACCACGGTGTCGTCGGGGTGGACGCGGTGTCCGTCGAAGATCCTTACCTCGCGGAAGACCGTCCGGGCCATGGGGCTCCTCCTGGGTGTCCGGTGCTGCCATCGGGCGTCCACCGTGCGTCCAGCGCACACGGTGAAGCTGGGGGCGGTTCCGGGGTTCTGCGCCCGTGGAGGGGCTGATCAGGAGGGACTCGACGGGGCCGTGGGAAGCCGGTCGGGGCCCACCGTAGGTGAAGTCGAGGACGACTGTCCACAGCGTGCGAAGCAACCCCTGGGACGCCAACACCGTGCGCGTGGCGCTGATGTGACGGCCATTCGAACGAGCGGAAAGCAGAGGTCATGGCATCGGAAACCGAGGTCGTGGTGGTGGGCGCGGGGCCCGTGGGCTTGGCCTTGGCGGTCGAACTCGCCCGCCGCCGGGTGGACTTCCGTCTCGTGGACCGCCGGGAACAGCCGCGCCCGGGCACGCGTGGCTGCACCGTCTGGCAGCGCACACTGGAGACCTTCGACCTGATGGGTCTGCCGGTGGCGGAGTTCCGGGCGCGTGCGGTGGAGTACCGGCGCCGGGTCTACCACCCCTTCGGCGGGCCGGAGTTGGCCGTCGACCTGCGCGAGGAGGAGGGGCCGTACCCGCTGCCGCTGCTCATCGGCCAGCAGGAGACCGAGCGTGCGCTGACCGAGCGGCTGCGGGAACTGGGCGGCGGGATCGAGCGGGGGGTGCGCGCCGTCGCCGTGGCGCAGGACGCCGACGGCGTCTCGCTCACCCTGGAGCGCGGTGACGCGGCCCGGGAGACGGTCCGGGCGGGCTGGGTGATCTCGGCGGAAGGCTCGCACGGCGTGGTGCGCGACGCGCTCGGCATCCCGTGGCAGTCGACCCGCTTCGACGGGACGCAGCTCGTCCAGGTGGACGCCTTCGCGCACGGGTTGCCGTCCGGCGGCCCGGGCGAGGCGCACCTGTACCTGACGGGGGACGGTTTCCTGGGGAACCTGCCGCTGCCCGACGGGCGGCGCCGGCTGTTCGCCGCGGTCGCCGACCCGGATCCGGACAACCGGCTCGCCCCCTCCGTGGAGGAGGTGGAGGCGTACGTCCGCAAGCTTTCCGGCGCGGCGGACGTACGGCTGGAGTCGCCTCTGTACAACTGGCGGGTCCGGCTGCACAACAGTGTCGCCGCCCGGTTCCGCGAGGGCCGCTGCTTCCTGGTGGGCGACGCCGCGCGCACCGTCATGCCGGTCACCGCCCAGGGCATGAACACCGGTATCCAGGACGCCTTCAACCTCGGCTGGAAGCTGGCGGCCGTCCTCGCGGGCGCCCCCGACCGGCTGCTGGACACCTACGAGGCGGAGCGCATGCCGGTCGCCCATGACCTGTTGGCGCGCACCCGGCGGTCGTTCTGGGGCGGTGTCGGCACACCCCCGACGGCCGAGGCCGTCGCCGCCGGGGTCGGCAAGCAGCAGCGGGCCCGCGGCGAGAAGGCCGTGGACTACCGGAGCAGTCCGCTCAGCCGGCAGTCCGCGCAGCACCCGGGCCCGGCGGCCGGTGACCGCGCCCCGCAGGTCGCGCTGCTCGGCGCGGACGGGACCGCGACCACCCTCTACGACGAGCTGCGCCACGGACAGTGGGTGCTCGTCGGGACGGCCGCCACGCCCGGTGCCCTCCCCGGCGTCCGTGCCACGCGGCTTGCCGCGGGCGCCCACGAGACGGCCGGCTACCACACGCCGCCCCCGGGCGAGGTGCTGCTGATCCGGCCGGACGGCTACGTCGGGTACCGCGGCGCATCCGGCCGGGACGAGGACGCGCTCGGCCACCTGGCCCGGGTCCTCGGCGGCTGAACGGCGTTCCGGCAGCCCGCCGGCGACGTGCTCGCAGCTCATCGACGGCGTGCTCCCGGCCCGTCGTCGCCGGGGCGCACGGTCCCCGGGACTCACCGAGAGAAAGCAGGAGGGACAGGGCATGACTGGACCAGGGGAAGCGCCGGCCCACGAGACCTACGAGATCACGCTTCCCGGCGGCCGGAAGGTCCTGAGCCCGGAAGCCAACCAGGGACTCGCGCTGTGGCAGGACGTCGTGGGGAACGACGTCTACGCCCGGGCGGTGGACGGCCTGTCGGCCGGTGACGTCGTCTTCGACGTGGGGGCGAACATCGGGTTCGCCGCCTGCTTGTTCACCGACCTCGTACCCGGCCTGCGGGTGTACTCCTTCGAACCCGCCGAGGCCTGCTACGCCTGCCTCCAGGTGAACGCGGCCCGTCTGCGGGCCGACATCACCGCGGTCCGGGCCGCCGTCGGAGCGGAGCCGGGGACGGCGGAACTGACCTACTACCCCAAGTCGCCCGCGCAGAGCAGCCTTTACCCGGACAGCGACGAGGACCGCCGCAACAGCACGGTCTACCTGGTCAACAGCGGCATCGGAGCGGAGGCCGCCGACGTGTTCCTGGCGGACATGCACCGGGGCCACAGCTACCCGGTCGCGGTCACCACGGTGGCGGCGGCCCTCGACGAGTACGGCGTGGACGAGCTCGCCCTGCTGAAGATCGACGTGGAGCGGGCCGAACAGGACGTCCTGGACGGCGTGGGCGAGGCAGGCTGGTCCCGGGTCCGCCGGGTGGTGGCCGAGGTCCACGACACGGACGGCCGGCTGGATTCCGTCACCCGGCACCTGTCCGAGCGCGGATTCGAGGTGGAGGTCGGCCAGGAACGGCTGCTCGCGGGAACCAACGTCCATATGCTGCTCGCCGCCAGGGACCGCTGAACAGCCGGGGGAGGCCTGCGGGTTCGCCGGCCGAGGAATGGGGAGGTCCCATGAGAGTCCTGATGACGTCGATATCGGCCCCCGGGCACGTCACCCCCATGGTGCCGCTCGCCTGGGCGCTCCGTGGCGCCGGGCACGAGGTCGTGGTCGGCGGCCAGCCCAATCTGATGCCGGCAGTCCGCGGAGCGGGACTGTGCGGGCAGCCGATCGGGGAAGCCTTCGAACAGCTGCTCCTGCTGCGGAACATGCTGCCGGACGGCGCGACCCCGATCGAGGCGTGGGGACGTGTGGTCGACCCGTTGTACGCGAGTGCGGCGCGGACCTGGGCCCACCAGGCTCACCGCACGGTGGACGAGTACCTGGACTTCTGCCGGGCCTGGGCTCCCGACCTGATCGTGTCCGAGCCGTTCGAGTTCTGCGGGCGCCTGCTGGGCGGAGTGCTGGACATCCCGTGGGTCCGCCACGGGATCGGCCTGACCGGGCGGGCGGCGCGGTTCGAGCGGAGCGCGGCCGAGGCGCTGATCCCGGTCGTGGAGCGGCTGGGGCTGAAGGAGGGCGCGCCGGAGCCCGTGCTGACCCTCGACACCTGCCCGCCCTCGTTCGGGCAGCCGGACGCCGCGGCGCGGCGGCCCATGCGGTACGTCCCCTACAACGGTACGGGGGCCGTACCGGACTGGGCCCTGGAACGCACCGGTGTGCGGCGGGTCTGCGTCTCGCTGGGCACCCAGACGCTCGTACTCAACGGTGTTCCGCTGCTGCGCCGGATCATCGAGGCCGTGTCCGGGATCGACGGCCTGGAGGTGGTCGTGGCGCTGGCCGCCGCGGACCGCGCGTCGCTGGGCACGGTTCCGCGGGGGGTGCGGGTCGTGGAGTCCCTGCCGCTGAACGTGTTCCTGGACCGGTGTGACGTGGTGGTCCACCACGGCGGGGCCGGCAGCTCCCTGACGGCGACCGCGTTCGGCCTGCCGCAGCTGGTCGTTCCCCAGTTCCTCGACCAGTTCGAGTACGGCGACCGGCTGGCCGCCGCGGGTGCGGGGATCACCATGGACAGCGCGGAGAAGCAGAACGGCGTCCACGAGATCCGCAAGGCGGTGCTCGGACTCCTCGACGACCCCGCCCACGCGCGGAGCGCGCGGGCGCTGCGCGACGAGGTGCGGGCGATGCCGTCGCCCGGTGACACCGTCGCCGTTCTGGAGCGCGTGGCCGCCACTGCCTGAAGGCCGGGCGGCGCCGCGCCGCGGACGGGACGAGAGGCTGTGCGGGCCTCTCGTCCCGGTCGCGGTCTCAGCCGAGCTTGAACCAGTCCTTGAAACCTATCGCCGCGCCCAGGTTCCCCTCGGTGACGAGGCGTTTCTCGGCGCTGAGGTGGAAGCCGGTGGTCTCGCCGACGGACAGCAGCAGCAGATCCCCGAGCCCGACGGTCGTCACGGCCGTGGCGGACCCGGCCGCCCCCCGGCGGGCCCGGCAGGTGCCGTCGCCCACGGCGACGGTGTACTCCAGCGTCCCCGCGGCCGTCGTGACGTCGAACTGGAACTCACCCTGGGCGCCGGACGCGTTCTCCGGTACGAAGGCCCCCTCGTACAGGGCGAAGAGCGTGTCCAGGGCCTCCGCGGGGCCCCCGCAGAACGCCACCGCCTTCGCCTCCGCCTCCTCGGCCGTGCCGCCTCCGACCAGCCCACGGAGTTCGGCGATGTTCTTCACGCGTGCTTCCATCATTGCTCCGATCTCACGATGCCCCGGACGTCCCCGGTTCGAGCCGTACCCTCGCACCTCCCGCTGGACGTCCTATGGACGCGGTGTCCGCGCACGGAGCGGGCCGGGGTGCCGGGGTGACGGCGGCGGTGCCAGCCGGGGTCCAGCGACCTGCCAGAGCGCTGCACCAGGCTCAAGGAGGCAGGGCCGGCAGTCTCTAGAAAGGACCGCAACCGCATGGAGATCGTCGGAGACGGCTTCATCGCACGCCACCTGCGCCCGTTGGCCCACCGGCATCCCGGCACCGTGGTCTTCGCCGCCGGCGTGTCGAGTGCCGGGTCGGTGGCCGAGGAGCAGTTCGCCCGGGAGGCGGAACTGCTCTACACGGTGATCCGGCGCTGCACGGCCGACGGGCGGCGACTGGTGTACCTCTCGACGTGTTCGGCGGGGATGTACGGCGCGCCGGACGGCAGGGGCCGGGAGGACGAACCGGTCTTCCCCAGCTCGGCGTACGCGCGTCACAAACTGGCCCTGGAAGCGGTGCTGGCGGCCTCCCGGGCCGACCACCTCGTCTTCCGGGTGACCCACCTGGCCGGCCCGGGGCAACGGGCACACCAGTTGCTCCCGGGGCTGACCGAACAGATCCGCGGCGGCTGCCTCCAGGTGCACCGCGGCGCCTACCGCGACCTGCTCGACATCGACGACGCCGTGTCGGTCTTCGACGCGCTGATGACGGTCCCCGAACCGCCGCGGGTGGTCAACGTGGCCTCCGGTACGGCGGTACCGGTCGAGGACATCGTCGGGCACATCGAACGGTCGCTGGGCACCGTGGCGCGCAAGACCTACCGCCAGGTCGCCGGCGCGTACACCGTCTCGGTCGACCGGCTCGCACACCTGGTGCCGGAGGTGGCCGAGCGCATCGGCCGGGCGGACTACTACCGCACGGTCATCGACCGCTATCTGAGCGCGACGCAGCCGGCGGCTCCGGCCGCCGCCGAAGGGACCCGATGATGACCGCACGCCTGCTCACGACCGAACGCCGGCACAGCCGCATCCTCGGCCTGGGCACCTACCGGCCCCGCCGGGTGGTGACCAACGCGGAGATCTGCGAGCGCATCGACTCCACCGAGGAGTGGATCGAGACGCGCTCCGGCATCGTGACCCGGCACTTCGCGTCGCCCGACGAGACGCTGCCGGTGATGGCCGCGGCGGCCGGTGCCAAGGCCCTGGCCCACGCGGGCCTGGAACCGGGGCGGATCGACTGCGTGATCGTGGCGAGCATGTCGAACCTGGTGCAGACCCCGGCACTCGCGGTGGCCGTGGCCGACGCGCTGGGCGCACGGAACGCGGCCGCCTTCGACCTCGCTTCGGCCTGCGCGGGCTTCTGCCAGGCGCTGGCGGTCGCCGGTGACCTGGTGTCGTCGGGGGGAGCCGGGCACGTCCTGGTGATCGGCGCGGAGCGGATGACCGACATCGTCGACCCGACCGACCGTGCCATCGCGTTCCTCTTCGCGGACGGGGCCGGCGCGGTGGTGGTCGGCCCGTCCGCCGAGCCCGGGATCGGACCGGCGGTGCGCGGGGCCGACGGCTCCTACGCGAACGCCCTGCGGATGGACAGCGACTGGGGCTCGGTCAGGGACGACCCGAACCTGCCGCGGCCGTACCTGAGGATGGACGGCCGCAGCGTCTTCCGCTGGGCGGTCGGCCGGATCGTGCCCGCGGCACGGCGCGCCATGGCCGCAGCGGGGGTGCGTCCCGAGGAGCTGGCCGCCTTCGTCCCGCACCAGGCGAACCTGCGGATGACCGAGGTCATGGCCGACCGCCTGGGCCTGGCGGACTCGGTGCGGGTGGCGACGGACGTGTCGGCCAGCGGCAACACGTCGGCGGCCTCGATCCCGCTCGCGATGGAACGGCTGCTGGCCGAGGGCACGGTGCACAGCGGACAGCCGGCGCTGCTCATCGGGTTCGGCGCGGGCCTGAACTACGCGGGACAGGTCGTCCTGATGCCGTGACCTCGGCAACTGCCGTACGCCCCACCGGCGTACACGGCGGGAACCGGGACGCGCCTCACAAAGTAGCGCGAATCACGAGAATCACGCGAATGACGAGAATGAGGAGAGACCATGCGGACATACACTGCGGCGGACTTCCAGAAGAACGTCGACGCCTGCGTGGGCGTCGACGACGCCGTCGTCTTCGACGAGTCCAATCTGGAGGTCGAGTTCACCGACCTCGGGCTGGACTCGCTGGCCGTCTACGAGCTGTTCACGCGGCTGGAGGAGGACCTGGGATTCCCCATCCCGGACGAGGACATCGACAACCTCAAGACCCTGGGCGCGGTCCTGAAGTACGTGGAGGGCCGGCTCGCCGAGGCCCGGTAGAGGGGGCTGAACGACCGACTCGCCGGGCCCGGGATCGCAATCCCGGGCCCGGCGAGTCCTTGGTGGGCGTCGAGCCCGTGTCGCGGCCGTCCGCGCGTGGGCGGGACCGGGCACGGGCCCCGGCCGCCGGGTCAGGCCGGCGCCTCCCCGACGACCGCGGCGTCGAAGTCGCCCTTCCCTTCGGCGACAGCCCGCTCGAAGTAGCCCGCCGCGGTCTCGGTCACGGTCAGCTCCAGGCCCAGGTCCCGGGCCTCCTCGACCACCAGACGCAGATCCTTGTGCATCAGGCCGGCCTTGAAGGCCGCCGGCTGGAACCGGCCACTGCGCATCAGGTCGGCACGGAACGACATGACCTTGGAACTGAACCCGCTCGCCCCGATCGCGGCCAGCAGCAGGTCACGGTCCAGGCCGGCCCGCTCGCCGTACCGCACGGCATCGGCCAGCGAGGCGACCTGGGCCCCGAGCAGGAGGTTGAAGGCCAGTTTCATGGCGGGCGCCTGACCGACCGGTCCCAGCGGGACGACGGTGCTGCCCAGGGCCCTGAGCACGGGGTCGGCCGCCTCGACGTCCTCCGGGGCGCCGGAGGCGAGCACACGCATCGAGCCCTCGCGTGCCTGCGCCGGGTTGCCGATGACGCAGGCGTCGATCCAGCGTGCGCCCGCCTTCTCCACCCGCGCACCCGCGTCGCGGGCGTACTTCGGTGAAACGGTCGAGGTGTTGACGACCAGAACGCCCGGCCGCAACGCGATCCGGTGGAAGAGGAGCTCCTCGACCGCGTCCTCGTCGGCGACGCTGAGCAGGAGGACCTCGGCGGCGGCCGCGGCCCGGGCCGCCGAGTCGGCCAACTCGGCGCCGGCCTCCGCGACGGGCAGCGCCCGTTCCCTGGTCCGGTTGTACACGGTGACCCGGAACCCGGAGTCGAGCAGGCGGAGCGCCATTCCGCTGCCCATGCTGCCGAGCCCGATGAAGGCGATGTGTCGGCCGGTCATCTACGACCCTTCCGGTGACGTGTCCGCGGCGGTCCGGCCGCGGACGGGACGGTTCGGACGTGCGGCGGGACGGACTCAGAGCTTGGCGAGGATCTCCGGCGGCAGGCTGTCCACCGAGAGCTGGGACAGGACCCGCATCGAGCTGTTCCGGAAGTAGGTGAGGAACCCCTCCACGGTGGAGGTGTCGCGCGGCTCGGCCAGGTACGGGGCGAGCTTGCGCTCGGCCTCCTGGACGCCCTCCTGGCCGGCCATGTGGCGGCCCACGTCCTCCAGGGTTCCCTCGAAGGTGATGAACCGCACCATCCGGTCGTCCTTGATGAACAGCGAGGTGGCCGTGATGCGCCCGATCTCCTTGCCGCTCTCGTCCCGGATGACCGGGGAGCCCGCCCGTTTGAAGTTGGCGGCGGAGAAGATCTCGGCGATCTCCTCCTCGAATCCGGGCTTGATCTTGTAGGTGATGGCAGCGGTGGGCATGGGACGTCCTTCCGGGTCGGTGGAATCCATCGGGTCGACGGCCGAACGGGGGCTCACAGCCCGCCGTCGACGTTCAGCGTGATGCCGGTGACGTAACGGGCGGCGTCACCGGCGAGGAAGAGCACGGCGTGAGCGACCTCGTCGGCCGTCACCAGACGTCCGAGGGCGGACATCCGGGACATGCGGGTGCGGACCTCGGCCGGGAGGCCGAGGTCCGCACCCACGTCGACGATGCCCGGGGCGACGGAGTTGACCCGTACGCCCTTCGGGCCGAGTTCCTTGCTCAGAGCCCGGGTCAGCCCGGTGATGCCGGCCTTCGCGGCGCCGTAGTGGGCCCGCCCCGGCACGCCTCGCGCCGCGGCGGAGGAGCCGATCGAGATCACCGACGCGTCCCGGGCGAGCAGGCCGAGAGCGGCTCGGGTCACCCGGTACGCGGACGTCAGGTTCGTCTCCAGCACCCGCTGCCACTCCCCCTCGCTCAGTTCGGCCAGGGGGGACGCGGCGTCGATGCCCACGTTGTTGACGAGCACGCCGATCTCGCGGCCGGTGTCGCGGCAGGCCTCCACCAGACGGCCCACGTCCGCCGGATCGGTCAGGTCGGCCCGGACCATCCGGTGCTTGCCGCCGGTCTCGGCAAGTGCTGCCAGCACTGGTTCGGCTGATGATTCGTCACTGTGGTGGCAGCCGATGATGTCGGCGCCGGCGTTCGCGAGGGCCCGGGCCGTCGCGAAGCCGATCCCGCGCGTCGCACCCGTGACAAGAGCCAGCCTGCCGTCCAACCGCAGATCCACTGCGCCTCCAAAACGGTGAACCGTTCGCTTCCACGGAGACTGTCGCGGGACAGGCTGGACGCTTGCTGGACCGCCCGTGTCACCCGGGGCGCCGGGGGAACTGCCGGGGCACGGGTCAGCAGTCGCGCACGTACCGGACCCGGCTCCGGTCGGCGTCCTCGTCCTGGAGCAGGCCGCGGGGACCGGTCCCGGCACGCGGGGTCTCACACCTTCTCGACCACGGAGGGTGACCGTGGGTCAGCCGTCGGACTCCGGTGACGGGAGGTAGGCGCCGGGCACGTCGTTCGGTGCGTAGATCCTCTTCTCACCGGGGTACGGACGCGTCCAGTTGTGCGTCTGGTACCACGTCAGGTGGTTCAGCTGCGCGGGGTTGGCGAAGTCGGGGACGGCGTGCGGTCCGGTCAGGTGCTGCCCCGACTTCCAGGTGTCCCACCGGGCCGCGAGGGACTCCTTGTCGGCCGGCACCCGGGCCGCGGGCACGGCCGCCGCCTTCGGGTCCTGTGCGGCGGGGGTGTCGAGGCCGCAGGAGGGCGGGGTCTTCAGGCCGTCGGTCAGCGGGGTCCGGTTGGGCAGCGCGGTGAACGGCGTGTAGTCGGCGTGCCGGGTGAACACGCCCCGCATCGGGGTGGCCGCGCTGTCCTTCTGGTTCATCGGGTGGATCCCGAGGATCTGCTCGATGGTGCGGATCAGCGTGATCTGCGTGTAGTAGTGGTCGTCCACGACACCGTGCCGGGCCCAGGGGCTGATGATCTGGATCGGGGCACGGTGGCCGTCGACGTGGTCCAGGCCCGCCTGGGAGTCGTCCTCCACGACGAAGACCGCCGAGTCCTTCCAGTACCGGCTGTGCGAGATCTCGTCGACGATCCTGCCGGTCGCGAGGTCGTTGTCGGCGACCTGGGCGGCCGGGCTCGCCGGGCCACCGGTGTGGTCGCTGGAGAGCCAGAACATGTTCAGGTTCGCCGGACCGTTCTTCTCGAAGTCCTGCTTCCAGATCTGGTGGCGGTAGACGTCGGGGACGCTGGTGTCGAACTTCGGGAAGCCGGGCACCGACACGCTGTTGAGCGACGGGATCGGTGACGACGAGTTCAGGGGGTAGGCGGTGCCCTGCCCGGTGGCGTCCATGTGCTTGGCGTCGCAGTACAGGTTCTGCCAGCTCGCGCCGGAGGGCTTGGTCAGGAACTGCTGGAACTCGCCGAAGTCCCGTACGGTCCGGCCGGCCGCCTGCGCGCCCGTCCACAGGAAACCGGTCCTCTGGTGGCCGAGGGCGTCGTCCTCGGTGTCGTAGCTGCGCGCGTACTCGCCGGCCGAGGACTCCGTGTACTCGGGATTGTCGGCCTGCATCAGCCAGTTGTGACCCTCGGCGGAGTTGGTGCCGATGTCGTACGTGTTGTCGTACAGCCCGAACTGCCGCGCCAGCGCGTGCTGGTTGGGTGTGACGTTCTCGCCGAACTGCGTCAGCGAGGGGTCGCCGTCGCCCTCGGCGACATCGCCGAAGACCTGGTCGTAGGTGCGGTTCTCCTTGACGATAAGGAACACGTGCTTGATGGTCGACGGGTCGCCGATCCGCGCCGGGACCGGCTGCGGCTTCGGGTGGCTGCCGCGCCTGGCGGACGAGGCCGCGCCGGCGCTCCAGCCGTTCTGGCGGAAGACCTTGGCGGTCTGGGCGCGGATGACACGGTCGTCGGGCAGGGTGAACTGCGTCAGGCTGGAGGTCGTGTCGTGGGTGCCGTGGCCCGCGCTGTCGGGGCGGCGCGCGTCGATGCCGCGGGTGTGGGAGACGACGACCTTCTCCCCCACGGTGGCGATCTCGGCGGGGAAGTAGTCCGTGGGGAGCAGGCCGACGTAACCGACGGGCTCCTGCGGGGAGGTGTAGCGGTAGACGGCGACGGCGTCGGCACGGCCGAGCGTCACCAGCAGGTGGCCGTCGTCGGTGAGGGTCACGGCGTCCGGCTCGTAGCCGACCGACGCCTCGGGCCAGGGCTGTGTGGAGATGGTCTGGACGACCTTGCCCTTGGCGGTGTCGATGACCGACACGTCGTTGTCGGCGGTGTTGGTGACGAACACCGCGCCGTGCCGCGCGTACACCGCGGTCGGGTGCAGTCCGACGTCGATGGTCCCGACGGCGGCGGACGGGTCGGCCAGGTCGATGACGCTGACCGTGCCGGTGGTGGTGGCGCCGGTCTGCGGGTCGGCCGGGACCTGGGTGCCGTAGGAGTTGAGGGTGGAGTCGCCGGCCTTCGCGGGCCGGCCGCCCTCGTTGCCGACGTAGAGCGTGTCGCCGACCCGGGCCATGCCGCGCGGGGCGTTGCCCACCGGCCAGCTGCGCTCGACGGCCCCGGTCGCCACGTCGAGGGCCACCACCCGGTTCTGGCCGTTGACCGCGGCGTACACGGTGGCGCCGTCGGCCGAGAACACCGCCGCGCCGACCAGGGCGTGCTTGCTCCCGTCGGCCGGGATCCGGACGGTGACCGGGTCGGAGAGGGTGCCGTCGGGCCGCACCGTGAACCTCGTGTAGCCGTCGGTCTGGCCCAGCCACAGCTGTGTGCCGTCGGGTGAGTAGGCGGGGCCTTCCTGGCCGACGGCGCCGCTGCCGATGCGCAGGTCGTCCGCGGCGGAGGTGCCGATCCGCTGCTTCACCTGCCCGGTCGCGAGGTCCACCACGACCAGCGCGGCGTCGCCGTCGGCGAGCGAGGCGGCGAGGTGGGTGCCGTCCGGGCTGACCGTCGACGACATGATCTTGCCGTCGTCGATGACGAGGCGGTCGCCGTACGGGTCGAGGTACTGGTCGGCGGAGACGACCCGTCCCTTGGCGGTGACCTGGCCGACCTGGTCGGTGCCGAAGTGACGCGTGTCGGCGAGGGCGGTGCCGGTGGCCAGGGCCGCCGTGGCGATGCATGCCGTGACCAGGGCCGCCCGGCGGCTGACCGGTCTGCCCAGCAGGACGTGGTACCGCTTCCCGGCCGGCCGGCGGCGGCGCGTTATCTGCATGGCGTCATCCCTTCGCGGAGGTGGAGAGCAGCTCGACATCGCCGTCGAACTGCCACAGCGGGTTCGGTGCGTCGCCTGCCGGCGTCCGCACCAGGAAGTAGCCGTTCACTTCCTTCGGTCCGTCGCCGTCCGCGACGAACCGCCCGTCTGCCGTGATGTCGAGCTGGTACACGGCCGACCCGGTGGCCGCGACGCCCGGCAGGTGCCAGGAGACAACGCACCGCCAGTCGTTGCCCGGGCCCCGGGCGCCGTCCTGGACGCCTGCCTTGGAGCACGCCGCGGCGGTCCTCAACCGGGCCTCGGTGACCGCGGGCCGGTGCAGCTGCCGGGTCTGCATGCGGTACAGGTGGGCGAACTCCGTGGCGAGCGCGCGCTCCACCTTCGTCTGCTCGATCCCGGAGCCCGTGGCCGTGGTCGTCGCCGCCACGACGGCCACCGTCACCCCCAGCAGCCCCGCCAGCGGCAGGGCACCCGTGGTGAGCGCGCGGCGCGCCGAGCCGTCGTCGGTGGGGTTGGTGAAGTCGCGGCGCAGGAACAGGACATGGGCCAGCGCTGTCGCGGTCACGGCCCACAGCAGGCTGACGGCGATGCCGATCAGGAGCGGGGTGAGCTGCGCCGGGCTGGTGAACAGGCCCTTCCAGCCGGTGAAGGCGTCGCCGGGCAGGGCGAGGCGTACGGCGACGGGGAGCGGCAGCGTCTGGGCGAGCTGCATCGCCAGCGCGACGAGCGCGGGCAGCAGCAGTCCCACCGGGGAACGCCCCAGCGCGACCGACCCGAGGAACCCGATGCCGGCGAGGGCCAGGGTCGGGGCGAGCACGCAGGCCCAGGCCAGCAGGACACCGGTCGCTGCGTCCCCCGGGGTGAGCAGGCGGCCGTCGAGGCCGACCAGCGGCTGGTTGCCCACGGCCAGCAGTCCGCCGAGGGTGCCGGAGACGGCCAGTCCGGTCACCAGCAGCAGGATGACGGTGAGTCCGGCCAGTACCTTCGCCGCGAAGATCCGCCGGGGCGAGCGCACGACGACGAGCAGATGGCGCCAGGTGCCGAGCCGGTCCTCGGAGGCGAACACGTCACCGGCGACGACGGAGGTCAGCAGCGGCAGCGCCCAGGTGCCGGCGAAACCGAGCGTCACCAGCGGACCGGCCCACCCGGTGGCGTGCATCCAGCGGCCGAAGAGGGTGTCCGTGGGCAGCGTGCTCTGCACGCTCACGCCGGCCACGAACAGCGCCGGCGCGAGCCAGCAGGCGAGGACCAGCAGGCGGATCCGCCACTGCGAGAGGAGTTTGACGACTTCGAAGCGGTAGCCCCGGGCGATGGAGACACGGCCTGGAGCGGCCGGCTGCCCAGGGGCGGCTACGGCGGGCGCGGTCACCGGGCGGCCTCCTGACGGCGAGCGCCGGTCTGCCGCGCGCCGGCGGGGCCGGCCGTCCGGGGTTCGGTCAGGGCCAGGAACGCCGCCTCCAACGGGGAGACGACGGGGCCGAGTTCGCGCAGTGCGATGCCCGCGTGGACGAGCCGTACCACCAGGTCGTCGAGGGCGGGGACCAGCGCGCGCACCACGAGCGCCTCGCCGCCCCCGCGTCCCGCGGTGTCACCGGCCAGGTGGATGCCGGGTGCGTCGGCGGCCAGCCGGCGTGCCCGGGCCGGGTCCGACGTGACGAGCCGGTAGTCGAGTTCGCGGTTGCCGGCGGCCAGCTCGCCCAGCGGCCCGGAGAAGACGACCCGCCCCGCCGCGAGGATGGTGACCTCGGAACACAGGGCCTCCAGGTCGTCCATGCGGTGGCTGGACAGCACGACGGTGGTGCCTTCCCGTGCGAGCCGGGTGAGCACACCGTGGACGTGCTTCTTGCCGGCCGGGTCCAGGCCGTTGGACGGTTCGTCCAGGACCAGCAGCCGCGGCCGGGCGAGCAGGGCCGCGGCGAGGCCGAGCCGTTGCCGCATGCCCAGGGAGAATCCGCGGGTGCGGTCGTCGGCGACGTCGGTGAGCCCGACCTGCGCGAGCGCGTCGTCGATCCGCGCCGGCCGCGAGCCGTCGCCGCGCAGGGCGGCGAGCGCGGCGAGGTTCTGCCGCGCGGTGAGCGAGGGGTACAGCCCCGGCCCGTCCACGAATCCGGAGACACCACTCGGGCCTTCGAACGCCCGGCCCACCGGCGTACCGAGGATCTCCAGGCGGCCGCCGTCGGCCACGGCCAGGCCCAGCAGCAGGCCGAGCAGTGTCGTCTTGCCGGCGCCGTTCGGCCCGGCCAGGCCGTGGATCCTCCCCTGCGCCACCTCCAGGTCGACACCGTCGAGTGCCACGACATCGCCGAAACACTTGGTGATCCCGCGAGCCCGGACCGCGAGCTGTGAGTCCATGAGCCCCTTCTTCCGTAGGCCTCATGGACCCTAGGAAGCGCACACGACACCGACAGGACGCGCAGGCTGAACGCTCAGGGAACGACAGCCCAAACGGAGGTCAACAGGCGCACCCGCCCTGCCCGGCCGCACTCCTGACGGCACGCCGAGAGGGAATGGGCCTGCAACGACCGCCGGACGAGGCTGCCCTGCCGGCCGAGCCGACTCGTGCCGGGTCGCGGGAGTTCCTGCTCACGGTCGGCTTCCCCGCCGTTCACCTCGGCGTCGTGGGGACCGGCACGAGGCACCTGCGGGACGAGGACGGGCTGGAACCGTTCGACGCCGACGAGATCCACGGGGAGCGCTGCCCGGACGACGACTCCCTGCCCGTGACTCCTCCTTCACCGTGGCCACCTGGTACGACCAGCACTTGACGCCCGACGCGTCCGACGGCGGCATCACGCACTACGACCCCAACGGCGGGGACCGCGGGGCCGGCTGCTGCCCGACCGACCCGTTGTTGAAGCGCATCGACACTGCCCTCGTCACGATGCGGTGCCGATCTCGCAGGCAGGCGAAAGTTTCTCGGGAACCACGGCTCTTGTCTCAGAAGAACCGGGCCATTACCTTGCCCTGTCTAGTGAAGCGCTTCGACAGCGAGCGAAAGGACCCCAGGGGTGTCCCTCCCTCAGCAGACCGCCCGCGCGGCCAACCCCGTGATCCCGGGCTTCCACCCCGATCCCAGCATCTGCCGGGTGGGCGAGGACTACTACCTCGCGTGCTCCAGTTTCGAGTACTTCCCGGGCGTACCCCTCTTCCACAGCCGCGACCTGGTGCACTGGACGCAGATCGGCAACGCCCTCGACCGGCCGAGCCAGTTGAGCCTGCCCGTGGACACGCCGTCCTCCGCCGGGATCTACGCCCCGACCCTGCGCCACCACGACGGACGTTTCTGGCTGATCGTCACCGATGTGCACGAGGGCGGCGGCAACCTGGTCGTCACCGCCACCGACCCCGCCGGGCCGTGGTCGGATCCGGTCCGGCTGCCCGGCGTGCCCGGCATCGACCCGGACCTCGCCTGGGACGAGGACGGCACCTGCTGGTGCACGGTCGCCGGAGTGGCACAGGTGCGCATCGACCCGTCCACCGGGCAGACGTACGGGCCGCCGCACGAGGTCTGGTCCGGCACGCCGGGCGCCAAGGCCCCGGAGGCGCCGCACCTGTACCGGATCGGCGGCTACTGGTACCTGCTCATCGCCGAGGGCGGCACCGAGCGCGGCCACGGTGTGTCGGTCGCCCGCGGCCGCACCCCGAGCGGCCCGTTCGAGCCGTGTCCGGCCAACCCGGTCCTCACCCACCGCGGCACCGACCGTCCCGTGCAGAACACCGGTCACGCGGACCTGGTCCAGGCTCCCGACGGCTCCTGGTGGATGGTGCTGCTCGGGGTACGGCCGCGCGGCGGCACCCCCGGCTGGCACGTGCTCGGCCGGGAGACCTTCCTCGCCCCGGTGACCTGGGCGGACGGCTGGCCGGTGATCGGCGAGCCGGCCCTGGACCTGACCGCGCCGCCGTGGCCCCTCGTCCCCGGCCCGGCCGCGGAGCCGCGCGACGACTTCGACCTCGGCGAGCTGCGGCCGTACTGGATCTCGCTGCGGGACCGCCCCGCCGAACTCTGCACCACCAAGGAGCGCCCCGGCTGGCTGACGCTCCGCGCGCGCGGCGGTTCCCTGGACGAGCCCGACGCCGTCTTCACCGGCCGGCGCCAGCAGCACCCGTCCTGCCGGGCGCGCACCCTGGTGGATGCCGCTCAGGGCCGCGGCGGCCTCGCCGTACGGCTGGACGAGCGGCACCACTACGCGATCGAGGCGTCGGGTACGCAGGTGCGGGTCATCGCGCGCGTCGGCGATCTGCGCACGGTCGTGGCCACCCGGCACGTGGCAGCCGGGCCGCTGGTCCTGGCCGTCACGGTCACGGACCCGCCGCTCCCGCACGAGCCGCGCACCGGACCCGATGTGGTCTCCCTCGGCGTCGAGGAGCCGGACGGCACGTTCACCGCGCTCGGCGGGCTCGACGGCCGCTACCTGTCGACGGAGGTCGCCGGCGGCTTCACCGGCCGCGTCCTCGGCATGTACGCCGCGGCAGGCACCGTCCACTTCGACTGGTTCGACTACGCGCCCCTCCCCGGCTGAGCCGGGCGGCCCCGGATCCGATCCCTCCGCACGACCGACCGAAAGGGACGACACGTGAAGGACACAGCGCACTCCGCGCACCGCCGCAGCCGCGGCCCCGGCCGTCCGGCGGCCCTCCTGCTGGCGCTGCTCGTCACGCTCGGGCTGTCCGCCGGCAGCACGTTCGCCGCGGCCGGCGGCCACGGGAAGGCGGCGCGGCCGACGGTGCGGGTGCCGGCCGCCGCGGCGGACGCCGTCGCGGCCATGCAGCCCGGCTGGAACCTGGGCAACACCCTCGACGCCATCCCCGACGAGACCTCCTGGGGCAACCCGCCGGTCACGAAGGCCCTGTTCGACACCGTCCGCGCACAGGGTTTCCGCAGCGTCCGCATCCCGGTGACGTGGACCGGCCACCAGTCCGCCACCGCGCCGTACACGATCGACACCGCGTTCCTGGCCCGCGTCAGGCAGGTGGTCGACTGGGCACTCGCCGACGGCCTGTACGTCGTGCTCGACGTGCACCACGACTCCTGGCAGTGGATCGCGGACATGGCCGGCGACCACGACAAGGTGCTCGCCCGCTTCGACGCCATCTGGACCCAGGTCTCCGCCGCGTTCCGGGACGAGCCGCGCACGCTGCTCTTCGAGAGCATCAACGAACCGCAGTTCAACAACGCCACGGACGACCGGAAGACCGGGTTGCTGAACGAGCTGAACACGTCGTTCCACACCATCGTCCGCTCCTCGGGCGGCGGCAACGCCGGCCGGCTGCTGGTGCTGCCCACGCTGGGCTGCACGCCCTCCCAGGACCTGATGGACAACCTGTCCGGCACGATGAGCGCGCTGCACGACGCGAACCTGGTCGCCACCGTGCACTACTACGGCTGGTACCCGTTCAGCGTGAACATCGCCGGCGGCACCCGGTTCGACGCCGCCTCCCAGCAGGACATGACCGACGCCTTCACCCGCATGCACGACACGTTCGTCGCCAAGGGCATCCCCGTCTACCTCGGCGAGTACGGCCTGCTCAGCTGGCCCGACCACACCCACCCCGACGCCGTCGAACGCGGTGAGGGGCTGAAGTACTTCGAGCAGCTCGGCCACCGGGCGCGCACCGCCGGGGTCACCACCGCCCTGTGGGACCCCTTCTCCCTGCTGAACCGCGCGACGCTCCAGTGGCGCGACCCCGCCCTGTTCGCCTGGATCAGGTCGGGCTGGACCACCCGCTCGGGCACCGCCTCCTCCGACCGGGTCTTCGTGCGCAAATCGGCCCCGATCACGGCCCGGACGCTCACGCTGAACCCGAACGGCACGGCGTTCCGGGGCCTGTGGCAGGGCGGCACCCCGCTCGTCGCGGGCCGGGACTACACCCTCTCCGGCGACCAGCTCACCCTCACGGCAAGCGCGCTCACCCGGCTGGCCGGCGACCGCGCCGAGGGGGTCGACGCGACCGTCCAGGCACGCTTCTCACGCGGGCTGCCCTGGCAGATCGACGTGCTCGGCTACGACACCCCGGTGCTGTCGGACGCCTCCGGTACGACGGGTTCCTTCACCATCCCCACGCGGTTCCGGGGTGACGTGCTGGCCACGATGGAGGCCAGGTACGCCGACGGCGGCAACGCCGGGCAGGCCGACTGGACGCCGTACCAGGAGTTCAACCGGGCCTTCTCCCCCGACTACCCCGGCGGCAGGACCGTCCTCACGCCGGACTTCCTGGGCGCGCTGCGCGACGGCGCGCCGGTGACGCTCACCTTCCACTACTGGAGCGGCGCCGCCGTCACGTACCACGTGACCAGGTCCGGAAGCTCGGTGACCGGCACGGCGTCCTGACCGGACGGCTCCCCGCCCCGGCCGCCCGCCCGGGCGGCCGGGGTTTCCCGTCCCAGGTCGACCGGGACGGCTGTGCGGGGACGCGTGGCTTCCGGCGCGCGTCCCCCGCGACCGGCGCGCGCCGGTGTGCCGGGCGCGCGATGCTGGGGAACGGACGTCCCCGAGGAGGCCAGGAGGCTCGGCCGGTGATCGCCGTCAACCCGATGGACAGCGCCTCGGTGCTGGCCGCCTTCGGCGCACTGGGTGTGCTGGCGGTGATCTTCGCCGAGTCGGGTCTGCTGGTCGTCGGCTTCTTCCTGCCCGGTGACACGCTGCTGTTCCCGGCCGGGGTGCTGTGTGCGGGCGGCGCCGACCAGCCCCCACGGCTGGCGCTGTGGCAGGTGCTGGTGTGCGCGGCGGTCGGGGCGGTGGCGGGCGGGCAGGCGGGCTATCTGATCGGCCGGCACGGCGGCCGCGCGCTGCTCGCGCGCACCTCCAGCGGCCGGCTGAGGGCCGCGGCGACCCGGGCGGAGCGGCTGCTGGCGCGCTACGGCCACGGAAAGGCGCTGGTGATCGGCCGGTTCGTACCGCTGCTGCGCTCGGTGCTGCACCCGGTGGCCGGCGCCCTGGGCGTGCCGGGCGGCGCCTTCACCCTCTGGCAGACGGTGGGCGGGCTGCTGTGGACGCAGACGCTGGTGCTCGCCGGATACACCCTGGGCGCCTCGGTCCCCCACATCGACGACTACCTGCTGCCGCTGGTCGCCCTGGTGGTCGTGGTGTCGCTGCTGCCCCTGCTCGCGGGGGCCCTCCGCACCCGCCGTGAGCGCCGCGGCTCCCCCCACTGAACCGGCCGGTCCCGCCGCCGGCCGGGCCGTGGCACCGCGGTCCCGGATCCGGGGCGGCCACCCCGGCCCACCCCGTCGCGCACCGGGCGGGGCCGGGCCGGTCAGGCCGGTTCGGCGGTCCACGGCCAGGCGGCCTCGCGGCCGGCCTCGACGAGACCGACCATCCGGAACGCGGCGTCCGTGAGGCCGCCGAAGGTGTGCCGGTGGGGGCCCGTGGGCCCGTGGGCGGGCCGGTACCCCGCCAGGTTCCACGTGTAGACGGGGACGTCGGCCGGGACCGGGTCGGCGGGGCCGCCCGGGTCGTAGGGGGCGGCCTGTTCGTCGGTGACGATCAGGACCCGGTCGTGCCGCCGGTAATGCGTCCGTACCGCCTTCGCGGTGTAGGTGCCGCCGAGCCCGCGGAACCGTTGCAGCACCTCAAGTACCGGCTCGCCCGGCTCGAACGGCACCCGCGCGCTGTTCCAGCCGAACTCCACCAGGTCCGCCTGCTCGGCCCGCAGGGCCAGCGCGGTGCCGAACACGGCCGCCGCGTCCGCCCGGGTCAGCCGGGACCGCTCGGAGACGGTGTCCCAGAACATGGAGTCGGACCGGTCGACCAGGATCAGGGTCCGGCCGGGCAGGGACGGCACGTTGGCCAGGGAGTGGCCCAGGGCCCGTTCCAGTGCGGCCGCCCAGCGCTGCGACGGCGCGTGCCGGTGGGCGGCCAGGTAGCGGAACGGGAACTGCCGGGACCGGGCGACCTCCGAGGCGTCCGAGAGCCGGGCGGCGACCCGGGCCGCGACCTCGTCCGAGACCCCCGCCGCGTCGAAGTTCCGCAGGTTCCGCAGGAGCGCCATCGGCCCCATCGAGGGGATCACCGCTTCCCAGACGGCGGCGTCCACCGGCCCGTGGAGCCAGCCCGCCAGCGCCTCCCAGGTCATGCCCGCGGCGGCCAGCCGCTCGGCGCCGCCGGGACCGGTCACCACCGCCCGCCGCTCCTGCGCGGCCGACTCCATCAGCTCCCGGTGGGCGGCCAGCAGGCGGTCGGAGGCCGGCGGGACCGCCTGCTCCGGGTGGTGGCGGCGGTCCAGCGCGTACCGGAAGAGCGGGCCCTGCCAGGGCTTGTCCGGGTCGGGCGAGGCGTGCACCAGGTTGAGCACGTCACCGAAGCGGAAGCCCCTGGACGCGGTGTCGTACTTGAGCAGGGACCGGGACGTGTACAGCCGGCGGACGCCGTCGGCGACGCCCCGCTTCACGGGCTGCGGCACCTTCCGCCCGTACGCCGAGATCCAGTGGGCGAGCAGCTCGCCGGGCTCGTCGGCGCGCTGGAGCACCGAGTCGATCACGGACCGGTTGGACGGGCCCGCGGACGTCCCGGCCCGGAGCCGGGCCCGCACGTACGCGGCGGCGCCCACCAGGGACGCCGTGCGCATGTTGCCCTCTGCGCGCAGCCAGCGCAGCAGGCCGGCCGTCCACACCGGGTCCTGGACGGCGAGTTCGCCGACGAGCCGGGTGTACCGGTCGTCCCGGTCCCCGGCGCTCTCGTAGAAGGTCGGCTGGGAGACGAAGTTGCCGACCGCGAGGAGGAACAGCTCCTCGCGGGGCTCCCGGACGAACGCCGGGCCGCCCTCGTAGGTGCGGACGTCCGGGACGGCCGGTCCGTGCGGGAGCCGTGGCGGGTGCGGCGCGCGGGCGCCCGCCGAGACGTGCGGGGCCACGAGCATCTCGGGCCAGATCTTGGAGACGCGTGGAGTGTGACGAGGCAGTGAATCCCCCCGGATTAAAGGAGGCCGGCCCCGGCCGAACGGACCGACGGGCGGAGACGAACGCGCCTGCCGAGATCAAGGGGGCGGCGGCGTCACTTGGTCGTCGGAAGGAAGTAGCCGCAGCCGAGCGCATCGACAGGCGCGGTCGCGACGCCAACCTACAAGGGCCCCGGGCCGCGCACCAGCGATTAACACGGGCCCCCTCCGCCCCGGGCAACGACGCGTGCTGGACGGGTTGGTGACCGTCCATGAGACTGGAACGGCCCCGAGCCCCCGGTTGTCCAGGAGGGTGACCATGGAAGAGGAGACCCCGCGCGTCGAACTCACCCCGCGGGCCGCGCAGCTGGTGCGCCGCCTGCGCGCGGAGCACGGCCCGCTGATGTTCCACCAGTCGGGCGGTTGCTGCGACGGCAGCGCCCCGATGTGCTACCCGGACGGTGAGTTCCGCACCGGCGGCTCGGACGTGCTGCTGGCCGAGCTGGACGTCGCGGGCGTGCCCGAGCCCGTCACGTTCTGGATGTCGCGCAGCCAGTACCAGGCGTGGAGCCACACCCGGCTGATCGTGGACGTCGTACCGGGACGCGGCAGCGGTTTCTCGCTGGAAGCACCCGAGGGGGTGCGTTTTCTCACCCGATCCCGCGTCGTCGGCGCCTAGTCGGCCACCCGGCCGCCCGACTCTGGTGCACTGCCCCTGCGAACAGATCGGCTGACGAGACATCAGGGGACAGCGTGACGAGACGTCGCAGGGGTCGGGCAGCGGGCGGAGCGGTTCTCACGACGGTCACGGCGTTCGGTGTGCTGGCCGGTGTGTCACTGGCGGGTGCGGGTCCCGCCGGTGCCGCACCGGCGGGCAGCCGGCTCGCCCCGGGCGTCACCTACCGGCACTTCGACGTCCCCGCGGCGGCGGGGACGGCCCGCGCCCACCTGGTCACGGTGGACCTGGCCGATCCGCACGTCCACGTCGGCCTGCTGTACCCGGGCACGGTGGCGGCCCGGGCCACGGTCTCCCGGCTGGCCGGCTCGGCCGGGGCGGTCGCCGGGGTGAACGGGGACTTCTTCGACATCACCGAGACGCAGCACCCGGGCGTGGAGGCCACCGGTGCCCCCGTGGGACCGGCGGTGGCGGGCGGAGCGGTGCTCAAGGCGGCCGTGCCGAAGGGCCAGCGGTTCGGGCCCGCGCTGCCCGCTGGCGGCAGCACCCGGGACGTGTTCGGCGTGGGCACGGACGGGCGGGCCCGGCTGGACCGGCTCTCCCTCTCCGGCTCGGTCGGCACGCCGGAGGGCAAGCTGCCGCTCAAGGGCCTCAACCAGTACGCGCTCCCGGTGGACTCCGTCGGCGCCTTCACCGCCCGCTGGGGCAGCGCCTCCCGGGTGCGCGCCGTGTGCGGCACCGACAGCCGGCGTTCGGCGCCGTGCAGCGGCGACACCTACGAGGTGAAGGTGCGCGGCGGCCGGGTGGTCTCCGTCTCCGACGCCCCGGGCACCGGCACGATCCCGGCGGGCACCACGGTCCTGGTGGGCCGCGAGGCGGGCGCGCGGCGGCTGCGCGAACTGTCGGTCGGTGACCCGGTGGACGTCACGCACACCCTGGTGGCGTCCTCGTCCGGAGTGCCGTACGCGTTCGCGATCGGCGGCTTCCCGGTGCTGCGGGACGGCACCCCGCTGTCCGGCCTGGACAGCACGACCTCGGCGGTGCGCACGGCCGTCGGCTTCAAGGACGGCGGCCGGCAGCTGCTGCTCCTGGCACTGGACGGCGCCGCCGCCTACCGCAGGGGCCTGACCGTCGCGGAGGAGGCACGGACCATGCGGTCCCTGGGGGCCACCGACGCCTTCAACCTCGACGGCGGCGGCTCGACGGAGCTGGTCACCCGCGACACCGGCGCGTCCTCCGTGTCGGTGCGCAACCACCCGAGCGGCGGCTCCGAGCGACCGGTGCCCAACGGCATCGGGGTCTTCTCGTCCCCGTGAGACCGGTGTTCAGGGCCGCAGGCTGCTCACCAGTTCGGCGGTCGCGTGGAGCCCGCCGTGGATGGTGGGTGCCATGCTCGTGCTGGCCAGGTAGAAGCCGAGCAGCAGGCAGACCAGGGCGTGGGAGATCTTCAGCGAGCAGTTGCGAATGAAGATCACGGCCAGGATCAGAAGCAGCAGCACCACAGAGATGGAAACGACCATCGGGAACCCTCCTCCGCCACGCCCCATGTGCGGCGTTCGGCCGCAAGTGTGGCGTAGCGGGAGGTTCGTCCGGGCTGCTGACATGTCCTCCGTTCGTGTGGTCTCGGGCGAAATCGTGTGGTCTCACACGCGGGGGCGGGCGTCGAGGAAGGCCTCAAGGCCGGCGAGGTCGTCGGTGTTGAGGTAGTCCACGCCGGCGGCGAGCAGCTCCGCCCACAGCGCGTCCCGGGCCGGGCCGGCGGTGTCCGGGGTGGCCCAGAACCGGACCCGCTGCCCGCGCGCGTGGGCGGCCCCGGTGATGCTCCGCAGCCTGCGCCGCTCGGCGTCGGGGAACGTGCCGGCACCGGTCCAGGTGAAGTTCTGCGTCCAGTTGTCGCTGATCAGCGAGATGAGGGAGGCCGGGGCGGCGCCGCCGAGGTCGGTCAGCCTGCCGTCGTAGAAGGCGCGGCGCTCGGCCTGTGCCTCCATCGGGGTACGGGCCGCCCGGTCGCCGGAGACGACCACGGTGACCGGGCCGGGGTGGACGCGGCCGTGCGCGTACCGGGTGAACAGGTGCGGGTGGCGGCGCAGCCGGCGGTCGAGTTCGAGGTAGGTCGAGGAGCCCTCGGTCTTGATGTCGACGAGCAGCTGCAGCGGCCGGCGCCGGCCGCGGTAGACGGAGCCGTGGTGGGCCCTGACGCGGGCGGCGAGCGGTTCGAGGTAGAGGGATTCCAGGGTGCGGGAGGGGTCCAGGTCGGACGCCTCGTGGCCGACGAGGAGCCGGCCGTCGACGAGGAAGATGTCGGCTTCGACGCTGCCGAAGCGGTGGTCGAGGGCGTCGTACAGGGGCCGCGGGTGCGCGTAGTCGTTGTGGGCGTGGGCGTGCCACAGCGGGCGGGGCCCGCGCTCGCCGGCCGACGAGCGGCCCGCGGGCAGGACGAGCGTTCCGCCGAGGGTGGCGCCGAGGGTGGTGAGGGCTCGGCGACGGGTGGTGAGGGCCATGCACTGCCTCCCTGGGGGTGAGGGGAACCGGGGAGAGTATGCGTGCACTTGCGCCCGAAAGGGCCCGTCGTGCGGGGAGTTGGTGTGCTGTTCACGTCGCCCGCGGGAACGCGGAGAAGCCCGCCCCGGGTGGGGCGGGCTTCTCCGTCGGCGGATCAGGGTGCCTGGAGGTCTGCCAGCCCGGCCAGCGCCTCGCGGTGGGCGCCCGCCGTACCGTAGGCGATCGAGTCCGCCTTGGCCCGCTTCAGGTACAGGTGGGCCGGGTGTTCCCAGGTCATGCCGATCCCGCCGTGCAGCTGCACCGCCTCCTCGGTGGCGCGTACGGCGACGGGGGTGGCGTAGGCCTGGGCGACGGCCACCGTGAGGTCGGTGTCCTCGCCGGAGGCGAGTGCGTCGGCGGCGGCGCGGGCGGCGGCCCGGAGGTTGACGACCTCCAGCCACAGCTGGGCGAGCCGGTGCTTGAGCGCCTGGAAGCCGCCGACCGGCCGGTTGAACTGCTTGCGCTCCTTCAGGTACCGGACGGTCTCCGTCAACGCCCATTCCGCGACGCCGAGTTGCTCGGAGGCGAGCAGTCCGGCGGCGGCGCGCAGAGCACGTCGTACGGCGGGCCCGGCGTCGCCGACCCGGCGGCCGGCCGCGCCGGCGAGGGTGACGGTGGCGAGCGGGCGGGTCAGGTCCAGGGAGACCTGCGGGGTGACGGTGACGGTGACGGCGTCGGCGGTGACGGCGTACAGGCCGCCGTCGTCGGCCGGGACGAGCAGTACGTCGGCGACGGCGGCGTCCGCGACGGCGGTCAACTCGCCGTGCAGGGTGCCGTTCTCCAGCCGGACGGTCCGCGGCGCGGCGCCGGGGGCCGTGTGCAGGCCGACGGCGAGCGCGCCGATGGTGCGCCCGGAGGCCAGCTGCCCCAGCAGCTCCGCGTCATCGCAGGCCAGCAGGGCCTCGGTGGCCACGACCGCGCTGGTGAGGTACGGCACCGGGGCGACGGCCCGGCCCAGCTCCTCCAGGACCACGGCGGCCTCGCGGTGCGAGGCGCCCTGGCCGCCGTGCTCCTCGGGCACCAGCAGGCCCGCGAGGCCCATGCCGTCGGCGAGCGCCTTCCAGGCCGCGCGGTCGTGCGGGGTGCCGGACTCGGTGCGCGCGATGACGCCGGGCGCGTCGCAGTGGTCCGTGAGCAGGTCGCGGACGGCGGCCCGCAGCGCCTCTTCCTCCTCGGAGTACAGCAGATCCGTCATCGGGCGAGGTCCTTCCAGGCGACGTCCTTGTCGGTGCGCGGCTCGGCGGGCAGGCCCAGGACGCGCTCGGCGACGATGTTCAGCAGGACCTCGCTGGTCCCGCCCTCGATGCTGTTGCCCTTGGAGCGCAGATAGCGGTAGCCGGCGTCCCGGCCGGTGAAGTCCACGAGCTCCGGGCGGCGCATGGTCCAGTCGTCGTACAACAGCCCTTCTTCGCCGAGGAGTTCGACCTCCAGGCCGCTGATCTCCTGGTTGAGGCGGGCGAAGGCGAGCTTCATGCCGGCGCCCTCGGGGCCGGGCTGGCCGACGGTGAGCTGCTGGCGCAGGCGTTCGGCGGTGAGCCGGGACACCTCGGCCTCCACCCACAGCTTCAGCAGCCGCTGGTGCAGGTCGTGGGTGCGCAGGTCCGGGCGTTCGCGCCAGGTCCGCGCGACCGGTCCGATCATGCCGCCCTCGCGGGGCAGGGCCATGCCGCCGATGGCGACGCGTTCGTTGTTCAGCGTGGTCTGCGCGACCCGCCAGCCGTCACCGACCTCGCCGAGGCGGCGGTCGTCGGGGATGCGGACGTCGGTGAGGAAGACCTCGTTGAACTCGGCCTCGCCGGTGATCTGGCGCAGCGGCCGGACCTCGACGCCCGGGTCGGTCATGTCGCAGACGAAGTAGGTGATGCCCTGGTGCTTGGGCACGTCCGGGTCGGTGCGGGCGATGAGGATGGCCCAGCGGGCGGCATGGGCGCTGGAGGTCCACACCTTCTGCCCGTTGACCACCCACTCCTCGCCCGCACGGACCGCCCGGGTGCCGAGCGCGGCCAGGTCGGAGCCGGCGCCGGGCTCGCTGAACAGCTGGCACCAGACCTCCTCGCCGGTCCACAGGGGCCGCAGATAGCGCCGCTTCTGCTCCTCGGTGCCGTACTTGAGGATCGTCGGCGCGGCCATGCCGAGGCCGATGCCGATGCGCCGGGGGTCGTTGTCGGGGGCGCCGGCGGCCTCCAGTTCGGCGTCCACGACGCCCTGGAGGGAGCGCGGGGCGCCGAGGCCGCCGAGGCCCTCGGGGTAGTGCACCCAGGCGAGGCCGGCGTCGAAGCGGGCCCTGAGGAAGTCCAGGCGGCCGGTGCTCGCGGGGGGATGCTGCGCGAGCAGCTCCCGGGTGCGGCGGCGCAGGTCTTCGGCGTCGGTCATGCGGCGGCTCCGTTCTCCAGTAGGACGGCGACCCGGCCGGTGGTCAGGCCGTCGGCGACCCGCTGCACGGCACCGGCCGCGCCGGCGAGCGGCACCCGCTCGCTGACGAGCGGCTTGACGGCGCCCCGCGCGGCCAGCTCGGTGAGCTGTTCGTGACAGTGCTGGACCAGCTTCGGGTTCTTGGTGTTGTACAGGCCCCAGTGCAGGCCGAGGATCGAGTAGTTCTTCACCAGGGCGTGGTTGAGGGCGGGGCTCGGGATGGTGCCGCTGGCGAAGCCGACGACCACGATCCGGCCCTCGAAGGCGACCAGCTTCGCGGACTGGGCGTAGGCCGTGCCGCCGACGGGGTCGTAGATCACGTCGGCGCCGCGGCCGCCGGTGGCCTCCTTGACGGCGGCGACGACGTCCTCGGCGCGCCGGTCGACCACCACGTCACAGCCCAGCTCCCGGGCGACGGCGGCCTTGTCCGCGCCGCCCACGACGCCGATCACCGTGGCGCCGGCGGCCTTGCCGAGCTGGACGGCCGCGCTGCCCACGCCGCCGGCGGCGGCGTGCACCAGCAGGGTCTCGCCGGCCGCCAGGCGGGCGCGGCGGTGCAGGCCGAACCAGCCGGTCTGGTAGCCGATGTGCAGGGCGGCCGCCTCGGCGTCGTCCAGCGACTCGGGTGCGGGGAGCAGGGCGCGGGCGTCGGCGAGGGCGTACTCGGCGAAACCGCCGTGCGGCAGCACGGGGTTGGCGATCACCCGGCGGCCGTCCTCGGTCTCGCCGCAGATCTCCACGCCCGGCGTGAAGGGCAGCGGCGGGCGCACCTGGTACTCGCCCCGGCACAGCAGCGCGTCCGGGAAGTTGACATTGGCGGCGCGTACCCGCAGCAGCACCTGGCCGTCGGCGGGCGTGGGCCGCTCCACCTCCGCCAGGCGCATCACCTCGCTCGGCTCGCCGTTCTCGTGCACTTGCCATGCCTGCATGCGGGGCCTCCACGGGACTGCTTCGTCTGACCGGGCTCGACGGCATACTAAGCGGTCGCTTGCCAATCAGGGAACAGTAGCGTGGGTCACTTGCGCGCGGGCCGCGCCCGGACGTGCATCCGCTCCCCCTGGGGCCCGAACAGACTCAGGAACTCCACCGGCCCCTCCCCCGTCGACCCGAACCAGTGCGGCACCCGGGTGTCGAACTCGGCCGCCTCGCCCGCGGTCAGCACGACGTCGTGCTCGCCGAGGACCAGGCGGAGCCGGCCGGAGAGGACGTAGAGCCACTCGTAGCCCTCGTGGGTCCGCGGCTCGGGCTCCTGCCCGCGCCGGGGTTCGAGGACCTTGTAGGCCTGGAGGCCGCCGGGCTGGCGGGTCAGCGGCCAGTGGGTGCGCCCGCCGCGGACGATCGGCTTGGACCGCACCCGCGGGTCGCCGACCGGCGGCGCCCCGACCAGCTCGTCCAGCGGCACCTGGTGGGCCTGGGCGATCGGCAGCAGCAGTTCGAGGCTGGGCCTGCGCAGGCCGGACTCCAGCCGGGAGAGCGTGCTCACCGAGATGCCGGTGGCCTCGGACAGCGCGGCCAGGGTCACCTCCCGCTCCTTGCGGATGCGGCGCAGCCTGGGACCCACGTCCGCCAGTACGTCGTCTGTACTCATGGCCCCCATTGCGGGAACGGCAAGCACGTTTGTCAATCCCGCAGCGCCGGACATCGCCCCGCGCCCCCGGGGAGCGCTGTCGTCAGGCCGCCGTCAGGAGTTCCCCGCTGATTCCCCGGGGGACGGAACCGCGCACCCGGCAACGCGCTGGGGCACGATGGCTGCATGCTGCTGACCCGGTTGGCCCAGGTGTCCCGGGAGGTCGCCGCGACGGCGGCGCGGTCCCGGAAGATCGCGCTGCTCGCGGAGCTGTTCCGGGACGCGGAGGCGGACGACGTGCCGGTCGTCATCCCGTACCTGGCGGGACGCCTGCCGCAGGGGCGCCTCGGGGTCGGCTGGAAGGTGCTGGGCCGCCCGGTCCCGCCGGCCGCCGGGCCCTCCCTCACCGTGCGCGAGGTCGACGCCCGGCTGAGCGAGCTGGGCAAGGTGACCGGGCCCGGTTCGCAGGCGGAGCGGACCCGGCTCGTCGGCGAGCTGATGGGCGCGGCCACCGAGGAGGAACAGCGCTTCCTGCTCGGTCTGCTCACCGGCGAGGTCCGGCAGGGCGCCCTGGACGCGGTCGCGGTGGAAGGCCTCGCCCGGGCGACCGGCGCGGATCCGGCGGACGTACGGCGGGCCGTGATGCTCGCGGGCTCGCTGCAGACGGTGGCCCGGGCCCTGCTCGGCGAGGGGCCCGCAGCGCTGGAGCGGTTCCGGCTCACGGTCGGCCGGCCCGTGCTGCCGATGCTGGCGCACAGCGCCACCTCGGTCGCCGAGGCGGTGGAGAAGCTGGGCGCCTGCGCGGTGGAGGAGAAGCTGGACGGCATCCGGGTCCAGGTGCACCGGGACGGCGGCACGGTGCGGATCCACACCCGCACCCTGGACGACATCACCGGCCGGCTGCCGGAGGTGACGGCCGCCGCGCTCCGGTTGCGCGGCGATCGGTTCATCCTGGACGGGGAGGTGATCTCCTTCGACGCCGCGGGCCGGCCCCGGTCCTTCCAGGAGACGGCGGGCCGGGTCGGCTCGCGCACCGACGTGGCGAGGGCCGCCGAGGAGACCCCGGTCTCCCCCGTCTTCTTCGACGCCCTCGCGGTCGACGGCCGTGACCTGCTCGACCTGCCGTTCACCGAGCGGCACGCGGAACTGGCCCGGCTGGTGCCCGAGCCGATGCGGGTGCGGCGCACGCTGGTCGCCGGCCCGCAGGACGCCCCGGAGGCGGAGCGGTTCCTCGCCGGCACCCTGGCCCGCGGTCACGAGGGCGTGGTGGTCAAGGCGCTCGACGCGCCGTACAGCGCGGGCCGGCGCGGCGCCGCCTGGCTCAAGGTCAAGCCCGTGCACACCCTCGACCTGGTGGTGCTGGCCGCCGAGTGGGGCCACGGCCGCCGCACCGGCAAGCTGTCCAACCTGCACCTCGGCGCCCGCACCCCGGACGGCGGCTTCGCGATGCTGGGCAAGACCTTCAAGGGCATGACCGACGCGATGCTCGCCTGGCAGACCGACAGGCTGCGGGAACTGGCGGTCGAGGACGACGGCCGGGTGGCCCGGGTCCGCCCCGAACTCGTCGTGGAGATCGCCTACGACGGCCTCCAGCGCTCCTCCCGCTACCCGGCCGGC
Organism: Streptomyces sp. NRRL S-1022; assembly: GCF_000720135.1. Classification (GTDB taxonomy): domain Bacteria; phylum Actinomycetota; class Actinomycetes; order Streptomycetales; family Streptomycetaceae; genus Streptomyces. Next base: position 111,332 of record NZ_JOIU01000005.1, on the reverse strand, counting down.
GTCACCCTCCGCTTCGCCCGCGTGGTCCGCTACCGCGAGGACAAGCGCCCCGAGGAGGCCGATACCGTGGAGGCCCTGCTGGCAGCCCACCCGGAGGTCACGCCGTGACGGTGCGGACGACGAAGCGCAGCGCGGGACTGCTGTTGTTCCGGCATACCGATCAGCGGCTGGAGGTGTTGCTCGGCCATATGGGCGGCCCGCTGTGGGCGAAGAAGGAGGCGGGCGCCTGGACGGTGCCGAAGGGCGAGTACGACCCGCAGGAGCCGGCCTGGGAGGCGGCCCGGCGCGAGTTCCGGGAGGAACTGGGGGTGGCGCCGCCCGACGGGGAGGCCGTACCGCTGGGCGAGGTCGTGCAGCGCAACGGCAAGATCGTCACGGCGTGGGCGGTGGCGGCGGACCTCGACCCGCAGACGATCACCCCGGGGACCTTCACGATGGAGTGGCCGCCGCGGTCCGGCCGGAGGCAGGAGTTCCCGGAACTGGACCGGGTGGCGTGGTTCGGTCTGGACCGGGCCCGTGAGGTGATCGTCACGGCGCAGGCCGCGTTTCTCGACCGGCTGGCGGAGCACTCGGGCTGAGGGCGACGCTCCGGCGGAACGCCGGGGGAAACGCCCGAGGGCCTGTCGCGTTGCGTCCTGAGGGGCGGCGCGCGAAGGTCGAGACAAGCCCGCTCCCAGGGAGGTCAGCCATGCCCATCGCGACGGTGAACCCGGCGAACGGCGAGACGCTCAAGACGTACGAGCCCATGGACGAGGACGAGCTGGAGCGCCGGCTCGAACTCGCCGAGGCCACCTTCCGCACGTACCGGGCGACCTCGTTCGCCGACCGCGCCCGACTGCTGAACAAGGCCGCCGGCCTGCTGGACGAGGACCAGCGGGAGATCGGCCGGATCATGACCACCGAGATGGGCAAGCCGGTCAGGCAGGCCCGCGCGGAGGCCGCGAAGTGCGCCAAGGCGATGCGCTGGTACGCGGAACGCGCCGAGGGGCTGCTGGCCGACGAGGAGCCCCCCGAGACGGACGTGCGCGACTCCGGTGCCTCCCGGGTCCGGGTCCGCTATCGGCCACTCGGCCCGGTCCTCGCCGTGATGCCCTGGAACTTCCCGCTGTGGCAGGTGATCCGGTTCGCCGCGCCCGCGCTGATGGCGGGCAACGTGGGCCTGCTCAAGCACGCCTCCAACGTCCCGCAGACGGCCCTCTACCTGGAGGACCTGTTCCACCGGGCCGGCTTCCCGGAGGGCTGCTTCCAGACGCTGCTGATCGGCTCGGGCGCGGTGGACGACATCCTGCGCGACGAGCGTGTGAAGGCGGCCACCCTGACCGGCAGCGAGCCCGCGGGCCGGGCGGTCGCCTCCACCGCCGGGCAGATGGTCAAGAAGACGGTGCTGGAGCTGGGCGGCAGCGACCCCTACGTCGTCATGCCCTCCGCCGACGTGGACCGCGCGGCCGAGGTCGCGGTGACCGCGCGCGTGCAGAACAACGGGCAGTCCTGCATCGCCGCCAAGCGGTTCATCGTGCACACCGACGTCTACGACGCCTTCGCCGAGAAGTTCGTCGCGGGCATGCGGGCGCTCAGGATCGGCGACCCGCTGGCGGAGGACACCGAGATCGGGCCGCTCGCCAGCGAGCGGGGCAGGACCGACCTGGAGGAGCTGGTGGACGACGCCCGGCGCAGCGGGGCCGAGGTGCTGTGCGGCGGACAGCGGCCGGACGGGCCCGGCTGGTACTACCCGCCGACCGTTCTGTCCGGCATCACGCGGGAGATGCGCATCCACCGCGAGGAGGCCTTCGGACCGGTCGCCACGCTGTACCGGGCGGACGACCTCGACGAGGCCGTGCTGATCGCCAACGACACGCCGTTCGGGCTGAGTTCGAACGTATGGACGCGGGACGAGAACGAGGTGGAACGGTTCGCGCTGGACCTGGAGGCCGGCGCCGTGTACGTCAACGGGATGACCGCCTCGCACCCGGCGTTCCCGTTCGGCGGGGTGAAGCGGTCCGGGTACGGGCGTGAGCTGTCCGGGCACGGAATCCGGGAGTTCTGCAACATCACCACGGTTTGGCAGGGTGCGTGAGCACCACGCGGCTACCATCCCGTTTTGTGAACCGCGAAGTGACCCTGCCTCTGATCGTCGACGACCGCGGTACCTTGCAGGTGGCCGCGGCCGACGTGAGTAAGTTGTTGCGGACCGTGGGTGCGCGATGGCTGCATCTGGTCGAGGCCGGGGAGCAGGTGCTGGACGAGGACACGGTCGCCGCGCTGACCATCGAGCTGGCGAAACTGGCGGACCGCATCGACGTCGCGTGCATCGCGCACAGCAGCGGGGCGCCGTAACGGTCCTTCCCGTGTTTTCCCTCGTCCGGCGGCATGAATCGCCCGTCGGGCCGGACCCGGGGGTCCCCGGTTCGGAGTAATCCAGCGCGAGATCGTCGTCCTCCCGGGTGACGGTGGGTGGAGCACCCAAAAGGTGTGGACCACCTTCCGGACAGCGGAAAGCAGGGACGGTTCATGGCGACTTTGTGCAGACCCTCGGTGTCGGTCCCGGAGCATGTGATCACGATGGAGCAGACGCTGGAACTGGCGCGCTCCCGCCACCCGGACCACCCCCAACTGCCACTGGCGCTCAGGCTCATCGAGAACACCGGCGTCAGGACGCGGCACATCGTGCAGCCCATCGAGGAGACCCTGAAGCATCCGGGCTTCGAGGAGCGCAACAAGCTCTACGAGGCCGAGGCCAAGGCACGGGTACCCGCGGTGATCCAGCGCGCGCTGGACGACGCGGAGCTGCTGACCAGCGACATCGACGTGATCATCTACGTGTCGTGCACGGGCTTCATGATGCCCTCGCTGACGGCCTGGCTGATCAACGAGATGGACTTCGACAGCACCACCCGCCAGCTCCCGATCGCCCAGCTGGGCTGCGCGGCCGGCGGGGCGGCGATCAACCGGGCGCACGACTTCTGCTCGGCCTACCCGCACGCCAACGCCCTGATCGTGGCCTGCGAGTTCTGCTCCCTGTGCTACCAGCCCACCGACCTCGGTATCGGCTCGCTGCTCTCCAACGGCCTGTTCGGCGACGGCATCGCCGCGGCGGTGGTGCGCGGCAACGGCGGCACGGGCGTGCGGCTGGAGCGCAACGGCTCGTACCTGATCCCGAAGACGGAGGACTGGATCGCCTACGACGTCCGGGCGACCGGCTTCCACTTCCTGCTCGACAAGCGGGTGCCGACGACGATGGAGCCGCTCGCCCCGGCGCTGAAGGACCTGGCAGGCGAGCACGGCTGGGACGCCTCCGACCTGGACTTCTACATCATCCACGCGGGCGGCCCCCGAATACTCGACGACCTCAGCAAGTTCCTGCAGGTCGATCCGCACGCCTTCCGGTTCAGCCGGGCCACGCTCACCGAGTACGGCAACATCGCCAGCGCCGTCGTCCTGGACGCGCTGCGCCGGCTGTTCGACGAGGGCGGCGCCGAGGACCGCGCCCGTGGACTGCTCGCCGGCTTCGGCCCCGGTATCACCGCCGAGATGACGGTGGGCCGCTGGGTCAACGCCGACGGGAACACCCGATGACCGAGCGGACCACGCTGGCAGGGACCCGGCCTCCGGTCCGGCACTGGCCGGCGCTCGACCTCACCGGGACGGACTTCGACCCGGTGCTGGCGGAGCTGATGACCGAGGGCCCGGTCACCCGGGTCCAGCTGCCCAACGGGGACGGCTGGGCCTGGCTGGTCACCCGGTACGACGATGTACGCAGGGTGACCAACGACCCCCGCTTCAGCCGCGCGGCGGTCCGGGACCGGCAGGTCACCCGGCTCGCCCCGCACTTCATCCCCGACCGGGACGCGGTCGGTTTCCTCGACCCGCCCGACCACACCCGGCTGCGCCGCTCGGTCGCCGCCGCCTTCACGGCGAAGGGCGTCGAGCGGGTCCGCGCCCGGGCCCGCGCCGTGCTGGCCGAGCTGGTCGAGGACCTGCTCCGGGGCGGTCCGCCCGCGGATCTCACGGCGGCGGTCCTCGGCCCGTTCCCCATCGCGGTGATCTGCGAGCTGATGGGCGTCCCGGCCGGCGACCGGCACCGCATGCACACCTGGACCCAGCTGATCCTGTCCGCCGCGCACGGCAAGGACGTCAGCGAGACGGCCAAGCGGGAGATGAGCGCCTACTTCGCCGACCTGATCGCCGGGCGGGCGGACAGCACCGGGGAGGACGTCACCTCGCTCCTCGGCGCCGCCGTGGCCCGGGGCGAGGTCACGCCCGAGGAGGCCGTCGGCCTCGCCGTCCTGCTCCAGATCGGCGGCGAGGCGGTCACCAACAACAGCGGGCAGCTGTTCTACCTGCTGCTGACCCGCCCCGGCCTGCTGAGGCGGCTGCGCGCGGAGCCGGGGCTGCGGCCCCGGGCGATCGACGAGCTCCTGCGCTGGATCCCGCACCGCAACGCGGTCGGGCTCTCCCGGATCGCCCTGCGGGACGTGGACATCGGCGGCGTCCGCATCCGTGCCGGCGACGCGGTCTACGTCTCCTACCTGGCCGCCAACCGCGATCCGGCCGTCTTCACCGACCCGGACACCATCGACTTCTCCCGCGACCCGAACCCGCACCTGGCGTTCGGCTTCGGCCCGCACTACTGCCCCGGCGGCATGCTGGCCCGGCTTGAGGAGGAACTCCTGATGGACGCCCTGCTGGACCGGACACCGAGCCTGCGACTGGCCGTACCACCGGACCAAGTGACCTTCCGCAAGGGCGCGTTGATCCGCGGCCCCGAATCCCTCCCGGTGACCTGGTGAGACGCCCATGACCGAGACCGAGGGACTGACCGGGACCGAGGGACTGTACGTGCCGCCGGGCCACGGCCGGGTCGTGGCGACCCCGGCCCAGCGGGTGACCTTCAAGGTCACCGGCACCCACTCGCGGATGGCCTCCACCTTCGAGGTGGAGGTCCCCCCGGGCTTCGACGTGGGCGCCCATGTGCACACGCGCAGCGAGGAGCTGTTCTACGTCCTCGAAGGCGAGCTGGACGTCCTCGCCTTCGAGCCGCGCGTCCGCACCCCCGACAACTGGCGGAAGTGGGAGTCGCGTTCGGGCAGCCGGGTGGTCCGCGCGACACCGGGCACGGTCATCGTCGTACCACCGGGCTGCCCCCACGCCTTCGCCAATCCGACGGAGAGCGTGGCCCGGATGTTCTTCCAGGCCTCTCCCCCACCGGACCACGAGCGCTACTTCGAGGAGCTGCTGGAGATCCTGGCCGACGGCGGGCCGCCGGACCAGGAGGCGATCGAGGCGCTCCGGGCCAAGTACGACATCGAGCAGCTCACGCCGCTCAGACACCGGTGAGCGCCCCGCCTCCGGGAGCTACCGGATCGGCATCCCGGACAGGGTCCGGGCGATGACGAGCCGCTGGATCTCGCTCGTTCCCTCGAAGATGGTGTAGATCGCCGCGTCCCGGTGCATCCGCTCGACGGGGTACTCACGGGTGTAACCGTTGCCGCCGAGGATCTGAATCGCCTGGGCCGTGACCTTCTTGGCGGTCTCGCTGGCGAACAGCTTGGACATGGAGCCCTCGGCCGCCGTGAACGGCTTGCCGTTCACCGCCATCCACGAGGCCCGCCACACCAGCAGGCGCGCGGCGTCGATCTGCGTCCGCATGTCCGCGAGCTGGAAGGCGACGCCCTGGTTGTCGATGATCGGCCGGCCGAACTGCTCCCGGGTCGCGGCGTACTCCAGGGCGACCTCGTACGCGGCCCGGGCGGTGCCGACCGCCATGGCACCGACGGCCGGGCGGGAGGCCTCGAACGTGGCCATCGCCGCGTTCTTCACCCGCTCGCCGCCGCCGGCCTTCGCCCTCTCCCGGGCCCGGGCCAGCCGCTCGTCCAGCTTCTCCTTGCCGCCGAGCAGGCACGAGCCGGGCACCCGGACGTGGTCGAGGACGACCTCGGCGGTGTGCGAGGCACGGATGCCGTGCTTCTTGAACTTCTGCCCCTGGGACAGACCGGCCGTACCCGGCGGCACGATGAAGGAGGCGTGTCCCTTGGAGCCCAGCTCCGGGTCGACCACGGCGACGACGACGTGGACGTTGGCGATGCCGCCGTTGGTCGCCCAGGTCTTCGTGCCGTTGAGCACCCACTCGTCCGTGGCCTCGTCGTACACCGCGCGCGTGCGCATGGAGGCGACGTCGGAGCCGGCGTCCGGCTCGGAGGAGCAGAACGCGGCGACCTTGACGTCGTTCTGGTCGCCGTACATCTGCGGGATCCAGGTGCCGATCTGCTCCTCGGTCCCGTTGGCGAGGACGCCCACGGCGGCGAGGCCGGTGCCGACGATGGACAGGGCGATGCCGGCGTCGCCCCAGAACAGCTCCTCCATCGCCATCGGGATGCCGAGGCCGGTGGGGTCGAAGTACTGCTGCGCGTAGAAGTCGAGGGAGTAGATGCCGACCTTCGCGGCCTCCTGGATGACCGGCCAGGGCGTCTCCTCGCGCTCGTCCCACTCGGCCGCTGCGGGACGGATCACATCCGCGGCGAAGCCATGGAGCCAGTCGCGTACTTCCCTCTGTTCCTCGTTCAGCTCCATGGTGAACTCGGCCATGTCCCCTCCAGCGGCGGCGGTGCGATGTTACTAGCGGTAACGCGAGTCTGTTACTGATCGGTAGGAAAAGTCAATCGGTGGTGACACCTCGGCATCCCCGTTCGATGTCGGGGGCGCGGTCAGTGTTAGTTTGCGCAGGCGTCACCGAATCAGCACGGGTGGGGAGAGCACATGGACACCACGCAGCGGACCGAGCAGCAGCGGTCCGCCGACCGCCGACGGCGCGAGCTGCTGGAGGCCGCCGACCGGGTGGTGCTGCGCGACGGCCCGCAGGCGTCGATGAACGCGATCGCGGCGGAAGCGGGCATCACCAAGCCGATCCTCTACCGGCACTTCGGCGACAAGGGCGGACTGTACGCGGCGCTCGCCAAGCGGCACACCGACGCACTGCTCGACTCCCTGCGGGCGGCCCTCGACGCCCCCGCCGACCGGCGCGAGCGGGTCGAGTCCACGCTGGAGACCTATCTGGCCGCGATCGAGGCGCGGCCCCAGGTGTACCGGTTCCTGATGCACCCGGCGGAGGGCAGCACCGGGGGCGACCAGGGCTTCGACGTCGGCAAGCACAGCGCTCCCCTGCTCCGGCGGATGGGCGAGGAACTCGCCCGGGTCATCGAGGAGCGGGTCGACCTGGGCCCGGAGAGTCAGCAGCTGGCCCGGGTCTGGGGGCACGGCATCGTCGGGATGATGCATGCCGCGGGTGACTGGTGGCTGGGTGAACGCCCCTGCTCCCGGGCCGAGTTGGTGCGGTCCCTCGCCGATCTGCTGTGGGGGCGCCTCGCGGCCGCGGGCGACCGGGTCGGGGGCCCGGGGTTCTGACGGCCCCCGCCCCCCTCAGGCCGGTGCGCCCGCCCGGTGCCAGGAGGCCCTGGCGACCTGCCTCAGCAGCCTGCGCTTGCGCCACCCCGTGAGGTGGTCCGCGTACACCCGGCCCTCCAGGTGGTCGCACTCGTGTTGCAAGCATCTGGCAAAGAAGCCGGTGCCGTGGACGGTGACCGGCTCCCCCGTCACCGTGAAACCCTCGACCACCGCGTGGTCGTAGCGCTCGGTTCCCGCTTCCAGACCCGGCAGGGACAGGCAGCCCTCCGGGCCCCGGACCACCACACCGTCGGCCTCCACCAGCCGCGGGTTCACCACGTGGCCGAGGTGACGGACGTCCTCGTCGTCGGGGCAGTCGTACACGAACACCCGCAAACCGACGCCGATCTGGTTGGCTGCCAGGCCCACCCCCCGCGCCGCGTACATCGTGGCGAACAGGTCCTCCACGAGGTCCGCGAGGCCGGGGCCGAAGTCGGTGACGTCCCCGCAGGGCTCGCGCAGCACCGCGTCGCCGTGCAGGGTGAGGGGCCGGACGCGCCCGTGGGCGCCCGGAATGGAACCGTGTCGCATGGCGGCAAGGGTACGGTTCCTTCAGCTCATGCCCGCCGCCCAAGGCCCGGACCGGGATTCGGGTGTGGGAACGGATCTCGATAGGCTGAGGTTCACACCACGTAGCCGGATGGCCCCAGGCGCGGCGCGTACGCAAGGAGGATCGAGAACTGATGGCAGGCAACTCGGACCCGCTCTCGCCGCGGGCCAAGCTGGCCGTGACCGCGGGCAAGGCGGTCGCTGCGGCATCGCGCGCCGCAGGACGCGGCAGCGGGTCGGTGATCGGTGGCCGGGTCGCGCTGAAACTCGACCCCGATCTGCTCGGGCGGCTCGCCCAGAACCTGGACGTCGTCCTGGTGTCCGCCACCAACGGCAAGACCACGACCACCCGGCTCATCGCGGAGGCGCTGCGCGCCGCGGGCCCGGTCGTGTCGAACGCGCTCGGCGCCAACATGCCGGCCGGCATCACGTCCGCGCTGGCGGGCGGCTCGGACGCGAAGTTCGGCGTTATCGAGGTGGACGAGAAGTACCTGGCCGGAGTGGCCCGGGACACCGCCCCCAAGTGCATCGCCCTGCTGAACCTGTCCCGCGACCAGCTGGACCGGGCCGCCGAGACCCGGATGCTCGCCGAGAACTGGCGGGAGGGACTGGCCGGTTCCAAGGCGGTCGTCGTCGCCAACTGCGACGACCCGCTGGTGGTGTGGGCCGCGTCCTCCTCCTCGAATGTGATCTGGGTCGCGGCCGGACAGATGTGGAAGGACGACGCCTGGTCCTGCCCGTCGTGCGGCGGCGTGATGCAGCGCCCCGGCGACGACTGGTTCTGCGGTGAGTGCGGCTTCCGCCGGCCCACGCCGAGCTGGGCGCTGTCCGGGGACCACGTGCTGGACCCGCACGGGTCCGCCTGGCCGATCCACCTGCAGCTGCCGGGGCGCGCCAACAAGGCGAACGCCGCCTCCTCCGCGGCCGTCGCCGCCGTCTTCGGGGTGCCGCCGCAGGTCGCCCTGGAGCGGATGTACCAGGTGCAGGCGGTGGCCGGCCGGTACGACGTCGTCCAGTTCCAGAACCGCGACCTCAGGCTGCTGCTGGCCAAGAACCCGGCCGGCTGGCTGGAGACGTTCTCCCTGATCGACCCGCCGCCCGCGCCGGTGATCCTGTCCGTGAACGCCCGTGGCGCCGACGGCACCGACACCTCCTGGCTGTGGGACGTCGACTACACCCGGCTGACCGGCCACCCGATCTTCGTCGTCGGCGACCGGAAGCTGGACCTCGCCGTCCGCCTGGAGGTCGCGAACCAGCACTTCCAGGTCTGCGACAACCTCGACCAGGCCGTGCAGATGTGTCCGCCGGGCCGGATCGAGGTCATCGCGAACTACACCGCGTTCCAGGACCTGCGCCGCCGCGTCGGCAATTGATCTTCGAAGGGCGATCACCTCATGAGCGACAACCAACTGCGGCTGGTGTGGATCTACCCGGACCTGCTCAGCACCTACGGCGACCAGGGCAACGCCCTCGTCGTGGAGCGCCGGGCCCGGCAGCGCGGCCTGGACGTGGCCCGGCTGGACGTGCGCAGCGACCAGCCGATCCCGACCTCCGGCGACATCTACCTGATCGGCGGCGGCGAGGACCGTCCGCAGCGGCTCGCGGCCGAGCGGCTGCGCCGTGACGGGCACCTGCACCGGGCGGTGGAGAACGGCGCGATCGTCTTCTCGGTCTGCGCCGGCTACCAGATCCTCGGCCACGAGTTCATCAACGACCTCGGCCAGCGCGAGCCGGGCCTCGGGCTGCTCGACGTGGTGTCGGTGCGCGGCGAGGGCGAGCGGTGCGTCGGCGACGTGCTGGGCGACATCGACCCGCAGCTCGGCCTGCCCCAGCTGACCGGTTTCGAGAACCACCAGGGCGTCACCCACCTCGGCCCCACCGCCCGCCCCTTCGCCCGCGTGCAGATCGGCAAGGGCAACGGCACCGGGGACGGCACGGAGGGCGCGTACAACGGGACGGTCTTCGGCACGTACATGCACGGGCCGGTGCTGGCCCGCAACCCGCTGATCGCCGACCTGCTGCTGAAGCTGGCGCTGGACGTCAACGCCCTGCCGCCGATCGACGACCGCTGGTACGAGGCGCTCCGCGACGAGCGCATCGCGGCGGCGCAGCAGCCCGCGTAGTGGCGGCTGCGTAACCCGTTCTTCAGCTGGATGTCAACGGGGTCCGGCAGACTCCCGGCGGGCCCGCCTGACGGTCCGTCCGCTCACATGTGCGGGCGCGTCCAGCAGGCGGACGCCCGCTACGGAGCCACCCCCTCACGCCGGTAGGGTGGCCGGGAATCCGCCGGACAACGTGGTCCGGTTACCCGGCCCACGTTGAGAAGGTATTCGGGCTATGCGCATTGGTGTCCTCACGTCCGGCGGCGACTGCCCCGGCCTGAACGCCGTCATCCGGTCCGTCGTGCACCGTGCCGTCGCCGACCACGGCGACGAGGTCATCGGTTTCCGGGACGGCTGGAAAGGCCTCCTGGAGTGCGACTACCTGAAGCTCGACCTCGACGCCGTCGGCGGCATCCTGGCCCGCGGCGGCACCATCCTCGGCTCCTCCCGGGTCCGCCCGGAGCACCTGCGGGACGGGGTGGAGCGGGCCAGGGGCCACGTCGCGGAACTCGGCCTGGACGCGATCATCCCGATCGGCGGCGAGGGCACGCTGAAGGCGGCCCGGCTGCTGTCGGACAACGGGCTGCCCATCGTGGGCGTGCCCAAGACGATCGACAACGACATCGCCGTCACGGACGTGACCTTCGGCTTCGACACCGCGGTGACCGTGGCGACCGAGGCCCTGGACCGGCTGAAGACCACCGCCGAGTCGCACCAGCGGGTGCTGATCGTGGAGGTCATGGGCCGGCACACCGGCTGGATCGCGCTGCACTCCGGTATGGCGGCCGGCGCGCACGCCGTCGTCGTACCCGAACGGCCCTTCGACATCGACGAGCTGACCCGGAAGGTCGGCGAGCGGTTCGAGGCGGGCAAGCGGTTCGCCATCGTGGTCGCCGCGGAGGGGGCCAAGCCGCGGCCCGGGTCCATGGAGTTCGACGAGGGCGGCAAGGACATCTACGGCCACGAGCGGTTCGCCGGCATCGCCCGGCAGCTGTCGGTCGAGCTGGAGCAGCGACTCGGCAAGGAGGCCCGGCCGGTGATCCTCGGGCACGTGCAGCGGGGCGGCACGCCGACCGCGTACGACCGGGTGCTGGCGACCCGGTTCGGCTGGCACGCGGTGGAGGCCGTGCACCGGGGCGAATTCGGCCGGATGACGGCGCTGCGCGGCACGGACATCGTGATGGTGTCGCTGGCGGAGGCGGTGGAGACGCTGAAGACGGTGCCCACCGAGCGGTACGACGAGGCGGAGTGCGTCCTCTGACCCAGCCCAGTGGTTCGGGTGAGGACGAACCGGCCCCGGTCACCGCGGTGACCGGGGCCGGTTCTACTCTTGGTGCGGACACAGACAGCTGTGGACAGACACCGCACAACCCCCATGAACCAGGAGACGCCGGATGGATCACAGCGGACACGGCATGATGACGGATCTGCCGCCGTTCACGCTGGGGCGGGGTCTGCAGTGGTCGGCCGACCCGTTCTTCCTCGTGGCCTGCCTCGCCGGTCTGGCGCTCTACGGCTGGGGTGTCGTGCGGCTGCGGCGGCGCGGGGACGCGTGGCCGGTGTCGCGCACGGTGTCCTACGTCGTCGGCGTGCTCACGATCGCGCTGGTGATGTGCACCAGGCTGAACGACTACGGCATGGTCATGTTCAGCGTGCACATGGTGCAGCACATGGTGATCAGCATGCTGTCGCCGATCCTGATCCTGCTCGGCGCCCCCGTCACGCTGGCGCTGCGCGCCCTGCCCGCGGCCGGCCGGGGCCGCAAGGGCCCGCGCGAGCTGCTGCTGATGCTGCTGCACAGCCGGTACATGCGGATCATCACCCACCCGGCGTTCACGATCCCGCTGTTCATCGCGAGCCTGTACGGCCTGTACTTCACGCCGGTCTTCGACTTCCTGATGGGCTCGAAGACCGGGCACGTCGCGATGATGGTGCACTTCCTCGCGGTCGGTGTCGTGTTCTTCTGGCCGATCATCGGTATCGACCCGGGCCCGCACCGGCCCGGTCACCTGATGCGGATGCTGGAGCTGTTCGCGGGCATGCCGTTCCACGCGTTCTTCGGCATCGCGCTGATGATGGCGTCGACGCCGATGGTGGAGACCTTCCAGAACCCGCCGGCCTCGCTCGGCGTCGAGGCGCTGTCCGACCAGAGCGCGGCGGGCGGCATCGCCTGGGCGTTCAGCGAGATCCCGTCGGTGCTGGTGCTGATCGCGCTGCTGTTCCAGTGGTACGGCTCCGAGCAGCGGCAGGCCAAGCGCAAGGACCGGGCCGCAGACCGGGACGGCGACAAGGAGCTGGAGGCGTACAACGCCTACCTGGCGTCGCTGAACGCGCGCGAGGGCTGAGCAGCCGCGGCGTCCGGGCAGGCGCCGTATCCCGGGATCCGGGGCACCATGGTCAGGGACGGACCATGAGGAGGGTGTCGCGATGCCCGGTTCCATGAACGGTTCCACGAACGGCTCCATCAGGACGATGGGGGCACTCACGGTCGGCGGGCTGGTCCTCGTGACCGCCTACACGGTCGCGCTCGGCAGCAACGGCTGGCTGTGGTTCGGCTGGGTGGTGCTGGGGCTGCTCACCCTCACCCTGATCGTCACCCAGTCCTGAGCCGTGCGGCGCGGGCGGGGCTGGCTACAGTGCCCGCATGAACAGCAGGACGCCCTCGTTCGACGAGCTGGACCGCCGGATCATCACCGCGCTCATGGCGAACGCGCGGACCAGTTTCGCCGAGATAGGGGCGGCGATCGGGCTGTCCGCCACGGCGGTCAAACGGCGGGTGGACCGGCTGCGCGAGACCGGGGTGATCACCGGGTTCACGGCGACCGTCAAACCGTCCGCGCTGGGCTGGCGCACGGAGGCGTACGTCGAGGTGTACTGCGAGGGCGCGGCCCCGCCCCGGCGGCTGGCGGAGGTCGTCCGCAACCATCCGGAGATCGCGGCGGCGATGACGGTCACCGGCGGCGCCGACGCGCTGCTGCACGTGCGCGCCCGGGACGTGGAGCACTTCGAGGAGGTGCTGGAGCGGATCCGCGCCGAGCCGTTCATCCGGAAGACGATCAGTGTGATGGTGCTGTCCCATCTGCTCCCGGAAAGCCCGGAAGCCGGCGCCACCCACGCGGCCCCCGAGTGATCGCGGAGCGCGAAGGTAACGTGCGTCTCGGCTTGTGAGAACGCAGCGATGCTGCGCATCTGCGCAGCTTTTCTCGCTTGTCGTCCGTCTCCTTCCCTTCCTACCGTGGTGTCACCCCTCAGTGACACACAGGAAAGCGGAGGAAACCCTCTGTGCCCGAAAGCCGTGTGCCGCGTTCCCGGCGCTTCCTCGTCTGCGAACCCCGACACTTCGCCGTCCAGTACGCGATCAATCCCTGGATGCATCCCGACCGGCCCGTCGACGTGGACCTGGCCCAGGAGCAGTGGCAGTCGCTGATCCGCGCCTACCGGGCGCACGGCCACACCGTCGACGCCGTCGAGCCGGTCCCCGGCCTGCCGGACATGGTGTTCGCCGCGAACGCGGCCTTCGTCGTCGGCGGCCGGGTCTTCGGCTCCCTGTTCCACGCCCCGGAGCGCCGCCCGGAGTCGGACCACTACGACACCTGGTTCAAGGCGGCCGGCTACGACGTCCACCGGCCCGAGTCGGTCACGGAGGGCGAGGGCGACCTGGTGTGGACGGGCCGCTACGTGCTCGCCGGCACCGGGTTCCGCACCACCCGCGAGGCGCACCGGGAGGCACAGGAGTTCCTCGGCCACCCGGTGATCGGCCTGACCCTGGTCGATCCGTACTTCTACCACCTGGACACCGCGCTGTTCGTCCTCGACGACGACAACGTCTGCTACTACCCGGAGGCGTTCTCGCCGGGCAGCCGGGAGGTCCTGCGGCGGCTGTACCCGGACGCGGTGCTCGCCACCCGCGAGGACGCGATGGCGTTCGGCCTGAACTCCGTCTCCGACGGCCGGAACGTCTTCATCGCGCCCCGCGCCGAGGCGCTCGCCGAGCGCCTCGCCGACCACGGCTACGTCCCCGTCCCCGTCGACCTGTCCGAGTTCCACAAGGCCGGCGGCGGCATCAAGTGCTGCACCCAGGAGATCCGCTGATGACCGCACCCGTGCGCACGCGTACGTCCGACGACCTGATCCGCGCGGAGGAGCCGGTACTCGCGCACAACTACCACCCGCTGCCCGTGGTCGTGGCCCGGGCCGAGGGCACGTGGGTGGAGGACGTCGAGGGCAACCGCTACCTCGACATGCTGGCCGGCTACTCGGCCCTGAACTTCGGCCACCGGCACCCGGCGCTCGTCGAGGCGGCCCACCGCCAGCTCGACCAGCTGACGCTGACCTCCCGCGCCTTCCACAACGACCGGCTCGCGGAGTTCGCCGAGCGGCTGACGGCGCTGACCGGCCTGGACATGGTGCTGCCGATGAACACCGGTGCGGAGGCGGTGGAGAGCGGCGTCAAGGTGGCCCGCAAGTGGGCGTACGACGTGAAGGGCGTCCCGGCCGGGCAGGCGACGATCGTGGTCGCGGCGGACAACTTCCACGGCCGGACGACGACCATCGTCAGCTTCTCCACGGACGAGACGGCCCGCGCCGGCTTCGGCCCGTTCACGCCCGGCTTCAAGGTCGTGCCGTTCAACGACCTGGCCGCGCTGGAGGCGGCGGTCGACGACACCACGGCGGCGGTGCTGATCGAGCCCGTCCAGGGCGAGGCCGGTGTGATCGTCCCGGACGACGGCTACCTCACCGGGGTACGCGAGCTGACCCGCCGCAAGGGCTGCCTGTTCATCGCCGACGAGATCCAGTCGGGCCTCGGCCGCACCGGCCGTACCCTCGCCGTCGAGCACGAGGACGTCGTCCCGGACGTGCTGCTGCTCGGCAAGGCGCTGGGCGGCGGCATCGTGCCGGTGTCGGCGGTGGTGGCCCGGCGCGAGGTGCTGGGCGTGCTGCACCCGGGTGAGCACGGCTCGACGTTCGGCGGAAACCCCCTCGCGGCGGCGGTCGGCACGGCCGTGGTCGGTCTGCTGGAGACCGGTGAGTTCCAGCGGCGGGCGGCCGAGCTGGGCGTGATCCTGCGGGACGGGCTGACCGAGCTGGCCGGCAGGGGCGTCACCGGGTTCCGTTCGCGCGGGCTGTGGGCCGGGGTGGACGTCGACCCGGCGCTCGGCACCGGCCGCGAGATCAGTGAGCGCCTGATGCGCGAGGGGGTCCTGGTCAAGGACACCCATGGCTCCACGATCCGGCTGGCGCCGCCGCTGACCATCACGGCGGAGGAGCTGCGCTCCGCGCTGGCCGCGCTGGAGAAGGTGCTGGCCTGAGGACGGGCGGGCGGGGGCCGGTGCTGCACCGGCCCCCCCCCGCCGCGCCGTCACTCGGTGCCGAGGAGCTGCCTCATCTCCTTGATCTCGGCGTTCTGCGCGGTGACGATGTCGTCCGCCATGGCCTTGGCGGCGCCGGAGCGGCCCTTGGCCTGCTCGGTGGCGGCCATCGCGACGGCGCCCCGGTGGTGCTCGACCATCAGGGTCAGGAACCGGGTGTCGAAGTCCTTGCCGGTGGCCTTCTCCAGGGCCGACATGTCGGCCTCGCTCATCATCCCGGACATGCCCGGCATCCCGGAGTGGCCGGAGTGGTCCATGCCGGCCATGGGTACGTCCTCGCCCCAGGACGTCAGCCAGCCGGTCATGGTGCGGATCTCCGGGTCCTGCGCCTTCTCGATGCGCGAGGCGAGGTCCTTCACCCGGGCCGAGGCGGCCCGGCCGGCGGCCAGCTTCGCCATCTCCAGGGCCTGCCGGTGGTGCGGGATCATGCCCTGCGCGAAGGCGACGTCCTGCGCGTTGTGCGAGGTGGCCGAGGCGCTCGGCGCGGCGGAGGTGCCGTGGCCGCCGTGGGCGCCGCCGCCGCTGTCGCTGTCGCCGCCGCAGGCGGCGAGGACCAGGGCGCCGGTCACGGCGACCGTGGCCAGCGCGGCGCGGCGGAGCAGAGTACGGCGGGTCAGGGAACGGGTGGTGGTCATGCGGGAACTCCTGCTGTTCTGAGGGATCTTCGGGCACGCGTGAGCACGACCGCGACACCTGCGCTCGGCAGGGCGGGCGGCCGGCGCGGCCTCTAGATCCGCAGGAGTTGGAGTTCGGCCAGGTCGGGCGGGGCCCGGGCGCTGTCCGGTGCCGTGGCCGGGGCGGAGCGCGGGCAGCGGGCCGGCGCGGCGGCCACGGGGCCGGGGGCCGGCGCGGGCAGCTGCGGGGCGCCGTCCGGCGCGCCCGAGGCACAGCTGGGGTCGGCGTGGTGCAGCTGGTGACCGCCGCAGTGACCGGCACCGCCCGGGCAGTCGTCCGGCGCGGTGACGGCGACGGTTCCGTGCACGGCCGGAGCGTGTCCGGCGTGGGCCATGCCGCCGCCGGGCGCCAGGGCGTGCATGCCGAGCAGCCCGGCCAGCAGGGCCAGCACGAGCAGCGCGCGGCGCCGCCACAGGGGCGGTCGCGGAGCGTGCGCTCGGGTGCCGGTCATGGGGGACATCGTACGAGGCCCGGGATCGGCCGCCGCGCAGGGCGCACCGCGCTGCACGCGCTGCCCGGCGCGGACGCCCTGGTCGGCGGCTACACCGCGCAGCAGTACGACACCCTGCGCGCGGCCGAACGCGACCGCACCGTCATCGTCCCGGTCGTGCTCGCCGTCATCCTGGCCATCCTCGTGCTGCTGCTGCGCTCCTTCGCGGTCCCCGTCCTGCTGATGCTGACCGTCGCCCTCAACTTCATCGCGACCCTCGGCGTGGCGGCGTCCGTCTTCCGCGGTCTGTTCGGGTTCCGTGCCGCTGTACGGGTTCGTCTTCCTGGTCCCGCTCGGCTGCGGCACGGCGCCCGCCACCTTCGCGGCGCTGGGCGTAATCCCTCTCGCGTTCCTGGTGCAGACCTGCCGGTGCCGGCGCTGGTCCGGGACGCGGGGAACCGCGTGTGGTGGCCCACCACGGGATAAGTCGATGCAGAGTCGATGCGAGTTGCCCCCGCAAGCGTGCCGGACGGACCGTGGCCGTCAGACGGGGAGCCACCCCGGACAAGGGAGCAGGCCATGACCGCACTCGCTGTGACCGAATCCGAGCCCGTGCCCCTGGCGCGTCCGGAGGACGAACTGGCCTCGCGTTTCGCGGCCGGTGACGAGGACGGCATGGAGGCCGTCTACCGCCGCTGGGCCCCGCTCGTCCTGTCCCTGGCGCGGCAGTCCCTGGGCGACGGCGCGGAGGCCGAGGACGTCACCCAGACGGTGTTCCTCGCGGCCTGGCGCGGACGCCACGGCTACCACCCGGGCCGTGGACCGCTGCCCGCCTGGCTCGTGGGCATCGCCCGGCGCAAGATCGCCGACGCGCTGTCGGCCCGCACCCGGCGCACGGACGTGGCCGCGGCGGCGGCGCGCGAGTCACCCCCCTCGCCGGTTACGTCGTACGCGCAGGACGCCGTACTGAACCGCGTGGACGTGACCCGGGAACTGCGCCGCCTCCCCGAGGCCCAGCGGCGGGTGCTGTGCCTGGCCTTCTACGGTGACCTGACCCAGACGCAGATCGCCCGCGTCACCGGCTGGCCGCTGGGTACGGTCAAGAGTCACACCCGGCGCGGCCTGCTGCGCCTGGGCCGCAGCCTGGACGCCGAGGCCACGGGGTGAGCACACTTGACGGAAGAGGACCACGTGACCGCCGCCCGCTCCGCCGCGCAGCCTGACCCCGGACCGCCCGCCGTACCGGCCGACGCCGGACTGACCACCGGTGTGCTGGCCCGCCGCCTCGGCGTGTCGCCGATGACGCTGCGCTCGTGGGACCGCCGCTACGGCATCGGGCCGACCGCACGCACCGGGGGCGGGCACCGGCGCTGGACCGCGGCGGACGTGGCGACGGTCGAGGAGATGTGCCGGCTGACGGCGACCGGCATCCCGCCGGCGGACGCGGCCCGCGCCGCCCGTACGGCCACCGCGGGCCCGCCCGCCGCGGCGGGAGCCGCCACCGCCGCACCGCCCCCGGCTCCCGCGGGGCGGTCGCGGGCCGCGGGCGCGCTGCCCCTCGGTGATGTGCGTCTGGAGTGCCGGGGCCTTGCGCGCGCCGCCGTACGGCTGGACGCCCCCGCGCTCGAACAGCAGCTCATCGCCGCCGTGGAGCGCTACGGCCTGGTGGCCGCCTGGCAGGAGGTGATGGTTCCCACCCTGCACGCCGTGGGACGCCGCTGGGCCTCCTCCGAGGACCAGTACGTGGAGGTGGAGCACCTGCTCGCCTGGCACGTCTCCACCGTGCTGCGCCGCAGCACGCCGCCCGCCGCGCCCGCCGCCTCCCCCGGGGCCGGCTGCGTGCTGCTGGCCTGTGTCCCCGGCGAACAGCACACCCTGCCCCTGGAGGCCCTGCACGCGGCACTCGCGGGTGAAGGGGTGCCGGTGCGCATGATGGGCGCCGCGCTGCCCGTCGAGGCGCTGGACGCGGCGGTACGCCGGCTCGGCCCGGTCGCGGTCGTGCTGTGGGCCCAGGAGAGCGCACGCGCGGCCCCCGCCCTGGCCCGGCACGTCGCCGGCCTGCGCTGGGGCATGAAGGGGACGCGGCGCGGTCCGGCGGTGCTGCTGGGCGGCCCCGGCTGGAGCCGGTCCCGGCCCGCCGGCGTGCTCAGGCCCGCCGGGCTGGCGCAGGCGGTGGAGGCGTTGCGCGCGCTGCACACCGCGGGGTGAGCCGGGGGCGCGACTGCACCGGGTGGTGAGCCGCGGACGCGCGTGCACCGCGGGATGAGCCGCGGGTGCGCTGTACACCACGAGGTGAGCCGCGGGCTCGTCCTCGGCCTCCCGCCGCACCGCCGCTTCCTCAGAGCCGTCCCCGGGCCTGCTTGAAGCGGTCGAGGCCCTCCGCCAGCGACACCACGGGCTCGGGGTAACCGGTCGCGGAGCGCACCGGTGCCGGGAGCTTCCACGGCTCGTGCGCGGCCGCACCGGCCACGTCCGCCAGTTCCGCCACCCAGCGCCGCACGTACGTCCCGTCCGGGTCGTACCGCTTGCCCTGGGTGACGGGGTTGAGCACGCGGTAGGGGCGGGTGTCGGTGCCCGTGCCGGCCATCCACTGCCAGTTCAGCTGGTTGTTCGCCACGTCGCCGTCGACCAGCAGGTCCAGGAAGTGCCGCGCGCCCACCCGCCAGTCGACGTACAGCGTCTTGCTGAGGAAGCTCGCCGCCAGCAGCCTGGCCCGGTTGTGCATCCAGCCCTCGTGGCGCAGCTGACGCATCGCCGCGTCGACCACCGGGTAGCCGGTGCGGCCCTCCCGCCACGCCTCGGTGTCCGCCTCCGCCTCCTTGCCGCGGCGCCACCGGTCGCGCTGGGTGCGGTAGTCCTGCGCGGCGGCGTCGGGGCGTGCGGCGAGCACCTGCCGGTTGAAGTCGCGCCAGGCGACCTGCCGTACGAACGCCTCCGCGCCCGCGCCGCCGGCCCTCCGGGCCCGGTGCACCACCTCCACCGGTGACAGCGTGCCGAAGTGCAGGTGGGGAGAGAGACGGGAGGTCGCGTCGCCGGCCAGGTCGTCGTGCCGTTCCTCGTAGGCGTCCACGCCGGCACGCAGCCACGCGGTGAGCAGGCGCCGCCCCTCCGTCTCGCCGCCCGAGCACAGCCCCGGCGACACGCCGCGCACGCCGGCGCGCTCCGGCAGCGGGGCGGAGCCCACCTCCTCCGGCACGGTGATCGCCCGCGGCGCGTCCAGCACGTCCCGCGTGCCCTGCGCGGACCAGCACCGGTAGTACGGGGTGAACACCGCGAAGTGGTCGGAGGAGGCCGGCGTCACCGCGCCCGGGGCCACGGCGGTGCTCACCGTCTCGTGGACGTACAGACGCCGCCCGTCGGCCTCCAGCGCCCGCCGCAGCCGCCGTTCGCGCCCGTGCGCGAAGCCGCTGGCGTCGCCCGCCATGTGCACCTCGTCGGCGTCCGCCTCGGCGGCCACCCGGCACACCTCCGTGACCGTGTCGCCCTCGCGCAGCACCAGCCGGCCGCCCCGCTCGCGCAGCCGGGCGTCCAGGTCCCGCAGGCAGTCGGCGAGGAACGCGAGCCGGTTCGGCGCGGCGAAACCGGCTCGGTCCACGGCTGGGTCACGCACGAACAGCGGTACCACGCGGCCTCCTCCGTGCAGGGCCGCACGCAGCGGAGGATGGTCCGACAGGCGCAGATCGCAGGTGAACACGACGACCGAGGTCTGCATGGGGCTCACTTTCCGCTTCCGGTGGGGTCACTCTCGAAATGGATTCGCCCCGTGGGCCGGCGACGGATGCGGTGTGGCGCCGGCGGTCCCCCGTTCGGGTGCGGGCGCATCCGCGACGACGGCCGACGGGGAAGTACCGCCCGTCCGGGAGCGGGGGAACCGCGGGGCGCGCACGGTCGAAATGGCCCGACGGTGCACGGCGGTGTCTCCGGGGCCGGGCGCCGTGCCGCGTGACGCGGCGGACGGGGCGGTGTGCCGTGTACCCGCGAGGCCGCCGCGTCCGCTGCCGGGCCGGCCTCGCGGGCGAGACCCGTATGTCCGGAAAGTCGGCTATGGCGTTCCGTGGCCGGGCGGCGTTAGCATGGCGTCCGCCTCTGCCGGGAACCGTGGCTCTCCTGCCGCGGTGTCACCGCTGCCCTGGTGGGCCCGTGGAGGTGCGACATGACACGTTCACCGGCGTTCCCGAATCCCGAACCCGACTGGCGCGTCCGGGCGCTGTGCGTCGGCGAGGACCCGGAGCTGTTCTTCCCCGTGGCGGAGACGGAGGTCGCGACCGCGCGTGCCCGCGCGGTGTGCCGGCGATGCCCCGTGCTGGTCGCCTGCCGTGACTGGGCCGTCCGGCACGGCGAGGCGGACGGTGTCTGGGGCGGCACGACCGCGAGCCAGCGCAGGGCCATCCGCCGTGCAGTAATGGGCCGGTGAGCGCCCGGTACCAGGACGGCCCCGCCGGCCCCCGTTCGCCGTTCAGCCGGGGAAGCGGCCCGTGGACCGCAGCTGCCAGCGGCGCTCGGCGTAGGCCAGGTCGTCCCGCCACAGCCGCCCGGCCGCGGCTCGCATCACGGGACGCAGCAGCGGTGCGACCCGGCGGGCGGCGGCGAAGCCGGGACGGCGCGAGGCTGCCACCACCGCCTCGACGACGGCGGTTCGCGGGCGGCCCGACCGGTCCGCGCCGAGCGGAGTCGCATGGGTCTCCACGACGGATCCCACTCCCTCGCCCTCGGTGATGTGCATGACGACCGTGCGGGGTTCGGGTGCCGTGAAGACGGCGCGGACCGGCACCACCAGCCGGCCCGCCAGCTTGAACGACACGTCGACGGTCAGGGCGTCCCGGCCCTCGTCCGCCGCGCCGTCCGTGCCGGGCGCGTCCACCACCGTCAGGTCGACGAACGAGTACGGGTGGAACCACGCTCCGTGCCACGGATCGAGCCGGTTGGCCACCACGTCCTCGGGCTCGCAGACACCCACTGCGGTGTAGACGGCCGTCAGGGCCCGCGCGGGCTCGGGACGCCGCGGTACGACCGGTGCCTCCAGCGGCTCCTCGCCGCCCACCGCGTCCAGCCGCACCCACACCAGTACGCCGTCGTCGTGCACCGGCAGCGGCAACCAGCCCGCGTACGGGCCGCCGTCCAGGGCCAGCCCGTGCCAGTGGCACACCAGCGTGCCGCAGCGCACCGGGCTGTCCCGCAGCGGCGCCCCCAGGTGCGGGCAGATCCCAGGTCCGCCGACGAGGCGCCCGCCGGGCCCCCGCCAGACCACGACCTCCTGCCCCGCCACGGTCCGTGCCAGCTTGCCGTCCCCGCGCAGGGCGCGGGAGGCGCCGACGACGTACCAGTTCCCGGACGGGCGGGCCTGCACCCGTTTCAACGCCGCGGCGATCACCGCGGGCCGCGCCTCGCGCCAGGTGGGCCGCTGGGCCTCCCAGGGCACGGCACCGCGGCGCAGCGACAGCGGCGGACGACGGCGGTTCACGCGACCTCCCCGGAGGAGCGGACGGCCACCGCCGGCGAGAGCACGGCCACGGGCGGAGGACCGGCGGGCGCGGGGGGCCGGTGCCGGGGCCCGGAGCGCGCGCGCAGCCGGGCCGCCGCCACCCGGACCAGCCCGTCGGCGGCGACCACCGCCCTGCGCCGTGTGCGCACCACCGACCGCCGGTGCAGCACCGTCCAGCCGTCGCGGGCGACGGCGTCGAGGATGCCGCCGTACAGGACGGCCGCGGTGCGGATGCAGGGCCGCGCCACCGGTTCCAGCAGGTCGATGCCGGGCACCGCCTCCCGGTACACGCCACGGGTCAGTGCCTCGAACTCCCTCAGCGCGGCGGTGATCCGGCGGTCGGGGCGGCCCGTCGCACGGCTCCACAGCAGCAGTTCCCGGTCGACACCATGACCGCCCAGCAGGTCGGCGGGCAGGTAGACGCGGCCGCGGTCCAGATCCTCGCCTACGTCCCTCAGGAAGTTGCTCAGCTGGAAGGCGACGCCGAGCGCCGCGGCGTACGGCTCGGCCTCCTCCCGCGGCACCACCGTGCCCAGCACCGGCAGCATCTGGAGTCCGATCACCGCGGCCGAGCCGTGCATGTAGGCGCTCAGGTCGGCGTAGCTGGGATAGGCCGTCACGCTCAGGTCGGAGCGCATCGCGGTCATGAAGTCCAGGAAGTGTGCGTGGTCGATGGCGTAGCGGCGGGCGGTGTCGGCGAGGGCGCGCACGACGGGCTCCGCGCCCCCGCCCCGCCGCAGTCCCTCCTCCAGCTCCGCCTGGAGGAGGGCCAGGGCCCGCGCCCGCGCGTCCGTTCCGGAGCCGGGGGCCGGCGAGTCGACGATGTCGTCGGCCCAGCGGGCGAAGCCGTACAGCGCGTGCACGGCGGGCCGGCGCTCGACGGGCAGCAGCCGCGTGGCGAGGAAGTAGGTCCGGCCGTGCCGGGCGTTGAGGTCGCGGCAGTGGCGGTAGGCCGCGCGCAGGGCCGGATCGGTGATCCCCGCCGCGTCCAGTTCTCGAACGGTCATCCTGCCCTGCCTTCGGTCGCGGGGGCCATGGGGCCGGCCGGCGGGTTCTGCGGTGCTTCCGGCCGCCTCGTGACGGCCGGGGACTCCGGCGGGCGGGCCGGCGGGTTCTGCGGTGCTTCCGGCCGCCTCGTGGCAGTCCGGGACTCCGGCGGGCAGGCCGACGGTTCCTGCGGTGCTTCCGGCCGCCTCGTGGCAGCCGGGGACTCCGGCGGGCAGGCCGACGGTTCCTGCGGTGCTTCCGGCCGCCTCGTGGCAGCCGGGGACTCCGGCGGGTGGGCCGGCGGGTTCTGCGGTGCTTCCGGCCGCCTCGTGGCAGTCCGGGACTCCGGCGGGCAGGCCGGCGGTCCTTGCGCGGCGGCAGCCCGGGTGCGCGGCGGTGTCGCCCTCGGCGGTGGGCTCGACGCGCTGGACGTGCCAGCCGTAGGCCTCGTCCCGTGCGCTCGCGGCCCGGCCGCCGGCTCCGGCCCGACGGCTCGGGGCGCGGACGAGGCCGGGGCCGGGGAGGCGGTGGGAGCCGTACCGCGGGTCCGGCCGGGGAGGGCGGAGGGGCGGGAGCGGGCGCTCCCCCGCCCGGGCGGCCCCGTGACGCGGGCGGCGGCCAGCTTCCCCGACAGCAGCACGGTCGGCACGCCGACGCCCGGGGTGGTGCCGCAGCCGGCCAGGACCGCGTTCTCCGTGCCGCGCACCAGGTTGCGCGGCCGGAACGGCCCGGTCTGAGCGAAGGTGTGGGCGGCCGAGAAGGGGGTTCCGGCGGCGTGGCCCTGGGCGTGCCAGTCGGCCGGGGTGACCAGGCACTCCTCCTCGATGGCGGCTTCGATGCCGTCCAGTCCGCGTCGCTCCAGCTCCCGCAGCAGCGTGTCCCGGTAGCGCGGGCCGAGGTCGGACCAGGCCGCCGCGCCCGGCCCGATGTCGGTGTTGGGGCAGGGGGCGAGGATGTAGTGCAGGTGGCGGCCGGGCGGCGCGAGCCCGGGGTCGGTGGCGGTGGGGCGGGTGACGAGCAGGGACGGGTCGCTCATCAGCCGCCCGGCGCGGGTGAGTTCGTCGAACGTCGAGTGCCACGCCGCGCCGAACGAGATCGTGTGGTGGGCGAGCCGGGGCCAGGTGCGGTCCGTGCCGGCGTGCAGCACGACCGCGGAGGGTGAGTGGCGCAGTCCGACCGGTCTGCGCGGCCGGCGGCCGAGCAGCCGGTAGGCGACGGGCAGGTCCGGGGTGAGGACGACCGCGTCGCAGGGGATGCGGCCGGCGTCCGTGACGACGGCCGTCATGCGCTCGCCCGACCGCTCCAGGCGGGTCACCCGCTGCCCGAACCGCAGCTCGGCGCCGGCCGCGGCGGCGGCGTCCGCCATCGCCCGCGGCAGGGCGTGCATGCCGCCCCGGGGGAAGTACACGCCGGCGACCGTGTCCATGTAGGCGATGACCGCGTAGGCGGCCAGCGCCCGCGCTGGGGGCACACCCGCGTACAGGGCCTGGAAGGAGAACACCCGGCGCAGCCGCTCGTCGCCCAGGAACCGGCCGATCCGCGCGTCGAGGCGACCGAACCCGCCGAGGGCGGCCAGCCGGGCGAGGTCGGCGTTGAGCAGGCCGAGCGGCGAGTCGAAGTTGGCGTCGATGAACCGGCGCAACTGGGCCCGGTACAGCCGCTGGAGCCAGTCGCGCAGCCGCCGGTAGCCCGCCGCCTCGGCCGGCCCGGCGAACCGCTCGACCTCCGCGGCCATCGCGTCCGCGCCGGTGTGCACGTCGAGGCTGCTGCCGTCCGCGAAACAGGCCCGGTAGGCCGGGTGCAGGGGGATCAGCTCGACGCGCTCGTACAGGCTGTCCCCGACGGCGGCGAACGCCTCGTCGGCCAGCTCGGGCATGGTCAGCACGGTGGGCCCGGTGTCGATCCGGTAGCCGGCCAGGTCGAGGCGTCCGGCGCGGCCGCCGGGCAGCTCGTCACGCTCGACGACGGTGACCCGGCGTCCGGCACCCAGCAGGTGCAGCGCCGCCGACAGGCCGGCGAGTCCGGCGCCGACCACCACCACGTGGTCCGTGGCACCGGGCAGGGTGCGGGTCACCGGCCGCTCCCCGCGCCGCCGCGGGCCGGTGCGGCGTACGGATCCGGTGCGGGACGCGGACGCGGACGCGCGGCGGCCTCCCCGGCCGGCCGCGCCCCGCCCGGCCGTGCCCCGGCCGTCGCGAGCAGCAGGGCGCGCAGCGGCCCGGCGCCCTCCGGATCGAGGGCGGCGCCGTCGAAGTGCCGCATCCCCTGCGCGGCCAGCCGGTCGATCTTCGTCTCCACGGTGGCGCGCGCACCGGTCGTGACCAGTACCTCCCGCACCTCGTCCAGGGCGCGCCCGGTGAGGGCCGGGTCACCGAGCCACCGGTCCAGCACGGCGAGCGCGGCACCGTCGCCGGCGGCCTCGGCCCGCGCGCGGGCGACCGCGACCAGATAGGTCGGCTTGCCCTCCCGGATGTCGCCGCCGGACGCCTTGCCGGTCTCCCCCGGGTCGCCGAAGACGTCGTCCAAGTCGTCGCGCAGCTGGAACGCCAGGCCCACGCAGCCTCCGGCGTCGCACAGCCGGCGCAGCGTCGCGTCGTCCGCGCCCGCCACGGCGGCTCCGAGGGCCAGGGGCCGCTCGACCGAGTAGAGGGCGCTCTTCAGGCGGGCGGCGCGCAGCACGCGGGGCAGGGACCGGGCCGCGGTGACCTCGCCCTGCACGTCCAGGTACTGGCCGGCCACCATCTCCGTGCGCATGTCGCTCCACAGCCGCCGCACCACCACCCCGGTCCACGCCGCCAGCGGGGTCTCCGCCACCAGATCGTCGGCCCAGGCCAGCGCCAGGTCCCCGGCGAGCACCGCCGCCGACTGCCCGAACCGCCGGGCCCGCTCGGGCCCGGCCCGGTCGGCGTACCTGTCGGTCAGGTCCGTGTGCAGCGTGGGCCGGCCCCGCCGCAGGACGGCCCGGTCCATCACGTCGTCCTGGACGAGTGCGCACGTCTGGAGCAGTTCCAGGGCGGCCGCGATCCGCAGGGCCGCCGCCGCGGCAGCGGGGTCCCGGCCGGCGCAGGCCCGCGTGGCCCACCACACCAGCTGCGCGCGTGTGCGCTTGCCACCCTGGAGGGTGAAGCGCGCCACCCGTTCGGCCACGTCCTGCGCGAACAGGGGATCCGCCAGCCGTGCGCGGCGCAGGCGCTCCTCCAGCACCTGGTCGAGCGTCCGGCCGACGGCGCCGGGCACGTCGGCGTCGACCCGCCGCACCCCGGCGGGCCCGTCCGGGAGCGGCCCGCACGTCGCGGGGCACGCCCCGGTCCCGTCGGGTCCCTCCCCGCCGCCGGTCGCCGGCCTGCGCGGAAGCGCCGCACCGGGCACCGTCGCGACCGGCCGCGGCGGCGCGGCAGCAGGGTGGTCCTTCGCCTGGGTGGGACGCATCCCGGTTCCCTCCGTCGTCTCCGTGTCCGTCGTTCCCGTCACCCGACTGCTTCCGCCCGGGCGGCACGGACGGATGCGCGAACGCCCCGCCCGATCGCGGGGTCCACCGGGGATCCGCCCTCTCCACCGTGCTGCACCCGGCGTCGGGCCGCTCGCCGTCGGGGGGCGCCCTGCATCCGCCGGGGTAAAGACTGCGGAAGACCGGACCGGGGCATCCGCCCCTCACCGCCGTGCGAGAGGAGACGCCGTGCCGGAAGCGGACGTGGCCGTCGTGGGCGCGGGCGCGGCCGGGCTGTCGCTGGCCCACCGGCTCGCCGGGGACCTTCCCGGCCTGCGGACACCGTCCGTGGTGCTGGTGGACGCACCGCCCGGCCCGCTGCGGCCGCCGCCGCGGACCTGGTGCCACTGGACGGCGGGACCGGGGCGGTTCGACGCGGCGGTGCGGGCCGAGTGGCAGCGGCTGAGGGTGCGCCCGCGCTCCGGCGCCCCGGTCGAGGGGGACATCGCCCCGTTGCGGTACCGCATGATCCGTTCGGACGACTTCGAGCGCGTGGTCCTGGCGGACCTGGCCCGCAGCCCGAACGTGCGGCGCCTCGAAGCGACCGTCGAAGCGGTCGAGGACGTCCCCGGCGGGGCGCACGTCCACCTGAGGGACTCCGCCGGCCGGATGCGGGTGCTGAGGGCCCGCTGGGTGCTCGACTCCCGGCCCCTCGGCAGCCTCCCGGCCGCCCGCACCGTCCTGCTGCAGCACTTCCACGGCTGGTTCGTGCGGACGGCCCGGCCCACGTTCGACCCGGCCGCGGTGGAGCTGATGGACTTCCGTACCCCGCAGCCCGCCCACGGCCTGTCGTTCGGCTACGTCCTGCCGACCGGGCCGTGCGAGGCGCTCGTCGAGTACACCGAGTTCTCCGCGCGCACACTCGCTCCGGACCGGTACGAGGCCGCCGTACGGCACTACGCCGACGAGGTGCTGCGGCTCGGCGACCGGCAGGTCCTGGCCAGGGAGACCGGTGTCATCCCGATGACCGACGCGCCGGTCGCGCGGCAGACCGGGGCCTCGGTCTTCCGCATCGGCGCCGCCGGCGGAGCGACCCGGCCCGCCACCGGCTACACCTTCGCCGGGCTGCAGCGCCAGACCCGGGCCGTCGCCGACGCGCTGCGCCGCGGGCGGCCCCCGGTGCCGCCCGCCGCCCACCGGGCGCGTTCGCGTGCCATGGACGCCGTGCTGCTCCGCGCCCTGGACAGCGGCCGGGCCGACGGCCCGGAGCTCTTCGGCCGTCTGTTCACCCGCGTGCCCATGGCACGGCTGCTGCGCTTCCTCGACGGGAGCACCCGCCTCCACGAGGACCTGTGCATCGGCCTGCGCACGCCCGTCGGGCCCATGCTGCGCTCCGCGCTGGAGCTGCCCCGCCTGCCCCGCCGCCCCTTCGACCTGCCCGTGCCCCCGCACGCGCCGGCACCACCCGCCGACCCGCCCCTGCCTCCGACGGAGACCGCATGACGCTGCTGCGCGACGAGCACCTCGCCGCCGCCTTCGACCACGCCTCCCGCACCTACGACACGCTGGTGGCCGCCAACCCCGGCTACCACGCCCACCTGCGCCGTTCGGTGCGCCGGCTCGGCCTGCCCGGACAAGGGCAGGGGCTGCGCCTGCTCGACCTCGGCTGCGGGACCGGCGCCTCCACCGCCGCCCTGCGGTCCGTCCTGCCCGCCGCCGGCATCACCGCCGTGGACGCCTCGGCCGGCATGCTGCGGCGGGCCGCCGCCAAGCCGTGGGCGGACGGGGTGGCCTTCGTGCACGCCCCCGCCGAACGGCTGGCCGAGGCCGGGGTGCGCGGCCCCTTCGACGCCGTGTTCGCGGCCTACCTCGTCCGCAACGTCACCGATCCCGACGCCGTCCTCGCCGCCGTGCACGGGCTGCTGCGGCCGGGCGGCCGGCTCGGCGTGCACGAGTACACCCTCAGCGGGCGCCGCGCCGACCGCGCGACCTGGGCGCTGGTGTGCCGCGGTGTCGTACAGCCCGTGGCGACCCTGCTCGGGGACGGACCGTTGTACCGGCACCTGTGGCGCAGCGTGGTCGAGTTCGACACGGCCGGGCGGTTCGAGCGGCGGCTGGCCGCGGCCGGCTTCGAGCGGGTCCGGGCCGTGCCGCTGCCGGGCTGGCAGACGGGCATCACCCACACCTTCGTCGCCCGCCGGCCGTACGACCACGAGGCGGACGCGTGAGGACCCCGCGCCAGGGCGGCGCACGCCGGGGACGCGACCGCCGGGCCCGGGTGCTGCCCGCCCGGCCCGGCGCCCCCCGGGTGCAGGGGACGCCGCCGTCGGTGGCGGTGGTCGGCGCGGGCATCGCGGGCCTGGCCGCCGCCACCGTGCTCGCCGAGCGCGGGGTGGCCGTCACCGTGTACGAGAAGCGGCCGTACCTCGGCGGACGGGTGGGCGGATGGCCGACCGGACTGCGCGACGGCACCACGGTGACCATGAGCCGCGGCTTCCACGCCTTCTTCCGCCAGTACTACAACCTGCGCGGACTGCTGCGCCGGACCGACCCCGGCCTCGAACGGCTCGTCGCCCTCCCGGACTACCCGCTGCTGCACGCCGGCGGCCTGCGCGACAGCTTCCGGCACGTCCCGCGCACGCCGCCGCTCAGCGCGCTCGGTTTCGTCGCGCTCAGTCCCTCCTTCCGGCTCGCCGACCTGCGCGCGATGGACCCCCTGGCGGCCCTGCCGCTGCTCGACGTGCGGGTGCCGGAGGTGTACGACCGTCTGGACGGCACCAGCGCCCACGCCTTCCTGGACGCCGTGGGCTTCCCCGAGACCGCCCGCCACCTGGCCTTCGAGGTGTTCTCCCGGAGCTTCTTCGCCGACCCGCGGGAGCTTTCGGCGGCCGAGATGGCGCTGATGTTCCACATCTACTTCCTCGGTTCCGCCGAAGGACTGCTGTTCGACGTGCCCCGGGCGCCCTTCCCCGCCGCCCTGTGGGACCCGCTCGCCGGCTACCTGGCCCGGCACCGCGCGCAGGTGCGCACCGGCACCCCCGTCGAGCACGTCGCACCCGTCCCGGACGGCGGATTCATGGTCGCCTCCGACGGGGCGGAACGGCGCCACGACGGGGTCGTCCTCGCCCTGGACGGCGCGGGCCTGCGCGCACTGGTCGAGCACTGCGGGAACCTGGGCGACGCGGCCTGGCGCGAGCGGATCGGACGGCTGCGCACCGCACCGCCCTTCCTGGTGAGCCGGCTGTGGCTGGACCGGCCCGTCGCGCCGGACCGTCCCGGCTTCCTCGGCACCAGCGGCTTCGGCACCCTCGACAACATCAGCGTGCTGGAGCGGTACGAGGACGAGGCGGCCCGCTGGTGCGCGCGCACCGGCGGCTCCGTGGTCGAGCTGCACGCCTACGCCGTACCGCCCGGATCCGCCCGGGACGTCGAACAGAAGCGTCTCCTCGGCCAGCTGCACCGCGTCTATCCGGAGACCCGCACGGCCACGGTCGTCGACGCCCGCCACGAGTGGCATGAGGACTGTCCCCTGTTCCCGGTCGGCGGCTACGGCGACCGTCCCACCGTCCGCACCCCGCACCCCGGCCTGGTCGTGGCCGGCGACCTGGTCCGCACCGGTCTGCCCGTGGCGCTCATGGAGCGGGCGGCGACGAGCGGCTTCCTCGCGGCCAACGCACTGCTGGAGCGGTGGGGGGTACGGGGACAGACCCTCTGGACGGTTCCGGACCGCGGGCGGAGCGCGGTCCTGAGGACCCTGGCCGCACGGGTGCCGGTAGAGTCAGGTGAGGAGGCCGAGGAGGGGTAGTGAGAGCGCCGCGCACCCTGACGAGCCTGGACGAGGCCGACTCCGGTGATCACGTCTGCCAGATGCTGGACCACGCCGACGATGTCATCGACCGCAGCCGGGCCTTCGTCGCGGACGGAGCGCTGCACCGCGACAAGGTGGTGATCGTCGGTCCGATGCCGCGTACGGAGAGCGGGTTCCCGCGGGTCGTGCTCGACCCCGCCAGGTTGCGGGGTTCCCTCCTGGCCGCGGTGCGCCGGGAGGCGGCCACCGCCGGCCGGCAGGGATTCCGTTCGCTCCGTGTGCTGCACCACGTCGGCCCCGGCTGCTGCCCCGAGCAGGCCGAAGAGCTGCTGCGCAGCGAACTCGACCTGGAGGAGTTCGCCGCCGACACCGGAGCCCTGGTGGTCTGCGCCTACCACGGCCCCGACTGGGATCTCCCCACTCTCCAGCGGATCGGGTGCGTGCATCCCCACTGGCTGGGCAGTCGTCCGGTATCTCCCGCTTTCCGGGTGTTCCGGGCAGGAAAGGAGAGCTGGGCGGTGAACGGGATCGTCGACAGCGACGGCGCGGCCGCCTTCGGCGCCGTCGTCTGCGCACTCCTGGCGCAGGCTGCGACGGTGCGCCTGCTCTGCCACACCCTGGAGTTCTTCGACGCGGCCGGGATGAGTGCCCTGGCCGACGCCGTCAGGCTCCTTCCGGACCGCAAGATCGTCCTGGAAGGCGGCAACGACACCGTGCGGCTCTCCTGGGAGCTGTCCGGCTTCGCCGGCCCCGACGTCCCGGTGGTGATGGCGCCGTGACCTCCTTCGCGTCCGCCTCCGCCGCGGCCGGCCCCGGATACCGGCACGAGCTGTACCCGTACTCCGGCAGGGACGAGTTCGTCGAGGGCACCCTGCGTTTCATCCGCGACGCACTCGACGGCGACGAGGCCGTCGTCGTGGCCGTACCGCAGGACAAGGCGTCCCTGCTGCGCGCCGAGATCCGCGAGGACGACGCCGTGCACTATGTCGACACGAGCCGGGTGGCGCACCATCCGGGCCGGCTGATCGCCGCCTGGCAGGAATGGCTCCAGGAGTACGCCTCGGAGGGGCGGCCCGTCCGCGGGATCGGCGAATCGCCCTGGGACAAGGTCAGCTGCCAGGCCGAGGCCCAGGAACTGCGCTACCACGAGTGGCTCCTGAACAAGGCCTTCGCCCAGGGGCCGGCCTGGTGGCTGCTGTGCCCCTACGACACCGCCCAGGACGAGGCCGCGCTCGCACAGATGGCCGGCTGCCACCCCGAGCTGCGCGAGGGCGGCCGGACGGTGCCGTGCGAGGCGTACGACCCGCGGGCATCCTATGCGTTCACGCCTCTCACCGGCCCCTGCGATCCGTACGACGAGTTCGCCTACACCAAGGGAGAGCTGTCCGCCGTCCGCGACAAGATCGCCGCCTGCGCCGAACAGCACGGCCTGACGGGCCGGCGCCTGCGCGAGCTGCACCTCGCCGCCACCGAGGTGGCCACCAACAGCATCCGCCACGGCGGCGGACACGGCGTGCTGCGGACGTGGAGCGAGGACCGCCGGCTCGTGTGCGAGTTCCGTGACGACGGCTACATCGACGACCCCCTGGCCGGACGGAGGAGGCCGGACCCCCGGCAGACGGGCGGACGCGGTCTGTGGCTGGTCCAGCAGCTCTGCGACCTCGTGGAGATCAGGTCCACCCCGCACGAGGGCACCACGGTACGTCTCCACACCGCGCTGTCCGGGTGATCCACCGGTGCCGGCCGATTCCCGCCGGCGTCCCGCTACCCTGAAGCCAGGCCGGTTGAAGGCAGGAGGGCGGGTAGGCGTAGAAGAGTGCCCATGCGGCGCTGGACAGGACAAACGGTCAAGATGGGAGCACCTTCACCCCATGCTCACCGTGCGGATGCAGGGCGAGAACACGACAGTCGCACAACTCCCCGAGGAGATCGATTACGACACCGCCCCACTCGTCGGCGCCCAGTGCGAGGACTTGATCCGGCAGGGCTGCGCCACCCTGGTACTGGACGCGTCCCGGCTGGAGTACCTCGACTCGTCGGGCGTCAGCATGCTCATCACGCTGTGGCGCATACTCGACGACCGCGCCGGCACCCTGCGCCTCGCCGCTCTGAACAGCCACTACCGGCACGTGTGGAACATCCTCGGCCTGAACGCACTGCTCCCCGTCTTCCCCTCGGCGGAGGCCGCCCTCGACGCACCCGCCCCACCCGGCCGCGTGGACGCACACGAGCAGACGGCATAACCGGCCGCCCGTCAGCCGGATGGTTCCGGAATGCCGTCTGTCGTCCGGAAGGGATCAGTGCGCGGCCGGGACCGCGGGGCCGCTCGCTGCCGTCGCCGGCCTGGGGTTGAGCAGGCGTTCCGCCAGTTCCCCGAAGAGCAGGCCGAAGCCGGCCCACAGGACGGACTGGATGCCCAGTGCGGACAGCCGGAACCGCCACAGCACGGCGGCCGGGAAGTCCTTCGGCACCTCGTTGACGACGGGCAGGAACTCGTAGGCCAGACCGATCACGACGGCGAACGCGGCCACCGCGACGACCGTGGCCCACCAGGTGCCCAGAGCGGGCGCCAGGCGCTTGCCCAGGATGGTGGCGGCGACCGCGAGGAGGACGCTGAGCAGCATCATCAGGAAGTACAGCGTGGTCCGCTTGCCGATGGTGTCGGGGTCACCGACCGACGGCGGGTTCGCCGGGTACTTCAGGAAGGGCACGACGTAGACGGCGAGCAGGGCACAGCCGGACAGCAGCAGCGCGGTCGCCCGCGGACCGAAGCGGCCCACGCGGCCCAGGGCGAAGCAGTACGCGAGCGCGGCGATGCCGCCGAAGGCGACGCCGTAGACGAGGACGCCCGTGGCGAGGCCGGCCGTGGACTGCAGGGAGCGGGAGACGACTTCCATCTCGTGCTCGTGGGAGTGGGCGTCCTCGAAGGCGATCGCCTTGTCGACGCTCGGCTCGCCGAGGAGGTAGGCGGCGACGAGGGCGAGCACGCCGGCCGCGAGGCCGGCGAGCATGCCCCGCACGAGAAGGTTTCTTACCGTTGCGGAGTTCATGGGCGTGCGGCGTCCCTCGCGTCAGTGGCAGGGGAAGCCGAGCAGGTGGCGGGCGTCGTGCACCCACTCGTGGACGTCGGTGCCGTTGAACACGGAGGTGGCACCCTGCTCCGCGCCGACGAAGTACAGCAGAACGAGCATGAGGATGCCGAAGAAGACCGCCCAGGGAGCTATCGCCTTCAGCGGCAGCGTGGCGGGAACGGCGGGGGTGGTGGTTGTCGGCTGGGCGACGGTCTGCGCCATGGCAGAACCTCCTCTGGGAGTTCGCGTCCCATCTCGGTGGTGCACAGGACGACGGCCACGGGTCTGACTCACCAGACACCCTGAGGGTGTCTCGCATACAGTGGCGCGACCGTGCCGGATTCCCACCGGCTTCCGTCTCGCCGTCGTCGATATCGGTCAGACCGTACCGCGTGACGCATGCACGGCCAAGACCGCGTCCGCCTGGCGCCATCCTGAGCGTGGTCGCGAAGTCCCGTGGCCGCCTTCGCCATGACCCGCCATCACACCCGGTCGGGCGCAGCGGTCAGTGCACGCGTTCACCGCACTGTGCCGGGAACAGGACGGCGCCGGGCGGCGGTTCACCCGGACGCCGTCCCGTCACCCGCAGGCACGCGTCAAGAGAGCCGTCCACTGTCGTGCCGTAGGACGGGTGCTACGCAACGACAGGACAAGGTGAGAAGACGATCACGAGCAGGACATCTGGTTGACCGCGTCCTCAGGGGCGCAGGAGCAGGCTGTCGCCGCGCTCCTTGGCGGCGGCGTAGCGCTTGGCCACGTCCTGCCAGTTGACGACCGCCCACATGGCCTCGATGAAGTCCACCTTCTGGTTCTTGTACTGCAGGTAGAAGGCGTGCTCCCAGGCGTCGAAGACCAGGATCGGGGTGGATCCCTGGCCGACGTTGCCCTGGTGGTCGTAGACCTGCTCCACGATGAGACGGCCGCTCAGCGGCTCGTACGCCAGTACGCCCCAGCCGGAGCCCTGCGTGGTGGCCGCGGCCTTGGACAGCTGCGCCTTGAAGCCGGCGAAGGAGCCGAAGGACTCGGTGATCGCGTCCGCCAGGTCACCGACGCCGTCCTGGGCCAGGGGCTCGCCGCCGCCGTCCTTCGGGCCGGTCATGTTCTGCCAGTAGATCGAGTGCAGGATGTGCCCGGAGAGGTGGAAGGCCAGGTTCTTCTCCAGGCCGTTGATCGAGCCCCACGACTCCTTGTCCCGTGCCTCGGCGAGCTGCTCGATCGTGTCGTTCGCGCCCTTGACGTAGGCCGCGTGGTGCTTGTCGTGGTGCAGCTCGATGATCTCGGGGCTGATCACGGGCGCGAGCGCCGCGTAGTCGTACGGAAGCTCCGGGAGCGTGTAAAGCGCCATGTCCAACATCCTCCGACGTTATTGCGAATGATATGCAGCTGCACGCTAACAGCAAGAACGGTACTTCGCGATCAGTCGTCGGACCTAGGACTTCAACGCGTCGGGTGTGAAGCCCAGCCCCGGCGGGACGGTTCGGCACGGATGCCGCTCCCGGCGTGCAGCCACCACCGCCACCGGTGTCCGGTCACGTCTCTTCCGTGTCGCCGCCCATCGACCGGGCTATGTCCACCGCCGTCCCAGGGCAGCCCGTTCCTCCGGGCGCGGTGGGGTCTCCCCCACCCTGGTCCAGGGGGCTTGTCGGAGTGCCCGAGCCCGGCGCCGCATGATCGGCTCTCCGTACGTGATCCGCGTGGCGGAAGGTGGACAGGTGAGAATCCGGATCGGGTATTCGGCATGGATCGTGGGCGTGGTGCAGTTCTTCGTCATCCATCGGATTGCCGAGTCGGCTTGGGCCAGACCGTACAGCTGGGCGGGGAACAACATCAGCGACTTGGGCAACGCCCACTGCGCTCTGCAGCCACATCCTGAGCCGCGGTACATCTGTTCACCCGACCACGGTCTGATGAATGGTGCGTTCGTCGCTCTGGGGGTGCTGCTGGCTGTCGGTGCCGCCCTGAGCGATGGTGCCCTCTGGCGCGGGGGACGGACCGCTGCCGTGGCCCGTCTGCTGCTCGCCGGTGCCGGCGTGGGATTCGTCCTGGCCGGGCTGGCTCCCGCGGACGTCAGTGAGAACCAGCATGTCCTGGGTGCCCTCTTCATCATGGCAGCGGGCAACATCGGTCTCGTCGTGGCGGGGTTCGGCCTGGCAGCACAGGTACCGACCTGCCTGCGGTGGGGCACCAGCCTGCTGGGAGCCGTGGCGATCACCGCCTTCGGGCTGTTCATCTCCCGTCACTATCTCGGTCTCGGCATGGGGGGTATGGAAAGGGTCGCCGCTCTTCCGCTCCTGTTCTGGGCGCTGGCTGCCGGCGTTCGCGGCCTTTTCCGCCCGGCGGGTCGTATGCAGGAGACGACGGCGGCAGAGCGTCTCAGCCGCGCTGGATGAGAGCTCGGACCACATGGAGGAATGTGCGGTCGGCTCCGGCTCGCCGGCAGGGCCACACGCCCGGCGCCTGACTATCCATCAGCCGACTCGGCAGAGGGTCAGCATGAGTGCGCCCCAACCTGGTTACAGATGACGACGGGCGCATATCGGCCCATGTCCGGGATGACTCGTTGACCTGGGAAGACGCCGGTCCCAAGGGGAGCTGGTGGAGTGAGGAGAGAGCCGTGTTCTACTACCTGCTCAAGTACGTGTTCCTGGGTCCGCTGCTGAGACTGGTCTTCCGGCCGCGGATCGAAGGTCTGGAGCACGTGCCCGCGTCGGGGCCGGCCATCGTCGCCGGGAACCACCTGTCCTTCTCCGACCACTTCCTGATGCCGGCGATGCTCAAGCGTCGCATCACCTTCCTCGCCAAGGCGGAGTACTTCACCGGGCCCGGGGTGAAGGGCCGGCTCACCGCGTTCTTCTTCCGCAGCGCCGGGCAGATCCCGGTGGACCGCTCCGGCAAGGAGGCGGGGCAGGCGGCGATCCGTGAGGGTCTCGCGGTGCTGCGCAAGGGCGAACTGCTCGGCATCTATCCGGAGGGCACCCGTTCGCACGACGGCAGGCTGTACAAGGGGAAGGTCGGCGTCGCCGTGATGGCGCTCCGGGCGGGGGCCCCCGTGGTGCCCTGCGCGATGATCGGCACGTTCGAGGCGCAGCCGCCCGGCAAGGTGGTCCCCCGGATCCGCCCGGTGACCATCCGCTTCGGCGAACCCCTCGACTTCTCCCGCTACGCCGGCATGGAGAACGAGAAGACCGTACTGCGGGCGGTCACGGACGAGATCGTCTACGCGATCCTCACGCTGTCCGGACAGGAGTACGTCGACGAGTACGCGGCCGATGTGAAGGAGCGGCAGGCGGCGGAGCAGCGGGCCCGGGAGCGCCGCTTCCCGCGGGCGCCGCTGGTCTGACGCCCGGCGACGGGGCGGGGGCGGGGCGGCGGTATGCCGAAGGGGCGGCCGGACAGGTCCGGCCGCCCCTCGTCACCGTACCGGTGCGGTTACGGCTGGGGCGTGGCGTGCGGGGCGCAGGTCACGTCCTTGGCGTCCAGCTTGCCGTCGACCAGGTAGGCGTCGACGCGCTGGTTGATGCAGGGGTTGACCAGGCCGGTCACACCGTGGGAGCCCGCGTCCTTCTCGGTGATCAGACGGGAGCCCTTGAAGCGCTTGTGCAGTTCGACGGCGCCCTCGTACGGGGTGGCGGCGTCCCGGGTGGACTGCACGATCAGGACCTTCGGCAGGCCCTTGTGGGTCGTGACGTCGATCGGCGTGTGCTGCTTGGCCGACCAGGTGGCGCACGGGAGGTTCATCCAGGCGTTGGCCCAGGTCAAGAAGGGGTTGCTCGCATTGAGCCGGGTGTTGTCCCGGTCCCACTTCCGCCAGCTGGTGGGCCACTTGGCGTCGGCGCACTCGACGGCCGTGTAGACGGCGTTGCTGTTCTCCGCGGCGATGTTGCCCGCGGTGTCCGACAGGTCCGGGGCGGCCGCGTCGACCAGCGCCTGCGTGTCACCGGCGAAGTACTTGCTGAACACGGTGGCGACCGGCACCCACGAGGAGTCGTAGTACGGCGCGCCCTGGAAGAAGGAGATCAGCTCGGCCGGGCCGACGACCCCGCCGATCGGGTGCTTCTTCGCGGCGGCCCGCAGCTCAAGCCACTTGGCCTGGACGGCGGCGCGGGTGGTGCCGAGGTGGAAGGCGGCATCGTTGGCGGCGACCCAGTCCTGCCAGTCCTTCCAGCGGCCCTCGAAGGCGACGTCCTGGTCCAGGTTGGCCTGGTACCAGATCTTCTCCCGCGACGGGTCGACCACGCTGTCCACGATCATGCGGCGCAGGTGGCCCGGGAAGAGGGTGCCGTAGACGGCGCCCAGGTAGGTGCCGTAGGACACGCCGAGGTAGTTGAGCTTCTTCTCGCCCAGCGCGGCACGGATGACGTCCAGGTCGCGGGCGGTGTTCGGCGTGGTCATGTGCGGCAGCATCGCGCCGCTGCGCTCGGCGCAGCCGTCCGCGTACGCGCGGGCCAGCTTGCGCTGCGCGGACTTGTCGGCCCGGCTGTCCGGGACCGGGTCCATCTTGGGCGCCTTGACGAACTCCTGCGGGTCGATGCAGGAGATGGGCGTCGAGTGGCCGACGCCGCGCGGGTCGAAGCCGACGAAGTCGTAGGCCTTGGCGACGTTCGCCCAGATGGCGTTCTTGGTGGTGACCCGGCGCGGGAAGCGCAGGCCGGAGCCGCCGGGACCGCCCGGGTTGTAGACGAGCGCGCCCTGGCGCTCCTTCTTGGTTCCGGTGTTGCCGATGCGGTCCACGGCGAGCTTGATCTGCTTGCCGTAGGGGTGGGCGTAGTCGAGCGGCACGCTGACCCAGCCGCACTGGATGGGCTTCTCCAGCCCCCAGTCGGCCGGGCAGTCCTGCCACTTGACGCCCGCCTTGGCGGCGCGGGCGGCGGCTGTCTCCGCGCCCTTGGCCTCCCGGTCCGGCGCGGTGCGCCCGACGGCGCCGGCCGTGGGCGCCGACACGACGCCGGCGATCAGGGTGGCGGTGACGAGTGCTCCGGCGGAACCGAGTGCCAACAGGCGGCTCTTCGGTCTGTTCTCCCTCAAGTGGGCCCCTCCCCGTACCTCGCTGTGAGTGGTCAGGCGGGGATCCTCTCGGCTGTGGGGCCGCTGAGAACAGGGTTTGCCGGGCTTCTTTACCAATCCGATAACCGGATGATCATGTTCGGGTCGCGGACCGCCGTCCCTGGCTCAGTCGAGCCTGGTCAGCGCCTCGTCCAGGAGCCGCCGCAGTCGCAGGGCGTCCGGGGCGACGGCACTGACCAGAACCGCCGGGCCGGCCAGCGGGACCAGGGCCGCGCACTCCCCCAGCACCTGCGCCTCCACCGCGTGCTGTGCGAACTCCGGTCGCACGACGACGAGTTGGCCCACCGCCCGGCACCCGGCCAGCACCGCCGGCCCGTCCCAGCCGCCCGGTGCGCCGGGACCGCAGGACAGCTCCTGGTCCAGTACGGTACGGCCCGCGACCCGCACGGTCAGCCGGCTGGTGAGCCGGCCCGGCTGTTCCCCGGTGCGCCCCAGCACCTGCTCCTCGCGGAGCACCAACCGGGCGCCGGCGCCGAGTTCGGCCCGGGTGGTGACGCGCAGGTCGCTGCCGTCGGCGGAGATCAGCTGCTCGGGCAGCCAGTGCAGGGCGGCCCCGTCGGCCACGTCGAGCCGGACGTCGTAGCGGGCTTCGCCCTTGGCCTGGCCCGGCAGGGCGAGGGTGGCGGCGGCGGATCCGACGTGCAGCCGGGCGCCCTCCTCCACCCGGGCGGACAGCGTGAAGCGGTCACCGCCGAGCGGTCCGCTCATCGCGCCGACGACCATGACCTTCGTCTCCGGTCCGGTCGACCGGGTGCGGCGCAGCGCCAGCGGGCCCTCGCCGTCCAGGACGGGCAGGGCCGTACCGCCGCGGCCGTCGGCGCGGGCGACGATCCGGGCGTGCGCCCGGACCCCGGTGACGGTCACGCCGTCCACGCGGCGAGCCGCTCACGGACCCACGCGGCCACGTCCGCGACCCCCCGCTCGCCGCGCAACGACTGCAGGACGACGGGGAGTCCGGCCCGCTGCGCCTTGGCGTCGGCGGCCATCCGGGCGAGGTCGGAGCCGACGTGGGGGGCGAGGTCGGTCTTGTTGACGACGAGCAGGTCGGCGGTGGTGACGCCGGGGCCGCCCTTGCGCGGGATGTCGTCGCCGCCGGCCACGTCGATGACGAAGACCTGGGCGTCCACGAGCCCCTTGGAGAAGGTGGCGGTGAGGTTGTCGCCGCCGGACTCCACGAGGATCAGGTCGAGCGGGCCGACCGCGTCCTCCAGGTCCTCGACGGCTTCCAGGTTGGCGGAGATGTCGTCACGGATCGCGGTGTGCGGACAGGCGCCCGTCTCGACGGCGGTGATCCGCTCGGGCGGCAGCACGGCCTCCCGGAGCAGGAACTCGGCGTCCTCACGCGTGTAGATGTCGTTGGTCACGACCGCGAGGGACAGCTCGTCGCGCAGCGCCCGGCAGAGTGCGGCGACGGTGGCGGTCTTGCCGGACCCGACGGGGCCGCCGAGCCCGATGCGCAGGGCGCGGCGGGTGCCGTCGGGACGGCGGGCGTCCGCGCTGACGGCGGCGGGACCGGAGTGCGTGTGGTCGAGATGCATGTACGGCTCCTTGTGCGAGCGGCCCGGTGCCGGCGGGGCCGCTGTTCCTGCGGGGAAGTCGGTTCGGCGGGTGGGCGGGGTCAGGACGCGAACAGCCGCACGGGCCAGGCGGCGTGGGCCTCGGCCATGACCTCCAGCAGCGGTGCCGAGGCCGCCGGCAGGGCGTCGGCACCCTCGACGGCCACCCTGCGCGCCGCCTCCACCGCGGTGTCCGCGACGCGGTCCAGCTCGGGCGCCAGCCGGGCGAGGACCCCGGTCGCGTCGAACGGGTCGAGGCTCAGCAGCCGTACGGTGGCCGTCGCCGGTCCGCTGACGCTCTCGTACGCCGCGCAGTGCGCCGCGTCCTCGGGTCCGAGTCCGGCCGCGCGGGCGGCGAGGCCGAGCACCACCGGCTGGTGGGCACCCTTGGGGAACCGCCGGGCCACGGCGTCCAGTTCGGCGGAGGGCCAGGTCGCCCGGGCGGCCCGCAGCAGCTGCCGGCCGAGGCGCCGGGCGGCGGCCCGCAGGGCCGGTGACGGGGTGCGGGCGTCGGCCGCCGCGTCCAGCACGGCGGGATCGGCGCCGAGCACGGCCGCCGCCGCGAGGGCCCCCGCGACCAGCCCGGCGGTGTGCAGCCGGCCCCGGCAGAAGTCCTCCAGGCTCGCGGCGTCGGTGATGCGACCGGCCTTGACGGCGGCCTCCGCCCCGCCGGAGTGCGCGTGCCCTCCGGCGGGGAAGCGGCCGTCGGCCAGGACGAGGAGTGCTGCCCGTGACATCACGCCGTCCCTAGAAGAGGAAGTAGCGCTGGGCCATGGGCAGTTCGACGGCCGGCGTGGCCTCGACCAGCTCGCCGTCGATGTGCACGGCGAAGCTGTCGGGGTCGATCCGGACGTCCGGCAGGGCGTCGTTCTCCCGCATGTCGGCCTTGGTGACCGCGCGCGTGGACTCGATCGCCGCGAACCGCTTGCCGAGGGCCAGCCGCTCCGGCAGCCCGTCCTCGATCGCCAGGCCCGCCACGAAGTTGACGGAGTTGGCGGCGGGGGCCCGGCCGATGGCGCCGTACATCGGGCGGGGCAGGATCGGCTGCGGGGTGGGGATGGACGCGTTGGCGTCGCCCATCTGCGCGTACGCGATCTGCCCGCCCTTGATGACGAGGAGCGGCTTGACCCCGAAGAACGCTGGCTCCCACAGCACCAGGTCGGCGAGCTTGCCGGTCTCGACGGAGCCGATCTCGGCGGCGAGGCCCTGGGCGAGCGCCGGGTTGATCGTGTACTTGGCGACATAGCGCCGTACCCGGTGGTTGTCGGCGCGGCCGTCGCCGGGCAGCGCGCCCCGCCGGCGCTTCATGACGTGCGCGGTCTGCCAGGTGCGCAGGACGACCTCGCCCACCCGGCCCATGGCCTGGGAGTCGGAGGAGATGATCGAGATGGCGCCGAGGTCGTGCAGGATGTCCTCCGCGCCGATGGTGGACGGGCGGATCCGGGACTCCGCGAAGGCGAGGTCCTCGGGGACGGCGGGGTTGAGGTGGTGGCACACCATCAGCATGTCGAGGTGTTCCTCGGTCGTGTTGACGGTGAAGGGCCGGGTCGGGTTGGTGGAGCTGGGCAGCACGTTCGGCCGCGAGACCACCGTCATGATGTCGGGCGCGTGGCCGCCGCCGGCACCCTCGGTGTGGTACGAGTGGATGCCCCGGCCCGCGATCGCGGCGAGGGTGTCGCCGACGAAGCCGGCCTCGTTGAGGGTGTCGGTGTGGATGGCGACCTGGATGCCGGTGCGGTCGGCGACGGTCAGCGCGGCGTCGATGACGGCCGGCGTGGAGCCCCAGTCCTCGTGCAGTTTCAGGCCGACGGCGCCGCCGCGGATCTGGGAGAGCATCGCCTCGTGGCTGACGGTGTTGCCCTTGCCGAGGAAGCCGACGTTGACCGGGTAGGCCTCCATCGCCTCCAGCATCCGGGCCAGGTGCCAGGGGCCGGGGGTGACGGTGGTGGCCTTGGAGCCCTCGGCGGGGCCGGTGCCGCCGCCCACCAGCGTGGTGATGCCGGAGGCCAGCGCCTCGTCGGCGACCTGCGGGCAGATGAAGTGGACGTGCGCGTCGATGGCGCCGGCGGTGAGGATGCGCCCGTTGCCCGCGATGATCTCGGTCTCGGGGCCGATGACGAGGTCCGGGTGGACGCCGTCCATGGTGTCCGGGTTGCCGGCCTTGCCGAGCGCGGTGATCCGGCCGTCGCGGATGCCGACGTCGGCCTTGACGATGCCCCAGTGGTCGACGACGACGGCGCCGGTGATCACGGTGTCGGGGGTGCCCTCGGCGCGGGTGGCGCGGGACTGGCCCATGGACTCGCGGATGACCTTGCCGCCGCCGAAGACCGCCTCGTCGCCCGAACCGCCGGGCCCGCCGGAGCGGTCCTCCTCGATCTCGATCAGCAGGTCGGTGTCGGCGAGCCGGATCCGGTCGCCGGTGGTGGGGCCGAACAGGTCGGCGTAGGCGGCGCGGGAGATCTCAGGCATCGAGGGCACCTCCGGTCTCCCCGCGCAGCCCGGGCACGATGCGGGCGCCGCTCAGGGGCACGAGCTCGACCTCCACGGGGATGCCGGGCTCGAAGCGGACGGCGGTGCCCGCGGCGACGTTCAGCCGCTTGCCGCGGGCGGCGGCGCGGTCGAAGTCCAGGCCCGGGTTGGCCTCGGCGAAGTGGTAGTGGGAGCCGACCTGGACGGGCCGGTCGGCGGCGTTGAGGACGGTCAGCCGGGTGACCTCGCGGCCCTCGTTGCAGACGACGGGGTCCTGCGCGAACAGGATCTCTCCGGGAATCATCGCGGCCCCCTCAGATGATCGGCTCGTGCACGGTGACGAGCTTGGTGCCGTCCGGGAAGGTGGCCTCCACCTGGACGTCGTGGATCATCTCCGGGACCCCGTCCATGACGTCGTCCCTGGTGAGGATCTTGCGGCCGGAGGACATCAGTTCGGCGACGGTGCGGCCGTCGCGCGCACCCTCAAGAATGTGCGACGTGATGAGGGCGACCGCTTCCGGGTGGTTGAGCCTGAGCCCGCGGGCCCTGCGCTTCTCGGCCACGTCGGCCGCCACGTGGATCAGCAGCCTCTCTTGCTCGTGCGGGGTCAGTTGCACGTCCCACCTCACAGTCCTTGCTCCGGACCGTGCGGGGTCCGGCTGCCGCAGCCACCGCGACGGGGACAGGTGTAACACACAGACAAATCCCCGGATCGTCGTCAATCCGGGCAGAAAAACCCCTGGTGGCGTGGATCGGCAGGCTAGAGCGCCGGAGTTTCAACGACGTTAACCAGACCTTGATCCACTCATGACCGGCCGATGGGATCCGCCAGAGGCGGGCGGGTCAGGGCGCGCCCGGCCCGCGGTGCTCCGCGGCGATCCCGAAGCGCTGCCGGTCGCGGGGCGGGGAGCCGGCCTCGTGGACGTGGGACACCGAGCTGACGACCTGTTCCCCGGCCGGCTCGTCGAGCGCGTCGAGCCGCTCCAGGTCGGCGGCCGAGACCAACGCGACCAGCGGCTTGCCGTGCCGGGTCACGACGACGCGCTCACCGCCGTACACGACGCGGTTGATCAGGTCGGCGAGTTCAGCCCTGGCTTGCGTCACCGGAATCTCGTAGGCCATACCTCCATCATAACGTCACGTACGTCCTGTACATTTTTTACGGAAGTCGAGCCCTAGGGGGCTTCGTCATGAGGAGGGGTATGTCCATGCACCGACCGGCCGCCCGCCGTGTGCTGCCCGAGTTCGGCGAGCGCACCGGGAACGCCGTCCGCACGCTCGACCCGTACGCGAAGCTGTTCGAGGACCGGATCGTCTTCCTCGGCACCCCGGTCGACAACGCGGCCACGAGCGATGTGACCGCGCAGCTGATGTACCTGGAACACGCGGCGCCGGACCGGGACATCACGCTGTACGTGAACTCGCCGGGTGGCTCCTTCGACGCCATGGCGGCGATCTACGACACGATGCGGTACGTCAGCTGTGACGTGGCGACCTACTGCCTGGGCCAGGCGGGCGCCTCGGCCGCGGTGCTGCTCGCGGCCGGCGCCCCCGGCAAACGGTTCGCGCTGCCCGGCGCCCGCATGGTGCTCGGGCAGCCCGGGCTGCCCGAGCCGGTGCGCGGGCAGCCCAGCGACCTGCTCATCCAGGCCGAGGAGTTGGCCCGGATCCGGGCGACGCTGGAGCGGATGCTCGTCCGGCACACGGGGCGCACCGTCGAGCAGGTGCACGAGGACCTCGAACGTGACCTGATCCTGGACGCCGCCGGGGCCGTCGCCTACGGTCTGGTGGACGGCATCGTGCCCGGCCGCCGGGACACGCCCCGCGCACCGGACGCGAGGTGAGCCGCCCGTGCTGCCGGACCTCCCGCCGCTGCCGGCGCTGACCCGCGCCGAGGGCGAGCTGATCGACCGTTACCTGGAGGCCGTCGACCTGCTGGGCCGTATCAACCCGGCCCGGCCCGGGGACACCTACGGCGGACTGCGGGCGGCCCAGGCGCTGGTGCGCAAGGCGGCAGAGCTGCGCGACGCGCTCGCGCTGATGCACCGGCGGGGCGAGACGGAGCTGCACGGGGACACGCTGGCACGGGCATTGCGGGTGCTCGACGGTGAGCGCCGGGCCGCTCGCGTCGCGCTCCCGCCGGACGGTGCCGGCTGAGGCGGACACCCGTCCGGCCCGGTGGGCCCCGGGCGTCGACGCGCGTCGTTCGGACGGGGGATGAAATGCCCCGAACGACGTACGTCCGACCGGTGTACTTCCAGATCGTTTTCCGGGCTTCCCGAGTTGCGCGGCGCGCGGATCCATGAGCCACCGGGAGACGCTTCGTCCCAGGTCGCGGGCTACGTACGGAACTTGACGGAGGCTCGAACGGAACAGTGTCCACCCGAACGGGTGAGTGGTGAGTAACGCCACAAATCCCCGATTCCGT
The DNA here is from genome assembly GCF_000720135.1 of Streptomyces sp. NRRL S-1022. Classification (GTDB taxonomy): domain Bacteria; phylum Actinomycetota; class Actinomycetes; order Streptomycetales; family Streptomycetaceae; genus Streptomyces. The sequence continues at coordinate 66,478 of NZ_JOIU01000005.1, read as the reverse complement.
TGGGATTTTCGGACAGTAGTGAGTCAAGATCCCTGTCTGACGACAAGCCCCCGCCACCGCGGCGGGGCGGTCCGGGCGGACGCCGAGTCCTGCCGCCGCCCGGATGACCGGTCGACAGGAGTGGATCGGCAGGAGTGGAGGACCCAGGCAAGACGGGTCGCCGGACCGGATGTACGTCCGTTCGAGACGGATGGGCATCAGGCTCCGAGCAGCCCTTGGGGTGAAGCCGCGGCAACGCGGCCGGGCAACTTCGCCAGCCCGAATCCGACAGGTCATCCTTCACAGGCGGCTGACGAAGGGTTGCGCATGACTGCGCTCAATCGTGTCCCGTCGCTGATGGCCCGGGCCGGCACGGCCTCGGCTCTCACCCTCGCCGCCGTGGGCGGCTCGATCGCGGTGCCCGGCCTCGCCACCGACGCCTCCGCCGCGACCATGGCGACGAAAGCACTCAAGGTCGCGGCCTCCAAGAAGGGCGCCCCGTACGCGTGGGGAGCGACCGGCCCGCGCAGGTTCGACTGCTCGGGGCTGACGCTCTACTCGTACAAGAAGGTCGGCAAGAAGCTGCCGCGCACCGCCGCCCAGCAGTACAACAAGACGCACCACATCTCCGCCCGCAGCCGCAAGGCGGGCGACCTGGTCTTCTTCCACTCGGGTTCCAGCGTCTACCACGTGGGCATCTACGCCGGCCACGGGAAGATCTGGCACGCCCCGAAGACGGGGGACGTCGTGAAGCTCCAGAAGATCTGGACGAAGAGCGTCTGGTACGGCCGGGTCAGCTGATCCGCCGTCAGGCCAGGAGCGGCTCCAGCAGCAGGGCCGCTCCGAGCGCCGTCAGCGCCACCCCGGTGCCCGCCTGGAGTCCACGGGCGGCCCGGGGCCGGCGCAGCCACCTGCCGAGCCGCTCCACCAGCAGGGCGACCAGCTGGAACCAGGCCAGCGCCAGCGTGCAGACGATCAGCGCGAGCAGCAGGGTCCGGGGCAGCGCGGGGCTGCCCGCGGGCACGAACTGCGGCAGCAGGCTCAGGAAGGTCAGCGAGGCCTTCGGATTGAGCACGTTGGTGACGAACCCCTGCCGGAGCGGGTGGGCGGCCCCGGCAGCGGTCTCCCCGGGGGCACCGGCGGGCCGTCGCAGCGTCCACAGGGCGCGCAGCCCGAGGTGCAGCACATAGGCGCCGCCGAGCAGCTGCAGGGCCCGGAACAGCGCGGGTACGGCGACCAGGACGGCGGCGACGCCGGCCACCGCCAGGGTGGTGTGCACCAGGAGCCCGCCGGCGATGCCGAGCCCGCAGACCGCGCCGGCCCGGCGCGAGACGAGCGCGTTGCGTACGACCACTGCGAAGTCCGCGCCCGGCATGGCGACCAGGCCGGCGGCGATGCCGGTGAAGGCGATGAGCTGTCCGTCCATGCCGCCCAGCCTGCCCCGTCGGAGCCTTCAGCAGGTATGTCGAATGAACAGGGTCTGGCTTAAGCAGTGCTTTAGGCTGAGGCCATGTACGACCCGATCCGGCTCGCCGCGCTCGTCGCGGTCGCGGAGGCCGGTTCGATCACCCGGGCCGCCGACCGGCTCGGCTACACGCCGCCCGCGCTCTCCCAGCAGCTGGCCAAGCTGGAGCGGGAGGCAGGCACGGCGCTGCTGGTGCGTCACCACCGCGGGGCCCGGCTGACGGAGGCGGGCGAGGTGCTGGTGGCCCACGCCCGGAGGGTGCTCGACGAGCTGGAGCGGGCGCGGCACGAACTGGCGCGGCTGACCGGGCTCACCGGCGGCGCGCTGCGGCTCGGCACCTTCCCGACCGCGGGGGTGCACCTGCTGCCGCCGGCGCTGAGCGCGTTCCGCCGGGCGCATCCCGACGTACGTCTGTCGGTCGCGGACTACGACCCGCCGGCGGGGGTCACCGCGGTGGCCGCCGGCGAGGTGGACCTGGCGCTCACCCACACCTACCACCCGGCCGAGCCCGTCCCGGTGCCGACGGCGGTGCGGTTGGAGCCGGTGCTGGTGGAGGAGCTGGTGCTGGTGACCGCGCCGGGGCACGCGCTCGGCAGTTCCTCCTCGCGGCTGCCGCTGGCGGAGCTGGCCGGGCAGCCGCTGATCAGCATGGCGCCGCACCACCAGGCCCGGCGGGAGATCGAGGCGCTGCTCGCCGAGGCGGGTGCCACACCGGCGCTGCTGGTGCCGACCCCCGGGTATGCCGTGGTGTGCGCGCTGGTCAGTGCCGGGCTGGGGGTGGCGGTCGTACCGGAGATGGTGGCGCGGACCGCGACCACGCCGGTGGGGGTGCGGCCCCTGGAGGGCGGCCGGCTGCGGCGGACCATCTCGGTGGCGTACCGCGCGGAGGAGACGAACCCGGCCGCGGACGCCTTCCGCGCGCTGCTGCGAGGGGCGTTCGGGCGGGCGGGGAGAAGCACGGGTGCCTGAGCACCCCGGTCCGTGGGCCACCGGCGCGGCACCGGGGTGGCCCGTCCGGAGGGCCTAGGGCTCCTGCTGGCCCGCCGGGACCGGGGCGGCCGGGCTGCTCCAGGGGAGTTCGATGGAGACCGTCTTGCCACCCTCGCGGGTGGGGCGGATGCGGAGTCTGCCGCCGCACTCGGCGGTGAGCCAGCGGATGATGACCATGCCGCGCCCGTTGTCCTGCTGGACGGCGGCGGGCAGTCTCTTCGGGAGGCGGGGATGGCTGTCCGTGACGCCGATGCGCAGGTGTTCGTCATGGTGCAGCGCGATGTCGACCGTGAAGGTGGGTGACTGTCCGAAGGTGTGCTGTACGGCGTTCGTGGCGAGTTCGGAGACGATGAGCCGGACGGTGTCGGCCGTCTCGGTGTCCGACGGCAGACCCCACTCCGCCAGGGTGCCCACGACGTAGGAGCGGGCGGCGGAGACCGAGGCGGGGGCGCTCGGCAGAGTGACGGATGCTTCCAGGTGGTCTGCCATGGCGACGTCGTCCCTTTCCCACGGGACCGCGGTCCGACAGACGGCGGGGGGTTCGAGTACGGTCCCGGACTGGTGCTTGCTCGCCAGACTGCCACCACCGGGCCGGTCACGGGATGCCATCCACCAAGATATGCATATATCTGTCGCCCGAAGCGGTGAACTCTGCGACGAGAGACCGTATGTGGGCGGCCCGGAAGGAGTAAGGAGAAGCCCATGCAGAACGGTCCGGCGGTAAGGCGCCGCAAACTGGGCGCCGAACTGCGCATGCTGCGTACCGGCGCCGGGCTCACGAGCGGTGACGCGGCCCGGCTGGTCGGCTGGCACCAGTCGAAGGTGAGCCGTATCGAGACCGGTGCCAGCGGGGTGAAACCGGCCGATCTGCGGTTACTGCTGGACGCCTACGGGGTGCGGGACAGGCAGCTGCGCGAGTTGCTGCTGATGCTGGCGGGGTCGGAGGACGCGGGCAGCCGGCACCGCTGGTGGCACGCCTACCGCGGGGTGCTGCCGCCCACGTACCGCGATTTCATCAGCCTGGAGTCGCAGGCCGGCGCGATGCGCACCCTGGAGACCACGGTGGTGCCCGGGCTGCTGCAGACCGCCGAGTACGCCCGCGCGGTGACCCGGGCGGCCGTGAAGGACCTGGACGAGGAGCGCCTGGACACTCTGGTGGAGGTGCGTCTGGCCAGGCAGGACGTGCTCCGTTCGGACCCGCCGCTGGTGCTGAGCGCCGTACTGGACGAGGCGGTGCTGCGCCGCGAGGTGGGCGGTCCGGAGGTGATGGCCCGGCAGCTGGAGCGGCTGATGGAGGCGGCGCGCCTGCCCCAGGTACGGCTGCAGGTCCTGCCGTTCGCCGCGGGAGCGCATGTCGGCCTCACCGGGCCTTTCGTTATCTTCTCATTTCCGAGCACTTCTGATCTGGACGTGGTTGTTCTCGACCAGTTGACGAGTAGCCTCTACCTGGAACGGAAAGAAGACCTCAAGGCCTACTCCGAGGCCTTCAACACCCTTCAGTTCCACGCCCTTTCCCCCGAGGAATCGTTGGACTACATCGCCGGGATAGGTGACGGCGCGTAAGGAGGCACCATGTCAGTACTGCCTCGGAACGTCCCTGCCAGTACCGACCTGCACGAGGTGCGCTGGCTGCGCAGCAGCTACAGCACCGGAGCCAACAACTGCGTGGAGACGGCACGGCCGCGCTCCGGCCCCGCGGCCGGACTGCTCGCCGTGCGCGACTCGAAGCAGCCGACCGGACCCGCCCTGCTCTTCTCCCACAGGAGCTGGACGGGTTTCCTGACCGCACTCTGATCAGAACCGATCAGTATCTGACCACTCTCGGGCGACACACGGCCGTGTCACGCCGACTCATGGTCGCGTTTCGCCGATAACTCGTACAGCGCGCTCGATCTCCGCCCCGGTGAGGTCCGCGCGGGCGGTCAGCCTCAGCCGCGAGATGCCGTCGGGCACGGAGGGAGGGCGGAAACAGCCCACGGCCAGCCCTGCCGTACGGCAGTCGGCCGCCCAGCGCACCGCCTGCTCCGGGGACGGAGCCCGCACGGAGACCACCGCGGCGTCCGGACGTACCGCTTCCAGACCCGCGGCGGTCAGCCGCGCGTGCAGTTCCGCGGCCACCTCGCGGGCCCGCGCCGCCCGGCCGGGTTCGCGCTCCAGCAGCCGCAGCGCCGCCAGCGCGGCACCGGCCGCCGCCGGCGCCAGACCGGTGTCGAAGATGAACGTCCGGGCCGCGTTGACCAGGTGGTCGACCACCCGGGCCGGCCCCAGCACCACCCCGCCCTGACTGCCCAGCGACTTGGACAGGGTGGCCGTGACCACCACGTCCTCGGCGCCCGCCAGCCCGGCCGCGTACGGCGCGCCCCGGCCGCCGTCACCCAGGACGCCCAGTCCGTGCGCGTCGTCCACGACCAGTCCCGCGCCGTGCTCGCGGCAGGCCGCGGCCAGCTCGGCCAGCGGGGCCTCGTCTCCGTCGACGGAGAACACCGTGTCGGACACGACGATCGCCGGACCCCCGTGCCCGGCCAGGGCCTTGCGCACGGCCTCGGGATCGGCGTGGCCCACGACCTGCCGCTCGCCCCGGGCGAGCCGGCAGCCGTCGATGAGGGAGGCGTGGTTGCCCGCGTCGGACACGATCAGCGCACCGTGCGGACCGAGCGCGGTGACCGCGGCCAGGTTGGCGGCGTACCCGGAGGAGAACACCAGGGCCGCCTCGAAGCCGCAGAACTCCGCGAGCGCGCGCTCCAGCTCCGTGTGCAGCCCGGTGGTGCCGGTGACCAGCCGGGACCCGGTGGAGCCGCCGCCCCAGGTGCGGGCGGCCGCGGCCGCGCCCTCGGTGACCTCCGGGTGGCGGGCCAGGCCCAGGTAGTCGTTGCTCGCCAGGTCCAGCAGCGGCGAGTCGGCGGGGCGCGGGCGCAGGGTGCGCACGAGTCCGGCGCGACGGCGCGCCTCGGCCTGCTCGTCGATCCAGCCGAACACCATGGGTCCTCCGGTGCTTTTGTAGGTAGCGGACAGACCCTAGCGGTACGACCAGTCACCCAGGGTGTGGCAATACCCACACGGTGAACCGGCTCCGTTGTACGAAGTCTCCTTGGCCAGGGACGGTTCCTTAGGACAGGATCAGGGCTCATGGACCTGCTGAACACGCTGGTGGACAAGGGGCTTCGGCGCGAGCTGCCGACCCGCGAGGAAGCGCTCGCCGTACTGGCCACCTCCGATGACGACCTGCTCGACGTGGTGGCCGCGGCCGGCAAGGTGCGCCGGCACTGGTTCGGGCGCCGGGTGAAACTCAACTATCTGGTCAACCTCAAGTCGGGCCTGTGCCCCGAGGACTGCTCGTACTGCTCCCAGCGGCTGGGCTCCAAGGCCGACATCCTGAAGTACACCTGGCTCAAGCCGGACGAGGCCTCCCAGGCCGCCGCCGCGGGTCTCGCGGGCGGCGCCAAGCGCGTCTGCCTGGTGGCCAGCGGGCGCGGTCCGACGGACCGGGACGTGGACCGGGTCTCGCAGACCATCAAGGCCATCAAGGAGCAGAACGAGGAGGTCGAGGTGTGCGCCTGCCTCGGCCTGCTCTCCGACGGCCAGGCCGAACGGCTGCGCGAGGCCGGCGCGGACGCCTACAACCACAACCTCAACACGTCCGAGGGGACGTACGGGGACATCACGACCACCCACACGTACGCCGACCGGGTGGACACGGTGCAGAAGGCGCACGCGGCCGGTCTGTCCGCCTGTTCGGGTCTGATCGCGGGCATGGGCGAGACCGACGAGGACCTGGTCGACGTGGTGTTCTCGCTGCGTGAGCTGGACCCGGACTCGGTGCCGGTGAACTTCCTGATCCCGTTCGAGGGCACCCCGCTGGCCAAGGAGTGGAACCTCACCCCGCAGCGCTGCCTGCGCATCCTGGCGATGGTCCGGTTCGTCTGCCCGGACGTGGAGGTCCGCATCGCGGGCGGCCGCGAGGTCCACCTGCGCACGGTGCAGCCCCTGGCGCTGCACCTGGCCAACTCCATCTTCCTCGGCGACTACCTGACCAGCGAGGGCCAGGCCGGCAAGGCCGACCTGGAGATGATCGCGGACGCCGGCTTCGAGGTGGAGGGCGCCGGCGAGGTGACGCTGCCGGAGCACCGGGCGGCGGCCGTCGGAGGCGGCTGCGGGTCGCACGCCGAGGCGGGCTGCGGCTCGCACGAGGGCGCGGGCTGCGGCTCGCACGAAGGTGGCGCCTGCGGTTCGCACGAGGGCGGCGGCGTCTGCGGTACGGCGGCCGTCGCCACGGCCGCCGAGCCGCGCACCGATCTGGTCGCGGTCCGCCGCCGGGGTGCCGGAACGGACCTCGCGCCCAATGCCTGACCTCGGTGTGCCGGAGCTGCTGGAGCTGGACCGGCGGCATGTGTGGCATCCGTACGGTCCGATGCCCGGGCGCGTGGAACCGCTCGTCGTGGAGTCGGCGAGCGGGGTCCGGCTCCGGCTGGCCGACGGCTCCGGCGAACTGGTCGACGGCATGTCGTCGTGGTGGTCGGCCATCCACGGCTACGGCCACCCGGTGCTCGACGAGGCCGTCCGCGCACAGGTGGGGCGGATGAGCCATGTCATGTTCGGCGGGCTCACGCACGAGCCCGCCGTCCGGCTCGCGAAGCACCTTGTCGACTTGTCGCCCGACGGCCTGGAGCATGTGTTCCTGGCCGACTCGGGGTCGGTGTCGGTCGAGGTCGCCGTGAAGATGTGCCTGCAGTACTGGCGTTCGCTCGGCCGGCCGGAGAAGCAGCGGATGCTGACCTGGCGGGGCGGCTACCACGGCGACACCTGGCAGCCGATGTCGGTGTGCGACCCGCAGGGCGGGATGCACGAGCTGTGGTCCGGTGTACTGCCGCGCCAGGTGTTCGCGGACGCGCCGCCCGCCGCGTACGAGGAGTCCTACGCGGAGCATCTGCGCGAGCTGATCGGGCGGCACGCGGACGAGCTGGCCGCGGTGATCGTGGAGCCGGTGGTGCAGGGCGCCGGCGGCATGCGCTTCCACTCCCCCGCCTATCTGCGGGTGCTGCGCGAGGCGTGCGACGCGCACGACGTGCTGCTGGTGTTCGACGAGATCGCCACCGGGTTCGGCCGCACCGGCGCGCTGTTCGCGGCGGAGCACGCGGCCGTCAGCCCGGACGTGATGTGCGTGGGCAAGGCGCTGACCGGCGGCTATCTGACGATGGCGGCCACCTTGTGCACCGCGCGGGTCGCCGACGGCATCTCGCGGGGCGAGGTGCCGGTGCTCGCGCACGGCCCCACGTTCATGGGCAACCCGCTGGCGGCGGCCGTGGCCTGCGCCTCCATCGAGCTGCTCCTCGGGCAGGACTGGCGCGCCGAGGTCGAGCGGATCGAGACGGGCCTGCGCGAGGGCCTGGCTCCCGCCGGTGAGCTCCCCGGAGTACGCGACGTCCGCGTCCTCGGGGCCATCGGGGTGGTCCAGCTCGACCATCCGGTGGACATGCGGGCCGCGACCGACGCAGCCGTGCGGGAGGGCGTGTGGCTGCGCCCGTTCCGCGACCTGATCTACACGATGCCGCCGTACGTCACCTCGGACGAGGACGTGGCACGGATCGCGCGCGCGGTGTGCGCCGCGGCGCGGGAGGGATGACATGCCGGTACTGGTGATCACGGGGACGGGCACGGAGGTCGGCAAGACCGTCACCACGGCCGCCGTCGCCGCCGCGGCGCTCGCGGCCGGGCGCTCGGTGGCCGTGGTGAAGGCCGCCCAGACGGGCGTACGGCCGGACGAGCGCGGGGACGCCGACGAGGTCGCGCGGCTCGCCGGTCCGGTCACGGCCACCGAACTCGCGCGGTTCCCCGAGCCGTTGGCGCCGGGTACGGCGGCCCGGCGGGCCGGGATGGCGCCGGTGCACCCGCACGAGGTGGCAGAGCGGGCCGCCAAGCTGGCCACCGAGCACGATCTGGTGCTGGTCGAGGGGGCGGGCGGGCTGCTCGTCCGGTTCGACGCGGCGGGCGGGACGCTGGCCGACGTGGCCCGGCTGCTGGACGCGCCGGTGCTGGTCGTCGCGCAGGCCGGGCTCGGCACGCTGAACGTCACGGAGCTGACGGCCCGCGAACTGCGCCGCCGGGAACTGGAGTGCGCCGGGCTGGTGATCGGCAGCTGGCCCGACGCGCCCGATCTGGCCACCCGCTGCAACGTGGCCGACCTGCCGGAGGTCGCCGGCGCCCCGCTGCTGGGCGCGCTGCCCGCCGGCGCCGGGACCCTGCCCCCCGCGGAGTTCCGCACGGCGGCACCGGGCTGGCTGGCCCCCCGGCTGGACGGCACCTGGGACGCGGAGGCCTTCCGGGTCCGGCAGGCACCGTAACGGGCGGACCGGTACGGCGCCCGGGGGGCGTCCCGGGGTTTCCGCGGGGCGACGGGCGGCCGTGCCGGGTGGGGCGGCAGTGGCGGGCGCCGGATGCGCGGCCGGGCGTAGAGGCGTTCGGGGGGGATGGGTGGGCGTGTCCCGGGGGACACTCTCCCCAGGACCGTGCTGTCCAGGGAGGTTGCCATGCGGCTGCTGTCCGCCCGCTCCGGTCAGGTTGCGCGCAGTCCCGTCCACCATCCGCTGTTCGCCCGCTACTACGCCCGGATCAGCGTGAGCGCCGAGTCCCGGTTCGGGATGGCCGGGGTGCGCGAGCGGCTGCTCGCCGGGCTGTCCGGGCGGGTGATCGAGATCGGCGCGGGCAACGGGCTGAACTTCCGGCACTATCCGGGCACGGTCGCGGAGGTCGTCGCGATCGAGCCGGAGCCGCGGCTCAGGCAGCTGGCGCTGGAGGCCGCGCTGCGCGCCGAGGTGCCGGTCGACGTGGTGCCGGGCGCCGCGGAGGCCCTGCCGGTCAAGAGCGAGGCGTTCGACGCGGCCGTGCTGTCGCTGGTCCTGTGCAGCGTGCGGGATGCCGAGCGGGCGCTCGGCGAGGTACGGCGGGTGCTCCGGCCCGGCGGCGAGCTGCGGTTCTTCGAGCACGGGCGGGGCGGCGGCCGGATGATGACGCTGACCCAGCGGGCCCTGGACCGCACCCTGTGGCCGGTTCTGAACGGCGGCTGCCACCTGTCCCGGGAGCCGGTCGCCGCGCTGCGCGCCGCCGGGTTCCGCCTCGGCCCGCACCGGCGGGTGCTGCTGCCGGACAAGGGTCCGGCTCTGCCGACGTCGTACTGCTCGCTCGGTGTGGCCTGGCGGCCGGACGAACCGGACGCCCGCTGATCAGATGCTCCAGCCGCGCAGTTCCCGCGCGATGTCGTCGACGCTCGCCGCGCCGTCCTTGACCAGCCGGGCGAGGTCCCGGACCTGTTCGGCGGTGATGGCGACCTTCTCGCCGCTGGCGACCAGGTAGGCGTACGCGACCGCCGAGGCGAACAGGGCGTTGGAGCGCTCCAGCGCGGGGACGTGGATCAGCAGCTGGAGCAGGGAGGCGGCGCGGGCGTGCGGGGTGTCGTAGACGGGCACGCCGAATATCTCGGCCCGGTGCCGGGCGACGGCGGCCACCAGGGCGCCCCAGTCGGTGACCTGGGGGTCCCCCGGGGTCCGCTGTTCGGCGAGCATGAGGAGCCAGGCCAGATCGATACCGAGCTCGTTCAACGGATCAGCGGCCGCCTTCGCCGGCGTCGGTGCCGCGGGTCTCGGCGAACTCCTCGGCGAACACGGACTCGTAGCTCTTCATGAAGTCGGCGGCGGCCTCCACGAACGCCCGGCCCGCCTCGCCGGCGTCCTGTCTGACCAGCTCTTCGATGTAGCGGTTGACGCTCATCCCGCGTGCCTGGGCGCGCTCGCGCGCCGCGCGGGCGGTGTCCTCGTCCACGCGCACGTTCAGCTGGGTCTTCGCCATGCCTCGACGCTAGCGCCGGCGTGCTAGCGCGGGCAAGGGCGCACGGAAGCGCTGCGCCGGGCCCCCGCGTCCCTTACGCTCGCCCGGGACGGGCGGTGGTGTACGCCCGCCCGGGCCGGGCGGAACCGTACGCCCGCCCGTGGAGGCGGTTCCGGCGACGGGGAGGCTGTCTTGTCGACACCTGCTGCGCAGCACGCACCCGGCCGCACGCCGGACGGCGGGGTCGCGGCCCGCTCGCGCGGGCTGACGAAGGCGTACGGCTCCGGTGAGACGGCTGTGCTCGCCCTGGACGCGGTGGACGTGGACATCGCCCGCGGCCGGTTCACCGCCGTGATGGGCCCGTCGGGGTCCGGGAAGTCCACGCTCATGCACTGCCTCGCGGGCCTCGACACCGTCTCGGCCGGCCGGATCTGGCTCGGCGGCACCGAGATCACGGGGCTGCGGGAGCGGGAGCTGACCCGGCTGCGACGGGACCGGGTCGGGTTCGTGTTCCAGTCGTTCAACCTCATCCCGACACTGACCGCGGCCGAGAACATCACCCTGCCGATGGACATCGCCGGCCGGAAGCCCGACCCGGGGTGGCTGGACCAGGTCGTCGGCACGCTCGGGCTGCGGGACCGCCTGACGCACCGCCCGGCCCAGCTCTCCGGGGGCCAGCAGCAGCGGGTGGCCTGCGCCCGGGCGCTGGCCTCCCGGCCGGAGCTGATCTTCGCCGACGAGCCGACCGGCAACCTGGACTCGCGGGCCGGCCTGGAGGTGCTGGGCTTCCTGCGCGGTGCCGTGGACGACCTCGGGCAGACCGTCGTCATGGTGACGCACGATCCCGGCGCCGCCGCCCACTCCGACCTGGTGCTCTTCCTCGCCGACGGGCGGATCGTGGACGATATGCCCGCGCCGACGGCGGAGGCCGTGCTGGAGCGGATGCGTGTCCTGCCCGGCGGGAGTCCCCGCACCGCCGGACACGGCGTGGTCCGGAGCCGGGCCCGCGACGGCCGCACCGCCGAGGAGGACTGACCCGGTGCTCAAGGCGACCCTGAGGAGCTTCCTGGCGCACAAGGGGCGGCTGGCGCTGTCCGCGCTGGCCGTGCTGCTGTCCGTGGCGTTCGTCGCGGGCAGCCTGATCTTCTCCGACACCGTCACCCGTACCTTCGACCGGCTGTTCGCCTCCACCGCCGCCGATGTGACGGTCCAGCCCCGGCAGGACCTGCGGTCGGCGCGGGCGAGCGGCGCGGTGCAGACCGTGCCGGCCGCACTGCGGGACCGGGTGGCCGGGGTGGACGGGGTGGCGGCGGCCCGTGCGCTGGTGTCGGTGCGGAACGTGGTGGTGGTCGACCGCCGCAACCGGTCGGTCGGCCCGACCACCGGCGCCCCGACCGTCGCCGCCGCCTGGTACCCCACCGGCCGCAGCCCGGTGCGGCTGACCTCCGGTCACGCGCCGCGCGGGAGCGGCGAGGCGCTGCTGGACGCGGACACGGCCGGCCGGAGGCACGTGCGGATCGGGGACACCCTGACCGTGCAGGCGCAGCCGGGCACCTTCCGGGTCCGGGTCGTCGGCATCGCCGCCTTCACCACGACCAATCCGGGCGCGGCCCTGCTCTACCTCGACCCGGCGGCGGCCGGCCGGGAGTTGCTCGGCTCGTCCGCGCGGGCGACCGGCATCGCCGCGGACGCGGCACCGGGCGTGTCCGACACGGAGCTCAAGCGCCGGATCGGCGCGGTGGCCGGCATCCGCGCGTACGACGTGAAGACCGCCGGTGAGCAGGCCGAGTCGGCCGCGGCAGCGCTCGGCAGCTTCCTGGACGTGGTCAAGTACGTGATGCTGGGCTTCGCCGGTGTCGCCCTGCTGGTCGGCGTGTTCCTGATCGTCAACACCTTCTCCATGCTGATCGCCCAGCGCACCCGGGAACTGGGCCTGCTGCGGGCGCTGGGCGCGGACCGGCGCCAGGTGCGGCGCTCGGTACTCACCGAGGCGCTGCTGCTGGGGCTGGCCGGCTCGACGCTCGGGCTGGGCGCCGGGATCGGGCTGGCGTTCGGGCTGATCCGGCTGATGAGCGCGTTCGGGATGAACCTGCGGGCCGCGGAGCTGGTGATCGGCTGGGGGACGCCGGCCGTGGCCTATGCCGTCGGCCTGGGCGTGACCTTCGTGGCCGCGTACCTGCCCGCGCGGCGCGCCGCGGCCGTCTCGCCGATGGCGGCGCTCGCCGGCGACGGGTTCGCCGACGCGGCGGGTGCGGACCGGCCGTTGCGGGCGCGGGCGATCGCCGGGGCGGTGGCCGGGGCGGCCGGCGCGGCGGCGCTGGCCGGGTGCGCGACGGCGACCCGGACCGGGCGGGCCGCCTCGCTGCTGGGTGCCGGTGTGGTGCTGACGCTGATCGCGACCGTGGTGGCCGGCCCGCTGCTGGTGCGGCCGGTGATCCGGGTGCTGGGGGCGACCTTCCCGGCGCTGTTCGGCCCGGTCGGGCGGATGAGCCTGCGCAACGCGTTGCGCAATCCGCGCCGGACCGGTGCCACGGCCGCCGCGCTGATGGTGGGCCTGGCCCTGGTCGGCGGGATGTCAGTGGCGAGCGCCTCGATGTCCGCGTCGTTCGACCGGCAGATCGACCGCACGCTGGGCGCCGACTTCGTCGTCCAGAACGCCAACTTCCTGCCGTTCACCCGGCAGGTCGCGGACCGGACGGCCGCGACACCGGGGGTGGGGCTCGTCGTACGGCAGCGGCTCACCCCGATCGCCGTGCGCCTGCCGGACGGCCGGCGGGTGACGACGTCCGCCACCGGGTACGGCCCGCGGCTCGACGACGTCGCGCACATCACGTACACGCGGGGCGGCTCGGCGGCCGCCCTTGCCGACGGGCACCTCGCCCTGGACGCCGGCTACGCGCGGGACCACGGGGTGCGGGTCGGCAGTGTGCTGCCGGTCGAGTTCCCGGGCGGGCGCCGGACGGAGCTGACCGTCGGGGCGCTGACGGACCAGGAGGCCGCCGACGGCTTCGGCGGCCAGGGCGGCCTCTTCCTCGGCCTGGCGACCCTGGAGAGGTACGTGCCGAACGGGCAGGACGCCGCGGTCTACGTCAACGCGGCCCCCGGCACCGACCCGGCTCACCTGCGGCCCCGCCTGGAGCGGGCGCTCCGCTCCTTCCCGCAGGTCCGGGTGCGCGACCAGGCCGACTACAAGGACCTGGTCCACGACCAGATCGCCGTGCTGCTGTACCTGGTGTACGCGCTGCTCGGGCTGGCGATCGTCATCGCCGTGCTGGGCGTGGTCAACACGCTCGCCCTGTCGGTGGTGGAGCGGACCCGGGAGATCGGGCTGCTGCGGGCGATCGGTCTGGGGCGGCGGCAGGTGCGCCGGATGATCCGGCTGGAGTCGGTGGTGATCGCGGTGTTCGGGGCGGTCCTGGGGCTGGGCCTGGGGCTGGTGTGGGGGGTGTGCATGCAGCGGGTGCTGGCCCTGCGCGGGCTGCCGGCGCTGGCGATCCCGTGGGGCACGATCGTGGCGGTGGTGATCGGCTCGGCGCTGGTCGGCGTGGTGGCGGCCCTGCTGCCGGCGCTGCGGGCGTCCCGGATGAACGTGCTGGCGGCGATCGCCCACGAGTGAACCCGCCGGACGCCGTGCGGGAGCGGACCGTCCGCATGGCGGAATTCCGGGTGGTGCCCGGGCGGTGGCGATCACGATGGCCGCATGACCGGTCTGCGTGTGCGCGCCGCCGCGCCCGAGGATCTCGACTCCGTCCTCGCCTTCTGGCGGACGGCCGCCGAGGGGACGAGCATCAGTGACGACCGCGCCGGTGTGGAGCGGCTCGTCGGCCGGGACCCGGAGGCGCTCGTGCTGGCCGAGCTGGACGGCGAGCTGGTGGGCGGCTGGCGGTGCCATCTGTACCGGCTCGCGGTGCACCCGGAGCGGCGGCGGCAGGGCATCGGCTCGGCGCTGCCGGCCGCCGCCGAGGAGCGCTTCGAACGGCTGGGCGGGCGGCGCGCGGACGCGATGGTGCTGGTCCGCAACGAGACCGCGCAGCACGCCTGGCGCGCCGCCGGATACGGGCCGGAGGAGCGGTGGCGGCGCTGGGTGAAGCCGCTCACGCACTGAGACCGGCGACCGGCACGGGACCCCGGGACGGCTTTTTTGCTCATCCTTTACCCTTGAGGGAGCACTCGGCCCTCTATGAAAGGTTGTGAGCGTCCGCCCATGGGCGAGCCTCCCAGTACGCGACACCGCGCGTTCCGCGCCACCCTGTCCGAGCATGGGACGGGGGTGACCCGATGACCGAAGTGCTCCTCCTCCTGGTGGCGATCCTGCTGTCGCTGGCCTGCGGCGCCTTCGTGGCGGCCGAGTTCTCGCTGACCACGGTGGCACGCGGCGAGCTGGAGCGGGCCGCCGCGCGCGGCGAGCGCGGCGCCGCGGGCGCCCTGAAGGCCGTACGGAACCTGACCTTCCAGCTGTCCGGCGCCCAGCTCGGCATCACCGTGACCAACCTGGTGGTCGGCATGCTCGCCGAGCCGTCGGTCGCCAAGCTGCTCGCCGGGCCGTTCACGGCGCTGGGCCTGTCCCGGACCACGGCGCATTCCGTCGCGCTGGTGCTGGGCACGGCCCTGTCGACGGTGTTCCTGATGGTCGTCGGCGAGCTGGTGCCGAAGAACTGGGCGATCTCCTCGCCGCTGGCCATGGCCAAGCGGGTGGGCAGCGCCCAGCGCTGGTTCAGCGCGGCCTTCCGGCCCTTCATCACCCACCTGAACAACACCGCCAACCGGTTCGTCCGCCGGCTCGGCATCGAACCCGCCGAGGAGCTGGCCTCCGCGCGCGGGCCGCAGGAGCTGGCCGCGCTCGCCCGGCACTCCGCCAGGAAGGGCGCGCTGGAGCCGGACACCGCCGAACTGTTCGTGCGGACGCTGAACCTGGCCGACCTCACCGCCGAGAACGTGATGACCCCGCGCGTCCAGGTCATCGCCCTGGACACCCAGGCGACCTGCGAGGACGTGGCCAACGCGACCCGGGCGACCGGACTGAGCCGGTTCCCCGTCTACCGGGGCAGCCTGGACTCCGTCGTCGGCACCGCCCACATCAAGGACGTGCTGGCCGTCCCCGCGGACCAGCGGCGCCACCGCACGGTCGCGCAGATCATGCGCGAGCCGCTGCTGGTGCCCGAGTCCCTGACCGTCGACCGGCTGCTGGACCGGCTCGGCGGCCGGCACACCATGGCCGTCGTCATCGACGAGTACGGCGGTACGGCCGGTGTGGTCACCCTGGAGGACATCGTGGAGGAGGTCGTCGGCGAGGTGCGGGACGAGCACGACCCGCACGAGACGCCCGATCTCGCGCCCGCCGGCGCGGACGAGCAGGGGCGGGCCCTGTACGCGGCGGACGGCTCCGCCCGCACCGACCAGCTCGCCCGCGTGGGACTGCGCGTGCCCGAGGGGCCGTACGAGACACTGGCCGGACTGGTCGCCGCCGAGCTGGGCCGGATACCCGCCGCCGGGGACAGCGTCGAGGTGGCCGGCTGGCGGCTGGACGTGGTCGACGCCTCGGGCCGCCGGGCCGCGCGGGTGCTGCTGCACGCACCGCTGGACGACGAGCGCACGCAGGGCACGGGTGGGACCCACGGGACGCGGGAGGGCACGCGATGACCGCCGTACAGCTGCTGATCGGCCTGGCGACCCTCGTCGTCAACGCCTTCTTCGTGGGCGCCGAGTTCGCGCTGATCTCCGTGCGCCGCTCGCAGATCGAGCCGCTGGCCCAGGAGGGCGACCGGCGCGCGCGGAGCGTGCTGTGGGGTCTGGAGCACGTCTCCGCGCTGCTGGCCGCCGCCCAGCTCGGCATCACGCTGTGCACGCTGGTGCTGGGTGTGGTCGCCGAGCCGGCGATCGCGCATCTGCTGGAGCCGGTGTTCCACGCGCTGGGCGTGCCGGTGAGCGCCGGGCACGCCGTGTCCTTCGTGATCGCGCTGACCCTCGCCACCTATCTGCACATGCTGCTCGGCGAGATGGTCCCGAAGAACATCTCGCTCGCCGAACCGGTGCGCAGCGCGTTGCTGCTCGGCCCGCCGCTGGTGGCGCTCGCCCGGGCGCTGCGGCCGGTGATCTTCACGATCAACGCCTTCGCGAACGGACTGCTGAAACTGCTGCGGGTGGAGGCGAAGGACGAGGTCGCGGCGACCTTCACGGACACCGAGCTGGCCGAGATCGTCAAGGACGCCAGCGAGGCGGGCCTGATCGACGACCGGGCGCAGGAGCGGCTGCACGACGCCCTGGAGCTGGGCAGCCGGCCGGTGCGGGACGTCGTCGTACCGCTGGAGCGCGTCGTCTACGCGCGCGTGGGCGTCACCCCGGAGCAGCTGGAGCGGCTGTCGGCCGAGTCGGGCTTCTCCCGGTTCCCGGTGGTCGACACCGGCCGCCGGATCGTGGGCTACCTGCACGTCAAGGACGCGCTCGACGCGTCCCCGCGGGACGTGGCGTTCCGGCTGCGGGACATGCGCCCCATCGCGCGCGTCCGCGAGAGCACGCCGCTGGACGACGTCCTCACCGCGATGCGCCGCAGCCGCACCCATCTGGCCGCCGTGCTCGGCGACGACGGCCGGCTGGCGGGCCTGGTGACGATGGAGGACGTGCTGCGCCAGCTGTTCGGCCAGCCGGCCCAGAGCTGAGCGCGGTCGGTCAGCCCCAGGATCCCGGGGCTGACCGACCGGCTGGTATTGGCCTCGGGATACCATCTCTGTCGCCATGCAGACGAATCCCACACCTCCCGCCCACACCAGCCTGGTCGCGGTCGGCGACTCCTTCACCGAGGGCATGTCGGACCTGCTGCCCGACGGCTCCTACCGGGGCTGGGCCGATGTGCTCGCCGCGCGGATGGCCGCCCGTACGCCCGGCTTCCGGTACGCCAACCTCGCCGTGCGCGGCAAGCTGATCGGGCAGATCGTCGACGAGCAGGTGGACGTGGCCGCGGCCATGAAGGCCGACGTCGTCACCCTGGTCGGCGGCCTCAACGACACCCTGCGCCCCAAGTGCGACATGGGCCGGGTCCGGGGGCTGCTCACCGAGGCCGTGGAACGGCTGGCGCCCTCCTGCAAGCAGCTGGTGCTGATGCACAGCCCCGGCCGGCAGGGCCCGGTGCTGGAGCGGTTCCGGCCGCGCATGGAGGAGCTGGTCGCCTGCGTGGACGAGCTGGCCGCCCGGCACGGCGCCGTCGTGGTCGATCTGTACGGGGCGCCCGCGCTGGCCGACCCGCGGCTGTGGGACGTGGACCGGCTGCACCTGACGGCGGAGGGGCACCGCCGGGTCGCCGAGGCGGTGTGGCAGGCACTCGGGTACGAGCCGGAGGACACCGACTGGCACCTGCCGATGCCGGCGACGCTCCCGCCGGGCTGGCTGGCGCGGCGAGTCGCCGACGCGCGCTTCGCCCGGCAGCACCTGCTCCCCTGGATAGGCCGCCGCCTGACCGGCCGCTCCTCGGGCGACGGCCGCCCGGCGAAGCGCCCGGACCTCCTGCCGTACGAGGACCTGGCCTAGCCGTCCGGGCGCGCTCGCGTCCGGAGCGGGGGCCCACGGCGTGACGCGGCTCTCGTAGCTTTTGCCGAACGCACCCATGGCGTTGGCCTGCACGAACCGCCAGTAGAATCTGGACACGTGACTTCTGCGCCCGCCAAGCCCCGCATCCCCAACGTCCTCGCCGGACGCTACGCCTCCACCGAGCTCGCCACGCTCTGGTCCCCCGAGCAGAAGGTGAAGCTGGAGCGGCAGCTCTGGCTCGCCGTGCTGCGGGCCCAGAAGGACCTCGGCATCGAGGTCCCGGACGAGGCGATCGCCGACTACGAGCGCGTGCTCGACACCGTCGACCTGGCCTCGATCGCCGAGCGCGAGAAGGTCACCCGGCACGACGTGAAGGCGCGGATCGAGGAGTTCAACGACCTCGCCGGGCACGAGCACGTGCACAAGGGCATGACCTCCCGTGACCTCACGGAGAACGTCGAGCAGCTGCAGATCCGGCTCTCGCTGGAGCTGATGCGCGACCGCACGGTGGCCGTGCTGGCCCGTCTGGGCAAGCTCGCGGGCGAGTACGCCGAGCTGGTCATGGCCGGCCGCTCGCACAACGTGGCCGCGCAGGCCACCACCCTCGGCAAGCGTTTCGCGACCGCCGCCGACGAGCTGCTGGTGGCCCACGGCCGCGTCGAGGAGCTGCTCGGCCGCTACCCGCTGCGGGGCATCAAGGGCCCGGTCGGCACCGCGCAGGACATGCTCGACCTGCTGGGCGGGGACGCCGGCAAGCTCGCCGAGCTGGAGAACCGGATCGCGGGGCACCTCGGCTTCTCGCAGGCCTTCACCTCCGTCGGCCAGGTCTACCCGCGCTCGCTGGACTACGAGGTCGTCACCGCGCTGGTGCAGCTCGCGGCGGCGCCCTCCTCGCTGGCCAAGACGATCCGGCTGATGGCCGGGCACGAGCTGGTCACCGAGGGCTTCAAGCCGGGCCAGGTCGGCTCCTCGGCGATGCCGCACAAGATGAACACCCGCTCCTGCGAGCGCGTCAACGGCCTGATGGTCATCCTGCGCGGCTACGCCTCGATGACGGGCGAGCTGGCGGGCGACCAGTGGAACGAGGGCGACGTGTCCTGCTCGGTGGTGCGCCGGGTGGCCCTGCCGGACGCCTTCTTCGCGCTGGACGGCCTGCTGGAGACCTTCCTGACGGTCCTCGACGAGTTCGGTGCCTTCCCGGCCGTCGTCGCCCGCGAGCTGGACCGCTACCTCCCCTTCCTCGCCACCACCAAGGTGCTCATGGGCGCCGTGCGGGCCGGGGTCGGCCGCGAGGTCGCGCACGAGGCGATCAAGGAGAACGCCGTGGCGACCGCGCTCGCGATGCGCGAGCAGGGTGCCGAGCGCAACGACCTGCTCGACAAGCTCGCCGCCGACGAGCGGCTGCCGCTGGACCGTGACCGGCTGGGCGCGCTGATGGCCGACAAGCTGTCCTTCACGGGTGCCGCCGCCGCCCAGGTCGGCGTGGTCGTCGCCCGCATCGAGGAGATCGTCAAGCAGCACCCGGAGGCCGCCGGGTACACCCCCGGAGCGATCCTCTGACCCGGGCACCGCGCACTCCCCGCCTCACCCGGGCGGAACTGGAGGCCGCCCGCGACCGCCTCGTCCCGGACGTGGTCGCGGACGGCCTCCAGGTACTGTTCTGCGGCATCAACCCCGGTCTGACGACCGCCGCGACCGGCCACCATTTCGCCCGCCCCGGCAACCGGTTCTGGCCGGTGCTGCACCTGTCCGGCTTCACCCCGCGGCTGCTGCGGCCGGCCGAACAGCGGGAGCTGCTCTCCTACGGCCTCGGCATCACCAACGTGGTCGCCCGGCCCACCGCACGGGCGGACGAGCTGACCGCCGAGGAGTACGCCGAGGGCGGCCGGCTGCTGACCACCAAGGTGACGCGTCTGAAGCCGAGGTGGCTGGCCGTGGTCGGCGTGACCGCCTACCGCGCCGCCTTCGCCGACCGCACCGCCCGGGTCGGCCCCCAGCAGCGCACGATCGGCGACACCCGCATCTGGGTCCTGCCCAACCCCAGTGGCCTGAACGCCCACTGGACCGCGACGACGATGGCCCAGGAGTACGCCCGGCTGCGTCAGGCAGCGGGCGTCGACGACCACCTGCCCGGCTGACGCCGGTCCCGCGCGCAGCGGCCACCACGGCTCCCGCCGGGTCAGGGCGGGTCGGTCTCCGTCACTATGCCGAGCAGTTGGAACGGCAGCTCCTTGTCCCACTGGGAGACGCCGAGGGCGAGCCAGCGGTCCGTCCGCGGCAGTTGCCACAGGTGGACGTCCGGGACGTGGCCGCTCAGGCCGGCCCAGGGCTCGGGGACGTCCTCGCCCGCCAGGGTCCGGTCGAGCACGCTGTACAGACTGACGTGGTGCGGCGGGCCCCAGCGGTCGCCGAGCCGCCGGGCGAGGCCGTCCCGGTCGGCCTCGTACTGCGCGGCGGTCTCCTCCCGGGCGCTGCCGTCACCGTCCCAGAACTCCTCGCTCGTCTGTAAAGCGGCTATGTGGTAGCCGGGCCCGCTCTCGCCGTGCTCCGTCCTGCCGTGCACGGCCGGGAACTCCCGGGCGCACAGCAGGTCGATGAGAGTCAGGCACTGCGCGATGTCCATGCCGTCCAGTAAAGCGGGCCCCACTGACAATTGGCGGCGCGTCAGACCGCCCCTCCCCCGGTGTCAGGCGTCCCGGCGCCGTAGGCTCCACGCGCCCGCCAGCAGGGCCGCCGCCGTCCACAGCGCGGTCACCGCGAGGCCGGTCCACGGGCCGAGGGTGCCGTCCCAGGTGCTGTGCAGCGCGACCTGACCGGCCCGGTCGGGGAGGAAGTCGGCTGCTCCGCCCGCCAGGTCGCCGACGACGAAGGAGACGATCAGGAGGAACGGGATCAGCACGGAGAGGGTGGCCACGCCGCTGCGCAGGACCGTGGCGAGGCCGGCGGCGAACAGGGCCATCAGCGTCAGGTGCACACCGCAGCCGACCGCGCCGCGCACTCCCCCGGCCCAGCCGGGCGCGGACTCGCGGAGCACCGCCCGGCCCGTCAGGAGCGTGACGAACCCCGTGAGCAGCCCGACGGCCAGCACCGGCAGGGCGATCGCCGTCGCCTTCGCGGCGAACCAGCGCCCCCGGTCGGGCACCGCCGCGAGCGTCAGCCGCAGCGCGCCGCCCCGGAACTCCGCCGAGACGGCCGTCGTACCGAAGGCGATCGCGGCGATCTGGCCGAAGTTGACGCCGAAGAACACCGAGTACAGCGGGTCGGAGTCGTCGGCGTCGGCCGCGGCGAGCGCCGAGAACGCGGCGGTGCAGACGAGGACCGCGGCGAGGGCGCCCAGCAGGGAGCGCAGGGTACGGATCTTGATCCACTCGGCGTGCAGCACGGGTGCGAAGGGCATGGTCAGGCCTCCTGGCGTGGTGCGGTGAACTCGGCCTCGGCCGCGGTCAGATCGAGGTAGGCCTCCTCCAGGGTGGCCTCACGGGCGGCGAGTTCCAGGACGGGGACGCCCGCCTCGGACATCAGCCGGCCCAGGTCGTCCACGCGCGCGTGCCGTACGGTCCAGGTCCCGTCCTCGTCCCGGGAGGCGTCGTGGCCGTGCCGGGCGAGGAGGTCGCCGAGGGCGGCGGGATCGGTGGTGCGGATGCGGACGTGGGGCCGTACGCGCGCGTGGATGAAGTCCCTCACCGGGGTGTCGGCGAGCAGGCGGCCCCGGCCGAGGATCAGCAGGTGGTCGGCGAAGGCGGCGGTCTCGCCCATCAGATGGCTGGAGACCAGGACCGTGCGGCCCTCGGCGGCGAGCCGGCGCAGCAGGGTGCGGATCCACACGATGCCTTCGGGGTCGAGGCCGTTGGCGGGTTCGTCGAGCAGGACGACCTCGGGGTCGCCGAGCAGGGCGGCGGCGATGCCGAGCCGCTGGCGCATGCCGAGGGAGTACGTCCGTACCCGGCGCCGGGCCACGGCGGCGAGGCCCGTCTCCTCCAGGACGGTGTCGACCCGGCGGGCCGGGATGCGGTTGCTCGCGGCGAGGGCCCACAGGTGGTCGCGGGCGGTGCGGGAGCCGTGCGCGGCGCGGGCGTCGAGCAGGGCTCCCACCCGGCGCAGGGGGTCGCGGAGCCCGGCGTAGACGTGGCCGCCGACGGTGGCGGTGCCCGCGGTGGGCCGGTCCAGGCCGAGGACGAGGCGGAAGGTGGTGGACTTGCCGGCGCCGTTGGGGCCGAGGAACCCGGTGACCCGGCCGGGCCGCACGCGGAAGGTGAGCCGGTCCACGGCCCGCCGGCCGCCGTACTCCTTGGTGAGGTCTCGTACGTCGATGCTGGTCATGGCAACAGCCTGGCCGTACGGCCGAGTCGGATCATCCCCCGCCGGTGGGGAGCGTCTCCCCCGCGCGGGGGAGGTCCGTTGCCGGTGCCGCCTGCGACGATGAGGTCATGCCCCGCTTTCTGCGCCCGCTGCTGAGCGGGACGACGTACACGCGCCTGCTGCACCTGTGGGTGCCGATGCTGGCGGTCGGCGTCTGGCTCCTCGTCGTCCCGTCGGTCCCGTGGGTGCCGGCGCTGCTGCTCGCCCCGCTCGGCCTGGTGCCCGCGGTGCGGCGGGGCGAGGGGGTGCAGGCGCGGCTGCTGCTCACGCCCGGCGAGCCGGACCCCGGCATCTGCGAGACGCCGGCGGCGGCCTGGCGGGACCGGCTGCGTACGGTGCTGTGGCTGGAGCTGCGCATGCTGCTCGGCGGCGCGATCGCGTTCGCCTCGGTGTGGCTGCCCGTCACCTGCTTCGCACTGGCCCGGTGCGCCTGGGCCGGGACGTCTCCCGGGGTGCCGCTGCTGGACCGGTTGCCCCCGCATCCCGCCTGGGCGCTGCTGGCGCCGCTGCCGCTGCTCGCTCTGTACGGGGTGGTCGTCGGGCTCGGCGCGCTGCTCACCGCCGCCGCGCGCCGGCTGCTGGGGCCGTCGGCGGCCGAGCGGCTGGCCGCGCTGGAGGAGCGCACCGAGCACCTGCTGGAGCGCACCCGGATCGCGCGGGAGTTGCACGACTCGATCGGGCACGCCCTGACGGTGGCGGTGGTGCAGGCCGGTGCCGCGCGCGCGGCCGGTGATCCGGAGTTCACCGACCGGGCGCTGGCCGCCGTGGAGGAGACCGGCCGGGCCGCGCTGGAGGACCTGGAGCGGGTGCTGGGCGTGCTGCGGGAGTCCGAACGGCCGGTGGGCGCACGGCCCACGCTGGCCGACGCCGGCCGGCTGCTGGAGTCGGCGCGGACCTCCGGCGCCGAGGTCGACGCCGAGGTGACGGGCACGGTCGAGGCCGTGCCGGGGCCGGTGTCCCGCGAGGGCTACCGGATCCTCCAGGAGGCGCTCACCAATGTGCTGCGGCACGCGGGGGCCGTCCCGGTCCGGGTCCGGGTCACGGTCGCCGACGGGAGACTCGTCCTGGAGGTCCGCAATCCGCTGCCGGGGGCGGTACCCGGCCCCGGGCGGGGCAGCGGCCTGCGCGGCATACGGGAGCGGGCGGCGCTGCTCGGCGGCACCGCGCGCACCGGCCCGGACGAGGGTGACTGGCAGGTGCGCGCGGAGCTGCCCGCCTGCTGATCTACGCTGGCCGGATGCCGGTCACCGTACTCCTCGTCGACGACGAACCCCTGGTCCGCGCGGGTCTGCGGGCCGTGCTCGCGGCACAGCCCGACATCGAGGTGGTGGGCGAGGCGGCCGACGGCGCGGCGGTCGTCCCGCTGGTGCGGCGACTGCGGCCGGACGTGGTCGCGATGGACGTACGGATGCCGCTGATGGACGGGATCGAGGCCACCCGCGCGGTGCTGCGCACGGTGCCGGAGCCGCCGAAGGTCCTCGTGGTCACCACTTTCGAGGACGACGAGTACGTCTACGAGGCGCTGCGCGCGGGCGCCGACGGGTTCCTGCTGAAGCGGGCCCGCCCGGCCGAGATCGTGCACGCGGTGCGGCTGGTCGCGGAGGGCGAGTCGCTGCTGTTCCCGGCGTCGGTACGGCGGCTCGCCGCCCGGTACGGCGACGGCGGCCGGCCGGCGCGGGCCGTGCTGGAGCGGGCCCGGCTGACCGACCGGGAGGCGGAGGTGCTGCGGCTGATGGCCCGGGGACTGTCGAACGCCGAGATCGCCGGCCGGCTGGTGGTGGGCGCGGAGACGGTCAAGTCGCATGTGAGCGCCGTCCTGGCCAAGCTCGGTGCGCGGGACCGCACCCAGGCGGTGATCGCGGCCTACGAGTCCGGTTTCGTGGCACCAGGGTGACCGAAGGGCCCGGCCCGTGGGCGGAACCCGCTCGCCGGGCTGCGCCGGGCCGAGTACGATCCGGCCAACACGCCCGCAAGCTGGGAGGACGGACGGTGGGGCAGCTGACCGGCGGCGATCCCTCGCTGCTGCGAAGGATCAATTCCGCGGTGGTGCTGCACGCGCTGCGTGCCACGGACTGCGCGACCTTCACCGAGATCACCCGCGTCACCGGACTGTCCCGGCCGACCGTCGAGGGCGTCGTGGAGGGGCTCGTCGAGGGCGGGCTCGTGGTGGAGGCCGCGGCCGACGACGGCGGTGCCCGCCGCCAGGGGCGGCCCGCCCGGCGGTTCCGGTTCCGGGCCGAGGCGGGACACCTGCTGGGCCTGGAGATCGGGCCGCACCGGGTCGCCGCGCTGCTGTCCGACCTGGACGGGCGGGTGCTGGGCGCACAGGCCAAGGAGGTCGACGAGACGGCGCCGGCGGACGAGCGGCTGGACCGGCTGCGCGGCGCGGTCGCCGAACTGCTGCGCCGGGCCGGGGTGGCGCGCAGTTCGCTGCGGGCGGTGGGCGTGGGCACGCCGGGCATCGTGGAGGCGGACGGCACGGTTCGGCTGAGCACGGCCCTGCCGCAGTGGACGGGGCTGCGGCTCGGGGAGCGGCTGAGCCGTTCCTTCCGCTGTCCGGTGCTGGTGGAGAACGACGCCAACGCGGCGGCCGTCGCCGAGCACTGGAAGGGCGCGGCGACCGGGACGGACGACGTGGTCTTCGTCCTGGCCGGGCTGAGCCCGGGGGCCGGCTCACTGATCGGCGGGCGGCTGCACCGGGGTTACGGCGGGGCGGCCGGGGAGATCGGCGCGCTGCACCTGCTGGGCCGGGAGGCGACGCCGGAGGCGCTGCTGTCGACCACCGACGAGCCGCTGCACCCGCTGGACGAGCAGGCGGTCGCCGAGGTGTTCGCGTTGGCCCGCAAGGGCGACCAGCGGGCCCGGGCGGCCGTCGAACGGTTCATCCAGCGGCTCGTGCACGATGTCGCCGCGCTGGTGCTGGCGCTCGATCCGGAGCTGGTCGTGATCGGGGGCTGGGCGGCGGGCCTGGACGGCGTCCTGGAGCCGCTGCGGCGGGAACTGGCCCGCTACTGCCTGCGGCCGCCCAGGGTGGCGTTGTCCGTGCTGGGCGAGGCGGCCGTCGCCACGGGGGCGCTGCGCCTGGCTCTGGACCATGTGGAGGAGCAGTTGTTCGCCGTGGACGGCACGGTGACGCGGCGCTGAGCCGTGCTACGCGCCGGGCGCGGGTCGTCGTGGAGCTGCCGCGGCGGCGGGGCCGGCCGCGCCCGCGCGGCGGAGCCGCACACGCGGTGCGGCCCCGCTCCGTCAGGGGAGTTGGCCCGTCCGGGGCCCTGAAGGGCCCCGGGTGCGGGCTGCCTCACGGTTCAGGAGGCCCGCTGCCGAGGGTCGTGGTGTATCTCCACGTCCGCCGACTCTCCGAAGGTCAGCCGGCAGGTGTCGGCCCGGTAGGTCGCCACCGACAGTGCGGCGGTGCGCCCCTGGACGAGGAAACGGGTGGTGACGACGAGGACGGGTGAGCCGGGGAGGCGGTCGAGCTCCTTGGCGTCGTCCGCGCGTGCGGAGCCCAGCTCGACGGCGCGCTCCTCGCCCTCCAGCGGCAGGTGCTGCAGCTCGCGCAGCACCGCACGCGCGCGTGCCGCGCCGGACGGGGTGTCGATCGCGGTGAGGCCGGGCACGGAGACCGCCGGGATGTAGAGCAGTTCGGTGGCGACCTGCTGGCCGTGGGACATACGGGTGCGGCGGACGGTGTGGACGGCCTCGTCCGCGCCGGTCTCCAGGGCGGCGGCGACAGCGGCGGGCGGCGCCGCCAGGTCGCTGTCGACGGGCTGCCAGGCGTCTCCGGCGGCGCCGGGCCAGGCGTGCTGCTCGGTGCCGACGGCGACGCCCACGCGCGGCGGCGCGACGGTCGTGCCGACGCCGCGGCGGCGTTGCAGCCGGCCCTCCAGCTCCAGCTGTTCGAGGGCCTGGCGGAGCGTGGCCCGGGCCACGCCGAAGCGTGCGGCGAGGTCGCGTTCGTTCGGCAGGATCTCGCCGACCGAGAACTCGGAGTCGAGTGCCTCGGTGAGCACGGTCTTGAGATGCCAGTACTTCGGTTCCGGCACCGTTTCCAGCTGCGTGGTCCCCACCCTGTCCTCCGCAAGAGCCGTGGTCCGGCGGTTTTTAGCGCCCTTGTTTATTAAAGGTTGTTGCACTTCTCTGCGACGATAGGGCGGCCGTCACCCTTGGTCAAGACCAATCCTCGGCCCGGCGCGCAACGCGTGGCCGGACTGCCGCGGAGCGTTCATGAGGCGTTCGTACGCGGCACGCCGTGTGACATCACGGCAAAGCCCCCGTCGCACGACGGGGGCTTCGCGGGTGGAGCGGTGGGTACAGCGGTGGGTTCAGCGGTCGGCCAGGTGCCGGAGCTTGTCCGGGTTGCGCATGATGTAGACGGCGGTGATCCGGCCGTCGGCGATGTCCACCTGGAACAGGCTGTCGGGCTTGTCGCCGGACAGGATCAGCAGGGCGGGGCCGCCGTTGACCTCCACGGGGCGGAAGGACAGGTCCGCCCTGCCGGAGCGCGCGGCGCCGACGAGGAAGCGGCCGACCTTGTCGGCGGTGTGCAGGACGCGCAGCGGCGCCTTGGCCTTGCCGCCGCTGTCGCCGACCAGGCGGACGTCCGGCGCGAGCAGGGACAGCAGGCCCTCCAGGTCGCCCCCGGCCGCGGCGGCGAGGAAGCGCTCGGTCAAGTCGCGGCGCCGGGCGGGGTCGACCTCGTACCGGGGGCGCCCTTCGGCCACGTGCCGGCGGGCCCGGCCGGCGAGCTGCCGTACCGCCGGCTCGGCCCGGTCGAGCATGGTGGCGATCTCGGCGAAGGGGTAGCCGAAGGCCTCGCGGAGCACGAACACCGCGCGCTCCAGCGGGGACAGCGACTCCAGGACGACGAGGACGGCCAGGGAGACCGTGTCGGCGAGCACGGCGCGGTCCGCGGAGTCCGGCGCGGTGTCGGCGAACTCGGTGGGATACGGCTCCGGCAGCCACTGCCCGACGTACGCCTCGCCGCGGGACTGCACCTGGCGCAGCCGGTCGATGGCCAGCCGGGTGGTGATGCGCACGAGGTAGGCGCGTGGTTCGCGGACGTCGGTGCGGTCGGCCTGGTACCAGCGCAGCCAGGCATCCTGGACCACGTCCTCGGCGTCGGCGACCCGGCCGAGCATGCGGTAGGCGACCCCCATGAGCAGGGGCCGGTGCTGTTCGAAGACGTCGGTGGCGAGGTCGGCGGTCACGGGCCCATCCCAGCCGACACGTCTTTCGCTGTCCAGCCGGAATGCCCGGCGTCGGGAGCGGTGCGGATCACAATGACGGCGGACCGTCGGCGGGCGGCGGCCGGTGACCGTGAGGTGGGCGATGCGGTACGCGGTACTGGGCACGGGCGAGGTGGGCCGTACCCTGGCCGGCCGGCTGCTGGAGCTGGGCCACGAGGTGACCCTCGGTTCCCGCACCCGCGACAATCCGGTGGCGGTGGAGTGGGCGACGGCCGCGGCCGGCCGGGCCCACGCGGGGACGTTCGCGGACGCGGCGGAGGCGGGCGAGGTGGTCGTCAACGCGGTGAGCGGCCGGGTGGCGCTGGACGCGCTGCGGGCGGCGGGTGCCGAGCACCTGGAGGGCAAGGTGCTGGTGGACGTCACCAATCCGCTGGCCTTCGAGGGCGGGCAGCCGCGGCTGGACCCGGTGGAGTCCGACAGTGTGGCCGAGCGGATCCAGCGGGCGTTCCCGCACACGCGCGTGGTGAAGACGCTGAACACCGTCGACTGCCGGGTGATGGTGGATCCGGGGCGGGTGCCGGGCGAGCACCACGTGTTCGTGTGCGGGGCGGACGCCCGGGCCAAGGAGCGGGTGACGGGGCTGCTCGTGGAGTTCGGCTGGCCGGCCGGGCGGGTGCTGGACCTGGGCGGCATCGGGTCGGCGCGGGCGGTGGAGATGTACCTGCCGCTGTGGCTGGCCCTGTCCCGCGGCTTCGGGCACGCCGACTTCAACATCGAGGTGCGGCGGGCGCGTTGAGGGCCGGGCAGGCGGCATCCGGGGGCTACCGGCCGGTAGTAATTGCTGACAAGCTGTCTACGGCGTCCGTCAGCAGCCCCAGACGAGGAGCACCCCATGTCCGCCACCGTCTCCTTCAAGGTCCCCGCCCCGCACGGCCCCGGCGACGTGACCGTGTCCTACGCGCGCGTGGGCCGCGGCGAACCGCTGGTCCTGCTGCACGGCATCGGACACCACCGGCAGGCCTGGGACCCGGTCGTGGACATCCTGGCCACCGAACGCGAGGTGATCGCCGTCGACCTGCCCGGTTTCGGCGCCTCCCCGGGGCTGCCGGCCGGCCTGGCCTACGACCTGCCCACCACGAACTCCGTGCTGGGCGCCCTGTTCGAGGCGCTGGAGCTGGACCGCCCGCACGTCGCCGGCAACTCGCTGGGCGGTCTGCTCGCGCTGGAGCTGGGCCGGGAGAAGCTCGTACGGTCCGTCACCGCCCTTTCCCCCGCCGGTTTCTGGACCGAGGCCGAGCGGCGGTACGCGTTCACGGTGCTGCTCGCGATGCGGGGCATCGCCCAGCGGCTGCCGCTGCCGCTGGTGGAGCGGCTGGCCCGCACGGCGGCCGGCCGTACCGCGCTGACCAGCACCATCTACGCCCGTCCCGGGCGCCGTTCACCGGAGGCGGTGGTCGCCGAGACGCTCGCGCTCGTCGGGGCCACCGGCTTCGAGGCGACCCTGCGGGCGGGCTCCGCCGTCCGGTTCAGCGACGAGCTGGCGGGCCTGCCGGTCACGGTGGCCTGGGGCAGCCGGGACCGGATCCTCATGCGCCGCCAGGGCGTCCGCGCCAAGCAGCTCATACCGCACGCCCGGCTGGTGCGGCTGCCCGGCTGCGGCCACTGCCCGATGAACGACGACCCGGCGCTGGTCGCGCGGGTCATCCTGGACGGCAGCCGCTGAGCACCGCCCGACCGCCCGGGAACCGGCGGGAGTTCACCTCGGGTTCGCGTGCGCGCCGCGCCGCCCCCGTAGATGTGGCTGTGCACACTGGCCGGATCCCGTCCCTGGAGGCGTAGCCATGTCCCACCGTCCGCTCCCCGGTCGCCGCGGCGTGCTGCGCGGCTCCCTCGCCGCGTCGGCGGCCCTGACCCTGCCCACGGGCCTCGGCGCGGCCCCGGCGTTCGCCCGCTCCGGACGCCCCGGGGCGGGCTGGGGCGTGCAGAGCGGCGACGTGACCGCCGACTCCGGCCTGGTGTGGGTACGCGCGGACCGGCCGGCCCGGATGATCGTGGAGACCTCCGCCACCGAGTCGTTCCGCGATCCGCGCC
The DNA here is from genome assembly GCF_000720135.1 of Streptomyces sp. NRRL S-1022. Lineage (GTDB taxonomy): Bacteria > Actinomycetota > Actinomycetes > Streptomycetales > Streptomycetaceae > Streptomyces. The sequence goes on along the minus strand of NZ_JOIU01000005.1, from coordinate 37,069 downwards.
GGTGGCACGGCCCGCTGCTCGGCCCCGGCACGGACTTCACCGGCACCACCCGGCTGCACGGCCTGCCCTCCGGCGAGCAGATCCACTACCGGGTGCTGCTCGCCGACCCGGAGGACCCGCGCCGCACCGGCGAGCCCGTGACCGGCACCTTCCGTACCGTGTCCCGGCGCCGCCGGGACGGCGTGCGGTTCCTGTGGTCGGGCGACCTGGCCGGACAGGGCTGGGGCATCAACCCGGACCGGGGCGGTTACCGCATCTACGACGCGATGGCGAAGCTGGACCCGGACTTCTTCCTGTGCAGCGGCGACAACATCTACGCCGACGGCCCCATCCCGGCCACCCAGGCGCTGCCCGGCGGGGGCACCTGGCGGAACGTCACCACCGAGGAGAAGGCGAAGGTCGCCGAGACGCTCGCCGAGTACCGGGGCAACTTCCGCTACAACCTGCTCGACGAGAACCTGCGTCGGTTCAACGCCCAGGTGCCCTCGGTCATCCAGTGGGACGACCACGAGGTGCGCAACAACTGGTACCCGGGCGAGGTGATCGCCTCCACCGACACCCGCTACACCGAGAAGAGCATCGACGTGCTCGCCGCGCGCGCCCGGCGGGCGTTCGCCGAGTACTTCCCCGTGTCCACGCTGCGGCCCGGCGCGAGGGAGGGCCGCGTCTACCGGGTGCTGCGCCAGGGCCCGCTGCTGGACGTGTTCGTGCTGGACATGCGGACGTACCGCAACGCCAACTCGCCGGACGACCAGACCGTGGACCCGCAGGGCATCCTCGGCCGGGAGCAGCTGGAGTGGCTCAAGCGGGAGCTGGCCCGGTCGCGTGCGGTGTGGAAGGTGATCGCCGCCGACATGCCGCTCGGTCTCGTCGTACCGGACCCGGTGGAGAACGAGCCGAACTTCGAGGCCGTGGCCCAGGGCGACCCGGGCGCCCCGCTCGGCCGCGAGCTGCAGATCGCCGAGCTGCTGCGGTTCGTCAAGCACCGGCGGATCACCGGCACGCTGTGGCTGACGGCGGACGTGCACCACACGTCCGCGCAGCACTACCACCCCTCCCGGGCCGCGTTCACCGACTTCGAGCCGTTCTGGGAGTTCGTCTCCGGGCCGCTGAACGCCGGCGCCTTCCCGGCCAGTGCGCTGGACGGCACCTTCGGACCGGAGCGGGTGTTCGTGAAGGCGCCGGCCGCGTCGAACGTCTCGCCCGCGGGCGGCTACCAGTTCTTCGGCGAGGTCGACATCGACGGGGACAGCGGGGAGCTGACGGTACGGCTGCGGGAGCAGGACGGCACCGTGCTGTTCACGCGGACGCTGCGGCCGGGCCGGGTCGGTCAGTAGGGCCCGCGCGGGAAGAGGGCGGGCGGTCGGCCGTAGAAAATCCAACAAATGGGACGGAGCATGCTTTACCCATCGGTCACAATCAGTTCGTGATCACGCAACACCTTTCGTCCACAGTGGCTGCATGACTCCAGACATTCCTGATGTGACCCGGGCCAGGCACGGGCGGCCCGTGCACCACTGGCGGCGCGAGGTCGTCGAACTCGCCGCGCTCTTCACGGCGGTGGCCGTCGCGGACGCGGGGGCGAACCTGGTCGGACACGGGCCCGACGGCCCGGCCCTGCTGGTGGTCTCGGCGCTCGTGCTGGCCGCGACGGCGGTGTTCCACGTGTGGTGGTCACGCCGCCACGGACACGCGCCGCCGGTGAGCGATACCGGTGCCCGGCCGGCCGCGGAGACGCGGCCGGCCGGGCCCTCCGAGCAGCCCGCCGCCTACGGGATCGGCGGCACGCTGTGGCGGATGCGGACGACCGTGAAGGACGAACCGGGCTCGCTGGCCGCCCTGTGCACGGCGCTCGCCGGACACCGGGTGGACATCCTGAGCCTGCAGACGCACCCGCTGGCCGACGGCACGGCGGACGACTTCCTGCTGCGGGCGCCGGGCGCGCTCCCGGCGGCCGAGATCACCCGGGCGGTCGCGCTGGCCGGCGGCACGGGCACCTGGATCGAGCGGGCCGACGCCCACGACCTGGTCGACGTGCCCACCCGGGTGCTCGGCCTGGCCGCCCGCACCGCCGTCGACACCGCCGAACTGCCTCTCGCACTGCGTCAGTTGCTGGGCCGCTGCACGATCCGCTCGCTGCCCGGCAGGCCGGCCGGCGGCGGCCGCGGTCCGCAGCCGGTGCCGGCCGAGGGGGTCCTGGAGGACACCGTGATGCGGCTGCCGGCACCCGAGGGCGGTGTGCTCACCGTGGAGCGGCCGTACCTGCCGTTCACCCCCACCGAGTTCGCTCGCGCCCGGGCGCTGGTGGAGCTGGACAGCCGGCTCGGCCCCCGCATCCCCGACGGCGAGGACGTACTGACCCTGCCCGAGGGCAACGACATCACCGTGCGCCGGGTCGACACCGGGGACCTGGCCGCGGCCCGGGCGATGCACGACCGGTGCTCGCCGCACACCCTCGGCCTGCGCTACCACGGCCCGGTCGGCGACGCGGACCGCTACCTGAACCACCTGCTCAGCCCCCGCTACGGCCGCACCCTGGCCGCGCAGACCGCCTCCGGGCGGATCGTCGGCCTCGGGCACCTGCTGTGGGACGGCGACGAGACCGAGGTCGCGCTGCTGGTCGAGGACGAGTGGCAGCAGCGCGGCATCGGCGGCGAACTGCTCGGCCGGCTGGTGGCGCTGGCGGCGGAGGCCGGCTGCGAGAGCGTGTACGCGGTGACCAAGGCGTCCAACACGGGCATGGTGGCCGCGATGCGCGGGCTCGGCCTGCCGCTGGACTACCAGGTCGAGGAGGGCACGCTGGTGATCACGGCCCGGCTGGACGCCGCACCGGCCGCCACCGCAGCCGGCCCCCAGCCGCCGCACCTCGGCTGAACACCGGCCCCGGGGAGCGCGGACACGGCGCCGCCGCCCGGCAGGGTCGGCGGTGCCGGACCGTACGGGGACGGCACCGTCCGCCTCAGCGCACCGCCTCCTGGAGCGCCGTCACCCGCCGCGCGCGTGGAGCACCCAGCGCCTGGTCCAGGTCGGCCCACAGGTCGTCCACGTCCTCCAGGCCCACCGACAGCCGCAGCAGCCGGTCGCTCACCCCGGCCCCGCGCCGGTCCTCGGCGTCGACGATGCGGTGGCTGATGGACGCGGGGTGCTGGATGAGCGTGTCGACGCTGCCCAGGCTCACCGCGGGCGTGACGAGCCGGACCCGGGAGATCACCTCGTGCGGGTCGTCGTGCACCTCGAAGGCGATCATCGCGCCGCCGAGCCTCGGGTAGCGGACCCGGGCCACGCGCGGATCGGCGGCGAGCCGGCGGGCCAGCTCGGCGGCGTTCGCGGAGGCGGCCCGCACCCGCACGGGGAGCGTGGACAGCCCGCGCAGCAGCAGATAGCCGGCGAGCGGATGCAGGACTCCCCCGGTGGCGAACCGTATCTGCCGCAGCCGGCCCGCGAACTCCTCGTCACAGGCGACCACCCCGGCCAGCACGTCGCCGTGTCCCCCGAGGTACTTGGTGGCGCTGTGCAGCACCAGCCGGGCGCCCTGCTCGGCCGGGCGCTGGAGCACGGGCGTGGCGAAGGTGTTGTCGGCGAGCAGCGGCACCGAGCCGCAGGCGTGCGCGATGCCCCGCAGGTCGAGTTCGGCGAGGGTCGGATTGGCCGGGGACTCGACCATCACCAGCCCGGTGTCCGGGCGCAGCGCCTCGGTGATGCCGGCCGGGTCGGTCCAGGTGACCTCGGTGCCGAGCAGCCCGGCGGTCAGCAGATGGTCGCTGCACCCGTACAGGGGCCGTACCGCCACGACATGGCGCAGGCCCATGGCGGACCGGGCGAGCAGGACCGCGCTGAGCGCCGCCATGCCGCTGGCGAAGGCGACCGCGGACTCGGTGCCCTCCAGGCGGGCGAGGGCGGTCTCGAAGCGGGCGACGGTCGGGTTGCCGAGGCGGCCGTAGACCGGCGGTCCGACCGGGTCGGCGCCGTCGGCGGCGAAGGCGTCGATGCGGGCGGCCTCGGCGCGGCTGTCGTAGGAGGGGTAGGTGGTGGACAGGTCGATCGGCGGGGCATGCAGACCCTGGCGGGCGAGGTCGTCGCGGCCGGCGTGCACGGCCTCGGTGGCCAGGGCTCTCGGTGCGGTGCGTACGTCGTCGTAGGCACCGGTGCTCGATGTGTCCATGGGCGGAAGGGTGAACATCGAACGGTTCACCGGAATCGAACACCGTGCTACGTTCGGCCCATGGCCGAATCCGTCGTACTGGATCCGGTCGATCTGCATCTGCTGCGGTTGTTGCAGAACGACGCCCGGACCACCTACCGCGACCTCGCCGCGCAGGTGGGCGTGGCGCCGTCGACCTGTCTGGACCGGGTGACCCGGCTGCGCCGCTCGGGCGTGATCCTCGGCCACCGGCTGCGGCTCGACCCGGCCAAGCTCGGGCGCGGCCTCCAGGCGCTGCTGTCGGTGCAGGTGCGGCCGCACCGGCGGGAGCTGGTGGGACCGTTCGTGGAGCGGATCCGGGCGCTGCCGGAGGCGCGGTCGGTGTTCCACCTGACCGGGCCGGACGACTACCTCGTCCACGTGGCGGTCGCGGACATGGCCGATCTCCAGCGGCTGGTGCTGGACGAGTTCACGGCGCGGCGCGAGGTGGCCCGAGTGGAGACCCGGCTGATCTTCCAGCAGTGGGAGTGCGGGCCGCTGCTGCCGCCCGGCCACGCCCAGAGCTGAATCCCGCGAATCCCGGGTGACGCGGAGATCCCCGCCGTACGAGGATGGGCCGCATGTCTGAGACCCAGAGCCCGCTTCCCCGTCAGGTCGCCGACGCCTACGTCGACGACCTCATCGCCCTCGACCCGGTCACCGGTACGTACCTCGGTGTGAAGGAGAGTTCGAGCAGGCTGCCCGACTACTCGCCGGCCGGTCAGGAGGCCCTGGCGGAGCTGGCGCGGGCCACGCTCGCGAAGCTGGACGAGGCCGAGCGGCGGCCCGGTGCGGACAGTGACGTGGAGCGGCGCTGCGCCCGGCTGCTGCGGGAGCGGCTGACCGCCGAACTCGCCGTCCACGACGCCCAGGAGCACCTGCGCCGGATCGGCAACCTGGACACGCCCGGCCACGCGGTCCGGGAGATCTTCACGGTCACCCCGGCCGAGACCGAGGAGGACTGGGCGGCGATCGCCGAGCGGCTGCGCGCGGTGCCGGGCGCGCTCGCGGGCTACCGGGAGTCGCTCGAACTCGGCCTGGAACGCAAGCTGTTCGCCGCGCCCCGGCCGACCGCGACCCACATCGGCCAGCTCACCGAGTGGACGGACACGGACGGCACGGGCCGCGGCTGGTACGAGGACTTCGCCGCCGCCGGCCCCGAGGCGCTGCGCGCGGAGCTGGACGAGGCGGCGCGGGCGGCGACCGGCGCCCTGGTGGAGCTGCGGGACTGGCTGCGGGACGTGTACGCGCCGGCGATCGAGGGCGCCCCGGAGGTGGTCGGCCGGGAGCGGTACGCACGCTGGGCCCGCTACTTCAACGGCACGGACCTGGACCTGGACGAGGCGTACGCCTACGGCTGGGCGGAGTTCCACCGCATCCTCGGCGAGATGCGCAAGGAGGCGGAGAGGATCCTGCCCGGCGCCGGGACGCCGTGGGTGGCGCTCGCGCACCTGGACGAGCACGGCCGGCACATCGAGGGCGTCGACGAGGTCCGGGAGTGGCTCCAGGGCCTGATGGACAAGGCGATGGAGGAGCTGGACGGCACGCACTTCGAACTCGCCGAGCGGGTGCGCAGGGTGGAGTCGTGCATCGCCCCGCCCGGCGGCGCGGCGGCCCCCTACTACACGCCGCCCTCGGAGGACTTCTCCCGGCCCGGCCGCACCTGGCTGCCCACCATGGGCCTGACCCGCTTCCCGGTCTACGACCTCGTCTCGACCTGGTACCACGAGGGCGTGCCCGGCCACCACCTCCAGCTCGCGCAGTGGGCGCACGTGGCGGAGAACCTCTCCCGCTACCAGGCGACGATCGGCGGGGTCAGCGCCAACGCGGAGGGCTGGGCGCTGTACGCCGAGCGGCTGATGGACGAGCTGGGCTACCTCACGGATCCCGAGGAGCGGCTCGGCTACCTGGACGCGCAGATGATGCGGGCGGCCCGGGTGATCGTGGACATCGGCATGCACCTGGAGCTGCCGATCCCGGCGGACTCGCCGTTCCACCCCGGTGAGCGGTGGACGCCGGAGCTGGCCGAGGAGTTCTTCGGCCGGCACAGCAGCCGGCCGGCGGACTACGTGGAGAGCGAGCTGACCCGGTACCTGACGATCCCGGGCCAGGCGATCGGTTACAAGCTCGGCGAGCGGGCCTGGCTGCTGGGCCGGGAGAAGGCGCGCGAGCGGCACGGTGACGCGTTCGACCTGAAGGCCTGGCACATGGCGGCGCTGTCACAGGGCTCGCTGGGCCTGGACGACCTGGTGGACGAGCTCTCCCGGCTCTGACCGCCCGGCGCCCCCCTTCCGGGCCGGTCACCTCGGAGGTGATCGGCCCGCCTCGCCGGTGGTCCGGCCCGCCCGGCCGGTGGCGTACCCGGTGCCGGCGCGTTCCCTCGGCCGTACGGCCGTCTCCCGGTGGCGGAGGCGGGGTGCGGGAGGCTAGCTGGTGCCGGGGGCCGACACGGAAGGCGGGCCGGGCATGCAGGAGCAGTGGCCGGGGCAGCGGGCACTTCGGGCACCGCGGGCCGCCGGGCTGGCCGGCGTGGTCTTCGCGCTGCTCCTGGCGGCGGCGATGACGCTGGTCAGGCTGGGGCTCCCGGAAGGTGCCGAAGCTGGCACCGGGCGGGCGTTCACGGACTCCGTGCGGGGCGACGCGCTGCGTGCGGCCCTCGCGCTGGTGCCGTTCGCCGGCATCTTCTTCCTCTGGTTCGTCGGTGTGATCCGCTCGCACGTCGGCGCGGCCGAGGACAAGTTCCTCTCCTCCGTCTTCCTCGGCAGCGGACTGGTCTTCCTCGCGACGATGTTCGGTGCCGCCGCCGCGGCGGACGCCACCCTCGCGGTGAACCACGAGCCCGGCCTGCCGCCGCTGCCGGCCGCCTGGGACTTCGGCCGCCACCTCAGTTACACGCTGATGACGGAGTACGCCACACGGATGGCGGCCGTCTTCGTGTCCTCCATGTCGGTCATCGGCCGCCGCCTCGGGGTCCTGCCGCACTGGCTGACGACCCTGGGGTTCCTCACCGCCCTGATCCTGCTCTTCGTCTCCTCGAACGTGCCCTGGGCGGAACTCGTCTTCCCCGCCTGGTCACTGCTGCTGAGCCTGCACATCCTCGGGGCGGACCGGGGGCCCCGGCCCCGGCCGGACGAGGCGTAGGCCGCCGGCCGCCCTCACTCGATCGGCGTGCCCGGCGCGCGGACGCCCCGCCCCGCCTCGCATGCTGGCGGACGGGGGACGACCGCCGTCCGGAACCGTCCGCGCGGGCGACCGGACCTGGCCAGCGGAAGGGCGGAGCGTCGATGAGGCTCGTCGTCGATCTCAACAAGTGTCAGGGATACGCGCAGTGCGTGTTCCTCGCGCCGGACGTCTTCGCCCTGCACGGCGAGGAGTCGCTGATCTACAACCCGCGCGCGGACGACGCCCAGCGGGAACGGGTGGCGCGGGCCGTCGCCGCCTGCCCGGTGCAGGCCATCACCGCCGAGGGAGCTGACCGCGCGGCCGGGGTCCGGGAGGCGTCCGATGGCCGCTGACTACGTGGAGTGGCTCAGGCGCGAGGGCCGGATCGTGATCGTCGGCGCCTCGCTGGCCGGCCTGCGGGCCGCCGAGACGCTGCGCGCCGAGGGCTTCACCGGTGAACTGACCCTGGTCGGGGACGAGCCGTACGAGCCGTACGACCGGCCGCCGCTGTCCAAGTCCGTGCTGCTGGGCATGGCGTCCCCGCACCACACCGAGCTGCCCCGCCACAGGGACCTCGACGCCAAGTGGCGCCTGGGCGTCGCGGCGACCGGCCTGGACCTGACGGCCAAGCGGGTACGGCTGGCCGACGGGGACGAGGTGGAGTACGACCGGCTGCTCATCACCACCGGTGTGCGCGCCCGGCCCTGGCCGAAGCAGGAGGAGGCCCGGCTGGACGGCGTCTGCCTGCTGCGCACCCGGGAGGACGCGGCCGATCTGTACCGGCGGCTGAAGGCGGGGCCGCGCCGGGTGTTCGTCATCGGCGCCGGGTTCGCCGGTTCGGAGGTGGCGTCGGCGTGCCGCGGGATGGGGCTGCCGGTCACCGTGGCGGAGCGGGCGGGGGCGCCGCTGGTGGGGGCGCTCGGCGGGGTCGTCGGCGCGGTCGCGGCCGACCTGCAGACCGAGAACGGCGTGGACCTGCGCACCCATGTGACGGTGACCGCGCTGGAGGGCGACTCGGCGGGCCGGGTGCGGGCCGTCCACCTGTCGGACGAGAGCGCCGTCGAGGCGGACGTCGTCGTGGTCTCGCTCGGGTCGCTGCGCAACACCGAGTGGTTGACCGGGTCGGGGCTGGGTGCCGGGCCCCGGGGCATCGCGTGTGACGCGGGCTGCCGGGCCTTCGACTTCCGGGGCATCGTCACGGACGACGTCTTCGTGGCCGGTGACGTGGCGCGCTCCCCGCACGCGCTCTTCGGCTACCAGTTCCTGTCGCTGGAGCACTGGGGCAACGCCGTCGCCCAGGCGGAGACCGCCGCGCACAACATGATCTGCCACGGCGTCGACCGGCGCCCGCACCTGTGGATGCCCGCCTTCTGGTCCTCGATGTTCGGGGTGAACATCAAGTCGGTCGGGGTGCCGCCCATGGGCGAGGAGCTGATGATCACCCAGGGGTCGCTGGCCGAGCGCCGGTTCGCCGGCGTCTACGGGTACAAGGGCCGGATCGTGGCCGCCGTGACCTTCGACAACACCCGGTGGCTGGAGTTCTACCAGGGGCAGATCGAGCGGGGCGCGCCGTTCCCGGTGGAGTTCCCGACGGTGGACCGGCGCCCGGAGAACCGGCGGCCGGTGCCGGCCGGCTTCCCGGACCCGTCCCTGCCGACCCACGGCCCCATGGTGACCCTGAGCGGTTACTCGCCGGCCGACCAGCAGCTGGTCTTCCACCCCGCCCGCCACTGACCGCCGCCCCAGGCCCGCACGCCCGAAGGACCCCGCCATGCCCCGCACCTCGATGCTGCGCCAGATCACCGACTTCGCCAATCGCGCCGACCCCTATCCGGTGTACGCGGAACTCCGCCGGACGCCGGTCCTCCACGAGGAGGAGGACGGCCCGTACATCATCAGTTCGTACTACGACATCAAGGCGCTCCTCCACGATCCGCGGATCAGCTCCGACGCCACCAACCTGGCCGCCGCCGGGGACGACGAGCTGGGCCAGGCGGACGAGACCGGAGGGCTGCCGCCGTCGTTCCTGCGCCTCGACCCGCCCGAGCACGACCGGCTGCGGCGCATCGCCAACGGCGCCTTCGGGCCGCCGCACCGGCCGCGGCGGATCGACGGCCTGCGCGGTGAGATGCGGGAGATCGTCACCGAGCTGATCGACGGCTTCGGGGACGCGCGGCGGATCGACCTGGTGGACCAGTTCGCCTACCCCTTCCCGGTCACCGTGATCTGCCGGCTGCTCGGGGTGCCCCGGGAGGACGAGCCGCGGTTCCGCGCCTGGGTCGACCCGCTGGTCGCGAGCCTCGACCCGGAGACGCGGCCGGGCCCGGACGACGAGACAGGCAAGAAGGCGCAGGAAGCCCGGATGCAGCTCGGCATGTACCTGGCCGGACTGGTCGAGGAGCGCACCAAGGAACCGCGGGACGACCTGTTGTCCGACCTGATCGACACCCGGGGCCCGGAGGGCTCCATGAGCATGATGGAGGTGCTCAGCACCTCCGTGCTGCTGCTGATCGCCGGTCACGAGACGACGGTCAACCTGATCACCAACGGCATGCTCACCCTGCTGCGCCACCCGGAGGTCCTCCAGCGGCTGCGGGCGGACCCGGGCCTGTCGGTCGGCATCGTGGAGGAGCTGCTGCGGTACGAGCCGCCGGTGCAGCTGGTGCCGCAGCGCACGTGCCTCGCCGACATCGAGGTGCGCGGGGTCACCATCCCCAAGGGCTCGCGGATCTGGCTGGCCCTCGCCGCGGGCAACCGCGACCCGGAGCGGTTCGAGGACCCCGACCGGTTCGACCCGGACCGCGGGGACATCCAGCACCTCGGGTTCGGCAGCGGCATCCACAGCTGCTTCGGCGCGCCGCTGGCCCGGCTGGAGACCCAGCTGGCCCTGTCCGAGCTGGCCCGGCGGCTGGAGGGCCCCCGCCTGGTCGAGGACCCGCCGCCGTACCGGCCGAACGCCGTGCTGCGCGGTCCCCGGCACCTGGAGATCGCGTTCGACGAGCTGCGCTGAGCAGCCCGCTCAGCCCGTCGGCTTCGCCGGCAGCACCACGCAGACCTCGTAGCCGCCGTCGCCCGTGGGACCCGAGGTCATCGTGCCGCCGAGGAGCTCGGCGCGCTGGCGCAGCCCGATCAGGCCGTGGTGCGCGCCGGGCAGCGGGAGGGGCGGCTGGGTCGGCGCGGTGTTGGTGACCCGGACCCGGACGGAGCCGTCGGCGTGCAGCAGGTCGATGCTCGCGGTGGCGCCGGGGGCGTGTTTGCGGGTGTTGGTCAGCGCCTCCTGCACGGTGCGGTAGATCGCGCGCTGGACGGTGGCCGGAAGACCGTCGGGCAGTTCCATCCGCAGCCGGGTCTCGATGCCGCAGTTGTCGGCAAGCCGCCGGATGTCGGCGAGCGCCGGCTGCGGGGTCAGCTCCGTCGGGTGCCCGCCGGAGGCCCGCAGGACGCCGACCATGTGGCGCAGCTCGTCCAGCGTCTGCACGCTCAGCCGCCGGATCGTCGCCGCCGCGTCCTTGGTGTCGGCGTCGCGCGCGCCGACCTGGAGCGCTCCGGCCCGCACGGCGATCAGGCTGACCTGGTGGGAGACGACGTCGTGCATCTCCCGCGCCAGCTGGGCGCGCTCCCTGGCCAGGACGGCCTGGGCCGTCAGCAACTGCTGGTGGTCCCGCGCCTCGGAGATCTCGGTGAGGCGCAGCGAAAGGTCGTGCCGGGTCCGCACGAGCTGGCCGAGGAAGACGGCGGCGGCCGCGGTGGCGGCGCTGTAGCCGAACGCGATCAGCTTCCGGGAGTCGGACAGATCGAGCTCCGGCGTCGGCAGGGACATCGTGTCGCTGAACGCGAAGGCGAGCGTGCACAGCAGCAGCAGCGCCCTGGGACGGCTGAGCGAGGCGAGCGTGTACAGCGCGGCCAGACAGGCGACGACCGCGTCGGACAGCAGGACGGCCGGGAGGGTGAGGAGGTAGGTGAGCAGCGGCTGCCGCCGGCGCAGCATCAGGGCCACGGCGGCGCCCAGGCCGCAGGCCATCCGCAGCGGCTCGTGGATGTCCCAGTGCGCCCACACGTCGAGCAGGGCCATGGCCACCGCCGCGCCGTCCAGCAGCAGCGGGGGCGGGCGGCGGGTCATCCGGTCTCCTCCGTGAGGAGGCCGGCCCGCTGGGCGAAGAGGGCGGCCTGGACCCTGCCGCTGACCTCCAGCTTGGTGAGGATCGCGCTGACGTGGTCCTTGACCGTGCCGGTGCTCAGGTGCATCCGGGTCGCGATGTCGGCGTTCGACAGGCCCTCGGCGATGAGGACGAGCACCTCGCGCTCCCGGCCGGTCAGCCGTTCGAGGGCCTTGGGCGGCCGCTCCTGCGGTCCGGCGCTCAGGTAGCCGTCCACCACCGTTCGGGTGACCTTGGGCGCGAGCACGGTGCCGCCGCGGGCCAGGCTCTGCACCGCCAGCGGCAGCGCCTCGGGGTCGGTGTCCTTGAGGAGGAATCCGGCGGCGCCCGAGCGCAGTGCCGTCTCCACGTACTCGTCCATGTCGAACGTGGTCAGCATGGCCACCACGGGCGGCTGCGGCAGCCGGCGGATATCACCGAGGACGGTGAGCCCGTCCACGTCCGGCATGCGGATGTCCAGCAGCACCACGTCGGGGTCCTGTTCGCGCACCGTCCGCAGGGCCTGGGCGCCGGACACCGCCCCGACGACCTCGATGCCGTCGGCGGCGGCGAGGATCCGCTGGAAACCCGTGCGGATCAGGGCTTCGTCGTCGACCACCAGTACCCGGATCACGTGCGCTCCAGCCTCGACGGCACCACTGTCCGATTCGTACCACGCCCGGGGCCGCTTCGCCGCCGGGCGCCGCGGTCACGGACGCGCGGGCCGGACCGCTCCGGTCAGGGCCGGCCGGTGAGGCACAGGTGGCGGCGGGTGGCCGGCAGGGTCGGCACCGCGACGGTTCCGGGGCCGTCGGCGGGCCGCCGGTGCCGCGGGGCGGCCGGCGGGGCGAGCCGGGCGCTCCACCCGCCGTCGCGCAGCGTCAGCGTGAGCACGGACGGCACGTCCAGGTACCGGAACGCGCGGGCGGGCAGGGCCAGGGCGTGGACCAGCGCGGCCCTGACGACGGACTCCTCGACGATCGCGAGCACGAGCTCCGGGCCGGCGGGCAGGGCCGTCAGCCAGTCGGCCGTCCGGCGGCAGAACCGGCGCACGGACTCGCCTGCGGGCGGTGCGGCGTCGGGATCCGTCAGCCAGACGGACAGGCCGTGGGGATCCTCGGCCGCGACGTCGGCGAGCGGGCGGCCCTCCCACGCGCCGTGGTCCAGGCCGCGCAGGGCGTGCCGGGGCGCCGCGTCGATCCCGAGGACCTCGGCGGTCCGCGCGCAGCGGGCCGAGGGGCCCCTCAGGGCCAGGGCGTACGGCGGCACGGCCGCTGTCACGGGCGCGCCGGGGGCGCCGTCCCCGAGGATCCGGTCATGGCCGCCGTCCGCGGCGGTCGCGCAGAGCATCGTCAGTCGCACCGTCACCGTCCGACCTCCTTCTCGATCGGGAAGAGCCGCTCCGCCGGGGCGGAGGAGTTTCCCTCGGACACCACATTCCAGGAAGGGAGCCCCGTCAACCTCCAGCAGGTGGCCGGAGCACCCCCGCCGGTCGGCGGGACTTCTCCGCGGCCGGAGGCGGTCTACGACAGGAGGACGAGGTCGCACTGGTACCAGGTACCGGGCTGACCGCCGAGGTCGGCCGGGTCGGCCGGTCCGATCGGGACGAACCCGGCCTTGGTCAGCACCCTGTGGGAGGCGGCGTTGCGGTGGGCGGTGGCCGCCCGCAGGGTGCGCAGTCCGTACCGCTGGGCCGCCAGCCGGCACAGCTCGCGGACGGTCTCGGTGGCCACGCCGCGGCCGGCGACGTGCTCGGCGACGCGGTAGCCGAGTTCCGCGGTGCGGTTCTGGATGTTGACCAGGTTGAACCTGCCGAGTACGGCACCGTCCTCGGCGACGAGCAGGTAGAAGGCGCAGGTGCCGGCCTCCTGCTCGGCCAGCAGGGCGTCGTACCGGTCGGTGAACCGGTCGAAGTACTCGTCGCCCCGGTCGGGGACCGAGGCGGCGAAGTAGGCGCGGTTCGACAGCTCGAAGGCCAGGACCGCGGGGGCGTGGCTGGGGTGCAGCCGCTTCAGCTCGGGCACTGCCCGACTCTACCCGGACGCGGTGCCCGGACCACGTGTGTTCCCGCGTCCGTGTGCCGCGCCGCCCGGGGAACGGGTTCAGCAGCCGCAGTCGCCGTCGACGGGTGCCGTCAGCGGGTCGGCGTCCTGGTGCGCCGGGCCCTGCCAGGTCTCGTAGGCGAAGCCCTCCCGTGCCCAGTACTCGAAGCCGCCGAGCATCTCCTTGACCCGGAAGCCCAGTTCGGCGAGGGCGAGGGCGGCGCGGGTGGCGCCGTTGCAGCCGGGCCCCCAGCAGTACGTCACCACCGGCACGTCCTTGTCGAGGAGCCGTTCGGCCTGCTCGGGGATGAGCGCGGTCGGCAGGTGGACGGCGCCGGGGAGGTGGCCCTGGTCCCAGGACTCGGTGGAGCGGGTGTCCACGACGACGAACCCGGGGTCGCCGCCGGCCGCGAGCGCGGCGGCGACGTCGGAGACGTCGGCGTGGAAGGCGAGGCTCGCCCGGAACCAGGCGGCGGCCTCGGCGGGGGCGGCGGGGGCGACGCGCAGGACGGGGTTCGCGGAAGTCGTCTTGATCATGACTGAGAATCTATGATCCGCCGGCCCGCGCTCTGAAGGGACGATTCCCGGGCTTTCCCTTGCCCGGCCGGGGATTCCCCTGCTATTCATCCGGGATGACCGTGTATTCCCCGGACGCCACCGACTGGCGCATCCTCGAAGTCCTCCAGCACGACGGGCGGGCCAGCTACGCCGAGCTGGCGCGCGCCGTGTCGATGTCGCCCAGCGCCGTCACCGAGCGGGTCCGGCGACTGGAGGAGGCGGGCGTGATCCAGGGGTACGCGGCGGTCGTCGACCCCGAGCGGCTGGGCCTGCCGATCCTGGCCTTCGTACGGCTGCGCTACCCGAACGGCAACTACAAGCCCTTCCACGACCTGGTCGCGGCGACGCCCGAGATCCTGGAGGCGCACCACGTCACGGGTGACGACTGCTTCGTCATCAAGGTCACCGCGCGGTCGATGTCCCACCTGGAGGAGGTGTCGGGCAGGATCGGCGCGCTCGGTTCGGTGACCACCAGCGTGGTGTACTCCTCCCCGCTGACCCGGCGCCCGCTGGGCCGCTAGAGCCGGCAGGGGCCGGCAGTCCGGCAGGAATCGGCGGCCCCGCCGGACCTGGCGGAAGTGGGCGGCCAGTTCGATGCGGGAGCGCACGCCGAGTCGGGTGAAGACGTTCCTGAGGTGGTACTCGACGGTTCGCACGCTGACCATGAGCACCTCGGCGATCTCCTGGTTGGTCGCCCCCTGGGCCACCAGTTCGCAGATCCGCGTCTGCTGCGCCGTCAGTTGCGTGCCCGCTGCGGACCCGCGGCCGCCCGGGCGGGCAGGGGCCTGCGCGCGGGCCCCGGCGGCGCGGAGCTCCGCGGTGGCCCGCCGGGCCCAGGAGGCGGCACCGAACTGCTGGAAGATCTCCAAGGCTTCTCGCAGCAGCTCACGCGCGGGACGGGGCTTGCGGGCACGGCGCAGCCGATGGGCGTGGAACAGCTCGGTCCTGGCCGACTCCAGAGCAGCCCCGTCGCGTTGGTGAAGCCGGGCGGCGCTCGTCCCGCTGGCCGCCCAGGCGTGGTAGGAACGCAGCGCTCCGGCCGCCTTGGCCCGCCGGAAGCAGCGGACCGCGGCCTCCACGAAGTGCGGTGTGGCGAGCTGACGGACGAGCAGGTGAAGAGACTCGGCGGCCAGCCCTACGTCCGCCAGACCCACCTCGGCTTCCTGACCGACGTACCGACCCTCCGGGCCGTCGAGCACTTCCTCGGCAGCCGACCTCGACGCCGGGACGGTTCAGGCAGATCGTGGTGAGGGGCTGTCCGGCCGCGGGCCGGACAGCCCCTGGGCCACGCCGCGCTGGCGCAGCGCGGAGCCCGATCTGCCCTTGACGACCTCCAGCTGGGCGTGGATGCGGCGGCGCAGGTCGGCGACGTGGCTGACGATGCCGACGCTGCGGTCGCGTTCGCGCAGGGAGTCCAGGACGTCGAGGACCTCGTCCAGGGTCTGGTCGTCGAGGCTGCCGAATCCCTCGTCGATGAAGAGGGTGTCCAGGCGGACGCCGCCCGCCTCGTCGGTGACGACGTCGGCGAGACCGAGGGCGAGCGCGAGCGAGGCGAAGAAGGTCTCGCCGCCGGACAGGGTGGCGGTGTCCCGTTCCCGTCCGGTCCAGGCGTCGACCACGTGCAGCCCGAGTCCGCTGCGGCCGCGCCCGGTGCGGTCGTCGGAGTGCACGAGGGTGTAGCGGCCGGACGACATGCGCTGCAGGCGCACGGTCGCGGCGGCGGCGACCTGTTCCAGCCGGGCCGCCAGGACGTACGACTCCAGGCGCATCCGGCGTTCGTTGTCGGCGGAGGTGCCCGCGGTGAGGGCGGCGAGCCGGGCCACCCGGTCGTACTCCTCGCGCAGCGGGCCCAGCCGGCGGACGGCTTCGGCGGCGCGGGCGGAGAGGCGGTCCAGCTCGGTGCAGCAGCGGGCGGCGGCGTCGCGCGCGGAGGCGGCCTCGCGCAGCCGCCGTTCGGCGCCGGCCGCCGTGTGCTCGGCCGCGGCCGGGTCGGCGGGCGGCTGCTGGGCGGCGGCCGCGGTGCCGGGCTCGGCGAGGACCGCGCGGACGGCGGCCTCCTCCTGCTGCCAGGCGTCCAGGCGGTGCTGGAGCTCGCGGTGGGCGGCGGGGTCCAGCAGGGCCTCGGCGGCGGCCTGCGGGGTGTCGAAGCCGGCCCGGTAGGCGGCGTCGGCGAGCCGGGCGTCGGCGTCCTTCAGCCGCTGGGCGGCGTCCTCGGCGGCGCGTACGGCGTCGGCGGCGTGGGTCAGCCGGGCCGCCTGCCGCTCCAGTTGCGCGGCGCGCGCGGCCACGCTGTCGGCGGCGCCCCGAGCCTGCGCCAACTCGGTTTCCAGCAGGCTCTGTTCGCGTTCCAGGGTGTCCCGCCGGGTGAGCCGGGAGGCGGCCCGTACGGCGGCCTGCTGGCGGTCGGCGAGGCGCTGCTCGCGTTCCTGCCCGGCGCGCCGCAGCTCCTCCTGGGCGGGGTGCAGGGCGGAGGCCTCGCGGCGGGCGCGGGCGTACTCCTGCTCCAGTTCGCCGGCCTCGGCGGCGAGCCGGTCGGCGGGCGTGTCGCCGGCTTCCGCGGTGGCCGCGGCCAGGGCCTCGCGGACCTCGCCGAGGCGCCGTTCGTCCCCGGTGTGCTGCTCCTCGGCCCGCTGGTACGCGGCGAGGGCGCGGTCCTCGGTCTCGCGGTCGACGTGCCCGGCGACCTTGAGGGCGGGGGCGGGGTGTTCGGTGGCGCCGCAGACCGCGCAGGGCTCGCCGTCGGTGAGGTGGGCGGCCAGTTCGGCGGCGATGCCGTTGAGCCGCTGCTCCTTCAGGTCCAGCCAGTGGGCGCGGGCGTCCAGCGCGCGCTGCCCGGAGTCACGCGCGCGCTCCCGGGCCTGTGCGAGGTCGGCGGCCAGCCGGTCGCGGGTGCGGGCCGCGTCGAGCCGCCGCTGCATGGGGGCGCGCTGGACGGCGAGCTGTTCGGCGCGGGTGGCGGCCTCCTGAGCGGCATCGATGCGGGTCTGGAGGGCCGCGCGGGTGGTGTCCCAGTCGGCGAGCCAGGCGTCGGCCTCGCGCAGTACGTCGTCGTCGGCGTGCTCCTGCCGGTCGAGTCCGGCGCGTTCCTCGGCGAGTTCGGCGAGCCGGCGTTCGGCGCGCCGGGCCGCGTCCAGGCCGCCCAGTTCCTCGGCGGCCCGGCGGGCGGCGGCGGCGAGTCCGCTCGCGCCGGCGCCGGCGTGCGAGTCGGGCAGCAGGGCGCGCGCCCGTGCCTCGGCCGCGGCGGCCCGGCGGTGTTCCGTCTCGGCGGCCTCCCACAGCTCCAGCGCGGGTGCGACGGCCTCCGCCTTGCGGGCCCGCGCCATGCGCTCCTGCGCCTCGCGGTGCGCGCCGGCCCGCTCCTGGAGGCGCTCGGCGCGCTGCCGGGCCTCGGTGAGCCTGCTCTGCAGCCGGGCGAGTTCGCGTGCCTCCTCCAGCGTGCGCCGGGCCGCGGCGTGGGCGGACTCGGCGGCGGAGAGCCGGCAGTGGGCGACGGCGAGGCGTTCGCGGGCGGTGCTGCGGGCGACGGCGGCGGCGCCGAGGACGGCGGCGGCCAGGCCGGGGTCGCCGGGGGCCAGCTCGGGCAGCTCCATGGCGTCGCCGGCCTCCTGCTGCATGCGGTGGGCGTCGGCGAGCAGCGCCGCGTCCCCCTCGCGCACGCGTGCCTCGGTGGCGCGGCGGCGTTCGGCGAGGCGCTTCTCCACGTCGCTGAAGCGCTGGGTGTCGAAGAGGCGGCCCAGGAGCCTGCCGCGGGCCTCGGCGTCCGCGCGCAGGAAGCGGGCGAAGTCGCCCTGGGGCAGCAGGACGACCTGGCAGAACTGCTCGCGGCTCATGCCGAGCAGCTGCTCGATCTCGGTGCCGGTCTCCTGGTGGGAGCGGCTGAGGTCCTTCCAGGTCCGGGCCTGGGCGTCGTACTCGCGCAGCCAGGTCTGGGCCTTGTCGACCGTCATGCCCTTGCCGCGCAGTTTGCGGCGCTCCCACGGCGGCTGGCGGGTGATCTCCAGCCGGCGTCCGGCGACGGTGAGTTCGAGGCGGACCTCGGTACGGGTGCCCGGCTGGGCGTGGTCGCTGCGCAGGTGCATGCCCTGGCCGCTCTGCCGGGCGCCGGGGACGGAGCCGTAGAGGGCGTAGCAGACGGCGTCCAGGACGGAGGTCTTGCCGGCGCCGGTGGGGCCGTGCAGCAGGAACAGCCCGGCGGTGGACAGCGCGTCGAAGTCGACGCGCTGGGCGCCACCGAAGGGCCCGAAGGCGGTGATGTCGAGCCGGTGCAGCCTCACCGGGCCACCTCCCGCACGGCGTGGTCGGCGCGTACGGCGTCGAAGGCCTCGCGCAGCACGGCCGCCTCGTGCCCGTCGGGGCCGGTGCCGCGCACATGGGCGACGAAGTCCTGGGCGATCTGCTGGTCGCTGCGGCCGGCGAGGCGCCGGGCGTACGACACCCGGGGGTCGTCCTGACCTCGTTCGGGGGCGAAGACCAGGCTGAGGGTGTGCGGGAAGCGTTCGGTGAGCCGGGCCATGGGGTCGGCCGGGCGGACGGGGTCGGTGAGGGTGGCCTCGACCCAGGCGTCCTCGTGGCGGGTCAGCGCCGGGTCGGCGAGCAGGTCGTCCAGGGTGCCGCTGATGCGGGCGAGCGGGCGGGGCACCGGGCAGTCGACGCGTTCGGCGGTCACCGCGCCGTCCGCGTCCAGGTCGACCAGCCACATGCTCTTGCGGTGGCCGGCCTCGGAGAAGGAGTAGGCGAGCGGGGAGCCGGAGTAGCGCACGCGCTCGGTGAGGGTCTGGCAGCCGTGCAGGTGCCCGAGCGCCACGTAGTCGACGCCGTCGAAGACCCCGGCCGGTACGGCGGCGACCCCGCCGACGGTGATGTCCCGCTCGCTGTCGCTGGCCTGGCCGCCGGTGACGAAGGCGTGGGCGAGGACGACGGAACGCGTGCCCGGCGGGCGGGTGGCGAGGTCGGCGCGGACCCGGTCCATGGCGGCGCCGAGGACTGCCTCGTGGCCGGCCTTGTCGACGCCGAACTCGTCCTTCACCAGGGCCGGTTCGAGGTACGGCAGGCCGTAGAAGGCGACCTCGCCGTGGGCGTCCCGGAGCACGACCGGGGTGCCTGCGGCGGCGGGTTCGGTGCGCAGGTGGATGCCGGCGCGGCCGATGAGTCCGGCGCCGACGCCGAGGCGGCGGGCCGAGTCGTGGTTGCCGGAGATCATCACCGTGGGCACGCCGAGGTCCGCGAGGCGGTGCAGGGCGTCGTCGAACAGCTCGACCGCGGCGAGCGGCGGCACCGCGCGGTCGTACACGTCGCCCGACACGACCACCGCGTCCACCTCGTGCTCACGCACGGTGCCGACGAGGTGACCGATGAACTCGGCCTGGGCCCCGAGCAGGTTCACCCGGTGGAAGGCCCGGCCGAGGTGCCAGTCGGACGTGTGCAGCAGTCTCATGGGCCCCGAGACTAACGGCCGGGTCCGACACCACGGGCGGTTGCTCGCGTATCGCCGTCACGACCCGCCCACCACGGGGGTGTTATGTCCGATTCGCGGTAATCGTCAGGCGTCTCCGTAGGCTTCGCCGCCGAGTTCGAGGCCGGCCGTGCCCGCCGTCACATCGGCGAGCCAGGAGCGGAAGGCGTCCACCTCGGCGTCCGGCAGGCCGATCTCCAGGGTGACGGCCTCGCCGTAGCGGACGTCGCGCACCTCGCGTCCGGTGGCGCGCAGGTCGTTCTGGACCTTGCCCGCGCGCTGGTGGTCGACGGTCACCGTGGCCAGCCGGAAGCGGCGCCGGGTGATCGTGCCCAGTGCGTCCAGTGCCTCGCCGACCGAGCCGCCGTAGGCGCGGATCAGTCCGCCGGCGCCGAGCTTGACGCCGCCGTAGTAGCGGGTGACGACCGCGACCACGTACCGCATGTCGCGGCGCAGCAGCATCTGGAGCATGGGCACGCCGGCGGTGCCGCCCGGTTCGCCGTCGTCGCTGGCCTTCTGCACGGAGGCGTCGGCGCCGATGACGTACGCCCAGCAGTTGTGTGTGGCGTCGGCGTGCTCCTTGCGCACGGCGGCGACGAACTCCTGGGCCTCCTGCTCGGTGGCGGCCGGGGCGAGGGCGCACAGGAAGCGGGAGCGGTTGATCTCGGTCTCGTGCACGCCCGCGCGGGCGACTGTGCGGTACTCGTCCTGCATTCCGCCAGCCTAATCCGTGGCCGGGGACGTCCTGCGGAGCCGGATGCGCCGGACAGACGGTCCGCCGGCCGCCGGCAGTCCGGCAGGTGATCACCCGGCGGCGTCTTGCGCGGGCCGTCTTCGCCGCCGCGGATACAGGCACCCTCGTCCCCGGTCATGCTCCACGAGCATGCTCCGCGAGCGGCGGCAGACCGTCCGGCACGGGAGAAGAGGCATCCCGATGCCGTGCCATGGCCGTGCCGCCCTTGTGGTGCCGGGTGATCCCGGCCGTTCGACCGGGACCCCCTCGCTAGCCCCGCTTCCTCCCGCGCGGGACCGTGAACGAGATGAGCAGGGCGCCGCCGGGGCCGAGGTCCGGCCAGCCGGTGCCGTGCCAGGCGAGCACGGCGCACGCGGAGGTCGGGAACTTCGCGCGCACCCGGTCCAGCGTGTCGTCGAGGCCGTCCGCGGCCAGGGCGAGCACCAGGTCCTCCAGGCCGGGGTTGTGCCCGACCAGCAGGAGCGTGCGCACCCGCGCCGGCACCTCGCGCACCACCTCCAGCAGCTCCGGTACGCCGGGCGCGTACAGCCGCCGGTCGTAGCGGACCGGCGGTGGCGTGGCCCACTCGGCGGAGGCCAGCTCCCAGGTGCGGCGGGCGCGTACGGCGGTGGAGCACAGGGCGAGGTCGGGCAGCGGGCCGGCGGCGAGGGCCCGCCCGGCGGCCGGCGCGTCCCGCAGGCCACGCGGCGCGAGCGGCCTGCGGTGGTCCTCGACCCCCTCGGGCCGGGCGGACTTGGCGTGCCGCAGCACCACCAGCCGCCGCAGCGGGCCGCCCCCGGCCGGTCGCCTCACCCCCGCCTCCCGCACACCGGCCCCCACGCCCCGCTCACCCCGCACCCCCGATGTCCCGCACGAGATCGAGGGCCAGCAACCGGTCGGCGTAGGCGAACGTCTCGAACCGGGCGCCGTCCGCGAGACCGGGGGCGCTCTCCACGTCACGCAGGACGCCGAGCACCGCGGGCAGGTCCAGGTCGTCCTCCCAGGCGGCACGCAGCCGTTCCCGCACCTCGCCGGGGACCGGCCGCGAGGGCTGCCGCGCCCAGCCGGCGACGGCCCGCCGCCACCGGGCGAGATTCCCGGCGGCGTCCTCCAGGGCGGCCGGGTCCAGCCGTACGGGTTCGCTCCGCGGGACGGCGAGCAGCGCGAGCCGGAGGGCGGAGGGGTCGGAGAGCAGCACGGGAAGCGGCGAGGGTCCGGCGGGATCCGACGTTCCACGGGCATCCCCGGCGGCGAAACGCCCACCGGCGACAGCCGCACCGGCACCAGGATCGGCTCCCGCACCCGCACTCGCACCGGGCCACTCCACCTCCCCTACGCCGACCACCGGTCCCTCCCCGAGGGTGTTCCCGGCCCCCCGTTGCGCCACATGGATGGCCTGGGACTCGCCGAGGCCCGAGGCGAGGTCGTGGGCGTCTTCGAAGGGGCGGATGGCCAGGCGGGTGGCGGCGGTGCGGAGCTCGGCGTGGTCGCGGGGGGACGTGAGGATCGTCCAGACCGGGGTGCCGCCCAGTTCCAGCGCGCGGACGAGCAGGTCGGCGGTGAGCAGCACCCGCAGGGCCGTCGGGTCGAGACGCCGGGCGTGGGCCTGGATGCGGGTCAGGCCGCGGCGGGCGGGCGCGGCGGGGACGGGCTCACCGGTTCGGGCGTCGAGGATGTGCAGCACGGGGTGAGCGTAGGCGGGCGAGCGCCCGTACGCAGCGGCTCGCACCGATTCCGGTCAGCGCGCGGTCATCGTGCCGGGGTACGGCGGGAATCCGTACCCGCCGGGGCACTGTTGCCCGGACACACAGTTCCCGCAGCCCGAGGAGGCGGCCGATGTACGGCGACGAGGCGACGATCCGCAGGATCCTGACCGGGATGGGCGACACCTGGGCGGTGGTCGGCCTGTCCTCGAACCAGCACCGGGCCGCCTACGGGGTGGCACGGGTGCTGCAACGGTTCGGCAAGCGGATCGTGCCGGTGCACCCGAAGGCCGAGACGGTGCACGGCGAGCGGGGCTACGCCTCCCTCGCGGACGTCCCCTTCGACGTGGACGTGGTCGACGTCTTCGTCAACAGCGAGCTGGCCGGCCCGGTCGCGGACGAGGCCGTGGCGAAGGGCGCGCGGGCGGTGTGGTTCCAGCTGGGCGTCGTCGACGAGGCCGCGTACGCGCGGACCCGGGCGGCGGGCCTGGAGATGGTCATGGACCGGTGCCCCGCGATCGAAATTCCCCTCCTGCGCTGACCTGTCTCACTTTCTTCTCACAATTCACCGCTGAATATTGACATTCGGCCCATGCCCTGACCTGTGCGAAGACTGTTCCCAAGACACCGGAGATCCCGGGTCAAAACTTGGTTAACAGTCTTCTGCCAAGACGGAACGCGTCCCTAATGTGTGGCCTCCTTGCTCGTTAATCCTGTGTTTACGATCTGAGAGGCCACTTGACATGGCGAAAGTCGACCATGCTGTGCCGATAGCCCCGACGGACTCCGGCGGCGGCTTGCGCCGGGACGTCGGGCTCATCGGCCTGATGTGGGCCTCGGTGGGCTCCATCATCGGGTCCGGCTGGCTCTTCGGCGCCGAGAAGGCGGTTGTGGCGGCGGGCCCCGCGGCGATCATCTCGTGGGTGATCGGCGCGGTGGCCATCGTGCTGCTCGCCCTGGTGCACGCCGAACTCGGCGGCATGTTCCCTGTGGCCGGCGGCACCGCCCGCTACCCGCACTACGCCTTCGGCGGCCTGGCCGGCATGTCCTTCGGCTGGTTCTCCTGGCTGCAGGCGGCGACGGTGGCCCCGATCGAGGTCGAGGCCATGATCGGCTACGCCAAGCACTGGCAGTGGGCCACCGGCCTCCAGCACCCCGACGGCACGCTGACCGCGAGCGGCTTCGCCGTGGCCGTGGTGCTCATGGCCCTCTTCGTCGGCGTCAACTTCTTCGGCGTCCGTGCCCTGGCGCACACCAACAGCGCCGCGACCTGGTGGAAGATCGCCGTCCCGCTCGCGGCGATCTTCGTCATCGCGATCGGCAACTTCCACCCCGGCAACTTCACCTCCGAGGGCTTCGCGCCGTTCGGCGCCAAGGGCGTGCTGAGCGCCATCAGCGACAGCGGCATCATCTTCGCCCTGCTGGGCTTCGAGCAGGCGATCCAGCTGGCCGGCGAGAGCCGCAACCCGCAGCGCGACCTGCCGCGCGCGACGCTGGGCTCGGTCGCGATCGGCGCCGTCATCTACCTCCTGCTCCAGGTCGTCTTCATCGCCGCCCTGCCGCACACCTCCTTCGCGCACGGCTGGGCCCACCTGGACTTCCCGGGCATCAGCGGCCCCTGGGCGGGCCTCGCCACCCTGGTGGGCCTGGGCTGGCTGAGCGTGGTGCTGTACATCGACGCGGTGATCTCCCCCGGCGGCACCGGCCTGATCTACACCACGGCCACCTCCCGCGTCTCCTACGGCCTCGCGAAGAACGGGTACGCACCGAAGCTGTTCACCAAGACCGACAAGCGCGGTGTGCCGTGGTTCGGCCTGATCATCGCGTTCGTCACCGGTGTGATCTGCTTCCTGCCGTTCCCGAGCTGGCAGACGCTGGTGGGCTTCATCACCTCGGCGAGCGTGCTGATGTACGCGGGCGCCCCGCTGGCCTACGGCGTGTTCGCCGACCGGCTGCCGCACCTGGAGCGCCCGTACCGGCTGCCCGGCGGCAAGATCGTCTCGCCGCTGTCCTTCGTGGTCGCCGACCTGATCATCTACTGGGCCGGCTGGGGCACGCTGTGGCGGCTGGGCTTCGCGATCCTGCTCGGCTACGTGCTGCTCGGCTCGTACGCCTGGTACGCGATCCGCAAGGGCCTGCCGGACGCGCCGCGGCTGGACTTCAGGGCGGCGCAGTGGCTGCCCGGGTACCTGCTGGGCATGGGCGTGATCTCCTGGCTGGGCGGTTTCGGCGGCGGCCGGGGCACCATCGGGCTGTGGTGGGACATGCTGATCGTCGCGGTCTTCTCCCTGGTCGTGTACTACTGGGCCAAGGCCACCGCGTCCAAGCCCGAGGCGATCGAGCAGAGCATCGACGAGGTCGTGGTGACGGACGCGCCCGCGCACTGACCCTTCACCTCTCCCCCACGGTGTCCCGTCGGCCCGGCTGACGGGACACCGTCATAATTGCCCGCGTGACGTCTCCCTCCCCCCGCCCCGCCTCCCCCACCGCTGCCCGCTTCCCGGTCGTCGTCGTGGGCGCCGGACCGGCCGGCCTGACCGTCGGGAACATCCTGCGGGCCGCCGGTCTCGACTGCCTGGTCCTGGAGACCGAGAGCAGGGCGTTCATCGAGCAGCGGCCGCGGGCCGGAGTCGTCGAGGAGTGGGCCGTACGCGAACTGGAGCGACGCGGTCTGGCCGGCCGGCTGGTGGAGCGGGCCGAACGGCACTCCGCGTGCGAGTTCCGCTTCGACGGGCACGGCTACCGCTTCGACTACGCGGAACTGACGGGGCGCCATCACTGGATCCACCCGCAGCCGCTGCTCGTGACCGACCTGGTGCGCGAGTACGCCGACGTGCGCGGCGGCGAGATCCGTTTCGGCGTGCGGGACGTACGCCTGCACGATCTGGACTCGGACCGGCCCGCCGTCTCCTACACCGACCCGGACAGCGGCGAACGGCGGCTGGTGTACTGCGACTTCGTCGCCGGCTGCGACGGGGCGCGCGGGGCGAGCCGGGCCGCGCTGCCGCCGCGGGCGCGGATCTCCCGGCACGACTACGGCATCGGCTGGCTGGCCCTGCTGGCCGAGGCACCGCCGTCCTCCGACCGCGTGCTGTTCGGCATGCACACCGACGGGTTCGCCGGGCACATGCCCCGCAGTGCCGGGATGACCCGCTACTACCTCCAGTGCCCGCCCGGCGACGACCCGGACGCCTGGACGCACGAGCGCGTCTGGGACCAGCTCCAGCGGCGCCTGGCGGCGGCGGACCGGCCGCCGCTGACGGAGGGGCGGCTGCTGGAGAAGCGGGTGCTGGACATGCACACCTACGTCGTCGAGCCCATGGTGTTCGGCCGGCTCTTCCTGGCCGGCGACGCCGCGCACCTCGTCGCGCCGATCGCGGCGAAGGGCATGAACCTGGCGCTGCACGACGCGTTCCTGCTCGGCGACGCCCTGGCCGCGTACCTGGACAAGGAGGACCCGGCGGGCCTGGACGGCTACTCGGACGCCTGTCTGCGCCGGGTGTGGGACTACCAGGAGTTCTCGGAGTGGCTCTCCGAGATCTACCACGGCGCCTCGTACGGCGACTCGTACCGCGCCGGCACCACGCTGGCCCGGCTGCGCCGGCTGTTCACCTCGCCCGCGGCGGCGGCCGCCTTCGCCGAGCAGTACCTCGGGACGGCCGAGGCGTTCTGACCCTCCTGCACCCCGGTCGGCGCGCCGCCGGACGGCGGGACGACGCTCCCCGGCAGTTCAGGCGGTGAGGCCCAGCCCCTCCAGGACGACCGCGCCGGGCAGTCCGGCTAGGGCCTTGCCGGGCACCAGCAGCTTGCCGCGCCGGCGTCCGCTGCCGACCAGGACGTAGGGCAGGTCGACGACGGCGGAGTCCACCAGGACCGGCCAGCCGGTGGGCAGCCCGAGCGGGGTGATGCCGCCGTACTCCATGCCGGTCTCGCCGGTCGCCGTCTCCATCGAGGCGAAGGAGGCCTTGCGGGCGCCCAGTTGACGGCGGGCGGCACCGTTGACGTCGACCCGGGTGGTGGACGGCACCACGCAGGCGGCCAGGGTCGTCTCGCCGGCCCGCTTGCCCGCGACCACCACGCAGTTCGCCGAATGCTGAAGCAGGTCCCGGCCGTAGTGCTCCACGAAGACGGCCGTGTCGGCCCACTGCGGCTCGGTCTCGACGTACAGGATCCGGTCGGCCGGGACCGCGCCCTGCCAGTGGCGTACGGCGTCGGCGACCGGGGCGGTCAGCTCGTCCAGGCAGTCCGGGGCGGGGGTGGCGGTGTCGAAGTCTCCGATGGGTGCGCGCATGGCCGCACGCTAGCAAGGGCCGCCGGCCCGCCGTAGCGGTGTCTCAGGGCACGGGCGGCACCGAGACGGCCATCACCATCTCCATCGGCTCCTCGCCCCGGTTGCCGTAGCGGTGGGGGACGTTGGCCTCGAAGGAGACGCTCGCGCCGGCCGGGACGCGGTACTCCTCGCCCTCGACGGTGAGCGTCAGCTCGCCGGCGGTGACGTGGACCAGTTCGATGGTGCCGCCGGGGTGCGGCTCGGAGGGGCTGCTCTCCCCCGGCATCAGCCGCCAGTCCCACATCTCCAGCGGTCCGGGCGCCTCGGTGCCGGCGAGCAGCCGGTTGTAGCTGCCGGCCTCCGTGTGCCAGAGCCGTACGGCGCGTTCCGCGGGGACCACGCGGACCCGGGGGCCCTGCTCGTAGTCGAGGAGGGTGGTGATGCTGACGCCGAGGGCGTCGCCGATCTTGACGACCGTGCCGATGCTGGGGTTGGTGCGGGCCTGCTCGATCTGGATGAGCATGCCGCGGCTGACACCGGCCCGGGCGGCGAGCACGTCCAGCGTGAAGCCGCGCACCGAGCGCCAGTGCCTGACGTTGCGCGCCAGGGACTGGGTCAGGAGTTCGAGGTCCGACACGTTGCGTCCAATATCCGGGAAGTTCAATATTCTTAATGGCGCAGTTCAGTGTGCTGAACTACGGTGAGGTGCACCTGAGCGTTCACCGAACTGTACTGCGAGGCCGGCCGTGACAGCATTCTTCGCCTTGACCACCAGCCTGCTGTGGGGGCTGGCCGACTTCGGCGGCGGGCTGCTGACACGGCGTACCCCGGCGCTGACGGTCGTGGTCGTCTCGCAGGCGGTCGCGGCGGCCGTCCTGGGCGCGGTCGTGTTCGCCACCGGCGGCTGGAGCGAGGCCGGCCCCCGGCTGTGGTTCGCGTTCGCGGCGGGCCTGGCCGGACCGGTGGCCCTGCTCTCCTTCTACCAGGCGCTCGCGCTCGGCCCCATGGGCGTGGTCTCGCCGCTCGCCACCCTGAGCGTCGCCGTGCCCGTCGGCGTCGGTCTGGTCCTCGGCGAGCGGCCCGGACTGCTCCAGGTCGCGGGCATCGCGGTCGCCGTCACCGGGGTCGTCCTCGCCGGCGGCCCGCAGCTGCGGGGCGCGGCCGTGCAGCGGCGCGCGGTGCTGCTCACGCTGGTCGCGGCGCTCGGCTTCGGGACGGTGTTCGCGCTGATCGCGGAGGCCTCGACCGATGTGACCGGCCTGTTCCTCGCCCTGTTCGTGCAGCGGCTGACGAACATCGCGGTGGGCGGGACCGCGCTCGCCGTCTCCGTGCGGCGCGGCCGTGCCGCCCTGCCGGGAGGCGGCTTCCCGTGGGCCTCGCTGCCCGCGCTGGCCTTCGTCGGACTGGCCGACGTGGCGGCCAACGGCACCTACGCGATCGCCGCCCGCAGCGGTCCGGTCACCGTCGCGGCCGTCCTCGCCTCGCTGTATCCGGTGGTGACCGCGCTGGCCGCGCGCGGCTTCCTGCGCGAGCGGCTGCGCGCGGTCCAGGCGGCGGGGGCCGGTCTTGCCCTGCTGGGCACGCTGCTGCTGGCGACCGGCTGACCCGGCCGCGTCAGCCCTCGGGCTCCAGCGCGGCCAGCCGCGCCATCGCCTCCTCGTCCAGGTCCGCCAGCGCCCGCAACTGCCCCGGCGTCATGCCGTCGGGTATCGGCACCGGAGCGGGCGTCCGCAGCGGCGGCTGCCAGCCGTCCTCGGCCGTCCAGCGCCGTACGACCCTGGCGGGCGCCCCCGCCACCACCGCATGGTCGGGCACCGTGCCCCGGACCACCGCACCGGCCGCCACGACCACGTTCCGGCCGATCCGCGCGCCCGGCAGGATCACCGCGCCGGTGCCGATCCAGCAGCCCGGGCCGATCTCGACCGGCTCCATCCGCGGCCACTGCCGGCCGATGGGCTCGTGCGGGTCGTCGTAGGAGTGGTTGGTGGAGGTGACGTAGACGTACGGGCCGAAGTAGCAGTCGCTGCCGATGGTGACCGCCGTGTCCGCGATGACATGGCTGCCGCGGCCTAGGACCACGCCGTCGCCGATGCGCAGGATCGGGTCCGGGCCGAGGTCGAGGCCGGGCATCAGGCCGGCGGTGAGGGTGACCTGCTCGGCGATGATGCAGTGGGAGCCGAGCCGGATCCAGGGTTCGCCGAAGACCGTGCCGAGCGGGAAGGCCAGCCGGGTGGCTTCGCCGATCGCGCCGAAGCGGAGGCCCGCCGGGTGCTCGGCCGTGACGGATCCGGTGCGCTGGACCCAGGACCAGGCAGCGTGTACGGCTCGCTGGGCCAGGCCCTGTCGCCACAATGAGAACGTGTTCTTGCGCTTCGGCACGGGGTCACGTTACTCACCGGTCGCCTCCGGCGCAGCGGGCGGGCTGCTGTGATCTTTGCCCCACCCGGTGTCGTACCGTGCCCCGTACGGCCGACACGAGGAGACGGTGATGACGCACAAAGCGCTGATCGTGGGTATCGGGGGCAAGGAGCCCCGGGTCGATCCGGAGGCGTTCGTGGCCCCTACGGCATCCGTGATCGGGGATGTCACGCTGCACGCGGGAGCCAGTGTCTGGTACGGGGCCGTGGTGCGCGGGGACGTCGAGCGGATCACCGTGGGGGCGCAGGCCAATGTGCAGGACAACGTCACCCTGCACGCCGATCCCGGGTTCCCGGTGACCGTCGGCGAGCGGGTGTCCATCGGGCACAACGCGGTGGTGCACGGGGCGACCGTGGAGGACGACTGCCTCGTCGGGATGGGGGCGACCGTGCTGAACGGGGCGGTGATCGGAGCGGGGTCGCTGGTGGCGGCCCAGGCCCTGGTGCCGCAGGGGATGGTCGTGCCGCCCGGGTCGCTGGTGGCGGGGGTGCCGGCGAAGGTGAAGCGGCCGCTGTCCGAGGAGGAGCGGGGCGGGGTGACCCTCAACGGCACGCTCTACGCCGAGTTGGCGAAGGCGCACCGCGGGGTGCACGAGTAGGTTCGCCGGCGGGTGCGGGGGCCGGCCGCGCGGTTCCCCGCGCCCCTTCAGGGCGCTTCGGTCCCCGCGCCCACGGGTTCCGCCTCGCGGTGGTCCGCCTGGGCCTTCTTCGCCTTGCGCTTGATGATCAGCATCGACGCCAGGCCGATCAGGACCGCCGCCACCAGGCCCAGGTACGAGAAGCGCTTCAGCCAGTCCTCGGCGACCGTGCCGACGTAGTAGACGACGGCCGTGGTGCCGCCGGCCCAGCAGATGCCGCCGAGGACGTTGGCGATCAGGAACTTCCAGTACGGCATGTGGAGGACGCCCGCGAGGGGGCCGGCGAAGATGCGCAGAAGGGCGACGAAGCGGCCGAAGAAGACCGCCCACATGCCCCACTTCTCGAAGGAGCGCTCGGCGGTGGCCACATGTCCCGGGCCGAAGTGGCGCGGGAACTTCCCGCCGAGCCAGGCCAGCAGCGGGCGTCCGCCCTTGCGGCCGATGGCGTACCCGATGGAGTCGCCGATCACCGCACCGGCGGTCGCGCAGATGCCGAGGACGACCGGGTTGACACCCGAGTGCTGGGAGGACATCAGCGCCGCGGAGACGAGGACGATCTCGCCCGGCAGCGGGATGCCCAGACTCTCCAGACCGATCACCAGGGCCACCACGGCGTAGACGGCGGCCGCCGGCACCGAGTCGAGCCAATCCTGGACGTGCACCGCCGGTTCCTCCCCTGTCGCTGTCGTGCCCTCCGGGCTGCCGGGCCGCCGCGTGCACAGGCGCGCCCCAGTGGAAGGCTACCTGGTCCGCGTCGCTTTCACGGGGGCGCCGGAGGGGTCACTGCCTGCGCGCGACCAAGCGGTACGCGTTGCACAGGCCGAGGCGCCGGGACAGCGGCCGTACGGCGAACCGGTCGAGGAGGGTCGCGGTGAGCAGCGCCGGGACGCCGGCCAGCAGGAGGGCGGTGCGTGCGGCCCGGCGCAGCGGGCCGGGGCGTGCCGGGAGCCAGGGCGCGTCCTCGCGCGGGGCGGTGTGGTCGAGCGCGAGCCAGACGGCGGCGAGCAGGTCGACCGGGTCGTGCGCCTCGGCGTGCTGTTCCGCGACCACCGTGAAGCCGAGGCCGGCGAGCCGGCGGCGCAGGTTGGCGACCGGTATGAAGTGCAGGTGCTGCGGCTGGAGCCAGGGCAGCCACCAGCGGCCGAGGAGCCGGGCATAGCGGCTCTGCGGGTCCGGCACCTCGATCAGGAGGTGGCCGCCGGGCCGTACGGCCTCGTGGGCGGCGCGCAGCTCGCGGTCGGGGTCGGTGCTGTGCTCCAGGTAGTGGAACATGCTCACCACGTCGTAGCGGGAGGCGAGTGTCGGGGCCAGCTCGGGGAAGGCACCGCGGTAGGCGTGGTCCACGCGGCCCTCGCGGGCGGCGAGTGCGACGCCGTCGGTGAAGTCGAGGCCGTCGAAGACCGTGCCGGGCAGGACGGTGCGGGCGGTCGCGCAGAAGTGACCGTGGCCGGTGCCGACGTCCAGCCACGCCTTCGGCGCGGAATCGTGCGGCAGCATCGCCTCGACGCGGCCCCGGTACATCGCCGCACGCCCCCCGAAGGTGCCGCTCATCCGCTGCTCACCGAGGCCGTCGTAGAAGTCCCGGTAGTAGAACTCCAGCCCCTCGGCGGTCAGCTGCGGGTTCTGGAAGACGTGACCGCAGTCCGCACAGCCCTCCAGCGTGAAGCGACCGGGCTTGTGCTGGAGCAGGTCGGTGGTCCGCAGGCGGGGAGCGAGCCGACCGGAGGAGCACCAGGGGCACGTGGTGCGCCGGGGCCCCAGGAAACGGTCGGTACCCGCGTCCAGATCGGCGCGGTAGGCCTCGCGGAGTGCGGCGATCCGGGCTGTCCTGTCACCGGCGTCCCGCGCGGGTTCCGGGGCGTCGGTCTCTCGTGCCTCGGTCTCCCGTGCGTCGGTCTCTCGTGCCTCGGTCTCTCGTGCCTCGGTTTCTCGTGCCTCGGTCATCGGGTCTCCGCTGCCAGTCGTTCGAGGTGGGCCGCCGCGGCCGGGACGCCGCCCGCGGCGTGGAACGCGGTGCCGATCCGGGCGGCGGCGGCCCGGTGGGCGGGATCGTGCAGGGCGGTGTCGAGGGCCTCGCCCAGGCGGGCCGCGGTGACCCGGCCGAAGCGGACCCGGAC
The DNA here is from genome assembly GCF_000720135.1 of Streptomyces sp. NRRL S-1022. GTDB lineage: Bacteria > Actinomycetota > Actinomycetes > Streptomycetales > Streptomycetaceae > Streptomyces. Next base: position 5,661 of record NZ_JOIU01000005.1, on the reverse strand, counting down.
GCCCGCACCGGCATCCACGACCTGCCCCGCCACCACGGGCTGGTCGTCCCGGATCGGCGCGACGACGAGCGGGACGCCGTGCCACAGGGCCTCGCAGACGGTGTTGTGGCCGGCGTGGCAGACGACGGCGTCCATCCGTTCCAGCAGGCGCAGCTGGGGCACGGCCGGCAGGGCGAGGACGTCCTTGTCGTCCGGTGCCACGGGCAGCGTGCCGGCCGGGTCGGCGATCACCGCCTGGATCCGGTCGGCGCGGTCCCGCAGCGCGGCCAGGCACGCGGCGAGGAACCGCCCGCCGGCGTCGGCGTTGGCCGTGCCGAGGGTGACCAGGACCTTGGCCCGGCCGGGGTCCAGCCGTTCCCAGGGGAAGTCCGGTCCGGCCGGGCGGCCGGCGAGCGAGGGGCCGACGTAGTGGATGTGCGGGGCCGACGGCGCCTGCGGGCCGATGAGCTCGGGCGTGCTGAACACCAGCAGCAGGTGGGGTGAGGAGCGCGGGTCGGCGGTGCCGGCGGGGTCGCCGACGCGGGCGCGCAGCCCGGCGAGGTGCTGCCGGAGCCGGTCGGCGACCTTGGGCAGCCCGTCGTAGGCGCCGCTGAACTCGGCGGACGTGGTCGCCGAGGTGGCCCATGGCAGTCTGCGGCGTTCGGCCACCAGGGCGCCGGCGAAGGCCTGCTGGTCGGCGACCACCACATCGGGGCGGAACCCGGCGACCGCCGCGTGGACCCCCGGTGCCATCGCGTCGGCGAGCGGCAGCAGGTACCCCTCCCACAGGAACCGCAGCGCCTCCGCGCCCCGCAGGTCCGGTGGCCGTACGGCGCCCGGGGCGCCCGGCACCGGTCCCGCGCACCCGAACACCACCGCGTCCGCGCCCGCGAGCCGCCGCACCAGCGCCGGGTCGGCACACGCCCAGGCCACCCGGTGGCCGCGCGCCCCGAGCCGGGCGGCGACGCCGACGGCGGGGTTGATGTGCCCGGTCAGCGGCGGGACGACGAACAGGAACCCGCTCACCGGGCCACCGCCCCCGCCGAGACCAGGTCGAGGATGTGCCCGCCGACGGTGCCGGGCGCCTCGACCAGGACCGAGTGCTCGTGCCCGGGCAGCACGACCGCCCGGAAGTCCGTCAGCAGCCGCCGCTGCACCGGCACCAGGTCCGCCAGGTCCGAGTCGCCGCCGTACACCCCGAGGACCGGGCAGCGCACGGCGCCGATCTCGGCCTCGGTGAGCACTCGGCTGGCGGGGATGTCCCGGCCCAGGGTGGTCTCGCGGGCCAGCCGGGCCGCGCCCTTGGCGAGGCGGGCGGTGTTGTGGCCGCGGTGGGCGGTGATCCAGGCGATCGCGTCGGGCTCGTTGTACGCGAGTTCGGTCAGCACCCGGCGCAGGATGCCGCCGAGTTTCGCGGCCCAGGCGGCCGTCGCCGGCTCGGACTCGATCAGGGTCAGGCTGGCCACGCGGCCGGGGTGGCGGGCCGCGTAGCCGAAGGCGATGGTGCCGCCGTAGGAGTTGCCGACGAGGTGCACGGGCCCGGTCACGGCCAGCCGGCCGAGGAGCGCCTCCAGGTCGTCGATGTTGTGGTCGAGGGTGTAGCCGTGCGGCGGGCGCTCGCTGCGGCCGTGGCCGCGCAGGTCGTACATGACGACGTCGAGTCCGGCCGCCGCGAACGCGGGCGCCACGGTGAAGTAGTAGCTGGCCAGGCTGTCGGTGAGCAGTCCGTGCACCAGGACGACGGTGGGGTGCGGGGTGCGGCCGTCGGTGGGGCCGGTCCGCTGGACGTGCAGCCGGATGCCGCCGGCGTCGACCATCGCCACGGCTCAGGCCGCCCGGGTGGCGTTCAGGCTCCCCGTCACGTGCTCCACGAGCCGGCCGACGGTCAGCTCGATGATCTCGTCGAACTCCATGCCGGCCAGGAACTCGGCGAGGTTGACCCGGGGCCCGTACCGCTCCTCCAGCAGGCCGGCCAGGGTGACGAGGTCGATGCTCTCCAGTTCCAGGTCCCGGTTGAAGGTGGTGGACATGCCGATCGCCACGTCGTCGTCGCCGTACTCCGCCAGGACCGTGCGGAGCATGCCGGTGACGTCGGCGAGCACGGTGTCGGCGGTGGGCTGCGCGGGGGCCGGCTGGGTGGGGTTCATCGGGGGTTCTCCTCGGCTGCTGAGTCGGCGGGGGCGGCGGGTGGTCCGGCGTGCGGCCGGCCGGGCGGGCCGTCGGCTGGGGCGGCGGGTGAGCCGTCGGGAGGGCCGTCGCCGGCCGCGGGTCCGGTGGTCCAGGCCACCACGTAGGCGCGCGGGGGCAGGGCGGGCGGGTTGGCCGCCGGGGCGCAGTGCACGGTGTAGGCGCGTTCGAGGCGGCCGGCGACGAGGAGCCGGCTGCCGTCCGGGGCGGCCTCCAGTACGGCGAAGTCCCGGGGCCGGCCGCCGAATCCGACGCCCTCGGCCTTGGCGACCGCCTCCTTGGCGGCCCAGAACCGGGTGAACCACACGGCCTGCCCGTCGCCGCCGTCCGCGCAGCGGGTGCGTAGGAGCCGCAGTTCGGCCGGGCCGAGCGCGGTGGTCAGGGTCGCCGGGTCGCGGTCGGTGACCTCCTCGATGTCGATGCCGGGGCCGGGCTGCGGGCGGTGCGGCCGTACGATCGCCACGGCGGCCTCGGCCCGGTGGGCGAGCGAGACGTCCAGCGGGGGCAGCTCCCGGCCGTGCACACCGGTGACGTACGGGCGGCCGAGCGCGTCGTTGCCGACCCGCAGCTCCGCCGGGAAGACCGGTCCCTCGCCCTGCCGCCAGAGCCAGTGCCGTACGGCGTCCTTGGCCGCGATCCGGCCGAGCAGCCACTGCCGGCGCCCGCGCGGCGGGCGCTGGGCGTACTCGGTGCGCTCCGCGCCGCCCAGCGAGTTCCGCATGATCAGCTCGCGGGAGGCGAGGTCCGGCCACCGCTCGTGCAGCAGCGCCCAGCCGCCGGGCAGGGCCGCGGCGAGGGTGTGCCGTTCGGGGAAGCGTTCGACGGGCCGGGTGGTGGGGTCGTTGTCGAAGCGGCGGTCCTGCCAGCCCGTCAGCCGGGCCCAGACCCGGCCGCCGACGGTCAGCTCCGCGTCCGCCTCCAGCACGGTGTCCGTGAGCGAGGTGATCCGCAGCACGCAGTGGACCCTGGTGCCGGGCTCCGGGTGCGGACCGTGGAACCGTGCCCGGCCCAGCTGCACCGGGAAGACGACGGTGCGCTCGGTGCGGGTCGCCATGATCCAGTAGCCGAGCAACTGGCCCACGTTGTCCAGCAGGGCGCCGGGTGCCGCGGGTGTGGTGAGCACTCCGCGGATGTGCCGCTCGCCGAGCGCGGTCAGCTCGGTCAGGCCCTGGAACCGCGGTCCGTGGAACATCCAGCGCTCGCGGTAGAGCTGGGCGGCGGTGTGGCCGGGGACGCGCTCGGGGCCGGCCGGGAGAGGGCCGGGCGGGGGCGGGGCCGGGTGGTGCGGGGCGAGTTCGACCATGGCGCGGGCGGTGGGGCCGAAGGTGACGGTGACCCGGTCGTGCCGGCCGGGGTCCGGTGCGACGGTGACCGGTACGTCGACGGCGGGTACGGCGGTGAGCCAGCGGTCGAACCGGGCGCCGTGCACGGCGACGGCACGCAGGCCGGGGGCCGCCGCCTCCGCCGCGTCCATCATGTGCCGCACGATCGTGGTCGCCGGGACGACCGGCCAGCGGTCCTCCGGGTCCGGCCAGCCGGGGCGCTGCGGGAAGAAGCAGTGGTCGATGAGGTGGGGCATGGTGCCGAGGGAGACGTGCAGGGTCGTGGTGACGGGGCGTGCGGTCGCCGTCGCGCGGCCGGCGGGGGTGGTGGCGGGCCCGGTGTCCGTGGGAACGCCGGTCGCCGCCGGGCGGCCGGCGGGGGTGGTGGCGGGCCCGGTGTCCGTGGGAACGCCGGTCGCCGCCGCGCGGCCGACGGGGGTGGTGGCGGGCCCGGTGTCCGTGGGAACGCCGGTCGCCGCCGCGCGGCCGGCGGGTGCCGGTGGCCGGCCCGCGGGCCGGTGGCTCGCGGCGATCAGTTCCGCCGCGGTGGTGGCGGTGTCGCGCAGGAGGGCGGTGAGTTCGGCGGCGGCCGGGTGGTGGGCGGCGAGGGCGTCGAGGACCGGGGCGCCGGAGGGGGCGGGGCGCGCGGGGGCGGCCGTTGCCGGCGTCGGGCGCAGCCGGGCGCGCAGGGCCTCGCGGGTCGGGCCGTCCAGGGACACCAGGGCGCTGCCGAGGTCGAGGCGGACCGGCGGGCGGGTGACGGCCGGCCGGCCTGCCGGGGGCGGTGCGTACGGTGCCACGGCCGCCCCCGCCGTCCACAATGCGGTGGCCACGCGCCGGAGTTGGGCCAGGCCGCCGTGGTGGGGGGAGTTGGCGGCGACGGCCAGGTGGTCGCGGTCGCCGAGGGTGTCGCCGATGAGGGAGGGCAGCCGGCCGGGGCCGGTCTGCACGAAGACGCGGTGGCCGGCGGCGTACAGGGCCTCGGTCAGCTCGCGGAAGCGGACGGGTTCCAGCAGGTGCCGCACGAACAGTTCGCGGACCGCCGGCTCCTCTTGCGGGAAGGGTGCCGCGGTCGTCCCCGACCACACCGGCACGGTCGGCGGGTGCAGCCGGAAGCGGTCGGCGGCCGCCTTGATGGGGGCGAGGTACGGTTCGAGCATCGGCGTGTGGAAACCGGACCGGAACGGCAGCACCTGGCAGAGCACACCCCCGGCACGCAGCGCCCGCGCGAAGTCCGCCACGGCCGGTCCGGGGCCGCAGACCATGGACTGGCGGGGCGCGTTGTCGTGGGACAGCACTATCCCCAAGTCCGCCCAGGCGCCGGCGAGCGCGGCCCGCACGTGGCCGGCGGAGGTTCCGACGGCGGCGAAGGCGAGGCCGGGGACGCTGACCGAGTCCGGGTCGAACCCGGCCATGAACGCGTCCACCTGGGCCGCCGAGTAGAGCCCGGCCGCGGCCATGGCCGTCCATTCGCCGACGCTGTGCCCGGCGACCGCGTCCGGTACGACGCCCATGCGGCGCAGGGCCCGGTCCAGCAGACGGCCCACGCCGACGACCCCGAAACCGTGCCGGCCGATGTCGCCGACCCGGACGTCCGGGCCGGCGCCGTCGACCGGGGGCAGGCCGAAGTGGGCGGCGATGTCGTCAGTGCGGGGTGTGAAGTCCGCTTCCAGGCCCGGGAAGACGAACGCGACCTTGCCGCCGGCGCGGCCGAGCAGCGGCCCGGGCCGGAACCAGACGTCACTACGGCCGTGCCAGGCGCCGCCCTTGGCGACCGCGCGCCGGGCCAGGGCGAGCCGTTTGGCGGTGGGTTCCACGACTCCGAGCCGGACCGGACCGGCGTCGCCGTGCGGCCGTGCCGGATCGAGCCCGGTGCCGAGCACGACCGCGTCCCCGGCACCAAGGAGCGCGGCGAGGCCGTCCACGTCATCGGCCGCGAGCAGGAGGACACGCTCGGGCTCGCTGACGCGGGCGGGTCCCCGGGCGCCGCCCTCGGGAGCCGGGCCTGACCCGGACGCAGACGTGGCACCACCCCCGCCGACGGGGGGCACGCCGGTTCCGGAGACGCGGGCGGGTCCCCCGGCGCCGGCCCCAGGAGCCGGGCCTGACCCGGACGCAGACGTGGCACCACCCCCGCCGACGGGGGGCACGCCGGTTCCGGAGACGCGGGCGG